>NZ_JAARLY010000002.1 GCF_011759385.1 Oleiagrimonas sp. C23AA | reverse complement strand
CTTGAACTTGGTGTCGTATTTGGACATGAAAAACCCCCAGAGGTTGGATCGATGTCCAACTTCTGGGGGTCAGTTCATATCGGCCGCCTTTTCCTTGCGCCATCAATTGATCAGGCGAAGATTGAACGGATAGCGGTAACTGCCTCCCGCGCTGACGCGGACGGCGGCCAGGATACAAAGCACCAGATTGACCACCCACAGCAGCCAGCTCAGGAACGCCCCGATCAGGATGATCGCTAGCACCCAGCAAATGACGTAACCGATCAACACGGTGAGCTGGAAGTTCAGCGCCTCGCGTGCTTCCTCGGTCAGATAAGCCTTCTCGGGCTTGTCCTTGTTCATCAACCACACCACCAGCGGCACGATGATGCTGAGGATAAAGCCGGAAAGGTGCGTCAGCAGCGCAATGTTGCGGTCGTCCGGGCTTGCGCCCGGCGGCGGCTCCGGCGGCGGTGGCGTATAGGCCTTGGCGCCTTCCGGTGGCGGCTCGGGTGGTCCACCCGGTGGCGGCTCCGGTGGCGGCGACGACGGTGGAATCTGGTCCGAAGGCGTGTTCATGGCCCCTCTCCTTTATTCAGGAGGCTCCACTTTTGGCTGTGCGCCGGACGCTGTCAAGCGCAACTGGTCACGCCGGCATGCGTCGCGTTCATGCGCGGGCCGGGCGAATGAAGCGAATCGCCAGTCGGTAGCGAAACGCCTCGCCATTGGAGGTTTTGACCACTGCAACAATCACGCTGATGGCCCAGAACGCCAGCAGCAACGCACCCAACAGCAGGATCACGGCCAGACCCAGGGGCCGCCCCATATGCATCGAAACGCCCAAGCCCAGCAGGATGATCACGATCAGCGCCAGCATGACGGTCAGGTTGAAATTGATCGCCTGGCGGCCCTGCTCGTGCACATAGGGCATGGTTTCCTTCTTCATGGCCCACAGCAGCAGCGGGCCCAGAAAACAGCCCACCCCGAAAAAACGGCCGGTCAAAAGCGCCGTCACCAGCGCCGAAATATGTACCAGCATGGCCCACTTACGCTGTTCGGCGTTGTCGGCACCCAGCGCCGTGGGCGCCTGCGACGCGCTGACGTCCTTCATGTCTTTTTCTCCTGTTGTCGCAACCTAGTACGCTGCCCGGCCCCCTGCCGTGCCGAGTTCCGCCGCGGGTTATTCACCTGCCACCGTCATGCGGTCGATCAGGATCGAGCCGGTGAGGATATGCGATCGATGATCGATATCGGCGCCGACCGCGACAATGCCCTTGAACATGTCGCGCAGGTTGGCGGCGATGGTGATTTCCTCCACCGGATAGGCGATTTCGCCGTTCTCCACCCAGAAGCCGGCCGCGCCACGCGAGTAGTCACCGGTGATCAGCGACACGCCCTGCCCCATCACCTCGGTGACCAGCAGGCCGGTACCCAGTCGCGCCAGCATGGCCTGGAAATCATCCTCGCCGTGGCTGACCTCCAGATTGTGCACGCCGCCGGCATTGCCGGTGCTTTCAAGGCCCAGCTTGCGCGCCGAGTAGCTGCTTAGCAGATAACGCGACAGCACGCCATTTTCGACAATCGTCGACTCGACCGTGGCCACACCTTCGGCATCGAAGGCCGACGAGGCATGTCCGCGCTTCAGGAACGGACGCTCGACCAATGACAGCCATGACGGCAGCACCTGCTCGCCGCGCTTGTCCAGCAGGAAACTGGCGCGGCGGTACAGCGCGCCGCCGCTGGCCGCGCCCAGCAAGTGTCCGATCAAGCCACGTGCCACTGACGGCGCGAACAGTACCGGGCAGCTGCGCGTGGACAGCCGGCGCGAGCCCAGGCGGGCCACGGTACGCTCGGCGGCGCGTCGACCCAGCGCCTCGGCGGACATGAAGTCGCCGGCTGCGCGCACGGTGTCGTACCAGTAGTCGCGCTGCATGCCGGCCTCGTCAGCGGCAATCAGCGACACCGACATGGAATGCCGGCTGCCGCGCTCGCGGCCGACGAAACCGTGCGAGTTGGCGTACACCGACAGCGCGCTGCCGGCCTGCACGTTGGCGCCCTCGGAATTGCTGATGTGCGCTTCCTCACGACCGGCGGCCTCGATGCGGCGCGCGATCTCGGCGGCGCCGTCGACATCGATCTCCCACGGATGCCACAGATCCAGGTCAGGGAAGCTGTCGGCCATGCGCGCGGCATCGGCAAGGCCCGCGGCCGGATCTTCCTCGGTATGCCGGGCGATGGCGCAGGCCTGCTCGATGGTGGCATCCAGCGACTCGGCGCGAAGGTCGGCGGTGCTGGCCGAGCCCTTGCGCTTGCCGAAATACACCGTCAGCCCGAAACCACGATCGCGCGTGCGTTCGACCGTCTCCACCTCGCCCAGGCGCACGTTCACGCTCAGACCCTCGTCCACGCTGGCGGCCACCTCGGCCTGGCTGGCGCCGGCAGCGCGCGCACGGGCAATGACCTCCTGCGCCAGTTGCGCCAGGCGATCCAGCTCGGATTGGGCGTCGTGGGATAGTTCGCGGGCGGGGGCAAGATCGCTCATGGGCATCCTTCTGGGCTGCGATACAATGGACGGCCGGGCCGTCGGAACCCTCATGCATATGGGGACGCCGCGGCCGTTTCGCAAAGCCGCTATGGTGCCACGGAGCCCCGCCATGACCGCAACATCGATCACGCCCGGCCTGTACCGGCACTACAAGGGCGGGCAATACCGCGTGTTCGGCACGGCCCGTCACAGCGAAAACGAACAGCACCTGGTGGTCTATCAGGCGCTGTATGGCGAACGCGGCCTGTGGGTGCGCCCGGCGGCGATGTTTGCCGAAACCGTTGAAGTGGACGGCCACACCCGGCCACGCTTTGCCCTTGAGCAGGCCGAACCCGGCCTTGTCGACACCCCGGCCACGGACGCCTGAGCATGCAGCCGCACGACGAACACGATATCGACGCCAACGAAGACGACTACGGCCCCAGTCGCAGCCAGCAACGCCGTGATGCCCTGGCCATGCTGGAGTTGGCCGAACAACTGGTGGCGATGACGCCCAGCCAGCTGGCCAAGCTCGACCTGCCGGACGATGTGCTGACGGAGATCGCGCAGACCAAGCGCATCAAGGCGCACATCGCGCGCAAGCGGCAGATGGCGTTCCTGGCCAAGATCATGCGCCGGCACGGCGAAGAGGCATTCACCCATGTGCGCGCCGCGCTGGGCGAGGATCGCGACCGCCAGCGCCAGGAAAACGCCGCCATGCAGCGTCTGGAAGTGTTGCGCGAGCGCCTCCTGGGCGAGGATGGCAATGCGGCGCTGTCAGAGCTGATCGAAGCCCACCCGCAGATCGATCGCCAGCATCTGCGCTCGCTGATCCGCCAGGCGCGCACCGAGCGCGAGAAGAACAAGCCGCCGCACGCCTACCGCGAGCTGTTCCGGTCCCTGCGGGAAATCGAGCGCGGGGAGTGAGTGGCGAGAAGTGAGAAGTGAGAAGTGAGAAGTGAGAAGTGAGAGAAGATAGGCGGTGGCTGGCTCTCTTAGATGCTCGCGTTTGGCTCTCGCATGGCACGTCGGCGCATCAGCTCCACTTGTCGCTCTGCGCTCTGTGCTTTTCTCTCTCCACTCACTTCTCGCTCTTAAGCCGTGCCGCCCACGGTCATCGCGTCCACGCGCAGGGTCGGCTGGCCGACGCCTACCGGCACGCTCTGACCTTCCTTGCCGCACACGCCGACCCCCTCGTCCAGAGCCAGGTCGTTGCCGATCATCGACACGCGAGTGAGTACTTCCGGCCCGGAACCGATCAGCGTGGCGCCCTTCACCGGGCGGGTCACCTTGCCGTTTTCGATCAGGTAGGCCTCGCTGGCCGAGAACACGAACTTGCCGCTGGTGATGTCGACCTGACCGCCACCGAAATTGACCGCGTAGATGCCACGATCCACCGAGGCGATGATCTCGGCCGGATCGTGTTGGCCGGCACGCATGTAGGTGTTGGTCATGCGCGGCATCGGCAGATGCGCGAACGATTCGCGGCGGCCATTGCCGGTCGGTTCCACGCCCATCAGGCGCGCGTTGTGCTTGTCCTGCATGTAGCCGACCAGGATGCCGTCTTCGATCAACGTGGTGCAGTGGGTGCTGGTGCCCTCATCGTCCACCGACAGCGAGCCGCGGCGACCTTCCAGCGTGCCATCGTCGACCACGGTGACGCCCTTGGCCGCCACGCGCTGGCCCAAACGGCCAGCGAACGCCGAGGTGCCCTTGCGGTTGAAATCACCTTCCAGGCCATGGCCCACCGCCTCGTGCAGCAGCACGCCCGGCCAGCCCGGCCCCAGCACCACCGGCATGGTGCCCGCCGGCGCGTCGACCGCTTCCAGGTTGACCAGGGCCTGACGCACCGCCTCGGCCGCAAAGCCCTTGGCGCGCCCCGAATCGAGCAACTCGCGATAGCTGTAGCGACCACCGCCACCGGCAAAGCCCGATTCGCGCCGTTCGCCGGATTCGGCAATCACCTGCACGTTCAGGCGCACCAGCGGGCGCACGTCGGCGGCCAGCGTGCCGTCGGCGGCGGCAATCAGCACCGTGTCCAACGTGGCGGCCATGCTCACCACCACCTGCTTGATGCGCGGATCGCGCGAGCGCGCATAGGCATCGACCTCGCGCAGCACGGCGATCTTTTCCTCGTTGGGCAGGCTTTCCACCGGATCGATCGCCGGATACAGCTGACGCGCGTTGCGCAGCGCCAGCGGCTTGCCGGAACCCTGGCCGCCATGAGCAATAGCACGCGCGGCGCCAGCCGCTTCCAGCAACTGCGGCAGCACAATCTCGTCCGAATAGGCAAAACCGGTCTTCTCGCCAGAGATGGCGCGCACGCCCACGCCCTGCTCGATGCTGTGGTTGCCGTCCTTGACGATGCCATCCTCCAGCACCCACGACTCGCTGCGCGAATGCTGGAAATACAGGTCGGCGGCGTCAATGGACGGGCCCATCAACTGCGAGAACACGCGGTCAAGATCACCGGTGGCCAATCCGCCAGGGGTGAGCAGGCGCTGTTCGGCAAAAGCAAGAGGCGTGGTCATGAAGCGTCAATTCCAGTCGCGGGCGAATAAGCCCAGAAGATGGGGTGCGAACCGGCAAGCTTAAACCCCGCCTGCGGCCCACGCCCAGCCGGCCCCTGCATGCGGCGACCGGCATCGGCCGCTGGCAAGCGCGGTGCGGCTACTGGCCTGAAGATGCCGACGAGGCGGCACGCGCCGCACCGGAAGACGCGGTAGGTGGCACCGCCACCGAGACGCTGGTTGCGGCGGCCGGGGCTGCGGCACCGGAGCGGGAGGAACGCGGCAGCGGCTTCTTTTCCAGCAGCGTGATCTTGGGTTTATCCCATGAACCGCCCACGTGGTAGCGCGCGCTTGCGGCGCGGTTCAGGCCACCGCCGATCAGCTTCTGCACCGCGAAGCCGGCCGCCGCCCCCACCGGACCACCGGCGAGCGCGCCGACCACCGGCAGGCTGTTGCCCACATGCGGCACCACCAGCACCTGTTGATCGTAGTCATGCGCGCGCAGGCCGGTGCGGCCGCTGATGGAAATATCCGCGGCAGGCCCCTTGATGTGCAGATCGTCGGTATATGCATTGCCATCGGCGAAGCGGAAATGCCCGGTGATGGCATCGAAGCCGAAGCCCTTGCGGAATACATCACCAAAATCCAGCGTCAGGCGTCGCGGCAACTCGGCGATCGACATCAAGCCGAACAGGCGTCCGACACCGGGCTGCACCTCGGGGATGCGACCCTTGCTCACATCCACGCCAAGGTGTCCGTTCATCGTCGCCAGCGCCACCGACGAGGGCGGACCGGGCCAACTGGCATCCAGGTGCGCCTGCGTGCGGCCGCCATCGAAGATGCCTTCAAAACCCAACGTGGTCAGCAGGTGCCCCAGACTCTCGGCACCGAAGTCGATGACCAAGTGGGTCTGGTTGTCCTGCGCGGTGCCGGTCCAGTCACCACTGGCGGTGATCTGCACATCGCGGGCATGCGTGCGCAACTGGTCGATGTGCATACCGCGGGCCGTGGGCCAGCTCTCGAACCGGGCGCTGCCCAGGTGCGCCTTGCCCAGACGCAGATCACCCACCCACAGATGGAGTGGCGGCAAACTGGCCGGCGCCACATGCATGTCCAGAGACGGATTCTGACCGCCTGCGACCTTGGCCGTTATTGGTGGCCCACTGGCGGACGCCGCCTTGACCGTCTGCGCGCTGGGCGACGACCGCCTGGTGCTGCTGGCGGCCGCTGGCGTTGTGACCGGCTTATGCCCGGCCTGACCTTCACTTCTGTTGCTTCCCGCCTGTGCCTCGACGGTGTCCGGGGTGCTGTCAGCCGGCCAGTACAGCCGATCAAGGCGTGCAGTAATGCCCTTTTTCTGCAGGTCGCTGCCTGGCAGATCCAGCGTGCCCTTGGCCTGTTTGCCAGCCACGTTGAGACGCAGTCCGTCGCCGCGAGGAGCCAACTGCAGGCGCAATGCATCGAAGCGCTTGCCAAAGAACGTTGGCGCATCGGCCTGAACATCCACCTGCGTGGAGCAGTGATCGCCTTCGCCGCTGCTCCAGGCCATGGCACTTTGTGCCCAGCCACTGACATCCAGCACCCCGGCATGACCGCCCACGCGCAAGCCGCAGGAAGGCAGTGTCATGTCGGGCTGGGCGCCAAGGCCGATGGCCAAGGCCATTGGCTGACCCTTGCCGCTATCGGCCAAGCGAGCGCGGACCCGGGCCAGCGTGCCGATGCGCACATCCAGTGGCGCGCCATCCACTGGAAGCCCCAGCGACATGTGCAGCGGCAACGGCTGCGCGGCCGGCTTGTCCAGCGGTGCGGGCAGATCCAGCGCGACCCCGGTGAGATCCGAATCGAGCGTCAGCTCGGTGCGTGCCGGCTCACCTTCGCCCGTGTCCACGTCGACACCGATATGCATCAGCGCCCGACCCGAACTGTGCGCGACCAGGGGTTTGAGCGAATCGATGCCGTCAAGCAGCGTGGCCATGGCAAAGCGCCCACTCAAGCCCACCTTCACCGGGCGGTTCGGATCGCCGGTGGCCTGCCCCAAGGCCAGATCCAGCGTCGAGGGCACACCGCGGAACCGGGTGCTGAGGCCCGACGCCTTGAAACCATGCGCATCGAAACTGGCGTTACCCGTCACCCCCGACAGCCGTAGGCGCCAGTCAGGGTTGCTTACGTCCATCGCCTTGAGCGTGGCGTCGCCGTCCAGCGTCATCGGTTGGGCATCATCGTGATGCAGTGGTAACACCAGACTGAAACTGAAGTCGGCCGAGCCACCGAGCGAGAGGTTTTTCAGCGTATCGGCGTAGCGCGAGGCAATCGGGCTCTGGCGAAGATAGTCACCCACCGCCTTGCCCGGCCCACTGCCCTTGACCGTCAGGGTCAGCGGGCTGTGCGCGAAATCCTCGATGCTGGCGGTGGCGGAACTGGCCGTGTTGCCCAGCGAGTGCCCCTCACTGGCATTGATCAACATGCCATTGTTGACGAAGCTTGCCTGCGCATCGAGATCGGTGGCGTTGGGCCACTCGTCGCTGAAATTGAGTGTGGTATGGGTGATGTGCGCAGTGCTGTCAAAACGCCCTTGATGATGGTGGAACGGCCAGTCGGCCAGGCTGCCGCGCACCAGTGCACTCGCCGACTCGATGGTGCCATCGACCAGCGCCTTGTCCAGCCACTCCACGGTTTTCGGCGCCATCGAATCGACCGGCCAGAACAGCTTGGCCGCCGGCACCTTGCCGTGATCGATGCGCACATACAGCGCCATGAACGGACGCCCACCGGTAGCGGGGAGCCGAACCTGGCCACGCGCGCTGCCACCATAATCCTGGCCTTCGAAAACCAGATCATCCAGGCCCAGGCGCCAGCCGTCGTGAGTGTGCCAGGCCAGCACATCGCCCCCCAGTTTCGACAGCGCCAGCGGTTCGCGGAACGTATGCGGCATGCGCACCACGGTGCTTTGCTCGGGCAGAGTCAGGTCGATGGCCTCGGCGTCGCCCAATACCGTGCCTTGCAGGTGGTCGACACCGGGCACCTTGCCCACCGGCGCCATGCCCAGCTGGCTGAACGCGCCATCGACGTGCTGCAGGCCGTGCTGGCGGCTGTAATCAAGATTCACCCGTGCCAGCTGGCCGTGCACCTTGGCCCCGATCAGCCAGCGCGCGGTGCCCTCGGGCAGTGATGGCAGCAGGCCCAGTAGCGCCAGCGGTGGCCCGACATCCAGTGTGCGCACCGCCGCGCGAATGTGCTGGGCCATGCCCGAGCCGGTCACGCGCAGATGCGCCTGGCCCTGATCCTGGTCGTAATAGACGTCCAGGCCATTATTGTCACGTCGCGCGCTGAAGGTGGCGCGCCAACGCGACAACTGCACCTGCCCACGCGGGCTGTCCACGTGCAGTTTGGACAGGTCGATGCGCGCCTGCGCCTGATGCACGCGACCGTGGGCCCAGTCCACCCAGACCGCGGCACTGCCCTGCCCGTCATGCACGGCATAGCCGGCCAGATCCAGCCCGTTGAACAGCTTGCCCAGGTCCGAGCCACCGGCGCGGGCGTAGATGCGCCCGGCCGAGCCATCATCGCGGAAGCGCCCGATCACGTGCAGCGCGCCCTCAACCCCCGGGCGGCGCAGCAGGCCGGCGAAACGCAAGCGTCCGCCGCCACTGCTCAAGCGCACGGTGGACGCCAACAAGGCGTAGTGGCGGTTGTGTGCGGCATCCTCGATGGAGAGCTTCAGATCCTCCAGCCACAGGTTGCCAGGCAGCTCATCCAGGGCGAAGGTCTGGCCCTGCTGCGCCTGCGGCTGACGCCCGAACCCGGCCAGATGCCACACACCGCTGCTGTCGCGCAAAAGGCGCAGGCTGAGACCGGACAGGCGCAGGTTCACCAGATGCCGGCTCGGCCACAACAAGGCACCAAGATCCAGCTTCACCTGCGCCGAGGGCAGCGACAGTGCCGGCTTGCCGTTGTCGCCACCAATGCTGACCTGCTTGAGATCCAGCAGCGGGCCGGATGGACGCCAGTGCCCCTGCATGGACGCAAAGCTGACCGGACGTTGCAGCCGTGCGCTGAGCGCGGCGGCCACCTGCTGCGGATAGTGCGCCGCCAGCGGCAGCAGCAACTGCACCAGGCCGACCAGCACCGCAGCGCCAATCAGCAGCGTGGCCAGCAGGCCGCCAACCCAGAACCGCAGCCGGCGCAGGCGATGTCGCCAGGGCTGCTTCAAGCGTCAGCCCCCATCGTGTGGCACGCCCTTGCCATGGTCGCCGGCCTCTTGCTGGCATCACGGCTGCGCTTACAGCAACACCACATCGAACTGTTCCTGCAGGTAGTGCTCTTCCGGCTGAAGATTGATGGTCTTGCCGATGAATTCTTCCAGTTCCGCCACCGCCGCCGACTCTTCCTCGAGGATGCGATTGACCACCGTCGGGCCGGCCAGCACCAGCAATTTCTCGGCATCGAACTGACGCACCGCGCGGGTGATCTCGCGGAAAATCTCGTAGGTTACCGTTTCGGCTGTTTTCACCGTGCCGCGGCCGCTGCACGCCGAACAAGGCTCGCACAGCTGGCGCTCCAGGCTTTCGGTGGTGCGCTTGCGGGTCATTTCCACCAGCCCCAGCGGCGACATCGGGTACACGGTGGTCTTGGCGTGGTCGCGCGCCAGGCTCTTTTCCAGCGTGCGGATCACCTGGCGCTTGTGCTCATCGTCCACCATGTCGATGAAATCGATGATGATGATGCCGCCCAGGTTGCGCAGCCGAAGCTGGCGCGCCGCCGACTGCGCGGCCTCCAGATTGGTACGGTAGACGGTTTCCTCCAGGTTGCGCGAGCCCAGGTAACCACCGGTGTTGACGTCGATGGTGGTCATCGCCTCGGTCTGGTCGACGATCAGATAGCCGCCGGACTTCAAAGGCACTTCCTTGCGCAGCGCACGCTGGATTTCATCCTCGACCCCGAACAGATCGAAGATGGGGCGCTCGCCATCGTAATGCTCGATGCGATCGTCCAGTTCCGGCATGAACTTGTGCACGAACTTGACCAGCTTGTCGTAGGTCTCGCGCGAATCGACGCGGACCTTCTCCACGTTCTCGTTGAGCAGGTCGCGCAGGGCGCGCAGCGGCAGCGAAAGCTCCTCGTAGATGCGCTCGCCGACGTTCATCTTCGCAGCGTTTTCCTGAACCACGCGCCAGACCTTGCCCAGATACGTCACATCGAATGCCAGCGACGGCTCGGACTGGCCTTCGGCGTTGGTACGCACGATGTAACCCAACGGCTTGTCGCCGATCAGGTCGGTCAGGCAGTCCTTCAGGCGCTGGCGCTCGTCTTCGTCCTCGATCCGCGCCGACACGCCCAGCGTGCGTGCGTGCGGCAGCAGCACCAGGTAACGCGAAGGGATGGAAAGGTGCGCCGACAAGCGTGCGCCCTTGGTACCGATGGGATCGCGGATCACCTGCACCACAATCTCCTGGCCTTCGTGCACCAGCTCGGAAATGGACGGCGCCGGACCATGACTGGGTGGCGGCTCGGTACCGTCGGGCAGGGTCGGCGGTGCCGGGCGCACGATATCCGAGGCGTGCAGGAACGCGGCGCGCTCCAGGCCGATTTCCACGAATGCCGCCTGCATGCCCGGCATCACCCGCTGCACGCGGCCCTTGTAAATATTGCCGACGTAGCCGCGGCGCTGCGCACGCTCGACGTGCACCTCCTGCAGCATGCCGCTCTCGACCAGCGCCACGCGGGTTTCGCGCGGCGTCACGTTGATCAGGATTTCCTCGCTCACCGGCCACTCCTTATGCTGATGTGAATATGCCCGTGTCACCGGGCCGTGCCGGGAGCCTCTCGCTCAAAATGCGAGCAGGCCAGGACAGCCATGCAGTGTAACCATGCCATGCACGCATCATGTGTACGCGATGCCGGCACGAATGCCCTTTATAGCTGCTGCCGGGCAGCACTGTCGACGCGTACGGTGCGCCTTGGTCGGCTACCATGGGTGCCCGCCACTGATGCCTCAGGGTGCCCATGAAGTCCGTCCAGACCAGGAGCTTTTGCCGATGAAACTGTTGCTGGTGGAAGATTCCGAGCGACTGCGCCGTTCGCTATGCCAAGGCCTGATCGGAGCCGGCTTCGTGGTCGACGATGCCGGCGACGGCGTCACCGCGCTGGGCTTTCTCGATGGCTTCGAGTACGACCTGGTGGTGCTGGACCTGATGTTGCCGCGGCTGGATGGGCTGGGCGTGCTCAGGGCACTGGCCGAGCGCCGCCAGCGCCCGCGCGTGCTGGTGCTGTCGGCACGCGACCAGGTCGCCGACCGCATCCAGGCGCTGGATGCCGGTGCCGACGACTACCTGATCAAGCCTTTCTCCTTCGATGAGCTGGTGGCGCGGCTGCATGCACTGGCACGGCGACCGCAGCAAGCGCAATCACCGCAGTTGCAACTGGGCACACTGGTCGTCGACCCACGCGCACACACGGCCGAGGTCAATGGCGAGCCGCTGCCGCTGACCCCGCGCGAACTGGCGACGCTGACCCTGCTGCTGCGTCATCGCGGACGGGTATTCTCACGCGCCGACATACTTGAGCGCACCGCTGGCAGTGATACCGGCGCCTCCGATCGCAGCGTGGAGGTACTGATCTTCGGTCTGCGCCGCAAGCTTGCCGGAGTCGGCCTGGACGAGCTTGTCCAGACCCGCCGCGGCGCCGGTTACCTGATTCCATGACACGCCTGCCTTCGCTGACCACGCGCGTGGCGATCATGCTGAGCCTGGCCAGCATCATGGCGCTGGGCTCGGCCTCGATCTTCATGGATCGACGCGTGGACAGCGAAATGCAGCAGCGTTTCGATGAGGCCATGCTCGCGCAAGGCCGCGCCCTGGCGTCACTGGTGAAGGTGGAGCGCGGGGGCCTGGCCATGGGCACCAACGATGTCAGCTTCTCACCGACCCGACTTCTGTCGGGTGAGGGACCGTCCTATTACCTGGTCCGCTGCGGCGCAGGCGATCAAACACACAGTAGCCCCGCCCCACCGCTGGTACCGGCCGGCTGGGCCAAACAAGCCAATGACCTGCCGGCCTTCGGCAACCTCCGCCTTGGCAACGAGCACCGCCTGCGCAGCTTGAGTTTTGCCTTCCAGGCCCCGTTGGGCGAAAGCTGGGGGCGCGGTCACGCCCAGCGCCTGACCGCGTTGCGTGCGGAACATCGGGCCACCGATCCACGCCAATGCCAGCTATTGCTGATGCAGGATCGTCGTCAGCTGGACCAGATTCTGGAATCGCTGGACTGGATCCTGCTTTTGACGCCGACCTTCGTCATGCTGCTGGTACTGGTGATGGCGCCGGTGCTGGTACGCCGAGGACTGGCGCCGTTGACCGACTTCGCCGAGCGCATGCGTGGCATTGGCCCCGCTTCGCCGGGACAGCGCCTGGCCACGCCGGCGGTGGCCGAGCTGGAGCCGCTGGCCGAGCGCTTCAATGAGGTGCTGGCGCGAATGGACGAAGGCCTGGCTCGCGAACGCCAGTTTGCTGGTGGCCTGGCTCATGAGACACGTACTCGCCTGGCCGAACTGCGTGCGCTGCTGGAAGTCGAACAGCGCTACCCAAGCGGGCGTCCGCTGGCCGACATTCTGGGCGAGGTTGCCGTCATCAGTGCCGAGATGGAAGCTACTGTCACCGCGCTGCTGCTGCTGACGCGACTCGAGTCGGGCATCGAACAGCCGCAATGGCAGGCAGTGGCACTGCCATTGCGCCTGACCGAGCAATGGCGACGCGTCGAGCCCCGGCTGCAGCAACGCCACCTGGTCGTGGACATGCACACCGAACCCGTATCGCTACACACCGACCCGGCACTGCTCGATATCGTGCTGCGCAACCTTGTCGGCAACGCCTGCGACTACGCGCCCACTGGCAGCACGGTGCAAGTGAGGCTGGCGAATGACACGCTCAGCGTCGGCAACCCGGCGCCGGATCTGGAGCCGGCCGACATCGAACAGATGGGTCAGCGCTTCTGGCGCAAGCGCCATGCCTCGGGCGGCCATGCCGGTCTTGGACTGGCGCTGGCCCACGCCGCCGCCGCCGCGCTGGGACTGCACCTGAACTTTGCGCTGGATGATAACGGCCAGTTTCGCGCCGAATTGCGCTGGCCACCCGAGGCGGTGAGTGAGGCGCCTACCGAGAAGCCCTCCGACCAGGGTTGAGTCGCAGTGCTACAGCACGCCCAGGCCCGCTTCGCGCAGCAGCCGCGCGGTGGCGTGCAACGGCAGTCCCATCACCGCCGAATAGCTGCCCGAAAGGTGTGCGGCAAACGCCGCCGCGCGCCCCTGGATGGCATAAGCACCGGCCTTGCCGAACGATTCACCAGTGGCGACGTAGGCCTCGATGCGTGCCTCGTCCAGCGGGTCAAAGCGCACCTCGGACACGCATACCTCGTGCTGGCGAAAGCCTTCGCCGACCAGCCATACCGCCGATACCACCTGATGGGTACGTCCAGAAAGGCGCCTCAGCATGGCGCGTGCGTCGTCGGTATCGGCCGGTTTGCCCAATACCTGATCGCCCAGTACCACCTCGGTATCCGAGCCGATGGCCCAGCAGGCCGCTTCGGGATGAAGCGCCTGGGCCCGCGCAAGGCCGGCATCGGCCTTGTCCGCCGAGACCCTTGCCACGTAATCGCGTGAGCTTTCCTCGGCCGCGCGCACCTCGGGCACATCGACCTCGATCACCTCGAAATCCACGCCAAGCTGGCCTAACAGTTCGCGCCGTCGCGGCGACTTGGAAGCAAGAAAAAGCATGCGGCGAGCTTAGCAGTTCGGACGCCCAAGCTTCGACCTCAACCATTTGACAGCGCGATGTCATTCACCCGAGACTCCAAGCCATCCATCCACAACACAGGGACGATGACATGCGCACATGGGAACGTGTGATGACCGCGGTGGGCGGCCTTCTTTTGCTGCTGCGCGGGGTCCAGGGCCTGGTCCATCCCCACATCAAATCCGCGCACCCGATACTGGGCGCCAGCGAGGCGTTCAATAAAGGCTATATGCCAGGTTTCGTGGCAGGACAGTGGTCCGCGCTGGTGGTTGCGATGGTGGTGGGACTGGCGCTGCTCTGGATTGCGCTACGCAAACGCGGTACCAGCGCCACGGCCTGAGGCACGCTCAGGCCGTCGCCGGCTCGCACAACGCCTGCACTATCTGCGGCAAATGACGCATGTGCGTGACGATATCGCGCACACCCAACTCGCGCAGCGCCTGCGCATGACCCTCGGGAATGTGGCTGGCACCAACGAAGCCCAGCACCTGCATGCCGGCGGCCAGGGCCGCACGCGCGCCGGTGGCGCTGTCCTCGACCACCAGGCAGCGCTCGGGCGCCACACCCAAGGTCTCGGCGGCCAGCAAGTACACATCGGGCGCGGGCTTGGGGTTTTGCACCATGTCCGCCGCGAACACCCGCCCACCCACGCGTTCGACCAGGTCGGCGCGCTGCAATGCGTGTTCCACCTGATGCGTCCAGCTGTTGGAGGCCACCGCCAGTGGCAGGTCGATGGCACACAGCGCCTCGCGTACGCCGTCGATGGCGGCCAGCTCGCCGGAGACGGCCGTTTCCCACTCGCGGTGCACCTGCTCGGCAAAGTCGTCAGGCAAGGCTTCGCCGAAGCATCGCCGCAAACGTTCGCCCAGTACCGTGGAGGTCATACCGAAGGTGCCGGCCAGCGCCGGCTCGTAGGCCTCGGCCGAGACGTAACGCGCAAGGCATGTGCGCCAGGCACGCTCGGCGAGGATTTCGCTGTCGACGATGACGCCGTCGCAGTCGCAGATCAGCAGATCGATGAGCAGTGACTTCATGCCTCTATGCTAACCGGCTCGTTCCGCTTTGGGCTGCACGATCTTCGATCCGGTCCCGGCGAGCGTCATGCTCAGGCACGGTGGTACGGATGACCGGCGCGGATGCTTTCGGCCCGATACAGCTGCTCGATCAGCACCAGTCGCACCAGCATGTGAGGCAAGGTCAACGCGCCCAGCGACCAGCGCTGATCGGCGCGCTGCAGGACCGCCGGGGCATGGCCATCGGGCCCACCGATGAGGAACGTCACATCGCGCCCCCCCATGCGCCAGTCGCCCAGCTGGCCGGCCAATTGCTCACTGGACCAGACCTTGCCACGGCCATCCAGCGCGACCACGTGCGTATCGCGTGGCAGCGCGGCGAGAATGGCCTCGCCCTCATCGTGCATGGCGCGGCCGTCATCCCGGCCCTTGCCACGCAGGCCGGGACGAATCTCGACCAGCTCGACACTGTATTCGCGCGACAGGCGCTTTTCGTACTCGGCGTAGCCTTCGGCCACCCAGCCGGGCATGCGCTCGCCGACGGAAAGAATGCGAAGACGCATCAGTCCCGCGTGCTCAGACTTCGTCCAGATCGTCGTCGTCGAATTCGACCGGCTCGCCGGCGCCGGCGTCACTCATATCCAGGCGCGAGGGACGTTCCCCGCCGACCGACCATAGACGCTCCAGGCCGTAGAACTCGCGGATACGCGGCAGCATGATGTGGCAGATGATGTCGCCAAGATCCACCAACACCCACTCGCCCTCGCGCTCGCCTTCCACACCCAGCGGCGCGTTGCCGTTTTCCTTGGCCTTCTTCACCACCTCGTCGGCGATGGCCTTGACATGACGGGAGGAGCTGCCGGAAACCACGAACATCAGGTCGGCCACCGAGGTCTTCTCGCGGACGTCGAGTTCGACGACATCCTTGGCCTTCATGTCCTCGAGGGCGGCCACCACGGTCTGCCGCATGGCCACCTCGTTGGCCTCATCGGCGGTGGAACGGGACGATTGGGAAGACGGGCTGGCAGACAAGATGCGATTTACCTTCAAAAGTGGATGGCGCCAGGATGGCGCGATGTGGGCACTATTATAACGGCGCCGGCCATCGTCGCGTGAAGGCGTGCACCGACACGCTCACCGCCACGCTCAATCGACGCGATACGGGGCCAGCAGCGGTGGCTGCTCCAGCACGGCATCGGGCACCAGATAACGCGGCGAGCGCCCGGCGGCGAGCAGTGCGCGCACCTCCGAGGCGGAGATATCGATCGGCGTGACACTGAGGCCACACACACGCCCATATGCGCACTCGGCCAATTGCCGGCCATGCGCCACACGCCTGGGTTCGACCTCGCGTGCCAGTTCGCCCGGCAGGGCACCGGAGCCCCCACCCGGACGCGTCAACACGGCAATGTGCGCCAGCTCGAACAGGCGCCGCCACTGATGCCAGCTGGCCAGGCCGGCGAACGCGTCGGCGCCCAGCAGCAGGATCAAGGGCCGCTGCGGGCCGATCTCCGCGCGCAGCTCGGCCAGGGTATCGATGCTGTAGGACGGCCCGTCGCGGCCCAGTTCACGCTCGTCCAGGAGCAACCGGTCCTGCCCGGAAAGCGCGGCGCGCAGCAAGGCCACGCGGGCCGTGGCATCGGCCACGGTCGGCGGGCGATGCGGCGGCACGCGGGCCGGCATCATGCACACCTCGGCATCGAGCAACTCGGAAGCCTCCCACGCCGCGCGCAGATGTCCCAGGTGCACCGGGTCGAAGGTGCCGCCAAAAATAGCCAGTGGTTTCATGCGTCGATCAACACCTTGGCGGCACGCGGTTCGGCGACCATCGCCACCAACCGCTGCATTTCCAGCCAGGGCTGGCCATCGGCGCGGCCCTTGCTCTGGCGGTCGATCAGGGCCGCCTGCGCCAGACAGCGCAGCCAGTGCTCACGCGGCGCGCGGCGCAGCGCCTTGCGGAAAAGCTGTTCACGCGCCGCCCATAACCGCTCGGCCTTGGCCTGGGCGGCAAAATCGCGCGCCGAAGCCAGGCGCAGGGCAATTTCCAGCTGCTTGACCAACCAGCCCAGCAGCGGAATCAGTTCCTCGCCCTCGGCTTGCAGGCCAGCCAGGATGCGCAGCGCGCGTGCGCCCTCGCCGGCGAACGCGGCGTCGGAAAGCTTGAAGGCATCAAAGCGGGCGCTGTCGGCGACCAGGTCTTCCAGCATGGCCGCGTCCAGACGTGCGCCCTGCGGCACCAGCACGGCCAGCTTGTCCACCTCCTGCGCGGCGGCCAGCAGATTGCCCTCGATGCGCTGGCTGAGCAGACCGACGGCATCGGGGCTCGGGTTCAAACCATGGGCCTTCATGCGCGCACCGATCCAGGCCGGCAACTCGTTGGGTCGTGGCGGCCAGAACACCACCATGATGCCGGCCTTGTCGATGGCCCGGCTCCAGGCGCCCTCGTTGGCCTTGGCCCACTGCGTGCAGGTCACCAGCAGCACGGTATCGGGCGGCGGATTTTCACAATAGGCGCTGAGCGCGGCACTGCCCTCGCGCCCGGGACGCGCCGTGGGCAGGCGCAGATCCAGCAGGCGCTGGGTGGCGAACAGCGACATGCCGGCGGCGGCACGGGCCAGGTCGTCCCAGTCGAAACCGGACTCGACGCTCATCACCTCGCGCTCGCTGTAGCCCAGCTCACGCGCCCGTGCACGCAGCGCATCGGCCGCTTCCAGCACCAGCAGTTCTTCACCGACCAGCAGATACACCGGCGCCAGCTGCGGCGCGGCAAGCTGGCGGCTCCACTGGCCCGGGTTCAGCGGCATGCGCGGCTCAGTCCCCGCCCGGCGCGCCGAGATCGGACTGCTGATCGGCGCCCTGGGTCGGCAACTGGTCCGACTGTGCCTTGCGCGCCGCATCGGGATGCTCGGCCGCCGCCTGCAGGCGCAGCATGATGGCCTGCACCATGTCCGTCTGCAGGCTGCGATGCAGGGCCTCGGTCTGGGTTTCGGTACCGATGGTCTGGCGCGAGTCGTAGGTGAACTCGCGCGACATGTTGACACTCTGCCGCGGCACGATGATGTTGCCCTTGGCATCGGTGGCCACAAACTCGACGTGGTAACGCACGGCAAATTCCTTCACCCGCGAGTAGTCGCCCACGGTGAGGGTCTGCGTGGAAAAGCGCGCCACCGGCACCTTCAGCTCCGCAATGCCGTCGCCGGGCTCGTCGACCAGATCAATGCCGGCCAGTTTCAACTGCGTGGCCAGATCGCGAGTGAGATCGCCGCCGCCATTCACACTCAGGTGGGTGCGCGCCATGCTGGCCGGCAGCTGAGCGCTGCGCCGCAGGTGAAACCCGCAGGCGCCGAGAGCCAGCGTCAGCAACGCCAGCGTGGAGAGGGCAAACGAACGACGGAGCATGGACATCATCCCACCACGATATTGACGATCTTGCCGGGTACCACAATCACCTTGCGCACGGTCTTGCCTTCCAAGTGCGCCGCCACACCGGGCAGCGCCAGCGCTTGTTCCTGGGCGTCGTCCCTGGAGGCATCGGCGGCAAGCTCCAGCGTACCGCGCAACTTGCCGTTGACCTGCACCGCCAGTTTCACCGAGTCGCGCACCAGCGCCGACTCGTCGACCGCCGGCCAGGGTTGGCCCTCGATCAGGCTTTCGCCATGACCCAAGGCCTGCCACAGCGCGTGACTGGCGTGCGGGGTGATCGGGTTCAGCAACAGCACCACCGCTTCCAGCGCTTCCTGGCGCACCGCGCGGGCCTGGTCGGAGGTGTCGCTGAACTTGCCCAGCGCGTTGAGCAGCTCCATCACCGCGGCGATGGCAGTGTTGAAGGTCAGGCGGCGGCCATAGTCATCGCTGACCTTGGCGATGGTTTCGTGCAGCTGGCGACGCAGCGCCTTCTGATTCTTGTCCAGCGCGGCCTTGTCCAGCGCCGGTGCGGCGCCGGCCGCAGCATGGACGTGCACTTCGCGCCACAGGCGCTTCAGGAAGCGCGCCATGCCCTCGACGCCGGCCTCGTTCCACTCCAGCGATTGCTCGGGCGGCGCGGCGAACATCGAGAACAGGCGCACGGTGTCGGCGCCATAGCGCTGCACCATGGTCTGCGGATCGACGCCGTTGTTCTTGGACTTGGACATCTTCTCGGTGCCGCCGATCTTGACCGGCTTGCCGTCGGAGATCAGCACCGCACCGGTGACATGGTTCTTCTCGTCGCGCTGAATTTCCACGTCGGCCGGGTTGAACCAGGTCTTGGAGCCGTCGTCCTCGTCACGGTAGAAGGTCTCGGCAATCACCATGCCCTGGCACAGCAGGTTGCGCGCCGGCTCGTCGCTGTCGACCAGTCCGGCATCTCGCATCAGCTTGTGATAGAAGCGGAAATACAAAAGATGCAGGATGGCGTGCTCGATGCCGCCGATGTACTGATCCACCGGCAGCCAGTAATTGGCGCGCGCATCGACCTGATCGGCCGCCCCTGGGCTGGTATAGCGGGCGTAGTACCAGCTCGACTCCATGAAGGTGTCGAAGGTGTCGGTTTCACGCTCGGCCGGACCGCCGCACTTGGGACAGGTGGTCTTGCGCCACTCGGGGTCGGCCTTGATCGGCGACTTCACACCGGTGAACTCGACATCTTCCGGCAGCACCACCGGCAGCTGGTCCTCGGGCACCGGCACCGCGTCGCACGTTGGGCAGTAGATGATCGGAATCGGGCAGCCCCAGTAACGCTGGCGGCTGACGCCCCAGTCGCGCAGGCGCCAGTTGACCCGTCGCTCGCCACGGCCGGCCTCGACCAGCGCCTGGGCAATGGCATCGAAGGCCTGCTCGAACTCCAGGCCGTCGTACGGACCGGAGTTGACCAGCGTGCCGTGCTCGGTGAACGCGGCCTCGTTGAGCACGCGGTATTCGAACTGCTCGATCAGCTGCATGGCCGCGGTGCGGTCATAGGCGTCGGTGTGGCCGCCTTCCAGTGCCGCACGCATCGGATCGGCGCCGACACCGGCGGCCAGATCGTGCTGCAGCTCGGTTACCGCATCGACCACGTCGCGGTTGACCACCACCATCTTGATCGGCAGGTCGTACTTGCGGGCAAATTCGTGGTCGCGCTCATCGTGGCCGGGCACGCTCATCACCGCGCCGGTGCCGTAGCCCATCAGCACGAAGTTGGCGATCCACACCGGCAGCTTGTCGCCGGTCAGCGGATGGATCACATGGAAGCCGGTGGCCATGCCACGCTTTTCCTGCGTCTCGACATCGGCCTCGGCGGTGCCGCCGCGCTTGCACTCCTCGACGAACTCGTCCAGCTCCGGATTGGCCGCCGCGGCGCGCTGCGCCAGCGGATGCTCGGCGGCCACGGCCAGATAGGTGGCGCCCATCAGCGTGTCAGGACGCGTCGTGAACACGGTCACCGAGTCGTCGGCGCCGTCCACATCGAAACGGATTTCCAGGCCTTCGGAGCGGCCAATCCAGTTGCGCTGCATGGTCTTGACCGCATCGGGCCAGCCATCCATCGCGTCCAGGCCGTCCAGCAGCTCCTGGGCGTAATCGGTGATCTTCAGGAACCACTGCGGAATCTCGCGCTTTTCCACCAGCGCGCCGGTACGCCAGCCGCGGCCGTCGATCACCTGCTCGTTGGCCAGCGTGGTCTGGTCGATCGGATCCCAGTTGACGATCGAATTCTTGCGGTAAGCCATGCCCTTGTTGAACAGGCGCACGAACATGCGCTGCTCGTGGGCGTAGTAATCCGGGCGGCAGGCGGCAAATTCGCGCGACCAGTCATAGGCAAAGCCCATGCGCTTGAGCTGGCCCTTCATGTGCTCGATGTTGGCGTAGGTCCACTTGGCCGGCGCGGTCTTGTTCTTGATCGCCGCATTCTCGGCCGGCAGACCGAACGCATCCCAACCCATTGGCTGCAGCACGTTCTTGCCCTGCATGCGCTGGTAGCGGCTGATCACATCGCCGATGGTGTAGTTGCGCACATGCCCCATGTGCAATGCACCGGACGGGTACGGCAACATGGACAGGCAGTAGTACTTGGGCCGCGAGGGATCTTCGGTCACCTCGAAGGCGCCGGTCTCGGTCCAGAACTGCTGCGCGGCGGTTTCGACCGCTTGCGGATCGTAGGTTTCCTGCATAGAAATCGGTATCGGGGCACCCGGACGGGCGCGCATGTTGGGGGAAGGCGCCAAGACTACCCTAAGGCCCGAACGCCGGCCAAGCGCGGAACGATGGTGGATGCAGGCGTTCTGGCACATGTGCGGCGCGCCGCACGAGCCGATGATGACATGGTGTTACATATCACCAGTACACAGGAGGTGTCATGGATTGGGCCATTCGCAGCCACCAGTTGAACCGGCGTTTTGACGGCGGCAAGGGCGTGCACGGGCTGGACCTTGAGGTGCCCGCCGGCCAGGTGTATGGCTTCCTGGGCCGCAACGGCGCCGGCAAGACCACCACCATCCGCCTGCTGCTGGGCCTGCTGCGTGCCGATGAGGGCACGGTGACCTTGCTTGGCAAGCCGCTGGACTGGCGTCGTCGAGAGGCTCTGGCGCAGGTCGGCGCGATGGTCGAGGCGCCCTCGCTGTATGCGCATCTGAGCGGCCATCAGAACCTGGCCATCGCCTGCCGCCTGCGCGGACTGCCGTACACCGAGATCGAGCGCACGCTGCAACAGGTGGAATTGAGCGATGACGCGCAACGTCGCGTTGGCACCTATTCGCTGGGCATGCGCCAACGCCTGGGCGTGGCACTGGCCCTGCTGGGCCAACCACCGCTGCTGATTCTGGATGAACCCACCAATGGCCTTGACCCTTCTGGCGTGATCGCCATGCGCGATCTGCTGCGGCGTCTGTCCAGCGAACACGGTTTCACCATTTTTCTTTGCAGCCATCTGCTGAGCGAAGTCGAGCAGGTGGCCACGCAGCTGGGCATGCTCGAAGCGGGGCGCCTGCGCTTTCAGGGCAGCATCGAGACCTTGCGCGCGCAGTTCCCCGACGCCCTTCGCGTGCGGGTGGACGACACCGTCACCGCGCTGGCGGTGATGCGCGGCGCCGGCCAGCAGGCTCAACTGATCGATGAGGGTTGCCTGGAAATTGCCGCGCCTTCGCTGCCCGACCACGCCATCAATCGCCTGCTGGTCGAGGCCGGCCACGCCGTCAGTGCCGTGGGCCGGCACCGCCATTCACTGGAAGACATGTTCCTGAGCCTGACCGCCGATACCCAGGAGGCCGCATGAACCTGATTCGCGCCACGCTCACACGCACCCTGCCGGCCGAATACATCAAGCTGCGCCACACACTCACGCTCTGGCTGGCGCTGCTGGCACCGCTGATGGTGGTGACTCTTTGCGTGCTGGCGATCGTGATGCGCCAAAAGCTGCCTGCGGCCGTGACCGGCGCTGCCAGCGAGGCCTGGCAGCGCCACCTGATGGGCATCACCTACCTTTGGACAGGCATGATGCTGCCGCTGATGATCGCGCTGCAGGCGGCCTGGCTGGCCGCGCTGGAACACAACGGCGCGCAGTGGAAGCAGCTGCTGGCCCAACCGGTCCCACGAAGCGCGCACTATCTGGCCAAGCTACTGGTACTCCTGGGCCTGCTTTTGCTCAGTCAGCTGATTCTGGTGCTGCTGATGCCGCTCAGCGGCTGGCTGATGGCGTGGCTGCGCCCGGCCATCACCACGCACGGCGCGCCGCCGTGGCGCTTCATCGCGCGCATCGGCGTGCAAAGCCTGCTGGCCTGTGGGCTGATGGTGGTGATCCAGTTCTGGGCCGCGCTGCGCTGGCGCAGCTTTACCGCCGCCATTGGCTTAGGCATGGCGGGCACCGTGGCCAGCTTCCTGATCATGCAGTCCAAATATGGACTATGGTTTCCATGGTCCATGCCGACGCAGGTGCTGGTCAATCGGCCAGGCATCGCCGCACAGGTCAGCTGGCTGGGTGCCGGCGGTTTACTCGTACTGGGAACGCTGGCGCTGATGCAACTGGCGCGGCGCGAGATCGACTGACCCCGCACCGCGCCGCCGCCCGGCTTACTCGGCCGGGCAGTTTGCCGTGGCGCCCGATGCCATCTGCCGCACCACGCCGGCGACCTGGTCGGCCAGGGCGGCGATGGCCTGCTGATGGCCCTGCACCAGGGCGCTGTAGCCGGCGCCCACACTTTGGCGTACCTGACTGACGCAGTTGATGGCCGGCCCCTTTTCGCCCTGCACGCTCCAGGTCGCGTTGATCTGCGCATAGTGCGAAAGCGCCGAGTCAAAGCGCTGCACATGCAGGCGCACCCGGTACAGCGGCGCCTTCTTGGCGTGCGGCATGCCGTAGACATCGTGCGTGCCCAACTCATCACCAAGGCGATCGGCAAAAGCCTCGCGGATCTCGTTGCCCAGCGGCGCGATCCACTGCTCCGCTTCGACAAGCTGAACCTGATCGTCACCTTGGCGCACCACCATTTGCGGCTGATCGACCTGCGCCGGGATGGTCACCGGCAACACCTCGATCAGATACGGCGACTTCGAAGTGGGCGTCACCGTCGACGGCGGCACCAGGGTGTAGAAGTGAGTTGGCGCCGAACTGCAGCCGGCCAGCAGCAGACCCAGCACGGCGAAAACGCCAAGTTTCAGTAACTTTGCAGTACTCATTGCCTGCCCTCATCGTCCTTGTCCGGTGCCAGCGGTGGCGGCGCGTTGCGGCGACCACGCAGCAGCGCTTCGGGGTGGCGGCTCAGGTAATCGCTGAGCACGCGCAGCGAGCGCGCCGCACGCTGCAGCTCGTTGAGCGTCTGGCCGATGTTCTGACGCAGCGGCGAGTCTCCGCCCAGCGCCTGGTTGACCGTGCCCAGGGTGTCGTGCGCCTCGTCCAGCGTAGTCTTGAGCTGCGGCACGATCTGCGTGTTGACCTTCTTCAGCAACTGATCGACCCCCTTCAGACTGCCGTTGAGGTTATTGCCGATCTTGTCGAACGGCACCTTGTCCAGCTTGTCGACGATGTGACCCACCTGCTCCTGGATGCGATCGAAATTGCCCTGCGTGGTGGGAATGTGCAGTGGTTTGGCATCCGGGTCGAACTTGACCTTCTTCGAGTGCGGGAGGAAGTCCAGCGCCACGTACAGCTGACCGGTCAGCAGGTTACCGTTGCGCAGTTGCGCACGCAGCCCATGCTTGACCAGAATGCCCAGCAGAGCGCCGTGGTTGTGCGCGTAGCGGTCGCCGGCACGCTTGATGAACCTGGCATTCGCACGGCCCATGCGTTCGGGGTAGACCACGGCGGTCACGTCCACCGGGAAATACTTGGTCTTGGGATCGAAGTTGAGCGTGATCGCCTTGACCTCGCCCAGGGTGATGCCCTGGAAATCGATCGGCGCGCCCACCGACAGGCCACGCACCGACTGGCGGAAACGCATGGTGATCATCACCGGCGGACCATCCGGTGGCGTCATCGCCTTGCTGCGCCCGTCATACAGCTTGAAGCGCGTGCCCGGCTCGGCCCGCGTGCGATCCTTGCCAGCATGCGGCGGGCGCTGGAAGGCCACGCCTCCGGCCACCACCGTGGCCAGCGATTCGGTATTGAGTTTCAGCCCGTTGGCGTTGACGTTCACATCCACACCGCTGGCATTCCAGAAGCGCGTCTCCTTGGTCACAAACTTGTCATTGGGAGCCTTCACAAACACCTGCACCGAGACCCCCTTGCCGTCGGAGTCCAGGTGATAGGCGACCACGCGTCCGACCTGGATGCGGCGGAAATACACTGGCGAGCCGATATCCAGCGAGCCAAGATCACTGCTGCGCAGCAGGTAACTTGAACCTGCCTCGCCATGAGTCAGCGGTGGTGGTGTCTCCAGACCGGCGAATTGGTGCTGGGCCTTTTGCGACTGGCCGGTATCGGCGCCGATATAGGCGCCGGACAGCAGCGTGCCCAGGCCGGAAACACCGCCTAGCCCGATGCGCGGACGCACCACCCAGAAGCGGCTGCCCTGGGTGGCAAAGCTGGAGTCCTTCTTCTTCAGGTCGACGTTGACCAGCACCTTGGAGCGGTCACCGGACAATTCGATGGTCTTGACCTTGCCGATGACCACATTCTTGTACTTGACCTCGGTCTTCCCCGCCTCCAGGCCCTCGGCACTCTGGAAGGTGATGGTGATCTGTGGCCCGGCCGATACGTACGAACTGACCACCATGGACAGTCCTACCAGAGCCACCACCAGCGGTACCAGCCAGATCAACGAAAATTGCCAGCGCCGACGCCGATGCACCTCGGGCTCCGGCACGTTGGGCGTGGCACCGGACCGCTTCTCGGCGTCATTCATCGGATGTCCCCTTGTGCATATCTATATCGGCATGCGACGGATCGTTGTCCCAGATCAGCCGCGGATCGAAACTCATCGAGGCCAGCATGGTCAGCACTACCACCAAGCCGAAATACACCACGCCAGGAAGCGGCTCGACTTCAGCCAATGGCTGGAAGTTCACCAGCGCCACCAGCAGCGTGACCACAAATACATCCAGCATCGACCAGTAGCCGACCAGCTCGACCACACGATAGAGCTTGGCCCGGTGCGTGCTGGCCCAACTGCTACCACGCTGCGTGCTGACCAGCAATGTGATCAGGGCCAGGAATTTGAGCATCGGCACCATGATCGAGGCCACGAACACGATCACGGCCAGATCCCACGAGCCATTGCGATAAAGCTCGACCACGCCGGAAAGAATGGTGTTGTCTTCCTTGCTGAACAGTGTGCCCGTGCGCATGATCGGCAGCACGTTGGCGGGGATATACAACATCATCGCGCTCAGCAGCAGTGCCCAGCAGCTGGCCAGCGAGTGCGGCTTGCGCAGGTGCACCCTGGCCCCGCAACGCGGGCAGACAGCGGCCTGGTCGGGGCCGGGAGCTCGCATCACCAGCCCGCAGACATGGCATCCACACAGGCCCAGCGCGCGGGCCGAGCGCACCGGTGCGCCGGTCACCGGCAACGCTCCTGCTTGAGGGTCCAAAGATCACGCACGTCGAAGGTGGTGACCAGCGTCAGTGTCACGGTCAGGCCAGCAAACAGGATCACGCCAGGCCGCATCTCCAGGTCGAACAGGCTCGAAACCTTGGTCAATGCCACCAGCGTGCCCAGCATGAACACCTCGATCATGGCCCACGGCCGCAACAGCCGAATCGCCCGCATGGCCGGCGCGAACGCCGGCGGTCGACGATGAAAACGCAGGAACATCAGCACCCAGGTAAACAAAAGAATCTGCGCCAGCGGAAAGAAGAAAAGCGTCAGCGCCGCCAGTACCGCGATCAGCGGTACGCCGGCACCCCACACGGCGATGATGGCCCCCCACAGCGTCGAGGCGTTGTCCTTGCCATTGAGCCCCAGCGCCACGATCGGCCAGCTGTTGGCCATCACGAAGCACAGCATGGCCGTCACGGTAAGCGCCAGCATCGCATGCACGCTGAGCCACGGCGCCCGATAGAGCACCGCATGGCAACGCTGGCAGCGCGCCGATTCGCCGCGCGCAAGCGTACGTCGCTGATACACCGCGTCGCAGTGCTCACAGACAATCAGCGGCGGCATTGAGTACTCGCCAGGTCTGGCACGCATCTCCTCCATGGTCGGCCATTATGACGAATGTGAACGGTGGCGGCTAAACCGCACCCAAACACCGCCCCGGCAAGCCGCCGTGGCTTGATTTGCCCGCGCACGCCCAAACCTGAGCTCTCAGACTCATTCCGTTACCGCATTCAAGGAGTTGCCGTGACCGTTGCCAACACGCATGTGTTCGATGTCACCCAGGGCACGTTCGAGACCGACGTCATCAAGGCATCGCTGGAAACGCCGATTCTGGTCGACTTCTGGGCCGAATGGTGCGGGCCATGCAAGAGCCTGGGGCCGTTGCTGGAAAAGCTGGCGGGCGAATACAACGGCAGCTTCCGCCTGGCCAAGGTCGACGTGGAGGCCGAACAGGAGCTGGCCGGCATATTCGGCGTGCGCTCTATCCCCACCGTGGTGCTGATCAAGGACGGACAGATTGCCGACGGTTTTGCCGGCGCTCTACCCGAATCGCAGCTGCGCGAGTTTCTGTCGCGTCATGTGCAGCCGTCGTCCCGGCTGGAAGGTGTGCCCGAGGAAGCCACCTCCGAGCCTGAGACGGCCACCGAGACACCCGATCAGGCGCTGGCACGTATCCAGCAGGAAATGGCGGCCGCGCCCGACAAGCCCGAACTCAAGCTGGACCTGGCCCAGGCACTGATCCACACCGGCCAATACGCCGCGGCGGAAGCCGAGCTTGCCAACCTGCCGGCCAATTTGGCGACCGACGATCGGGCCAAACGTCTGCAGGGCCAGCTGGAGCTGGCGCGCAGCCTGGAGCAGGCTCCCGATGAGACCGCGCTGCGCCAGCGCATCGACCTCAAGCCAGACGACTGGGAGGCGCGCGAGCTGCTGGGCGTGCGCCTGGTACTGGGCCACGATCCGGGCGCGGGGTTGGAGCAGTTCCTGGCCATCCTCAAGGAAGCGCGCGACTGGAACGATGGCCAGGCCAGGAAGCGCCTGCTGGCCGCCTTCCAGATTCTGGACGATGCCGCGCTGGTGGGCCGCTATCGCCGCCAGATGTCCTCGCTGCTGTTCTGATGGGCGCAAGCGCTTGAAGGCATCCACGTTCCGGCGGCTGCTCAATCTGTGGCCGCCGTTTCTGTTTACCGGTGTTCGCGTCACTGAGCTTGCGCCGGACTGGAGCCAGGCGCGCGTCGTGCTGCGCCTGCATCGCTGGAACCGCAACTACGTCGGCACCCAGTTCGGCGGCAGCCTGTTCGCCATGGGCGACCCGTTCTGGATGCTGCTGCTGATGCACCAGTTGGGGCGCGACTACTATGTGTGGGACCGCGCCGGCTCCATCGACTTTGTCGCGCCTGGCCGCGGCGATGTGTACGCGCATTTCGTGCTTGATGCCCCCACCGTCGAACAGATCCGCCAGCAGGCCGCCGGCGGGGACAAGGTGCTGCACTGGTTCGAGCAGGAGCTGACACTGGCCGATGGCACCGTGGTGGCGCGCGTGCGCAAGCAGCTGTACATCCGTCTGAAGCCCGAGGCACGCGGTCGCACGTAACCGCGCCACCTGCCTACAATGGCTGCGCCTTCCACTTCCGGCCCGCGCCTGCCCATGGCTTCACTTCGTATCAAACGCTATCTGCTGACCGGCCTGCTGACGGTGATCCCGCTGTGGGTGACCGTGGCGGTGTTCAAGTTCGTGCTCGGCCTGCTGGCGCAAATGGGCGAACCGCTGGTCAACGCGCTGCTGGCCGCGCTGGGGGTAGTGGCGCCGCACACCGCCACGGCCCTGCACAGCGACTGGTTGCTGTACACGCTGGCGCTGCTGCTGACACTGGGCGTGCTGTACGTGGTCGGCTTTCTGGCCAGCCGTGTGATCGGGCGCCGCCTGATTGATGCCTTCGATGCCCTGCTGCAACGCATTCCTCTGGTGCAGACCATCTACGGCGGCACCAAGAAACTGATGGCAGTGCTGCAGAACAAGCCCAGCGGCGTGCAGCGCGTGGTGCTGATCGACTTTCCGCGCCGCGGCATGAAGGTGGTCGGATTCGTCACGCGCGTGATGCGTGAGGAAGGCACCGGCCGCGAGATGGCCGCGGTGTATATCCCCACGACGCCCAATCCGACCGGCGGCTACCTGGAAGTGGTGCCGATCGAGGAAGTCACACCCACCGACTGGACCATGGATCAGGCCATGGCCTTCATCATCTCCGGCGGTGCGGTAGCACCGGACACGCTGCCGGCATCGGCGCCGCCCGCCGATGCCGAGGCGCTGCGTCCGCAGCCTGAGCCGCCCGCGACGTAAGCGCGTCATGGCCTTGTCCAGCTCCGCTCCGCGCCGGATACGTGCCTTCATCGCGCTGTGCCCGGATGCCGAGTCGCGCCAGCAACTGGTCCAGCTGCAGCGAGAGCTGCGCCCCACCCTGCCTGCCGCCGCGCGCTGGCCACATGCGGACGACCTGCATCTGACGCTGCGCTTTCTGGGCGCCATCGACCCGACGACGCTGGCGCAGGTCACCGCTCGCCTCCAGGCGCTGTCCGTGCCAACGCTGCCACCCGTACGCACCGAATCACTACAAGCGTGGCCGCAGCCGCAACACGCCCGTGTACTGGTGCTGAGCACGCAACTGAATACGGCCACCCGTGAGCTGGCCGAGCGCTGCGAGCAGATCGCCACGGCCTGCGGTCTGGCGGCCAACACACGCGCCTTTCGCCCGCACATCACCCTGGCCCGCCCGCCAGCCGGCGCGTCTAGCCCGCTCCAGGCGTCATTGCCCCCGACGCTGGGGTTTGACGGTCTGGCGCTGATGCAAAGCGCGGCGGCCGACGCGCAGGGGCGTCGCTATCGCCGCCTCGCCCATGGGTCACTAGCGCACCCCTGACCTTCGACACTGTGGCGGAGCGTTACTTTCGTCCTAGCCTCGGTGGTTGCTGCTTCACACAAAAAGGACGCAGGCGACCGCGGGCCGTTGGGGGACGTGGGCCCGCCTGTCGGTTGTCACGGGATCGCGTGCGATCCCAAGCCCAAGCTCGAGAGGAAACTCATGAACAAGCCGTTTCTGAAACCGCTGGCCCTGGCCGTCGGCCTGGCGCTGGCCGCCACTGGCTGCAGCCAGAATGACCATTCGCAGGACCAGGCCAAACCGGCCAAGCCTGCCGCTGCCAGCAGCGCCAAGCAGGCGGCGCCGGCCAGCTCCGGCAGCGTGGCCGATGCCAACACCCCGGTATTCGACATCAGCGAGCTGGATACGCAGGCCGACCCCTGCAACAACTTCAACGCCTTCGTCAACGAGAAGTGGGTCAAGGCCAACCCGATTCCGGCCGACCAGACCTCCTGGGGTTCGTTCAACGAGCTGCGCGAAAAGAGCCTGAACGACCAGCACAGCCTGGTCGAGGCGGCCGCCAAGAACGCCGCCAGTGCCAAGCCGGGCTCGATCGAGCAGAAGATCGGCTACCTGTACAACTCGGCCATGAACATGGACGCGCGCAACAAGGCCGGCTTCGACCCGATCAAGCCGGATCTGGCCTCGATCGACGCCATCAAGTCGCACAAGGACCTGCAGCCGTGGCTGGACAAGGCCTTCGCCAAGGGTGATGGCCGCGTGTTCGGCTTTGGCTCCGGCGCCGACTTCAAGAACGCCAAGATGCAGATCGGCTATGCCGAGCAGAGCGGCCTGGGCCTGCCGACACCGGCCTACTACACCGACGCCAAGTACAAGGACGTGCGTGACGCCTACACCGCATACATGGCCAAGCTGTTCCAGCTGACCGGCGACAAGCCCGACCAGGCCAAGAAGCAGGCCGACCTGGCCATGAAGTTCGAAACCGAGCTGGCCAAGCATTCGGTGCCGCGCGTGGAGCTGCGCGACCCGAAGAACCAGTACCACTTCGTGTCGCTGGCCGAGGCCAACAAGATCACCCCGCACTTTGACTGGAAGCAGTTCTTCACGTCACAGGGTGTGACCGTCGACAAGGGCTTCTCGCTGTCGCAGCCGAAGTTCTTCAAGGAGTTCGACCACCTGGTGGCCAAGGCCCCGATGGACGAGTGGAAGGCCTACCTCAAGGCGCACACCATCTCCGGCGCCGCCAATGCCCTGTCCGAGCCGTTCGTCGATGCCAGCTTCGACTTCTACGGCAAGACCTTGAGCGGCCAGCCGCAGAACAAGCCGCAGTGGAAGCGTTCGCTGGGCGCCGTCAACGGTGCCATGGGTCAGGCCCTGGGCCAGCTGTACGTGGCCAAGTACTTCCCGCCGGAAGCCAAGGAGCGCGCCGACCAGCTGGTTCACAACGTGCTGGCGGCGCTCAAGAACCGCATCCAGAACCTGGACTGGATGAGCGATACCACCAAGCAGAAGGCGCTGGAGAAGTGGTCCAAGTTCCTGCCCAAGATCGGCTATCCCGATCACTGGCGCAGCTGGGATGGCCTGAAGATCACCCAGGATGACTACTACGCCAACCTCGAGCGTGCCGGCAAGTTCAACTACGACTACGACATTGCCAAGATCGGCAAGCCGACCGACCGTCACGAATGGGGCATGACGCCGCAGACGGTGAACGCGTATTACAACCCGACCGACAACACCATCAACTTCCCGGCCGCGATCCTGCAGCCGCCGTTCTTCTATGCCCACGGTGACGACGCCATCAACTACGGCGGCATCGGCGCGGTGATCGGTCACGAATCCAGCCATGGCTTCGATGACCAGGGCAGCCAGTTCGACGGCAACGGCAACCAGGAGAACTGGTGGACCAAGGCCGATCGCAAGCAGTTCGATGCGCGTACCAAGAAGCTGGTCGACCAGTTCGACGCCTACAAGCCGCTGAAGGACCACCCGGACCTGCACGTCAACGGCAAGCTGACCCTGGGCGAGAACATCGCCGACCTGGGCGGCCTGAACATCGCCTACGACGCCCTGCAGACGGCGCTGAAGAACCATCCTGAGGAAGCCAACAAGAAGATCGACGGCTACACCGAGGACCAGCGCTTCTTCATGAACTGGGCCCGCGTCTGGCGTGGCGAGATCCGCGAGAAGCGCCAGATGGTGCTGCTCAACGCCGATCCGCATTCGCCGATGAAGTTCCGTGCCATCGGTGCGCCGTCGAACATGCCGGCCTTCGCCCAGGCCTTCCAGTGCAAGCCGGGTGACAAGATGGTGCGTCCGGCCGACAAGCGCGTGAAGATCTGGTAAGCCACGCTCCGTGCCGGGATACGTTCCGGCATTGGACCTGAAGAACGCCGCGCCTTTTCGGGCGCGGCGTTTTTTTATGCCTCAAGCCCAGGGTGTTGCACAGCACTGGCATTAATCGTTGTTGCGGATCATTCTCATTAACAATATGATTGGCGCGCTCTGGAACCCTCCAGATGGGGAATACGCCACCGCGCGCTCGACCAGCCACGCCTCCCGCAAGCCATCGAGCCGGAAGCCTTCCACGCCCTGCCCGCGCCATGCTCCACCGTGTGCGCGACGGGCCGACTTTCGCTGCTCACTTCAAGGAATCGACACCCCATGGCTTACATCACCCGACGCAAGCGCGCGCTCGATCGCCACCCTCTTGCCCACGGCGCGGGACTGGGCGCGGCCCTGCTCACCGGCCTGATGGCCAGCGCCGCGCATGCCGGCGACGCGCAGACCACCACGCAGACCCGGCCCACCAGCCTGGCCAATATTCATGTGGAGGCGGTCAGCGTCGGCACCTACAAGGCCGATACGCTGTCTTCGTCCAAGTTCACCCAGCCGGTCAGCGAAACCCCGCAGACGGTGCAGATCATCACCAACGACCTGATCTCCGACCAGCACGCCACCACGCTGACCGAGGCGCTGCGCAACAGCGCCGGCGTGGGCACGTTCTACGTCGGCGAAAACGGCAGCACCAACACCGGTGACGACGTCTACATGCGCGGCTTTGATTCCTCCGGCTCGATCTTCGTCGACGGCGTGCGCGACCTGGGCTCGATCTCACGCGACACCTTCAACATCGAGCAGGTGGAAGTGATCAAGGGCCCGGCCGGTACCGACTACGGTCGCACCGCGCCGTCCGGCTCGATCAACATGGTGACCAAGCAGCCGCGCCTGGAAAACAGTCTCGGCGCGGACGTCAGCTACGGCAGCGGCCAGCAAAAGCGCGCCAGCGTGGACTGGAACCGTGCCATCGGCAATCACGGCGCGTTCCGGCTCAACCTGATGGATCAGGGCGGCGGCGTGCCCGGCCGCGACGAGGTCAAGCACCGCCGCTTCGGTATCGCGCCATCGCTGGCCTTTGGCCTGGACACGCCCACGCGCGTCTACATCGACGCTCTGCACGTGAAGCAGAACAACGTGCCCGATGGCGGCGTGCCGACCGTCGGCCTGCCCGGCTACACCAGCCCCGACCCGACGCGCCCGTCGCTGGCCGATGCGCCGCAGGTGGACACGCACAACTTCTACGGCACCGATGCCGATCACGACAACGTCACCGCCGACATGGCCACGGTGATCATCGAACACGACCTGCCCAATCACGGCCTTTTGCGCAACACCACGCGCTGGGGCCGCACCAAACAGGATTACCTGCTGTCCTCGTTCATGAGCGCAGCCGACTACTTCAACACGCCGGACCTGGCCGATCCGGGCAGCTGGTCGATCCGCCGTCTGCCCAACTTCAAGGACCAGACCAACCGCATCCTCACCAACCAGACCGGCATCATCACCCACGCCGACACCGGCAGCGTTTCGCACACCTTCTCCTACGGCCTGGAGCTGACCCGCGAGAAAGTCTCCACCACCGGCGTGGTGGCAATCAGCGACTGGCCGGACGTGAACCTGTACCACCCGCAGCACAGCGCCGACGGTCTGGTCTGGGGCCCGACCGGCGCCAGCGGCGAAGGCACCACCGACACCGTGGCCGGCTACCTGTTCGACACCATGAAGTTTGCCCAGCGCTGGGAAGTGACCGGCGGCGTGCGCATCGATCACTACAAGGCGCGCTTTCAGTCGACCTCGGTGTGCGGCGGCCGTCGCGGCCCGGACTGCGGCGACTTTCCTGCCGGCACGCCGGTACCCGATGTCAACGCCGATGTCAGCGACAACCTGTTCAACTGGAAGCTCGGCGTGCTCTACAAGCTCACCGACGCGGCCAACGTCTACGTCAACTACGCCATTGCCGCGCAGCCACCCGGCGGCGACAACCTTGAGCTGAGCTCGCGTGCCAACAGCGCCGACAACCCCAACTTCGATCCGGTGCGTTCACGCAGCGCCGAAGTGGGCGCCAAGTGGAACCTGGCCGGCGACCGCCTGCTGCTGACCGCCGCGCTGTACCGCACCACCGTGTCCAACCAGGTCGAGCAGGACCCGGTCGACCAGCAGTACTACCAGACCGGCAAGAAGCGCGTCGATGGCGTGGAGCTTTCGGCAGTGGGCAAGATCACCCCGGACTGGGCGGTCAGCGCCGGCTTCACCACCATGCATGCGCGCATCGTCGATGGCGCTGCCGAGTCGCAGGATGGCAGCAATGATCTGGCCTACACGCCCAACAAGGCCTTCACCAGCTGGACCAGCTACCACCTGCCGTTCGGCCTGACCATCGGTGGTGGCGCGCGCTATGCCGACGGCCTCAAGCGCGGCCACGACGGGGCGGTCGGCACACCCGACCATACCCAGTGCTACTGGGTGTTCGATGCCATGGCCAGCTATCCGATCAATCGCCACCTGGATGTACAGCTGAACGTGTACAACCTGTTCGACAAGGACTACGTGGCGGCGATCAACAAGAGCGGCTACCGCTACACGCCGGGCACGCCCCGCTCGGCCACGCTGACGCTAAACCTGCGCTTCTGAGCGCCGGCCGGCGCGGGTTGTCTGTAGCAACCTGCGCCGGCCCATGCCCGCCCCAAAGGATCCGCCATGCTTTTGCACGTGCCCGGTGTACTTTCGCCCGAACAGGTGCGCGCCATGCGCACCGCCCTGGAATCCAGCAAGGACTGGGTGGACGGTCGCGAAACCGTCGGCGCGCAGGGTGCCAAGGTCAAACACAACCAGCAGCTGGCCGAGCAGGCACCGCTGCGCGATCAGTTGGGCCGGCAGGTGCGCGAGGCGCTTGAACGCCACGCCTTGTTTTTCGCCGCGGCACTGCCGCTGCGCGTGCTGCCGCCCCGCTTCAACCGTTACGCCGGGGGCGGCACTTACGGCATGCACATCGACGGCTCGGTGATGCGCCTGCCCGGCGCTGGCAGCGCACTTGAACAGGGCGCGCAATTGCGTTCGGACCTTTCCTGCACATTGTTTCTCAACGAGCCGGACGACTACGACGGCGGCGAACTGCTGATCGCCGACACCTACGGCGAGCACGAGGTCAAACTCCCCGCCGGCGACCTGATTCTGTACCCGTCCTCCAGCCTGCACATGGTCAAGCCGGTGACGCGGGGCGCCCGACTGGCGGCATTTTTCTGGGTACAAAGCATGATTCGCGACGACGCGCGCCGTCGCATGCTTTTTGAGATGGACACCTCGATCACGCGCCTGACACAGACCGGCGCCGACGCCCAGGCTGTGCTGCAACTGACTGGCGTGTATCACAATCTTCTGCGCCAGTGGGCGGAAACCTGAGCCCTGCAAAGCGGCACCGGCACTTCGCGCAAAAACCACGTCGGTGAACCATTTCATCGCTATCGCTTTGCACAAGGCGGCCAGACAAGGATAATTCGCGGCCCTGCTTTACTCGTGTGCGCGATGTTTGTACCTGGTCAACGTTGGATCTCCGCTGCCGAGCCCGAGCTCGGTCTTGGCACCGTGCTGCGCGTCGATGGACGCAGCGTGCAGGTGCTGTTCGCCAAGTCCGGTGTGCTGCGCCAATACGCGCAGGACACGGCGCCGCTGACCCGCGCGGAATTTCGCGTCGGTCAGCGCATCGCCGGCAAGGGCGTGGCCTTCCTGATCGAGCGCGTGGAAATCCACGACGGCCTGATCACCTATCGCGGCGAGGGCCGCGAGCTGCATGAAGGCCAGCTCGACGACGAACAGAGCGTGTCGCAGGCGGACGACCGCCTGATGGGTGGCCGCGTCGACGCCGTGGACAAGTTCGATCTGCGCTACGAGGCCATGCAACGCCGCGCCAACGCGCGTCGCTCGCCGGCCTGGGGCCTGGCCTCCTCGCGTATCGACCTGGTGCCGCATCAGCTTCGCGTGGCCGGCGTGGCCGCCTCGCGCCGCCCGCCGCGCGTGCTGCTGGCCGACGAGGTGGGCCTGGGCAAGACCATCGAGGCCGGCATGATCGCCGCGCGCCAGATTGCCTCGGGGCGCGCCCAGCGCGTGCTGGTGCTGCTGCCCGACGCGCTTGTCAACCAGTGGTTCGTGGAGCTGCTGCGCCGCTTCAACCTGGCCTTCGCCATCTTCGACGAAGAGCGCTGCCAGACCATCGAGTCCGAGGGCGACGGCCGCAACCCGTTCGAGGACGAGCAACTGGTGATCGCCGGCTTCAGCCTGTTCGGCGACGAGGACGGCAAGCGTCGCGAACAGCTGCTGGCCGCCGGCTGGGAACTGCTGATCGTCGATGAGGCCCATCACCTGGAGTGGCGTCCGGACGCGGTCAGCCCGCGCTACGAACTGGTCGAAGCCCTGGCCCAGGCCACGCCCGGCGTGATCCTGCTGACCGCCACGCCCGAGCAGCTCGGCCGCACCGGCCATTTCGCGCGCCTGCGCCTGCTCGATCCGGCGCGCTACAGCGACCTGGAACACTATCTGACCGAGTCGGACGATTTTGCCGCGCTGTCGGACATCGCCGATACCATTCGCGCCGGCGACACGCTGAGCCAGGCGCAAGGCGCGGACCTGGCCGAGCGCCTGGGCGACGATGCCACCGCCATGGCGGCGCTGGCCGGCTATCCGGACCACGATGGCAGCGCCGACGCCCTGCTCGGCGCGCTGATCGACCGCCACGGCACCGGCCGCGCCATGTTCCGCAACCGCCGCGCCCATGTCGGCGGCTTCCCGGCCCGTGTGCCGGACATCATCGAGCTGCCCGGCGATCTGGCCGATCCGGATGCCCACGCCGCACTGCTGGAAGAGTTCCGGACCGACATCCAGCAGCCGCCCGGCGACTTCGAGCCGATCTACGACAACGACCCGCGCATCGAGGCGCTGGTCGAGCTGCTCGATACGAACCCCGATGACAAGTTCCTGCTGATCTGCCGCACCCAGGCCAAGGTGCAGGCCATTGAAGACGCCCTGCGCACCCGTAGCGGCGTCGGCGTGGCACGCTTCCACGAAGGCCTGTCGTTGCTGCAACGCGATCGCAACGCAGCCTGGTTCGCACAGGCCGACGGCGCCCGCCTGCTGCTGTGCTCGGAGATCGGTTCGGAAGGGCGCAACTTCCAGTTCGCCCATCACCTGGTGCTGTGGGATCTGCCGCTGGACCCGGACCTGCTGGAGCAGCGCATTGGCCGTCTGGACCGCATCGGCCAGCGCAGCGACATCGACATCCATGTGCCGGTGCTGGAAGGCTCCGCGCAACAGCTGCTGGCACGCTGGTTCGATGAAGGCGTGGACGCCTTCGATGCCAGTCCGGCCGATGGCCGAGAACTGCTGCGCCGCTTCGGCGAACGCCTGGTGGCAAGCGCCGAAGCCCAGGCCGAGGGCCAGGCCGACGACGCCGCGCTGGAAGCGCTGATCGAGGAGACTCGGCGCACCCACGAGGAACTGCAGACGCTGGTCAACAGCGGCCGCGATCGCCTGCTGGAACTGGCCACCGAGCGCGAACCGCAGGCCGAAGCGCTGGGCGAAGCCCTGGCCGCGGAAGATGCCGACGGCGGCCGCGAGGGCTTCGTGCTGCGCCTGATGGAAGAATTCGGCGTGCACGTGGACGACATCGGCGCCGGCGTGCTGTCGCTGGACCCCGAATACCTGACCACCGATGCTTTCCCCGGCTTCCGTGAAGGCCCGGTGCCGGCCACTTTCAGCCGCGCCACCGCGCTGGCCCGCGAGGAACTGACCCTGCTGCGCCTGGATCACCCGATGGTGCTGGGCGGCCTGGATCTGCTGCTGGCCTCGGAAACCGGTAACGCCGCGTTCCTGGTCGATGACGGCCTGACCGCGCGCACCGCACTGCTGCAGGCGGTATTCGTGCTCGAGTGCATCGCCGATCACAGCCTGGATGCGGCGCGCTTCCTGCCGCCGCAGCCGCTGCTGGTGACCATCGATACACGGCTTTTGCCGCGTCCGGACTTCGAGCCTTCGGCGCCGGCCCTGCGCCGTGCCACTGAACGCAAGATCGAAGTGAACCGTTACCGCAAGTTCCTGACCAAGCTGGTGCCGCCGATGCTCGAACGCGCCGAGACGGTCGCCGGCGCCCAGGCCGCCAAGCACGCTGACGCGGCGCTGGAGCAGGCCCGCGCGCAACTGGGTGCCGAGCGCGAACGCCTGGAGGCGTTGGCGCGGGTCAATCCGGCCGTGAGCGAGGCCGACGTCAAGGCTGTCAGCGATGAACTGGCGCAGCTGGAGCTGGCCCTGCCCTCGGCGCGCCTGCGCCTGGACGCGGTGCGCTTTGTGGTCAGCCCGGACTTCCTGGCCATGCGCTGAGTCAATTCTGCTTCGCGCCCATGAAAAAAGGCCGGTCCCGAGGGGCCGACCTTTTTTTGTGACCTTCGTCGGCCCGCGGGCATCGCCCGGGCCGATGTGACGTGTCGTCTTAGGCCTCGGCTGCCGGCGACACGCCTTCGCGTTCACTGGCCACCAGCGCCAGCCACTCGCGGGCGGCCGGCGAGAGGCCCGCGCCCCGGCGCCACAGCAAGGCCAGATGCCAACGCAGATCCGGCTCGTCCAGCGGCACCGCGACCACGTTTTCCTGCGCGTGCTGACCGGCCACCATCTGCGGCAACACCGCCACACCCAGGCCTGCGGCCACCAGCGCGATGGCAAAATCCGGCTGCGAGGTACGCGCCGCCTCATGCGGCATGAAACCGCGCTGCATGCAGGCATTGGTGATGATGGTCTGCAAGGCCAGGCCGCTTTCAAACAGCACATGCGGCTCGTCGCGCAAATCCTGCAGGCGCACGGTCTGCGCCTTGGCCAGCGCATGCGTGCGCGGCACCAGCGCCACCATCGGCTCGTCGTGCACCGACTGCCACTCGAAATGCTCGGCTACTGGCAGCAGGCTGGCGGCCAGCTCGATCTCGCCACTCAAAAGCGCCTCTTCCAGGCGCCGACTGCCGCGTTCGAGCAGCTTGATGTCGATCTGCGGATGGCTTTGGCGGAAGCGCGCGAACAGCGGCGCGAACAACACGTTGGAACCCATCGGCGGCAAACCCAGACGCAACTCGCCGCGACGCAGGCCGCGCAGTTCATCCAGATCGCTCTGCATGCTGTCGCGCTCGACCAGCATGGCCTGCGCGCGCCGATGCACCACCTCGCCCTCGGAGGTCAGGCGCACGCCGCGTCGGCCGCGCTCGAGCAGGCGCGCACCAAATTCCGACTCCAGTTGGCTGATCGCCTTGCTGATGGTCGGCTGGGTGGCGTACAGCGCCGCGGCCGCACGCGAGAAACTACCCTGGCGCACCACTTCGACCAGGTAGCGGAGATTCTTGAGTTCCACGTTCAATGCCATAGCAGAATTCTGGAAATTCTAACAATTCAATTTGGCAATACAATACCCGGACAAGGCCCTTAGATGCGAGCCCGCCAGCGTGCCCGGCCACCCCACCCTCGGGCCGCCCCGCCGTTTTATGCCAATGCCTCTTGCCGCCTCATGCTGCCCACACACTGCAGCCATGACACGGCGTCGCTGTAAACAACCATACCCTCGGCGCCGGCTTTTTTGGCAAGGCCGACGCGCGAATACCTAGCGCATCAGGCGTCGCTTGGGTTTGATCGGCAGCTTGCCGCGCCAGTACTGGATCAGCACAAAGCCACCCAGCATGCCTCCCAAGTGCGCAAAATGCGCCACGCCCGCCTCCGTTCCAGTCACGCCCAGGAACAGCTCCACCGCGCCGTAACCGGTGACAAACACCCAGGCCGGCATTGGCACCGGCGGAATGATCAACATGATGCGCTCGTGCGGATACATCATGCCGAACGCCAGCAGCAGGCCGAAGATGGCGCCCGATGCGCCCAAGGTCGGCACGAAGCGCCCGCCCATCAGGTGCAGCACGATCAGCTGGCAGATGCCAGCCACCAGCAGGCACACAAAGTAATAGAGCAGGAACTGGCGCTTGCCGAAGGTGTGCTCGATGGCACCACCAAACATGAACAAGGCCAGCATGTTGAAGGCCAGATGCATCAAGCCCCCATGCAGGAACGCGTAGGTGACCAGCTGCCAGACCTGGAAACCGACCATGATCACGCCATGCGAGGTCATCGCCGGCTGATGCGGTCCCAGCGGCCACAGCGCGAAGTAGGCCAGCATCTGGTCGCCGAGCAGCATCTGCAGCAGATACACCGCCACGTTGGCGATCAGCAGGTTACGAGTCACCGGCGGCAAATCAAAGTTCATCAAAAATCCTTGCGAAAAAGCCCGGAAAGGGTATCGTGCGCCGCGCACGCCGTCACTTCGCACGGCAATAGCGACTTAGATGGCCATCTGCCCCGATGAGTTCAAGACGCTCGGCGATTCGCTGGAGCGCGACGGCTGGTGCGTAAGCGACCGCCTGTTTCCTGCCGACATGCTGCTGGCCCTGGCCGAGCAATGCCAGCAGCTGGATGAGCAAGACCAACTGACCCGCGCCGGTATCGGCCGCGGTGGCTCGCACATGCTCGACCGACGCGTGCGCGGTGACCGCACGCGCTGGCTGGATACGCGCCACAGCGCCCTGCAGGCGCAGTTCCTCGAACACATGCACAGCCTGCGCATCACGCTCAACCGACGCCTGCTACTGGGTATGGAAAGCTTTGAGGCTCACTACGCGCTTTATCCACCGGGCACGTTCTACGCGCGCCATCGCGACCGCTTCCAGGACGACGACGCGCGTGTACTCAGTGCTGTGCTCTACCTCAACCAGGACTGGGCGCCGGCCGATGGCGGTGCCCTGCGCCTGTACCTGCCCGATGGCGGCCATCATGACGTGTTGCCGCAGCACGGCCGGCTGGCGCTGTTCCTGTCAGCGCAGTTCGATCACGAAGTGCTGCCGACCCGACGCGAACGCATCTCCATTGCCGGCTGGTTCCGCCGGCGCACGCTCAGGGACGCACCGCCTACATTGTGAAGCCGACGCATTGCTGGCGGGGCTCAGCTTTGCGCCAGCAGACGCCGGGCGCCCATGTAACGGCGCGACCAGTAGCGCGAGCTCAGCGTATCCACCCGTACACTTTGACCGGCGGCCGGGGCATGGATGAAACGACCGTCGCTCAAATAGATGCCCACATGCGAGACGTGCCGGCCCCGGGTGCGGAAAAATACCAGATCGCCGGCATGCAGCTGGCTGCGTGCGACGCGGGTGCCTTCGTGGAACTGGCTGCGCGAGCTGTGCGGCAGGTTGATACCCATCACGCGGGCAAACACATAGCGCACGAAGCCGCTGCAATCAAAGCCGGTGGACGGCAGGTTGCCGCCATAGCGATAGGCAATGTCGCGCAGCGTCAGCGCCATGCGGATCAGCGACTGCTGCGCAGCATTACTGGCGCCGACCGGTGGCGCGTCCAGCACCAGCGGCGAACTGGCCAGATCGGCCACTTCCGGACCCAGCACCAGGCGCGGCGCCTCGTGATTGGCCGGGACCACCGGCAGGTCACGCGCGGTGGCGGCGAACGCACACACGAACAGAGCAAGGGCGCAGAACGCGCCGGAGCGGATACGCATCGTCAGTCCACATCCAGGTTCGGAAGAGGGCCGCCCGCCCGAGGACGTGACGACCGCGTGAAGCGAACCTAGCAAAGCTGTGTCGATGAGTCGTTAAATCCGGGCTAATTCAGCGAAATCTCAGGCCTTCTGATACTGTCGTGCGCCAAAGATGGCTGAGCCAATGCGCACTTCGGTTGAGCCTTCGGCGATGGCCCACTCGAAATCACCGCTCATGCCCATCGACAGACGCTCCAGCGCATGACCGCGCGCCAACGCCTCTTCCCGCAGCTGGCGCAGGCGGGCGAAGCAACCACGCACCACGGCCTCATCGTCGCTGTGCTCGGCCAGCGTCATCAGCCCGCGCACGCGCAAGGCCGGGTAATCGGCGGCCAGCGTGTCCAGAAATGCCGGCAGGTCCTGCGGCGCCAGTCCGAACTTGCTGTCCTCACTGGAGGTCTTCACCTGCACCAGCACATCCAGCTGGCGCCCCTCCAGGTCCAGCCGCCGCTGCAGGGCCTGGGCCAGATCCAGCCGGTCCAGCGACTGCACCTCGGCGGCCAGCCTTGCCACGTCCTTGGCCTTGTTGGTCTGCAGGTGGCCGATCACCACCCACTCTAGCGACAGATCGGCCAGTGCGGCCGCCTTTTCGCGGATTTCCTGCACCTTGTTCTCGCCAAAGCGCGTCAGGCCCAGGCTGGCAGCCTGACGCACCGTATCGGCAGGAAAGGTCTTGCTGACCGGCAGAATCTGCACCGAGCCCGGTGCGCGTCCGACGCGCTGGCAGACGGCGGCGACGCGCTCGCGCACCGCCGCCCAGCGCGCGGCCAGATCGTGTCCGGCATCGGCACTCATGACGCCTCAGCCCTGCGCCATGCGCTTGCCGTGGCTGGCGACCACATCGGCCACCACCATGGTCACGCGCTTGCCCATCGGAATGTGCAGGAACTCGTTGGGGCCATGCGCATTGGAGTGCGGGCCCAGCACACCGGTGATGAGGAACTGCGCCTCGGGGAACTTGGCGCCGAGCATGCCCATGAACGGAATCGAGCCACCTTCGCCCATGTAGGCCACCGGCTTGCCGAAGTAGCGCTCGGACGCGGCCGAGACCGCCTCGGCCAGCCACGGCGACAGTGCCGGGGCATGCCAGCCACTGCCATTCTTTTCCAGCTCGAACTCGACCTTGGCGCCGTACGGCGGATCGGACTCCAGCAGGTTCTTGACGAAATCGCCGGCCTTGACGCCATCCAGCGTCGGCGGCAGGCGCAGGCTGAGCTTGACCGCCGTGCCCGGACGCAGCACGTTGCCGGCGCTGTCCAGCGACGGCAGGCCGTCGGCACCGGTCACCGCCAGCTGCGGACGCCAGGTGCGGTTGAGGATCAGCTCGACACGATCGTGGCTGACCGGCTTCATGCCCTCGACGAACGGGAACTTGTCGAACACCGCGTCGCCCAGCACCTCGGCGCAATGGCCCGCCTGCTCGCGGCGCTCCTCGGGAATGTCCACGTACAGTTCCTGCGGGCGCACCTGACCGGAGGTCTCGTCCTCCAGGCGCGAGATGATCTGGCGCAACACGCGGAAGCTGTCCGGCACCACGCCCGAGGCATCGCCCGAATGCACGCCCTCGGTCAGCACCTTGACGCTGAGCTCGCCGCCGGTCATGCCACGCAGGCTGGTGGTCAGCCACAGTTGCTCGTAGTTGCCGCAGCCCGAGTCCAGGCAAACCACCAGCGACGGGTTGCCGATGCGGTCGGCCAGGTGATCGACATAGAACGGCAGATCGTAGCTGCCCGATTCCTCGCAGGCCTCGATCATGATCACGCAGCGCGCATGCGGCACGCCCTGCTCGGCCAGCGCCAGCAAAGCGGTCAGCGAACCGAAGATGGCATAGCCATCGTCAGCGCCGCCGCGGCCGTACAGCTTGTCGCCGCGCAGCACCGGCTTCCACGGACCCAGGTCATCGTCCCAACCGGTCATTTCCGGCTGCTTGTCCAGGTGCCCGTACAGCACCACGGTGTCATCCACCTGCCCCGGCACATCGATGAAGATCAGCGGCGTGCGGCCTTCCAGGCGCACCACCTCGAGCGTGGCACCGGGCAACCTGTCCAGCTTTTTGCGCGCCCAGCCTTCCATCAGCGCGATGGCTTCTTCCATGTAGCCGTGCTCGACCCACTTTTCGTCGAACATGGGCGACTTGTTGGGAATCTTGATGTACTCGACCAGCTGCGGAACGATCTCCTCGTCCCACACACCTTCGACAAACGACTGGATCCGGGTGCTGTCCATGAAGTGCTCCTCGGCAACTGCGTAAAGGTCCTCATTCTAGCAGGGCAAAAAAAGCCTCACGGGCTGTCGGCATGGACCCTCCGGAGTATCAGTTCATGCCCACGTCCGCGATCGTCACGGGCGCACGAAATGGCAGGGCCCATGCGAGCACAAAGCGGCCCCCAAGCCGACAGTCAGCTGCGACGTTCTCTGCAACAGTGCGCCATGCGGCGACTGCCGCATGGATGACACATGGAGAGATACGCATGATGCGAAAACTGCCGCTACTACTGCTGGGTCTTGCCTTCAGCCTGCCGGCGCTGGCCGCCAAGCCGGTCGATGTCAATCACGCCGATGCCGCCACTATCGCCGCATCCCTCGATGGTGTGGGCATGGCCAAGGCGAAGGCCATCGTGGCTTATCGCAAGGCCAATGGACCTTTCAAGAGCGTCGAGGCGCTGACCAAGGTCAAGGGCATCGGCCCGGCGACGGTCAGCCACAACCGTGCCGACATCAAGCTGAAGCCGGTTCACGCCGGCAAATCGTAGGCGCCTGGGCGCCGCGCCGGCCCCGGTCGCCGGCGCGGCCCCCTGCGCTGCACGAGGCACTTCCATAGCGACCGAAGCAGGCCTAGACTTCGCCCACCTTCCCGGGGCGCCTTCATGATCCTGCCGCGTTATCGTATTGCCGATTCCACCCTGGCCGGAGCCGGCAAGGGTCTGTTTCTCGATCAGGCACTGCGTGCCGGCCAGATCATCACTGCCCCAGACGCCATCGAGCACACCTACAGCCTGAGCCAGATTCAGCGCGATCCCGCGCTGAGCGCGCAGATGTCAGCCAGTGCACGCTGGTTCGAGGACCGCTACACGCTTTCGCCGGAATGGCCGGACGAATGCTACGTCAACCATAGCTTCACCCCGACCGGGCTGTGGCACCTGGGTTTCATCTTCGCCGCGGCCGACCTCGCCGCAGGCACGGAGATCACGGTCGATTATCGGCACCTGCTGCCACCCGGGATCAGCGAAACTTTCAATGATGCGGTCACCGGTGAGACAATCACCGGCTTCGACTGGCCAACAAGCCTGGCAGTCTCCACTCGCGCCCTGGCCGCATTGACGGCCTGACCTCATACGCAATGTTCGACATCCCCACTCTGCATACCAAGCGTCTGCGCCTGACCGCGCTGACCGAGTGCCATTTCGACGACTACGCCAGCATGCTGGCCGATGTCGAGAGTACGCGCTGGGTTGGTGACGGCCTGCCACTGGACCGCATGAACGCCTGGCGCTCGCTGGCCATGCTGGCCGGCCACTGGCAGCTGCGCGGGTTCGGCATGTGGGCCGTGGAACGTCTGTCCGACAACGCCTTCCTTGGCCGTGTCGGCCTGATGCGCCCGGAAGGCTGGCCCGACATGGAACTGGGCTGGATGCTCAAACCCGAGCACCGCCATCACGGCTACGCCACCGAAGCCAGCGAGGCGGCACTCGATTACGCCTGGCGCAAGCTGCGCGCGCAGCGCGTGATCAGCCTGGTCCGCAACGGCAACGAAAGCTCCGACTGCGTCGCCCAGCGCCTGGGCGGCGAACGCGTCGACGAGATCGACTTCATGGGGGCGGCCACCCACGTGTTCGCCTATTACCCGCCGCTGCGTCAGCGTCTGTCTGCCGTCGGCTGACATCGCCGTGCCGACCTTTGCACCACTGCCCGGCCCTTTTCAGCCAGAGGCATGGGCCAATGGCGGCGGCCTGACCACCGAGCTGGCCCGTGAGCCCGAGGTCGATGACTGGCACTGGCGCGCCAGCGTGGCGCAGATCGAGCAACCGGGGGAGTTTTCCACGCTGCCCGGTGTGCAACGGCTTCTCGTCCCTCTGGATGCGCCACTGACGCTGCATCACGACGACCAGCCCTCGCCGGTCGCGCGGCTGGCGGTACACCGCTTCGATGGCGCCGGCCGCACCCGCTGCGAACTGCCGCAAGGCCCCTCTCGCGCCTTCAACCTGATGCTTCGTCACGGTCACCGCGCCCAGTTGCTGGCCCGCCCATTGCTGGGAACCCAATGGCTGCCACCGGCGCGCTGGCTGGTCTATCTGGCTGCCGGTCGCGCCCAGCTCAGCGAGGCCGATGGCGACCGGCTGACCCTGGACACGGACCAGCCGGTGTGGGTGCAGCCCGGCGCCGGCCGCCGCGTGCTGATCGATGGCGCCGGCGATCTGGTGCTGGCGCGCCTGGACCCTGACTAAATAACGCCTGCCCCGAGCTCAAACCGGCGCCAATCGATGTGCCCGGCGCCGACGTGAAGGTGCGTGATGCATCACGCCGGCCAGCACGAACAAGCGCGCCGCGCGCATCCACGCCAACACCAGCACCAGCATTTGCGTGACCGCAAACCCCGCCAGCATGCCCACAAACCCCGGGCCACCGGTATGCAGGCGCAACGCGCCGACCAGCAGCAACAGCACCGCACCGATCGCGGTGACTGCAAGGTAACCCAGCAGGCTGGCCAGCGGACGACGCAACACCAGCATCACGCCACGCCCCAACGCGCGCGTGGCCGAGCGCAGTCCCGGTTCGATCAGCATCGCCGCTCGTGCCGATTCCACCATCGTGTGCATCACCACGTAGACCAGCCAGGCGGCCAGCGTGCACGCCCACGAAACCCGATCTGCCGCCCCTTCAAGCACGGCCTTGTCGGCATATCCGCCAGCCACATGCTGCAACAAGGCGAACGCCGCCACCGCAATACCCAGCGGCAACACCGACCAGATCAAAAGCCGCAACAGGCGTCCGTAGTCGGCAAGGCCGACCTGCGCCAGCTCGATGAAACCCACGCGTGGCGCGCGCGCGCTGGCCAGCACCATGCCGGTCAGCCAAGGCGAGAGCAACAGCGCCAGCAGCATGCCGGCCAGTCCCGCACCACCCGGCGCACTGCCTTGGCAGATGAGATTTTCCAGCGCGTCGGAAACAGCCAGCGCGTCGATATGCTGCGCCCAGCCAGCTGTGCCGACGGCGTGATCAAGCATGCCGGCCAGATGTCGCCACAGCGGAATGGCCACCACCGCCGTGGGTATCAGCAGCAACAGCATCCACCACAGCAGCAGGCGCCACTGCAGCGCCGCTGCCAATGCGCCGAAAAAACCGGTCAATCCAGAACGCGGCACCGTATTCATAGCGTCTCCAGCGAGCCGAACAGGGTTTCGAGCAAGGCCGATGCCTGCGCGGTCCAGCGCCGCGATGCGGCCCCGTCTGCTTTCAGCGTGCGGCTGTCGTTGAGCTTGTTCGCATCCAGATAGGCCTTGCGCGCGGGATCGATCTGCACCGACACGGCGCGGACCGGGCGCTCGAACACCATGCGCTGCCAGGGCGCGGCGCTGTCCCATGTACGCTCGATGTGGCTACCATCGGCAAAATTGACACGCACCGTCTGCGCCATCGCGGCGCCGTCATGACGCAGCACCACCACCGTTTGCCAGGGATAAGGCCCTGTGCCCGGCTTGGCATCGGGGTGATTGGCCTTCCATTGCTTGCGCGTGCGCGCGATCGTGGCGCGAACGTCGGCCGCGGTGGTCACCTGCCAGTGACCACCCTTGAACTGCGACCCTGGTTGCGGCAGCACCTCCTCGCTGCTGAAGGCGCCGACGCGATCATCCACGTGATGGGTGGCATACACCTGCTGGTCGAACAGCTGATGCACCACCTCGGGCTTGCCGGAAGCCTCGGCCAGCGACTGCTCCAGATCGGCCACACTTGGGTGACGGAAGCGCCAGCGCTGGTAATAGGCGCGGAAACCCTTCTCCAGCGCCTCGGAGCCGATACGCGATTCCAGATCATGCATCACCGTCGCGGTGCGCGAATACACCGTGCCGTAGCTTTCGCTGTTCATGCGATCCCAGCTGTTGGCGCCGGTGGGATCGGCCGGCGGATCGAGCAAGCGCACACCGGCAAAACGCTCGTAGACGAACGGCGGCACCTTGGGGTCAAAACCCAGCAGTTTGAGGAACGGCGAGGTCAGATCGATCAGCTGCCCGCGTGCGCGCAGCATGCGTTGATCCCAGAACTCGTTCAGGCCCTCGTCGAGCATCGGTTCCTCGAATTCGTTGGAACCCAGGATTCCGTAAAAGTAGCCGTGGCCGAACTCGTGGATGGTGACAAAGTCCAGCAGCACCTGCGTCAACGTGCCTTCCGGCACCGACTTGTAGCCCTCGGCGGTGAAAAAGGTCGGGTACTCCATGCCACCGGCCTCGCCGGCGTTGTAGGGCGGCACCACCGCGGTGACGGTGTGGTACGGATAAGGGCCGAGCGTCTTGGAGAAATAGCCCAGCGCATCGATGGTGGCCTTGAGCACCGGCGCGGCGCTGGCGCTGTACTCGGGCGGATAGATCACCTTGACCTTGACGTGCGGACTGCCAGCGCCGTCGTAACTGCCTTGCAGCACGCGATAGCCGGGCGCGGCAACCCAGGCAAAATCGTGCACATCGTCCTGCACGAAGTGATAGGTCTGCTGGCCATCGTGCGCCACCGGCTTGCCCTGTTGCCGGCCCACCGCGCCCACCGTGTAGCCCTTGGGTACGGTCAGGTGCACATCGTAACGGCCGTAATCGGCGTAGAACTCACTGTTGAAATGGAACGCGTGCACGTTCCACTGCGGCTGGGTGGCGCCACGCTCACCGGGTAGCTCCAGCACGCCGATCTTGGGAAACCACTGCGCCACCAGGTGGAACTTGCCGAACCAGCCGGTGCGCTCGACCACGCGCGGCAGCTTGTCGGTGAAATCCATATCCAGGCTCAACGTGCCGTGCGCGGGCACCGCTTGTGCCAACTCCAGGCGCACCACGGTGTGGTCGCTGGTCGGGCCGCCATCCGGATGCACAAAGCGCCAGCGCACCGGCGCATCGCCCTGACTGACGCTGTTGAGCTGGATATGTCCCCACTGCCCGGCTTTCAGCTTGGCCTTGCCGCGAGAATGGCCCTGGGCCAACAGGCGCCGCTCGGTAAAAAAGGTACTGCCCGGCCCTTCGAAGGCGTTCAGATACATATGCAGATACACCGCGTGCACCGGGCGATCGCTGCGGTTGCGCCAGGTCATGTGCTGGCGCGCATCGACGATATGCGTATCCGGATGCAAGGTCGCGTCGATCTGGTAGCTGACCACCCGATCGGACAGCGGCGCCTGCATGCCGGTGTGCACGCCACCCCAGGCGTCGGCCGATGACGGCGTGCGCACGGCGGCGGCATCGGAGGCGGCAAAGCCGATCGGTGCGACGGAACTGACGCTGGCCGGTGCGGCGCTGGAAGCGGTCGCCGGCAATGGCCTGGTCGGCGGCGCCTGTGCCAGCGCCGCGCCCGTCCAGCAAAGACCGGTAATCAAAAGGACGCGCAGGCGTCCCATGCGTGCATGAAGCGGCATGAATATCCCCCTGGATGTCGGCGCGGAGCGATGTCCCTCGTATCGCCTGGCGGTTTCCCGACCGCAGCCGTTGTCATCCAAGAGTGCGACAAATGGCCGGCGTTAGGCAATGGTCGGACGAGAAGCCATCCTCAACCCATGGACGCAATTGCAAGTCATTATCATTTCTGTTTGAATCCTTCACTTTCCCGACTGCGAGTCACCTTCCATGCCGTTTGTGCTCAAGCGCGTGCTGTTCCGCCTGCACTGGATTCTGGGTTTGAGCGCCGGCCTGTTCCTGGTGGTGATTGGCGTTACCGGCGGTCTGATCGGTTTTGAAAAGCCGCTGCTGGCGCTGATCAATCCCCAGCTTTCAGTCACCGCTCCGGCCCATGCCAAGGCGGCCGGCCCGGATGCCTGGCTGGCGGCCGCGCGAAAGGCCCATCCAGGGCTGCAGCCGCGCGCCGTGGAGTGGAATGGCCCCGAGCAGGCGGTGATGGTGCGCATGGGCCGCCCCGGACAGCGCCGCGGCGGCGAACAGGTGGCGATCAACCCCTACACCGGCCAGATACTGGCGCCGGTCCGCGGTGAAGGCTTCTTCCACGGCGCCGAACAGCTGCATCGCAACCTCACCGCCGGCGAAGTCGGCAAACAACTGGTCGGCGCCAGTACCGCCGCGCTGGTGCTGTTGGCCTTGAGCGGACTGATCCTGCGCTGGCCACGCCAGATGCGCTCGCTGCGCGCCTGGCTGGCGCTGGATACGCGCCTTGAAGGACGCAATTTCCTGTGGCACCTGCACGCCGTCGTCGGCACCTGGGTGCTGGTGTTCTACCTGATGGCGGGGCTGACCGGCCTGTGGTGGAGCTACAGCTTCTACCGCAACGCCATCAACCACCTGGCCGGCGTCCAAGGGCGCTCGCACCACCACCGCTTCAGCGCACCCAGCGGCCAGGGGCCGTGGCTGTCGCTGGATGCGGCCTGGGCCAGCACACGGCGCAGCGCCCCGGATGCCAACCGCATCATGCTCACGCCCAGCCGCGATGCGGGCAAACCCTTGCAGGTGCGTTATCTGACCACGCACTCGCCGCACGAACGCGCCTGGAACCTGTTGAGCATCGACGCGCGCAGCGGTGCCATCACCCAGCGTCAGCTATGGGCGGAAAAGCCTCGCGGACAGCGCTTTGTTGGCGCGCTGTTCCCCTTGCATTCGGGCAGCTACTTTGGCCGTGTGGGCCTGTATCTGATGTCCCTCGCCTCGCTGGGTATGCCGCTGTTTTTCATTACCGGTGTCTGGCTGTGGCTGAAGCGCCGACGCAGCGCCGGCCAGGCCCGACGCGAGCGCGATGCCATGCAACCGGTGATACCTCACGGCGAGCCGGTGCATGTGTTCTTCGCCAGCCAGAGCGGCACGGCCGAGCGCCTGGCCTGGGCCACCGCCCATTGGCTGCGCGATGGCGGCCAGACCGCGCAGGTGCACTCGCTGGGTGCACTGGACCGGCGCACGCTCGCGGCGTGTCGGCAGGCCCTGTTGGTGGTCGCCAGTTATGGCGACGGCGGGCCACCGGACAATGCGCTGCGCTTCGTAAGGCGATTCATGGGCCACGCCGATGTGCCCGAGCTATCGTCGCTTCGCTACGCCGTGCTGGCGCTAGGCAACCGCCGTTACGATGCCTTCTGTGGTTTCGGCCGCCGTCTCGATACCTGGCTGGAGCAGGCCGGTGCCCACGCCCTGTTCCCGGCCATCGAATACGACGAGGGCGACACCCAGGCCCTGCACCGATGGCGTACCGAGCTCAGTCGCTATTGGGAGGGCGTGGCCGAAGGCGACATTCCCGCCTCGCACATCGAGCCGGCCGCGGCCATGCAGCCATGGCGCATCGTGCATCGCCAGCACCTGAACCCCGGCAGCGACGGCGACGCCGTCTGGGCCATCGAACTGGAACCGCCGCAAGGCGCCGACGCGCGCTGGCAGCCGGGCGACCTGCTGGATGTACGGGTGGCGCCGTCGGATAGCCGCATCAGTGCGTGCCTGGACGCATGGGCGCAGGATGGCGACACCCCGGTCACCCACGCCGGCGCTGAAACCACGCTCTATCAGGCGCTGCAATACCATGAGCTGCCACGACACCCGACCCGACCGGCCAAGCCCGATGCGCAGCGTCTGCTGGATGGACTGGCACCACTGTCAGCGCGCAGCTATTCCATCGCCTCGGCATCGGACAGTCCGCATGTGCGCTTGCTGCTGCGCGTCGGGGCCCATGGTTTGGCCTCGCGGGCACTGGTCGATGCCGATATCATGGAGCTGCCGGCGCGTGTACGGCACTGCCCGCGCTTTCACGCTCCGGCGCCGCACGTACCCCTGATCATGATCGCCAATGGCGTCGGCATCGCGCCATTCCTGGGTCTTCTGCACGAGCGCGGCACCAGCCATGACGCGGCACCGGCGTGGCTGGTGCATGGCGAGCGTCATGCCCAGTGCGACCATTACGCGCAGGCCATGCTGAAGGCACTGCATGCCCGCGGCGTGCTGGCCGTGCTCGACACGCGCTATTCGCGCGATGGCGATGGTTATGTGCAGCAGGCACTGGCCGATGACGCCGAGCGCCTGCGCGCCTGGCTGCAACGCGGCGCGCACATCATGGTCTGCGGCAGTCCGGCCATGGGCGAAGGCGTGCACATGACGCTGGAAACCCTGCTGGGCGCCGAGGCGTTAGACGCCCTGCATACCGAGGGCCGCTACCGGCGCGAACTGTTCTGAGCGCGGCGGGCGCGGCCTAGTCGAAGCGGTCGTCACGCGTGTAGATGACGCCGCCTTCCTCACGCACGGGAAACTTGGCAATCGGCTCATACGCCGGCGCGCAGGTCGGCGCGCCGGTGCGCACGTCGAAGCGCGCGCCGTGACGCGGGCATTCCACCTCAAAGCCATGCACCTCGCCACCAGCCAGTTCGCCACCGTCGTGGGTGCAGGTGTCTTCGATGGCGTAGAGCTCGCCGTCGATGTTGTAGACGGCAATCGGTGTATCGCCATCCCAGGCGATCTTGAACTCGCCGGGCAGAATCTCGCTGCGCGTGCCCACTTCGATCCACTCGCTCATGCCACCGCCTCGTCAGGTGTGCCTGCCAGCGACTTACTGAGCCAGGTGAAACGAAGATCATCACGACGCGGAATGCCGAAGCGCTCGTCGCCGTAGGGAAACGGCGCGAACTGGCCGGTGCGCACGTAACCGCGGCGCTCGTACCAGGCGATCAGCTCCTCGCGCACATCGATCACGGTCATGCGCACCTGGCTTACGCCCAGCTCATCGGCCAGCACGTGCTCGGCCTGGGCCAGCACACGCCGGCCCAGGCCCGAACCCTGCAGACCCGGGCGCACGGCAAACATGCCGAAGTAGCCGGCATCCGGGCGCTTTTCGACGTGACAGCAGGCGACCAGTTCGCCATCGCGCTCGGCCAGCAGCACGCGGCTATCGGCGCGTTCGATGTCCTTGCGCAGCAGCGCCGGATCGATGCGCTGCCCGTCCAGGATGTCGGCCTCGGTGGTCCAGCCCTGGCGGCTGACATCACCGCGATAGGCCGATTGCACCAATGCAACGATCGCCTCGATGTCGTCAACGTTGGCGGCGCGGAAAGTGAGATCGGAAACGTGATTCATGGCCGCCATGATAACGGCTGCGTGGCGGCCCCGGCCACGCAGCCATCCACGCTTCGCGCTAGAAACCGGGTGGGCGCGCCTTGGCCACATCCAGCTTGAGCTCCAACGCGCGCCCCACCTGCGCCAGCGTGCCTTCCTCGAACTGGCGACCGATCAGCGTGACGCCGTAAGGCACCCGCCGCGGCGGCGAAAAACGCGGCAAGGGATGGGCCAAATCGGGCGCCCAGTCGCTGCGCGCCTGCGAGACTTCGACGAAACCGGTGCGCAGGGTCAGTGAGGGCTGGCCGGTCATGTTGCCGATCACCAGCATCTCGTCGCGCAAGGATGGCACCAGCAAAAGATCCACTTTCCCCATCAGCGCGGCCATGGCCTGGGCCACCTTGCGCCGCAGCCGGTCGGCCTGCACGTAATCGACCGCCGACAGGAAGCGCGATTCACGAAACAGGTTGGGCCACGCGTCGGGCGTCTGCACACTCAACTGGTCCACCTTGCCGCTCAAGGTCAACTCCTCGAAAGCAGCGGCCGCCTCGGCGAACAGCAGCAGGTTGAGCGAATCGTAGGGCCAGTCCGGCAAGGACACCTTCTGCGCTCGCAGCCCCAGCGCTTTGAGCTGATCGAGCGCGGCGCGATCGACGTCGGTGGCCGGGGCCTCGTGCATCCAGTCCGGGAAGTAACCGACGGTGAGCCCCTCGACGCTGGCGGCGGCGTCATAGTCCAGATGACTGGGTACGCTGTAGACATCGCCGGCATCCGGGCCGGTGATCGCATGCAGCACCAGCATGGTGTCTTCCACTGAGCGCGTCAGCGGACCGAGCTTGTCCATGGTCCAGCACAGCGTCATGGCGCCGGTGCGCGGCACGCGCCCGAAACTGGGGCGCAAGCCAGTCACGCCACAGCGCATCGCCGGGTCGATGATGCTGCCCTGGGTCTCGCTGCCGATGGCAAACGCCACCAGCCCTGCCGCCGTGGCCGAGGCAGGCCCCGCGCTGGAGCCGCCGGAGCCCTCCTGCGGCAGCCAGGGATTCATGGTCTGGCCGCCAAACCAGATGTCGTTGAGCGCCAGCGCGCCCATGCTGAGTTTGGCCAGCAGCACCGCACCGGCCTCGTTGAGGCGCTTGACCACGGCCGCATCGGCGTCCGGTACGCGATCGCGGAACGGCTCGGCGCCATAGGTGGTGCGAATGCCTGCGGTGTCGAGCAGATCCTTGGCACCCCACGGAATGCCATGCAGCGGGCCACGATAATGCCCGGCGGCGATCTCGCGATCAGCCTGTTTGGCCTGCGCCAGGGCGTGACCTTCCAGCAGCGTGATCACGCAGCGTAGCTTGGGGTCGAAGTGCTTGATGCGAGCGATGTAGATGCGCGTCAGGCGCTCGGAGGTGAGCTGGCGCCGGGCAATCCACTGCCCCTGCTGCGCCACGCTGGCGTAGGCGATATCGGCATCGTTGGCGGGCAGCGGCACTGGCGCCGGCTTGGCCGGCGCGAAATGATCGTGCGCCGGCCCCACCCGATGCCCTGGCAGTCGAGGGTCCCATACGCACGCCGGGGCAAGATCAGCTTCCAGCGCGACACGGTTCGGTCCGGTGCGCCGCTCCATCAGACCGGCCATCGAGGTGCCCCAGTTGGATGCGGCCATCTCGCGCTGCACGGCCGACATCGGCGCCCGAACCAGCTTTTCGGCCTGCGCGAAGGTGTCGGCGGTGACGTTGGGGCCAGCACCTTTGGACGTATTGAAGGCCGGCGCGGCGCCGGGCACGGACGTATCCTGCGCCTGCAATCGCGTAGCGGCGGCCGCACCCAGCAACCCCAATGGCACCTGGGCCAGAAACTGGCGACGTGTCTTCATGCCTTTCCCCCTGCGAACGGTGACCTGAGCATACTGCATGCCCATGCTGCCGCCGCAGGCTGAGGCGGCGCTTACATCAGCAGCTTGCGCACCGTGGCCAGCGCCTCGATGAAGCGGTCCACTTCCTCAGGCGTGTTGTAGAACGCCAGCGAGGCACGCACCGTGGCCGGCACGCCATAGAACTGCATCAGCGGATGCGCGCAGTGATGGCCCGAGCGCACCGCCACACCCTGCAAATCGAGCATGGTCGCCAGATCGTGCGCATGCGCGCCCTCGATCAGGAACGAGATCACCGCCGCCTTGTGCGGTGCGGTGCCGAAGATACGCAGGCCCGGCACCGCCGAAAGCTTTTCCGTGGCATAGGCCAGCAGCTCCTGCTCGGTCGCCGCGATGCGCTCCATGCCAAGGCCGGTCAGGTAATCGACCGCCGCGCCCAAGCCCACAAAGCCGGAAATATTCGGCGTGCCGGCTTCGAACTTGTGCGGCGGATCGGCAAATGTGGTGCCTTCGAAGCTGACTTCGCGGATCATCTCGCCGCCACCAAAGAACGGCGGCATGGCATCCAGATGCTCGCGGCGCGCCCACAGCACACCGGTGCCGGTCGGCCCGGCCATCTTGTGCCCGGTGATGGCGTAGAAGTCGCAGCCGATGGCTTTGACATCCAGCGGCAGATGCGGCGCCGCCTGCGAGCCATCGATCAGACTGGCGATGCCGCGCTGACGGCAGGCCTTGGCCAGCTCGCGCACCGGGTTGACCGTGCCCAGCACATTGGACACATGCGTGAACGCCGCCAGTTTCACCTCGGGCGTCAGCGCCTTGACGAACTCGTCGACGATCAGCTCGCCCGACTCGGTGATCGGCGCCACCTTCAGCGTCGCGCCGGTGCGCTCGCAGACCAGCTGCCACGGCACGATATTGGCGTGATGCTCCATCTGCGTGACGAGAATCGCATCGCCCGGCTTCAGGTGCGGCAGCGCATAGCTGTAGGCCACCAGATTGATTGCCTGCGTGGTACCGGAGGTGAACACCAGCTCCTCGCGGGTATTGGCGCCGATGAAGGCCGCCAGCTTGTCGCGCGCGCCTTCGTAGGCGGTGGTGGCCTCGTCGCCCAGTTGATGCACCGCACGCGCCACGTTGGCGTTGAACTGGCGGTAATAGCTGTCCACCGCCTCGATCACCGCGTTCGGCGTCTGCCCGGTGTTGGCACTGTCCAGATACGTCAGCGGTTTGCCGTGCACCTGGCGGGCAAGCACCGGAAAATCGCCACGCACGGTGGCCGGATCAATGGGCTGGACGCGGGAAGTCGGGGCGGTCATCAAGGGTCCGGGCAAAGGTCAATCGAACGGTGGTCGGGCGGCCGGCAGTGGCGAACTCAGCGGGCGTCGGCGTCGATCGGCAGCTGCGCCACCAGACGGCCATTCAAATGCTCGCGAAGCGCCTCGTTGGCCACGCTATCGAGCGCGGCGCGGCAGAACGCCAACGTAAGTAGCGAGCGCGCCTGCGTGTACCCAATGCCACGCGAGCGCAGGTAGAACAGCGAACGCTCGTCGAGCTGGCCAACCGTGGCGCCGTGCGCCGCGGTGACCTCGTCGGCGTAGATTTCCAGCACCGGCTGGGTGTCGATTTCCGCATGTGGCGACAGCAGCAGGTTCTTGTTGCTGAGCGCGGCATCGGTGCCATCGGCGCCTTCATCAACGGTAATGGCGCCATGAAACACGCCGCGGCCGCGCTGGTCGGCCACGCCGCGCCACAGCGCGTCGCTGGCCGTGCTTTTTGCCTGATGGCGAATATCCAGGCGCGTCTCCTGATGCTGACGCGCGCGCGGTATGAACACCCCGCGCGTTTCCAGCTGTGCGCCGTCACCGACCAGGTCTGCGCCCAGTTCGTGGCGCACCAATCCGCCGCCCAGCTCCAGCGCATGCAGCGTGACGCGCGAACGCGCATCCAGACGCAGGCCGGTGCGCCGCAGTAGCGTCGCGCCGCTGGCCGCTTCCTGCACCATCAGCCAGTCCAGCTGGGCGCCTTCACGCAACACCGCGTCGGTGACCTGGGTGGCGAAATGGCTGTGCGCCTCGCCGGCGGCATGCTGCTCGATCAGCGACAGACGGGCGCCCTCGCCCAGCTCGATGATGTGGCGGCCATGCCAGGCCACGTCGCTCGCTGCCGTGGTACCCATGTGCACCACGTGCACCGGTGCAGCAACCTGCGTGCCGGCGGCCACGCGCAACACCACGCCATCGGAGGCCAGCGCCGCGTTCAGGCGCGCAAAGGCATCGCCCGGCGCCTGCCAGTGGCGGGTCAGGAAAAAGCGCAACGGCTCGGCATCGCCGGCCAGCGCCTGCGACAGCGGCTCCAACGTGACGCCTTCGGGAAGACCATCAAGCTGCGAAAGATCGGCACGAAACGCACCATTGACGAACACCAGCCGCGGGCCTTCGACGCCCGGCAAGGCCAGCGCTTGCGCGTCCACGGCATGCTCGCCGGCATCGGCGTCGATCGGCGCGAACGCGCGGCGTTCCAGCGCACGCAGCGAGGTGTATTTGAAAGCCTCACTGCGCGGACCGGGCAGGCCCTCGGACAGAAACGCCTGCAGTTGCTCGCGCCGCGCCGCATCCAGCCAGGTCAGTTGGGCACCGGGCAGGCTTGGCAGCGCCTGGGCGGCGCCTTCGGCCATGGCCTCGACGAACGGCGTGGCCATCATGCCGCTCCTGCGCCGGCCGGCTCGCCGTGCTCGGCAAGCCAGGCGTAGCCTTGTGCTTCCAACTTGTGCGCCAGCGTCTTGTCGCCGCTTTCGACGATGCGCCCATCGGCCAGCACGTGCACGAAATCCGGCTCGATGTAGTCGAGCAGACGCTGGTAATGGGTGATCACCAGGAACGAACGCGCCGGGTCGCGCTGCGAGTTGACGCCCTGCGCCACCTGCTTGAGCGCATCGATATCCAGGCCCGAGTCGGTCTCGTCCAGTATCGCCAGCTTCGGCTCCAGCAGCGCCATCTGGAAAATCTCATTGCGCTTTTTCTCGCCGCCGGAAAAACCTTCGTTGACGGCACGATGCAGCAAATCATCGGAGATCTGCATCACCTTGAGCTTTTCGCGCACCATCTTCAGGAACTGCATCGAATCCAGCTCGGCCTCGCCACGCGCCTTGCGCTGGGCATTGAGCGCGGCACGCAGGAAGTAGGTGTTGTTCACGCCGGGAATTTCCACCGGATACTGGAAGGCCAGGAACACGCCGGCAGCGGCGCGCTCTTCCGGCTCCAGCTCGAGCAGGTTCTTGCCTTCGAACAGCACCGAGCCTTCGGTGACCTCGTAGCCGTCACGGCCGCACAGCACATTGCCCAGCGTGGACTTGCCGGCACCGTTGGGCCCCATGATGGCGTGCACTTCGCCCGGACCGATGGTCAGCGAAAGGCCCTTGAGAATGTCCTTGCCCTCGACGCGGGCATGGAGGTTTTCGATGGTCAGCATGGTCATATCTGGCATGGGAAATGGGGATTCAAAAAAACTGGCGGCGCCCTTCACAGCAACTGGATGCCGAAACGGCGGAGCACCAGGGCAAAAGCCAGGAAAATCAGCACGGTGCCAACACAAAAGGCCAGCATCGCCACGGTGAAGCCGAAACGCTGCAACAGCGACGGAAACACCAGGAACATCGGCAGCGTCGGGATCACATACCAAAACGTGTACCAGGCGTAGCTGCCGATCTTGGCGGCATCCTCACGCTCGACGCGCATCCAGAGCAGCGCCAGCACCGCCACCAGCGGCAGGGCGCCTATCAGCGCCCCCAGCCGCCCGCTGCGCTTGGCGATCTCGGAAACGGCGACCACTACAGCTGCGGTGATGGCGTACTTGGTGGCCAGGTAGAGCATCGGCTTAACCCACCGCGCCTTCCAGTGATACCTCAAGCAGCTTCTTGGCCTCGACCGCAAACTCCATCGGCAGCTCCTTGAACACCTGCTTGCAGAAGCCGTCGACGATCATCGACACCGCATCTTCCTCGCCGATGCCGCGCGAACGGCAATAGAACATCTGCTCATCGGAAATCTTCGAGGTGGTGGCCTCATGCTCGACCTGCGCGCTGGGGTTCTTCACTTCCATGTACGGATAGGTGTGCGCGCCGCAGCGCTTGCCAATTAGCAGGCTGTCGCACTGGGTGTAGTTGCGCGCGTTCTCGGCACCCTTCTCCACCTTCACCAGGCCGCGATAGGCGTTGGAGCTGCGGCCGGCCGAAATGCCCTTGGAGATGATCTTCGACTTGGTGTGCTTGCCGAGGTGGATCATCTTGGTGCCGGTATCGGCCTGCTGCATGTTGTTGGTCAGCGCCACCGAGTAGAACTCGCCCACCGAGCGCTCGCCGCGCAGCACGCAGCTGGGGTACTTCCAGGTTACCGCCGAACCGGTCTCGACCTGGGTCCAGGAGATCTTCGAGTCGTCACCACGGCAGTCGCCACGCTTGGTCACGAAGTTGTAGATACCGCCGCGGCCCTGCTCGTCGCCCGGATACCAGTTCTGCACGGTGGAGTATTTGATCTGCGCTTTTTCCAGCGCGACCAGCTCGACCACCGCCGCATGCAGCTGGTTTTCATCACGCATCGGCGCGGTACAGCCTTCCAGGTACGAGACGTAGGCCTCGTCCTCAGCAATGATCAGCGTGCGCTCGAACTGGCCGGTATGACCGGCGTTGATGCGGAAATACGTGGACAGCTCCATCGGGCAACGCACACCCTTGGGAATGAACACGAACGAGCCATCGGAGAACACTGCCGAATTGAGCGCGGCGAAGTAGTTGTCGCCGGTCGGCACCACCGAACCCAGGTACTGGCGCACCAGTTCCGGATGCTCGGCGATGGCTTCGCTCATCGAGCAGAAGATCACCCCGGCCTCGGCCAGTTCCTTGCGGAAGGTGGTGCCCACCGAGACCGAATCGAACACCGCGTCCACTGCCACGCCGGCCAGCTTGGCGCGCTCGTGCAGCGGCACGCCCAGCTTGTCGTAGGTTTCCAGCAGCTTGGGGTCGACCTCGTCCAGCGACTTGGGCCGGTTCTTCGGCGCCGCGTAGTAGCTGATGGCCTGGAAGTCGATCGGCGCAATCTTCAGCTTGGCCCAGTGCGGCATCGGCATGGTCAGCCAGTGCCGGTAGGCGTCCAGGCGCCACTCGGTCATCCACTCAGGCTCGTGCTTGAGCGCCGACAGCGCGCGGATGATGTCCTCGTTGAGGCCCGGCGGCAGGCTGTCGGTCTCGATATCGGTGATGAAGCCGGCGCCGTAGCGGCGCGACAGCGCCTCGGCAACCTCGGCGTTGTCGCGAAGCGTGGCTGAGATGTCGCTGCGTTCGCTGCTCATGGCGTGGATTCCGTCAAAGTTCCAAGGTTGGATGACCCGGTGCGCTGGGCCGGCGGCGACAACTGGTCCAGGGTGACGCCACGCAGGGCACCATCCAGAGCCGAGCTGACGTGCTGCCAGCTGCCACGCACCGAACAATGCGACTCGCGCTCGCACTGGCCGGCGCTGACACTGCACTCGGTCATCCCGATCGGCCCTTCCATCGCCTCGACAATCTGCGCCAGATTGATCGATTCGGCCGCGCGCGCGAGCCGATAGCCGCCATTGACGCCGCGGAACGACTCCACCAGGCCGGCATGCGCCAGCGACTTCAGCAATTTGCTGACGGTGGGCCATTCCAGACGGGCGTCCTCGGCGATCTGCGCCGTGCTGAGCACGTCGTCAGGTCGGGCGGCGAGACAGGTCATCACCACCGTGGCGTAGTCGGTCAAGCGGCTGACGCGAAGCATGGGACGAAGAGCCGTTCTAAAACGTACCAAAATGGTACGGATTAGCTTGGCCGCGGTCAATTCTTCACCACAGACCCACCTTCCAGCCTGGTGCAACGCAGCAATCAAAATTGCACCACAGCCGTGCAAACTAAATTTTCGTCCATATGCTTCACAGCGTAAACACATGAATAAAAACGATTGAGTCATACCCAAGAGGCGTGGCACAGCTTCTGCACCACCGCTATTCGACCGCGCGGCTGTGACGCCGTGACCACCACCATTCCATGAGGGGAGAGTGCGATGAAGTGGATGACCGCCATCATCAAGCCGTTCAAGTTGGACGATGTGCGCGAGGCGCTGGCCGACATCGGTGTGCAGGGCCTGACCGTAACCGAGGTAAAAGGCTTCGGCCGCCAGAAGGGCCACACCGAGCTGTATCGCGGCGCCGAATACGTGGTCGATTTCCTGCCCAAGCTGAAGATCGAGGTGGCGCTGGAAGATGACCAGCTCGAACGCGCTGTCGAGGCGGTGACCGAGGCCGCGCGTACCGGCAAGGTGGGCGACGGCAAGATTTTCGTCTCCGATCTGGAGCAAGTGGTGCGCATCCGCACCTACGAAACCGGCAGCGATGCGCTCTGAGCGCGCCAGCAGACGAGGATTGCCAACGATGACGTTTCGCCATCTTTTCCGAACCGGCACCGCCATGGGACTGGCCCTGGCCGCCCTGCCCGCCTGCGCGGCACCAGCCACGCTGGACAGCGGTGACACTGCCTGGATGCTGACCTCCTGCGCGCTGGTGCTGATGATGACCATTCCCGGCCTGGCGCTGTTCTACGGCGGCATGGTTCGTGCCAAGAACCTGCTGTCGGTGCTGATGCAGTGCTTTGCCATCACCGCGCTGGTCAGCGTGCTGTGGGTGATCTACGGCTACAGCCTGGCCTTCAACACCACTGGCATGCAGGCCGGCGTAGTCAACTGGCACTCGATTGTCGGCGGCCTGGGCCAGGCCATGCTGGCCGGTATGACGCCCTCGACCCTCTCCGGCACCGTGCCTGAGAGCGTGTTCGTGATGTTCCAGATGACCTTCGCCATCATCACCCCGGCGCTCATCGTCGGCGCCTTTGCCGAGCGCATGAAATTCACCGCGCTGCTGTGGTTCACCGGACTGTGGTTCACCTTCGTCTATGCGCCGATGGCGCACATGGTGTGGGGTGGTGCCGGCTCGCTGCTGGGCGGCTGGGGCGTGCTCGACTTTGCCGGCGGCACCGTGGTGCACATCAACGCCGGTATCGCCGGCCTGATCGCCTGCCTGGTGATCGGCAAGCGCAAGGGCTACCCCAATGCCTCGATGGCACCACACAACCTGGGCTATACCCTGGTTGGCGCCAGCATGCTGTGGCTGGGCTGGTTCGGCTTCAACGCTGGCTCGGCGGTGGCCGCCAACGGCTCGGCCGGCATGGCCATGCTGGTCACACAGATAGCCACCGCCGCCGCCGCATTGGGCTGGATGGTGATCGAGTGGATCAGGCATGGCCGGCCCAGCGTGCTGGGCATTGCTTCGGGCGCTGTGGCCGGTCTGGTCGCGGTAACGCCGGCCGCTGGCACCGCCGGCCCCGGTGGTGCGCTGGTACTGGGCCTGCTGGCTGGCGTGATCTGCTTTTTCTGCGCGACCACGCTCAAGCACAAGCTGGGCTATGACGACTCGCTGGACGTCTTCGGCGTGCACGCCATGGCCGGCATCGTCGGCGCCCTGCTTACCGGCCCGCTGGCCTCAGCCACACTGGGTGGCTTTGGTGATGTCACCAGCTTGTTCGGCCAGCTGTGGATCCAGACCAAGGGCGTGGCGTTCACCGTGGTCTACAGTGGTGTATTGACCTACGTGATCCTGAAGGTGCTGGGCTGGACCGTTGGCCTGCGCGTGGACGAGGAGCAGGAAGCCCAGGGCCTGGACCTGGCGCTGCACGACGAGCGCGCCTACAACCTGTAGGGGCCTCTCATCGGCACGAAAAAGGGCGCGCCCTGCGGGGTGCGCCCTTTCTGTTGTTGACGGGTGCCGGGCTCAGCTGGAGCGCCCGTAGATATCCTCGAAGCGCACGATGTCATCTTCGCCCAGGTAACTGCCCGACTGCACCTCGATCAGCTCCAGCGGCACCTTGCCGGGATTCTCCAGCCGATGCTTGACGCCCAGCGGGATGAAGGTGGACTGGTTCTCGCTGAGGATGAAGCACTCCTCGCCGCGCGTGACCTTGGCCGTCCCGCTGACCACGATCCAGTGCTCGGCGCGATGATGGTGCATCTGCAGGCTGAGCGTGGCGCCGGGTTTCACGGTGATGCGCTTGACCTGAAAGCGCTCGGCCATGTCGATGGAGTCGTACGCGCCCCAGGGGCGGTAAACCTTGCGATGCAACACGGCCTCGGCACGCTGGCTGCCCTTGAGCGAACCGACCACGTCCTTGACCTTCTGCACCTGATCCTTTCTGGCCACCAGCAACGCATCGTCGGTGTCGACCACCACCACGTCTTCCAGCCCGATCATCGCCACCAGGCGGCGCTCGGTCCAGGCGTAGCTGTTGGTGCAATCGATGGCCAGCACGTCACCGCGATGGGCATTGCCGCCTCCATCGTGCTCGGCCACGTCCCACAGCGCCGACCAGGAACCGACATCGTTCCAACCGACATTGATCGGCAGCACCCGCGCGGCGTCGGTCTTTTCCATCACCGCGTAGTCGATGGAGTCAGATGGACAGGCCTCGAAGGCCTTGCGGTCCAGGCGCAGGAAGTCGGCATCACGGCTGCCGCTGGCCAATGCCTGGCGACAGGCGTCCAGCATGTCCGGATGGTGACGTTCCAGCTCCTCGATGTAACGCGAGGCGCGGAACAGGAACATGCCCGAGTTCCAGTAGTAATCGCCGGATGCCACGTAGCTTTCCGCAGTCGCCGAATCGGGCTTCTCGACGAAGGCCTGTACGGCGCGCACGCCTTGGCCGGCCTCGGCGCGGATGTAGCCGTACCCGGTTTCCGGCGCCGTCGGCACGATGCCGAAGGTGACCAATGCGCCGTCGCCAGCCGCCGTGGCCGCCTCGCTCACGGCCTCGCGAAAACCGGCTTCATCGCCAATCACGTGATCGGACGGCAGCACCAGCAGCAACGGGTCACGGCCGTCGGCCTGCGCCTGCAGCGCGGCCACGGCAATGGCCGGCGCGGTGTTGCGACCGACCGGCTCCAGAATCAGCGAAGAGGGCGTGCAGCCCACTTCCAGCAGTTGCTCGGCGACCATGAAGCGGTGCGCCTCGTTGGACACCACGATCGGCGCGCCACCATCGACCAGCGGCGCCACGCGAAGCCAGGTCGCCTGCAACATCGAGTGCTCGCCGGTCAAGGCCAGAAATTGCTTGGGGTGACCTTCGCGCGAAAGCGGCCAGAGGCGGGTTCCGGAGCCGCCGGACAAAATGACAGGTTGAATATCCATAGCGGCGTATTTTGCCACAGCCACACGGTCGCGAGAATGCTACGTCGACCGGCTGGCAGCGACGCCTGCCGCCGCCCCGGCATCGACCTGATCCTCGGCAAAGAACGCCTGCACGTCGGCCAAGGCCCGGCTGCGTGGCATCGGTGGCAGGCTGTTGAGGAACAGGCGTCCGTAACCGCGCGTGGTCAGGCGCGGATCGCACAGCATCAGCACGCCGCGATCATGCACATCGCGAATCAGGCGGCCCGCGCCCTGCTTGAGCGCGATCACCGCGCTGGGCACCTGCCAGGCCATGAACGGGTTTTCTCCAGCCTGCTCCATGGCCTCCAGGCGCGCCTGCAGCAGTGGATCATCCGGTGAGGCAAACGGCAATTTGTCGATCACCACCAGCGACAGTGCCTCGCCGGCCACGTCGACGCCCTCCCAGAAGCTGGCCGCGCCCAGCAACACGCCATCGCCTGACTGGCGAAAATCCTCCAGCAGCTGATGCCGCGGCGCCGTGCCTTGCACGAACAGCGGCCAGGGCACCTTGTCCTGCAGTCGCTCGGCAGCAAGACGCAGCGCTCGATGCGAGGTGAACAGCAAAAATGCGCGCCCGCGCGAGGCCTCCAGCACCGGCAACACCGCCTCGATGACGCGATCGGTGTAATCGCGCGCCGACGGCGCCGGCAGCCCCGCCGGCAGGTAACACAAGGCCTGGCGCGCGTAATCGAACGGGCTTTCCACGCGCAGCTCCTGCGCCGCGTCGATACCCAGCTGACGCGCAAAGTGACCAAAATCGCCCGCCACCGACAAGGTGGCCGAGGTATGAATCCAGGCGCCATGCGTGGCTTCGCGCAGCTGCTGCATGGGCGTAGCCAAATCCAGCGGCGTGGCATGCAGGGAAAAGCCACGCGGTGTGGTTTCATACCAGCGCACTTCGCTGTCGACCTCGCGCTCGTCGATATGCAACAAGCGTCCGGCCAGGTGCTCGGCACGCTCGTGAACGTTGCCCAGACCACGCGAACGCTCGGCCTGCGAGGCCAGCGCATCACCCAGCCCATCCAGCGTGTCGCGAAGTTCACGCAGTGCCTCGGCGGCCATCTCGCGTGCCAGCAACTCACCCAACGCACCACGCGCGGGCAAGCCCTGCATGGACAGGCGCAGCGCACGCACCGCCTGCTGCAGCGCTTCGACCGGCTCCAGCACCACGCTGGTGCCGCCGGTCACCGTGCCGGCTTCGGCCAGCGCATCCTTGGCCAGTTCGTTGAGCTGGCGCGCACTGACCGATTGCGAGAAGAACATGCCAGCCAACTCCGGCAGCTGGTGCGCCTCGTCCAGGATGAAGGCCTGTGCGCCGGGCAGGATTTCGCCAAAGCCCTCCTGTTTCAAGGCCAGATCGGCAAACAACAGGTGATGATTGACCACCAGCACATCGGCCTCCTGCGCGTCGCGCCGGGCCTTGACTACATGACAGTCGTCAAAGAACGGGCACTCGCTGCCCAGGCAATTCTCGGCGGTGGAAGTCACGCGCGGCCACAGCGGCGAGTCTTCCGGCACGCTGGATAATTCCATGCGATCGCCACGCCGGGTGCGCGCCGACCAGTCGCGCACGTTGGCCAGCTGCGCCGCCTCCTCACGACTGGCCAGGCGTCCTTCGCGCACGGTCTGATCCAGTCGATACAGGCAAAGGTAGTTGGCGCGCCCTTTCAGCAGGCCGATGCGAAGGCGCGCATCGAGCACGTTGCGCACGCGTGGCAGATCGCGGAAATACAGTTGATCCTGCAGCGTCTTGGTGCCGGTGGAAACAATCACCCGGCGTCCGGACATCAGGGCCGGCACCAGATAGGCAAAGGTCTTGCCGGTACCGGTGCCGGCCTCGGCAATCAGTGTCTGGCCGTCCTCGATGGCGCGCGCCACCGCACAGGCCATGGTCTGCTGCGCCTGGCGCGGGGCGAAGTTGGGCACTTCACGGGCGAAAGGTCCATCTGTGCCCAGCAGCGCGGCGATCTCGTCTTCATCGATCATGAAGACCAGTATCGCCGAGCGTCGGCGGCAGCGGAACCTCCGGCGCATCCGCTGGCGCGCGAATGCGCACGTCGATACATTGGAGCATATGAGGACACTTGGACTGATTGGCGGCACCACATGGGTGTCCACAGCCGACTACTACCGCCGTCTCAACGAAGGCGTGCATGCGAAGCTGGGCGGCTCGAACAGTGCACCGTTGCTGATGTACTCGTTCAATTTCGCCGAAGTGCGCGCCTGTATCGACAGCGGCGACTGGGACTCGCTCACCGCACGCCTGGTCGACGCCGGGCGGCGGCTGGTGGCCGCAGGTGCCGAGGGTCTGATGCTATGCAGCAATACCACGCACGTGGCCGCCGACGCGCTGCGCGAAGCGCTGGACGTACCGTTGCTGCACATCGCCGAAATCACTGCGCAGTCCATTGCCAGGCGGGGCATGAACTGCGTAGGGCTGCTGGGCACCCGCGCGACCATGGAACTGCCGTTCTTCGGCGAGGTGCTGGGCGCGCAGGGCATCAGCGTGCGCACGCCGGACGCTTACGGGCGCGAGTTCGTGCACCGCACGATCATGGAGGAGCTGGGCCAGAACCGCTTCACCGATGCCACCCGCCAGCGCTACCTCACGCTGATGGATGCCCTGCGCGCTGAGGGCACGCAGGGCATGGCCCTGGCCTGTACCGAAATCCCGCTGCTGATCGGTCCCGACGATACCTCCCTGCCGCTGTTCGACACCCTGGCGCTGCACGCACGGGCGGGTATCGATTTCATGCTCGATGCCGGTGACACCTGATCGGCTACGATGCGCCCGGCATCGGCGCCGGCGTCTCCGATGAAAGTGCATGGCAAGATCATGGCCCGCTGTAACGCCGGGCCAATGCTGGGCAGGAGCCAATGGACCTGGTCTAAACAGGCTGCGCGAAGAACGGCGCGTGAGCGCGAAAACGACACGGAGAAGCGAGGCGATGCGTACCGGACGGATGGAAGCGTTCAGCGATGGCGTACTGGCCATCATCATCACCATCATGGTGCTGGAGCTGAAGGTTCCTCACGGTGACACGCTGGACGCACTGCGACCGGTGCTACCAGTGTTCCTGAGCTATATCCTGAGCTTCGTCTACGTCGGGATCTACTGGAACAACCATCACCACATGCTTCAGGCCACGCAGCAGGTGAGCGGACCGGTCCTGTGGGCCAACCTGCACCTGCTGTTCTGGCTGTCGCTGTTCCCTTTCGCCACCGCCTGGATGGGCGAAAATCACTTCGCGGCGGCTCCTACAGCACTGTATGGCGTGCCACTACTGATGGCGGCGGTCGCCTACTGGATATTGCAACGGACCATCGTGAGACTGCAGGGTAACCAGTCAGTGCTGGCCCGCGCACTTGGGCGCGATCTCAAGGGCATGATCTCGCCACTGTGCTACCTGGTGGCGATCCCCTGCGCGTTCGTCAACCCGTGGATTGCGGGGACGCTTTACGTCGGCGTCGCGCTGATGTGGCTAGTGCCTGACCGCCGCATCGAGCGCGTACTGCGCCGCGATGCCGCCCCCTGAACCACCGGCCAACGCCTACCATCGTACCGGACCTCTCACGGTCGCGTAGGCACACCGCCTACATGCGTACCACGCCCTTCTTGCGGCACTGGCCCACATGTTTGCTTGCCTTGGCCATGCCGGCGGTGTCACCGGCCAGCTTGCGCATTTCAAGAATGGTCTGCCAGTTGCGCGCGCACAACGGGCCCAGCTTGGGGCCCAGCGCGTAGGACTGCTGTGCCAACGACTCGGCCCGGGCGTAGTTGCCCAGCTCCAGCGCCAGCTCGGCACGATCCTGCAGCAGATCCGGTGCCTTGGGCGTGATCTTCAACGCATGATCAAGTGCATCGGCCGCCTGTTGGTACTTGCCGGCGTCATTGGCGGCATGGGCCTGATCCAGATAGGCCTGCGCCGCCGGATCGCGCACCGGGCGGACCTGCACCGCCGAGTGATCGGTTTTGCCGGCATGGCGAATGGCTGCCATCATCTGCGCATGCGTGGGTGGTGGCGGCCCCTTGCGCTTGACCTGGGTCGGGGTCGGCGCGCAGGCCGCCAGCATCAGCACGGCGGCGCTCGGCAACAGCAGTCGGGTCACTTTCAATCGCATGATCTCATCATTACCTGCGCCGCCTTACTGACCGCCGAACATGCCACGCACGCGCTGCCAGAAGCAGCCGTCCTCGTCCTGCGGCACGTAACCGGCCACGAACGGCAACTGTACCGCACCCTCGCAGGCCTGCTGCGTGCGATGCCCGGTCTTGGGATTGATCCAGGCGTACTGCAAACCGTGCGTGTCCAGATCCAGCGGACGCGTCGGCAGGTGCTTGAACAGCGACTCCCACACCTTCAACGCGCCGCTGGAGCCCCAGAGATGCGTCGGCTTGTTGTCATCGCGGCCGACCCAGACCACGGCCAGATGGCTGCCGGTGAAACCGGCAAACCAGCTGTCTCGCTGATCGTCGCTGGTACCGGTCTTGCCGGCCGCATGCAGCCAGGCCAGGCCCGAATCGCCAATCGAGTGCGCGGTGCCGACGGTGGTCACGTGCTGCATGGCGTAGGTCACCAGCGAAGCCGCCTGCTGATACTGCGACTTGCCGGTTTTCACGCCATAGCGCTTGATGGTCTGGCCCTTGCTGTTGACCACGCCGCGCACCGCCACCAGCGGCAGCGCATGACCGTCGGCGGCGAAATACTGGTACAGCTGCGCCACCTGCATCGGTGCCAGGTCGATGGCCCCCAGCAGCAGCGAGGGATTGGGATTGACGTTCTTGAGTCCAAACGACTCCAGGAACCCCTGGATGCGCTTGAGCCCCACCGCCAACCCCAGACGCACACTGGCCAGGTTCAACGATTTTTCCAGCGCGTACATCACCGGCACTTCACCGTGGCTGATGTGGTCATCGTTCTGCGGCTGCCACAGTTTGCCGTTGGGCTGGCGCAGGCTGATCGGCGAATCGTCCAGCAAGCTGGCCAGTGACCACTTGGCCGGCTGGCTGAGCGCCACCAGGTACACGAACGGCTTGATCGTCGAGCCGATCGGGCGGCGCGCATCCAGGGCGCGGTTGAAACCCGGCTGACCCGGATGGCGCCCGCCGACCACGGCCAGTACGCTGCCATCGTGGGCATCGGTCACCACCGCGGCGGCCTGCATCGGCTTGCCAGCCTTGCCCATGCTCGCCAGGGTCTGCTTGACCGCCTGCTCTGTGTAAAGCTGCGCGGCCGGATCCAGCGTGGTGTAGACCGACAGACCACCGGCTCGCAGGGAGGCCTCATCAAAATCAGAGGTGATCTGCCGTCGCACCAGATCCATGAAGGCCGGAAAACGGTTGTGCGGCAACTGCGGATTGCGGGTCACATCCAGCGGCGAGGCGAGAGCCTGTTGCATGACCGGCTGCGAAATCAGCCCAGTCTTGTGAAACTCGCGCAGCACCAGATTGCGGCGTGACAGCGCCCGCTTGGGATAACGGCGCGGATCGTAATAGCTGGGTCCACGCACCAGCCCCACCAACAGGGCGATTTCCTGCGGACGCAACTCTTCCAGCCGGCGCCCGAAGTAGAATTCGCTGGCGGCGGCAAAGCCGTGCACGGCCTGGTTGCCCTGCTGGCCCAGGAACACCTCGTTCACATAGGCCTGCAGGATGCGACCCTTGCTGTAGTGCGCATCGATCAGGATCGACAGCAGCGCCTCGTTGACCTTGCGCACCAGATTCTGGTTGCGGTCCAGAAACAGGTTGCGCACCAGCTGCTGGGTCAGCGTCGAGCCGCCCTGCACGACGTGGCCGGCCATCATGTTGGCCCAGGCCGCGCGCAAGATCGCCGACACATCGATGCCGAAGTTGCTCTTGAAGTCGCGATCTTCCACCGCCTGCAGGCCGGTCACCAGCAACGGCGGCACGTCCTTCAAGGCGACGATGCGGCGCTCTTCCTGGCGCGCGCCGTAAAGCGTGGCAATGCGCGCCGGGTCCAGATGCGCGGCCTTGAGCGACTTGTGGCTGGTCAGGTCGGTGACCGACTCGACCTGGCCGCGCCCCAGCTGCACCTGGATGCGCCGCGGCAGCTCGCCGCCTTCCGGGCCGGCATAGCCACGCGAGGCGATGATGTAGGTGTCGCCGTGATGGGTCCAGGTGCCCGGCACGCGCGCCTGCGGGTTCTGACTGTAACCGGCGAAGGTCAGTTCCAGCTTCAGCGCGTCGGGTTTCATCGGCTCGCCCTGGGCCACCGGCAGCGGCCGCGCATACACACGCGTGGGCACGGAGAACACCAGATCGTTGAAACGCTCCTGCACGCGGGCATTGAGCACCAGCGTATAGGGCACCATGAAGCCCACCAGCAGGCCCAAACCCAGCCAGAATGGGATACGCAGCCAAGGCCACGCGCGGGCGGTCACGCTGCGCAAACGGTTAAACACGGTCAAAAGATCATCCGCACACTGAACACGAAAGGGCTATTGATACGTGAGCGCGACGTGCAGCGCCAGTCGTTGACAGGCGTCCCGTTCAGCACCGCGATGGGTGGCGCGCCCACGTTTTTGCCTAGAATGGCCGGTTATCGAGCATCGGCATTGCAATGGACGGGCAAATTTAGGGCATGAATCTGGCAGACACGCTGACACTACGACTGAAACGCCTGCGCTACCTGATCGAGCGCACCGGCGGCAGCGTCAAGCAGCGCGGCCTCAAGGCCACCGTCACACGCATCACGCAGGAGTTCCGGCCGCGCCCGGCGCTGGATACGGCGCTGGATATCGAACCGGCTGACGCGTCGCCCACCGTGCCCGGGCACTTGCCCAGCAGCGAGCATCCGGCGGTGTCGGTGATCATTCCCGTGCACGGCAAGCTTGCCTACACGCTGGCCTGCCTGCGCTCGATCGCCCGTCACGGCGCCGGGCTGCCGTTCGAGGTGATCATCGTCGACGATGCCTCGCCCGACGACAGCGCCGACGTGCTGGCGAACATCCCCGGTCTTCGCCTGCTGCGAAACACGCAGAACCTCGGCTTCGTCGGCAGCTGCAACCGCGGCGCCCAGGAAGCCCACGGCAAGTACCTGCTGTTTCTCAATAACGACACCCAGGTTCTGCCAGGTTGGCTGGATGCCCTGCACGAGGCCCTGCAGCAGCACCGGCAAGCGGCCATCGCCGGCAGCCAGCTGATCTATCCCGATGGCCGCCTGCAGGAAGCTGGCGCCTATATCGCCAGCGATGGCTCGGCGTGGAACTACGGGCGCTTCGAATCGCGCCATGATCCGCGTTTTGCCTTTCTGCGTCCGGTCGATTACGTCTCCGGGGCGGCGCTGATGATCGCGCGCGAGCAGTTTCTGGCGCTGGGCGGCTTCGATGCACGCTACGCCCCGGCCTACTACGAGGACGCCGACCTTTGCACCGCCGCGCGCGCGCAAGGGCGCAAGGTGCTGTACGTGCCCGCCAGCCGCATTGTGCATTGCGAAGGCATCAGCGCCGGCACCGATCTGGGTCAGGGCATGAAGCGCTACCAGGCCACCAACCAGGCTCGCTACGTGCAGAAGTGGACGCGCGAACTGGCCACACAACCGGCCCCCAACACACCATTTGCGCAGCGCGACAGCGTGCTGGAACCGCGACATCTGCTGGTGATCGACGCAGCCACGCCCGACGCACGCCGTGATTCGGGCTCGCTGCGCCTGATGGCCATTTTCCAGCTGCTTGCGCGCGCCGGCTGGCGCTTGGCGTTTGCGCCGGCCGACGGCCACGCGGACGCCCGGCACGTGGCAGCGCTCGGCGCGCTCGGTGTGGAAGTGGTCGGCGCGGCCGGCGCCGAGAACGTGCCGGCCTGGCTGGCCCGCCATGGCGACACGCTAAGCGCGGCCATGCTGTGCCGCGCACCGGTAGCCGCACAGTACATCGACCTGCTGCGCCGCCGCGCGCCGAAGGCCCGCGTGCTGTTCGATACCGTCGATCTGCACTTTCTGCGCGAGGGCCGCGCCGCCGAACTGAGCGGCCAGAAAGCGCTCGCACGCCAGGCCGAACGCTCACGCCAGCGTGAGCTGAGCCTGCTGGCACAGGCCGATGTCAGCTTTGTGGTCAGCGCCTACGAACAACAGCTATTGGCCGACGCCTGCCCGCAAGCCAAGGTACTGCGCCTTTCCAACATCCATCGCGTGCAAGGCCGCGGCCCGGATTTTGCGCCGCGCGCCGGCGTGCTGTTCATTGGTGGCTACGCGCACCCGCCCAATACCGATGCCATCGACTGGCTGGTGGCCGCGGTGATGCCGGCGCTGCGCAGGCGCCAGGCCGGCATTGTGCTGCACCTGGTCGGCGACATGCCCGAGGCGCGCCGAAAGGCGCTGGCCGCCGATGACGTCATCGCGCACGGTCGCGTCGACGACCTGCGCCCGCTGCTGGACACCTGTCGACTGTCGGTGGCACCACTGCGTTTCGGTGCCGGCGTCAAAGGCAAGATCAACACCGCGATGAGCCACGGGCTGCCGGTCGTGGCCACCACGATGGCTGCCGAAGGCATGGGGCTGATCGATGGGCAAGACGTATGTCTGGCCGACGATGCCGACGCGCTGGCCGAGGCGATCGTTCGCGTGCATGAAGATGCCGCCTTGTGGCAGCGCCTGTCCGAGGGTGGCCTGACCAATATCCAGGCGCATTTCTCCGAAGCGGCGGCGGCGGCCACGCTGGCCGAAGCGCTGCACGACCCGGCCATTGCCGACGCAACGCCCGCCTCAGCCGGCTGAGTTCCCTACCGATCGTGCTCGCAAAAACGGCGCGCCCCAAAAGGACGCGCCGTTTTCCCAGCAAGCCCGCCACGCGCACCTTGGATCAGGCGCCACCCAGCCGCGCGTACATTGCCTTAAGGCGTGGCGAATCCGGATACAGCTTGCGCGCCTGCGCCAGCGCCTTCAGCGCCTGACCATCCTGCCCTTGATCAATGGCCTTGTCGGCACGATCCAGCCAGGCGTTTGCCAGCTGATGGCGCAGGTCGTCGGTGGCGCTGTCGCCCGGATCAAGCTGATCGATGGTTTCAAGATCCTCGCCAGCCTTGTCCAGGTCGCCCGACTGCAAGGCCTTGGTAAACAGCTGCTCGCTGACATGGGTCAGTGACTGCAGGCCGCTCAGCGCCTTGGCGTTGTTGCCATCGATAGCCAGCGCAGCGCGATACAGATCATACGCACAGGCGCCAGGCGGGCTCATGATGTCACCGGCCTGCGCGGCGACCTTGGCGCGTACCAGCAACTTGTCGAGCTTGGCCTGATCGGTCGGACTCAGATCGCTTGCCGGCGCCGCTGGCGCGCTGTCGTCACTGGCCACCGCACTGGCGCTGCTGGCGGCGGCCGGCTGGCTGGCCTGGCGCTTCTTCAACGCGGCCAACTGCGATTGTGCCGCGGCAAGATCAGCCGACTTCGGGGTCAGCTTGGCGGCCTGATCGAGCAACTGAGCGGCCTGATCGGCAGAGCCGGCCTCGATCGCCGCTTGCGCCTGCACCACCAGTGCCTGGGCGACATGACCGATGCCCGCCTTGGCTTCGGCATTGTCGGCGTCCACCGCCAGCGCGGCGCGATACTGCGCCAGCGCGTTGTCATCGCCATCCCCGGTGAAATGGCCGGCCGACATGGCCTGCTTGGCGGCGTCCAGGTGCTGCTGAACCTGCGCATCGGCCTGCTTCTGCGCCTGCACCACGCTGGCCCGCAACGATGGCAAGTCGCCATAGTTGGGCATCAACTGGCTCATCTGCGCCACGGTGTCGGCAGCGGCCTTCAGGTCGTTCTGCTTGAGCTGCTGACGCGCCTGTCCGGCCAGCACATCGCCGATCTTGTCCAGGCCATGCCGGGCGATGGCGTTGTCCGGATCGGCATCGAGAATCTGGTGATACAGCGCGGCGGCACCGTCGTTGCCGGTAAGCTGCCCCTCGGCCAGCGCGTCCTGCGCCTTGACGATCAGATCCTCGATCTGCGCCTGCGAGCGACGAATGGCATCCAGTTTGGCGGCCACGGCATCCACATCCTGACCGCCACCAAGCAGCTCGCGCGCATCGGACAGCGCATCCTCGGCCTGCTGGCGATCGCCCTTGGCCAGCGCCTGACGTGCGCGATCCAACTCGGCATGTCCCACTTTCTGCAGGCCGTTGAGCGCGCGATCGTTGTCGGGCTCCAGGGCGCGGGCGGCCTCGTAGAGCTCGCGCGCGCTGTTGCCGTCATGGCCTTCCAGGTCGCCGCTCTTGAGGGCCTTGTCGGCACGATCGAGCATGCTGTTCAACTGGGTGCGCGGAAACAGCGCGCGCAGGCGGTCCTGATTGATCCAGGCCAGCGCCCCGACCACGATCACCACCAGGATGATGATCGCCGGCAACCACGAGCGACGTCGCGACGCCGGTCTTTCCGGCGACGGCGCGGCGGCGGCAGCGGCGCGTTCACGGCGCGCACGCGCCCCCCCCGGCGGCGGCATGGCCACATCGTCATCGGTGTGCGCGACACGCTCACGCGTGCGGCGGGCGTCGGCATCCACGCGCGGCGGCGGCGCGGGTGCAGGCGCGCCTGCCGGCTCGTCGATACGGTCGATATCGCCCAGGCTGGGCTCGGTGCGACCTCGGTCGCGGGAACGGTCGTTGGGACTCATCGGAACTAAACCGGTGAACAGACTCAAAGCGCGGCAGCTTAGCATCGCTGAAGCGGCCTAACTGACATGTGACAACACGCGACGCGGCAAATTCCACCCGGCCGGGCTCAAACGCCGCTCAGCCCGTGATGCGACGCACGTCGATCACGTTGGGCAGCGCGCCCAGGCGCGCCAGCAGCGTGGACAACTCCTCGAAATCGCGCACACGCAAGGTGAAGTGCATCTCCACCTCGCCGGTGCGCGTGAACACGCGGCTGGAGGAGGCAATGATCGGCGTGCTGGCGTTGGTAATCAGACCGGTCACGTCTTTCTGCAGACCCTTGCGATCGTAGCCGGTAAGTTGGATATCCACCGCATAGGCGTGCTCGGGCGCGCGCCCCCAGGAGACCTCGATGATGCGCTTGGGGTCGCGCCGCGCCAGCCGCGCCAGCGAAGGGCAATCGGCGCGATGCACGGAAACGCCGCGCCCGCGCGTGATGAAGCCGCGCACGGCGTCGCCCGGCAAGGGCTGACAACAACGCGCCAGCGTGGTCATCAGGTCACCAACGCCCTCGATGCTGAGCGCACTGGTATCGGCCTGGGTGTGGCGGCTGGGCTGCACCGGCGGCGCCGACTGCGTGACCGAGGTCGCCGGGCGAGACAGATCCTGTACCGCACGCGCAATCTGCCCGGCGGTCACCTCGCCCAGGGCCAGCGCCACCAGCAGCTCATCCTGGCTCTTGAGGCCAAAGTGCGCCGGCAGCTTGTCGGCCAGCGTGGTGCTGAGCGCCAGGCGTTTCATCTCGCGCTCGTAGATGGCGCGGCCGGCGGCCAGGTTGGCCTCGTGCGCGGTGCGGCGGAACCAGATGCGCACCTTTTCGCGCGCGCGGCCGGTGTGCAGGTATCCGTGGTGCGGCGAGAGCCAGTCACGACTGGGATCGGACACCTTGCCGGTAAGAATCTCGACGCGATCGCCGCTGGCCGGCTGGAAACTCAATGGCACGATGCGCCCGTTGACCTTGGCGCCCCGGCAGCGATGCCCCACCTCGGTGTGCACGTGATAGGCAAAATCCAGCACCGTGGCGCCGCGCGGCAGATCCATCACCTCGCCGCGCGGGGTCAGCAGATACACCCGATCCTCGATCAGCTCGCTCTGGAAATCGTCCATCAGGCCAGCATCGTCGTCCTGACGCTGTTCCAGCAGCTTGCGCATCCAGGCGATGCGCTTTTCGAACTCGGCGTCGCCGCCGCCGCCCTCCTTGTAGCGCCAGTGCGCGGCCACACCCAGCTCGGCGGCGCGGTGCATGGCGTGGGTGCGAATCTGCACCTCCAGCGTCTTGCCGTGCGGACCGATCACCGCGGTATGCAGGGACTGGTAGTTGTTGCCCTTGGGGCGGGCGATGTAGTCGTCGAACTCGCCCGGCAGATGCGGCCACAGGCTGTGCACGACGCCCAGCGCGGCGTAACAGGCGGCCACATCCACCACCAGCACGCGCACCGCGCGGATGTCATACAGATCGGAAAACGCCAGCTCCTTGCGCTGCATCTTCTTGTAGATGGAGAAGATGTGCTTGGGGCGGCCGGCCAGATCGGCGCGGATGCCGCTGCGCGACATGGCAGTACCCAGCTCATCGATGCACTGGGCGATGAAGCTCTCGCGATCGGCGCGACGCTCGTCCAGCAGCTTGGCGATGCGCTTGTAGGTATCGGGCTGCAAATGGCGGAACGCCAGATCCTCCAGCTCCCATTTCAGTTGCCAGATGCCCAGGCGATTGGCCAGTGGCGCATGGATATCTGCCGTCAGGCGCGCCAGCGACACGGCCTGCTCTGGCGGCAGCCGCGCGGCACCACGCATGCGTGCCAGCTGCCGGGCCAGCAAAATGAACACCACGCGCAAATCACGGATGATCGCCAGCAGCAGGCGCCGCAGACCCTCGCTGGCGCCACCGTGCTCGGCATGCAATACCCACACGCGCTCGGCCGACTGCTGCCCTTCCACCAGCCGCTTCACCGAGGCATTGACCTCGTCGCGCTTGGCCGTCCATACGTCTGAATCGACCTGCGCCACCGCAAACCACAACGCCGCTGCCAGGGTGTCGTCATCACAACCCAGCGAATCGAGCAGCCCGAGCACCACCTGGCACTCTTCGGCCTGCGCCGGCGTCAGCACCGCGCACGCCTGCAGCGACGCCGCGAGCGCCGGACGTCGATCGAGCCATGCGTGCAGCGCGGCGATATCACTGGAAACGGTGGAGACCATGGCGCTCAGACTAGTACGAAAGCCTCAGGCTGCGAAGGCACGCAAGCGCATACCACAAGACCTGGGCACCACCCGCTTAGTTGTCCTTCACGTGAGGTCAGCGCTAAGGTGAGCCTGAATCGCAAATTGTCTGGATCTCAAAGGCAGGGAGCCACCAGCGGATGTATTCACGGCCTGTACATTCACAGACTTGCGTTCTGGATGAGGGCATGGTCGCCGTAGGCCAGTGTCTACGGCGCGGCAGGCGCCGAAGCGCGCCGGCTTGTTCGACATGAAGCTGCGATTATCCTCAACCCGCGTGATGGCGCTGAGTTGCCTGGCCTTTTCAGTGCAGGACTTCTACACCTACACGGTCGCCCAAGGCCGTTATATCGACGCCGCCGGCGGCGTTTGCCTGGCCTACGCACTAGCCTTCCAGCCGCGCCCGCGCGGCAAGTTTTTCACCGCCACCCTCAAGGAGCTGGCCCAGGCGTACCGCGAGCAAGGCATACGCCCTTGCCTTTCGGCGCGCTGGATCGGCCGCCTGGGCATGGTGCTGATCACTGTGGCCACATGGATGCACATCACGCATCCGTAAGTTTTCGCCACAGCGGTTCATCGTCATGGCAGACGACTGCGCCATCCGCTACATATGCTAGGAAGCCGTCCATGAAGCACAAGCTCGCGACACATCACAAGCGAACCGCTGGCATGCTGCTAAGCGCGCTGGGCATGCTGGTGGCAGGTCCTCGGCCCGAAAACTTCACTATGGCCGCAGGTATGCTCGCCGCAGCGAGTGCGATGGCAGTGGATGAACCACTCAGTGCCGGCACGTGGCGATCGCGCACTCGCATCAGCCTTGCCATCACCGCCCTGCTTCTGGCGATAGCCAGCGTTGCCTTGCGCGCCACGCACGCTTAAGCGTTTTCCTCCAGCGCCTTGAGCGCGCGCGCCAGGCGCTTGGGCGATACCGGCTCGGCGGTTTTCAGCTCCTGCGCGAACAGCGACACGCGCCACTCCTCGATAAGCCAGCGCAGCATCTCGCGGTCACCGGGCGTGCCGGCATCTTCGGCGCGATGATTGAGATACGCACGCCAGTACGGCAATACCTGCAACATGCGCTGCTGGTCCTTGGCCGCGTCCTGCCGCAGGCGCTCGGCACGCAGGCGCATACCACGCAGATAGCGCGGGTAGTGGCCCAGGCGATCGCGGGACAAGGTGCGCGCAAAGCCCGGTTCCAGCAGCCCGTCGAGCTGCTCGTGCAGGTCATCGTAGGCGGCCGTGGCGTATCCCATCAGCGGCGGCTCCAGCCACGGCTTCATCTCGGCTTGCGCCTCGATGATCGGCTCTAGCTTTTCCAGACGCGCCATCGCCGCGCCGAACAACGCGCGCGCCAGCTCGGCGCGCAAGGCCTCGAAATCGGCACGCTTGCGCACGTCCAGTTCGGCCTCTCCGAGCAAGTCATCAAAACCGCCTTCCGCCAAGTCTTCGCGAAGGCCGTCGATGGTGCCCAGCGGGGTGTATTTCAGTGCTAGCGCATTGGCAATCGGCAACTGACGTCGGGCGCGCTTGAACTCGCTGGTAAGCGCCAGCCGCAGCAGGCGCTCGACACCACGACGGTGCTCGGCCAGCGCCTCGTCCTCGCGCTCGAACACGCGCAGAGCCACGCTGGCGCCCAAGTCGACCAGTGCCGGGTAGGCATCGATGCGCCCTTCCGAGCGCACCTTGCGCGGAATCTCGTCGAAATCCCAGCCGTGCACGTCCTCGCGAATCAGCTCGGCATCAGCCTTGCGCGAGAACGCCTCGCGCGCGCGATCCTCGTAGCGGCTGCGTAGCACCTCCAGGTCACGCGACACGGCCAGCGTTTTGCCTTGGTCATCGTGCAGGCGAAAACGCATGCGCAAGTGATCGGGCAAGTCGATGTCGGCAAAGGCCGCCGCGTCGATATCCACGCCGGTGGCGCGTTTCAGGAACGCGGCCAGCACCTCGCGCAACGGCTCGTCACGCGCCGCCTCGGCCTCGACGAAGGCGCGCGCAAAGTCCGGCGCCGGCACGAAATTGCGCCGCAGCGATTTGGGCAGGCCGCGAATCAATTCGGCCACCTTGTCGGCCAAAAGGCCCGGCACCAGCCACTCGCAGCGCCGCGGCGGCAGCGCGTTGAGCATGGCCAGCGGCAAATGCAGGGTCACGCCATCGGCCTCGTCACCCGGCACGAAACGGTACTGCAGGCGATAGCGCACACCATCCAGCTCCAGCGCCGGCGGGAACGCGCCGGCGTCCAGGTCTGGCGACACGTCCAGCACATCATCCAGCGACCAGCGCAACGCTGCCTGCGCGGCGGGCGAGGCCTTGCGCCACCACGCATCCAGTGCCTTGGCCGAAGACATATCCGGCGGCAGCTTGCCGTTGTAGAACGCGGCCAGATCTTCCTCGCCCTTCAGCAAGCCCTCGCGGCGCTGCTTGGCCTCCAGCCCCTCGGCCTTGGCAATCACCTTGGCGTTGCCGCGCACAAAATCGGCGCGCAGGTCGATATCGCAACGCGCCAGTGCTTCGCGCAGGAAAATGGCGTGGGCCAGCGGCGGATCCTGATCGTGGAAATTCACCGGCCGCCGCTCGACCAGGGTCAAACCAAACAGGCTGACCTGCTCGAAGGCCACCACGTGACCGCGCTTGCGCGCCCAATGCGGATCAAAACAGTTGCGCTTGAGCAGATGCGCGGCCTGTTGCTCGATCCAGGCCGGCTCGATACGCGCGCACAACATGCCCCAGACGCGGCCGCCCACATCCAGAATTTGCGCCGAGAAAATCCAGTTGGGCGGCGATTTGGCCAGACCCGAACCTGGGAACACCTGGAACTTGCGCTCGCGCGTGCCGCGGAAGATGCCCTTTTCGTCCTTGTGGCCCACCTGGGTCGGCAAGCCGGCCATCAGGCTGCGATGGATCAGCTCGTAATCGGCAGCCAGTGGTTCGGCAACGGCCGAAGCAGCCTGCGCCGAATGGCGTTTGTCATCGCGCGCCGTGGTGTCGCCACGGCTGGCCGAACGCATCGCCGCGGCCAGCGCACGCGGCGACCTTTCCGCTTTGCCCTCATGCCGACGCCCTCCCCCGCTCGCAGGGGAGGGCTGGGAAGGGGTAGCGCCCTTGCCGCGAACGTCTCTACCCTCTCCCTGCCTCCCCCTGCCGGCAGGGGGAGGAGATCCGGCACCACCAGTCGCAGTCGCGGCATCACCGCGCGCGCTCCCTCCCCTGCTCGCAGGGGAGGGTTGGGGAGGGGTAGCGCCCTTGCCACGGGCTTCTCTACCTCTTCCCTTTCGCCCCCCGCCAGCAGCGGGAAGTGTCTCGGCATCCTCATGCTTGGCGGTGCGCCAGCCCAGGTCGCGAACCACCAGCAGCAACTGGCGATGCAATTCGCGCCATTCGCGCATGCGCATGAAGGAAAGAAAGTGCCGGCCGCACCAGTCACGCAACTTGGACTGGGTCAGCTCTTCGTGTGCCTGGCGATAGGCCTCCCACAGCCTAAGGATGGTGATGAAGTCGGACTTGGGATCGACAAACGCCTTGTGCGCGGCGTCGGCCGCGGCGCGCGCTTCCGTCGGACGTTCGCGCGGGTCCTGCACGGAGAGAAACGCCACCAGCGTGATCAGCTCGGCCAGCACCTGTTTGTCGTTGGCCTCCACCAGCATGCGCGCCAGCTGCACGTCGATGGGCAGGCGCGCCAGGGTGTGACCAATGCTGGTCAGTCGCCGCTTGTCGTCGATCGCCGACAGCTCGGCCAGGCGCCGGTAGCCGTCGCCGATGGCGCGCGGCTCGGGCGCATCCAGAAACGGGAAATCCTCGACCTCGCCCAGCCTCAGGCTAAGCATGCGCAAGATCACGTTGGCCAGCGATGAGCGCAGCAGCTCGGGATCGGTAAACCGGCTGCGGCCGACAAAATCGATTTCGTCATACAGCCGCACGCAAATGCCGGGGCCGACACGCCCGCAACGCCCCTTGCGCTGATCGGCAGCGGCTTGCGAAACCGACTCCACATGCAGGCGCTCGATCTGGCTGCGCTGGCTGTAGCGCTTGACGCGAGCCTGGCCGGTGTCGATCACGTAGCGAATGCGCGGCACCGTCAGCGAAGTTTCGGCCACGTTGGTGGCCAGCACCACGCGCCGCTTCGGACCCGGCCGGAACACACGATCCTGATCACCGGCCGAGAGCCGCGCGTACAGCGGCAGAATCTCGGTGTCGCGATATTCGCGCCGTTCCAGCAGCCGGTGCGCATCGCGAATCTCGCGTTCGCCGGGCAGGAAGATCAGCACATCGCCACGCGGGTCTTCCCGGCTGATTTCGTCCAGGGCGCGGCCAATATGTTCGGCGCTGCCCTGCGCCATGCCGCGTGTGCTGTCATCGCCCGCGTAATGATCGACCGGGCGCCAGCGCACCTCCACCGGATAGGTGCGCCCTTCCACCTCGATCACCGGCGCGCCGTCAAAATGCTCGGCGAAACGCTTGGTATCGATGGTCGCCGAGGTGACGATGATCTTCAGATCCGGCCGTTTGACCGCCAGACGTTTCAGGTAGCCGAGCAAAAAGTCGATGTTGAGGCTGCGCTCGTGGGCCTCGTCGATGATCAGCGTGTCGTAGCCGCTAAGCCACGGATCGGACTGCGTCTCGGCCAGCAGAATGCCGTCGGTCATGAACTTGATGCGCGTGTCGTCGCCCACCTGTTCGGTAAAGCGCACCTGGAAGCCGACCTGCTCGCCGATGCGCGTGCCCAGTTCTTCGGCCACGCGGCGCGCCACCGAGCGTGCCGCCAGACGCCGCGGCTGGGTGCAGCCGATCAGGCCGCGCGCGCCGCGCCCGGCGGCCAGGCACAGCTTGGGCAACTGCGTGGTCTTGCCTGAACCGGTCTCGCCGGCAATCACCACGATCTGGTGCTTTTGCAGCAGCGCGATGATGTCCTCACCGCGCGCGGCGATCGGCAGCGACTCATCCAGCGTCACCGCCGGCTGCGACGCCAACCGCGCCTTGGCACGCGATATGGAGGCCTCGATATCGCGCGAGAGTGCCTCCATCTTCTCGCTGGAGGCGCCATCGCGGCTGCGCTTGAGCTTCAGCCAGCGACCGAGCAGACGGCCGAAATCACGGGTGCCAACCTGGTCCAGCCGCTTGCGCAGCACGCCAGGATTCAGGTTTGTCGACTTGGTATGTGTATCGTTCATGTTCGGGGCGCATGATAGCTGTCCTCTATCGAAAGGATCAGCAAGATTCATTTCAACCGCGGTGGGCAACACCGTATGGTGAACCCATCGACTTCAAAGCTAGAAGGAGCGTGCAAATGTCCATCGATATCGGTATTGCCAAAAAGGAACGCGTTGCGGTGTCCGAGCACCTGTCCAAGCTGCTGGCCGACACCTACTCGCTGTACCTGAAGACGCACAGCTTCCACTGGAACGTGACCGGCCCGCATTTCCGCAGCCTGCACACCATGTTCGAGGAGCAGTACAACGAACTGTGGACCGCCGCCGATGAAGTGGCCGAGCGTATCCGCACCCTGGATGTGTATGCACCCGGTTCGTACAGTCAGTTCGCCAAGCTCACCTCGATCAAGGAAGAGACCGGCGTGCCGGATTGGAAGAACATGATCGAACAGTTGGTGGAAGGCCACGAAGCGGCCGCCGCCACCGCCCGCCAGGCCATCCGCGTGGCCGCCGATGACGGCGACGAAGGCACCGCCGACCTGATCACCGGGCGCCTGAAGGAGCACGAGAAGACCGCCTGGATGCTGCGCTCGATGCTGAAGTAAGCATCACCGGCCCGCCCAGATGTGGCGGCGCCGGCGCCAAAACAAAAGCCCGGTCCGCCAGCGGATCGGGCTTTTTCATGCCATCAGAATAACCAAACCAGCGACGCTTTCCTAAGCGTCTGCCGCCAGCCCGAGCATGCGGCTGTCAGGCCTGGCGGATATCGCCTCGTGCCGAAGCGTCGTCGTGATCGACCGGCTCTGCGCCGCGCTTGTGCGTGCCGGGCAACCGACCCGACCAGGTGCCAGCCAATGCAAGCAAAGCAGCCAAGGCCAACAGATACGGCCGCAAAGCCGCGCCAATCGCTGCGCCGCGCTGCGCGCCTTCATGGAAGTTGAGCGCCATCGAGCCGCCATGCGCCCAGCCGGCCGCAAACCCTTGCGTTACGCCAACACCGATGCCAATCAAGGCCGCGCCCACCACGTACAGCACCACAAACCACACCACACCCATCATCACACGCTTCATGTGTTACCCCTCGTCACGAGTGCCGGGCCACCCTGCCCGTTGGATACAAAGCGCCCCTCAACGCTTTATCGGGCCACTCTACGTCCGACAGACCGTCATTGCATGCTGCGGCGCGGCGCGTGTTCGCGCTGTAACTTGCGGCGCATGCCGGCGAGGCTGAGCGCACAGCCGTAAACCCGCCCGTCTTCCAGATACACACGTTGGCTGTCGAACCTGAGCGCACGCGCCCCCGGCGGATGCCAGCCGGCGCCATCCCAGCACCAGCGCGTGCCTGCCATGTGGGCGCGTACCGCGGACGCGCTGATGCCCTGCGAAGCATCCAGCGGCATCCAAGCGCGCATGCCGCCCAGCAGCGAAGGCAGCATGCCCGCCAGGGCTGACAAAGCCATGCCATGCGCATGCGCCGAAGGAACGGTCCAACCCAACCCAAGTACCAGCGCAGCCATCAGAAGGAAACACCCCACCCGATAGTGATCGGCCAGTTGCGCACCTAGAGGCAGCCAGCGAATCGATGGCGTTGCGCCGATCCGTTTCATGCCGTCGGGCGCTCCATCAACCGCCCTCGTACACGTTCGCGACGATAGCGGCGAACGAGGCCAAGCGTGCGATGCACCGACACGCCCAGCACGTAAGTGACGATGCCAAGGCCAATACACCCGGCCACGGTATCCAGTGGCCGGTCTCGGGTCACCATCAGCGCCACGCCCACCAGCAGCATCGGCAAGGCCAGCAGCAAGGTATCGCGCAGGGACCGACGCAGATTCAGGGGTTTGGCATGCTGTGCCATCAAGGCAGAAAACGCGTGCTCTCCGCACAGATAATTGACGATGAGAGCACCCTGGATATTGCTGGCGGCCGCGCAGCAGGACATCACAGCCACCACGATCCCCAGGCCTGGCGATATGAAGCCGGCCAGCGCCAACAGCACACTGGCCCAGGCGCACGGCCAGCCAAACCGGCGCACCAGCGCATTGCCTTCCAGCCGCAGTGAAGGCGTTTGCAGCCAGGTCGAGCCGAGGTCCAACAATCGCCCGACCAAGGCAAAAGCGACGGCCCACCACACATGGATGTCATCGACGTTCATACGCGAAACCTTCCGTGTTTCATGCCCACGCCCCGCGCAACCTGTGCTGTGCAACGTGCACAAGTGCGAAGCCTGATCCAAACCGAAGCCGACCCGCCTCACGACGGGCCGGCTTGCACCAGGACTTACTTCGGCGCAGGTCCCTGCACGGCGGTGACGAAGTCATTGGGACGGATGTACTTGGCGTAGGCGTCCTGTACCTGTTTGGCGGTCAGTCCGTAATAGGCCTCGGCCGCTACGTGCATGGCGTCCAGCGGCTTGCCCTCCAGCGACAGGCTGAGCAGTTGACCGGCGATGGAGCCGAAGCTCGATTCGCTCAGCGGAATCTGCCGCAGCATGATGCCCTTGGCCTGCTTGAGCTCCGACGCACTCACCGGCTCATCCTGCATGCGCTTCAAGTTGCTCACCACCAGCGAACGCGCTGCCGATACCTTGTCCGGATCGCAGCCAAACTGCACCGAATACATGCCACGGTTCTTGTCCAGACTGAAACCGGAACCCACGGTGTAGACCAGGCCGTGCTTTTCGCGCAGATCCTTGTACAGGCGCGAGGCATAGAAGCCGCCACCGAGCACCTTGTTACCCAGATTCAGGGCAAAGCGCTGCGGACTGTTCTCGGTCACATCCACCGTCTGCGCCATTTGCACGCTGTCCTGCACCGACGTCTTGTCAGGCGTATTGAACTGCGCAGGCTTGTTGGCCGGCACGGCGGCGTAATCAGTGTTGGGCTTGGCGCCACTGGCCTTCCAGCCACCGAAATACTTGGCCACCACCGCCTTGGCCTGCTCGGGCGTCACCTTGCCCACCACCACGATGGTGGTCATATCCGGACGGAAGGTCTTGGCGTAGTAATCCTTCACGTCACCAAGCGTCAGGCCCATCACCGAGTGCGGCGTGGCATGGCGCGTGGCCGGATCGTTCTTCGGATACAGCGCCTTGAGCATGTGCAGCGAATTGAGGAAGTCAGGTGACTGCAACTGACCGGCCACTACGCGGGCACTCTGCCGCTTGACGATCTGGAATGCCTTGGGCGGCAGCGCCGGCTTCAACTCGTTGGAGGCCAGCAGTTTGACGCCCTGATCGAAATGCGCCGCCGGCACCGCCAGGCTGAAGCCCGAACCGGCCGACTCATGCGCGGCGATCGCATCCAGCGCCTGCTGAAACTGGAGCCGGTTCATGTCTTTGGTGCCGAAGCTGAACAGGCGCTCCAGCACACTGGCCACACCGGCGTTGTCCTCGTCCGCCTGCAGGTGTTCGTTGGTCTTGATGCGACCGGCCACATACACCGTGTCACTCACCGTCTCCGGCTGCACAATCACACGCAGACCATTGGGCAGATGGAAATCGCTGGGCTTGAGTGCCGAATCGGGCACGTGCAGCTTGGCAAAGGCCTGCTGTGCCCACTCAGGCAGCACCACTGGCTTGTCCGGTGCAGAGCCGAAGCTTTCCGCGCCGCCAAAGCCCTTGCTCGAAACCGGCTTGCCCGAGCTTTCCGGGCTCAGCGTGGCGACCACGGCCTGGTTCTCCTTCAGCACGCGCGCCGCCAACGCATCGACCTTGGCCGGCGTGACCGCCTCGATCGCCTGACGTACCTGATCGGGCGAGGACATGCCCTGCTCGACAATGGCATCAGACCAGGCATTGGCCAGACCCGCCACCGAGTTCTTGTCGTACTCCAGATCGGCCAGCGCCTTGCGCTTGGCCGCCTCCACCAGCGCCGGATCAATACCTTTGGTCGCGGCTGCATGCAGGATGGCATCCATGCGTTTGCTGATGCCCTTCACCGGCGCGCCCTTCGGGAACACACCATAGGCGAACGCGATGCCGCCATGCGGCAGGAAGTTGGTGCCAAACCCACCGGCCAAGGCAGTGCCGTCCATGCCCATGCCGAACAAGGCCCCGCGCTGTGAGCCCAACGCCGCGCTCATCACCATGGCTGTGGCGTAGTCCGTCGAGGTCAACCCGGGCATGCGGTACGCCCGCAATTGGAAGCCGTAGGGGGTATCTGTCGGCATCGAGATCTGCTTTGACTTCACGTCTGTGAAATCAAAGCCAGGACGCTTGGGCACCGCGCGCGACGGAATGCTGCCAAAAAGCTGCTTGACCTCATCCAGTGTCTTGCTCGGATTGACGTCTCCGGCGATCACCAGCACCGCGTTGTTGGGGGTGTACCAGGTGTCGTGGAACTTCTTCAGCGCCGCGGCCGTGGTCTTGTTGAACGAGTCGCGCGTACCCAGTGGCGAATGCGCATAAGGCGTGCCGGAAAACAGCGCCTGGCGAATCTGCGTCTGCGCCTTGAACATCGGACTGGACAGATCGCGCGAGACCTCCTGCTCAATGGCACCGCGCTCGTCGTTCCACTCGGCCGCCTTCATGTCCACGCCGCGCATGCGCAGCGCATGCAGGCGCAGCGCGACGTCAAGATCCTGCTTGGGCACGGTGAAGTAGTAGCGCGTGGAGTCGTCCATGGTCTGGGCGTTGAAATTGCCGCCCATGTTGGCCGCCAGCGCGGAAATCTGGTCCTTGCTAAGTCCCGGACTGCCACGAAACATCATGTGCTCGACCGCGTGCGCGGTGCCCGGGAAACCTGCCGGCGTCTCACTGCCACCGGCGAGGTAGTTCATCTGTGTGGTCACCACCGGCGCAAGGTCATCGCGCACGATGACCACGCGCAGACCGTTCTTCAGCGTGGCGCGTGTCACATCCTGATCGTGCGCCTGAACCGCGCCGGCCGCACTGGCCGCGCCCAATGCCAGCGCAATGGCGCCAGCCAGTCGTACCACTTGCTTCATGAAACCGTCCTTTGTCGATGGGCTTGCCAATATCAGCCGGCGCCACCCATGGCCCCGGCCCATGAAGTACTCATATTGCTGTCACAGCATGGATCACGCAAGGCCAAAAGTCATGGAGCCAGATAAAGATTTATCGTCCACCATCGCCAAGAAAAGTTATATTTATAAATGCGCCTCATTGCACTTGAATAAGGCATGCGAATACAGGCTGATCCAAGAATAGCAAAAGGTTACCGCGCCAAAACCTCAAGACCAACTCCGCCAGCCTTGCGGATGCAATATCTACACTATTCACGATAAACGTGTCGCAGTGCAAATAGAACTAGGTCAAGCCTTGGCTTCATAGTCGGCACGAAGTGAGCTCAAGGCTGATCACTCTTTCGAAGATACATGCGCTTGTGTGAAAAATCGAACGTGACGATATAATTCTTAAGAAGACCACTACCTATATTGCCGCCAAATCGGCCAAATGCAAATGGTCCATCCTTGTCTACACTCAAATATAGATGCGGGCGCCTGATCGTGACATTACCTAGCCTAAGATATCTGCCAGTGGCACGGCGAGCGCGTAGTATCCCTCCTGCGCGCAAGGCGCTATCGGCCACTTCAGATGCATGGTAGCGCGTGTACAGATCATGCTTCTCAGCATAGGGAGTCAACATGATCACTGGCAGCCAGCTTCCCGTATCAATCCAGAACTTACTCTTGAGTCCATCAAGAACACCCTCAACTACGGGTAGCTTTGCAACAGCCCCATCTGACGTCGTGTAGAAGAAGCTCAAATCAATCGGCTCACCAGCACACTGGGGAAGGAATGACGACTTCCTGATGAAAGATATTAATTTATGGTAATAATCAATGGTCACAACAAAGTTATGGAAGGTTTTAGAACCTAAAATACCATCAACGACAGGGTATCCAAAAGGGGCTACGACAGGCATTGTTTTTTCTTTTATTTTTATATTTTTACCAAGCCGAAAATGTTTAACCTTAACGTAAGCCATGCGCCGCTTCGGGGTGGACAGATTTGGTTTAAATAAACGATGATGGACCATCATTCCGGCTTTGGCAGCAGCCCGCGGCGTCAGTGAGGTCCCGCCTCCCGTATCCAACAACATCAAAAGATCATGACCATCAACCTTGGCATTAACATATATTAGATTGTTTATAAAGCGAAAAGGAATGGCCTTGGCGCCATTTTTGTATGGCTTGTTCGTTTGCGGACAGCGGCCCTCCAAGGACTTCACTCCACCTTCGATTGCAAATCGATGAGCACCCCCGACTACGCCATAGGCCTTGCCTTTAGGTTCTTGCGTCGATTTACCTCTATGCTCCATAAATGGATGTTCGCCTACGCGTGTTGACGCTGCGACCTCACCCGGACGCGTCCACCCCAAAGCCTTTCCCATCGGCAGGATCGCTAATACACAAAAGAAAAAACAGGAAAAATGGATTTTTTCCATAACCACCCAACCACTCCATGGTCAATATCAAAAAACATCATCTTAAGTGGATTCGCGAAATAAAATGCACACGAAACCCTTTATATAACACGACCTAAACCCACTGACACCTTGCCCTAAAGTCAAAACTTAGCGTTGCGAGAGAGGAGAGCCAGGACTTCTCTTCGTGGAGAATAAGAAAACCCACCTATCGATGTTCATCGATACCGGTCATGGGATCGGCGAGAGGACCAATACCACCCAAGTTTTCCAGCCAGGCCGGTCCCTGCACCCACCACAGCCACAAACAGGTAGGTGTTGAATTTTATGGCGATATAGAGGACCACGCATATGGTGCACCAAACGGCCATGCATAGAATCTGCTCCTTTCTGACATCAAACATCACGAACTCCCTGCGAACATAAAATTTCTGGACGGGCAGCATATGCACGCACGCCTTTACGGAAACGACCGACAGCGGCATGGAGAAAGGCACTTTCCTTGACCAATTCAAACCCAGCGCCGTACTCGGGTGCAGTAGCTGGCATAGGCGGCACCGAAGCGGCGCGCCAGCAGGCGCTCTTCGCGTTGGATCTGGAAATAGCTGATCCACACCACGTAGACCAGCACACCCAGCCACGGCAGCAGGTGACCCAAGGCCAGCGCCCATGCGGTGATGATCACGGCGTGGCCCAGGTACATGGGATTGCGCGAGATGCGGTGCAGCTCACCCGTGACCAGCGCCTGGCTGCGCTCGGGATGCAACGGATTGACGGTGGTGCCGGCGCGGCGGAACGCGCGCTTGGGCCACAGGTTAAGCACCAGCCCCAGCGCCAACGCAGGCCACCCGAGCCACGCCGGCCACGGTAGCTCCGGTCCCGGATACAAGGCTGCCAGCGCCGTCATGACGAGCATCACCAGCAACATGATCACCGGCGGTGGCAGATACGCGATGCGCCTGAATGACCGAGGCCTCATGCGATAACCTCGTCGGCCTGAACCGGGTGGCGAATTTCCCGTCGTGGGCCACGGTGCTGATCGAATACCTGGCGATGGGCGCGCAAGCCACAGGCATCTTCACGCAGCGGATAGTCCCTCACCCAATCGAGCAGCATGCCAAGATTGGCCTGCTGGGCCTCGGCGCTGGCGTATTTGTGTGGCTCCCACGGGCGCCGCCGGCAGTGCTGCAGGCACGCCTCGATGCCGGGATTGAGGAACACCAGCAGCGTGTCGGCATCGGCGACCTCGCGCACCAGGTCGCCATAGCAGCCTTCCATGACCCAACGCGCATGCTGGGCCTGAAAGGCGTAAAGATGTTGGCGGCTTTGCGCCAATGGCATGCGCTGGGGTGGCGTGGCACCGGGTTGCCAGGCCAGCGTGTCCAGATCCAGGTGGGCCAACCGGTGACGCTCGGCCAGCGCCCGCGCCAGAGTGGATTTTCCGGCCCCGGAATTGCCATAGATAACGATGCGTCCCGGCATCCTTGCTGCCCCTTCCCTAGTCCATCGGTGTGCCGACCTCTAGCCCGGCCTTGCCCGACGTATGGGTGTCACCGTGGCACGCGCCAGCTTTTGCACACGGGGGTTATGCCACACCGCGACCAGCCAGAACAACGCGCCCGAGATCAGGCCGACGATGAGAAATACCCCGCCCCAGCGCATCGCCGCGGCCATGTTGGTAGCCAGACCGAACACCAGCACGCCCACGGCGGCCAGCCCCATCCCGGCCAGCAGACAACATCCAGCACCAAGATGACGACGCAGGGCCAAGAACAACGGCACACCGAAAATCACGCTTACACCCAGCGTTCCGGCAGCCACGCAGGCAAACCAGAAGCCGTTGTATCCATCCACCACCAGCCACTGCACCACCGGCAGCCAGAGTGCTGCGACAACAAACCCACACACGATGCGATACATCCCGACATCCTCCGCTTCGCGAAAGGGGGAACGTGCTCACTCCGTCGTGCCGGCCGCCACCTTCGCGCTGCGGCAAGCCTGACGGCTCCATGGGGGACTCTGAGAGCCACTATGGTCGCCCACGTGCGTCCACGCAATATGCTTCAGGCGCATGACACAGGTGCGACAAAAGAATTAGTAACCTGATCGGTTCAGATTCATTATGCTTAGCGTAGCCTTAGGCAGCCATCCCGGCTGGCCGTCCTGGTAACGCCGTACGCATGATCGAATTGAGCTCCAGCCAGCCGGTGGCATCAGGCCACTTGAGACTGGTGTATCAACATCCCGAACGTGATGACCTGCTGGTCAAGGTTTTCCGCGCCGATGTCGTCGCCGACCGCTGGCGGCGCGGCCGCTGGTACCGGCGCCTGGCACGGACCGGTCCGTATCAGGGGTTTGTGCGCGAGTTCAAGGAATACCTGGCGGCGCGCCATCACGCCCCCGACCGTCTGCCACCGATCGCCCGTGTCGTAGGCATCGTCGAAACCGACCTGGGCGTGGGCCAGGTCGTGGAAGCCGTGCGCGATGCCAATGGCTCGCTAGCTTGCACCCTAGCAGCCTGGGTACAGCGCGACGGCCTTACTCCGGAAATCCAAGCCTACCTGGATGATCTTCTGACGGGCCTGCTGACGCACAACGTGATTCTGGGCGATTTCCACCCCTGGAACCTGGTCTTTGGCACCGATTCGGCCGGTGGTCCCAGGCTGGTGATGATCGATGGCTTCGGCGAGAAGAACTTCATTCCGCACTGCTCCATGAGCCAGCGTCACAACGCCGCGCGCACGCGCCATAAATTCGCCAAGGTGATGGCGCGCCTGCGTACCATGGGGCCGACGCGGGTTGATAAGCGCCACGCCAGCGTGAACATTTGAGGCGTCAGTGCGCCGAAGCCCGCTCCGGTGCACGTGCATTGCGGCAGGCGGGTTTTACCGCGTCGCGGTCGAACAACCACCAGGTGGTGCGGTTGGCGGTGCCGATGAGACGCGTCTTGCCGGTATCGATGCACGCGCCCAGCGCATGTGTTTCGATCAGTACCCAGCGGGTGTGCGGCGCTTTCGCCTGCCAGCGCAAGGCATCGGACAGCTGCGCGGCGGGTGCGCGGGTAAAACCAAACTCAGCGACCGGATGATGCAACTGGTGGGCCTGGAACAGCAGTTCCTCGCGCCAGCCCACCAGCGCCAGCTGACCCTGCGGCCCGATGGCCTGGAAGGCGCTTTGCATGATCGCGCGTGTGCTCTGGTTGGCATCGAGCAGCGGGTAAGTGCCCATTACCCACACCACGCGCGCCACCAACATGCCCGCCAGCAGGGCAACGATGCCGCCACGCCGACGCATGGCCAGTGCAGTGGCGGCCAGCGACACTCCCACGGCCATCACTATCCACCACAACAGCTTGCCCTGCGCGGCCAGATCGTAGCTGGCGGCCAGGCGCCGCGCCGCCTTCGGATACACCAGCCAGGCATAGGCGCCACCCGCGATGTAAATCACCGCAGCGGCCACCAGCAGCCCCATGCACAGACGCTGCAACCAGCGTCTGGCCATTAGCTGCTGTGCGTAAGGCGCCAGCGCCAGCGCCACCATCGGCAGCACCGGCAGAACATAGACCGAACGCTTGCCCAGCGGAATGGAGAAAAACACCAACACCAGCGCCCACCACAGCAACGGCAGCAGCACGCGCGGCTCGCGTTCGCGCACTGCCTGGCGCCACAACGGCACGCAGGCCAGCGCCAGCAGACTCAAGGGAAACCATTCGGTCAGCATGACTTGCGCGAAAAACCAGACCGGCTCGGCATGCGCCCACGAATGCGCGTAGCGATCAGCAGTCTGGTGGAACAGGATGTCGTTGACGTAGGCCCGATAGTCCGGCTGGCCGGAGTGATAGGCCACCCACAACATCGGCCCCAGCCACAAGGCAATCGCCAGCAGGAAAGCCAGCGCGCCCAGCGCCCAGCGCCACCACGATCCGCGCATCATCACGGCGACCCCGCGCCAGCCACGCCAGCGAGCCAGTCCGTAGGGCAGCAGCATCAGCAACACCAGTACGCCCACGCCCTTGGTGATCACGCCCAAGCCGGCGGCAAAGCAGCCCAGCCAGAACGCGCCCCAGTGCGGCCCGCGCAGCAAATGCACCAGCAAGCCCCAGTTGCCCAGGGTGATCCAGAACATTTCCAGCGGATCGATCTGCGCCTGCTTCACCTCGCTGGTAAATTGCAGTGCACACAGCAACAGCGCGGCTGCAACCAGGCCCACGCGGGGACTCCACAGTCGACGTCCCAGGTCGTAGACCAGTGCCAACGTGCCCATGCCGGCGACCAGCGATGGCAACAGGAAGGCAATGCGCCAGCTGCGTACCAACTCGAAGCTCACCGCCTCCAGCCACATCAGCATCGGCGGCTTGTCGGCGTACAGCTCGATGCCACGGTGCGGAAACAGCCAGTGACCGGAATCCACCATCTGCTGCGCGACTAGCGCAAAACGCGGCTCGTCCGGCGGCCACGGGCCGCGAAGTCCAAGCCCCGCCGCCAGCACCACGAGGGCTATCAGCATGAACCAGTAAAGGGCACGGCGTGCGGCGGTGTCATCGGTCAGGGCTCGGAACATCAGCTTCTCATCCAGTGCAAGCACGCATGCTATGCGCAAATGCTCAATAAAACCTTGGTCATTTGCCTGAGTCCGGCCTGACCACCGCGGCGCGGCTTCGTTGTGGCCTTTGCGGGCGTTCGCTAATCTTTCACGATTCGCGTCTTTCGCGTAACCCTCGGGGATACCGGTTTTGAGTACACAGCCAGTCAGCAAGGACAGTCGGCACCCCCTGCTCGCTGCGCTGATCATCGCCATCGTCGTTGCCACCCTGAACTTTGGGTTGTGGTGGTGGGCCAACCGGCCCAATGGTCCGGAAAACTGGCACGGCCAGATTTCCGGTTTCGCCGTCAGCGCGTTCCAGCGCTACCAGAGCCCGCTGGCGCACAAGTTTCCCAGCGACAAGCAGATCGCCTCGGATCTGAAGCTGCTGTCCAAGTACACGCACCGCATCCGCACCTATTCGTCGCTGCAGAATCCGCAGATCTATCGTCTGGCCAAGGCACAGGGGCTGGACGTGATGGGCGGCGCCTGGATTGACCGGCGCAAGGCCCACGACAGCGCCGAACTGAACGCGCTGATCGCGCAGGCGCGGCGCTATCCGGACACCATCTCGCGCGTGCTGGTGGGCAACGAGGTGCTGCTGCGCGGCGACCTTAAGCCGGCCGAGCTGATGACGTACCTGGACCGCGCGCGCGCTGCGATCCGCCAGCCGGTGTCCACCGCCGAGCCCTGGCACATCTGGGAGAAATACCCGGAGCTGGCCCAGCACGTGGATTTCATCACCGTGCATCTGCTGCCCTACTGGGAAGGCATCGACCGCAAGGCGGCCATCGGTGACGTGCTGCAGCGCTATTACCACTTGAAGCAGCTGTTTCCGAACAAGCCCATCGTGGTCGGCGAAATCGGCTGGCCCTCCAATGGCGACCGTTTCAAATACGCCGATCCGTCCATTTCTAACGAAGCCATCTTCCTGCGCACCTGGTTCAACGTCGCGCGCGAGCGCGGCATCCAGTACTACGTGATGGAAGCGTTCGACCAGCCGTGGAAGGAAAACCTGGGCGAAGGCCGCACCGGCGCCTACTGGGGCATGTTCAACGCCGATCGCCAGCTGAAGTTCCCGTTCACCGGCCCGGTGACCGAAGACACCGCCTGGCCGTGGAAGGCGCTGGCCGCGGTGCTGCTGGCGTTCGCGCCGATGCTCTGGTTCGCCTTGCGCTTTGCGCGCTTCAAGCTGATGGGACGGCTGTTCTTCTGCGCGCTGATCCAGCTGGCGGCCGGGCTGATTGTTTGGTCGGCCACCTTGCCTTTCAACTTCTACCTGAGCCCCTTCGACTGGGCCATGCTGGTGCTGCTGTTCCCGGCGCAGATCGCCATTCTGGCCATTTTGCTGATCAATGGTTTCGAGTTCACCGAGGTGCTGTGGCGGCGGCGCTGGATTCGCCATGCCGGCCTGCTGGAGCCCGATCCGGCTGCGCGTCAGCCCTTCGTGTCCATCCACCTGGCCTGCTACAACGAGCCGCCGGAAATGGTGCAGGTCACACTCGATTCGCTGGCCGCGCTGGAGTACGACAACTTCGAAGTGCTGGTGATCGACAACAACACCAAGGACCCGAATGTCTGGAAACCGGTGGAGGCCTACTGCGAGAAGCTGGGCCCGCGCTTCCGCTTTTTCCATCTGGAACCGTGGCCCGGCTACAAGGCCGGCGCGCTCAATTTCGGCCTGAAAGAAACCGCGCCCGAGGCCGACGTCATCGCCGTGATCGACGCCGACTACGTGGTGCGCAAGGACTGGCTGTCGGGCCTGACCGGCTACTTCCACGATGACGAGGTGGCCGTGGTGCAGTGCCCGCAAGCCCATCGCGACTTCAACAAGAACACGTTCCGGCGCTGGACCGCCTGGGAGTACGACGGCTTCTTCCGCATCGGCATGCATCATCGCAACGAGCGCAACGCCATCATCCAGCACGGCACCATGACCATGGTGCGCCGCTCGGCGCTGGAAGGCACCGGCGGCTGGTCGGAATGGACCATCTGCGAAGATGCCGAACTGGGCCTGCGCCTGATGCACGCCGGCTACCAGCTGGTCTACGTGGACGAGCTGATGGGCAAGGGCCTGACCCCGGCCGACTTCAAGGCCTACAAGAGCCAGCGCTATCGCTGGGCCTTCGGCGCGATGCAGATTCTGAAAGGCCGCTGGGACTGGATGACCAAGCGCGGCCCGCTGTCGGGCGGTCAGCGCTTCCACTTCCTGACCGGCTGGTTCAGCTGGTTTGCCGATGCGCTGCACCTGATCTTCACCATGATGGCGCTGTTCTGGACCGCTGGCATGGTCGGGCTGCCGCAGTATTTCAGCCTGCCGATGCAGCTGTTCCTGATTCCGGTGATCGGCTTCTTCTTCGCCAAGGCCATCTTCGGCATCGTGCTGTATCGCGCCCGCGTGCCATGCAGCTGGCGCGACACCATCACCGCATCGATTGCCAGCATGGGCCTGTCGCATGCGATCGCGCGCGGCATCCTGCACGGCTTGACGCGCAAGAAGACCGCCTTCATCGTCACCGCCAAGAGCCGGCGCATGAGCGAGTCGGCCATGGCCGCCTTCGCGCCGGTGCGCGAGGAAGGCTTCATGGCCATCGCGCTACTGCTGGCGATCATCGGCATGGGCCTGACCTCGGGCAGCAGCTACATCGAGGGCAAGCTGTGGATGTGCATCCTGGCGGCGCAGTCCATTCCGTACGTGTCGGCCCTGGTCGGCGCCTGGGTGGCGCACACCTCCGGTGATGCCAGCGGCGAGTAACCAAGCCCCGTGCCACCGGCGTTAACCTGCCGCGCACATGCGACCGGGCATACTGATGGCCCGGTCGCCGGTCTGGCTCGATACCGACCGACCCCTCCACCACCCACATTCACCCATCACCTGTGACGCATGCGCCGATCCCACCGACGCCTACGCCCGATACTCTGCCTGCTGCTGGTGCTTATGCCGGCTTTGGCGCAGGCTGCCATGAAGGTGCAGGTACAGGGGCTGCCCGATGATTTGAAGGCCGTGGTGGTCAACAGCCTGTCGGCCAGCCAATACACCGGCCGCGACGTCAGCGCAGCACAGGCGCGGCGCCTGTATGAGCGCGCGCCCGGCCAGGTGCAGAGCGCGCTGCGCCCCTACGGTTACTTCGAAGCCCACGTCGATGGCGATCTCAAGCAGACCGGCGACAAGGACTGGACCATCACGCTGAAAGTCGATGCCGGCGAGCCGGTCAAGGTCACCGACATCGACATTCAGATGGACAAGCGCGCCCGCCACCTGCCCGCGGTGTGTCAGGCCATCCACAACTTCAGCCCCGGCAAGGGAGCGGTGCTCAACCAATCGCAGTACACCGCCTCGCGCGAGACCATTTCCAGCGCGCTGACCGCCACCGGTTTCCTGGATGCCAAGCTCACCGAGCACAAGGTGCTGGTCACCCGCGCCAACCACAGCGCGGTGGTGCATCTGCACTGGAAGGTCGGCAAGCGCTACCGCTTCGGCAAGGTCAGCTTTGAGGGCTCACAGTTCAAGGATGGCTTCCTGCAGCGCTACGTGCCGTTCAAGCGGGGTGACTATTTCGACCAGGACCAGCTGCTTGAACTGCAGCAGGCACTGATCGGCGCCGATTATTTCGCCGTGGTCAACGTCAACCCGGATGTGCAGGACGCTCACGGCGGCGTGGTGAATGTGGATGTTCAGCTGAAACCGGCCAAGCGCAGTGTCTACACTGGCGGCCCGTTCATCGGGACCGACACCGGTGCCGGCATCCGGCTGGGACTGGAGCGGCGCTGGGTCAATGATCGCGGCCACAAGTGGAAGAACGAACTGGTCGCCGCGCAGCGCCTGAAGACGCTGTCAACGCAGTACACCATTCCACTGCCCGGCGTGAATGCGCGCGCGCTCAACTTCGGCGCCAATTTCCGCGATGCCAATACCGACACCTCCAAGTCACGCACGCTGGAACTGGTCGGCAATGAAACCCGCCAGTGGCACGGCTGGCTGCGCACGGTGGGCGTGCATGCGCTTTCGGGCACCTTCACTGTCGGCAAGAAGGGGGGCGAAACTGACAACACGCTGGGCGTGGAGCGTGGCACCAGTACCCTGGTGTATCCGGAGGTCTCGCTGCAGAAAAAGCACGGCGCCAACCCCAACTTCGTGCGCCATGGTTGGTCGATCAGCCTGACTGCCCGCTCCACGGCCGGCACCCTGCTATCGGACACGCGCTTCTCGCAACTACTGGCCGATGCCAAATGGATTGACGCCTTCACTGCGCGCAACCGGCTGATCCTGCATGGCAGCGCCGGCACCACCTGGGTCGGCGACTTCTCGCAGCTGCCGCCGCAGCTTCGCTTCTTTGGCGGTGGTGATCGTTCCGTGCGCGGCTACGGCTACCAGAGCCTGGGACCGAGCAATCGCTACGATCGCGTCATCGGCGGGCGCAACCTGCTGGTCGGCGGCGCCACGGTCGAGCACTACTTCACCAAGGCCTGGGGCATCGCCGCCTTCGTCGATGCCGGCAATGCCTTCAATGGCACTGACTTTCGCCCGGCCGTTGGCGCCGGCCTGGGGGTACGCTGGCGCTCGCCGGTGGGCATGATCCGCGTCGACCTGGGCACGCCCATCCACAACAGCCGCGAACACGGCATCCAGTTGCACCTGGTGATAGGTCCGGATTTGTGAGTACGCCCAATACCGACAAGCAAGCCGCCACGCTGCGCCGCCGCTGGCCGCGCTGGTTGGGAGTGGGTGTGCTCGCCGTATTGGCGCTGCTGGCCGCGGCGCTGTTCTGGCTGCTGGGCACCGGCAGCGGGCTGCGTTTTGCGCTGGGGCAGGCCACGCGCCTGACCGATGGTGCGCTAAGCGTGAAACAGGCCAGCGGCAGCCTGGCCGGCCCCACCGAACTCAAGGGCCTGCGTTACCGCACTGCCGATGGGCTGGATGTGCGCGTGGACCATGCGCGTGTCGATATCGGCATCTGGTCGCTGCTGGCCGAGCATGTTCACGTGCAGCGCCTGCAAGCCGGCGACATCCGCGTGGCACTGCCCAAGGCTGCGCCGCCCAAGCCGGAACAGAAAAGCACCCGTTTCTCGTTGCGTGCGCCACTGAACATCCAGATCGACAGCGCGCACATCGGCCACACCGAGGTCACCCAGGCCGGGCAAAGCCTGTTCGTGGCCAACTCGCTGGATCTTGCCGGCAAATGGACGGCGCAAACTGCACAGGTGCGCACGCTGAAACTGGTCACCCCGCAAGGCCACGTCAGCCTGCACGGGCAGATGGGCTTCGACAGCGGCTACCCCGGTCAGCTGAACGGCGATTTCCGCTGGAAAACCGGCAAGAACACGCTGGACGGCACGCTGACCGTGCGCAGCGACCGGCGTACCGCCACGCTGGACATGGCGCTCACCCAGCCGACCCGCACCACCCTGAGCCTGAGATTGAACCAGGCCGCGGGCGACACCTGGACCGCCGCGCTGGAGGTACCGCGTTTTGATCCGTCCCAGTTGCTGGGGCCTGGCGACATCCAGCACTTGGCGCTATCACTGCACGGCCATGGCGATGGCCGCCGCGGCCAGTTCAACGGCCAGATCACCATCAACGGCACACGCATCGATCTGACGCCGATGGACCTGGCGCTGGACAAGCAAGGCAACACGCTCAGCCTGGACCCGCTCACCGTGCGCTCGCCACAGGTACCCGGCCAGCTGACCGCGCGCGGTCAGGTACACCTGGATACCAGCCCCATCAGCGCGCAACTGGCGCTGGACTGGCAGGGCGTGCAGCTGCCGGCCACGCTGGCCGGCCAGCGTCTGGATACCCACGGCAAGCTCCAGGTGCACGGCACGCCGGCTCAGTTTGCCGCCAAGGGCGATATCGCCATCGGTCCGCCCAAGCAGCTGGCGCAGGTGGCGCTGGATATCAGCGGCTCGCCCTCGCACATCGACATCACCACGCTGCAGGTCAAGCAGCCCAAGGGCGAGCTTTCCGCCCATGGCGCGCTGGACCTGGGCACGCCGTTCGGCTGGCAGCTCACGGCCACCGCGCACCAGTTCAACCCCGGCCAGCTGTTTGCCGGCTGGAGCGGCGCGCTCAATGCCGACCTTCGCACCCACGGCAAGCTGGGCCCCGACACCCGCCAGGGCGTGCTGGAACTCAAGAAGCTCGACGGCACGCTGCGCCAGCGCAAACTGGCCGGTCACGGCACGCTGACGCTGGACAACCAGGGCGTGGTCAGCGGCGAGCTGGCGCTGAATTCGGGCCGCAGCCGGGTGCATGTGAACGCCGCCAAGGGTGCACGCAATCGTGTGCGCATGCAGTTGCAGGTGGCCTCGCTGGGCGATTGGCTGCCCGATGCGCAAGGCCATATCGACGGCCACATCGATGTGAGCGGCTTGTGGCCATCGCTGGCCGTGCGCGCGCAGCTGAGCGGCAACGGTCTGGTCTATGCCGACCAGCGCATCAAGTCGCTGCACCTGGATGCACACATGCCCAACACGCAAAAACCTGGCGGCGACATCGACCTTCGCGCCGCCGATGCCTATGTCGGCGGCCTGCACTTTGACACCGTCGCCATCAGCGGCCACGGCAACCCGTCGCAACATTCGCTCAAGCTGGACGCCAAGGGCCAGCCGCTGACGCTGCACCTGGCGCTCAGCGGCTCGCAGCAGGCCAAGCAGTGGCATGGCCGCCTGCAGACCTTGACGCTGGATGCGCAGGGCCTGCCCACCTGGCGCCTGACGCAGCCGGCGGCGATGAGCTGGAACGGCAAGGGTTTCTCACTGGATCAGGCCTGCCTTTCGGCCGGCTCGCCGCAGCTGTGCCTGGCCGCCGACAGCCAACCCGATGGCAGCCTGAAAGCCAGCTACCGACTGCGCGCGCTGCCGCTGGCGCTGCTCACCACATTGGCCGGCGACGACCTGCCGGTGCGCGCCGAAGGCACGCTCAACGGCCAGGGCCACATCACCCGCAGTGCCAAGGGCGTGCTCGGCGGCCAGGCCGAGATCGACTCGGACAAGGGCAGCGTCGCCTACATCGATCACCCCGGCCAACCGCTGCTGCGCTATTCGCAGTTCAAGGCCCATGCCGACCTCAACGCGCAGGGCCAGCAGCTGCGCGTCAGCGCCAACCTCAACGATGGCGGCCATCTGGCCGGCCAGGTCACCTTGCAGGGCAAGAACAACGCGCTCAACGGCGAGGTGCAGCTCGACTTGAAGCACCTGGCCTTCGTCGAGCTGCTCAGCGCCGAAGTGGCCAACGTGAAAGGCCAGCTCGATGCCGACCTGAAGCTGGCCGGCACCCTGGCCAAGCCGGTGCTGGGCGGCCACGCCCAGGTGCAGGGGCTGGGCATGGAAATCCCCGCCGCCGGCATCACCCTGGCCGATGGTCAGTTCCGTGTTGCCACCGGCGACCAGCAGCAACTGACCGTGCAGGGTCACATCACCTCCGGCAAGGGCCAGCTGAAAGTCGACGGCCAGGCCGGCCTCGCGCCCGGTTCCACCGCCACCCTGCATGTCAGCGGCGAGCAGGTCACCGCGGCCGACATCCCGGCCGCGCGCGTGATCATCTCGCCCGACCTGAAACTCAGCCAGGACAAGAGCGGCCTGGATGTCACCGGCACGCTGCATATCGATAGCGCCAATGTCGACCTCAACAAGCTGCCCGGCGCCGGTGCCGCGCAAAGCTCGCCGGACGTGGTGGTGGTCGACGAGAAACAACAGGCCCAGCGCGCGCAGTCCATGCCGATCAGCGCCAAAGTGATGGTGCAGCTGGGCGATCACACCCACCTGAAAGGCTTTGGCCTCAACGGCCGCCTTTACGGTGCGCTGCGCGTCAACGAGGCACCGGGCCACGCCACCACCGGCCAGGGCCAGGTGCAGGTGGACGGCACCTACCGTGCCTACGGGCAGGACCTTACCATCAGCCAGGGCCGCCTGCTGTTTGCCGGCACGCCCATCAACAACCCCGGCCTGGATATTCGCGCGGTACGCAAGCTCAACCCCAACGCCACCATCGACCAGGGCCAGGAAGTGGGTCTGCAGATTCGCGGCACCGCGCAACGCCCGATCATGACCGTGTTCTCCAACCCGGCCATGGAACAGTCCGACGCGCTGTCCTACATGATCACCGGCAAGCCGCTGTCACAGGTGCGCGGCGGCGAAGGCAGCATGGTCACCGGCGCCGCCCAGGCACTGGGCTCAGCCGCTGGCGACCTGCTCGCCAAACGCGTCGGCTCGCGTATCGGCATCGACCAGATCGGCGTCTCCAACAACGACGCCCTGGGCGGCGCCTCGGCCTTCACCGTCGGCAAATACCTCTCGCCCCGCCTGTACCTGAGCTACGGCGTCGGCCTGTTCGAACCCGGCCAGGTCATCACCATGCGCTACCGACTGAGCCACCGCTGGAACATCGAGATCGAAAACGCCACCGACTTCAATCGGGCGAGTTTGAATTATCGGTTGGAGAAGTAGACGGCAAGTGGCGTGGATATCTGGTAATGCGCTTGGGGCGGGAATCAGCTAGGAGCGGAAGCTCGGCAATTATCCTGAAAATTCAAATTTCCGCCCGCAAGATGATCAAACTGACCCTAAATGACTTCCACCGACCAGCCCCGTTGCCTGGCGAGAGCGAGTAGGCCTGACGCACCAACCATGTGATAAAGGCCAACGACAATCAGAGGTGTGCCCGGAGTGTCGAGCATCATTTCAAGGCGAGGCAGCCAGGCGCGGTTTCGCGCGAAAGTGAGCCGCCTCGCCAACTCCGGGTAGGCAAGTTCGTACTTCGCCACTTCTGCCTCTGCCGGCGCGCGTTGGCCCGCGCCCCAGGCCTTGAAAATGCGGGCATCGGCTGCCGGACCCGCGAGCACCTCGTCTAGCACGTAGCGCAAGAATTGCGTGTTCTGCAATGGTGTCATCGCACCGAACCAGGCAAAGACATCATCCTTATCCTTGAACTCGCAATGCCAGGGCATGCCCGCGCGCACCGCACGCTTGGTGAGCACCTCGCGAGCGGATTTTCCTTTCCAGCCCGACACTCGGTAGAAGCTTTCCTGGAGCAGTGAGCCAACAATCCATGGTTCATATGGAGCGAGCTCCTCAAGCTTCACCTTGCAGTCGGCAGCGGCCCTGGCCAAACGGGCGTTGTCCCGCACGTCCAGCCAGGCCTTGAGTGGCCGCTTGACGTCGATGCCATAGCGCTGAATGAGCGTAGCCTGAGACTGCCTGTAGACATTGTTGGTCTCGGTCCAGATAGAGGAGCAACGCGGCAGCAATCGCTCGATACGCGCGTCATGCCAGTCCGTCGCCTGCGGCGGCGTTTCAGCGGTGAGATAGATGCTTCTGCCGCCACGCCGGATCGACCAGAGTGGCCAGTGATGCACGATAGGTTTTGCCAGCAAGGCAAACGGCTGCAAGCCGCCGATGCCAAGAGAGGTTGTTCCAGCCAGCATGCGGACGAACTTGCGGCGACGAATGTTGACGATATCCATGTTCGCACCTCATTCCCGCAGCCAAGGTACGTCAGAGGAATGCTAGGCCGCCCTCATTTGGCTCGACAGTGCTGGAAGATACTGTGTCGGACGTCATGCCTCGGGTTTCCGATGGGATCTCATTTAGTCATCGGGAGACCGCTCTGGGTCGAATCCCGCCGTTGGTAGCCCTCCCAAAGCCAGGGCTTGATACCGATCAACACTCCAAGCGGCCTAATGCGTGACAACGAACGCCGTGTGGTAGCGGAGTCGGGACATGCAGGCGGACATCGGGATTCGGGCTTGCCGGCGTTTCTCTGAGCAGGAGGGCGCACCAGCAGTAGCCAAGTCGTCGGGGGCATGGAATCCCGCCTCACAGGTTTACGCAGCGCCCTTCCCTGCATCCAACACGCACCTGTCAGAGCGCATTGATACAGCACGGACAAGGCGCTCCGTGCACCAAGCCTCGGCTCGACATCCGGGTGCGCCATGAATGCACTGACACTGTCTTGGCTGCTGTTTGCGTTGTGTGTGGCGCTGATCGGTGCGGCAGGTCCGGTGTTGTCGCGCAACGCCGATGTGATTGCCGAGGAGACCGGCGTTTCCGGCAGTTGGATAGGTTTGGTGGTGCTGGCCTCGGTGACCTCGTTGCCGGAGCTGGTGCTGGGCGCCAGCGCAATTGGCTTGGCGCACCGGCCGGACATTGCCATTGGCGATGCGCTGGGCAGCTGCGTGTTCAATCTTGCGCTGGTGGCCGTGCTGGATATGGCGTTGCGTGGGCCGGGACTGTTTCAGGTGGCCAGTCGTCGCCATCTGCTGTCGGCCGCGTTCGGCGTGTTGCTGATCGGCGTGGTGGCGGTGGCCCTGCTGCTGCCATCCGGGGCGACGGGCCCGACGTTGGGCCATGTGGGGCTGATCAGCCCGCTGTTGTTGCTGCTGTATGCGGTGGCCATGCGCAGTCTGTTTCGACATGGCGGCCAGGACCGGCACCCGGCCAGCGCACCGACACCCAGAAGCCGCTCGCGCCTGCATGGCGCCATTGCTCGCTACGTGGGTGGCGCGGTGGTGATCGTGGGCTCCGGCATTGGTTTGTCGCTGGCGGCCGAGCGCGTGGCCGAGCTGATGGGCTGGCAGATGAGCTTCATGGGCTCGCTGTTCGTGGCCGGCGCCACCTCCATGCCGGAGCTGGTGGTGACGCTGGCGGCGGTGCGCATGGGCGCGCTGGACATGGCGATGGCCAACCTGCTGGGCAGCAACCTGTTCGATATGGTCATTGTCGCCATTGACGACCTGCTGTTCATGGATGGTCCGGTGCTGCGCCACGTGGCGCCCGCGCATGCGCTGTCGGCGGTCATCGCCATGGGGATGACGGCGCTGGTGATGCTTGGCCTGGTCAGCCGTCCCGGCGGGCGCCTGCTGCGCGTGGGATGGATCGATGTCGGCCTGATCGGCGGCTATGTGCTGAACCTTTTCGCGCTGTACCGGGATACCTGACGCCATGCGACGCACAAGGCGACAGGCCGCGCCGACCACGCCAGCCACCACCGAGCCTGCCTGGCACACGCTGGACGCGCAGGAAGCCGTGCACCGGCTGGAATCGCATGCCAGCCACGGCCTGACGCCGCAGGACGCACAAGCGCGACTGGCCAGCCATGGCGTCAACCAGATTCGCCAGGCCAGCCGGCGCGGTGTCTTGCGTTTGGCGCTGGCGCAGTTCACCGACCTGATGGTGCTGATTCTGCTGGCGGCGGCGGGCGTGGCGGCGCTGGCCGGCGATACGCTGGACGCCAGCGTGATTCTGGCGATTGTGGTGCTCAACGCCGGTATCGGCTGGCTGCAGTCGGTACGCGCCGAGCGCGCCATCGAGGAACTGCGCCGGCTGGCCGCGCTGCACGCGCAGGTGGTGCGCGGCGGGGAGACGCAGGATATCGCCGCCGCCCAGCTGGTGCCGGGCGACCTTGTGGTGCTGGAGGCCGGCGCCGCGGTACCGGCCGATATCCGGCTGCTGTCGGCGCATCAGTTGCGCATCGACGAGTCGGCGCTGACCGGTGAATCGGTGCCGGTGGACAAGACCACGGCCGCGCTGCACGACCCGGCCCAGCCGCTGGCCGAACGCACCTGCATGGTGTTCAAGGGCTCGGCCGTCAGCCACGGACGCGGCCGCGGCGTGGTGGTCGCCACTGGCATGCACACCGAACTGGGGCACATTGCCAGCCTGCTGGCCGCCGTGCCGCCGGCACCCACGCCACTGCAACGGCGCCTGGCACGCTTTGGCCGGCAACTGGCGCTGGCCGTGCTGGGCATCTGCCTGCTGGTGTTCGCCACCGGCCTGCTGCGCGGCGAGCCGCCAGTGCTGATGCTGCTGACCGCGCTCAGCCTGGCGGTGGCGGCCATTCCCGAAGCGCTGCCGGCGGTGGTGACCATGATGCTGGCGCTGGGCACGCGCAGCATGGCCGCGCGCCACGCGCTGGTGCGGCGGCTGCCGGCGGTGGAGACGCTGGGCTCGGTCAGCTGCATCTGCACCGACAAGACCGGCACGCTCACCTGCAACGTGATGCAGCTGGCCGAACTGACCCTGGGCGCGGCCACCGATCGGCTGGCGCAAGCGGATGGTTTCCCGGCTGCCGCCAAAGCGCTGCTGCGCGCCGCCGCGTTGTGCAATGACGCCCACGCCGCCGCCGATGGCGATGTTACCGGCGACCCTACCGAAGTGGCCTTGTGGCGGGCCGCCGACAACGCCGGATTGCACAAGACAGCGCTGGAACATCACGCGCCGCGCAGCCGCGAATTGCCGTTCGATGCCGACCGCAAGCGCATGACCACCGTTCACCACGTGCCGCATCACGGCTACATGGCCTACACCAAGGGCGCGCCCGAAAGCATGCTGGAGCGCTGCACCCGTGCCGGCGGCCAGCCGTTGGACGCGCCCACCCGCGAGGCGTTGCTGACGCTGGCCGGAGAAATGGCCGCCGACGGTCTGCGCGTGATGGCGCTGGCGCAACGCGCCTGGCCGGCGCTGCCCCAGGTGCAGGCCGACGAAGTGGAACGCGACATGGAGCTGCTGGGCCTGGTCGGTCTGCAAGACCCGCCGCGCCCCGAAGCCGGCGCCGCGGTGGCAACCTGCCGCACGGCCGGCATCGAGCCGGTGATGATTACCGGCGATCACCCGGCCACGGCCAAGGCCATCGCCCAGCAGCTTGGCATGTTCAATCCCGGCGAACGGGTGCTGACCGGGCGCGACCTGGGCGCGCTTTCCGATGAACGGCTGGCCGCCATGGTCGACAGCGTGCGCATTTACGCGCGGGTGGACCCGGCACAGAAAATCCGCATTGTGCGCGCCATTGCCGGCCACGGCCGTTACGTGGCGATGACCGGCGATGGCGTCAACGACGCACCGGCACTGGCGGCCGCCGATATTGGTGTGGCCATGGGTCGCGGTGGCACCGATGTGGCGCGCGAGGCGGCCAGCCTGGTGCTGCTGGACGACAACTTCGCCACCATTGTCGCCGCCGTGGAGGAAGGCCGGCGCATCTTCGACAACGTGCGCAAATTCGTGCGTTACGTGCTGGGCTGCAACTCGGCGGAGATTCTGGTGATCTTGCTGGCGCCGCTGCTGGGTCTGCCCACGCCGCTGCTGCCCAGCCACATTCTCTGGATCAATCTGGTGACCGATGGTCTGCCGGGACTGGCGCTGGCCACCGAACCGGCCGAACGCGGCATCATGCGCCGCCCGCCGCGGCCGCCCCGCGAAAGTCTGTTCGCCGGCGGCACCTGGCAGCACATTGTGTGGGCCGGGCTGGCCATGGCGGTGGCCACGCTGCTGACGCAAGCCGGCGCGGTCACCTACGATGTCGCGCACTGGCAGACCATGACCTTCACGGTGCTGGCGCTGGCCCAGCTGGGGCAAGCGATGGTGGTGCGCAGCGAACACAGCTCGCTGTTTGCGCACGGTTTCACCTCCAACCGCCCGATGCTGCTGGCGCTGGCCGTGACCGTGGCGTTGCAACTGCTGGCCATCTACCTGCCAATCGGCAACCGGCTGCTGCACACCGCGCCACTTTCGGCCAGCGAGATGGTGCTGTGCATCGTGGTGGCGTTGCTGCCCTCGGCGCTGATCGAGCTGATCAAAAGCCTGCGAACGATGCGGCGTTCGTCAGCGCCCGCGACCGAATAGGCGCGGGAGAGGATTCACCAGCTTTGCGCCTGCTGGCCCCAGCTGACCAGCGCCCAGACCAGCGCAGCACACACCAGCACGGTCAGCAGCGCCCACCACGGGGAACTAAGGCGCGTGCCAACCGACGCGCGACCGCCGTTGAGCATCGGTGCAATCAGCTTGCGGCGCAGCACCAGAGCGTAGAACAGCACGGCGGCCAGATGCAGGCCAATCAGCACCAGCACAATGGTCTGATTGACCACATGGATGGAGGTCATCACCGACACCACACGATCGCTGACGCGGCCGCTCAGCGGACCGAAGTTGAGAATCTCGTCGCTGGAGAACAAGCCGCTTATCGCCTGCACCAGCAAACTGGCGAGCATGGCCAGCACCGACCAGCCACCCAGCGGATTGTGGCCCGGCGTCGCCTTGCCTTGACCGCGCGATGATTTGCGCAAATAAGCGATCACCGCGCGCGGACCGCGCACAAAATCGGCAAAGCGGCTGGTGCCCGAACCGTAGATGCCCCAGCCGATGCGAAACGCAATCAGCGCCAACGTGGCGTAACCACACCAGAAGTGCCAGCGCATGCTCAGCCAGCCCCACTCGGCCGTGCCGTATTGCATCAGCACCAGCGTGGCCAGCAGCCAGTGGAATGCGCGTGTGGGCAGATCCCAGATCAATGACGATGAGCGCGACATGGACACGACAGCAGCTAGGGCACTGCCCGCAGTGTAGCCGGCCCGGCGCGCGATGCACGCCAACCACCTAGGCCATAAGTCATGCTCGCGTTCGCCGCGCGAAGGGCTATGGTGGTCGGCACTTTTTCAACCGGAGCATTCTCATGCACTCCATGCGATGGATATTCGCCGCCGCGTTCAGCGTCGGCTGCGTCGCCTGCAGCCAATCAGGCCACGAGCAGGCAGCCAACAAAGCCCCGGCCACGCCGGCCAGCACGCCCAAGACCGCCGCCGCGGCCCCGGCCAGCGCGTCCACCATCGGTATCGACCTGTCGGCAATCGACCACTCGGTCAAGCCGGGCAACAATTTTTTCCAGTACGCCAATGGCGACTGGCTGAAGAAGGCCACCATTCCCGATGACCGCTCCAGCATCGGCGCCTTCCTGACCATCTACAACAAGACCCAAAAGCGCGTCGACCAGATCATCCAGGATGCCGGCAAGGCGCAGCCGGCCGCGGGCAGCAATCAGGCCAAGATCGCCGATTACTACGCCGCCTACATGGACACCAGCGCCATCCAGAAGGCCGGCCTGAAGCCGCTTTCCTCACAGCTGGATGCGATCAAGGGCATCAAGAACCGCGCCGATCTTTCGCGCGTGCTGGGCAGCCGCCTGCGTGCCGATGTGGACCCGATCAACGCCACGCATTTCCACACCGACCACCTGTTCGGCCTGTTTGTCACCAAGGGCCTGAACACCTCGTCGAAGAACGTGGCCTACCTGATGCAGGGCGGCCTTTCCATGCCCAGCCGCGACTATTACCTGTCCAGCGACAAGGCCATGGCAGGCTTCCGCGACAAGTACCGCGACTACGTCACCGCCATGCTCAAGCAGGCGGGCGTGAAGGCCCCGGCCAAGGCTGCGCAAACCGTCATCGCGCTGGAAACCAGGATCGCCAACGCGCAGACCAGCCTGGTCGACAGCCAGGACGTGCACAAGGCCGCCAACCTGTGGCCCGCCGATGCCTTCAAGACCAAGGCACCGGGCATCGACTGGAACGACTTCTTCAAGGCCGCCGGCCTTGCCGATGTGAAGCAGATCGACGTGTGGCAGCCGCATGCGGTAACCGGTTTGTCGAAGCTGGTGGCCAGCCAGCCGCTGAGCGCCTGGAAAACCCTGCTGACCTTCCACACCCTGGACCGCTACGCCTCGCTGCTGCCCAAGCCGTACGAAGAGCTGGCGTTCGAGTTCCACGGCCACACCCTGCAGGGCGTGCCGCAGCAGCAACCGCGTGCCAAGCGTGCCATCGACGCCACCAGCACGGACCTGGGCGATGCCGTCGGCCAGATCTACGTGAAGAAATACTTCCCCGCTTCGTCCAAGAAGCAGGTGCAACAGCTGGTGAAGAACATTCTGGCCGCGTTCGATTCGCGTATCGACACGCTGGACTGGATGACGCCGGCCACCAAGGCCAAGGCCAAGGAAAAGATCGCCACGCTGCGCGTGAGCGTGGGTTATCCCGAGCACTGGCGTGATTACAGCAACCTTGCCATCAGTGCCACCGATCCACTGGCCAACCACCTGGCCGCCGAGAAGCACGAGTACGAGCACCAGAAGTCCAAGATCGGCACCGAGGTCGACCGTGGCGAATGGTGGATGACGCCGCAGACGGTGAACGCGGTGAACCTGCCGCTGCAGAACGCGCTCAACTTCCCGGCAGCCATTCTGCAGGCACCGTTCTTCGATCCGAACGCCGACCCGGCCGCCAACTACGGTGGCATCGGCGCCATCATCGGCCACGAGATCAGCCACAGCTTCGACAACACCGGTGCCGAGTTCGATGCCCAGGGCAACCTGGAGAACTGGTGGACGCCGGCCGACGCCAAGCACTTCCAGGCCGCCACCTCGGCGCTGGCCAAGCAGTTTGACGGCTACGAGGCGCTGCCGGGCGTGTACGTGAGCGGCAAGCAGACGCTGGGCGAGGACATTGCCGACCTGTCCGGCCTGACCGCCGCCTATGTGGCCTATCACGACTCGCTCAACGGCAAGCCGGCTCCGACCATCGACGGCCTTACCGGTGACCAGCGCTTCTTCCTGTCCTTCGCCCAGAACTGGCAGTCGAAGATGCGCGAAGCCGCGCTGCGTCAGCGTCTGAACACCGACGTGCACGCGCCGCCGCAGTTCCGTGCCGAAACCGTGCGCAACCTCGATGCCTGGTACAAGGCCTTCAACGTGCAGCCCGATGCCAAGCTGTACCTGCCGCCGACCAAGCGTGTGCATATCTGGTAACGGCGAGGAGCGAGTGGTGAGAAGTGAGGAGTGGGAGATGGGCTCCTTGCACCACCTTCGCACATGAAGAACGCCCGGTCCGTTTGGGACCGGGCGTTCTTCATGGCTATATCAGCCAATCGCTTGAGGTGAGCGCCCAACGCTACCAATGCGCCGGAATGACAGGGCGGCGAGCGCTGGCTGGCTATCAAGCCAGCTTCTTGGTCATGAAGATGCGGCGGGTCCCGGGCGGATCACAGGCAATTTCCCCGAACGCCTCCCAACCGTGGCGCTGGTAAAAACCGGGCGCCTGGAAACTGATGGTGTACAGCACGGCCGCCTTGCAGCCTCGGCGACGCCCTTCCTGCTCGGCCATTTGCAGAATACGGCTACCCAGCCCCTGCCCACGCAACGACGCCGGCAGATGGAACAGGTCCACGAACATCAGGCCAAGCGAGGTGCGCCCGGTCAGGCCACCGCGCACCTCACCCGAATCGGCGTCCCTGACCAGAACGGCCAATGGCCGACGATCCTGGATGGCTGCAGCGTCGACATTGAATTGGTCCAGGTCGTCGCTGATGCGCGCTATCTCGGCAGAGCTCGGCGCATCGGTGAGTACCAGCTCGGGTTGCCTGTTCATGCCCATCCTCCTCGCCGGTCATGGACCAGCATTCCATGCGAGCGTCGGGCCCGCCGCCCGGTGACCGTCCTTCGTCGGCGCATGCGAAAACTTGAACTTGACGCTTGGCGTAAGGCGACCACTTAACCACTCACGCCCAAGCCATCGATAGCGCGGATCGGCGCGGTGTCGAAGCCGGCCAGTTCGGCAAAGCGCAGGCCGCGCGCGGTGTAGTCGCGGAACTGGTCGAAGCTGGGTGCACCGGGGGACATCAGCACCGTGCCGCCGGCCGGTGTGTGCTGGCGTGCGGCATCGACGGCGGCGGCAAGATCGGCCACTTCCCCACAGGCGACGCCCGCCGCGCGCAAGGCGCGGGCGATACGCTGGCCGTTGGCGCCCTGGCAGAGAATGGCGTGCGGTGCGTGCTCGGCCATGGCGCGGGCAAACTCGCTCCAGTCCAGGCCGCGATCGTGGCCGCCGACGATCACCGTGACCTTGGCATCCTCGGCAAAGCTGCGCAGCGCCGCCAGGGTGGCTTGCGGCGTGGTCGAAATGGAATCGTTGATCCAGGTCCGTCCATCGCGCTCGCCCAGCGACTGCTGACGATGCGGCAAGGCCTGAAAGCGGGCCAACGCCGGCACCGCCGTGCGTGCGTCCAGCCCCATGTGCTCCAATGCCGCCAGCGCGGCGCAGGCATTGAGTGCGTTGTGCGCACCGGGCAACGGCAGCTCGGCGATGGCAAACAGGCGGTCCGCATCGCGGCAGATAAAACCATCAGCCAGATGCCAGCGCCCTTGCCCACCGAACAGCTGGCGCCCGGGATGCGAAGCGGTGCGCTCCAGCAGATCCGGTTGCGTGCCGTTGACCAGCAGCGCCTGGCTGACGTCGGCCAGCGCCAGCTTGTCGGCCATGTAGTTTTCCGCCGAGCCGTGCCAGTCCAGATGCTCGGTGTACAGCGAAGTGATCACGCCCAGTTCCAGCGCGCCGGCCTCGCGGGTTTGGAAGCTGGAAAGCTCGATCACCCAAAGGTCGGCCTGCGCCTGTACCAGTTCCAGCAGCGGCAAGCCAATGTTGCCGGCCAGCGCGGTGCGCACACCCAGCGCGCGCGCCAGATGCGCGATCAGGGCGCTGGTGGTGCTCTTGCCCTTGGTGCCGGTGACGGCAATCACGCGTGCATCCGGGCGCTGCGCGAACCACAATGCGGTGCCGGAACTGACCTGCGTGCCGCGCGCCCTGGCTTCAAGCAATGCCGGCGTGTAGGCGGAAATGCCTGGCGACTTGAGCACGATATCGAAACCGGCCAGCGTGCCCGCGTCGGGTGTTTCGGTTTCGATCAGCAGCCGCTCGGGCGGCGCCATCTCACGCGCAGCGGCCGCTTCGTCGGCGCGGCAGAACAGCGTCAGCGGCGCGGCATCGACACCGCGCCGCGCGAGCAGAAAATGGAGCGCTGCACGGCCTTCGCGCCCGAAACCCCAGACCGCCAGCGGGGCGCGCTTATTCGCCACCCACAATATCCAGCGCGGCGACCAGTCGCGGCGGCACCAGATGATGCGGCGAGGCTTGCAGCCACGGCGCAAGATCCAGGTTCTGGCCGCTCAGCTGCGGCGCGATATCGCGCGCGAAACGCTTGACCAGCGCATCCTCGGCCCACTCCGGACGCTGCGCCAGCGTGGCCATCGCCGCGCGCGCCTCGGCGCCTTCGCCAACGCACTCGAACGGCTTGTGGTCCTCGTATTCCATCAAGGCGTCGAAGCCGGCTGCCTGCGTTTCGTCATCGAGCAGGTTGCGGCCGAAGATCGACAACAGCCGCGGCTTGGGCATGAACGGCGCCAGTGCCAGGAACACGAAATGGCACTTCGGGCACTGCCCGCACCAGCGATCGGCCGGGCGCGGCCCGAGGATGCGGAAATTGCGATTGCAGCTGGAAAACACATCGCCGTAGTCGTTGCCCAGACGCGCGAAGGCGCGGGTGATGGCCAGCTCCGAATACGGGCGCAGCAGCGAGCAGTAATGCAGATCGGCGGCCACGCGCTGATGCAGGTAATGATGCAGCGTGTGCTCGAAGGTGAAGCCCTTGCTCCACTGGTGATTGACCTGCCGGCCTTCGTATTCCAGCGTGGCGGCCGAGGCCGAACGCTCGTTGGCGAAGGTGATCGAGTCAAAGCCGTAGAGCACGGCGGCGACGGCCAGAATGGCCGAGTTCACCGCCGTCACCGGGATGTGGCCATTGTAGGCACCCAGCCGGTTCAGCTCGAACAACAGCGGCGACAGCTCACGGCCGATATTGAGCCGCGGCAAGCCGGTGCGCTCGGCACAGGCGGCAATCAGTGGCGAGTTGCCCACCCAAACGGCGGTGGCCTCGGCGCCTATGCGCTTGAGCGATTCGACCGCCACCAGCGAATCCTTGCCGCCACCGATAGGCACCAGCGTGCGCTGGGGCAAGCCCAGTGCCGGCGCGGCATCGATGGTCTCCTCATGACGCGGAAAACGCACGCGCTCGTGCATTTCCAGGCCGTTGCGGTAGCCAAACTCGGCCAGACCGTGCTGGTACAGCGCATCCAGCAACTCGGCGGTAGCCGTGTCCGGCTCGCCGTCGTCGACCTGGATCTGCGTGGTGGCGCCTGCCTTGTAGTAGCTGACGCCAGCCACTAGGTGAAGCAGGCGCAGCGCGGCTTCAAAGGCGGCCTGACGCTCGGCCGGCAGCGCCGGCGCATCCGGAAAACGGATACGCTCGATCAGCTCCGGCCCGCCATCGAAGGCGTAGACCAGTTCGGCCACGCCATTGGCGTAGCTGTGGCGGACAAAGTGGAATACCTGCGCGTCGCGCGGGTCGGTCAAGGCAGTCATTCGATCACAATTTCATCGGCAGCATCACGCAGATTGTAATGCGAAGCCATGACCGCACCGTAAGCGCCGGCCTGGGCAATCAGCATGACGTCACCTTCGTGGGTTTCGGGCAGGCGGCGATCGTTGCCCAGCACGTCGCCCGATTCGCAGATCGGACCCACCACCTGGTACAGCGTGGTGCCGGCATCATCCAGCCGCGACAGGTTCACGATCTCGTGCCAGGCGTCGTACAGCGCCGGGCGAATCAGGTTGTGCATGCCCGCATCGGTGCCCAGATAGCGCACCTCGCCCTTGGCCTTGAGCTGAGTCACGCGCGACAGCAACACGCCCGACTCGGCCACCAGGTAGCGGCCCGGTTCCATCCACAACTTGTACTGCGGATAGGTGGCCTTGACCTCACTGAGCACGCGGTTGAGCTCGATCATGTCCAGCGGTTGCTCGCCCGGATGCGAAGGCACGCCCAGGCCACCGCCGATATTGAGGATTTCCACGCTGCCGATGCGGTCGGCCAACGCCGCAAGCTGGCCGTAGACCTCGCCCCAGTGCGCGGCATCCAGGATGCCCGAGCCCAGGTGCGCATGCAGGCCCTTGATGCGCACGTTGTGGCGCTCGGCGCATTCGATGAAGCGGCCCAGATGCTCGATCGGCAAACCGAACTTGGACGAGCTGCCGCCAGTGCGCACCTTCTCGTGATGGCCCAGGCCACGACCCAGATCCACGCGCAGCATGATGGCGTGGCCGGCAAACACTTCGCCCCACTGCTCGATGGGGTGCAGCGCATCGAGCGTCACCGAGGCCGAAGTGGCCAGCGCCGTGACGTAATCCTCGCGGCGCGCGAAGTTGGGCGTGAACAGGCGCGGCGTGTCGGCCGGCACAGCCTGATCGATAGCCTGCAATTCGCCCGGCGACACCGACTCCAGCCCCAGCCCTTCGGCGGCCAGCGCCTTGAGAATCTGCGGATGGGTGTTGGCCTTCACCGCGTAGTAGCACTGGTCGACCGCGTCCAGCGTCTTCAACGAGCGCGCGCGTTCCAGGATGGTCGGCAGGTGGTAGACGTAGCGCGGGCTGCGCTCGGCGGCCAGGTTCATCAGCCGCTGGCGCTCACCACGCCACCAGCCGGGCACCATCTGCGCCTCGCCACGACCGTACAGCGCCTGCCAGGTTGGCCCGAACTGCACATCGTCGTCACTGCGCAGGCTGCCCGAACGCAGCAGCAACTCGTGCAGGCGCGGCAACAGCTCGTCGACCACATCCTCGTCGACCACGAAGGTAAGGTTGAGGTTGTTGGACGACTGCGAAATCAGGTGCACGCGCAGCTGCCCGAACTCGGCCAGCACCGAGGACAGCTCATGCAGCATCGAGCGCATGCCGCGGCCAACCAGCGTGACCGCCGCGCACGGCGCGATCACCTTGACCCGGCACACCTTGGCAAGATCGGCCGCCAGCGCCGCCACGGCATCGGAATCGAGCAGGTTTTCGGTAGGGTCCAGCGACACCGTCACGTTGGTTTCGGCCGAACCGATCAGGTCCACCGACAGACCGTGCTTGGTGAACTGGTTGAACACGTCGGACAGGAAGCCGACCTGCTGCCACATACCCACCGATTCCATCGACACCAGGGTGATGCCCTTGCGCGTGCTGATGGCCTTGACGCTGGTCACCGCCTCGCGAAGATGCGGGCCAATCTCGGTGCCGTCCAGCTCGGGCCGATTGGTGTCCTTGATCAGCAGCGGCACGCGCGGCTCGCGCAGCGGCGACAGGCAACGCGGATGCAGCACCTTGGCGCCAGTGGAGGCAATTTCCTGCGCTTCCAGATAGTCCAGGCGCTTGAGCAGACGCGCGCCTGGCACCTGGCGCGGATTGGCGCTGAACATGCCGGCCACGTCGGTCCAGATTTCCACACGTGCCGCCTTCAGCAACGCACCGAAATACGCCGCCGAGGTATCCGAGCCGCCGCGTCCCAGGAGCACCGTGCGCTCGGCATCGTCACGCGCAATGAAACCTTGCGCGATGAACACCTCGCCCTGCCCGGCCAGGCGCGCCTGCAGCGCGGCATCGGGCGTGGCCTCGACCATCGCCGAGAGCAGCCGCGTGCGCTCGTTCTGGTTCGGCAGCGCCACCGCTTTCAGGCAATCGCGCGAATCGACCCAGGTGGTGGGCAGGTGCTGGGCGCTCAGAAACGCCGCGCCCATCGCGCTCGAAAGCAACTCACCGTGCGCCTGCACCTGCGCCTGCCAGGCCAGCTCCTGCCCGGCGGCCGGGCCGTCGGCGGCCAGATGGGCCAGCGACTCAAGCCGCTCGGCCACACGCGCTGGAAGCTCGATGCCCATGTCTATGGCCAGCGCGTGATGGCGCTCGGCAATGGCGGCAGCGGCGTGTTTTCGTTTCCCCCCGTCCATCTCGGCACTCAGCGCTTTCAGCGCATCGGTGACACCGGCCAGGGCCGACACCACGACCAGCACGCGTACGCCTTCGGCGCGACGCGAAGCGGCCAGCTTGCCAATGGTCTGCCAGCGTTCGGCCGTGGCCACGCTGGTGCCGCCGAACTTCATGACCACCCAGGGGGCGTCGGCAGCAAGAGGGGAGAAATCGCTCACTTGGAACTCGTTTGACGGTGGGATAAGACAAGGCCGAACAGGCCCGTATGGCCGCCCAGTGTGCCTGCACGACAGCAAAAGGCAATTGGCAAGGTTATGCCTATTAGGCATGACTTTGCGCGGGCCTTGCGCTGGCCGAAAGCGGACCGCGGGCGGCGCGCGCCGTATCATGGCCGCTTTGATCGCCCCGGAGCCTCTGCCACATGACACCCCGCCGCTATCTGGAAGTGGACGTATTTACCACGCGCGCGCTGGCCGGCAATCCGCTGGGCGTGATCGTCGATGCCGAGGGGCTGGATGCGGCGACCATGCAACGCATCGCCACCTGGACCAACCTTTCCGAAACCACCTTCCTGCTGCCGCCGACGCAGCCTGGCGCCGATTACCGCGTGCGCATCTTCACGCCGCGCCAGGAGCTGCCATTCGCCGGCCACCCCAGCGTCGGCAGCGCCTACGCGGCCATCACCTGTGGCCTGGTCGACGTTGGCAAAAGCGCACTGGTGCAGGAATGCGCCGCCGGCCTGCTGCCGGTCAGCGTGGACGGCACCGATGCCACGCGGCGTATTCGCGTGCAGGCGCCGCGGGCCAGTTTCGATGGCGTCGACCGTCACGATATCGAGGCATTGCACAAGGCGCTGGGCGCGACCTCGCGCGGCACGCCGCTGGCGGTGTGCAACGGCCCGGTGTGGATCACGCTGGATCTGGAGCAGGCCGGCACCGTGCGTGGCCTGGTGCCGGACATGGGAGCCATCGCCGAACTGTGCCTGGCGCTGGACGCGGTGGGCGTGTGCGTGTTCGGCGCCGATGAGGGCGACGCGGCGATGGCCGTGCGCGCGTTCTGCCCGGCCGATGGCATTCCGGAAGACCCGGTCACCGGCAGTGCCAACGCCGCCATCGCCGCGTATCTGCAACATGTCGGCGAACTGGACCGCTATGGCCGCCAGTACCGCGCCAGTCAGGGCCGTGAAGTGGGTCGCGATGGTTATGTGGACGTGGCGGTGGACGCCACCGGCCATGTCTCCATCGGTGGCGACTGCGTGATCGTGGTCGAAGGCAAGATTCGCATCTGACCTCGTGCTGGCTTGCGCCGCCCCGGCGCGCGGGTCATGCTCGCGCGCTCTTTGCCCTTTAGCCCGCCTCTCATCCCCATGACTGACACCGCCGCGCACCCCGGATACGTCCGCCGACTCGGAGCCTGGTCGGCCGCCATGATGGTGGTCGGCGGCGTGATTGGCGGGGGCATTTTCGTCAACCCGTCGGCGGTGGCCGCGCGCACCGGTTCCGGCGTCAGTCTGTTGCTGCTGTGGGTGATCGGCGGCGCGCTGACGCTGGCGGGCGCGCTGTGCTTTGCCGAACTGGGCGCACGGCGCCCGCAGGCCGGTGGCGCCTACATCTATCTGCGCGAGGCTTTCGGCGGACTGCCGGCATTCCTGTTCGGCTGGACCATGCTGCTGGTCAACTACTCCGGCTCCATCGCCGCGGTCGGCATGATCTTCGCGCGCTACGCCTGCGCCGCGATGGCGTTGCCGGACACCTACGTCAAACCGTTGGGCGTGGGCGCCATCGTGTTTCTGGCCGGGGTGAACTGGTTTGGCATCCGCGCCGGTGCCTTCGTGCAGAACCTGTTTACCGTGCTCAAGCTGCTGGCCGTCGCCGCGCTGGTGGTCACAGGCTTGGCGCTGGCCGGGGTCGATGGCACCAGCAGCGCCTTTGCCGCCGATCCGGCCCGCGCGCATTTGCCGGCCTGGGCCCTGGTCGGCGCGCTGCTGCCGGTGCTGTTCTCCTACGGCGGCTTTGCCTACGTCAACAATATTGCCGGCGAAATCCGCCAGCCGCAGCGCAATATTCCGCGCGCGCTGGGCTTGGGCATGCTCTTGGTGCTGGGCTGCTACGTGCTGGTGAATATCGCCTACCTGGCGGTGCTGGGCCACGGCGGCCTGGCCGCCAGCGCCACGCCCGCCGCCGACGTGATGGCGCACATGTTCGGCGATGCCGGACGCCGCGTGATTGCCATCGGCATCGCCATTTCTACCTTCGGCTACTGCAACATCGCGCTGATCTGCGCGGCGCGCGTGTTGCAGGTGATGGGCGAGGACGGCGTGTTCTTCCACTCCATGTCGCGCCTGCATCCACGCTGGCACACGCCCAATCGCGCGCTGCTGGGCGTGTCGGCCTGGGCCGTGCTGCTGACGCTGTCGGGCAGCTACAACCAGTTGCTCAACTACGCCACCGTCGGCGACTGGCTGGGCTACGCCGCCGCGGTGGCCACGCTGTTCTGGTACCGGCGCCACCACATCGAAACCACGCCCGGCTATCGTGCGCCGGTGTTTCCGCTGCTGCCGCTGACCTTCATTGCGACGGTGGCGCTGGTCACCGTGATCATGCTGATTTCCAGCCCGTTCAACGTCGGCATGGGCGTGGCCATCATTGTCGCCGGTGTGCCGGTATACGCGCTTTGGCAACGCCTGTTCAGCCAGTGAGCTAACACGCCTGCGCGCGGTCTGACAGAATGGGTAGGAACCTGCGCCCATCGCACCGGAACCTTCATGCTGCAAGCCAAGCAGACGCCACCTGAGTCCATTACGCCAGAAGCCCCGCGCAAGGGCATCGACCTGACCTTGAACGGCGAGCACTTTCGTCATACCGGCGATCCGAAGATGACGCTGCTGTGGTACCTGCGCGACGTGCTGCACCTGACCGGCACCAAGTACGGTTGCGACAGCGACCAGTGCGGCGCCTGCACGGTGATGATCGACGGCAAGCGCGCGCTGGCCTGCGAAACACCGATGGCCAAACTCGCCGGCAGTGAGGTGACCACCGTGGAAGGCCTGGCTGGCGAGAACGGCGGCCTGCACCCCTTGCAGCAGGCGTGGATCGACGAGGACGCCATCCTTTGCGGCTATTGCCAGCCCGGCCAGCTGATGGCCGCGGCAGCGCTATTGAAGATCAAGCCCAACCCCAGCGACGCCGACATCGAGAGCCTGCCCAATATTTGCCGCTGCGGTAGCTACGTGCGCGTGCGCCGCGCCATCAAGCGAGCTGCCAAGGCCATGCAGGGGGACGCGTGAGCGATTCGATTCTCAGGCTGTCGCGCCGACGCTTTCTCCAGGTGATGGCCGGCACCGCCGGCGCGCTGGTGATCGGCATTGGCGAAGTGCGCGCCCAGGATGCACCCAGCGCCGATGTGCCGCTGGCCATGCTCGGCGATGATGTCACCGCACTGGGCCCGTTTCTGCGTATCGAGCCCGATGGCCGCACTCTCATTGGCGCGCGCGATCCGGACTGTGGTGAAGGCACGCGCACCTCGCTGCCTCGCATCATCGCCGACGAACTGGATGCCGACTGGCGCCAAGTGATCGTGCTGCCATTGGGACCGAAGGTGGTCAACGAAAATGGCAACGCGCGCTGGCGCTACGGCCGTCAGCTAAGCGGTGAATCGGCCAGCATCCCCGCGGCCTGGAACGATCTTCGCCAGGCCGGTGCGCTGGCCCGCTGGCTGCTGCTGCAGGCGGCCGTGCGGCGCAGCGGTGTCGCAGCCTCGCAGCTGCGCTGCCGCGACGGGCGCATCAGCGCCCCCAATGGCAAGAGCTACAGCTACGGTGAGTTGGTCAAGGACGCCGCACAACAAGCGCCGCCGCAAACCCCACCGCCACTGAAGGTACCGGCCGACTATCGCTACATCGGCCATGGCGCCGGCGATGTCGACGCGCACGCCATCGTCACCGGTCAGCAGCGTTACAGCAGCGACCGTTTTGACGGCGATCCACTGATCGCAGTGGTGCTGCACTGTCCCTACGTGCAAGGCAAGCTCGATCGCATCGACACCGAGGCTGCGCTCAAGGTGCCTGGCGTCAAGCAGGTGCTGCCGCTGGAACCCGAACCCCATCAGACGCTGGGCAACACGCCGCTGGCGCCGTCCGTGGCCGTGCTGGCTGTCGACACATGGTCAGCGCTGCGCGGGCGCGATGCGCTCAAGGTGATGTGGAAACAGACCGGCCGCGAGGACGAGAGTACCGAAGCCCTGTTCAAGCAGGCGCACGCGCTGCTGGACAGCGATGCCGAGCCGACCACGCATGTCCGCAGCGACGGCGATATCGATGCCGCCTTTAAGCATGCGCGCACCAAGATCGAACAGGTATACGTGCAGCCTTTCGTGGCCCATGCGCTGGCCGAGACCATGACCTGCATCGCGCGGGTGGAAAACGACCAGGCGCACCTGGTGATCCCCACCCAGGCTCCGCAACAGGCCCTGAGCCTGGTGCAGCGCCTGACCGGACTCACGCCACAGCAGATCACCATCGAGGTGCCGCGCGTGGGCGGCGGATTCGGCCGCCGCATCGATCAGGACTTCGTCGCCGAGGCGGTGATGCTGGCCAAGGCTGCCGGCCAGCCGGTCAAGCTCTACTGGAGCCGAGAACAGGATCTGCGCAACGACCCTTATCGCCCGGCCGCGGTACACAAGCTGAGCGCGGCACTGGATCGCCATCACCGCATCATCGGCTGGCGCATGCACAAGGCCAGTCCCTCGATGTTGACCGGACGCGGTGTCAGCGCCGATCGCTTGTGGACCTCGGAAATGGAGCGCGATGCGCTGCCGGCTGGGCTGGTGGAAAACTACCAGAGCAGCTGGTGGGGCCTGGATTCGGGTCTGCCGCGCGGCGAGACCCGCGCCGATGCGCACACGGTCAATACCTTCGCCGAGCAGGCCTTTCTCGACGAGATTGCCAAGGCCACGCGCCAGGATCCACTGGACCTGCGCCTGAAACTGCTGGGAGACAGCGATCGCAGCCTGCCCTACTCCGGCCGCGGCGGCGCCATCGACACCGCTCGCCTGCGCAAGGTGCTGACCCTGGCCGCCGATGCCATCGACTGGAAGAAACACCGTACCAATGGCCACGGGCTGGGCATCGCCTATGCCTACATCTACGGCGCCTACTGCGCGCACGCCTTCGAGGTATCCGTGCGCAGCGCCAAGCTGGTGATCCACCGCGTTGTCTGTGCCGTGGATGTGGGCCGCGCGGTCAACCCGACCGGCCTGGAGGCGCAGGTCATCGGCGCCACCATGGATGGCATTTCGACCACACTGGGGCAGGCCATCAGCGTCGACCAGGGGCAGGTGCAACAGCACAACTTCAAGGATTACCCGATGTCGCGCATGGCCCATTCACCGCGCGACATGCAAGTGATCGTTGTGCCCTCCGAAGCCGCCCCGATGGGCGCTACCGGCATTGCCATGCCCTCGGCCGGACCGGCGCTGGCCAACGCGGTGTACGCCGCCACCACGGTACGCATCCACCGTCTGCCGCTGCTGCCCGAGCTGATGCGCCTGCTGTAGGCCGGCAGCAGCAGGCGGCCCCTCACTGTGAATCGGTCGCGTTGGACTTGGACGTCCAGACGTCCGACTGGTCCGGCGCCACGGTTTTCACATCCGGGCAGCCCGGCGGCGGCGGGCCACCGGCCACACGCGCCACTTCGCAGGGCACCGTGTTGACCTTCGGCAATGGCGCTGGCGGCGCGCTGGATGCTGGCGCGGCCATGCCCTTGACCAGGGCGGCCGGCGCCATGTTGAGTCGGGGATCGTCGCTCTCGGCAGGCGCTGCCGCCGGTGGCTCGCCACCACAGCTCATCAGCAGGGCAATACTCACGCCGAGCGCGCAGCGCACGCGATAGCCACGCGGCAGGCGGATTTCCTTGACCACGGTGAGCTTGTCGAGCAATCGACCCAGCGCGGTATCCAGCGCGCTTTGCCCGTACGGCACCCAATATTGCTCAAAGCGCGTGGGGCGATAATGCACCCGGCTGGTGCGTCGGCTCATCACGTCGCTGTTGCCCTGGGGCTGCAGCTGTACGTAGTCGGCCTTGCCTTCGCGGTGACCACTGGAACGGCTGGCATCACCGCCCTGCCCTGGCAGACCCTTCAATCCCTGGCCGGGCGTGCGGATGGCAAAGCGATCGCTGGCCGAGCTTTGCGCCCAATTTTTGCTGTCGCTGGCAGCGCTTCCTGCGACGTCTGCAGCTGCCGCCTCGCGGGCCGGTAATGCCATTTCGCCCGGCGCCCGGGACGGCGCGGGACTGGGCATGGTCACGCTGACCGTCGGCAGCTGCAACGAGCCTGGGGTCGCATCAGGTAGCGCCGGCGCGCCACGAGGCACATCGGCCGCCTGCAACGCTGCTCGCGGTGCGGCCATCTGCGGCGTGGCGGGCAGGCTCGGCTGCGGCACGCTGGGTGCGGCGATGCGGGGCGCCTGTACCGGCTCCTGGCTCACCTGCGGTGGGCTGGCAGGCATACTCAGGTCCGCCTGCGGCGGTGCGGGCTGATCGACCGGCACTGCCTCGATGGCCGGCGCCGGTGGCACCTGCGGCACGGACGGCAACGGTGTGGCCCGTGCCGAGGTGAGATCGGCGGCCGAGGCCGGCGCCTGGCTGGGCGCGGCGACCACGGGCGCGTCGCCACTGACATCGATGGGCGTGTCCATGGCGTCGGGCGCCGGCGTGGCCGCCACGCTGACCTGCTCCAGCGCCACCTTGGGCGGCGTCAGCGCCATCGGCGAGTGTTCCAGTACCACGCGCGGCGGCGCCGGGCGTGCCTTAGGCACCGGGCTATCCTGCTCGGCTGGCGGCGCTTGCTGTGGTGCCGGTTGCGGGCGCGCGGCGGCCAGTCGCGGTGTGGCCGGCGGTGTCGGGCGCTCGGCGCTGGGGCGGGTTTCCGGCGCCGCCAGCGTCACTTTCGGCAGCGGCGGCAGGGTCATGGCGCCGTGTTTCGGAGCGCGGGCGCGGTGCGTCTGCGCTGCCTGCTGCACGCGACGCGGCAGGCGCAGCTTCGGAGGCGGCGGGGGCGGCGGCGGCTGGCCCTTGACCAGGCGCACCTCGATGGCGTCATCGGCATGGTTCGGCGCCGGCTCAACGCCGGGCACAGGCCGCAGCAGCATGGCCACCAGCACGGCGAAGTGAATCAGGATCGACAGACACACGGCACTGGCGCGCAGCCCGTATTCGGGCGGTGATTGGCGCCAGCGCATCTGGTACAGCATCAACCGCGCGGTGCGGTTGAACGGCCCCGGCCCCAGGCTCATGGAGCGAAAACGATGACGCTGCCACCGATGGTGGCCCACGCGCGGTGTGTGCACCGTGCCTGCCGATTGCATCAGCGTGTTGCCCGCATGGTCATCGCCTGATCGCTGCGGACAATGTGCCCGCGCCGGTGTTGCCGCATGCCCTGCCTCCCCCTGGAATGTGCATGAGTATAGACATGCGCACCCATCAAGCGTGTGTCAGCCGGTCACGATCCACGGCCATCGTCGACGTGGAAACGCTGCGCGGCCTCCTTGGACTTCTTGCAGCTTTCGGGCAGCGGTTGGCCCGCCTTGCGGATGCGCGCGCACTCCTTGGCGCTGATGTGCTGCTTGGGGCCCACACCTTTTACCAACGCTGCCGGCGCCATGTTCAGGCGGCTGTCGTCACTCTCCGGCGGCGCCTTGTCCGGTGGAATGCCACAACCGGTCGGCAACACGAACAATACCGTCTTGCAGTGCAGATGCGTGTGACCGGGCAGATTGACCGTGGCCTTCTCGCTGGTCGCTTCGATCACGTGCCGCACGGCGGCGCCAACAATGGTTTCGTTGTCCGGCTTCCAGTCCTTGGAAAAGCGCGTGGCCTTGTATTTGACGCGGCTGGTCTGGCGCGTCATCACGTCGCTGTTGCCCTTGAGCGAATGGGCCACGTACGCCGGCGCCTTTTCCTTCCCGTGCAGGTGCTCAAGGGCGCTCTTGCTGACGTGCAGCTGACCATCACGGCCGTAGATTTTCAGGGCCGTCTGGTCCGCCGGCGGCGCCTTTTGGTCGCCCGCTGGCGCGGCGGTATCTGCCGGCGGCGGGCGCTTAGTCACGGGCTTTTTCTTCGGTGGCGGCGTGGACATGGCGGTGCGCTCGCGCTCGGGCAGAACCTTGAGGGCAGGCGGTGCCTTGGTCCGTGTCGCCCGATGGCTGATCAGACGCACCATGAGCACATCATTGTTTTGCTTCAGCGGCGCGGGAAAAACCCAGGGGCGCGGATGCATGGCGCGCATCATGCCCAGTATCAGCACCACGTGCAGCAGTACGGTGACGGCCACGGCCAGCACACGCAGCGCGCGCTCTCGCGGCATCGGCCGGTCACGCAGCGCTCGCAGGGAACGCAGCGCCTGGCGCTGGCCCTGCACGTCGGCCGCCACGGCGACGTGGTCATCACTCAGATGCCAGCGATGCGGGTCCTGACGGTGGTCGCGGTTGGGGTCGTTTGCACTCATGCAGCAGCCGAGGGGAACACGAATCACCACCGCGCGCCAGCGCCCCACGGTGGAACAATCCGTATTGGATGCCGCAGCACGCGTACAAGTTTCACCGGCGCATTCATCTAGATGAATGAAGATGAATGCATTTAGGGACACTACACGCAATCTGTTGCAGGGTAGATGGCTCCAACGCTCATAAAGGAAGGAGGACACCATGATCAAGCCGACCCGCATCCGCACTGCCCTGGCCGTGGCCCTGCTCGCCGCCGCACCGATGGCTTTCGCTGCACCGCAGGCATCCGGCGCCGCAGCCGGCCAGTCGCAGGCCAGCAAGCCGACCTCCGGCTCGGACAGCGTGACCGGCACCATCACCTCGGTCGACAGTGGCACCGACGTGGTCGCGGTCAAGACCAAGGACGGCAAGAAGCTGCGCATTCCGCTGTCGGCTTCGTCCATCTCCAAGGTGAAAAAGGGCGACAAGATCGCCGTCAGCCTCTCCTACAGCGCGCGCGGCAAGTAAGCGCGACGGCCAGAACACCGGCCATGTCCGCCGGTGTTCTTGAAAGGCCGCGGCACGCCATCGAAGGCGTCCGCGGCCTTGTTGTATCGGCAGCGGTGCTGCACCGCCGCTTGTGGCCGGCGCCGGATTTGACCAGCATCGGCGCCCGGATCTTCATGGAGCCTGCGCATGAGTTCGTCACCCCGCCTGCGCCTGCTGGTGGTCTATGCCAGCGAAGATGGGCACACCCGAGACATGGCCGAACACGTCGCCGAGGGCGCCCGCGGGCACGCCGACACGCATGTGGTGCTGCGCCAGGCCAGCCGCGCCAGCGGCAAGGACCTGGCCCGTTGCGATGGTCTGCTCGCCGGCACGCCGGTGCACATGGCCGGCATGGACTGGCGGCTGAAGCGCTTTATCGACGGCTGCAATCCGGTGTGGATGGACGATCACCTGGAAGGCAAACCGGTCGGCGCGTTTGCTACCGGCGGTGGCTACGGCAATGCCGGCGGCGGTTGCGATCAGGCCCTGCTGGGCGTGCTGTCGGCCTTCGCCGCCATGGGCATGGTGCCGGTGCCGCTACCCAAGTCCATGCCCGGCTACGCGCACGGCGGCACACCCTGGGGGCCATGGATTCGCACCGAAACCACCGCCATGCGTGAGCGCGCCCCCAGCCCGGCGGCACTGAAACTGGCCGCGCGCCATGGCCTCAACGTGGCGCGCATGATGCACGCGCTGGCCGCGGCCAAACCCTTCGCGCGGCGCTGAAAGCTCAGCGTTTGGGTTGCAGCAGCGTGCCGGTGCATGCGGCCGCGCCACAGCGGCAGGCCCAGAGCTTTTTCATGCGCGCGGTGTGCGGCACGTCCAGGCGAATGCCGTAGTTGTAGGTCAGCTCCTCGCCAGGAGCGATGTCGCGCAGGGCTTCGATGACCACGCGGTCGCGGCGCGTGTCACCCGTTTCGGACTCCTCCACGTAAGCCTGGCAGTTCGGTGCGCAGCTGTGGTTGATCCAGCGCGCGCTGTTGCCACTCTGGTTGGCGTCGATGATCCAGTCCTGGTTGAGCGTGAACAGGAAGGTGTGCCCGGACTCGGCGCCATCGCCATAAAGGTCGTCAGCCTGCTCGTGGCTGATGCGCTTGCCCTTGTATTCGATCACGTCCTCGCCGGCCTTGATGGGCGCGACGGCGAAAACGCCGTTACCGTGGATGGGCGAACGGCGGGCAACGATGCGACGGGTCATGACGGACCTGGCGGGAAAGACGAAAGAATCGCTGATGATGCCGCGTTGCGGCCGCCGACGGAACCGGTGGGACACGCACACTTGGCGCACGCCCACTTCGCGTTAGAATCGGGGCGGCATTTAAACGATCGTTTGGAGAGACGGTATGCGAGGTTCCATGCGCTGGCTGGCGTTGTCGTTGCTTGCAATGGGCCTGGTGGCCTGCGGCAAGCCGAAAAAACCGATCTTTCCGCCGATTGTCTCCATCCAGGAGTTGCACCTTGCGGCCAACGGCCACTGGGACATCACCCTGCGCATCCAGAACAACAGTTACGTGGGCATGAAGTTCACCGCGCTGGACATGGCGCTGACGGTGCAGCAGAAGCCCGCCGGTCAGCTCAAGCAGGCGCTGAATCTCTCCATCCCCGAGTTTGCCGCCGATGTCACGCACATCGACCTGGCCCCGCAAAGCGCCGCCGGCCAGGCGCTGGCCAAGCTGGCCAACAAGGGCAGCTCGGTGTCGGCCACCTATCAGCTGAAGGGCCAGGTCACGGCCATCGCCGAAAAGGCCAAAAAGCCACGCACCTTCGATGTCAGCGGCAAGAACTGGCTCTCGCCCGTGCCCGGCATCGACAACACCTTCCGCTAAAGGCTTTCACACCCCACTCGCTGGCCCACGCATTACAAAGGACTGCCGCATGACGCTCTACTCCGCTCCCGTCGATGACATGCGCTTTGCGCTCTATGACCTGCTGGGCGCCGATACCGCGCTGGCTGCCCTTCCCGGTGGCCAGGCGCTGAACCGCGAGCTGATCGATGCCGTGCTGGGCGAGGCGGCACGCTTCAACGAGCAGGTGCTGGCACCGCTGAACCAGGTGGGTGATACCGAAGGCTGCCATTACGACAAGGCCAGTCAGACCGTGACCACACCGGCCGGCTTCAAGGAGGCTTACGCACAATACGTGGACGGCGGCTGGGCCGGGCTCACCGCACCGGAGACCTACGGTGGTCAGGGCCTGCCCGAAACCATCGGCGCAGCAGTGAAGGAAATGATCGACTCGGCCAACCTGGCCTGGGGCACCTATCCGCTGCTCTCGCAGGGCGCGGTAGATGCGCTGAAAATGCACGGCACCGAGGAACAGCGCCGGCGCTATCTGGTGCCCATCGTGGAAGGTCGCTGGACCGGCTCGATGTGCCTGACCGAGCCGCAGGCCGGCTCCGATCTGGGCCTGCTCAAGACACGCGCCGAGCCGGCCGATGATGGCAGCTACCGCATCAGCGGAACGAAGATTTTCATCACCGCCGGCGAGCATGACTTTGCCGAAAACATCGTGCACCTGGTGCTGGCCCGCCTGCCCGACGCACCGGCCGGCAGCCGCGGCATTTCCATGTTCATCGTGCCCAAGTTCAAGCTCGGCGCCGACGGCAGTCTGGGGCAGCGCAACACCGTGGCCGCCGGTGCCATCGAGCACAAGATGGGCCTGAAGGGCTCGGCTACGTGCGTGATGAATTTCGACGCCGCCGAGGGCTATCTCATCGGCGCCCCGCACAAGGGCCTGATGGCCATGTTCACCATGATGAATGCCGCGCGTCTGGCGGTCGGCATCCAGGGCCTGTCGCTGATCGAGCGCGCCTACCAGAACAGCCTGGCCTACTGCCGCGAGCGTCTGCAGATGCGCGCGCTGTCCGGCGCGGTGGCCACCGACAAGGCGGCCGATCCGATCATCGTGCACCCGGACGTGCGACGCATGCTGCTGACCCAACGCGCCTTTGCCGAGGGCGGTCGCGCACTGGTGCTGTACGCCGCGCTGCAGGCCGATATCGAGGAGCGCAGCACCGATCAGGCCGAGCGCGAGCGCGCCGGCCAACTGCTGGGTTTCCTGATTCCCATCTGCAAGGGCTTGCTGACTGAAGCGGCTGTGGAGTGCACCTACCACGCGCTGCAAACCTACGGCGGCCATGGCTATATCGCCGAGCACGGCATTGAACAATTTGCCCGCGACGCGCGCATCACGACGTTGTACGAAGGCACGACGCAGATCCAGGCGCTGGACCTGCTCGGCCGCAAGGTGATGCAGCTCAAGGGCGCGGGCCTGCGCCTGTTCCTGGAAGAGATCGCCGGCTTCTGCCAGCAACATGCCAGCAATGAGTCGCTGGCCGCCTTCGTCGGCCCATTGGCGGTACATGCCAAGACCTGGAGCGAACTGACCCAGGAGCTGGGCGCGCGCACCACGAAAAACCCCGATGAACTGGGCGCGGCGGCCGTCGATTACCTGTTCTATGCCGGCTACATCGCGCTGGGCTATTTCTGGGCCCGCGCCGTAGTGGCCTTGCCGGACAGCGGCCTTGCTCCGGATGCTGCGCGCGACAAGCGTGATACGGCGCGCTTTTACTTCGCGCGCATCCTGCCGCGCGTGCACACGCACCTGGCGGCGATGCAAAGTGGCCTGGACGCGCTGCCCGACGTGCACTGAACGGGACCACCGGTGGTGCCTGCAGGGCTATGCGTGCGCCGCCGGTGGGTGTAGAAAGACAGCCACCACTCCCGCTGACCCGCACGCCGAACTCCCATGAGCGATTCGCCGTTTCGCATTCGTCTGGCCGACGCCAACGATGACCGCTTCATCCTTGGCCTTGCGCCACGCTTCGTCGACTTTCCGCTGCCCGTCTGGCGCCGCCGCAACGAGTGCATCGAGGGCATCCGCGAGGACCTCAATCACCACCTGCAGGATGAGCCGGCCAACAGCTTTCTGTTCGTGCTGGAGGATGCCGATACCGGCAAGAGCGTGGGCTTCGCCCATCTGCAAAAAGTGCAGGATTTCTTCAACGGCCGCACCAACTGCCACATTTCCGACCTGGCGGTGGCGCCGGTCTGGGACGGCAAGGGCGCTGGTCGCGCGCTGCTGGAGCACGCCGAGGACTGGGCCCGTGAACACGGCTGCCACCTGGTCACGCTGGCGGTGTTTCCCGGCAACGAACGCGCGCGTCGCATCTACGCCGCGGCCGGCTACGATACCGACCTGCTGCGCCTGGCCAAGCCGATACGCTGAGACATCACTGACGGTGATGCCATTAAAAAAACCCCGCCGCTGACGCGACGGGGTTTTCTGGTCGAACCGATCCGGCGAGTGCGGACGATCAGTTGACCGTCGGCTTCTCACCCTCGCCTTCCGGCGCCAGATCGCCTTCCGGCACGCGCTCGTTCAGGCGCGCGATCAGTCGGTCGACGTTGGCCAGCGAGATCAGGTGCGCGAAGATCCAGCCCAGCTGGCCGTTCTGCATCATGCCGTGGACCACTTCGGCCGGCAGCTGACGCAGCTTTTCTTCGTTGACCACGAACAGGCCGTTGAGCACCAGGCCCTTGCCGTTCTTGTTCTCGACGCGGATCGAACGCGGCTCGAGCAGGTCATGCTCGCGCAGCGTGGCCATCAGCGCCTGGGTGTGCTTGACCTGCTCCTGGAACTCGCCCAGGAAGCGCACGGCGTTCTGCAGGGTTTCGGTGTCGGTGCCGTCCTCGTTGAACAGGCGTTCGCCCTCGTCCTTGCTGAAGCCTTCATAGGCCTCGTCCAGGAACACGGTGAAGTCATCGCCCTCGGCGCCTTCCGGCTTTTCGGCCAGCACGAACGGATACCGGCGCACGAAGGCGGGCACGTAAGCGCCTTCCACCCAACGGTTGTCCTCGCCGACGAACAGGTTCTCGTTCTGGCGCAGGCCAAGCAGGGCCATCGGACCGGCATCGTCCTTGCTGGTGCCGCCAAACAGGATCGGCACGTCACGCGCGGCGGGCACGAACTCGACGCCGGTCAACGGCACCGAGTGCGCCTTGGAGGCAAAGCCGATGCCCGGCAGCGGACGGATGCGCAGGTCACGATGCTCGCTGCGGTTCAGCGGCACGGGGCGTTCATAGAAAAGCACTTCACTCACGTTTCTTATCCTCTTTTGCCACCGTCCGGGCAGCCCCTCCGGCACCCGACATCATCCACGGCGGCGATGGCTCTAGGTCGGCCACTATAACAGCGCCTGAAGGACACCGTAAGAGCCTGTCGCCGTTGCCATTGCCGGCATGCAAAGTGCATGAAATGTCATCTTTTTCGGTTATGCTGGCAGCCGAAAGCCACTGCAACACACGCAAGTAGTACGGAACATCCTTATCGCCACGGTGTGAAGGGTCACCATGCTGCATGAGCCTAGACGCAGGGGCGACCTGCACTCGACCCGGGTGCTGTCGCTGGACGCCGCCGGCCGCATCCTCGACTGGATCAGCTGGCAGGACGCGGTTTGCCTATATGTAAGGGGTGTCGTGGCCTGGACGCTGGGCGATCCGTGCCTGACCATCCACGGCGGCACGCACCGCGCCAGCGGCCTGCGCAGCACGCTGGATCTGCACCCTATCGTGGCCAGCACCGGACATTGCCACCATCGCGCCATCGACCCCTCACCCGCGCTCACCAACGCAGCGCTGTTCGCCCGTGACAAGCAGCTGTGCCTGTACTGCGGCGAGCATTTCTCGCGTCAGGCGCTGACCCGTGACCACGTGGTGCCCAGCTCGCGCGGCGGCCAGGATATCTGGGAAAACGTGGTCTGCGCCTGCGTGCGCTGCAATCTGAAAAAGCGCAATCGCACGCCGCAGGAAGCGCATATGCCGCTGCTGGCGGTGCCCTATCGCCCCAGCTGGGTAGAGCATCTGATCCTGTCCAATCGCAATATTCTGGCCGACCAGATGGACTTCCTGCAGGCGCGCATGCCGAAAAAGCCGCCGCGCCCGATCTAGCGCCTTTCGCAGCGCTGCCCGCCAACGGCCATCCGAGGGCCCTTGCCGTGCCCGCCGCGGCATCCAACAATAGGCGTCATGAACGGGTTGGCGCCGCCACTGGGACAGCGCGGCCCGGTAGTGCGAAAATACCCGACATGATCGACGCCAGCCGCTATCCTCACCTTTCCCGTATCGAGTCGCCGGCCGACCTTCGGCATATCTCCGAAGAGTCGCTGCAGACCGTGGCCGACGAGCTGCGAGCCTTCCTCATCGAATCGGTTGCCAGCTCCGGCGGCCATTTCGGCGCGGGCCTGGGCGTGGTCGAATTGACCGTCGCCCTGCACTGGCTGTTCGATACGCCCAACGACCGGCTGGTGTGGGATGTCGGCCACCAGTGCTATCCGCACAAGATCCTGACCGGGCGTCGCGACCGCATCACCACGATCAAGAAAAAGGACGGCCTGGCGCCGTTCCCGCGTCGTGGCGAGAGCGAGTACGACACCTTTGGCGTCGGCCATTCCTCGACCTCGATCTCGGCCGCGCTGGGCATGGCCATCGCCAACCAGCGCCGCGGCGACCCGCGCAAGGTGGTGGCGGTGATCGGCGATGGCGCGATGACCGCCGGCATGGCCTTTGAGGCCATGAACCACGCCGGTGACGTCGAGCCGAACATGCTGGTGATCCTCAACGACAACGGCATGTCGATCAGCGAGAACGTCGGCGCACTGACCAAGATGCTGGCGCGCATGCTGGCCAGCGGTACGCTCAACAGCTGGCGCGAGCGCGCCAAGCGGGCGATCCCCAAGCAATCGGTGGCCGGACGCTTCTTCAAGCGCTGGGAAGAACACGCCAAGGGCATGTTCGTACCCTCGACGCTGTTCGAGGAACTGGGCTTTCACTACACCGGCCCCATCGACGGCCACGACATGGACAAGCTGGTCACCGCGCTGCGCACGGTGAAAGACCTGCCCGGTCCGCAACTGCTGCACGTGGTCACCACCAAGGGCAAGGGTTACGCGCCGGCCGAGAGCGCGCAGATCGAATACCATGCGGTGGGGCCGTTCGATCCCAGCGCGGGCCTGGCCAAGAAGGCCAAGGGCAAGCAGACCTATACCGACGTGTTCAGCGACTGGCTGTGCGACATGGCTGCCGCTGATGAATCGCTGCTGGGCATCACCCCGGCCATGCGCGAAGGCTCCGGTCTGGTGCGTTTCTCGCGTGAGTACCCGGAGCGCTATTTCGATGTCGCCATTGCCGAACAGCACGCGGTGACGCTGGCCGCCGGCATGGCCTGCGAAGGCGCCAAACCGGTGGTGGCGATCTACTCCACCTTCCTGCAGCGCGCCTTCGACCAGGCCATCCACGATGTGGACCTGCAGAATCTGGACGTGCTGTTTGCCATCGACCGCGCCGGCGTGGTCGGCCCGGATGGCGATACTCACTCGGGCAGCTTCGATCTTTCCTACCTGCGCTGCCTGCCCAACATGGTGGTGATGGCCCCGGCCGACGAGAACGAATGCCGCGCCATGCTGACCACGGGTTTCCGCCATCGCGGTCCGGCCGCGGTGCGCTATCCGCGCGGCACCGGTCCGGGGGTGGCGATCCACGAAGAGCTGGAGTCGCTGCCCATCGGCAAGGCGGAACTGCGCCGTCGTGGCCATGGGCTGGCGCTGCTCGCTTTCGGCGCCATGCTCGGCCCGGCAGCGGAGCTGGCTGCCGAACTGGATGCCACGCTGGTCAACATGCGCTTCGTCAAACCGCTGGATGAGGCGCTGATCCTGGAGCTGGCCGAAAGCCACCAGGGTTTCGTCACACTGGAAGACAATGTGATCGCTGGCGGCGCCGGCGCCGGCGTGGCCGAATGCCTGGCTGCGCATGGCGTCAGCCTGCCGGTACTGCACCTGGGTCTGCCCGATGTGTACCTGGAACACGGCAGCCGCGAGGAAGTGCTGAGCATGGCCGGGCTGGATCTTCCCAGCATGCGCCGCGCCATCGCCGCGCGCTTCCCCAAGGCGGGTATCAAAGCCGCCCACGGCTGAGCTGCCGTCGCCGGCCGGGGGTTGTTTCCCACCTGATCAAAACGCCGCCCACGGGCGGCGTTTCTTGTGCCCAGCACGTTGGCTGACAAGCGCCCGCAAGCATATAGATCGTATGGTATGTTTTTACGCATCCATATCGGGAAACCGTCTGATGTCCTCACGCCTGGCCACCACTCTTGCCGCCACCCTGGCCACCCTCTGCGCCACGCAGGCGCTGGCCGGCACCGAGACCTATACCAATCCATTGCTGCCGTCGGGTGCCGACCCGTGGGTCATCCGGCACGACGGCTTCTACTACTACACCAACACGCTGGGCAATCGCATTGCACTGTGGAAGACCGCCGACATGGCCAGGCTCGGCCAGGCCAAGCCGGTGGTGGTGTGGCGCCCGCCGGCGAGCGGTCCGGGCTCGACCTCGATCTGGGCGCCGGAGCTGCATTACATCGATGGCGCCTGGTATCTGTATTACACCGGCGCCGAGAAGGGTCACGACGATGATGCGCATCGGCACATTTATGTGCTGGAGAACACCGCCGCCGATCCCACGCGCGGGCACTGGGTATCCAAGGGCCAGGTCAACGCTACCCTGCCGGGCATCGATGCCACGGTGTTCCAGCTGCATCGGCGCTGGTACTTCGTGTACTCGGCCTATGTCGACGACCACAGCGACCTGATCCTGGCGCGCATGAAAAACCCCTGGACGCTGACCGGGCCGCAGGTGGACATTGCCCACCCGACCAAACCGTGGGAAATGTACGGCGGGCGCAAGATCATGGAAGCGCCGGAATTTCTCAAAGGCCCGGGCGACAAGGTGTTTCTCACCTACTCGGCCAGCGCCTGCTGGTCCGACCACTACGCGCTGGGCATGCTCAGCGCCAAGGCCGGCGCCGACCTGACGCACGCCAGCGCCTGGCACAAATCGGCACAACCGGTGTTCCAGCAGGACCCGGCCCACGGCGTTTACGCCACCGGTCACAACGCCTTCTTCAAGTCACCCGATGGCAGCCAGGACTGGATTCTCTATCACGCCAATGGCGGCCCGAACTGGAAGTGCACCGACCGCCGCGCGCCTCGCATGCAACCGTTCCACTGGAACGCCGATGGCACACCGGACTTCGGCCAGCCAATCCGCGATGGCGTGCCGCACCCGGCGCCGTCGAAGGGATCGTGACGGACAGTGCTCAGGCCGACGGGCAACGCCCGCCACTGATGCGATCGCGACTTTCCAGATCCTGCGCGGTGAACACCTCGCGGTAGCCGGCATCGGCGAGCAGCTGACGCACCGCTGCGCCCTGATTCCAGCCATGCTCGAAGGCCAGCCAGCCATCCGCCTTCAGATGCGACCGGGCATCGGCGAGAATCGCGCGGATATCGTCCAGACCGTCCTGCCCGGAAGCCAGGGCTGAGGCCGGCTCGAACCGCAGATCGCCCTGCTCAAGATGCGCATCGCCGCTCTCGATGTAAGGCGGGTTGGAAACGATCAGGTCGAACGCCGGCGGCTGTAATGCCGTGCACCAGCTGCCCTCGGCAAAACGCACATTGGCCAGCCCCAGCCGACGAGCATTGTGGCGTGCCACGCGCAGTGCCGCATCGCTGACATCGGTGGCCACAATCTGCGCACTGGGGCGCTCGCTGGCCAGCGCCAGCGCAATGGCGCCCGATCCAGTGCCAAGATCGGCTACCCGTGATGCCGCTTCGAATGGCAGCTTGGTCAAGGCCCATTCCACCAGCAGCTCGGTTTCAGGGCGCGGAATCAACGTGGCTGGCGTCACTTCCAGATCCAGCGACCAGAAACCGCGACGACCCAGAATGTAGGCAATCGGCTCGCCCTGGCGACGCCGTTCCACCATCGCTTCGAGCTGGCGTACCTGCGGTGCGGAAAGCGGGTGGTCATCATGCGCGAACAGCCACGCGCGCTGCTGGCGCAGCACGTGCAGAACCAGAAGTTCGGCCTCCAGGCGATCACCCAGGCGGGTCGCGGCGGCGCGAATCCATGCGCGTACGTCGGTCATGCGGGCACCTGATGGCAGTTAAGTCGCCCCACCAGTGTACCCAGCGCGCACGTTTCGCACACGCGGCCCGCTTTAGCCTGCCCCACATGAGCCCATCCAGCGATCGATCCTTCCAACGACGCACACTCGCGCGCTGGAGCGCGCGACTGGCCACCGCGGCGCTGACACTACTGGTCAGCGGCTGCTCGGCGGCGCTGTTCGGCGCCATGAACGCCACCAGTGGCACGCATGGCCTCAGCAGCCGGACGGGTATTGTGTTCGATGCCCGGCACCAGCTGAAACTGGATGTATACCGCCCGGCAAACGCGCAAAACGCGCCAGTGGTGGTGTTCTTTTATGGCGGTGCCTGGCAGGACGGCAAACGCGGCCAGTACGCCTGGGCCGGTCGCGCGCTGGCGCGCCACGGCGTGGTGGCGGTGGTGCCCGACTATCGCAAATACCCCAAGGTGCATCTGGATGGCTTCATGCACGATGGCGCTGAAGCCGTTGCCTGGGCACGCCAACACGCGGGCGAATTTGGCGGCAACCCGGAGGAGCTGTTCGTGATGGGACACTCGGCCGGCGCACATATCGGCGCGCTGCTGGCCACCCACGCCAGCTGGCTGAAAAGCGTCGACATGAAACCGCGTGATCTGAGCGGCTTCATCGGCCTGGCCGGCCCGTACGATTTTCTGCCGTTGAAGCAGCAGGTCTATATCGATCTGTTCGGCACTACCCACGCCGAACAGGAAAAATCGCAGCCGGTGCACTTCGTCAACGGCAATGAGCCGCCCATGCTGCTGGAACAGGGCCAGGCCGATCAGACCGTCTGGCCGAGCAACGCCATTTCACTGGCCACCGCACTTCGCGCCCACGACGAACCGGTCACCATGCATATCTATCCGGGCATTGGCCATGCCGGACTGCTGCTGTCGATGTCACCGAAGTTCGAACACAAGATTCCGTCCATGCGCGATGCCATGGCCTTTATCGATGCGCATGGCGGGCACCGTCAGCCGGTGTCGAACAAGCGTTAGCCCGAAGATGGGCGTGGTTCAGTGGCGGCGGTCGTCGCTCAAGTGCTTGTCTTTGGCCGGGTGAGACGGCGGCCGGTCGTCGTGATGGTGATGATGCGCGCGGCGACGGGCATTCATCAGGTCTTTGTAGTGGCGCTGACCGCGAGCCGAAAGACCGGGAGGAGCGCCGTCGAACAGTTCGGCGCTCACCGGTGAGCCGATACGGGTACGCGCGGCCTCGGCCTCACCGCGTGTCAGCCAGCGACAGGCCAACGGGTGCCCTGGACCGGCCTGACACTGACTGCCGTAAGCGTACGGACCGTCGTGTCCAAGCTGGACCAGGTCGTCACGCACCAGCACCGGCAGCGGCGTGACCGGCCCAAACGGTTGCGGGTCCAAAGACATATGCGTGGCATACGACGGACCCAGGCCAAGCTGCCAGGCAGGACTCCCCAACACCTGGGACAGGCCAAACTGCAGCACCGGCCGCACCGTGGGCAACGACAGACCGGTCACGGCGCCCGTGCGCTCGGCCGCGGTGGTAGTCAGCGCCAGCCGCGTATCCAGCCCTGCGATGGTTGGCATCGCCCCGGGCGTCGTCGATGGAGAAGTCGCCCGCCGGTGCGCCCAGTCCTGGGCGTGGGCCGTATCCGATGCCAGCGCCGACGAGCAGGTCAGCGTGGCGGCGAGCAGCGTGGCGAACATCATGGAGCGCTTCATCCGTGGGCCCTCGTAGTCGTTCCGCCTTCAACTTAGCCAGCCCTCGGTTAGCACAACGTAAAACCGCGCGGGCGGCACTTCAGCCGCGCCTGTTCAACGCCCCGCAGGCTGGCAGATAGCCGAACCCGCGGAATCATCGCTTACCGAACGGCCGGTGACCGCCAGCGCCAGCATAGTCAGGGCCGCCGTGCGCGCGGAGTTGGTATGCGAGGACATCACCGGGCGCCGCGAACAAGGCCACGGCGATTTCCCAGCCGAATGGCCCACCCAGGCAACATGAGTCGCCTGCGCCCCCAAGCCCCCACGCGCAGGGGCGACCTGTGCCGGCAATGACACACGCGTATCCAGCCCGGCAATGGGCGGCGACCAGGAGGCCGCCGAGGACGTTTGCAGCGCATACACTGGCGCCTGCCCAACATCGAGCCTGCCATGGCTCCGCGATTGCGCGGCCGCCGGCATCAAGGCGGCAGCCAGCATGACCGCGCCGCTCGCGGCCCCCATCAGCATCCCTCGCTTGATCATGCTTGGCCCTCCAAGGCACATGAGATGCCCGCAAGCCTAACCCAGGCCACATGGACGGGGGTTAAAAAGCAAGCCGGGCACCCGCGAAGGCGACCCGGCTTGCCGGTGACACAAGAGAGCCTGGGGCGCTCAGTGCGTCAGGTCGAAGCCACCCTGCTTGGCCTTGAGTGCGGCGCACAGATGGATCGACTCGGTGGTCTGAGCCAGGCCACGATCGGCGCCGGACAAGTCGGCCAGCTTGGGCTTGAAGTAGGCCTCAAGACGGTTGGCTTCGGCCAGCGAGCAGCCGCCACCGCCAAACAGGTTGGGCAGGTAGCCGGTGGCAAAGGTGCCGGTGCGCTTGACGATCTGGTCGTAGTGCCCGGTGAACCAGGTCCACGCCGCATCGCGCTCGGCCGGCGTGTCGCGGCCGCCGCGCAGCACCATGGCCATCTCGCCCACCTTCACCTGCTTGCCCAGGGCGAAGTCGCGTATCCGGTCGGTCAGCGCCACATCATGCACGTCGGCCAGCGCCGACAACATGGCATTGCGCTTGGACGGATCGGTGGCGCGGCCAATCTCGGTTTCCAGTGCCATCACCACCGGCTTGCCCTTCTCCTGCGCGGCCACGCCCAGCGCCGAGGCCAGCAGGTCCGGGTTGACCGCATCCAGGTTCAAATGGCCGTCGTGGGTGCGCTCAAGCGCCTTTTCGCCCAGGCTCAACAAATGCTGACGCACGCTGGGCACCTTGATTTGCAGGCCCAGGAAACCGGCCAGCGAGCCACGCATCAGCGCATCATCGGCCGATTCGCCGTCACGACGCTGGTAGCCCAGCTTCTCAAGACGCGGCAGATAGGCCGCGCTCACCGCATCGGCCAGCACCTTGCGCTGCGCCGGCGTGGTCGCCTCGTGGCGCCAGATCCAGCCCACCGTATCCAGCGGCGCCAGTGCCACCTTGCGCTGGCTGGAGGACGCCAGCTGCTTCATCGCCGCCAGGGCGTCAGCCGCGTTGAGGTCACCGCGGTGGAAACCGGCATCGATGGCATCGGCATAGGCCAGCTGCTCGCGGTCATCGAGCTGCTTCACGTGCGCCGTCAGCTTGGCCAGATCGGCGCGATCCATGGCGAAACGGTAATAACCACGCGCCTCGGCATTGGGCATATAGAACGCCGGGCAACTGCCACCGGTAGCCAGCGTCATGCTGCCGGTAGCGGCGCTGAGCAGGTCACACTGGACCGCATTCTTGCCGGCACCGGTGCGCACGCATACCGGCACGCCCCAGGTGCGATCCGGGCTGCCCTTGGAACCCAGCGGCAGGTAGCGGCTCTGCTTCAGGTGCAGCACGGCCTTATGGCCACTGCAATCGAGCTTGGTTTCGACCACCGGCACGCCGGACTGATCCAGGAAGCTGTTGAAGGCATGCTTGAAGGTTTTGCCCTTGCCGGCGGCCTCGGCGATGGCATCGACCAGGTCATCGGCGGTGGCGTTGCCGAACTTGTGCTGCTGGATATAGGCGCGCATGCCCTTCTGGAAGGTCTTGTCGCCGACGTAGCCTTCGAACATGCCAAGCACTGCAGCACCCTTCTGATAGGTGATGCCGTCGAAGGCGGTTTCGATGTCACCATTGCCGGTGATCGGCTGACGGATCTTGCGCGCGCTGACCAGGCTGTCGTTGCTCATGGCGTGCTGCGCGCCGGTGATGCGATCCAGATCGGTGCGGTAGGAAGGATGCAGCTTCATGGCCACCTTCTGCTGCATCCAGGTGGCGAACGACTCGTTCAGCCACAGATCGTTCCACCAGGCCATGGTCACGGTGTCGCCGGTCCACTGGTGCGCCAGCTCATGCGCCTGCACATTGAACGAGCCTTGCACGTAACGCGGCGAGGAATCCTTGTCCAGCAACAGATACCAGTCTCGGAAGGTGACCAGGCCGGCGTTCTCCATCGCGCCGGCAGAGAAATCCGGCGCCGCCAGCAGGTCCAGCTTGCCGAACGGATAGCCGAAGCCGTAGTAGTTTTCCAGCGTCTGGATGATCTTCGGCGTCTGCGCCAGCGAGCGCTTCATGCGCGGGCCTTCGCCCTTGGCGGCGATGCCGCGCAGGCGGATCGGTTCGCTGCGGTATTTGTCGGCGGGGATGGTCGGGCCGTCGACCACATCCCACGGCCCCACGGCAAAGGCGACCAGGTAGGTCGGCAGCGGCTTGGTGGGAGCGAAGGTCAACGTCTTCCAGCCATGGCCATTCTCGACCTTGCTGACCTGCTTGGTGTTGGCCACGCCCACTTCATCATCGGGAATGGTCAGGCTGATCGAGTAAGGCGTCTTGAAGTCCGGCTCGTCGAAACTGGGGAAGGCGTAGCGCGCGCTCACCGGCTCCATCTGCGTCATGGTGTACGGACGCCCGGCGTGGGTCACCTTGTACAGGCCCTGCAGCTGCTGGTTGAACGGCGCGCTGAAGGCGAACGTCAGCGTCAGCGTCTGCGGCTTGACGGTCTGGCCCAGATCCACGCGCACCACGCCTTCCTTCGGCGCGGCGTTGACGTACTTGGCCGCGTGCACCTTGCCGTCGGCGGTGGTGAAGCTGACCTTGGATACCTTCAGCTCCTTGCCGTGCAGCCAGATGTGATCGGTGGCCTTCTTGAGATCCACCTTGATCACGGTACTGCCGCTGTAACTGGCGCGAGTCGGATCGATACGCAGCGCCAGCGAATAACCTTCCGGCACGGCCCAGCGCGGCAGCTTTTCCAGTGGCGCGTGGTCGGTGGCGGCAAACGAGGCGCTGCAACAGGCAGCCAGCGCGGTCAGAACAAGCGGACGGATCATGCGATGCATGGAACGGGTTCCCCAGGGACATATAACCAGCCAAGCACCTTTCCACGCGCGCGAACATGCCAGCACGTGCCGAAAGGCACAGTCCACAGGGCACGGACACTTACATCGACAGCACAAATGCTACATTTGACTTCCATAGCGTGCGCCAATAGGAACACCCGCCATGAATCTGCGTGACCTGCACTACCTGGTGGCGTTGGCCGAGCACCGTCACTTCGGCCGCGCCGCCGAAGCCTGCTTTGTCAGCCAGCCGACCCTGTCCACCCAGATCAAGAAGCTGGAAGAGGAGCTGGGCGTGGCCCTGGTCGAGCGTGCGCCACGCAAGGTGCTGCTGACGGAAGTGGGCCGCGAAATCGCCGACCGCGCACGTGACGTCATCAACGAAGTGGACCAGATCAAATCCATCGCGCGGCGCACGCGCGACCCCGAATCGGGCACCGTGCGACTGGGAATTTTTCCCACACTGGGGCCTTATCTTCTGCCGCACGCGGTGCCGCTGATCCGCCGGGCGTTCCCCAAGCTGGAACTGCTGCTGGTGGAGGAAAAGACCGAGGTAGTGCTGCAGCGCCTGCGCGAAGGGCGGCTGGATGCCGGCATTCTGGCCCTGCCCATCCACGAGGACAGTCTGCATACCGAGTTCCTGTTCGAGGAACCGTTCCTGCTGGCCGTGCCGCGCCATCATCCATTAGCCAAGCGCGAGTGGCTGAAGATGGACGAGTTGGCTGACCAAAGCCTGCTGCTGCTGGAGGATGGCCACTGTCTGCGCGACCAGGCGCTGGAAGTGTGTCAGCTGGCCGGGGCCGGTGAAAAATCCGGCTTTCGCGCCACCAGCCTGGAAACCCTGCGCCAGATGGTGGCCGCCGATGTCGGCATCACGCTGCTGCCGACACTGGCCGTGAAGCCGCCGGTGGCGCAAGCGGAAAACGTGCACCTGATCGAGTTCCGCGGCCAGGCGCCCAGCCGCCGCATTGCCATGGTCTGGCGCAAAAGCTCGGCCATGGGCGGCTTCTTCAAGCGCCTGGCCGAGGTGATCGCCTCGCTGCCACCTGAGCTACTGGACCCGCACACACTGGCCGCGCTGGCGCCGCACGCACTGGGCCACAAGGCCCGGCGCACGCCCCCACCGGTCAGCGCCGAATAAGCGCGTCGACATGCGCCTCTGGATCGGACTGGCGCTGCTGCTTCTGGCCTTCGGGCTGGTCTCGATGTGGCACGAACGCGCCGAGCACTGGCCACCCGGGGTGCTGGTGGCCGACGCCCCGCAGCAGCACCCTCTGAGCGACGCGCGGGCCTTTGCACACGGCAAGGTCATGCTGATGCCACGCGCCCAATTTGAACTGAGCGCACGCGTGCTGGCGCGCGAGGATTATCACTTCGATCGCCTGGCCCGCCTGGTGCCTACCGACCTGGCGCTGGGCTGGGGGCCGATGTCCGATTCGGCGGTGCTCAAGCAGATCAACATTTCGCAATCGCACCGTTTCTACCACTGGCGCGTGGCGCACTTTCCCATTTCCCGCCGCGCCATCGAGACCCATAGCGCCAACATGCACCTGATCCCGGCCAGTGAGGACGTCGCCAAGGAACTGGCCGACGTGCGCGTGGGGCAAGTGGTGCACATCGAAGGCGAGCTGGTCGATGCGCGCATCGATGGCGGCCTGCTGCGCACCTCGCTCAGCCGCAACGACACCGGCGCCGGTGCCTGTGAAGTGATCTACGTGCGCGCCCTGCGTATCGAACGCTGATCAGCCGGCGCTGGTACCCAGCCCCAACGGGCAGCTGACGCCGGTGCCGCCGAGCCCGCAGTAACCGCCCGGATACTTGGCCAGATACTGCTGGTGCGCGTCCTCGGCGTAATAGAACGGGCCGGCCGGCGCTATCTCGGTGGTAATGGCGCCGTGGCCATCGGCTTCCAGCGCGCGCTGATAGGCCTCACGGCTGGACTCGACCGCTTCGCGCTGCGCCGGATTGGTGATGTAGATGGCCGAGCGATATTGCGTGCCGCGATCGTTGCCCTGGCGCATGCCCTGGGTCGGATCGTGCCCCTCCCAGAAGGTTTTCAGCACCTTGGCCAGACTCACCTTGGCCGGGTCGAACACCACGCGTACCGCCTCGGTATGCCCGGTTTGCCCCGAGCACACTTCGCTGTAGGTGGGGTTGGGCGTATAGCCACCGGCGTAGCCCACCGCGGTGCTGACCACGCCCGGCAACTGCCAGAACAGGCGCTCGGCGCCCCAGAAGCAGCCCATGCCGACCACGATGACCTCGGTTTCGGGCAAGTCGCCGGCCAGCGGCGCATCAAGCACCAGATGGCGCGGCGCCACCGGCATCGGCGTATCGCGACCGGGCAGCGCGTCCTCGGGACGAACCATGCGTTGCTTGTAGGCACCGATACCGAGCATGTGGCCACTCCAACATAAGCGGGAAGATGAACCTTAAGTGGCTGCGTCGCGCGCCGCTTTCAATATGGCCTGGGCGATGTCACCGCCCGCTTTATTCGTAGCGCAGCAGTGCGGTCAGCGGCGCCGACTCGCGCCAGCGTTCACGCCCACCGAGAAAGACCAGTTCCACCACCACCGCCGCACCCGCCAGCGTCGCCCCCAATTGCCCGATCAGTTCGGCCGCCGCGCGCAGGGTGCCGCCGGTGGCCAGCACATCGTCGATCAGCAACACGCGGGCGCCTGGCGGCAACGCATCGGCATGCGCTTCCAGACGATCGTGGCCGTACTCCAGCGCGTAGTCGACCGCAATGGTGTCGGCCGGCAGCTTGCCGGGCTTGCGCAGCGGCACGAAGCCGGCGCCCAGCTCGGTGGCCAAGGCCGCGCCAAAGATGAAACCTCGCGATTCAATGCCGGCCACATGGCTGATCCTCGACTCGCGCCAGGCCTCGCCCAGCGTCCGCACGCAGGCGGCGAAACCCTCGGCATCACCCAACAACGGCGAAATGTCCTTGAACACAATGCCAGGCTTGGGGAAATCGGGAATGTCGCGAATCAGATGATCGAAATCAGGCATGGCTCAACCGGCGCGTGCGCTATCAATGGGCCACGCAGCATAACGCGCCATCGATTCTGGACCACCTTTACGCTTACGCCGGAAACGGCGTGGCGCCATCGAAGCCCTCGCCGGCGCGGTCGTCGTCTTCGCGCACGGCCTCACGCGCCTCGACCAGCGAACGCTCCACTTCCTGCACGATCGGCGTGGCCGCTTCCTCGCATGAGTCGGGCACGGCCACACGCACGTAGTCGCGCGCCGGCAGATCGCCGACGGCGCCGGTGAGATACTCGCCCAGCACGAAGGCGGGCAGCCCGGCCTGTTCAAGTGCGTTCTTGACCAGGTGGGCGTCGATCATGGTCTCGGCCAGATAGACGATGCGCATGGCTCGAACGCTACTCGCACCACGCGCGGGCGACAAGTGCGCCGCCCCTCTGCGCGCGGGCCCTGGAAGCGGTTAAACTTGCCTGCTTTACGGTTTCAGATTGACGAGTCCCAAGCCCATGGCGAGCGAACCCAGCGTTGTGCAGCATTTCATCCGCCAGATCATCAGCGAGGATCTGGCCTCGGGCAAGCACAGCACCATCCATACCCGCTTCCCGCCCGAGCCCAATGGCTACCTGCACATTGGCCACGCCAAGGCGATCTGCCTGAACTTCGGCATGGCGGCCGAGAACGGCGGCGTGTGCAACCTGCGCCTGGATGACACCAACCCGGGCAAGGAGCTGCCCGAGTTCGTGCAGGGCATCAAGGATGACGTGCACTGGCTGGGCTTTGAATGGGTTGAGCTGCGCCACGCTTCGGACTACTTCGAGGTGTTCTATCGCGCCGCCGAGAAGCTGATCGCCAAGGGCGTGGCCTATGTCGACGACCTTTCCGCCGAACAGATGCGCGAATACCGCGGCACGCTGACCGAACCGGGCCGCAATTCGCCGCACCGCGAGCGCAGCATCGAGGAGAACCTGGACCTGTTCCGGCGCATGCGCGCGGGCGAGTTCGGCGATGGCGAAAAGACCCTGCGCGCCAAGATCGACATGGCCGCCGGCAACATGAACATGCGCGATCCGGCGATCTATCGCATCCGCAAAGTGACGCACCAGAACACCGGCGACACCTGGCCGATCTACCCGATGTACGACTACGCGCACTGCCTGTCCGATGCGCTGGAAGGCATCACCCATTCGCTGTGCACGCTGGAGTTCGAGGACCATCGTCCGCTGTACGACTGGTTTGTCGATCAGGTGGATTTGAAGAACGATCCCGAGCTGTGGCGGCCGCTGGTCGAGGCGGGTCTGCCGACGACGCCCTCCAAGCCGCGCCAGATCGAGTTCTCGCGCCTGAACCTGTCGTTCAATATCACCTCCAAGCGCAAGCTCGCCGCGCTGGTCAACGAGGGCCTGGTCGACGGTTGGGACGATCCGCGCATGAACACGCTGCGCGGCCTGCGCCGCCGCGGCTTCACGCCAGCCGGCATCCGCCTGCTGATCGAACGCGTGGGCGTGTCCAAGCAGAACTCGATCATCGACTACAGCGTGTTCGAAGGTTGCGTGCGCGAGGACCTGGACGCCCACGCGCCACGTCGCCTGGCCGTGCTCGAACCGCTGAAGCTGACCATCACCAACCTGCCGGCCGAGCACGAAGAAACCGTCGCCATGCCGAACCATCCCAAGGATGAAAGCTTCGGCCAGCGCGAAGTGCCGTTCGCCAGCCAGGTGTGGATCGAGGCCGGCGACTTTGCCGAGGTGCCGCCAAAGGGCTTCAAGCGCCTGCGCCCGGAAGGCGAAGTGCGCCTGCGCGGCATCGGCATCGTCAAGTGCGAGGATGTGATCAAGAACGAGGCCGGTGAGGTGATTGAGCTGCGCTGCACGCTCGATCCGGAAACGCGCCCCGGCGGCAACGCCACCGATCGCAAGGTCAAGGGCACCATCCACTGGGTCAGCGCCAAGCACGGCGTGCCCGCGGAAATCCGCCTGTACGACCGCCTGTTCGCGGTGCCGGCGCCGGATGATGAAAGCGACGGCAAGACCTACCAGGAACACATCAACCCCGAGTCCAAGCGCGTGGTCACCGGCTACGTGGAACCGGCCGCGGCCGAAGCTGCGCCGGAAACGCGCTTCCAGTTCGAACGCCAGGGTTACTTCGTCACCGACCGCATCGATCACCAGGCCGAACGCCCGGTGTTCAACCGCACCGTGACGCTGCGCGACGTGTGGGCCCGCAAGGGCGGCTGACACGGAACCCGCATCGTGATCGATTCCGCATCCGCGCGCATCACGCCGGACCCTCCGCCCGGACCCTTGCCCGGTGGCGTGCACGGCCCGCGCCTGCTGGCCTATTGCCGCCCCGGCTTCGAGGGCGAATGCGCGGCCGAGCTGGGCGCGCTGGACGCCACGCACGGCGGCGGTGGCTATGCCCGCGCCAAGCCCGGCACAGGGTTCGTGGAATTTGTCGCGCTCGATGCTGAGGCGGCGGCGCGACTGCTCGGCGACGAAGCGCAGCTGATTTTCGCGCGCCAGTTGCTGGCGGTGATCGCCCACGTCGAAGCGCTGCCGCGCGAGGATCGCCTGGGCGCGCTGGCCCGCGTCGTGGACGCGGCCCCGGCGCGGCTTCGCGACGTGCGCGTGGAAGCGCCCGACAGCGATGACGGTCGCGCCCTGGCGCCGCTGTGCCGGGCACTGACCTCGGCCCTGGTCGCGCGCCTGAAGCGCGAACGGCGCCTGGATGCCAAGGCGCACATGCAACTGCACGTGTGCCTGCTGGCCAACGATCATGCCGTGGTCGCCGTCACCGACACGCGACGCACCACGCCCTGGCCCGGCGGTATTCCGCGCCTGCGCTTCCCGCGTCAGGCCCCCAGCCGCTCGACACTGAAGCTGGAAGAGGCGTTTCTCACCCTGCTCAGCGCCAAGGAACGCGAAAAGTGGCTGGCGCCAGGCATGCGCGGCGTGGATCTTGGCGCGGCGCCGGGTGGCTGGACCTGGCAGCTGGTCAACCGCTCGATGCGCGTCATCGCCGTCGACAACGGGCCGATGGATCGCGCACTGATGGAATCGGGTCTGGTCGAGCATCGGCGTGAGGATGGCTTTCGCTTTCAGCCGGCCAAGCCGGTGGACTGGATGGTCTGCGACATGGTCGAGCAGCCGATCCGCGTCGCCGCCCGCATGGCCGAATGGCTGGCGCGAGGCTGGTGCCGGCAGTGCGTGTTCAACCTCAAGCTGCCGATGAAAAAGCGCTACGACGAAGTGATGCGCTGCCTGGCCGAGATCCGCGATATCGCCACCGCCGAGGGCGGCACGCTGGAGCTTCGCGCGCACCAGCTGTATCACGACCGCGAGGAGATCACCGTGTTCGCGCGCCTGGACCGCGCATGAGCACGGCGCTCCGGTCACGCCACACAGGTGGCTCGCGATGAGCCGCCTGCGCGCCATGCTGCCGTTGCTGCTGCTGATCATCACCGGCGTGGTGCTGTTTGCCTCCGGTGCACTGGATCGCTTCCATCCGGTGCACCTGCTGGCCGAGCAGGCCAGCTGGCGTGCCGACGTTCTGGCCCACCCGTGGCTGACCCGGCTGGCCTATATCGGCCTGCTGACCGTGGTGGTGTCCACCGGCATTCCCGGCAGCGTGCTGGTCAACCTGACCGGCGGCTTCCTGTTTGGCGTGGTCGAGGGCACGATCTTGTCTTCGATCGGACAGGTGCTGGGTTCGCTGTTGCTGTTTCTGGCCAGCCGCTATGCCTTTGGCGCCGGCCGACGCGCCGCGCCGCGACTGGTCGAACGCCTGCGCCATGGCTTTGCCGCGCACCCGGCCAACTACACGCTGTTCCTGCGCTTCGTGCCGGTATTCCCGTTCGGCGCGGTCACGGTCGCCCTGGCCTGGCTGCGCTGCCCGCTGTGGCTGTTTATCGGCGCCACCGCACTTGGAGGCGGTATCATATTGATGTTCGAGTCCGCGCTTGGTGCGGGCCTGGGCAAGGCGGTGGCGCTGCATCACGGCTTTGGCCTGTCGCTGCTGATCGAGCCACGGTTGCTGTGGCCGCTGGGCGCCCTGGCCATCCTCGCGCTGGTGCCGCTGGCCTTCCAGCACCGTGAACGACGGCGCCGGCGCCAGCGCAAACACTGAATCGGCGCCTTATCGTCACACCGACGTCACCGCACGCTCGCCTGACTGACATCGATCATCGGCACAGTGCGGCTCGCCCATGAAGGGCCCGACGTGACATGGAGAAAACGCAATGAACGCCCGCACATCTGACAGCCCCAGCACCGACCAGCAGCAGGCCCGCATGTGGCGCCGGCTGGCACAGCAATGCCGAGAGCATGGTGACCGGCGTATGGCCGACGAGGCCGAATCCATGGCGCGGCGCTATGAAGCCCGCCTGCGCAAGACGCCAGCCGGCGACCAGGCAGCCTGAGCGGCACGCGCGCGACCACGTGCCCCGTGCGGACTATGCGCGCATGGGCTGTCTGGCGTCTGGAAGGAGTTTCGGCCGGCCGACCCGCAAGCCGCGGCGGCGGATAAGGCCCAAAATATAAATAGTGCTCATGAGAGCCAAGAACATTACCGCTGAGCGAAACTTCGCCCTGCGTGACTTGAGGCGATGTGGCGCGACAAATCCTAGAAGAATGACGGCAGCGAAGCAAGGAGGCATCGGGCGCGCAACATATATACGACCTAAGCGTACTTTTAGTCGACCCAGCTGACTCGTGAAGGATGAGGTAACGAAAGAAGGTACCTATATTTGATTAATCGGGGCGGTTAAAAAAATCCCCAAAAACAGTCACCACATACGCGCATGCGCAGCGAGCCGAATTTTGAATAACCGCATCTTTAGTTCGAAGGTTTAATGTAGAAACTTTCTCATGTAATTTAGAACAAATTTTAGCTACAACTCTCGCTCGCCGCTGATCAGACGACCTCGCAGCGGTCTCAAATTCTCCACCGGTGCAAACAGCACCTAGTCGAACAGACCACATGTCCACGGAATCATTTTTTTTACATTCCGCTGAATGCTGAAAAAAAGCATCTATTTCGTGGTAAAGCGAATCAATTTTTCGCTTTAAATCCTCTTCTAGGTCAGGCCTTAGCCCTTCAGAACGCCAATATATAGAAGACGTGCCTCGAATGTCGCGGATTGTGGTGCATATACTCCTCCTGCGAAGTTGTTGCTCTCCACGACTTTCATCGCCACGTCGATGAGCAAGAGTAACAGTATATGCTACGCCTGCGCTTATAATCGCATTTATCAGATGTTGACCCCAAGACATCCCACCCCCTTGGCCAGATGGCGTTACCTTAATCGTCGACGCAAGTTGGCGGCCATGGCAGATCTAATAAAACTTTCCGCCAGACCTTTATACCTTTGGGCGGCTCCAGAATGAGCGATTAAATGTAAATGCTTGGTCAAAAATTCGGGATCAAACTTATGCACCCGCACCAACCCTCCAAACGCCTCCTCCAAAAACGAAGACCCGTAACCCTCAACGCCATCCAATTCAACATCTATCACTTCGCCCGCTTTTAACTTAGGCACGAGAATTTCATCTCGAAAGCGCTCCCCGTTGTAATCACCATCACTTGGGTAACGCCCACTTGGCACGTCGGAGAAGTCAGCAGCGATCTTAATTTTGCTGGTCATTTCGATCACCTTCAGCGAAGTCTTCTATGATCCACTCGATGAACGTACCTTTGAACGTGACGGGCAAGGAGTGAGTGGAGGCCCTGCCAGGTACACCATGCTGCTTGTTATACGTGTATTTGCCGCGCCCACTGACAATCCTTAGGGTGCCCGATGTGTCATGATTTTCAATATAGCCTTGAATATCTTGGTGTAGGCCATTGCCCCGGTGACTATCGCGAGTGCTGGACCTTCCTTGCTTTACCGCCGCCTCTATAAGGCGTGCATCGTTCTTCACCCAACTTTCGCTCACTCGTGCAGCGGCCGCACGGACGGATTCGATTAAGTCAGGGTGAAGCGTCTTGGGGATACCTAGACCATGATCAACGAACATGACTCGAAGTTTGCGACCGGAACTATTAACGGAAGCAGACATCCACCAACGTTTCACTGCCGCCGAGCCGTCATAGGCGTGCTGCTGTACGTTCGTCATGGCTTCCGTCAGACCTTGAAACAAGGCGTTTGGTTCAGCAAGACGGTGCCCCAGGCGCTCGATCGAAAGACGGAGCTCCCTCGCCTTTTCACCTTCGGAACGGTGACCCGATAGAAATGGCACAAACCTATCCCCGGTCTCGGGATCGCAGCGTTCCTCGGACTCCACCGGCTCAGTCGAGTTCAGAAGTGTGAAGAAGCCCATCTCGGTCAACCTAGCCTTCACCGTAGGATCCCATCTATCCAGCTTTATCGGCTGCAACCGCTGATACTCAACGATCTCTCGCCAGCGGTCGAACTCCGCGACCAAAAGAAGCGCGCCCGCGGGGGTGAGCGTTTCCAAGGTCGTGAAGTCAACATATAGCTTACCGCCAGTGACCGATACACAGGTCCTCACGTTCTCGAGGAACTGCATGGTGGACTCAAAGTCCTCAGATAGGTTGACCCTGGGGGGCGCGCGCAGCCTACGCGACTTCGGGCCTCTCCCGGTTGGATTGGGCACAATGGGAGCGATGGCCGAAATGCCATCGATCCTCATCTGCATAACGCGACGCCGACGGCGACGTAATGATCGTCGCCGAAACTCGTACCTGCGGCGTTGCCACTCCAGCCGGACAGCCTTGTCGTGCTGGTTCCTCAATCGGCGCTCCGAGTGCTCTCAGGCGTTCCTAGTCATGGACCTTAATTTTACGGGTCTTTTTACGGTTATCCGCTTACGAGATGCAGAGACACGATGCAAGGAACTGATTTATATGGTGGGTCGTGTGAGACTCGAACTCACGACCATCGGATTAAAAGTCCGGTGCTCTACCAACTGAGCTAACGACCCATGCCGTGGACGGCGAACCGCGAAGTTTACGGGGCGCGGCGCCCCAGCACAAGGTTTGCTGCACCACATCTGCCTGCGGCGTGGCGCGGCGTGGCGAATGGCTCAGGCGTAGCGCGTGGGATCGTCCACGCCGGCCTCGGCAAAACCCTGCGCACGCAAACGGCAGGCATCGCAATGGCCGCACGCGCGGCCGTGGTCATCGGCCTGGTAGCAGCTGACCGTCTGCGCAAAATCCACGCCCAGACGCACGCCTTCACGCACGATGTCGGCCTTGCTCATGTGCATCAGCGGCGCGCGCACCTGCGGGCCGTGGCCTTCCACACCCGCCTTGGTGGCCACCTGTGCCAGACGGTCGAAGGCCTCGATGAAGGCCGGACGGCAGTCGGGGTAACCGGAGTAGTCGACGGCGTTGACGCCGCAGTAGATCGCCTCGGCATCCAGCACCTCGGCCCAGCCCATGGCCACCGACAGCATGATGGTGTTGCGCGCCGGCACATAGGTGACCGGGATGCCGTCGCCGCCCTCTTCCGGCACGTCGATATCGGCGGTGAGTGCCGAGCCACCGATGCTGCGTAGATCAATATCCACGGTCTTGTGCTCGGCCACGCCCAGCATCTGGCAGACGCGATTCGAAGCGGCCAGCTCGGCGCTATGGCGCTGGCCATAGGCCACGCTCAGCGCGTGCACGGCGTAGCCCTGCTCTTGCGCCATGGCGACGGTCACAGCCGAATCCATGCCGCCGGACAGCAGCACCACGGCACGGGCTTGGGTTGGCTTGGACATGCGTTGTTGAAACCTTGTCTTGAAAGCGGTGCGAAGCAGCCGGGCTCAGTGGCCGGGCACATCGCCCCAGAGAAGTTTGTGCAGCTGCATCTGCATGCGTACCGGCAGGCGCTGCTCGAGAATCCATTCGGCCAGCTGGCGTGGCGCAAGCTTGCCATGCACGGGCGACAGCAGCACCTGGCAGCGCGAGCTCAGCTCGTGCTCGGCGAGCATGCGGCAGGCCCAGTCAAAATCCTCGCGGCCGGCCAGCACCATCTTGATCTGGTCGTGGGCCGTCAGGTGCTCAAGGTTGGACCACAGATTGCGCCCGCTCTCACCCGAATCGGGTGCCTTCAAATCCAGCACCTTGCGCACGCGCTTGTCGACCTCGGCCACGTCCAGCGCACCGGAGGTTTCCAGCGACACCTCCAGCCCCTGGTCGCACAGCTTCTCCAGCAACAGCAGGCAGCGCTTCTGCGCCAATGGCTCGCCACCGCTGACGCACACGTGGTGCGCGCCGTAGCCGATGACCTCATCGACAATGTCGTCGATGTCACGCCAGTCACCACCGTGGAAGGCGTATTCGGTATCGCACCACACGCAGCGCAGCGGACAACCGGTCAGGCGCACGAACACCGTGGGCCAGCCAACGGCATCGGCTTCGCCCTGGATGGAGTGGAAAATTTCGGTGATGCGCAACCGCGGCGGACGGGAGGCCGCCGGTGCGCTCACCGGCTGGCTGCCCGGCTCGCTCATCAATTCACCGATTGGACCTGGATGTCATGCAACCGGCTTTGCGCCAGGTGCGCGACGTCGCTGTCCGGATACTTGGCGATCACCGCCTTGAGGGTGGCCTGCGCCTGATCACTCTGATTGAGCGCATCCTGGCAATAACCGACCTTCAGCATGGCGCCGGCGGTCTTGTCACTGTCCGGGAACTTGGCGATGAGCTTCTGAAACGTGCTCAAGGCCACCTGATAGTTCTGCGTCACATAGTACGATTCGCCCAGCCAGTAATAGGCATTGGGCGTCAGCGAGCTGTCCGGATAGGTCTGGATGAACTGCCGGAACGCCCGCGAGGACTTGACGAAATCGTTGTTGCGCAGCGACTGGAAGGCCGCATCGTAAGCGGCCTGGGCCGCCTTCGGGTCGGCCGGCGCACCGGCGCTGGCCGCACTGGCGGGCGCGGCGCTATCGGCGCTGCTTGCGGCCGAGGAAGGCTGGCCGGAAGGCGCCGACGGCGCACTGCCGGCGGCAGCTGGCGTACCCGCGTCCGAGGCACTCGCGCTGGAGGCGGCATCAGCCGGTGCATTACCCTGGCCGCCCGCCCCTGCGCCACCGCTCTCGAGCTTGCGCAGACGGCTATCCAGGTCCACGTACTGGTCCTTGGCGCTCTGCTGCAACTGCTTGAGCTGGTGCTGTAATTCCTCGACCTGGCCCTGAAGCTGCTGATTCTGCGACTTCAACGCCTGAATCTGATTGGACAGGCTGAAACCGCCCTGGTCCTTGTTCTGCATCTGCTGTTCCAGCCGCGAGACACGCTCGGCCAGGCTAAGGCGCTGCGCATGCGCCGGCAGACAGGCACCCAAAAGCGTGGCGGCCGCAAATGCAGCCGCCACGCCCGTACGGGCAAGATTGCGCTTGACCGTGAACATCGTCATTACTTGGAAGTATAGACGATCTCGACACGGCGGTTCTTCGACCAGCACGACTCATTGTGCTCGCGGCAGGTCGGGCGCTCTTCGCCGTAGCTGACCACGTTGATCTGGCTGGCCGAGGCGCCATCGGCTTCCAGGGCCGAAGCGACAGCATTGCCGCGACGCTCACCCAGGCCGAGGTTGTACTCACGCGTACCGCGCTCGTCGGTGTTGCCTTCCAGACGCATCTGCGCGGACGGACGGTCCTGCAGGTACTTGGCGTGGCAGGCGATGATCTTCTGGAACTCCGGCTTGATCTCGCTCTTGTCGAAATCGAAGTAAACCACACGCTGACGCAGGCACGGATCGGTCTGCAGATCGGCCGGCGTGTAACCGTTGGACTGCGCCGGGGCGGTCTCGGTCTGCTGCTGCTCGGGCTGCTGCGGCGGCGGGGTGGGCTTGACTTCCTGCTTTTTGGAGCAGGCGGCGAGGCCGACGACACACGCCAGCGCGGCCAGGGTGACGCGAACGCTCTTGTTCATGGGACTATCCTTCAAACAGGTGGTTATCCGACAGTAGTTTTTTCAGCTTTGTTGAAAAACGCCGGTGGTCCGGCTTGTTGTAATTCAGTGGTGCCGATAAGGACCCCAGGCCGGTTCGCGCACATCGCCATTGGATAGCACGAGGCGCTGCCTGACCTTTCCGTCCTCCGACACTTCATACAACACGCCGCGAGTACCTTGCGAAGCGGCGTACAAAAGCATGCACCCATTCGGGGCAAAACTGGGCGCATCGTCAAAATTGCCCGGCGAGACAAAATGCTCCTGATCGCCCAGGCTGCGATCCATGATCGCAATACGATACACGTTACCGCTGCCCTGCACCATGGCGATTTTCTTGCCATCGGGGCCGATTGAGGCATTGGCATTGTAGTTGCCCTGGAAGGTGATTCGGCTGGGCGTACCACCGGTGGCGGGCATTTGATAAAGCTGCGGTTTTCCGGAACGGTCGGACGTGAAAACGATATTTTTGCCGTCCGGCGTCCAGGTCGGTTCCGTATCGATACTGAAATTGTGGGTCAGGCGTGTTTCGTGGTGGTCGGCCAGGTTGATGATGAAGATTTCCGGGTTGCCTACATACGAAAGCGACACCGCCAGCTTGGTCCCATCGGGCGAGAATGCCGGCGCGCCATTGATTCCCTTGGCACGTCCGGAGATCAGCTGACGCGAACCGGTGGCAATATCCTGGATGTAGATGGCCGAGTTGCCGTTCTCGAACGACACATAAGCCAGCTTGCTGCCATCAGGCGACCATGTCGGCGAAAGCAGTGCTTCCTTGGAGCGCACCACCACCTGCGGATTGTAGCCATCCGAGTCGGCGACGATCAGCGAATAGGTGATGTTCTTGCCGGTACCCACGGCGGTGACGTAGGCAATGCGCGTCCAGAACGCACCGGGAATACCGGTGATCGTCTCGAAGATCTTGTCGGCAATCTGGTGCGCCACGCCGCGCAGGTCGCCGGGCTTGGCGTTGTAGGAAAGGTTCAGCAGGCTCTGCTGCTTGTTCACGTTCCACAGCTCGAAACTGACCTTGTATGCACCGTCGCCGGCATCATCAACGTGGCCGACGACAATGTAGTCCTGCTTGAGCATATGCCAGGTGGCGAACTTGATCTGATCGCCACGGCTGGGATATTCGACGATGTCTTTCTTGTCCAGGGTGCGGAATTTTCCACTGCGCGCCAGATCCAGGCGGATCACGTCGCCGACCTTGGTGCTGGGCGGATTGGCGCTGTTGTCACTGGCGAACGGCACCACCGTAATGGGAATAGCCGATTTGGTACCGTTGACGATGTCGACATTCAGTCCTTGCGCATCAACCTGTCCGGCAATGGCAAAAAGCGTGGCCGCCAGCAGCAGCCCGAACATGGCGTGTAACGTTTTGCGCATCAGTTCTGAACCTTGAAATTGAGAGTCAAATCACGCGAAAACACTTTTTCGAAACCGTGATACGGCAATGGCTGGGCACGCATCACGGCATTTTCGATCGAGCGCCGGGCAATATCATCGTACGGACAGCTGCTATCGACCTGGGCATTGATGACCTGTCCCCCCGGAATCTGCGTAATGTGCACTTTGCACACGACATGAGGAGGGATGTTATCCGGCCTTAACCATGCCTGCGTGACCGCGCTCTGAATGGCAGCAAGATATTGCGCTTTGAGGCCCTGATCGGGGCCGTTCGTGCCTGTCTGCGCCTTCTTGGCCACGGGCGTGTTTTCCGAAGCCGGACTGTCCTTGGCTGCGTTCTTCTTGAGATCCTTCAACTGGGCCAGTTTTTGCTGCGCCAGCTTGCTCTGGTGCTCGGCCTGCTGGCTGGCTTTCTTGGCCTGATTGAGCTGCTTGAAGATCTTGTCGATGTCGTCCTGTTGCTGCTGGGCCTGAAGCTCGGACATGTGCTGCTTTTCGCGCTCGGCCTGCTTGCGTTTGGCCTGCTCGGCCTTCTGCTTGGCCTGCTCGACCACCTTCTGTTGATCTTTCACGTCCGGCTGCTTGGGCGGCGGCGGAAGTGTCTTCACAGGTTGCGGCTTGGGCTTCTCGTCGTGCACCTGCTGCTTGGGCGGCGGCGGCGGTGCCACTTTCGGCTTCGGGCTGGTGTGCCTGGTCGGCTTGGGCGGTGGCGCACCGGCAGGCCCCATCAGCGTCGCTTCAATCACCGGCCCGGACATGGTCAGCGGTTTGGAGCACTGCACCGGATTCCAGCCGTCAGGCAGATTCAAGCCGCCGAACAGGTTTTCCCAGGTGGTGCACGAGAGCGTGGCCAGCCAGAGGAAGGCGATCAGGCCAACGTGCAACAGCGCCGCCAGAATGACGGCGACACGGGTCGCCTTACGATCGTCCATGGGCGGCGCTCTTGCCCGAGGACGACTGGTCGGTCGGCTGGCTCATCAGGCCCACGTGCGGCACCCCGGCCTGCTGCAACAGCACCATGGCCTGATAGATGCGGCCATAGTCGACGCGCTTGTCGCCACCGATCAGCACCGACACCTTGGGGTTCTGGCGCACGAATGCGGCCACCTTGGTCTGCAGTTCCTGCTCGCTGACCGGCTCACGCTTGGCCGCGCCCAGGGTCAGGTAGAGGTTGCCCTGGTCATCGACGCTGACCAGCACCGGCTCCTGGTTGTTGTCGATGGACTTGGCCGCCGACTGCGGCAGCTGGATGTCCACGCCCAGATTCAACAAGGGCGCCGTCACCATGAAGATGATCAGCAGCACCAGCATCACGTCGATATAGGGAACGACGTTGATTTCCGCCTTCAGCTTGCGGCGCTTGTGTCGACGCGGAGTAATGGCCATAACGCGAACTGCTCCGTCAGGCCGGCTCGTCGTTTTGCAGCTGGCGCTGCAGGATCGAGGAGAATTCTTCCTGGAAGGTCTCGTAGCGCGTGGCGATGCGATCGACCTTGTTGGCGTAGCGGTTGTAGGCCCACACCGCCGGAATGGCGGCGAACAGACCCATGGCCGTAGCCACCAGTGCTTCGGAAATACCCGGCGCGACCATGGCGATGGTGGCCGACTTCACGTCGCCCAGGCCCTGGAACGCGGCCATGATGCCCCACACCGTGCCGAACAGACCCACATACGGGCTGATCGAGCCGACGTTGGCCAGAAACTCCAGGTTGTGCTCCAGATGCTCAACCTCGCGCGTGCCCGAGACGCGCATGGCGCGCTCGGTGCCTTCCATCACGCTGCGCGCATCGCGGGTGCGACGCTGGCGCTGGCGGGCAAATTCGCGAAAGCCGGCCTCGAACACGTTCTCCAAGCCATGCACCTGCTCGTCGCGGCCGTTGACCTCGCGAAACAGGGCAGCCAGGTCCGCACCGGACCAGAAGCGCTCTTCGAAGGCATCGGCGTTTTCCTTGGCCTCCTTGAGCAGCTTGTATTTGCGGATGATGATCACCCAGGAGAAGAACGAGAAGCCCAGCAGCAGCAGCATGACCAGCTTGACGGGAATGCTGGCGTGCAGGACCAGGGCGAGAATATTGAGATCACCGTTCATCGCGTTCTTAAGACATCCTTGCGATCAAGTCATCGGGAATGGCCGCCGGTCGCATGGCCTGCAGATTGACGCAGGCAGCGCGCACGGTGGCACGGATCAGTTCGCGGCCATCGCTGACCCGGCGCACGATCTGTTCGAAGACCATGCTGGCCGAGCGTTGCGACTGGATACAGACAGACACGTCCACTTCGTCGTCCAGCACCGCTGGACCCAGAAAGTCGATGTGCATGTCGCGCACCATGAAGGCCAAACCGGTGCGCTGGCGAAGTTCCACCTGGTCCACGCCCAGCGAACGCAACCACTCGGTCCGCGCGCGCTCCAGGAAGCGAAGGTAGCCGGCGTGATACACCACGCCACCGGCGTCGGTATCTTCCCAGTAGACTCTTATCCGCCAACTGAACGGTTTGCCGGTTGCCACCGCTTGCGACATGAAAGGTAAAAACCTTGCGAACAAACCCCTAGCTTACCGGACCTGAACAAAACTGGCGAAGGGGCTTGTGGCACCCATGCGGCCAGCGTTCAGGGGGAGTCGTCGGAACCGAAAAGGTCGGCCGCTTGCGGCTGTTGCGGCGGTTTCAGTCCAAGGTGGCGCCAGGTACGCGAGGTGACCATGCGACCGCGCGCGGTGCGCACCAGAAACCCCTGCTGGATCAGGTACGGCTCGACCACATCCTCCAGCGTGCCGCGATCTTCCGACAAGGCGGCGGCCAGCGACTCCACACCGACCGGACCACCGTCGAAGTGATCGACAATGGTGCGCAGCAGGCGCCGGTCCAGATCGTCGAAACCTTCGGCATCGACGGCCAGCATGTCCATGGCCGCACGCGCGGCATCGGCGGTGATCACGCCGTCAGCGCGCACTTCGGCGTAATCGCGCACGCGCCGCAGCAGGCGATTGGCGATACGCGGCGTACCGCGCGAGCGACGTGCGATCTCGGCCGCGCCCTCGCTGTCGCACTCGATATCCAGGATGCGTGCGGCACGGCGCACGATGGCGGTCAGCTCGGCGTGATCGTAGAACTGCAGGCGCTGCACAATGCCGAAGCGATCGCGCAAGGGGCCGGTCAATAGGCCGGCGCGGGTGGTGGCGCCGATCAGCGTGAACGGCGGCAGATCCAGCTTGATCGAGCGCGCGGCCGGGCCCTCGCCGATCATGATGTCGATCTGGAAGTCTTCCATCGCCGGGTACAGCACTTCCTCGACCACCGGCGACAGGCGATGAATCTCGTCGACGAACAGTACATCGTTGGCTTCGAGGTTGGTCAGCAGCGCGGCCAGATCACCGGCGCGCTCGAGCACCGGCCCCGAGGTCGTGCGCAGGTTCACGCCCAGCTCGTTGGCAATCACATGGCTGAGCGTGGTCTTGCCCAGGCCCGGCGGGCCGAAGATCAGCACATGATCGAGTGCCCCGCCACGACGCTTGGCCGCCTCGATATAAATGCCCAGCTGCTCGCGGACCGGCTTCTGGCCCAGGTACTCATCCAGCCGCTGCGGCCGGATCGAGGCTTCCAGCGCCTCGTCCTCGATGGTGGCGTCGCCGCCGATGACTCGCGATTCGTTCATACCGTCATTATGGGGCGAGAAGTGAGGAGCGTGGTGTGAGAAGTGAGAGTGGCAAGACCGTTACGTATCGCTGGTCGGGGCTTTCTCTCACTTCTCACTCCTCTACACTCACTTCTCACTCCTAAATTTCCACCTGCGCGCCGAGTTCGATCAGGCGGTTGCCGGGAATCTCGAAGAAGGCGGTGGCCGGCAGTGCGTTGCGCGAGAGGAAGGCGAACAGCTTGTCGCGCCACAGCGGCATGCCGGGGCGGCGCGCGTCGGCGACGATGGTCTCGCGCGAGAGGAAGAACGTGGTGTCCATCAGGTCGAAGTCCAGACCGCGCGCGCCGCACTGCGACAGCGCCACCGGGATGTTCGGATCTTCGGCAAAACCAAAGCGCAGGGTCAGCGAATAGAACTCGCCGCCCAGATCGTTGATCTCGATGCGCTCCTCGTCGTCGGCCACCGGCGTTTCCAGCGTCTCGGCGGTCAGCAGCACATTGCGCTCGTGCAGCACCTTGTTGTGCTTGAGGTTGTGCAGCATGGCGTGCGGCACCGCCGACTGGTTGGCGGTAAGGAACACCGCCGTGCCCGGCACGCGCACCGGCGGATGCTCGGTAATGTTCTCGATGAACGGCTGCAGCGCCAGGCCGCCCTGCTTGATCTCGCGCACCACCAGCTCGCGGCCGCGGCGCCAGGTGGTCATCACCGTGAACAGGCACAGGCCCAGCACCAGCGGGAACCAGCCGCCGTCGGGAATCTTCAGCGAGTTGGCGCCGAAGAAGGCCAGGTCCACCGTCAGCAGCACCGCGCCGGCCGGAAGCACCACCAGCCAGTGCCAGTTCCACAGCCGCTTGGCGACGGTCATCACCAGCAGCGTGTCGATGGCCATGGTGCCGGTCACGGCAATGCCGTAGGCGCCGCCCAGTGCCTTGGACGAGCCGAAGCTGATGACCGTGGCCAGCACCGCCACCATCAGCATGCGATTGACCCACGGCAGAAAGATGTGGCCGATGGCCTCGCGCGAGGTGTGCACCACCTGCATGCGCGGCACGAACCCCAGCTGGATGGCCTGGCGGGTCACCGAGAAGGCGCCGGAAATCACCGCCTGCGAGGCAATCACCGCCGCCGCCGTGGCCAGCGCGATCATCGGATAACGCGCCCAATCCGGCACCGCGTGATAGAACGGATTGGCAATGGCTTCCGGATGATGCAGCAGCAAGCCACCCTGGCCGTAGTAATTGAGCAACAGCGCCGGCATCACGAAGAAGAACCAGGCCCTGCGGATCGGCGCACGACCGAAGTGGCCCATGTCGGTGTACAGCGCCTCGGCACCGGTCACGCACAGCACTACCGCGCCCAGCGCGATGAAGGCGATTGGTCCGTGCACGAAGAAAAAGTGCACCGCGTAGACCGGGTTGAGGGCTTTGAGCACCTCCGGCGCCTGCATGATGTTCCATACGCCGATCGCCGCCAGCGCGGTGAACCAGACCACACAGACCGGCCCGAACAGCGCACCGACCTTGGCCGTGCCGTGGCGTTGCAGCCAGAACAGGCCCAGCAGCACAACCACCGCAATCGGCACCACGAAGTGCTCCAGATGCGGCGCCACCACTTCCAGACCCTCGACCGCCGACAGCACCGAGATCGATGGCGTGATCACGCCATCGCCAAAGAACAGCGCCGCGCCCAGCAGCGCCATCAGCATCACCAGCCGGCGCATGCGTACCGAACTTCCGACTGCGCGCTGGGCCATGGTCATCAGCGCCATGATGCCGCCCTCGCCGCGGTTGTCCGCGCGCATCACCAGCGAGACGTACTTCACCGCGACCACGGTGATAAGACCCCAGGTGATCAGCGACAGCACGCCCAGCACCGTGCTGTGCATGGGTTTCAGGCCGTACTCGGGCAGAAACACTTCCTGCATGGTGTACAGCGGGCTGGTGCCGATATCGCCGAACACCACACCGATGGCGCCCAGAATCAGCGCCATCATGCTGCCGTGCAGCGCGTGTTCCTGGGATGACTCGTTTGCAGAGGCGTTGTCTTGGCTCATGAACGTTCTCCGACGCGCTCAGCCGCCCAGGGCGGCGCGCAGCGCCTTGCGAATGATGGACTCGGCCGAGTCGCCTTCGTCGGCCACTTTCTTGACCAGTCGCGCCGCCTCGGGCGGCTTGTAACCGAGCTGCTGCAGCGCCACGGTGGCTTCGCCGGCCGCGTCGGCGGGCATGGCATCGCCGCCACCAGCGGCCATGCCCGGCAGCGCCGTGCCCAGGCCGTCGACGCGATCGCGCAGCTCCAGCACGATGCGCTCGGCGGTTTTCTTGCCGATGCCCGGTATCTTGGTCAGCGCGGCGATGTCACCGCTCTGCACCAGGCGCGCAAATTCCTGCGTCGAGACACCCGACAGCACCGCCAGCGCGATCTTGGCGCCGATGCCGCTGACCTTGAGCAGACTGCGGAACAGGCTGCGCTCGGACTCGTGAATGAACCCGTACAGCGCCACGGCGTCTTCCTTCACCGCGTAATGGGTGAGCAGGGTGACGTCCTTGCCGGTGGCTGGCAGTTCGTAGATGGTCGACATCGGCGCCTCGACCTCGTAGCCGATGCCGTTGACGTCGATCAGCAGCCACGGGGGCTGCTTGGAGGCGAGCGTGCCGCGCAGGCGACCGATCATGCTGCGTGCTCCATCAATAGGGTGAGGCGCATCGCGCTGCGCCCGGTGAAATCGATCATCGGCGCCGCCTCCAGGCGGCCCGCGGAATACCCACGCGCGCCGTGCTGGCGCGGGTATGGGCGTGGGTGATGGCCATCGCCAGCGCATCGGCGGCATCGGCCTGCAACGGGCCCTTCAGGCCCAGCATGGCAGCCACCATGTGTTGCACCTGGGTCTTGTCGGCGCGGCCGCTGCCGACCACGGCCTGCTTGACCTCCGATGGCGAATACTCGTGCACGATCATCCCCCGAACCACCGCGGCACAGATGGCCGCGCCACGTGCCTGACCCAGTTTCAGTGCCGAGTCGGCATTGCGCGCCATGAACACGCGCTCGACCGAGGTCTCGGCCGGGGCGTATTCGTCCATGATCGCACACAGGCCCTCGAAGATGCGTTTCAGGCGCTCGGGGAAGTCGGCGCCGCCCGTGGACACGGCCAGCGCCTGATGGTGCACATGCGTGATGCGTCCGCGCGCGTCGACATCGACGATGCCCACGCCGGTACGCTGGCTGCCCGGATCAATGCCCAGGATGCGCACGGCGGCCGGCGCGCTGGTAAGGCTGACGGTGTCGGTCATGGCGGCAGGCGATGGATGCAAGGCACGGCGTGACGACCCGGCAGGCCGCCGCATCCGCGGCTTACTCGTAGGCGTCGGCCGGCAGGTCGGCGTTGGAATAGACGTTCTGGGTGTCATCCAGCTCGTCCAGCCAGTCCAGCAGTTTGGCCACGCTCTTGGCGGTATCGCCCTCGACGGCAATGTCGTTGTCGGCGCGCATGGTCACCTCCGACTCGTCCGGGGTGACGCCGGCGGCGATCATGGCGTCCCTCACCGCCTGGAAGTCATCGGCATCGGTCAGCACTTCGATGGAACCATCGTCCTCGAACACGCGCACGTCCTCGGCGCCGGCCTCGATGGCCACCTCGGTGATCTTTTCCTCGTCGGCACCGGGCGCGAACGAGAGCACACCCACGCGGTTGAACATGTAGGCCACCGAGCCGTCGGTGCCCATGTTGCCACCCAGCTTGGTGAAGGCATGACGCACTTCGGCCACGGTGCGGTTGCGGTTGTCGGTCATGCACTCGACGATCACTGCCACGCCGCCCGGCGCGTAGCCTTCGTAGCGCACTTCCTCGTAGCTGACGCCTTCCAGCTCACCGGTGGCCTTCTTTACCGCGCGCTCGATGTTGTCCTTGGGCATGGACGCGGCCACCGCCTTGTCCATGGCCAGGCGCAGGCGTGGATTGGCCGACGGATCGCCGCCGCCCATGCGCGCGGCCACGGTGATCTCGCGCACCAGCTTGGTGAAGACCTTGCCGCGCGCGGCGTCCTGCTTGCCTTTGCGGTGTTGGATGTTCGCCCACTTGGAATGACCGGCCATGATCTGCTTCGCTTCTTAAAGTACATGGAGGTGAAGATAAGTGGGCGATTCTATCAAGAAGCCGGCGGTCGTCGGACCCCTCCCGCGCGTGCCGCGGTGAAATGGCCTTCATGCAGGAACGAGACCACCTGCTCGGCGACCTCCGTGGAAAACAAAAGGCCGGTGTGATTGGCCTCGACCACGCAGTGGTCGGTGATGCCCTCCAGGCGGGTTTCGGCCACCGCCACCGAGCCGTCGTGCTGCGCTCCCAGCTCCTCCGACAACGCGCCCAGGCCAATTGGCGTGGTGCCGGCAATCACGCCCACCTCGCGCTGCCCGCACCACGGCGCCACGCCGCCTTCGAGCATGTCACGGCTTTCGCCCAGCAACCACGAAGCGCCCCAACGCGACAGCCCGCGCGCGCCGGCGCTGCCGCATAGCGGCGAGCCCAGACACACCAGCCGTCCCGGCGGCAATCCGTGCTCGTCGCGACAGGCCTGCAGCGCCAGCAGGCCGCCCAGACTGTGCGCCACCACGTGCACGGTGCCGGCCAGCGCCTGCATATGCCGGCGCAAACGGGTCATGATCTCGGTCGAGGTCTGGCTGGTGCTCTGGTAATCGAAGCTGCTGGCGGCAAAGCCGGCCTCGCGCAAGCGCGCACGCAGCGGCGCCAGCACGATGCGGCGCATCCACAGGCCGTGCAGCAGGATCACATGTTCGGGGACTGGCAATTCGGGCGGTCGGCTCATCGGTCGGCGCCGGCGGTTTCTCTTGGCATGCACAACAAGGGATCGATACTGCCAAACTCGCGCTGAACCGGCCGCCCAACGCAAACGGGGCGCTCAAGGCGCCCCGTCAGCATCGGCCCGGATCAGGCCTGGGTATCCTGCTCGCGCACCCGCACGTGAAGCTCGGCCAGGGTTTCCTCGATCACTGGCGACGGCGCGTCGGTCATCAGGTCCTGAGCGCTGGTGGTCTTGGGGAAGGCGATCACATCGCGGATCGACTCGGTACCGGCCATCAGCGCGGCGATGCGGTCGATACCAAAGGCGATGCCACCATGCGGCGGCGCGCCCAGCTTCAGCGCCTTCAGCAGGAAGCCGAACTTGGCCTCGGCCTCCTCGGCGCCAATGCCCAACAGCTCGAACACCTGGCTCTGCATGTCCGGGCGATGGATACGAATCGAGCCACCGCCGATCTCGGCGCCATTGAGCACCATGTCGTAGCCGCGGCTGACCGCGTGACCGGGATCGGCTGCCAGCTGCTCCACATCGTCCACCTTCGGCGCGGTGAACGGATGATGCAGGGCCACGTAGCGGCCCGCGTCCTCGTCGAACTCGAACATCGGGAAATCGGTCACCCACAGCGGCTTCCAGCCGTCGGCGAACAGCTCCAGATCCTTGCCGACCTTCAGGCGCAGCGCGCCCATGAAATCGCTGACCACGTTCCAGCGACCGGCACCGATGAACACCATGTCGCCGCTCTGCGCGCCTGTGGCGGCCAGCACCGCATTGAGCGCGGTGTCATCCAGGAACTTGGCGATCGGCGAATTGATGCCCTCGCGGCCCTTGCTGATGTCGTCCACACGCAACCAGGCCAGACCCTTGGCACCGTACTTGGCCACGAACTGGGTCAGTCCGTCGATGTCCTTGCGGCTGAAGCGCGCCCCGCCCGGCGCCCGCAGTGCGGCGACACGGCCGTGCGGGTCGTTGGCCGGCTCGGCAAATACCTTGAACTCCACCTGCTTGAGCGCCTCGGCGACATCGACCAGCTCCAGATCCAGGCGCAGGTCCGGCTTGTCCGAACCAAAGCGGCGCATGGCCTCGTCCCAGGTCATGCGCGGGAACGGCTCGGCCAGTTCGACGTCGACCACATCCTTGAACACCTTGCGGATCATGGTTTCGACAAAGTCCTGCACGTCGCGCTCTTCGACGAAGGCGAACTCCATGTCCAGCTGGGTGAATTCCGGCTGGCGATCGGCGCGCAGGTCTTCGTCGCGGAAGCAGCGGGCAATCTGATAGTAGCGGTCGAAACCGGCCATCATCAGGATCTGCTTGAACAGCTGCGGCGACTGCGGCAGCGCGTAGAACTCGCCAGCGTGCACGCGGCTGGGCACCAGATAATCGCGCGCGCCTTCCGGCGTGGCCTTGGTCAGAATCGGCGTTTCGATATCCTGAAACTCCGCCTCGTCCAGGTAGCGGCGCAGCGCGCGCACCAGCTTGGTACGCGTGCGCATCATGTGCTGCATCTGCGGACGGCGCAGGTCCAGATAACGATAGGTCAGGCGCATTTCCTCGTTGGGATTCTCGTGCAACGCGAACGGAAGATCCTTCGCGGCATTGAGAATCTCCACCTTCTCGGCCAGAAGCTCGACCGTACCGGTCTTGAGCTTGTCGTTGGCCGACAGACGCTTGCGCACCTGGCCGGTGACGCGCACGCAGTATTCGTAGCCCAGCTCGCCGGCCACCGCGAACGCCTCGGCGTTGTCGCGCTCGATCACCACCTGCGCCACGCCCTCGTGGTCGCGCAGGTCCACGAAGGCGACGTGGCTTTGCAGGCGAAGCGTGTTGACCCAGCCGCACAGGGTGACGGTCTGGTCGACCAGGGATTCATCGATAAGGCCGCAAAGATGGGTGCGCATGCGCTAGAAACTCCGGACCGCACGGGGCGGGAAAGGCATTGGAAAAGACCGGAAATGCTACCACGACTGGCCGTCGGGCGAGCCGCAGACGCACTGACGCCGGTTTGCACCGCGGCCCCAAGGCATGCTTATCTCGATCCTCGGACAAGGACGATGCCGACCGGGGATCATGGTTCATCTGCAGCTGTTCGATTACCTCGCCATTGGCGTGTATTTCGCCATCACTGCAGCCATCGGTCTGTGGGTGGCGCGCGGCAAAACCACCTCCGAAGACCTGTTTCTGGCCGGGCGCACGCTGGGCCCGCTGGCCGTGGGCTTCTCGCTGTTTGCCGCCAATGTATCCTCCGACACGCTGATTGGCCTGCCCGGCGCGGCGTACCGCTCGGGCATCTCGGCGGCCAACTACGAATGGATGGCCGGCGTGGTGCTGATTTTCGCTGCCGTATGCGTGTTGCCGGTGCTGATGCGCGCCCGCGTCACCACCATGCCCGAGCTGATGGAGCGGCGCTTCGATGCGCGCCTGCGCAAGTATCTGTCGGCGGTGACGCTGTTTCTTTCCATTGTGCTGGACACCGCCGGCAGCCTGTACGCCGGCGCGCTGATCATCACCACCTTCATCCCCGGCCTCACGCTGTGGGAAACCACCCTGATCGTGGCCATCTTCACCGGCCTGTACACCGCTGCCGGTGGCCTGCGTGCAGTGGTCTACACCGATGTGATGCAGGCCATCGTGCTGCTGGTCGGCTCGGCGTCGCTGGCCTTCATCGTGTTCGGCAAGTTCGATTACTCCTGGGCCAACGTGGTGCACGCGGTGCACCCGGACAAGCTCTCGCTGATCCGCCCCATCGATGACCCGGGCGTGCCGTGGCTGGGGCTTTTGACCGGGCTGCCAATCGTCGGCTTCTACTACTGGACCATGAACCAGTACGTGGTGCAGCGCATCCTGGGCGCCCGCGACATCAACTCGGCCGGGCGCGCGTCGGTGATCGCCGCCGGCCTGAAGTTGCTGCCCTTGTTCTTGATGACGCTGCCCGGCGCCATGGCCAGCGTGCTGCTGCCCGGGCTCGATCACGCCGACCAGGTATTCCCGACCATGGTCGCCAAGTTCACCCCGGCGGGACTGACCGGGCTGATTCTGGCCGGCCTGATCGCCGCGCTGATGTCGACCTGTTCGGCCACGCTCAATTCGGCGGCGACGCTGATTACGGTCGACTTCGTGCAGCCCAGGCGACCGGACATGAGCCCGGCCAAACTGGCCTGGACCGGGCGCATCATCACCATGATCGTGACCGTGCTGGCCGCGCTGTGGGCGCCGATGATCCAGCACTTCCAAGGGCTGTGGGCTTACTTGCAGCAAGTGTTCGCGTTCGTCGCCTCGCCGCTGGTGGCCACGTTCCTGTTCGGACTGTGGTCACGCCGCCTGGGCGCCCGCGCCGCTTTGCGCGGGCTGATCTGCGGCCACGTGTTCAGCGCGCTTTTCTTCATCGCGCGCGAAGCCAACTGGATAGCCATCCACTTCACCATCATCGCCGGCATTGTCTGCGCCGCGACAGCGCTTTTCACCTGGGGCTGGATGCAGGTGCTGGGCGCGTCCGATCAGCCGCCGGCCGACGACGCACGCATTGCGCTGCTGGCGCGTGATGGTTTGAAGCGCGTGCCGCGCGATGTGCTGGCCTGGGCCGGTGTGGTGCTGGTGCTCACCGCCGCCATCATCATCGGCTTCTGGTGAGCACCGCCTGACGCCACGCCACTCAACGGCGATGGATCACAAAGCGCGCGCGGCAACCGTTGTCGGTCCAAACACCGGCGCGATTCCAACCCCAGTTGCGGCCGCGCACGCAGCGCGTATCGGACTCCTGCCGCACCAGCCTCACATCGCCGCGACCGACATCAACGCGGCAGAAAGCGTAGCGATAATCGGTGCTGCCACAGCTTAGATGAATATCACGGCGCCAGCCGGGACGATCGTATCGCGACCCAGGGCGGCGGTGACTTGGTCGGCCATAACTGCCGCGACCTGTGGCAACCGGCGCGAACAGTCCGCGGCAACCGCGATCGACCCAGATTTCACCACGACGGAACCCCCAGTTGCGCCCACGCACGCAACGCGTATCGGACTCCTGGCGTACCAGACGCGCGTCGGGCCAGCGCACGCGGCAACTGTTGTAGTGGCGATCGACGCTACCGCAACGCACAGTGCCGCCGACCCGCTCGCCGCCGCCGTCGGGCCGGTCGTGGTTGGCATGGGCTACTGGCACGCTCACGGCGAAACCGAACATACAGGCAAGCATCGCTGATACCGCCAACGAGGTTTTCATGCAAAAGCTCCCCAGGCGCCCCAGTGCGCCGCGCTTGTCATGTGCGAAGCCTTGGTAACCGGCATCAGCCGAACCGGCGATGAATCTGCGCCCGGCGAACCCACACACGCCTCAGGCGGCGCTGGAATCGCTCTTGCTCGCGCTTGACGCGGCGGTGGAGCCTGCACCGGCGTCACTGCCGCCGCTCTTGGGCGCGTCGCCCTTGTCGGCCAGGTTGCGCTTCTTGTCGCCATCCTTCTTGAAATCGGTCTCGTACCAGCCGCTGCCGGCCAGACGAAAGGAAGGTGCGGTGACCTGCCGGCGCACCGTGGCCTTGCCGCATTCAGGGCAGGCCGCCGGGTCCGGATCGGACATTTTCTGCAGTCGATCGAACGCGTGGCCGCAGGCCTCGCACTGGAAGGCGTAGATGGGCATTGGTCTTCTCTCCAGAGGGCGCCGCCATGGCGCGCAGCGGGCTGCGAAATATGGCGCCTGGGCCACGAATGTCAAGCAGCAAGAGCGCGGCTGTGAACTATTCCTGAGAAGTATATCGCCAATGGTCATGTTTCCATTCGTTGACTGCCTGGCTGCGCGGCTCTAGTTTGGATTTCGTTAAACCCCGGTCACCACACCGGTTTTTCCGCCGCACTGGCGCGGCCTTTTGGGGAGCAAACCAATGAGCCATTACAACGGGATCACCCGTACCGCCCTCGCCGCGGCCTTGACCGCCGCGCTGGCCGCACCGGCGTTTGGTCAGGACAGCGGCAGCAAGGACACCAAGGATGCCACCGCCATCAAGACCGTGGTGGTGACCGGCACGCGCGCCTTCAACCGCACCGAGGCCGACTCCATGGCGCCGATCGACGTGCTGACGCCGACCGACCTCAAGGACACCGGCGCGGCCAACCTGGCCACGGCGCTGCGCACCCTGCTGCCGTCGTTCAACTTTCCTCAGCCGTCGGTGACCGATGCCACCGACGCTACCCAACCGGCCCAGCTGCGCGGTCTCTCGCCGGACGAAACACTGGTGCTGATCAACGGCAAGCGCCAGCACACCACCTCCATCGTCAACGTCAACGGCTCGCTGGGTCGCGGCTCATCGCCGGTCGACATCAATGCCATACCCATAAATGCTATCGATCACATTGAGGTATTGCGCGATGGCGCGGCCGCGCAATACGGCTCCGACGCCATCGCCGGCGTCATCAACATCATCCTCAAGGGCGGCGCCGAGCATGGCTCGGTGAACGTCACCCGCGGCCAGTGGGACGGCGGTGACGGCGATACCTGGCAGGGCGGCGCCGACGGCGGCTTCAACCTGGGCAGCAAGGGCTGGGTACACTTGAGCGCCAACTACACCAAGCAGGACCCGACCAACCGTGCCGGCCCCGACACGCGCTATCCGGGCGATCCCACCTATGGTCAGGTGACCTTCCACTACGGCCTGCCTGAAACCAAGGCCAAGCAGGGTGCGATCAACTTCCAGTACGACCTGACCGACCACGCTCAGTTGTACGGCTTCAGTCTGTTCAACAAGCGTGATGTGCACGCCGGTGGCTTCTTCCGCTCGCTGTCCACCTACGCCGACAGCTACCCCGGTGCCGCGGCCACCTATCCGAACGGCTACCTGCCGATCGAGAACAGCTCCATCCGCGACGATTCGGAAGTGCTGGGCATCCGTGGCGAGGCCAGTGGCTGGCATTACGATGTCAGCGCCAATACCGGCGGCAACCACTGGAAGCTCAATACCTCCAACACCTACAACTATTCGCTGGACCCCGATTCGCCGACCGGCTTCTACATCGGCACGCTGACCAATCGCGACAAGCTGCTCAACGCCGACTTCAGCAAGAACGTGGACATGGGCCTGTCCAGCCCGGTGACTGTGGCCTGGGGGCTGGAATACCGCCACCAGTCGTTCACCATCAAGCAGGGTGATGCGGCCTCGTACGCCGGTGCCGGCGCGCAGGTCTATCCCGGTTACACGCCGGAGGATGCCGGCACGCACAACCGCCACGACACCGCCGAGTACGTGGATCTGGAAGGCGATGTCACCTACAACTTCTCGGCCGGCCTGGCGGTGCGTCACGAGCGCTACAGCGATTTTGGCAACACCACCTCCTGGAAGGCCTCGGGCCGCTACGCCTTCAACGACACGCTGGCGCTGCGTGGCACGGTGTCGACCGGCTTCCGCGCGCCATCGCTGCAGCAGGAGTACTACTCCAGCACCGCCATCAACTTCGTCTCCGGCGCCGATGGCCAGCTGGTGCCTTACACCGTGCGCACCTTCCCGGTAGACGATCCGGCCGCGCAGGCGCTGGGCGCACAGGCGCTGAAGCCGGAGAAATCCCACAACTACAGTGCCGGCCTGGTGTTCACGCCGCTCAACGGGCTGTACGCGACGCTGGACTTCTACCGCATCGACATCGACAACCGCATCATCCTGTCCGGCAACCTGGTCGGCACCGATGTGCAGAACTACCTGACCTCGGTCGGCATTCCGTTTGTCAGCGGCGGGCGCTTCTTCACCAACGCCATCGACACGCGCACCGACGGGGTCGACCTGGTGGCCAGCTACCCGATCCACTTCACCGGCTCGACGCTGAAACTGACCGGCGGCTTCAACCACAACGCAACCAGCATCCAGAAGATCGCCGCCAACCCGCCGCAGCTGGGCCTGAACGGACTGACCCTGCCGATCATCGACCGCACCGAGCAGGGCCGCGTCACCGATGGCTCGCCCAAGTCCAAGACCTTCCTCTCGGCCAACTGGAGCGTGGGCAACTGGCAGATCCATGGTCAGGCCACCCGTTACGGGCAGTGGACCAGTTACGGCTCCACCTCGGCCAGCGACCAGACCTACGCTGCGCGCTATCTGCTCGATGCCTCGGTGGCCTACCACATGGACGACTGGACCTTCACCGTGGGCGGCAACGACATCAACAATGCCTACCCGGAAAAATCCAGCGACGCCAACAACTATCACGGCATCCTGCCCTACCCCAGCTCGTCGCCGTTCGGCTTCTCCGGCGCGTATTACTACGTGACCGCAGCACTGCACTGGTAAGCGCTGACACACAACCTAAACCCTGGGCAAACGCCCAACGGATACGGGGCCGATCCATTCGGCCCCGTATGCTATCTTGCATAGCACCATTCCATAATCGTATGGGTGTCGCTGACGTTCCGCCACGGCCGCTGGACCGTATCGCACGCGTGGGGCGTGTCGGAGCAAGCACATACCGCCATGTTGAATGGAGTTGGGGACATCGCCCGGTCGCCGTGCATATCTGCTCGGCATGCTTGGCAACCGAGGTAGTGTGGCATTGCAACATGCTTCGGCATGTCGCCTCCGACTCCGGTCACGGCCACATTGCGCTCACGTCGTGCGAGGCAGGCTGGCGCCCATGTGCATACAGGCACCGAGGAGCTGTTCTTGACTGTCACCACCGACACCGCCGGCACCACCAAAGATCAGGCGCGCGCTGCCAACGATACGCGCTTTTTGTTGGCCACCGATCTGGACGGCACCTTCCTGGCGGGTGCGCCGGAAGATCGCATGCGGCTGTATCAGCTGCTCAGCCGCAACAAGGACATTGCCCTGGTCTACGTGACCGGCCGTGGTCTGGAAGCGGTGCTGCCGCTGCTGGCCGACCCCACCCTGCCACAACCGGACTACATCATCTGCGATGTCGGTGCGACGGTGGTCTATGGCGACAGTTGCCATCCGGTCGAACCTCTGCAGGGCCAGATTGTCGAGCGCTGGCCCGGCGACCAGGCCGTGTTGCAGGCGATTGGCGACGCCGACGGACTGTTGCTGCAGGATGTGCCGCAGGAACGCCGCGTCTCGTTCTATTGCGACGAGGAGGCGATCACGCCGACGCTGGAAGAGGCCGTCGAGGAACTGGGCTGCGAGCTTCTGTATTCGGCCAACCGCTACCTGGATATTCTGCCCAAAGGCGTCAACAAGGGCAGCACACTGCAGGCGCTGATCAACCATCTGGGCCTGCCCGATGAACGGGTGCTGGTCTCCGGCGACACCATGAACGATCAGTCGCTGTACGGACGAGGCTATCGCGGCGTATGTGTGGGGCGCGCCGAAAAACGCCTGCTCGACCACACGCGCGACTTCAAGGATGTACTGCATGCCAGCCGCCATGGTTGCGGCGGCATCCTGGAGGCGCTGGGCCACTTCAATCTGATGGAAGAGGCCCAACTCGACACCAGCGCCGATGCCCACGAAACCGGCAAGGCCGAACTGGTCATGGTCTACCACCGCCTGCCCTACGAGGAGGTGGTGGAGAAAGGCACTATCAAGCGCCGCCGGCCGCGCTCGCCCAACGGCATCATTCCGACCCTGTTGTCATTCTTCGCCGATGGCCGCAAGGGTTCGTGGGTAGCCTGGTCGATCCATGATCCCAAGCTGGGTGACTTTGAAACCCACACGGTGGTCGACGCCGAGCAATATCCCAACCTGACCGCCGCCCGCGTGGCGCTGCGCAAGCAGGATGTGGATATCTTCTACAAGAGCTTTTCCAAGGAGGCGTTCTGGCCGCTGCTGCACACCTTCTGGGAGCGCGCGCGATTCCGCGAGGATCACTGGCAGGTGTTCTGCAAGGTCAATCGCACCTTCGCCGAGCGCGCCGCCGCGGAGGCCGCCGAAGGCGCCACGGTATGGATCCACGACTACAACCTGTGGATGGTGCCGGCGTACCTGCGCGAGCTGCGCCCGGATGTGCGCATCGCCTTCTTCCATCACACGCACTTCCCGTCGGCCGACGTATTCAATGTAGTACCGTGGCGCCGCGCCATCATCGGTAGTCTGCTGCAATGTGACTATGTGGGCTTTCACATCCCGCGCCAGGTGGAGAACTTCGTCGACGTGGTACGCGGTGTGGCACCGGTGGAAGTGCTCGAATCGGAAAGCTGCGCGCCGCGCTTCTTAAGCTACGGCTGCGCCGTGGGCCTGGACCAGATGAGCACCGCCATTGATGTTGGTGGACGCCGCGTGCATCTGGGCGCCCACCCGGTGGGCCTGGATGTGGGCCGCGCCGAGCGCCTGGTCAACACGGATGAATCCAAGCGCCGCATCGAACGCCTGCGCAACGAACTCAACGGCCAGAAACTGCTGCTGTCGGTCGAGCGCCTGGATTACACCAAGGGCACGCTGCAGAAGCTGCAGGCCTTCGAGCGCCTGCTGGAGCGATCCCCGGAGCTGCATGGCGAAATAACGCTGGTCTGCATCTGCGTGCCGGCAGCCAAGGAGATGACCATCTATCGCCAGCTGCAGACGCAGATCGAACAAGTGGTTGGACGCATCAACGGCCGCTATTCGCGGCTGGGCTGGACGCCACTGCAATTCTTCTTCCGCCCGCTGCCGTTCGAGGAGCTGCTGGCCTATTACGCGCTGACCGACGTGATGTGGATCACGCCGCTGCGCGATGGCCTGAATCTGGTGGCCAAGGAATTTGTCGCCGTACAGGGCAGCACCGGTGGCTGTGGCGTACTGGTGCTGTCCGAGTTTGCCGGCGCCGCCGCGGAGATGAAGGGCGCGCTGCTGACCAATCCACACGATATCGAGGATCTGGTCGAGGTGTGCCTGCACGCACTGAGTCTGGAAAAGCAGGAGGCCTGCCGACGTCTGCGCGGGCTGTTCGATATCGTGCAGCACTACGATGTGGCTCGTTGGGGTCAGGACTTCCTCGATGCCGTCGAAGCCACGGAAGGTGATTCTTCCGCCATTGGCGAAACCGCCGGCTGAGCATAGAGTGTGATCGGGGCGCCCGGCATCGGCGCCCCTGTCCTGGCTTGGTCATGCCCTTTTCATCTCCACCCCGCGCGGCCCGCCGCTCGCGCCCGTATTTCGACGCTCATGGTCCGAACGATCCGACCCATTGCCTCGCTGCTGGCCGGTGTCGCCCTGCTTCTGCTGGGCGCCGGCCTGCTCAACACGCTGATTCCCCTGCGTGGCAGCACACTGGGCTTCTCCGATACCCTGCTCGGCACGCTGACGTCGGCCTACTTCATCGGCTTTTTCCTTGGCACTTATGCCGCCACGCCGCTGATCCGCCGCATTGGCCACATCCGTGCCTTTGCCTTTTGCGCGGCCTGCTGCGCCTGCGTGGTGCTGCTGCACGCCATCGACGCCAACCCATGGTTGTGGGTGGTGCTGCGGCTGTTGGCCGGCATGGCACTGGTGATTCTGTATACGGTGATAGAGAGCTGGCTCAATGCCACCGCCTCACCGGAGCAGCGCGGCACCGTATTTGCCACCTACATGGTGGTGAATCTGGGCGCCTTGGCCGCCGCGCAGCAGTTGCTGCATCTGGATAGCCCCAAGGCGTTCGTGCTGTTTACCGTGGTCGCGCTATTGATCTGCGCGGCGACCATGCCAGTGCTGCTGACGCGCATGATCCAGCCGGTGCTGCAACCACGGCCACGCCTGGAACTGCGCCGACTGTTCCGTGCCGCGCCCAGCGCCGGGGCCGGCGCGCTGCTGTCCGGTCTGACGATGGGCGCGTTCTGGGGCCTGGCGCCGGTCTACGTCACACGGCAGGGCTTTGCGGCCGACCAGGTCGGTACCTACATGAGTGTGGCGATTCTGGGCGGCGCGGTGATGCAGTGGCCGCTGGGGCGTCTTTCCGACCGCCACGACCGGCGCCTGGCACTGATGGTCACCTGTGGGCTGGCGGCGGGCATCGCCGCGATGGCGCCGCTGCTGACCTACGTGCCGTTTGGGCCCTATCTTGCCATTTTCGTTTTCGGTGGCATGTCCTTTGCCATCTATCCCATCGTGGTCGCACATCTGCTCGACCACCTGCCTCCAGAGGACCTGGTCTCGGCCTCCAGCTCGGTGCTGCTGCTCAACGGGCTGGGCTCGGCGATCGGTCCGCTGATCGCCGGCGTGCTGATGTCGACGATCGCGCCGTGGGCGCTGTTCGCCTGGTTTGCCGTGACCGAGGGCCTGCTGGCGCTGTATGCCGGCTACCGCTACCAGGTCCGTCACCGCGAGCTCAACGAGGATAGCCAGTTCATGCCGATGATGCGCACCACGCCGGCCGCGTTCGAAATGCTGCCTGGTCTGGAAGGCGAGCACGAGGAACAAGGCGCCGAAGCGGCCTGGGCCGGGGACGGCGGCGAAGGCGCCTTTGCCGAAGACGACATGGAAGCGACCACTGCCATGGCCGATGACGACAGCGATGAAGACGATCACGCCGGCCACCACCCGCACACCGGCACGCGCCTCTAGCCCCCCGCGGCACTCCGACCAAGGTCGCGGCGTGCTTGCATCGCCGCGGCGGTGTCCGCACCTGAAGGGGTCTGTCGTCACCCTTTGATGCCAAGGAAATTCGCCTGTGAGCCAGCTGTTCTCGCCCCTGTCGCTGGGGCCGCTTGATCTTCGCAACCGCATCGTGGTCGCGCCGATGTGCCAGTATTCGGCCGACGACAGCAACGCCAGCGACTGGCATCTGATGCATCTGGGGCAGCTGGCCATCTCCGGCGCCGGATTGCTGATACTGGAGGCGACCGCGGTGGAATCGCGCGGGCGCATCACCTTCGCCGACCTTGGCCTTTACCGCGATGCCAACGAACGCGCACTGGCCAAGGTACTGACCTCGGTGCGCGGCATGGCCGATATCCCGCTGGGCATTCAGCTGGCCCACGCCGGACGCAAGGCGTCCACGCAGCGCCCCTGGGATGGCGGCGGTGTGATCGCATCAAGTCACCCTGATGGCTGGCAGACCATCAGCGCCAGTGACCAGCCCTTCGAGCCGGGCACGCCCGCCCCGGTGGCCATGAGCGAGGCGGATATCGATGCGGTGGTCGATGCCTTTGCGCAGGCCGCGCGACGTGCCGATCGCCTGGGCCTGGATCTGATCGAGATCCACGGCGCCCACGGCTATCTGCTGCACCAGTTTTTGTCACCGCTGAGCAACGCGCGTCGCGACGCCTACGGTGGCAGCCTGGCCAATCGCATGCGGCTGGCGCTGCGCGTGTTCGATGCCACCCGCGAAGCCGTGTCCGAGCGTGTCAGCGTCGGCATGCGCATCTCGGCCACCGACTGGGCCGAAGGCGGCTGGGATCTGGAACAGAGCATCGCGCTGGCCAAGGCGCTGGATGCGCGCGGTTGTCACTTTATCCATGTTTCCAGCGGCGGCCTGACCCCGCAGCAGCAGATCGCCGCCGGCCCCAACTACCAGGTGCCGTTTGCCCAGGCCATCAAGACCGAGGTGGCGATGCCGGTGATCGCCGTCGGCCTTATCACCGAGCCTGCACAAGCCGAGCAGATTCTGGCCGAGGGTTGCGCCGATGCCGTTGCCCTGGCCCGCGCCATGCTCTACAACCCGCGCTGGCCCTGGCACGCGGCCGCCGAGCTGGGCGATACGGTGACGGCACCGCCTCAGTATCTGCGCAGCGCACCGCATGGCGCCAAGGCCCTGTTTCAGGCGCCTTGACCACCTCAGCACAAGAAAGCCCCGACGCGTGCGCCGGGGCTTTTTTAATGCCAGGTGGGTCAGACGCTGCGAAAATTCAGCTGGCTGCCATGGGCATCGACCTCGATGGTTTCGCCTGCGCTGAAGGTTCCAGCCAGAATGCGCTGGGCCAGCGGATTCTCCAACTGCTGCTGGATCGCACGCTTCAACGGCCGCGCGCCGTAGACCGGATCAAAGCCCACCGAGGCCAGCATGTCCAACGCCGCATCACTGACCTCCAGCTTGAGCTGACGCTCGGCCAGACGCTTGTCCAGATAGGCCAGCTGGATACGCGCGATGGCGCGGATCTGGGCCTTCTGCAGTGGGCGGAACACCACCAGTTCGTCCAGGCGGTTGATGAACTCGGGCCGGAAATGCCCTTGCACCACACCCATCACCGAGGCCTTCATCTGCGTGTAGGCCTGCTCCGAATCATCACCGTCCATTTCCTGGATAAGCTGCGAGCCCAGGTTCGATGTCATCACGATGACCGTATTGCGGAAGTCCACCGTACGGCCCTGGCCGTCGGTCAGGCGGCCGTCGTCGAGCACCTGTAGCAGGATGTTGAACACATCCGGATGCGCCTTCTCGACCTCATCGAGCAGGATCACGCTGTAGGGGCGCCGACGCACCGCCTCGGTCAGATAGCCGCCTTCCTCGTAGCCGACATAGCCCGGCGGGGCACCGATCAGGCGCGCCACGGAGTGCTTCTCCATGAACTCGCTCATGTCGATGCGCACCATCGCTTCCTCGGTATCGAACAGGAAGCCGGCCAGCGCCTTGCACAGCTCGGTCTTGCCAACGCCCGTAGGCCCCAGGAACAGGAACGAACCGTACGGGCGATTGGGGTCGGAAAGTCCGGCACGCGCGCGGCGGATGGCATCGGACACGGCGGTCACCGCCTCGTCCTGGCCAACCACGCGCTCATGCAGCGCCTGCTCCATGTGCAGCAGTTTCTCGCGCTCGCCTTCGAGCATCTTGGATACCGGAATGCCGGTCCAGCGGCTGACCACCTCGGCAATCTCCTCCTCGGTGACGCGGTCCTGCACCAGCTTGAAGTCCTGCTGTTCGGCGGCCTGCGCGGCGGCCAGCTGCTTTTCCAGTTCCGGCAGACGACCGTACTGGATCTCGCTCATCTTGCCGTAGTCCTGATGGCGCTGCGCCGACTCCAGCTCCAGACGTGCGCGTTCGATCTGCTCCTTGATCTTGGTCGCCCCTTGCAGCGCGGCCTTCTCTGATTTCCAGACCTCGTTCAGATCGGCGAACTCACGCTCCTGCGTGGCGATTTCCGCTTCCAGATCGGCCAGACGCTGCCGCGAGGCATCGTCCTTTTCCTTCTTCAGCATCTCGCGCTGGATCTTCTGCTGGATCAGCCGGCGCTCCAGGCGATCGAGCTCTTCCGGCTTGGAGTCGATCTCCATGCGGATGCGGCTGGCCGCTTCGTCCATCAGGTCGATGGCCTTGTCCGGCAGCTGGCGGTCGGTGATGTAGCGATTGGACAGCGTGGCCGCGGCGACGATGGCCGGGTCGGTGATCTCCACGCCGTGATGCACGGCGTAGCGCTCCTTGAGGCCGCGCAGGATGGCAATGGTGTCCTCCACGCTGGGCTCGCCAACGAACACCTTCTGGAAGCGGCGCTCCAGCGCGGCGTCCTTTTCCACATACTGGCGATATTCGTCCAGGGTGGTGGCGCCGATGCAATGCAGTTCGCCGCGCGCCAGCGCCGGCTTCAACATGTTGCCGGCATCCATGGCACCGTCGCCCTTGCCGGCGCCGACCATGGTGTGAAGCTCGTCGATGAACAGGATGACGCGGCCTTCCTGCTTGGACAGATCCTTGAGCACGGCTTTGAGGCGCTCTTCGAATTCGCCACGGAACTTGGCGCCGGCGATCAATGCGCCCATGTCCAGGCTGAGCACACGCCGGTCGCGCAGACCCTCGGGCACTTCGCCGTTGATGATGCGCTGGGCCAGGCCTTCGACAATGGCGGTCTTGCCCACGCCCGGCTCGCCGATCAGCACCGGGTTGTTCTTGGTACGTCGCTGCAACACCTGGATGGTGCGGCGAATTTCCTCGTCGCGGCCGATCACCGGATCAAGCTTGCCGCTCTCGGCACGCTCGGTCAGGTCGATGGTGTATTTGGACAACGCCTGGCGCTGATCCTCGGCGCCTTCGCTCTGCACCGACTCGCCACCGCGCATGGCTTCGATGGCCGCGTCGATATTGGCCTTGGTGGCGCCGGCCTTGGCCAGCGCGTTGCCGACCTCGCCCTTTTCCTCGACACAGGCACGCACGAACAGCTCGCTGGCGATGAACTGATCGCCGCGCTGCTGGGCCAGTTTGTCGGTGAGGTTGAGCACGCGGCCCAGCTCGCTGCCCATGTTGATGGTGCCTTCCTGACCCTTCACCGTAGGCAGGCGCTCCAGGATTTCGCCCAGGCGCTGGCGCAGTGCCGGCACGTTGACGCCGGCGTGCGACAGCAAGGGGCCGGCCGAGCCACCCTGCTGATCGAGCAGCGCAACCAGCACGTGCACCGGTTCCAACATGTTGTTGTCGCGCCCCACCGCCAGCGACTGTGCGTCGGCCAGCGCCTGCTGGAAGCGCGAAGTGAGTTTGTCCATTCGCATGATGATGATTCCCCACTTGGATTCACATGGCGGTCAGTTGCCGCCGCTGCACTGCGATGTGCGGTCCCCGGCACGCGGATTCAAGCAATGGTCAAACATATATGGCTGCGCTTGGCAAGTGCCTGGCGTATGCGGCACGTCCACAAGCGCAAGACACCCGATCACGAGACATGGACCCGCACACTGGCATGCTGCCGGACTCGAGGGCTCTTTGAGGCCCGCCATATTTTGTGCTTTCGAATATGCGTGTCCGCCACCGTCTGCTCATCCGCTCAGGCTACCTGCTGGCCGGCATTATCCTGACGCTGGTGATCACGCTGCTGGTAATGAACCTGCTGCCCCAGGAAAAACAGCTTTCGCGCCCCCTGCAAGGCATCGACGCCGTGCACAGCACGCAGTTTCGCCACGAGGTGGCCAGCGTGCTGGGCGAGGCGGTGCACTCGGGCAATCAGGTGACCGACCTGCAAAATGGCAAGCACATTTTCCCGGCCATGCTCGATGCCATCGACCACGCGCAGTACAGCATCAACATGGAGGCCTACATCTTCTGGTCCGGTCACGTGATGCACAAGTTTGTCGATGCACTGACCTCGCGCGCCCGCGCTGGCGTAAAGGTACATGTGCTGGCCGATTGGATCGGCGCGCGCAACCTGGATGACAAGGTAGTTCGCCAACTGCGTGCTGGCGGTGTCAAATTCGAATACTTCCACCCATTGCACTGGTACGACATCGACCGCCTCAACAACCGTACACACCGGCGCCTGCTGATTGTTGACGGCAAAGTGGCCTTCACCGGCGGGGTAGGTATCGCCGACTCTTGGGGTGGTGAGGCGCGCAGCAAGGGGCACTGGCGCGACATGCAGTTCCGCGTCACCGGGCCTGCCGCCGCGCAACTACAGGCGGTGTTCGAAGACAACTGGATCACCACCACCGGCCACGTACTGCTGGGCCCACACGACTATCCGCTGCTCAAGCGGCGGGGCGATATGGATGCGCAGGTGTTCTCCAGCTCGCCTGAAGGTGGCAGCGAGAACATGCAGCTGATGTACCTGATGGCGATTGACGGTGCGCGTCAGTCGATCGACCTGGAGGCGGCCTACTTTGTGCCCGACCGGCTGACCATTCGCGCGCTCAAGCGGGCCATCGCCCGCGGCGTGAAGGTGCGCATCGTGCTGCCCGGCAAGGACGACGCCGGCTTCGTGCTGGGTGCCTCCAAGCACTCATGGGGCCCGATGCTGAAGGCCGGCGCTCAGCTGTATCGGTATCAGCCGTCCAAGTTTCACTGCAAGATGATGATCGTCGATCACTACCTGACCATCGTCGGCTCGGCCAATTTCGACAACCGCTCGTTCAAGCTCAACGACGAGGTCAATCTCAACGTCTACAACGCCGGCTTCGCCCGGCACATGACGCAGGTGGTCGATCAGGACATTGCCCACGCGCGCCGCTACACGCTGGCCGACTGGAAGGCCCGCCCCTGGCACACCAAGCTTTACGACCGCCTGGCCGCGTTGACCGACCCGCTGCTGTAGCCGGACAGCGCTCAGTGGCCATCCTTCTTTGGCGCGCCGCTCTGTCCGAACAACAGGCCCAGCACCAGGGCCGCCACGCTGATCGCGCCGCCGGTCAGGCACACGCCCCGCCAGCCCGCCCAGCTGAAGGCCATGCCCGAGACCAGCGAGCCGAATGCACCACCCAGGAAGTAGCAGGTCATGTAGGCCGAGGTCAGGCGATTGCGTGCCCGCGCGTCCAGACTATAGATCAGGCCCTGATTGGTCACGTGCACGCCCTGCACGGCCAGGTCCAGCACCACAATGCCGATGATCAGTGCGGCAAGACTATGACTGCCCATGTCGATGGCCACCCATGACAACGCCAGCAGTGCCAAGCCGATCAGCGTACTCCAGCGGGTGCGGCCGTGATCGGCCAGACGCCCGGCGGCGCTGGCGGCCAGCGCGCCGGCAGCACCGACCAGACCGAACAGGCCGATCACGCTGTCGTGATAATGGTAGGGCGGGCGTGCCAGCAGGAAGGCCAGGGAGGTCCAAAGCACACTGAAAGCGGCGAACAGCAGGCCGCCGATCGCCGCCCGCGCACGCAGCAGCGGCTCCTCGACAAACAGCTTGAGCACCGACAGCAGCAGGCGCGGATAGCGCATACCGGCATGCGAATGATGGCGCGGCAACATGCGCCACAGCACCAGCGCACAGATCAGCATCAGGCCGGCGGCGACAAAGTAGATGGTGCGCCAGCCGCCCACCAGCGCCAGCGCGCCGGCGGCGGTGCGTGCCAACAGGATGCCGATCAGCAGTCCGCTCATGACCGTACCGACCACGCGGCCACGCTCGTGGTCGGCGGCCAGCGTCGCCGCAAAGGGCACCAGCAGTTGCGCCACCACCACGAACAGGCCGGTCAGCGCGGTGCCGGCAAACAGCACCCAGACCGTTGGTGCCGCGCCACTGATCACCAAGCCGATGGCCGACAGCACCGTCATCAGCACGATCAACCGGCGCTTTTCGAACAGGTCGCCCAGCGGTACCAGCAACATCAGGCCAATGGCGTAGCCGGCCTGACCGGCGGTGATCAGCGTGCCAGCCGCGGTGCTGGACATGTCAAACTGACGGGCGATGGTATCCAGCAGAGGCTGGGCGTAATAGTTGGACGCCACGGCCAAACCGGTCGCCGTGGCCATGACGGCAACGATGGAGCGCGAAAGCCGCGCCGAATGCGAATGTTCGCTCATGCAATAAACCTTGGAACGGAAGCGGCCGCACCGGACGATGCGGGGCATCACCCCCGCATGCCATCGGCGGCCCGTGACGTAGCTGCCACTTAAGTCGCAGACAACCAGATTAGGCTGGCAAAACGGCCACTGCGCGTGCCATCGCGCCGGTAGGAGTAAAAGCGCGTGTCGATGAAGGTGTCGATCTGGGCGCCGGAAATGTGGGTCACACCCGCCATTTGCAGGCGCTGGCGAGCCAGCAGCGGCAAGTCGGCCAGCCAGTGTCCGGGGCGGCTTGGCGTGAATGCGCAGGCGGCGTCGGGCCGATCGCGCACGAACGCCTCGCGCACCTCGGCACCAATTTCATACGAGGCCGCCCCGATGCACGGGCCCAGCCAGGCCCGCACCCGCGATGCCGGCGTATGCATGGCCGCCAGCGTCGCTTCCAGCACGCCGCCGGCCAACCCGCGCCAGCCGGCGTGCGCGGCGCCGATTTCCGAGCCGTCTTCGGCGCACAACAGCACCGGCAGGCAATCGGCGGTAAGGATGGCCAGCACGGTGCCCGGCACATGGCTGACCGCGGCATCGGCTTCGGGCACCACCTCGCCCGCCAGCGGGCCCAGCTGGGCCACCCGGGTGCCATGCACCTGGCGCAACCAGCGCGGCGCCGAGGGCAGGCCCAAGCCCTGCGCCAGCGCCTCGCGGTTGGCCTGCACGGTATCGGCATGATCGCCGGCACTCGTGCCCAGGTTGAAGCGCTCGAACGGTGGCGCCGACGAGCCCGGCCCGTGACGCGTGGTCACGGCGGCACCGACGCCACGCGGCGCCGACCAGTCGGGGATCAGCCACGGCTCGAGCTGGCTCATGCGTGCTGCTCGTGATCGGCACGCAGGGCGTTGATCAACGCGCTCATGTCATCGGGCCGCTGGACCTCGAAATGCATCGCCTCGCCACTGACCGGATGCTCGAAGGCCAGCTGTTCGGCATGCAGCGCCTGACGCCTGAATCCTTGCAGGGTGTCGACCAGTGCCGGCGTCGCCGAGCGCGGCAGGCGCAAATGGCCGCCGTACAACGGATCGCCGACCAGCGGATGGCCGATATGCGCCATGTGCACGCGAATCTGATGCGTGCGCCCGGTTTCCAGCTGGCACTGCACCACGGTGTGGGCGCGAAAGCGCTCGCGCAGGCGGTAATGCGTGACTGCACGCTTGCCGTTGCGCTCGTCACGCACGGCCTGACGAAGGCGATCGACCGGATGCCGCCCCAACGGTGCATCCACCGTGCCGCCGGCCACCATCGGCGCACGCACCACCGCCTCGTACTGGCGATGCACGTCGTGGCGCGACAGCATGTCCACCAACTTGGTGTGTGCGGCCAGCGAGCGGGCGATCACCATCAGGCCGGAAGTATCCTTGTCCAGGCGATGCACGATCCCTGCGCGCGGCAGGTGCGCCAGCTCCGGATCCAGATGCAGCAAGGCGTTCTGCAGCGTACCCGAGGCATTGCCGGCGCCCGGATGCACCACCAGCCCGGCCGGCTTGTTGATCACCAGCAGGTGTTCGTCGCGGTAGCGCACATCCAGCTCGATGGCCTGGGGCAGCATCTCGACCTCAGGCTCAGGCTGCACGCGAATCTCCACCACCTCGCCGCCATGCAGCAGGTGTTTGGGCGCGACCGTGGCCTCATCCAGGGTCACAAGGCCGTCGCGGATCCACGCCGTCAGGCGCGATCGCGAGTAATCGGGGAACATCGCTGCCAGGGCCTGGTCCAACCTGCGACCGGCCGCTTCCAGGGGTACTTCGACCCGGTGGTGTATCTCGTTCATCGCTCCCTCCCCGGCACCATGCCGGTTTGGGCTATCATGACTGTTCGCTCAAGCATCTAAAATTCTCACATGCGTGTTGCCAAGCTGCTATTTCTCATCGCCCTGGCCGCCGTTCTCTCGGCGTGCGCCAGCTTCAATTCGCGCAACCAACTGGACACGCTGCCGGTGGCCAAGCTCTACGCCAAGGGCACCCAGTCATTGCGCAACCACAACTATGGTGCGGCCGAACAGGAGTTCCAGCGCCTCATCGCGCGCTTCCCGTCAGGCAAGTACAACGAGCAGTCGCAGATTGATCTGGCCTATGCCCAGTACAAGGACAACAAGCCGGACGACGCCTACTCGACCATCGACCGCTTTATCCGCACCTATCCGACCAACAAGCATATCGACTATGCCTATTATCTGCGCGGTCTGATCAACTTTGATCGCACCTCCGGCTTCGTCGAGCGCTTCGTCTCGCGTGACAAGTCGCGACGTGACCAGGGCTTCCGCCTGAAGGCGTTTGACGACTTCAGCCAGCTCACCCGTCGCTTCCCGGGCAGCAAGTACGCCCCGGATGCACGTCAGCGCATGATCTTCCTGCGCAACGGCCTGGCCCAGTTCGAGATCAACGTGGCCGAATTCTACCTGCGCACCAAGGCCTACGTGGCCGCCGCGCATCGCGCCAAGTACGTGATCGAGCACTATCAGCAGGCGCCTCAGGCCGGCGATGCGCTGGCCATCCTGGCCAATGCCTACAGCAAGCTGGGTCGCGACAAGCTGGCCGCACAGACCGACAAGGTATTGGCAGCCAACTACCCGCAGCATCCGTATCTGAAGGACAAGGGTTGGCCGCATCACCCGTCCATCTTGCGTCGCATGATCCCGTTCTCCGGGCATCATTAAGGCTACGGTCGCCCCGGCGACGGGGCACCCAAGAAAAAAAGCCGGCCTTGAAGGCCGGCTTTTTTATGTCTTGGAGAGTGGCCTCAGGCTATGGAGCACCGCAATTCAGCGTCGCGGCGTAAGCATGCGGCGTGGCGCACTTAGGCCGGGACGTGCGCACGAGGCAGCAGCGCCTTCCATGCTCACATCCGGCAAGGGTGCCTGCTGGGCGCTTGCGTCCAGGGCCTCGGCAATACGCATGCAGGCCGAAAGCTCGGCTTCATCGAAGGCGCCAAACAAGTCGCCCGCGACCATGTTGTCCGGCTGGATGTCACCAATGCTGGGAATGTCGATGCGATGGACCCGCCATTGCTGCTGCTCCAGGCCCATCTTGACCACGAACTCGACGCCACGATGGCGGCTCTTGCGGGTAATCTGATCGCCAGGCCGGTACGGAATCATGCGCGACAAACCTCAAAAAATCTGACCTGCATCGATGATGGTACGAGCACCATCCACCGAGCAAGGTACTAGTGCACATCACAGGTGTGATGGCTCCCGCAACCGCGATCCGGTTCACACTGCAGCACGTGCAGTGGCATCTCAGGCCGCGCCGACGCCAACCCCGTGCCGTTGCGCGGCTGCCCGGATATCGGCTTCCAGATGCGCCATATCGGGCGAGCTGGACTTGGCCATTCCCACCACGGCACCACTGTCATCGGTGAACACCACGTCCCACAGCACCACCCCCATGTCCTCGCGGGTTTCGTACTTGGCCGTCACTGTATTGCCCTTAGGATCATTGAAGCGAAACGCTCTCATCATGACTGGCTCCTTGTCTGCCATCGACACATGATCTAGATGCCACGCGACAGATGCGCTTCCCGGGAAGCGTCGCGCAATCAGGGCAGGGCCCATCGGCATGCCCCACCTTTCCCCAAAATAACCGTGACAGGCACGCGACTGGTCAAGGTAAACAGACACACGCACTGTCACTGGCGATGTTGCAAATTGACGTCAGGCGCATTTTCGAACTGCGTACTGGTCCGCAAAACAACACGACGAGGGCATAAAAAGTCGGGCACAAAAAAACCCGCGACAAGCGCGGGTTTTTTGCTTCATAAACGCGTCAACGCCTATGGATGGAAGTGGCGCCCGAAGTAGGACTCGAACCTACGACCCCCTGATTAACAGTCAAGTGCTCTAACCAGCTGAGCTATTCGGGCAACCGAGTTCTCTATTGTCTGCACGCAGAGACTTTTCGTCAAGCCCCTGCGTGCAACTTTTTTACGCGCCTTCGCGCACCACGCGATAGCAAGGCTCGTAGTCGCTGCCACCCGGCAGCTTCATGCGGTGCTGAACCACGAAGGCCTGCAGCAGCTCATCCAGCGCCTCCATGATATCGGCGTCACCGTCGATCAGGAACGGGCCGCTCGTCTCGATGGCGCGGATGCCTTCCTCCTTGACGTTGCCTGCGACGATGCCGGAGAACGCGCGGCGCAGATCGGCCGCCAGCTCGTGACGCGGCGCGTCATGACGGATACGGAGATTCGCCATGGCCTCGTGCGTGGGCGGGAACGGCTGCTGGAACTGGTACGGAATATTGAGCGTCCAGTTGAAGAAGAACGCGTCCTTGTTGTCCAGACGGTGATTGCGCACCCGATCGATGCCACGCACCATGCTGCGCGCGACGGCGGCCGGATCATCAATGATGATCTCGTAGTGCTCGGCCACCGACTCGCCCAGTGCCAGACGCAGGAAACGGTCGATCTGCTCGAAGTAAGGCGCCGCCTCGCGCGGACCGGAGAAAATCAGCGGGAACGGCACACCCGCATTGTCTGGATGGGTGAGAATGCCCAGCAGGTAGAGGATTTCCTCAGCCGTGCCGACCCCACCCGGAAACACGATGATGCCGTGACCGATACGCACGAAGGCCTCCAGGCGCTTCTCGATATCGGGCATGATCACCAGGTGATTGACGATCGGATTCGGCGATTCGGCGGCGATGATGCCCGGCTCGGTGACACCGATATAGCGGTTGTGCCGACGACGCTGCTTGGCATGCCCGATGGTGGCCCCCTTCATCGGGCCCTTCATGGCGCCAGGACCGCAGCCGGTACAGATGTCGATGCTGCGCAGGCCCAGCTGATAGCCGACCTGCTTGGTGTATTCGTATTCGTCGCGGGCGATGGAGTGACCGCCCCAGCACACCACCAGGTTCGGATCCACTTGCGGGCGCAGGATGCGCGCATTGCGCAGGATCTCGAACACGGAGTGCGTCAGGCCAACGCTGTCGTCAAGGTTGAAGCTGCCCTGTTCGGCCTGCGTGGCCACATAGATAATGTCGCGTACCACCGCTACCAGCAGCTCGTTGATGCCGCGGATGATCTGGCCGTCGACAAAGGCCTGCGCCGGCGCGTGGGTCAGTTCCAGCTTGATGCCGCGATCCTGCTGCAACACCTGGATGTCGAAGTCCGGATACTGCTCGAAAATCGAGCGCGGATCGTCGCTCATGTGGCCGGAGGTCAGCACCGCCAGCGCGCAGCGGCGCAGCAGGGCGTGCAGACCCGAACCGCTGGCGTCGCGCAAGCGGGTCACTTCGTTGCGCGAAAGCACGTCCAGGCCACCGGCCGGCGTGATGCGGGCGCTGACCGTGGGCGGCAGCGTGATGTTCTTGTTCTTGGGTGAATCGTTCATCTGAAGCTTTTCTCCTGACCGCCCCGCGGCGGCATCACACCCGAATGCCGGAGCCCTCTCCGGCGGGCGACCTTGTAGCATCGTGGCAGGCGCACGGGCGGTCAAGCATGCCGCCACCCGTGCACCATGGACCGACCAGTATCGGCACGGCGCGTTGCCAAAGCTTTACGGGCGCCAGCCCGAGGTGATCGGGTAACGGCGCTCACGGCCAAAGGCACGCCGCGTCACGCGCGGCCCCGGCGCCGACTGGCGACGCTTGAACTCGTTGATCAACACCAGACGCAACACGCGACGCACGGTCTCGGCCTCGAAGCCGGCGGCGACGATATCGGCCTGCGACTGCTCGCCCTCGATGAAGCGTGCCAGGATGGCATCGAGCTGGTCGTAATCGGGCAGCGAATCCTGATCGGTCTGATCCTCGCGCAACTCGGCCGAGGGCGGGCGCTCGATCACCGCCTCGGGAATGGCCGGACCTTGCGTATTGCGCCAGCGCGAGAGCGCGTAGACCTGGGTTTTGTAGACATCCTTGAGCGGCGCGTAGGCGCCACACATATCGCCATAGAGCGTGGCGTAGCCCACCGCCATCTCGCTCTTGTTGCCGGTGGCCAGCAGCAGCCGTCCGTGCTTGTTGGACAACGCCATCAGCATGGCGCCACGCAACCGCGACTGCAGGTTCTCCTCGGTGATATCCGGCCCCTTGCCGGCGAAGGCCGGTGCCAGGGTCTGGGCCAGCGCGGCAAAACCGCTTTCGATTGACAGCACGTGATATTCCACGCCCGCGGCCTCGGCCTGCAGGCGTGCGCCATCGAGCGACAGTTGCGAGGTGTAGCGCGAGGGCATCATCACCGCCGTGACCGAACCGGGGCCCAGGGCATCCACCGCCAGCGCCAGTGTCAGCGCCGAATCGATGCCGCCGGAAAGCCCCAGCAGCACCCCGGAAAAGCCGTTCTTGTGCACATAGTCGCGCAGACCCATGACCAGGCCACTGTAAAGCGTGGCCAACTCGCCGGTGTCCGGCGCGTCGGGCTGCGGCCAGTCCACCGCCTGGAAGCGGCGCGTGGCGCTGTCGAACTCGGTGATCAGCAGCGCTTCGGCAAACGCCGGCGCCACCGCCGCGACGCGGCCATCACCATCGACCAGCACCGAGCCACCATCAAACAAAAGGTCATCCTGGCCGCCGACCAGGTTCACATAGGCCACGCCGACGCCATGCTTGCGGGCCTGACGCTTGAGCACGTCGAGGCGTTGCGCATGCTTGCCCACGCAATAGGGCGAAGCGTTGATCACCACCAGCAGTTCGGCGCCGGCAGCACACGCGGCCTGCACCGGCGCCTCCACCCAGATGTCCTCGCACACCAGCAGCCCCACGCGCACGCCATCGATATCGACCACGCGGCAGTCGCTACCCGGCGTGAAGTAACGCTTTTCGTCGAACACCGCGTAGTTGGGCAACGCATGCTTGGCATAACGCGCCAGCTCGGCACCATCGCGCAACAGGCTGGCAGCGTTCATCAGCGGCGGCTCGGAGGCGCTTTCGTCGGGCGTGTAGGTGGCCTCGGCCACGCGCGCCGGATGCCCGACCAGCACATCGATACCGCGACAGGCCTCGGCGATTTCGGCCAGCCCGCGATCGCAGGCCTCAAGAAAGCTCGGGCGCAGCAGCAAGTCTTCGGGCGGATAGCCACTCAAGGCCAACTCGGGAAACACGGCCAGCCCCGCACCGGCCTCGCGAGCGCGCGCCGCAAGGTCGATAACGCGACGCGTATTGGCCTCAACGGCGCCAACGGCGAAATCGTGCTGGGCCAGCGCAAGGCGCAACGTGGCCATGAGTTCTCCTTACCTTGAAAAAACAAGGGCCGCGGAAATTCCGCGGCCCTCGCATATTACGTGAGGCAAACCGCGGCGCGGTTTACTTCATCTTTGCCGCCAGGGTCTTGCCCAGGTCGGCCGGCGATTTGACCGTGGTCACGCCCGCCTTCTCCAGCGCGGCGAACTTGGCCTCGGCCGTGCCCTTGCCGCCGGAGATGATGGCGCCGGCATGACCCATGCGCTTGCCCGGAGGGGCCGACGCACCGGCGATGAACGACACCACCGGCTTGGTCACGTACTCGGCGATGAACTCGGCCGCATCTTCCTCGGCGCTGCCGCCGATCTCGCCGACCATGATGATGCCTTCGGTGCCCGGATCGTCCTGGAACAGCTTCAGGCAGTCGATGAACGACAGGCCATTGATCGGATCGCCACCGATGCCGATGCAGGTGGACTGACCGAGGCCTTCCTGCGTGGTCTGGTAGACCGCTTCGTAGGTCAGCGTGCCCGAACGCGAGACGATGCCCACCTTGCCCGGCGTGTGGATGTGGCCCGGCATGATGCCGATCTTGCACTCACCCGGAGTGATGACGCCCGGGCAGTTGGGGCCGATCAGCACCGTTTCCGGATGCTCCTTGAGCACGTTCTTCACGCGCAGCATGTCCAGCACCGGGATGCCCTCGGTGATGGCCACGATCACTTCGATGCCGGCGTCGACCGCTTCCAGGATGGAATCGGCGGCGAACGGCGGCGGCACGAAGATCACCGACGCATTGGCGCCGGTCTCATCGACCGCTTCGTTGACGCTGTTGAACACCGGCAGACCGATGTGCTCGGTACCGCCCTTGCCCGGCGTGACGCCGCCGACAATCTTGGTGCCGTAATCGATGGCCTGTTCGGCATGGAAGGTACCCTGCTGGCCGGTGAAGCCCTGCACGATCACCTTGGTATCTTTGTTGACGAGAACGCTCATGCTTTTCTCTCTCTCCCTCAGGCCGCCGCGGAAACCGCCTTCTGGGCGGCGTCGTTGAGATCATCGGCCGGCGTGATCGCCAGACCGGAGTTGGCCAGCAGCTCGCGGCCCTTCTCGACGTTGGTGCCCTGCAGGCGCACCACCACCGGAATGGTCAAACCCACTTCCTTGACCGCGGCAATGATGCCCTCGGCGATCAGGTCGCAGCGCACGATACCGCCGAAGATGTTGACCAGGATGGCCTTGACCTTGTCCGAGGACAGGATCAGCTTGAAGGCCTCGGTCACGCGCTCCTTGGTGGCGCCGCCGCCCACGTCCAGGAAGTTGGCCGGCTCGCCGCCTGCCAGCTTGATGACGTCCATGGTGGCCATGGCAAGACCGGCACCATTGACCATGCAGCCGATGCTGCCGTCCATGGTGACGTAGTTGAGGTTGTGCTGGATGGCGGCCGCTTCGGCCGCATCTTCCTGGGTCGGGTCGCGCATGGCGGCCAGATCCTTGTGGCGGAACTCGGCGTTGTCGTCCGAGTTCACCTTGCCGTCCAGGGCAGCCAGGTTGCCGTCCTCGAGAATGGCCAGCGGGTTGAGCTCAACCAGCGACAGGTCCTTCTCGTTGAACAGCTTGTACAGGCCCAGCATGATCTTGGTCAGCTGACCGACCTGCTTGGGGTTCAGGTCCATGGCAAAGCCCAGCTGACGGCACTGGTACGGCTGCAGACCCTCGACAAAATCCACGGCGATGGTGTGGATGTCTTCCGGAGTGTCCTTGGCCACCTGCTCAATGTCCACGCCGCCGTGCTTGGAGGCGATGAACGACACGCTCTTGGTGTCGCGGTCGACCAGGATGGACAGGTACAGTTCCTTGGCGATGTCGGTGGCATCGGTGACCAGCACCAGATTGACCGGCAGCGCGCGGCCGCCGGACTGGTAGGTGGCCATCTTCGTGCCCAGCATGCCGGCTGCGGCCGCCTTCACGTCATCCAGACTGCGGCAGAACTTGACGCCGCCAGCCTTGCCACGGCCACCGGCGTGAATCTGCGCCTTGACCATCCACTGCGTGCCACCCAGAGCCTTGGCCGCCTCGACGGCCGCATCGGCGCTATCGGCCACCTTGCCCGGCGGTACGGTGATGCCGTACTGGGCGAACAGTTCTTTTGCCTGATACTCGTGGAAGTTCATTCGGTACCTCGAGCGAACGAAAAAACATGCGGACGCGACAGGCCGGCGAAAGACGCTGGCGGGGCGAGCGCGGTTGAGTGCGTCGGGGGTGCGCGAGCAGACCAGCTGGCCCGGGGCGACCCATACGAAACGGCCCGTTATTGTCCCGGATACGCCCGCCGATGGAAAGGGCCGGTCCCGAAACAGACGGCGGCGCGCCCCGCTATACTGCCGCCAATGTCTTTCGAATCGGTGAGTTAGAGTCCGCCATGCCCGCCCGCGCCGCCCGCAGCCAGGCCGCCACACAACGTCAGGAACTGCTGTTCCTGTGCTGGTATCGGGTCGCCCAGGCCCTGATCTATGTGGTGCTGGCCTTCAGCCCGGCCTCGGCACGGCTGACCGTGCTCAAGGCACCGGCTCCCACCCACCTCCTTGCGCTGGCGATGGCGGCGCTGGCGCTGGCCGGGTTGTGGCGCGCCCAGCGCGGCGTGACCCGCGTGCAGGCGACCGTAACGGCACTACTGAGCGTGGATGTGCTGGGCGCGCTGGCCGCCGCCACCCTGATCTCGGACATGCACACCGGCATCACCCTGATGCTGGTGATCAACATTGCCGTCGGTGCGCTGCTCTTGCCATTGCGCCTGTCGCTGTTCTTCGCGGCGCTGGCATCGCTGGGCATGATCGCGCGGGCCATCGTGCTGCTGACGCCCGGCGCCGACCTGGGCCACGAGCTGCTGGAGCCGGGTCTTTTCGGGCTCGCGTACATGGCCTCGGCCCTGCTGTGCCATTCGCTGGAACGGCAAATGAAGGCTACCCATGCGCTGGCCGAGCAACGGGGGCTGGATCTGGCCAACCTGGCACAGGTGAACGAGCTGATCATCCGGCGCATGAAGACCGGCGTGATGCTGGTCGACGATGCCAACCGTGTGCACCAGCTCAATGAATCGGCGTGGGTGCTGCTGGGCAATCCACCCCCACAGGAGCGCGATCTGGGCACGCTGGCGCCGGAGCTGTCACGCCGGCTGTTCCAGTGGCGCAGCTACGGCAAGCTGGACGAAACGGCGGTGGCGCTGGCCGACGGCACACCCGAGGTGGTGCCTCGCTTCACCCGCCTGGCCGCCAACGACGATTCCCACGTGCTCATTTTTCTTGATGACACCTCGCTGGTATCGCGGCGTGCCGAGGAGCTCACCCTGTCCTCGCTGGGCCGGTTGTCGGCCTCGATTGCCCACGAGATCCGTAATCCGCTGGCGGCCATCCGCTATTCAGCGCAACTTCTGGCCGAGTCGGAAGGCCTGGACAACGCCGACCTGCGCATGGTCGAGATCATCAATAACCATTGCTCGCGGCTCAACGAGATCATCGAGAACATCCTGCAACTATCGCGCCGCGAGCGCTCGCGGCCGGAAACGCTGGATCTCAATGCCTGGGCGCTGAGCTTTGTCGACGAGTTCAAGCAGGGCGTGGACCTGGGCAGCGATTCGCTGCGTGCCATCGTGCAGCCGCGCGCCGTGGAGGCGCTGGCCGATGCCCAGCATCTGCAACAGGTGGTCTGGAACCTGGTACAGAACGCGCTGCGCTACGGTCGCATGCCGGGCGAGCCGGCCCGCGTCATGGTCATCGCCCGGCACGCCTCCGAGGTTGGCCCACCCCTGATCGAGGTAGTCGATCGCGGGCCGGGCATCCCACCCAAGGTGGCCGCGCAGATCTTCGAGCCGTTCTACACCACCCACGAATACGGCACCGGCCTGGGCCTCTACCTGGCCCGACAGATGTGTGAAGCCAACCAGGCCACGCTCGAATATGTGCCGGTGGCCGGCGGCGGAAGCTGCTTTCGCATCACACTGGCGGCCCCGGCACGCGCGCCAGGATTCAGCCCTGTACCCGCGTGATGTCGATTTTTTGGCGGCCGACGTCTTCACACGCTAATCTTGGCGTGTTTCGTCCTCGACAAAGGAATGCATCGTCATGAGCAAACAGCGCGTCCTGGTGGTGGATGATGAGCGCGACATCCGCGAATTGCTGACCATCACCCTGGGCCGAATGGACCTGGACGTGGACGCAGCGGCCAATGTCAGCGAAGCGCGCCAGTTGCTGGGCACGCGGCATTACGAACTGTGCTTCACCGACATGCGCCTGCCCGATGGCTCGGGACAGGAGCTGATCGAGCTGATCGCCGAGCAGCATCCCGAAACTCCCGTCGCCATGATCACCGCCTATGGCAACGTGGAAGCGGCCGTCACTGCGCTCAAGGCCGGCGCTTTCGACTTTGTCTCCAAACCGGTCGATATCCAGTTGCTGCGCCGGCTCGTGCACACCGCGCTTGAGCTCGATCAGCAGCGCCGCAGTGGACAGGCCGAGTCCCGTGCCCAAGCCGCCGGTGAGCGCCTGATAGGTCAGTCGCCGGCGATGCAGCAGGTTCGCGCCACCATCGCCAAGCTGGCGCGCAGCCAGGCGCCGGTGTACATCAGCGGCGAGTCGGGGGTGGGCAAGGAGTTGGTTGCGCGACTGATTCACGAACAGGGGCCGCGTGCACAGGGCCCGTTCGTTCCGGTCAACTGCGGCGCCATTCCCTCCGAGTTGATGGAAAGTGAGTTCTTTGGCCATCGGCGCGGCAGCTTTACCGGCGCCCATTCAGACAAGGAAGGATTGTTCCAGGCGGCCCAGGGCGGCACGCTGTTCCTGGACGAGGTCGCCGAACTACCCATGCACATGCAGGTCAAGCTGCTGCGCGTGATCCAGGAAAAGGCGGTTCGCCCGATCGGAGGACGCGGTGAAGTCCCGGTGGATGTTCGCGTGCTGTCGGCCACACACAAAGACTTGGCGCACCTGGTCGAAGAGGGACAGTTTCGGCAGGACCTTTTCTATCGCATCAACGTCATTGAATTGAACGTGCCGCCACTGCGTGAGCGCGGCGAGGACGTGCCACGTCTGGCCACGGCGATTCTTGCGCAACTGGCCCGCGAAAGTGAGGAGCATGAGGTCAAGCTTGGCCGCGACGCGCTCCAGTCCCTTGAGAGCTATCCATTCCCGGGTAACGTCCGTGAGCTGGAAAACATCCTTGAGCGGGCCATGGCCATGTGCGACGGGGACGAGATCGAAGTGGCCGACCTCATGCTGCCCACGCGCGCGCCACGGGTGCCCGGCGACGAACCGCTGGAACGCGCCAGCGAACCGGGAGAGTCGTCGATCTCCACCACCGGCCCGGCCACTGCGGCAGCACGCGGCGGAAGTACCGGTGGCCAGCCGCTGGACGACTACATTTCCAATCTGGAGCGCGAGGCGATCATGCGCGCGCTGGAGGAGTGCCGTTACAACAAAACCGCGGCGGCCAAGAAGCTGGGCATCACCTTCCGCGCACTGCGCTACAAGCTGAAGAAGCTAGATATCGAATAACCGGGCCGGCTTTAGCCACCCGGCAAGCAAAACGGCCGCCCTTCACAAGGCGGCCGTTTTGCTGTCGTCGCTGGCGCCCCGGGGACGCTCGACTCAGTCCTGCTCGCCGTCGGCCTGGGTGCCGTCGGTCTGCTCATCCTCGCGATCGGCCCGGGCCAGCTCCAGTGAGCGCTTGGTCGCGCGCAACAGGGAGCCGACATTGACCGGCTTCTCAAGCACCTGAAGATGCGGCAGCGGCGGCAACTCTTCCAGGTTCGGTGGCGCCTCGGGACGGGTCAACAGCAACACCGCGCCGTTGTAGTTTTTCTCCATCAGCGCCACCAGCGTGCGCACGCCGGTCAGCAGGTTCATGTCTGCGTCCATCACCACCATGTCGGGCAAACCCGACTGGCCGATGGCCTGCAGCGCCGCAGTACCACTCTGACTGGTGCGCACCTGGTAGCCGTAGCTGTCCAACGTGTCGGACAGCAGCGACAGCTGGGCCGCCTCCTCGACCACCACCAGCACCTGCTCGCCATCGCCGTATGGCATGGCATCGGAATCGTCCAACTCGGCGGCATCACGCAGCGGCAGGTACAGGTGGAACGTGGTGCCCTCGCCGACCTCGCTTTCCACACGCAGCACGCCTTCATGACTGCCGACGATGCGCTTGCACGAGAGCAGACCCAGTCCGGTGCCATCGTCCTTGGTGGTGAAGAACGGCTGGAACAGGCGCTCAAGCACCTCCGGCGTCATGCCGGTACCGGTATCGCTGACGCTCAGGCGCAGATACGTGCCCGGCCCGCTGGCGGCTTCGCCTTCGTTGAAGAAGCCATCATCCAGCTCCACCTGACGGGCGTGCAGATTCAGGTGCCCGCCCTCGGGCATGGCCTGCATGGCGTTGAGGCACAGATTGAGCAGGCATTGCTGCAGCTCGGTGTGGTTGCCCTCGAACTCCTGCTCTGGATCATCGGCATCGATGTTGAGCGAAATCTTTTTCGGTACGCTGCCCTGCAGCAGCAGACCCAGTGCGTCGAACAGGCCGCCCACGCGTACCCGCTCGGCACGGCGGGCGCCGCGCGCGAAGGTGAGCATGGAGGTCACCATTTCCAGGCCGCGCCGTCCGCAGTCGCGCACCAGGTCGCCCAGACGGCGCAGGCGCGGATCGTCGCTGTAGTCATCCAGCGTGTCGGCGGCCAGCAGCAGTGGCTGCAACAGATTGCGCAAATCGTGCGACAGGCCACCGGCCAGCAGCGCCAGGCTTTCAAAGCGCTGCGCGCGCATCAGCTCGTTTTCGGCATGCTCGCGCGCGCGCTGTTCATTGGCCTCACGCAGCGCGCGGTGCACGGCGGTGGCCATGCGCGTCATGTTGTGCTTGAGGATATAGTCGGTGGCGCCATTGCGCAGGGCGCGAATGGCCGCGTCCTCACCGATGGTGCCGGAGACGAAGATAAACGGCAGCAGGCGATCACGCTCGCGCAAAAGCTCCAACGCGCGATGCCCGTCAAAGCCGGGCATGGACAGATCCGACAACACGATGTGCGGATCGAACTCGTCCAGCGCGGCCAGATACGCCTGCTCGTCGGCGACCAGACGCACCTCGCAAATCAGGCCGTCATCGCACAATTCGTCGATAATCAGCTCGGCATCGAGCTCGGAATCCTCGACTTGTAGTATTCGTACCCGGGTGGCAGCGGCGGCCGCCGATTTACCGTCTTGCATGGATGCGCCTGCCTCTCAGCATCAATCGTCCGACTCCGGAGCCTCGTTGAGCACCGCCCAGAATTGGCCAAGCGTCTGCACCGCATCAAAGAACTGGCGCACATCCACCGGTTTGACCACATAGGCGTTGACGCCCAGATCCCAGCTGCGCGCCAGATCGCTTTCCTCGCGCGAGGAGGAAAGAATCACTACCGGTACGCGCTTGAGTTTTTCGTCGCTGCGCAGGTGCTTGAGCACTTCCAGACCATCCATACGCGGCATTTTGATGTCCAGCAACACCACCGCCGGCAGTGGCTTAGGATCACCCTCGAAGCGGCCGGTGGAGTTGAGGAAGTCCAGCGCTTCGACGCCGTCTTCCACGTGCACCACTGGGTTGGCCAGCTTGGCTTCGCGCAGCGCGTCGATGGCCATTTCGGCATCGGCGGGGCTGTCTTCGGCCAGCAGGATGGTGCGCAATTCCTTCTTATTCATAAATATGTTTGCCGACTTCAGGATTGGGCATCGGCCGAGGCCGACGCTGGAAGTGAGAAGTGGAACGTGGCGCCCTTGTCCGGCTCGCCCTCGGCCCACGTGCGTCCTCCGTGACGCGCAACAATGCGGCGGACGTTGGCCAGGCCAATGCCGCTGCCGGTGAATTCCGAGGTCTTGTGCAGACGCTGGAAAACACCGAACAGCTTATTGACGAAGCGCATGTCGAAGCCGGCGCCGTTGTCCTTGACGCTGAACAGGTAGTCGCCCCTCGAACTACGCTCAGCGGTAATTTCAATGATCGCATGTTCGCGCTGACCGGTGTACTTGACGGCATTACCGATCAGGTTCTGCCACACCGTGCGCAGCATATTTTCATCGCCCACCACCACCGGCAGCGGCTGGATGCGCCACTCGATATCGCGCTCGCCGATATTGGACGTGGTCAGTGAGCGCGCTTCTTCGGCCAGCGACTGCATATCCACCGACTGCATGCGCATGGCGCCGCGGCCCAGGCGTGAATAAACCAACAGGTCGTCGATCAGTGAAGCCATGCGGCGCGCCGCATCGCCAATGATGTCCAGATAATGCGCCGAGCGCTCGTCGGCACTGTCGCCCAGATGCCGCGCCAGCTTGTCGGAGAAGCCGGCAATGTGGCGCAGCGGCGCGCGCAGATCGTGCGACACCGAATAGCTGAAAGCCTCCAGCTCGCGGTTCACATCCGAGATCTGCTCGATCTTGCCTTCCAGCTGGCGATTGAGCTCGAACACCTGCTCCTCGGCCATGCGACGGGCCGAGACATCACTCACCGTCAGCAGCAACACCGCGTGCGTGCGCTCGGGCAATTCCATCTGACGGGCGTTGATCACCACATGGCGATCGACGCCATCCTGGGTCGTCTGCTCCAGGTCGAAGTCCCATAGCTCGCGGCTACGCGCCATGACATCGGTCAGACGCTGCAGCAGTGCCTTGTCCGACCACGCGCCCTCGCCCACTTCGGAAAGGTGACGCGAGCCCTCGCGCGCCGGGTCATGTCCATACAGCTCGACGAAGGCGGCGTTGACGCTGACCGTGCAAAGCTCGTCATCGAGCACTGCGATGGGCTCACGTACCGCCTGCACGATCGACTGTGCCCGCGCCACGGCCTCACGCGTCTCGCGCTCGGCCAGAAGCCGTCGGGAAATCTGACGCTCGGACACCACCACCACGATGAACAGCAGCACCAACTGCGCAGCGGTGGTTACCGCCTGCACGAAATGCAGGCGGTGCGTGCGCTCAGTTGCCGAGGCGCTGCGCTCGGTCATCAGCTGCTCTTCGGTCTGTACGATGTCCGCACCCAAGCGACGGAAGTGAAACATCTTCTGCCCATCACTGAGCGCCGCATAGGCACGTTTGACATCACCCTTGCGCGCAAAGTCGGCCGCTTCGGCCAGCAACTTCATGCGTCCACGCACGACCGCTTCGAAACTGCCGATACGCACCTGCTGGGAGCTGTTGTCGACAGTGAGGTTGCGCAGATTGTTCAGCAGGTCGGGCACTTCGCGGGCATCGTTCTGCAGACGGAACTGCATGAACTTGGCGTCACCAAAGTCATTGATCGACGAGTAAACCGCCGCTTCCATGTCGCGCACATGGAACAGCACCCGGTAAACCACGCTCTTGACCTCGGCGGTGTGGGCCACCCAGGTGCGCGCCTTCATGGCGCTATTGGTACTGTCACGTGTTACCAGGTACGGCAGGGCGACACTGACACTGACTACCAGTAGCAGACCTACCAGACGCCAGCGCAAGGCCATCCTTTCACCGATGCGTCCCGCCACTATGGATTCTCCCCGAGCGTTGCTCACAATATAAGCGGGTGATTCTTGCATGAAACACCTGAGCGCAAGCAAACGCGGCCGCACCGGCCGCGCTTGCCTTGCCTTTCAGGTTATGAGCCGTATGGCGTCATCGAGTAGGGCCGGGCCGCATCGGAGGTGGCCCAGTGCGTATTGGGCTTGGCCTGCATGTCAAAGCGCAGCGTGCCACCGGCCATGATCTGGCCGTGGGTGATGTAGCTGCGGTCCAACGCCTTGCCATCGAGCGTCACGTTACCCACATACGGGTGCGTCGCATCCAGGTGATGGGCCTCGATCGTGAAGGTCTTGCCGTTGGGCAGATGCACCACCGCCTTGTCGACGAAGGGGCGGCCAATCACGTACTGATTGCTGGCTGGCGCCACCGGGTAGAAGCCCATCGCGGTGAAGATGTACCAGGCCGACATCTGGCCCAGATCATCATTGCCGGCCAGGCCGGTTGGCGTCGGCGCGTACTGCGTGTCCATGATCTGCTTCAGGCGGTGCTGGGTTTTCCAGGGTGCGCCGGCGTAGTCGTACAGGTACGCGATGTGATGGCTGGGCTCGTTGCCGTGGGCGTAGTAGCCGATCAGGCCGGAAATATCCTCGACGTTGGCAAACTCCTTCGGATCGACCTTGGCGTCGAACACGTGGTCGAGTTTGGCGATCAGCTTGTCGTCACCTCCCAGCACGCGGATCAGGCCGCCGATGTCCTGCGGCTCGTACCAGGAATACTGCCAGGCGTTGCCTTCGGTGTAGTCACTGCCGTAGCCGGCCGATGCCGGATCGAACGGCGTGCGGAAGCTGCCATCGCTCTTGCGCGCGCGAAGGAAGCCGGTCTTGGGGTCGAACGAGTTGCGCCAATAGCCGGCACGCTTGGCAAAGCGCTGGGCGATGGCATCGTCGCCCATGGCGTGGGCCATGCGCGACAGCGTCCAGTCGTCAAAGGCGTATTCCACCGTCTTGGAGGCCGCTTCGGGCTCCTTGTCGATGGGCACGTAGCCCAGCTTCATGTACCAGCCCAGACCGCCATACGGCTTGTAGGTGGCACTGGCGACCATGGCCTTGAGCGCGGCCTTGGTGTCGAAACCGCGAATGCCCTTCATGTAGGCATCGGCGATTACCGGCACGGCGTGGTAGCCGATCATGCACCAGGTTTCCAGGCCCTGATAGGCCCACACCGGCAGGATGCCCCACGGGCTCGATTCCTGCGCGGCGACCAGCGACTGCACGAAGTTGTCCACACGCTTGTTGGGCTGAATCAGCGTCATCAGCGGCTGCTGCGCGCGGTACACATCCCACAGCGACCAGGTCGAGTAGAAGGTGAAGTTCTTGGCCTGATGGATGCCGTGATCGGGGCCGCGATACTGGCCGTTCACGTCCATGGCCAGGTTCGGCGCAATCATGGCGTGATACATCGAGGTGTAGAAGTTCTTCAGCGTCTTGGCCGGCGCGCTGACATCAATGGCCGACAGCGCCTTGACCCAGTCGGCCTTGGCCTCGGCGCGGCGCTGGTCGAAATTCCAGCCCTTGCCGTCGGCATCCAGGTTGGCGATGGCGTTGGCCTCGCTCACCGTGGAAATGGCGACCTTGGCCTCCAGCGGCTTATCGAGCTTGCCGAAATTGAACACGCCTTCCAGCGCACGGCCCGAGACCGCGTCGGTGTCGGACGGTGAATTGCCCGGGCCCGTGAAGCCCTTGTAGAGCACGTGCTGCTCGCGATCCATCAGCTGGCGCGAGAGCATCTTGTCGGAAAAACGGATGGCGAAGAACAGCTGCCGACCCGGCGCCCAGCCACGCGTCTCGCGCATGCCGGTGACGGTGCCGTCCTTGCGCACATTCAGCCGCGCCCAGGACACCTTGCCCTTGTAGTCGTAGATGCTGGGGCGAAGATCCAGCAGCACATGCGCCGGCTCGCCCTTCTCGAAGGTATAGCGATGCCAGCCCACGCGCGCACCGGCGGTCAGCTCCACGCGCACATGGTTGTCCGGCAGCGTGACTGCGTAATAGCCCGGCTGCGCGGTTTCAGTGCTATGGCTGAAACGCGAGCGATAGCCCGAGCCCGGCTTGGACGGCTCGCCCGCATCCAGGTGCACCTTGCCGCCGATCGGCATCAGCAGCACATCGCCCAGGTCCGAATGCCCGCTGCCGGAAAAGTGCGTATGCGAAAAGCCACGGATGGTCGGATCGTCATAGCGATAACCGGCCGCCCATTTGTAGGCATGCTTGAAGTCCGGCATCGCCGTGTCCGGGCTGAGCTGGATCATGCCAAACGGCACCGTGGCGCCCGGGAAGGTGTGGCCGTCGCCACCGGTGCCGACCATCGGGTCCACCTGCGACCAGGCCGCGGTGCCCGAATCGACATGTTTGACCGTGTCCGCATGCGCCTGCGCGCCTGCGCCAGCGACCAGTCCCGCCATCAACAACGACAACCCCTGACGCCTGCCGCGCCCGCGCCTACCGGCTACATGCATGGTGATACCCCTTGGATCGTTATAAATTCTTGGCAATACTCGGCAGTCCATTGACGCCACGTCATGTTGCACTGCACGATTTTCATCGTCGTACGTACGCGGCATCATGCCAACTTTAGATCGTTTCAATCCGTGAAGGGAGACCGCAACGTTGAAACGCCCCCCATGTCGAGCCCGTCGCCTGTTCCGGCGCGACGACGTCCCCCGCGGACGCCGTCTGCCCTGCGCCCGGCCCGAGGTTAAGCGCGCCTTGCGCGTACTGTCCAGTGAGGTTCATGCATGAGTCGTCGGCGCATCACGCTGTCCGATATCGCCGCAGGATGCGGCGTCTCGCGCGCCACCGTGTCGCTGGTACTTCGTGGCAGCCCACTGGTGGCAAAGTCCACCCGAGAGCGCGTCGAGGCGGAACTCAAGAAACAGGGTTACGTCTACAACCGTGCGGCCGCCAACCTGCGCCGGCGCACCTCCTCCAGCGTGGCCCTGGTCATCAATGACCTGTCCAACCCGTTCTTTGCCGAGTTTGCCGCCGGCGTCGACGAGGCGCTGGGCGCGGCCGGCTACGTCACCCTGCTGGGCAGTACCAACGAGTCGACCGAGCGCCAGCAGAAAGTGCTGGCCTCGCTGATGGAGCACGACCCGGCCGGCATCATCCTGTCGCCGGCCGAGCACAGCGACGGCGACCGCCTGATGCCGGTGGTCGGCACGCGCACGCCGATGCTGGTGTTCAACCGCGAGCTGCCGCACGCGCACTGGGACTTTCTGGTGCTGGACAACCGCCGCGGCGCGCAGCTGGCCACCGAGCATCTGCTCGAACGCGGCCATCGGCGCATCGCCTTTTTTGGCGGCCATGCCGATTCCAGCTCATGCCGCGAGCGTCGCCAGGGCTATGCCCAGGCCATGCGCGCGGCCGGTATCGAGGTGGAACCGCAGTGGCTGGTGGAAAGTGCGCCGACACGCCTGGAAGCTGCCGCGCAAACCGCAGCACTGTTCGTGCGCGACCCGGCGCCGACCGCGGCGGTATGCTACAACGATGCGGTGGCGCTGGGACTGTCGCTGGGTCTGACCGCCCGCGGGCGTCGCCCGGGGCATGACTTTGCCCTTACCGGTTTCGATGACATCCCGGAAGCGGCCGCCAGTCTGCCGCCGCTGACAACGCTGTCTACCGGCCCACGCGCCCGTGGTCGCCAGGCCGCCGAACGCATCCTGATGCGGGCCAGCCAGCCCGACCTGGAACCAATGCGCATGGTGGCGCCGGTCACCCTCAATGTTCGCGCCAGCAGCGGCCCGGAGCGGGTCGCCTGATGCCTATCGCTCAATTCGCCTAGGAATTTTCATGAGTCGCCAAAACGCCAGCACGACGACGGCGCTTGTCGTCATCAATGCCGTGTTCTTCATGTGGGGCCTGATGACGGTCCTCAACGACATCCTCATTCCGCATCTGAAAGGGATGTTCACGCTGAGCTACTTCCAGGCCATGCTGGTGCAGTTCTGCTTCTTCGGCGCCTACTTCATCATGGCCACGCCCTGGGGTGCGGTGCTTTCGCGCATTGGTTACCGCGCCACCATCATCGCCGGGCTGGTGCTGACGGGTATTGGCACCGCGTTGTTTCTGCCGGCCGCTGCGGTGGCCTCATACCCGCTGTTCCTGTTCGCCTTTTTCGTGATGGCCACTGGCATCACCGGCCTGCAGGTGGCGGCCAACCCCTATGTCAGCCTGCTGGGTGAAGAACGCCATGCTTCCAGCCGCCTCAACCTGGCGCAGGCCTTCAACTCGGTAGGCACGGTATTTGGTCCTTATGTGATCGGCCCGATGATCCTGGCCGGCACGGTGCTCGGCGCGGCGGAGCTGGCCAAATTGCCAGCCGTGCAGCAGGCCGCCTATCAGGCCGCGCAAGCCAAACTGGTGGAAGGCCCTTACGCGGTGCTGGCGGTGGTACTGGTCGTGCTGGCCGTAGCCATCTGGCTGTTCCGACTGCCACCGTTGGAAGCCAAGGAAGAACAGAGCGCTGCCAAGGATGAACACAGCTTCTTCGATGCGCTGCGTCACAGCCACGTATTCCTGGGCGTCATCGCGATCTTTCTATACGTGGGCGCGGAAGTGTCCATCGGCAGCTTCCTGGTCAATTACATCGCCCTGCCCGACATCGGCCACATGTCCGAGCACGACGCCACCAAGTATGTGGCCCTGTACTGGGGCGGCGCCATGATTGGCCGCTTCGTGGGCGCAGCCCTGCTGAAGGTTCTGGACCCGCGCAAGGTGCTGGGCTTCTTCGCCATCATCGCCAGCTTGCTGGTGATTACCACCATGAGCACGCATGGCAACGTCGCGGTGACGACGGTGGTCGCCATCGGCCTGTTCAACTCGGTGATGTTCCCGACCATCTTCACGCTGGGCATCGACAAGATGGGGCCGCTGGCCGGCAAAGCCTCCAGCCTTCTGATCATGGGCATTGTCGGTGGTGCGCTGGTGCCGCTGGCGCAGGGCGCGCTGGCTGACCATATCGGTGTGCAGCATGCCTTCGTGCTGCCGCTGCTTTGCTACCTGTACATCATGTTCTACGGCTTCAAGGGGTCCAAGGTCGCATGAGGACTACGTTGTGTTTTGGTGAGGCGCTGATCGATTTTCACGCCCAGCCGCCGGCCACGCCCGATGCCCCGCCGGCCTACCTGCCCTTCGCTGGCGGTGCGCCCGCCAATGTGGCCGTGGCCGTGGCCAAGCTGGGTGGCGATGCCGCCTTCATCGGCATGCTCGGCGCCGATGCCTTTGGCGACCTGCTGGCCAAGAGTCTGGGCGAGGCGGGCGTGGACATGCAGTACGTCACACGCACCGACGAGGCCAACACGGCGTTGGCCTTCGTCTCGCTGGATGCCAACGGCGAACGCAGCTTCACCTTCTACCGCCCGCCGGCGGCCGACCTGCTGTATCGTGCCGAGGATTTCCCGGCACCGGCATTCGAACGCGCCGGCATTTTTCACGTGTGCTCCAACAGCCTGACCGAAGCCGGCATCGCCGCCACCACGCTGGAGGGCATGGCACGCGCGCATGCCACCGGCACCCTGGTCAGTTTCGACATGAACCTGCGCCCGGCGCTGTGGCCACGCAACGAAGACCCCACGCCGCGACTCTGGCAGGCCCTGCACGCAGCCGATGTGGTCAAGCTCAGTACCGAAGAGCTGGACTTCCTGGCCCAGCCGCTTAGTGGCGAAGCGGCGGTGCTGGCCAAGCTCTGGCAGGGTCGCGCACGCTGGCTGGTGATCACCGACGGCGATGCGCCAATTCGCTGGTTCACCCCGGATAGCGACGGTACGCTGACCGCCTACAAGGTGCCGGCGGTGGACACCACCGGTGCCGGCGACGCGTTTGTCGGCGGACTGATCTACGGACTGGAGCAGGCCGGCGTCACGCCGGACAGTCTCGGCGCCTTCGTTACCCATGCCAGCCAACGCGATGACGTGCTGCGCTTTGCCGCCGCTTGCGGCGCCGTGGCCGTCAGCCGTCGCGGGTCGTTCGAGGCCATGCCCACGCCAGAAACCGCGCGCCAGCTGATGGCCGAGCATGCCTGAACTGGCCGCCACAGGCAGCATCACGCGCAAGCGGTTAAGCTTTAGGATCTGATTTTCGAGGCCGGCCACGCCGGTCGGCCCGACACCACCCCGGTGAGCTGTCAGCGCACCGGGCCTTCCGATCCGACACGCGCCCGACCACGCCATGCCACCACGCAAGCGAAACACGCCCCGCTCGGTCACCATTCTCGACGTTGCCAAACGCGCCGGCGTCTCGCCGATGACCGCCTCGCGCGTGATCAACAAGCACCCACGCGTCGGCGCCGAGTTGCGCGATCGCGTGCAGGCGGCGGCCAAGGAGCTCAATTACCGGCCCAACCTGGCCGGACGCTCGCTGCGCACCTCCAACACCGCACGCATCGGCGTGCTGTACTCCAACCCCAGCGCGGCCTACCTTAACCAGCTGATGATCGGCGTGCTGGAAGAGACCAGCCTTAGCGGCGCCCAGGTACTGGTGGAAAAATGCAGCGGCATTCGTAGCCAGCGCGTGGCCATGAAGCGCTTGCTCGATGCCGGCATCGACGGCGTGATTCTGCCGCCGCCGTTGTGCGACTCGCGCCAGACCACGCAAGAGCTGGACGAGGCCGATATTCCCGTGGTCGCTGTCGCCACCGGCCAGCCGGCCGAAGGCGTGGCCTCGGTGCGCATTGACGATTATCACGGCGCCTGCGCGATGATGCGTCACCTGATCAAGCTCGGGCACACGCGTATCGCGCTGATCAAGGGCGACCCCAAGCACACCCCGGCGGCACTGCGTGCGCAGGCCTATTTCGACACCATGGAAAAGGCCGGCCTGGAGGTTCCCGAGAACTACGTGGCACAAGGGCTGTTTACCTATCGCTCGGGCATGACCGCGGCCCGCGCACTACTGGAACTGCCGACCCCGCCCACGGCCATTTTCTCCAGCAACGATGACATGGCCGCCGCGGCCGTGTCGGTCGCCCACGGCATCGGCCTGCACGTGCCCGAAGATGTCACCGTTACCGGTTTTGACGACACCCCGGTGGCCACTACCATCTGGCCCATGCTGACCACCGTGCATCAGCCGGTTTCGGCGATGGGTCGCGCCGCGGTGCGCTTGATGCTCGAGGAAATCCGCCGCCGTCGCGCCGGACGCAGCAAGTCCGGCGAGCATCAGGTGATGAAATACACCCTGGTCAAACGCCAGTCCTCGGCCGCGCCGCCCGGGCGCTGATCACACCGCACCGATATCATCCGAACAAGGCGCCAGAGCGTGACCTCAGGCATAGGTACGCTGACATACGCATGGTAACCTTACCTCGCGAACATCCTGCCAAAGCGCCTGCTCACAAGGCCTGACAGGCGTCAAAGATTTCCAAGCCTCCGGGAGCCATCCACATGACCGAGCACGAGGACGTTGCCGCATCGCAACAGCCCGACTTCCGTTCCGCCGCCTTTCTGCGCCAGCACGCGGCCGACACCATGGCCTTCTATCATCCGCACTGCATCGACCCTGCCGGCGGCTTCTTCCAGTTCTTCCGCGACAACGGCGAGATCTACGACCGCGACACGCGCCACCTGGTCAGCAGCACCCGCTTTGTGTTCGATTACGCCATGGCCTGGCATGCCTTTGGCGACGAGGCCTACCTGAAAGGCGTGCGCCACGGCATCGACTACCTGCGCAACGTGCATCGCAATGCCGACACCGGCGGCTATACCTGGATGCTGAACAAGAACGGCGAGGCGCTGGACACCACCAACCATTGTTACGGTCTGGCCTTTGTCGCCCTGGCCTACGCCAAGGCCTACGAGGCCGGCGTGGAAGAAGCGGCCGCCTACCTGGATGAAACCTGGCAGCTGATGGAGCGCCGGTTCTGGGAGCCCGAGCATGGTCTGTACGCCGACGAAGCGGACATCGACTGGAATCTGTCCGACTATCGCGGCCAGAACGCCAACATGCACAGCTGCGAAGCGTGGCTGGCCGCCTACGAAGCCACCGGCGAGCAGCGCTACCTGGATCGCGCCGCCCTGCTGGCGCACAACATGACCCAGCGCCAGGCCAAGCTGTCCGACGGCCTGGTGTGGGAGCACTACACGCGCGACTGGCAGATCGACTGGGATTACAACTACGGCGATCGCAGCAATATCTTCCGCCCCTGGGGTTACCAGCCCGGCCACCAGACCGAGTGGTCCAAGTTGCTGATGATCCTGGATCGTCACGCACCGGAAGACTGGCGTCTGCCGCTGGCTCGCCAGCTGTTCGATCGCGCCATGGCCATGAGCTGGGACGAGACATACGGCGGCATGGTCTATGGCAACGACCGCGAAGGCGGCTTCTACGATGTGGACAAGTATTACTGGGTGCAGGCCGAATCGCTGACCACGGCGGCCATGTTGGCGCGCCGCACCGGCGATGACAGCTACTGGCAGTGGCACGATCGCCTATGGGACTACAGCTGGAAGCACCTGGTCGACCACAAGCACGGCGCCTGGTATCGCATACTGCATCGCGACAACAGCAAATTCGACGATGAGAAGAGCCCCGCCGGCAAAACCGACTACCACACCATGGGCGCCTGCTACGAGCTGCTGAAGGACGCCGGCCAGTTCCCACTGCGCAAGCCCTGAAACGGCACGTTTCTCGCAAAAAACGCCCGGCCATCGCGCCGGGCTTTTTTGTGGGTGCAACCTGGGGCGGGCATGACTCCCGACACATCGCCGGCCCTTGCGCGCATGTCATGATCGGCGAGTTGCCAATTTGGCCACGGCTTGAGATAACGTTACCGGATTGACGACTCCGGCCGTCACCCTGGGGAGATGCCGCCACGCGGCCCGCCGTCCATCCGTTCCGAGGAGACTTCACTGTCATGTCCACGCGTCATCGCAGTTCCATGATTCTGGCCGCGCTGGTCGCCACCGGGCTCAGCGCCGCCACAGCCGCCGCACCCGTGGCCACGCCCGCCGATGCGGTCAATCCGCTGATCGGCAGTCGCAACGGCGGCAACACCTTTCCCGGCGCCGTGCTGCCATTTGGCATGTTTGCCTGGAGCCCCGAAAACACGCGCGGACATCACGACCGCACCGCCGCGCCAGGCGGTTATCAATACGATGCCACGCGCATCCGCGGCTTCAGCCTGACGCATCTTTCCGGTACCGGCTGCGCCGGCGCCAGTGGCGATGTGCCGTTTATGCCGGTCACCCAAGCGATCAGCAGCTCGCCCTCCGCCGACAGCACCGACGCCGTCTACGCCAGCGATTTCAGTCACGCCAATGAAAGCGCCAAGGCCGGCTTCTACCGCGTGAAACTGGCCAACGGCACCGACGTGCGCCTGACCGCGGCGCTGCGCAGCGGCATGGGCGAATTTGCCTATCCAGCCGGCAAGCCGGCCAACCTTTTGATTCGCACCTCGGACTCGGAAGTGGGCTCCAGCGATGCTCATGTGCGCATCCATCCGGGCAGCCACAGCGTGACCGGCTCGGTTACCAGCGGCAACTTCTGCGGTTACCTGGCCAAGGCCGACCAGAAGAGTTACTACACGCTGTACTTCGTGGCCGAATTCGACCAGCCATTCGCCGGTCACGGCACCTGGCACGATGCCAAGCTTGCGCCCAAAGCCGACAGCGCCGCTGGTGGCACCACCTACGACGGCAGCATGAAGGGCCATGGCAGCTCGGGCTGGCCCAAGAACGGCAAGGGCTCAGGCGCCTGGCTGAGCTTCAAGCAGGGCGCCGATGTGCATGTTCGTGTGGGTATTTCCTACGTCAGCCTGGCCAACGCGCGTGCCAATCTGAAGGCGGAAATTCCGGTCGGTGCCACGCTGTCCGGTGTACACGCCAAGGCGCGCGCGGCCTGGAACAAGGCGCTGGGCCACATTGCCGTCGACGGCGGCACGGCGAACCAGCGCAGCACCTTCTACACCGCGCTGTACCACGTGATGATGCACCCCAACGTCTACAGCGACGTCAACGGCCAATACCGCGGATTCGACCAGAAAACACACACGGTCAGCGGCGCGCAGAAGATGCAGTACGCCAACTTCTCCGGCTGGGATATCTACCGCTCGCACCTGCAGCTGGTGACCTGGATCATGCCCACGGTCGGCAGCGACATTGCCCAATCGCTGTATAACCAGGCCAAGCAGAATCATGGCGAATGGGATCGCTGGACGCACAACTCCGGCGGCACCCATGTCATGTCCGGTGATCCGGCCGCACCGGCGCTGGCCGATATCCTCGCCTTCGGCGGCCGCGATTTCGACGTCAAGGGCGCCTACCAGTCGTTGAAATACGCCGCCACGCACGTGACCAAAAACGACCTGTCCGACGCCGGCTGCAACGTCGAGTGCGTCGGCGAGCGCCCGTCGCTGGACGACTGGATGAAGCTGCACTACATCCCCACCAAGTCGCACGCCTGGGGCGGCGCCGGTGAGACGCTGGAGGAAACCACCGCCGACTTCGCGCTCTCGCAGCTGGCCGAGCACGTCGGCGACAGCGCCGGCAAGAAGCTGTTCCTGGAACGCTCCACCTACTGGAAGAACCTGTTCAACCCCAAGGCCACGCCGGAGGGCGGCTACATCCAGAACCGCAACGCCGATGGCAGCTGGCCCCAGTTCTCGCCCGATACCGGCGACGGCTTTGTCGAAGGCAGCGCTTCGGTCTACCTGTGGATGGTGCCGTATGACGTCAACGGCCTGTTCGATGCGCTGGGCGGCAAGCAGCGCGCCACCGAGCGCCTGGACGACTTCTTCCACACCAAGGACGGCAAGTGGGCGCTGACCAATGCCGGCCCGCTGCACGCCGAGCTCAACAATGAGCCGTCGGTGGATACACCGTGGCTGTATGCCTGGTCCGGTCAGCCGTGGAAAACCCAGAAGGCGGTGCGCATCGTCGAGAACAAGCTGTGGAAGAACCAGCCTGATGGCATCCCCGGCAACGACGACCTGGGTGAAATGTCGTCCTGGTACGTATGGGCGGCGATGGGCATGTACCCGGCCATCCCGGGGCGTCCGGAACTGGTCCTGGGCAGCCCGCTGTTCAAGCACATCCGCATCAGCCGTCCGCACGGTGACGTGACCATCACCGCGCACCCGGACCCGGCCGGCAAGCCGTATGTGCAGGCGCTGAAGGTCAACGGCGCCACGCACGATCGCCCCTGGCTACCGGGCAGCTTCGTGCAACACGGCGGTACGCTCGATTACACGCTGGGTGCCAAGCCGAACACCAAGTGGGGCAGCGCCGCCGACGCCGTGCCGCCCTCGTTCGCGCCCAGCGCCAAGTAAGTCACCGCGACCAGCGCACGCTCAAAGAGGTGCCACGTGCCACGCCGTGGCACCTCTTTTTTGCCTGACTTTCCCCAAGGCCGGAGCCAACCGGCAGCGCGTGGCAGGCTGCCTGGCAGCCATTGGACAAGGAGCTTGCATGCCACGGCCACTGACCGCTTTCATCTCACTCATGGGCGTGCTGGCCAGCGCGCCGGTCATGGCGGCCAGCCACCCCGCCGATCTGGTCAATCCACTGGTAGGCACCGCCAACGGCGGCAACACCTATCCCGGCGCCACCTTGCCGTTCGGCATGTTGCAATGGAGCCCGGAAACCACACGCGGGCAGCACAACCGGGTCGCCGTGCCCGATGGCTACGCCTATGACGCCACCCGCATCCGCGGTTTCAGCCTGACTCACCTTTCCGGTGCCGGCTGCGCCGGCGCCAGCGGCGATGTGCCCTTCATGCCGGTGACCGTGGCCGTCAACAGCTCGCCTTCGGCCGACATCCACGACACCCGCTATGCCAGCGATTTCAGCCATACCCACGAGCAGGCGCGGGCCGGCCACTACGCGGTGACGCTGGCCAATGGCGTACAGGTGAACCTGGCGGCCGCCTTGCGCAGCGGCATGGGCCAATTTGACTATCCGGCCGGCAAACCGGCCAATCTGCTGGTACGCACCTCGGACTCCGAATCGGGCTCCAGCGACGCGGCCGTGACCATCGACCCGGCCACGCGCACGGTGCACGGCTGGGTGGCCAGCGGCAATTTCTGCGGTTTCCACACCAAGGTGGACCGGCACAGCTATTACCGCCTGTATTTTGTGGCCCATTTCGACCAGCCCTTCACCGGCCATGGCGGATGGCACGACGCCACGTTGCACCCGCACGCGCTGACCGCCCACGGCGGCACCAGCTATGGCGAGAAAGGGTTTCCACCCAATGGCAAAGGCTCCGGTGCCTGGATCAGCTTCAAACCGGGTGCCGACGTGCATGTGCGCGTGGGCATCTCCTACGTCAGCCTGGCCAATGCCAAGGCCAACCTGCGCGCCGAGATTCCCGCCGGTACCTCGCTGGCGACAGTTGCTTGGAACGCGCGCGCGGCCTGGAATCAGGCCTTGTCGCGCATCCAGATCAAGGGCGGCAGCCACGCGCAGCAACGCACCTTCTACACCGCGCTTTACCACGTGATGCTGGCGCCGAACACGTTCAGTGACGTCAACGGCCAGTACCGCGGCTTCGACCAGAAAACGCATACCGTCGGCGGCGCGCAGAAAGTGCAGTACGCCAATTTCTCCGGCTGGGATGTCTACCGCTCGCAGATTCCCCTGCTGGCCTGGCTGATGCCCAAACGCGCCAGCGACATTGCGCAATCGCTGTACAACCAGGCCAAGCAGAACCATGGCGAATGGGATCGCTGGACGCATGAATCGGGCGCCACACATGTGATGTCCGGCGACCCGTCGGCCCCGGCGCTGGCGGAAATGGTGGCGTTCGGCGCCCGCGATTTCGATCTTCAGGGCGCCTATCGCTCGCTGAAGTACGCCGCCACCCACGTCAATGCAGATGATCTTTCCGATGCCGGCTGCTATCACGTGTGCGTTGGCGAGCGTCCCTCGCTCGATGCCTGGATGAAGCTGCATTACATCCCCAAGGATGCGCCGGCCTGGGGTGGCGCCGGCGAAACGCTGGAAGATGCCACCGCCGATTTTGCGCTGGCCCAGTTGGCCGCCGATGTCGGCGACACCACCGGCGAGAAACGCTTCCTGAGGCGCTCCGGCTACTGGCGCAACATCTTCAACCCCAACGCCACGGCCCAAGGCGGCTATCTGCAGGATCGCAACGCCGATGGCAGCTGGCCCAAGTTCTCGCCCGACAGCGGCGAAGGCTTTGCCGAGGGCAGCGCCGCGCAATACCTGTGGATGGTGCCGTTTGATGTGCACGGTCTGTTTGATGCGCTGGGCGGAAAAACGCGTGCCACGGCGCGGCTGGATGCGTTCTTTCACCACAAGAGCGGCCAATGGGCACTGACCCATGCCGGTCCGCTGCACGCCGAGCTCAACAACGAACCCTCGGTGGATACGCCCTGGCTTTACGCCTGGTCAGGGCAGCCGTGGAAAACGCAAAAAGCCGTGCGCATCGTCGAAAACATTCTATGGAATGACACCCCATCGGGCATTCCCGGCAATGACGATCTGGGTGAGATGTCGGCCTGGTACGTGTGGGCGGCCATGGGCATGTACCCGGCCATTCCCGGCCGTGCCGAACTGATCCTGGGCAGCCCGCTGTTTGCGCACATCACCGTGCAGCGGCCCGGTGGCAAGCTCACCATCACGGCCCAACCGAACCCGGCCGGCCGACCCTACGTGCAATCGCTCCGGGTGAATGGTCGACGCTATGACCGGCCATGGTTGCCGGCGACGTTCGCCCGCCATGGCGGCAGCCTCGACTATGGTCTAGGGGGTAAGCCCAATACAAGCTGGGGCAGCGCCGCCAAGGCGGCGGCGCCCTCATTCGCGCCGCCTGAATGATGGCCCTGCCCGCCACCATCACGCACGATTAACAGCACGTGCTTTAAAGGTGGCAGGGTAAACCACCAAGCATCGTAGGCTGGCTCAACTTCGGGGCCAGCCTCAACTCGCCACGTCCCGAAGGGTTCGAAGCCATGTCCGATGCCTCCCGATCCATCGCCGACGCGCGCCGCGCCGGCATGTCGCGACGCGATTTTCTGCGCTTTGTCGGTACCAGCGGTGCCGCCGCTGCCTCCGTTTCCTCACTGGCCTATGCGGCCGATAGCGGACCGGGCGCCTCCGCCGACGGGCCGCCGACGCGTCCAGATGGCGGCAGCAAGGTGCGCACCACGCTCACCATCAACGGCAAGCCGCACCGGCTGGAGATCGACCCGCGCACCACGCTGCTGGATGTGCTGCGCGAGCATGTCGGCCTGACCGGCACCAAGAAGGGTTGCGACCACGGCCAGTGCGGCGCCTGCACGGTGCATGTGAACGGGCGCCGCGTGAACTCGTGCCTCAGCCTGGCGGTGATGCACGAGGGCGACACCATCACCACGGTCGAGGGGCTGGGCAAGCCCGGCCAGCTGCATCCGATGCAGCAGGCCTTCGTCGACCACGACGGCTATCAGTGCGGCTACTGCACTTCCGGCCAGATCATGTCGGCGGTAGCCATGCTGGACGAACCCTGGGGCCGCAGCGACGATGACGTGCGCGAAGCGATGAGCGGCAACATCTGCCGCTGCGGCGCCTACAAGAACATCCTGGGCGCCATCAAGCAGGTACGGGAGGGCTAAAGCCGATGCAACCATTCCATTACATCCGCGCCGCTTCCGTGGAACAGGCCGTGGCCGCCGCAGCCCAGACACAGACCGCCCAGCAAGGCGCGCAGATTCGCTACGTGGCCGGCGGCACCACCTTGCTGGACCTGATGAAGCTGGATGTTGAAACGCCGGCGCGCGTCATCGACATCAACCATCTGCCGCTGGGCGAGGTGGAAGAAACGGCCGATGGCGGATTGAAGATCGGCGCCCTGGTGCGCAATTCGGACCTGGCCAACCACCCCAAGGTGAAAGCCCATTACACCGTGCTTTCCGAAGCGCTGCTGTCGGGCGCCTCGGGCCAGCTTCGCAACATGGCCACGACCGGCGGCAACCTGCTGCAACGCACGCGCTGCATGTATTTCCGCGACACCGCCATGCCCTGCAACAAGCGTGAACCGGGCTCCGGTTGCGGCGCCATCGGCGGCGCCAACCGCATGATGGCGGTGCTGGGCACCAGCGAACACTGCATTGCCACCAACCCGTCGGACATGAATGTGGCGATGACGGCACTGGAGGCGAAAATCGTCATCCATGGCCCGCACGGCGAGCGCCAGGTGCCGATCGAGGACTTTTTCCTGGAGCCGGGTGACACGCCCCAGCGCGAGAACGTGCTCAAGCCGGGCGAGCTGATCACCCACGCCATCCTGCCACCTCCCACCCGCGGCGTGCGCTCGCACTACCTGAAACTGCGCGATCGTGCCTCGTATGAATTTGCACTGGCATCGGCTGCGGTGGTGCTGGGCGTCGATAACGGCACGGTGCGCCATGCGCGTGTGGCGCTGGGTGGCGTCGGCACGCGCCCGTGGCGCTCGCACGAGGCGGAAAAGGCATTGCTTGGCCAACCGGCCGATGCCGACCACTTTCATGCCGCGGCCGAAGCCGCCCTGGCCGGCGCCAAGCCCTACAGCCAGAACGGCTTCAAAATCGAACTGGCGCGGCGCGGCCTGACCAAGGCACTTTCCACCGCTGCGGCGGCCTGACGCCGCGCGCGAGAGGAGATTCCCATGGGCAAATCACCAGCTTCCTACATCGGCGGCGACTTCTCACGCATCGACGGCCCGCTCAAATGCAGCGGCCGCGCCGTGTATTCGTCCGATTTCAATTTCCCCGGACTACTGTATGCCGTGCCGGTGTGCGCCACCATTGCCAGCGGCCGCATCACCGGCATGGATACCGCCAAAGCCGAGCGCATGCCTGGCGTACATGTGGTCTACACCCGCCACAACATCGGCCCGCTGCATCGCCCCGGCAAGGGCGACGGCACCATCGATGAAAAGCGTCCGCCGCTATCCGATGACACCATTCATTACTGGGGCCAGTACGTGGCACTGGTGGTGGCCGACACCTTCGAGCAGGCCACCGACGCGGCACGCCACGTCAAGGTGAGCTATCAGGAAGACACGCCGGACGTGTCGACCCAGCTCGCCGCCGCCGAAAAGCCGGATGTCGATACCGAGCGCGGCGATCCGGAGTCGGCCTTCGCCTCGGCCCCGGTGAAGGTGGACCACACCTACCGCTCGCCGCCGGAAACCCACAATCCGATCGAGCTGCACGCCAGTGTCGCCGTGTACGACAACGGCCACTTCACCCTGTACGAAACCACGCAGTCGACCATGAATCACCGCAAGGTGATGGCGGCCATGCTGGGTGTGCCGCAGGAACAGGTGAAGATCATCATGCACTACCTGGGCTCGGGCTTCGGCGGCAAGCTGTGGCCGTGGCCGCACGCGCTGCTGGCCGCGGCCGCGGCGCGCAACCTGGAGCGGCCCATCAAGCTGGTGGTGTCGCGCAAGATGATGTTCGAAAGCGTTGGTCATCGCACCAACACCCAGCAACGCATGCGCCTTGGCGCCAGCCACGACGGCAAGCTGCTGTCGCTGCAACAGGATTACCTGTGGACGCGCTCGCGCGAGGGTGACTACAAGGAAAACTGCGGCGAGGCCACCGGCTTTCTGTACAGCACACCCAATCTCCGTGTGACCGCCGGCTATGCGCGGCGCGATGTCGGCTATCCCACCGCCATGCGCGGACCCGGCGCCGTGCCGGGCCTTTATGCGGTGGAATCGGCGATGGACGAACTGGCCGTGGCGCTGGACATGGACCCGGTGCAACTGCGCATCAAGAACGAGCCCAAGGTCGATGAGACCAACGGCCATCCGTTCTCCTCGCGCCACTTGGTCGAATGCCTGACCACCGGGGCGGAAAAATTCGGCTGGGACAAGCGCCAGGCCAAGGTCGGCTCGATGCGCGACGGCGATACCGTGCTCGGCTGGGGCGTGGCCGCCTGCTCGTGGATGGCGCAGCGCTTGCCGGCACAGATCAGCGTGCAGCTCAACGCCGATGGCAGCGCGCATGTGGCCAGCGCCACGCAGGATATCGGCACCGGCACCTACACCGTCATCGCACAGATGGTGGCGCAGCTGACCGGCATCGGCCTGGACCGTATCGAGGTGAAACTGGGCGAATCCACGCTGCCCCCGGGGCCGCTGTCCGGCGGCTCGATGGTCACCGGTTCCATGGTGCCGGCCACCGACGAGGCCACCCGCGCGGCGATCTCTCAGCTGTTGCATACGGCCACCGGCAGCGGCGGTCACTTCGCTGGGGTATCGGCCGACCAGCTGACCCTGAGCGAGGGCCGCGTGCACCGCAAGGATCAGGCGCCCGACGATGGTGTGCCTTTCGGCAAGATCCTCGCCGATGCGCGCGTCGATCACGTCAGTGGCAAGGGCCAGTCCAAGGGCAGTGGCGACGATCCCAAGGAGAAGAAGCTCTCCATCCACTCCTACGGTGCGCACTTTGTCGAGATCGGCTGGCAGCCGGATATTGCCCGCCTGCGCGTGCGCCGTGTGGTCACCGTGATCGATGGCGGCCGCGTGATCAACACTCGCACCGGGCGCAACCAGATTGAGGGTGCCATCGTCATGGGTCTTGGCATGGCGATGCTCGAGGACACCGAGTACGACTCGCGCAACGGCGCGCCGATCAACTCGAACCTGGCCGATTACCTGGTCGCCTCGCATGCCGACACACCCGAGATCGATGTCACCTTCCTGGATTACCCCGACTACGCGCTCAACGCGCTGGGCGCGCGCGGTATCGGTGAAATCGGCCTGGCCGGCTTTGCCGCGGCGGTAACCAGCGCGGTGTACCACGCCACCGGCGTGCGCGTGCGTGACTTGCCGGTGCGCATCGAGGACTTGCTCAACGCCCCGGAACAAAGCGCCGCGTAGGCTGGTTCACCCACTCACCAAAGAAAAAGGCCCGCACACAGCGGGCCTTTTTCTTGAGCGATAAACGGACATCCCTGAGCTTAGAACGGGATGTCGTCGTCATCGAAATTATTGTCCGGGCCGTTGTAGCCACCCGGCTCCTGCGCCGGCGGCTGGGCCGGGCCGCGCTGCTGTGGCGGCGCCTGGCGCGGCTGACCGCCGCCGTAACCGCCACCCTGGTTCTGGTTGTAGCCACCGCCGCCGCCGTAGCCGGCATCCTGACCGTAGCCGCCGCCGCGCTGCTGCGGGCGCGGGCCGCCACCGCCAGCGCCGCCCATTTCTCCACCACCGAGCATCTGCATCTCGTTGGCGATGATGTCGGTGCTGTAGCGCTCGACGCCGTCTTGGCCGGTGTACTTGTCGGTGCGCAGGCTGCCTTCGATGTACACCTGACGGCCTTTCTTGAGGTATTCACCGGAAATCTCGGCCAGCTTGCCGAACAGCTTCACGCGATGCCACTCGGTGCGCTCCTGGCGCTCACCGGACTGCTTGTCGCGCCACTGCTCGGAGGTGGCCAGACGCAGGGTGGTAATGGCCGTGCCGCTGGCGGTGTAGCGGGTTTCCGGATCGGCGCCCAGGTTACCGACCAGAATGACTTTGTTGATGCCGCGAGCCATGGAATACCCTCGAAACTAAATTGCGTCAATTGACGGCCGATAATACCACGCGCACCACAGTGACTTGCCAGCCTGGGTGCGGGCCGCTATGTAGTCCCTCTGCGCACGCGCGCGTCGGCTAAGCGGTCCATAAGCACCGTCGCCGATGCTTGTCCCCAATCCCGAATTGCGACCTTTCATGCCTCACGTCCACTCGCCAACCCCTGAACGCAATCCGGAACCATGGTCGCGTGTGCTGCCCTGGCTGGCTGGCGCGCTGCTGCTGATTCCCGCCTTTCTGATGGCTCCGGTGCCGATCGACGAGACACGTTATATCGGCGTGGCCTGGCATATGCGCGAGAGCGGACAGTGGCTGGTGCCGTTTCTGAACGGCCATCCGTATCCGGACAAGCCACCCCTGCTGTTCTGGCTGATCAACCTCTTCTGGACACTGACCGGCGTGCACGCCTGGGCCGCGCGCGCGCTGAACGTGGCGGTGACGGGCCTGGGCGTGCTGCTACTGCGTGCCCTGGTGAGCCGCCTTGGCGGCTCACCCAAGGTGAAAAGCGAGGCAGCCTGGCTGTGGGTGGGCTCGCTGGCGGTGATCGCCTTCTCCAGCACCATCATGTTCGATGGCCTGCTGACGGCCTGTTCTCTCGGCATGTGGCTGGGTGGTATCGACCTGACTGGCGACCGCGGTGCGCGGCGGCGCTTGCTCGGCATCGTGGTGATCGCGTTGTCGCTTGGGCTGGGCATCCTGGCCAAGGGACCTGTGGCACTGCTGGTCGGCGGACTGCCGTTGGCACTGGCACCCTGGTGGTCCGGCCATGCGCGCGCGCAATGGCTGGCCTGGCTGGGCGCGTTGCTCATCGCATTGATCGCCGGTGCCGCGCTCGCCCTGTCCTGGGCCCTGCCGGCGGCGCACGCCGGTGGCGCCGCCTACGAAAACGCCATATTCCTTCGCCAGACCGTGGGTCGGGTTGCCGACAGCTTCGCGCATCGACGCCCCATATGGTGGTATCTGCCGTTGCTTCCAGTGCTGATACTGCCCTGGGTCGCATGCATGGCCCGCACCCGCACCACGCCCTCGCTACAGGTCGCCAGCGACGACCGCCAGCGACTCAAGCGATTCGGGCTGGCGGCCTTCGTGCCGGCCTTTGTCGCCTTCAGCCTGATCAGCGGCAAGCAGCCGCATTATCTGCTTCCGTTGTTGCCTGCACTGGCCCTGCTGGCCGGTGTGGCCACGGCCGAACAACGCTGGCGCCTGAGTCCGGCACGGGCGGGAGCGGTACTGGCACTGCTTGGTGTGCTGACCGCAGTGCTGGTGTATCGGGTACGACTGCCCGATACCACCATGGCGCCTGCGCTTTGGGGTGTCGCCTCGGCACTGCTTGGCGTGGCGCTGGCGTGGCGCCGCCCGCGCCCCTTGCCTACGGCCTGGGTCGCCGTGGCCATGGCCCTGGCTTTGCTGTTCACCCGCGTTGCGGCTGTACAGGCCGGTGGTGAGCGCTTCGACATCACGCCTGCCGCGCAGCAGCTGGCCTATGCGCAGGCCCATCACATCCCGGTGATGAGCGCAGGCGACCATGACGGCATGTACGACTTCGCCGGCAAACTGCAGCACCCGGTACCTTTTGTACAGGGCCATGGCGCACTTGATGCCTGGATGCGGGCACATCCGGACGGCTGGGTGATTTCCAGCGACCGCCATTTCCGCTACAGCGCCACACCGCTCTATCGTCAGCCCTACCTGCTGGGCGAGCTTTCCATCTGGCGGGTACGCGATCTGCTGGCCAATGGCGAGCAGCGCCACCCGTGACACTGTGAGAGCTCAGGCGTGAAGAAGCCGGCATGCTGCCGGCTTCTTCGCGAACCGATGGGGCAGGTCACCTCACGCCTGACTGGCCACGATGCGCCGCGTGCCCCAGGCCACCAACGGCGCCCAGATCAGCGTGAGGGCCGCGGCGCAACCAAACACGCCAGCCACGCCCAGGGCACCCAGTGCCCAACCACCGACCACACCGCCGACAAAGGCGCCGAAGAACTGGCTGGTCGAATAGGCCCCCAGCGCGCCGCCGCGGTGCGCCTTCGGCGCCAGGCGCGATACCAGGCTGGGCAGGGTCGCTTCCAGCAGATTGAAGGCCGAGAAGAACAGCGCCGCAGCGATAGCCACCACCGCCCATTGCCCGCCAGCCACTGCCAGGCCCAGCAGCGCCAGTCCCAGCGCCACCACACATGCAAGGATCACTCGCATGCCCTGTGCGATTTCCTTGGCGCGCGGCAGCACCGCGCCCATCACGAACGCGGCCACGATCATCACCGGCAGGTACAGCTCCCAGTGCCGGGCTACCGGCAGGTGCATGCGCTTCTCCAGCAACAACGGCAATGACACGAAGCAGGCCGTAAGCAGCGCGTGCAGGAAGAACACCGAACCGTTCATCACCATCAGGCGGCCGTCACGCAGCACATGCATGATTTCGCCCACGCCGGCGCTGGCCGGCGCCTTGGCGTGATCAGGCGTCGGCACGATGATCCACAGCAGTACCAGCGACATCAGCGCCAGCACAGAGGTGGCGCCAAAAAGCCCCGGCAGGCCACCGACCGACTCCAGCGCCGGCCCCAGAATCAGCGCCAACAGAAACGCCAGGCCGATGGAAACGCCGATGATACCCATCATCTTGCCGCGATTTTCATCGCGCGAAAGATCAGCCGCCAGCGCGGTGCCGGCCCCGGAAACCGCCCCCATGCCCTGCAAGGCGCGGCCAATCACAATGCCGGTCAGAGTGTGCGACATGGCCGCCACCAGGCCGCCGACGGCGAACACGATCAAACCCAGCGTGATGGCTGGCTTGCGGCCGATGCGGTCGGACAGCATCCCAAGCGGGATCTGCAACAGGATCTGGCCAATGCCGTAGATGCCCATGGCCAGGCCGATCATGAACGGTGTCGAGCCCGGCATATGCTGCGCATACACCGAGAACACGGGAAGAATGAGAAACAGACCGAACAGCCTGAGACTGATCACGCAGGCCAGCGTCAGGGCACTGCGTCGTTCGAGTGTGCTTAGCTTGCTCACGTTGCTTGGCCACCGTTAACTGCAAGAACAATCGGCCATTATAAGACCCAAGGGTGAATACGCCTCGCGACAGGCCGTCGCAGCTATAATGGCGCTTTGTCCCACCAAGAAAGAACGTGCCCATGTCCGTCCCCGCTGACGCCGCCCATCCCTTCGATTTTGCCGCCGTGCGTGAGCTGGCGGCGAACGACATGGCCGCGGTGGATGCGCTGATCCGTCACCGCCTGTCCTCGGACGTGGTGCTGATCAACCAGATTGCCGAACACATCATCGGCGGTGGCGGCAAGCGCCTGCGCCCGATGCTGCACGTGCTGGCCGCGCGCGCGGCCGGCTACCGGGGCGAGGATCACGCCAAGCTGGCGGCGGTGATCGAGTTCATCCACACCTCCACACTGCTGCACGATGACGTGGTCGACGAATCAGACCTGCGCCGTGGTCGCAGCACCGCCAACGCGGTCTGGGGCAATGCCGCCAGCGTGCTGGTCGGCGATTTTCTTTACTCGCGCGCGTTCCAGCTGATGGTGGAACTGGACCAGATGCCGATCATGCGCATCCTCGCCGACACCACCAACACCATTGCCGCAGGTGAAGTGATGCAGCTGCTCAATATCGGCAATGCCGACGTCAACGAGCAGACCTATCTACAAACCATCGAGCGCAAGACCGCGGTGCTGTTTGCCGCCGCCACCGAGCTGGGCGGCGTACTCGGTGGCCTGCCGGACGATCAGGTCAAGGCACTGCGCACCTACGGCATGGAGCTGGGCTACGCCTTCCAGATCGCCGATGACCTGCTCGATTACATCTCCGACGCCGACACGTTGGGCAAGAACATCGGCGACGATCTGGCCGAGGGCAAGCCGACCCTGCCGCTGATCTTCGCACTGGAAAAGGCTTCCCCGGACCAGTCGGCCGCCATCCGCCAGGCCATCGAACACGGCGGCCTGGAGCACATGGACACCATTCTTGCCGCGATCCGCGAAAGCGGTGCCCTGGAACGCACCAGCGGCGCCGCACAGGCCCACGCCCAACGCGCCCACGAAGCCCTGCTGGCCCTGGCCGACTCCCCGCAGCGCCAGGCCCTGGCGGCGTTGGCCGACTACGCGGTCGAACGCACGTTCTGAAGGCACCGATATATGGAATAACTCGCAGGGCTTGCCGAAACACCATCGTCTCAGCTTGTTCCGCATGCACAGTGCCTGACCCAACTGCAAAAGGACGCACCCCCGCATATTGCCCGCCCACTTTTCCAGTAGCGCCGCGACCTCCACCAGCGCCCCCTTGCCGCGCGCAATCAAACGGTTGCTACACTCCAAGCCATCCATCGGGGAGAGCATCATGCGACGTCATTTGCTTGTATTGGGGTTTGTGGCCGCCACTGGGTTTGCGGTCAGTGCGGCGGCACTGGCGGCCAGTCAATCGACGCGGGCCATCGAATACCGTCAGGGCATCTATCACGCCATCGGCTGGAACTTTCACCCCATGCTCGACATGGTGCGTGGCAAGCAGGCCTGGAACCAGGCCGAGTTCAGCAAGCGCGCCAAGCGCATTGCCTTTTATAGCCAGCAGCTGCTGGAAGGCTTTCCGGCCGGGTCGGACAAGGGCGCCAAGACCGATGCCAAGCCGGGTATCTGGAGTCACTTTGACGACTTCAAGCAGAAGATGAGCGACTTCGAGACGACGTCGGCGCATATGGCACAGGTGGCCGAACGCGGCGATGAGGCGGCGTCCAAGAAAGCCTTCATGGATACCGCCAAGGCCTGCAAAGCCTGCCACGAGCGCTATCGCGAGAAATAAGCCGCAGCCGGGTCAATCAGACCCGGCTTATCGTCACCTCAACGCCCGGCGGCGTGACTGGCCAGCAGGCGCTTGAACGGGCCGGCACGGTCGAGCAGGCGCACGCCCATGCCACGCAAACCCACCCACGGCGCGGCGCTGTGGGCGAACGCGCGCGACAGGGCATCAAATGACAGCGCGTCGAGCGTATCGGCACTGCGCCGGCGCCGTGCGTAACGCCGCAGCACGTGCTCGGCGGCGATGTCGCGCCCCGCGTCACGCGCTTGCACCAGCACGTCGCGCAACTCGGCCACATCGCGAAGCCCCAGGTTCACGCCCTGCCCGGCCAGCGGATGCACCACATGCGCGGCATCACCCAGCAACACCATGCGCTCGGCCTGATAGCTGCGCGCCAATTGCAGGCGCAGCGGGAACGCCGCGCGCGCTGAGGTGGCAGTGACCCGGCCCAGCCGAAAATCGCTGGCAACGCCCACTGCATCACAGAACGCCTGATCGTCCAACGCCAGCACCGCCTCGGCATCGGCCTCGGGCATCGACCAGACAATGGAGCTGCGCCCGTCGGCCAGTGGCAGCAGTGCAATCGGCCCGCCCGGCAGGAAGCGCTGCCAGGCGGTAGCCTGATGCTCACGCTCGGTAGTCACATGCGCCACCACCGCGCGCTGCGCATAGCCACGGCCGCGCACCTCGATGCCAGCCATGTCGCGCAAGGGCGAGGCGGCGCCGTCGGCGGCTACCAACAGTTGCGTGGACAGCACGCGCTCATCGTCCAGGGTCACGGCCATGTCGTGCTCGCGCGCCTGGAACGTGGTCACCGTTTGCGGGCATTCGACACGCACGCCGGCGGCCTCCAGCGCCTGCCAGAGCACGTGCTGCACCAAGCGGTTCTCGACAATCCAGCCGAGCGCCGACTGACCGCGCTCGGCGGCATCGAAGCTTAGCGAAGCGCCGCTTTCGGCATCCCACACGTGCATGCCCGAATAGCCACTGGCTCGCGCGTCGGTCAGCGCATCCCACACCCCCAACCGCGACAGCAGATGGGCCGAGGATGGCGCCAGCGCGACCACGCGCAGATCAAGCTCGTCTTGTGGCCCCCAGGGCCGCGGTTGCCGCGCCTCGACCAGCGCGACAGCAAAGCCTTCACGCGCCAGTGACAGCGCGGTGGCGGCACCGGCCATGCCACCGCCGGCTACCACCACATCCAGTGCATCGGCACGGCGCCGACGCGGACGTTCCATCGCGCCACTCATGGCGTCACCTCCAGCACCTGACGTGGCGGCCGGCCGCGAAAGCCCATGCCGCGACGGGCCATCAGCTGCCGCAGCGGTGTAAACCGGTCGTAAGCCAGCAAGGCCGCCGAACGCAGCGGCGCCAGCATCGGCTCATCCAGACAGGCCAACCGCACCAGACCGTGCGACATGGCCATGACGCCTTCGCGATCAGGCGCACGCTGTTCGGCGTAGGCGGCCAGCAGCGCCGATGCGCCCGGATCGTCCGTACCGGCGACCTTCTCGGCCAGCGTCAGTGCATCTCGCAGGCCCAGGTTGAAGCCCTGGGCGCCGATCGGATGCACCGTTTGCGCGGCGTTACCCACCAGCACCGCGCGCGAGCCGGTCAGGCGCGTGGATGCCACCCGTTGAATCGGATAGCCAAAGCGCTTGCCCGGCCGTGTCAGCGCGCCAAGGCGCCAGCCAAAGCGCTGCTGCGCCAGGTCCAGATAGCCGGCATCATCCAGCGCCGCGACGGTCTCGGCTTGATCTTCCGGCACCGTCAACACCAGCCCGGCGCTACCGGCCGCCAGCGGCAACAGCGCCACCGGCCCCTGATCGCTGAAGCGCTCGAACGCGCGCCCGTCCGGTGCCCGCTGTGGCGTCACCGTGCAGACGAAAAGGTGCTGGCCATAATCGTAGGTCTCAGCCTGAATGCCTACGCTCTGGCGCACCATCGAGTGCGTGCCGTCGGCCCCGACCAGCAACCGGGTGTGGATATCACGGACCTGGCCGTCGGCCTCGATCCGCACCTGCCAGCCATCGGCCACCGGCTGCAGCGACTTGACTGACGCGGGCGCCAGACGCTTCAGACGCGTGGTTTCATCCAGCCGCGCCAGCAAGGCCGCACCCAGCTCGCGTGCCGGCAACGTCCAACCCACGGCATCGACACCGGCTTCAGCCGCATCGATGCGTGCGGCGCCGAACTCTCCGGCACGACTGACGTGAATGTGTTTGATGGCGGTCGCACGCGAAGCCGCATGCGGCCACACGCCGATCGCACGCAGACCATTGACGGTGGCGCGGGCCAAGGCCAGATTGCGCTCGTCATAGCTGGGCTGGGCACCGGCACGCGGCGCACTGGCCTCTACCAGCGTCGCATCGCAGCCGGCCTGATCCAGCGCGATCGCCAGGCTGGCGCCGACCAGGCCACCGCCCACAATGAGAATATCGGTGCGTTCACTCATGGCTGCCATGATAACCGCAGTGCGTATGCTGCACTGCGCAGGCGACAGCACCGATGCATCCGTTAGAATGGGTGCTTGACCGAATCCCAAAGACGTTTCCGGAGTAACGCCCCATGAATCTGACGCAGACGCAGCGCGTCGGCCTGTTTGCCGTACTGGCCCTTGTCATGGCCGCCACCCGCATCAACCACTTCGGTGCGTTGCCCGATGCTTCCTGGGCGGTGTTCTTCGCCGCTGGCTTCTACCTGCGTGGCTCGGCCCGCTGGGCCTTCCCGCTGTTGATGGCCGAAGCGGTGCTGATCGACTTCATCGTCATCACCCATCAGGGCATCAACTTCTTCGACGCCTACTGCGTCTCGGCCGCTTACTGGTTCCTGATTGCCGCCTACGGCGCGCTGTGGGCCGGCGGCTCGCTGGCACACCGCCTGTACACCGGCACCAATCTGCACAGCCTGGGCACCATCGCGCTGTGCCTTTTGGGCGCGGTAACCGTGTGCCACTTCGTGGCGCAAGGCAGCTTCTATTGGCTGAGCGCCAACGTGCCGGCACGCAGCCTCGGTGGCTGGATCGGCAACTTCGCCGACTGGTACCTGCCGTACCTGCGCACCGCCGCCATCTACAGCGCCATCGGCGCCGTGCTGCACACCGCTGTGGTGCAGCTGGTGCGCGCACTGCCGCAACCTCATCACCGCGACGCGCACTAAGCCGCCATGGGCCATCGCCTCTCCAAGATCTACACACGCACCGGCGACGACGGCAGCACCGGGCTGGGCGATGGCTCGCGCGTGCCCAAGGACTCGCCGCGCGTGGCCGCCTATGGCACCACTGACGAGCTCAACAGCGTGATCGGCATGGTGCTGTCCTGCGACGGCCTGGGCGACGATGTCACCGAAGCCCTGGTGCAGATACAGCACGACCTGTTCGATCTGGGTGGTGAGCTGTGTGTACCGGGCATGGCGCTGATCGACGATGCCGACGTCACCAAGTTGGAAGAGGTACTGGACGGTTTCAATGCCAAGCTGCCAGCGCTGAAGGACTTCATCCTGCCGGCCGGTGGCATGGCCGCTTCGACCTGTCACCTGGCTCGCACCGTATGCCGCCGCGCCGAACGCGAAGTGGTGGCGCTGGGCCGCGAAGCGCAGGTGCGTCCGCAAATCGGCCAGTATCTGAACCGGCTTTCGGACCTGCTGTTCGTGCTGGCACGTGTGCTGGCACGCCGCGCCGGCCACGGCGAAGTGCTGTGGCAGAAGGCCCGTCGCAGCCGCGGTTGACCCCATGCTGACGCGCCTGTACACCCACGCCGACTGCCTGCGCCACGATCCGGGCGCCGGCCACGCCGAGGTGCCGGCGCGACTGCGGGCGGTGCTCGAAGCGCTCGATCACGACCGTTTCGCCGCGCTCGACCGCGTCGAGGCGCCGCTGGCGGAAATCGAGCAGCTGGAGCGCGTACATGCGCCCGACTACATCCAGCGCATTCTCGGCAGCGAGCCCGATGCAGGAACCTTCCGGCTGGACGAGGACACCGTGATGAGCCCCGGCTCGGTCGCGGCCGCCCGTCGCGCGGCCGGCGCGGTATGTGCGGCCGTCGATGCCGTACTGGCCGGCGAAACCAGCCATGCCTTCTGCGCCGTGCGCCCGCCGGGGCACCACGCCACGCCTGACCGCGCCATGGGTTTTTGCCTGTTCAACAGCATTGCCGTAGGCGCGGCGCACGCCATGGCGGTGCATCGGCTCAAGCGCGTGGCCATCGTCGATTTTGATGTGCACCACGGCAATGGCAGTCAGGACATCTTCGCCGAGGATGCGCGGGTGATGTATGCCTCCAGTCATCAGGCGCCGCTGTATCCCGGCACCGGCGAAGAGGACCAACCCTGCGGCGGTCATATCATCAATGCCACCCTGCCCCCGCGATCGGGCTCGCAGGCCTTCCGCGAACTGTGGGAAGAACGTCTGTTGCCGCGCCTTTACAGCTTCAAGCCGCAGCTGGTGCTGGTTTCGGCCGGTTTCGATGGTCACCGTCTGGATCCACTGGCCGATCTGGAACTGGAAAGCGAGGACTACGCCTGGATCACCCATCGCCTGCTGCAACTGGCCGATGCGCACGCCCGTGGACGACTGGTGTCGGCGCTGGAAGGTGGCTATCACCTGGATGCACTGCGCGCCGGGGTGGCCGCCCACGTCGGCGAATTGATGGCCTGATCCGATTTCGTTCAGACTCTGCCTGCTGCCCGTGGCGCAGCGTTTCTGATAGCTTAGCGAGCTTTACGACATGTAGGAGACACGGGCCGTGCCGACCCGTTCACGCCCCCTGCCAGGATTGCGCCCGCTGGCCTTGGCCATCGCGCTGGCCGCATGCGCCGGCGCGCCGCCGACAGCGCAGGCCAAAAAGCACCACGCGCCCAGCGATGATGCCGCGCCCGCCGGCCAGGCCTGCCCGCTGGGCACCTTCATCTGTCCACCGCGACCGGTCAGCTATGCCATGTGCCGGCCCAATGCGCTGCTGTCGTTTTATCAGCCCGGACTTCCCCGCGACACGCTGGGCCGCGAAACCGCGCTCACCGATGTCCACGCGGTGCATGCCAACGCCTCGGACCGCCAGGTCTATCACCTCAGTGGCCGCGTGCGACTGCAACGCTACGACCAGCTGCTGCGCGCCGACGATGTCACCTACAACGACCGCACCACGGCCTATGACGCCAAGGGTAATGTGCGCTACCAGGAGTCGGGGCTGCTGATGTCGGCCTCGCACATGCGCGGCACCACCACGCCCGAGCACGGCGTGGCCGATGATGTGAACTATCAGCTGCTGAGCTCACGCGGCAACGGCAAGGCCAAGACCGCCACGCTGATCGACAAGCAGCACAGCAATTACCACTACGCCACCTATTCCACCTGCGACCCGGACGACCGCGTCTGGGAATTCGACGCCAAGAGCATCGTCATCGACAAGGTATCGGGGGTGGGCAAGGCCCACTCGGCGGTGATGCGCTATAAGGGCGTGCCGTTCATGTACCTGCCCTATTTCACCTTTCCGGTGGACGACCGGCGCAAGAGCGGATTTTTGTTCCCGATGATCGGACACTCGTCCAACGCCGGGTACATGTTGTCGCTGCCGTATTATCTGAACCTGGCACCGAACTACGACGCCACCATCACGCCGCAGCTCTATAGCCAGCGCGGCACCATGGCCAGTGGCGAGTTCCGCTATCTGACCCAGGGCAGCCACGGCATTCTGGATTTCAGCTACCTGCCCAGCGACCAGCACGCCCATACCGACCACCATGGCAACGTGCGCAACGACCTGGACAATGGTGCCAATCGCTACTTCATCAATTATCAGGACTACACTCGCCTACCGGGGCGCTGGTCCTTCACCACGCACATTCGTCATGTTTCGGACCGCTATTTTTTCCGTGACTTCAGTAATGACCTGGTGCGCAGTTCGTCCAGCGTGCTGCATTCGGATGCCTACCTACGCGGCTCGGGCCAGTGGTGGAGTGCCTCGTTCGGCGCGGACCGCTACGAGAGCATCGACCAACGCCTGACCGACTCCGGGTTGCAGTACAAGCGCTGGCCACGAGCCACGTTCAATCTGAACATCCCCATCGACGAACGCCTGCAGTTCTCGATGACCAACGAGGCGGTCGCGTTCCGCAAGAACGATGCGGTGGAGGGCAACCGGCTGGACATTTATCCCAAGCTGGCCATGCCGTTCCAGGGCGCCGCCTGGTATGTGCGTCCGGAAGTCGGTTATCGCTTTACCGGCTACCAACTGCTCGATGGCTATCAGAAATACGGTTACACCGAAAAAAACCCGACCCGCTCGGTGCCCATCGTCGACGTCGACAGCGGTCTGATCTTCGAACGTGATGCCGACCTGTTCGGCCATCACTACACGCAGACCCTGGAACCGCGCCTCTACTACCTGTATGTGCCGTACCGCGACCAGAGCAACCAGCCGTTGTTCGATACACGCGAGATGACGTTCGATTACTGGCAGCTTTTCACCACCAACCGCTTCTCCGGCGCCGACCGTCAGATGAACGCCAATAACCTCACGGCGGCGGTGACCTCCCGACTTCTCGATGACGGTGGTGTGGAACGCGCCTCGGTCAGTTTTGGCCAGATCCGCTATTTCACACCGCAACGGGTGCAGGCCTATGGTGCCGAGACCGATTACTCCGGCTCGGCCTACGTCGCCCAGGGCACCCTCAATCTCACCGACAAATGGCGCCTGACCAGCAGCTACCAGTGGGATCCGAATAATCGTCAGACCGATGTCGGTACGGTCGGCTTCCAGCGTCGCCTCGGCGCCAACGGCATCGTCAACTTCTCGTACCGGTACCGTGACCAGTTCATGGAACAGTTCGATGTCTCTGCGGTCTATCCCTTGTCCGATCGCTGGCGCTTGCTGGGACGCTGGAATGTCTCACTGCGTGACCAGACCACCTTCAAGCGCGGCGCCCCGAAAACCATCGAGGCGCTGGCCGGCATCGAGTACGACAGCTGTTGCGTGGCCGTGCAACTAGTCGGCCGCCATTACGTGGACGACGAGCAGGGTGACACCAACAACGCCATCATGCTGCAGATCCAGTTCAAGGGTCTGGGCTCATTCAATCCACAGACCGAGGACTTCCTGCGCCATGCTATCCTTGGCTATCAGTAAGGCCCACGTTGGCCGCGCGGCCTCACCCGTGGTGTGGCCGCCCTTCGTGCACCGGTCTGCACTGACATCTTTATGGCCGACCGGCGGCATTGCCGCCGCGCCGGATCCACAAATCCGCCCGAGCACGCGTGCTTCGCGCGCCCATCAGGTTGTGTCCCGATGAAGCAGATTTCCGCCTTTGTTCTCCTTACGCTGGCCTTGCTGGCCGCCCCGTACGCCCGCGCCCAGTTGCTGTCCGGCCCTGCCAATCAATCGGGCGGCTCACAGCGCCTGGACCGCATCGTCGCCGTGGTCGAAGACGGCATAGTGCTGCAGAGCGAACTTGACCAGGCCGTGGCGCAAGTCAAGCAGCAGTACGCCAGCGACCCTCAGAAGCTGCCACCGGACAACGTGCTGCGCCGCCAGGTACTTGAGCGTCTGGTGCTGATGCGTCTGCAGGTGCAGCGCGCCGAGCAGAACGGCGTGCACGTGTCCGACCAGGAAGTAAGCCAGGCGGCGCAGAATGTGGCGCGCCAGAATCACATGTCGATCGACCAGCTGCGCCAGGCCATCCAGAGCCAGGGCATGAGCTTTGGCGCCTTCCAGCGCCAGCTGGCCGACCAGATCATGGTGCAGCGCCTGCGTCAGGGCGTGGTGCACGACCAGGTGCAGGTTACCGACGCCGAGATCAACAACCTGCTCAACAGCCCCGCTTTCAAGGCCGGCGAAGTGCATCTGGCCCACATCCAGATCTCGATCCCGAGCGGCGCCAGCGCTCAGCAGATCCAGCAGGCTGCGGCCAAAGCCAAGCAGGCCGAGCAGGCCATTCACGGCGGCATGGATTTCAACGCCGCGGCGATCCGCTACTCCGATGCCCAAGACGCGCTGGATGGTGGTGACCTGGGTTGGCGCCGTCTGGATGCGCTGCCGCCGGCGTTCACCGACGTGGTCAAGAAAATGCATGGCGGCGAGGTTACCCCGCCCATGCGCGGCCCCAACGCCTTCCACATCCTGAAGCTGATCGCGCGCCGCCAGCCCGAGCGCAAGATGATCACTGAGTATCACGCGCGCCAGATCATGATCCAGCCGTCGGCCCTGCTGACCGATGCGCAGGCCAAGGCCAAGGCCGAGAAGATCTACCACCAAATCGTCGACAAGCACGCCGACTTTGCCAAGCTGGCCAAGAAGGACTCCGACGATGACACCACCGCGAACATCGGTGGCGACATGGGCTGGTTCCCGGTCGACGCCTGGGGCACCGCTGTGGCCGTCAAGCTGAAGTCGCTGAACGACAACCAGGTATCACAGCCGTTCCATACCCAAGGTGGCTGGCACATCCTTCAGCGCCTGGGCACGCGCAAGGCCGACCGCACCGACGAAGTGCAGCGCCAGCAGGCGCGTGCGGCGATCACCAACCGCAAGGCCGAGCAGGCCTACGAGGACTTCCTGCGCAACCTGCGCTCAACCTCGTACGTGCACATTCTGGTGCCGTCGCTGCGCGAGCCCTCAGATAGCGACAAGGCCAGCTCGTGAGTCGCGCCGCGGCCCTGCCGCGGCTGGCCGTCACTGCCGGCGATCCGGCAGGTGTCGGCCCGGAACTGGTCGCGCGGCTGGCGCATACACCTCTGGCCGCCGACCTGATCGCCATCAGCGATCCCGATCTGCTGCACCGCGCCGCCGCGCGGTGCGGTCTTTCCCTGGATATCCAGATCGATGATGGCACGTCGCGACAGATGCGCGCGCCAGGCATGTTGCACGTGCACCCGGTGCCGCTGCGCGCCGAGGAAACTCCGGGCAAGCTCGATCCACGCAACGCCTTCCACGTGCTGGCCACCCTGAGCCGCGCCGCCGATGGCTGCCTGGATGGCGAATACGCCGCCGTGGTCACCGCGCCAGTACAAAAATCGGTGATCAACGATGCCGGCGAACCGTTTTCCGGCCATACCGAGTTTTTTGCCCAGCGCGCCGGCTGCGATGTGGTGATGATGCTGGCCAGCGACGAACTTCGCGTGGCGCTGGCCACTACCCACATGCCACTCTCGGCGGTGCCCTCGGCCGTTACCCGGGAACGCCTTGAGCGGGTGCTGGGCACCTTGCATACCGCACTCGTCGAACGCTTCGCGCTTGCCGCACCACGCATCGCCGTGCTGGGACTCAACCCGCATGCCGGTGAAGGCGGTCACCTGGGCGATGAGGAAATTCGCGTCATCACGCCCACCCTGGAGGCGCTGCGCGCCCAAGGCATGCAGTTGCTCGGACCGCTGCCGGCCGATACCGCCTTCGTGCCGGGCATGCGTTCGCGCTACGACGCGGTGCTTGCCATGTATCACGATCAGGCGCTGCCGGTGCTCAAGTCCGAAGCCTTCGATCGCACCGTCAATATCACCCTCGGGCTGCCTTTCGTGCGCACCTCGGTCGACCACGGCACCGCTCTGGACCTGGCCGGCAGCGGTCGCGCCGATGCCTCCAGCCTGATCGCCGCCGCGCACCTGGCCTTGCGCCTGGCCCAGCCGCAGACACACGCATGAACGCCCGACCCAAGAAACATTTCGGCCAGCATTTTCTGCATGAGCGCCGCTACATCGACCGCATCGTCGCCGCCATCGCGCCACGCGACGAGGATTGCGTGGTCGAGATCGGCCCCGGCGAGGGCGCGCTCACGCTGCCGCTGCTCAAGGTCGCTCGCCGCATGACGGCGATCGAGCTCGATACCGACCTGCTGCCACGCCTTACCGCAGCCGCAGCCGAAGTCGGCGAACTGAGCATCGTGCAGTCCGATGTATTGAAGGTGGACCTCACCGCCATGGCTGCGGGTGGCAAACTGCGCATCGCCGGCAACCTGCCCTATTACATCTCCAGCCCGATCCTGTTCCACTGCGTCGAGCACCTGGACGCCATCGCCGACATGCACTTCATGCTGCAAAAGGAAGTGGTCGATCGCATGGCGGCCGAGCCCGGTAGCAAGACCTACGGCCGACTCAGCGTGATGCTGCAATTGGTGTGTCGGGTCGAGCCGCTGTTCGTGGTGCCGCCCGGCGCGTTCCGGCCACCTCCGAAGGTTGACTCGGCGGTGGTGCGCATGGTGCCAAGGCCGCCGGCTGAACGCCCACAGACCGATACCGCGCTGCTGGAACGCGTGGTCAAGGCCGCGTTCGCGCAACGGCGCAAGACGCTCTCCAATGCATTGCGCCAGCTGGCCACGGCTGAACAGATCCAGGCGGCGGGGATCGACCCCAAGGCCCGCGCCGAAACCGTGCCACCGCAAGGCTACGTGCAGCTTTGCCAGGCGCTGGCCGACGCCGCCGCCTGAAGCGCAGCCGCGCGCCGGGCTTGCCCCGTGCGCGGCGACTACCGGACAATCCCCCTCATGAGTGGAAAATCCCCGTACGCCATCGACGTCAGCGTCGAGTCGCGCTTCGTCCCCGATCAATCCGAGCCGGACAACGACCGCTTCGTATTTGCCTATACCGTGCGCCTGCATAATGCGGGCAAGGTCGGTGCGCAGCTGGTCGCCCGCCGCTGGGTCATCACCGACGCCAATGGCAAGGTCGAGGAAGTGGCCGGCGATGGCGTGGTCGGCGAGCAGCCCTGGATGCGTCCGGGCGAACGCTTCGAATACACTTCCGGCGCCGTCCTGGACACCTCGGTGGGCACCATGCAGGGCAGTTACCGGATGGTGGCTGACGATGGCACCACGTTCGAGGCGAACATTCCCACCTTCACGCTGTCGATACCGCGCACGCTGCATTGATGGCCGTACCCGAACCCCAGGCTCCCGCCCCTGGCCTCGCGGCCAGTGTGACCGGCGCGGCGCCAAGCAACACACGACGCGCCGCCGCACGAGGCGGCCTGGCGCTCGGCGAGGACACGTAATGGCCGTCTATGCGATCGGCGACGTACAGGGATGCTACCCCGAGCTGCAACGTTTGCTGGACAAGCTGGATTTCGATCCGGCCGCAGATAAACTCTGGTTCTGCGGTGACCTGATCAATCGTGGCGGGCAGTCGCTGGAGACGCTGCGTCTGATCCAGAGTCTCTCGGCCTCAACCATCATCACCCTGGGCAATCACGACCTGAGCCTGCTGGCCATTGCCGAGCGCACCGAAGAGGCCCAGGCACGGGTCAATCCGGAACTGCGTGCGGTGCTGTTTGCGCCGGACCGTGACAGCCTGCTGGATTGGCTGCGCGGCCAGAAACTGATGCACCACGACGCCGAACTCAACTGGACGATGGTGCACGCCGGCCTGGCACCGCAATGGACGCTGCGCCAGGCACTGCGCTCGGCCAGCGAGATCGAGCGCGAGTTGCAGGGCGGCAAGCACCGTCGGCTGCTACGCAACCTGTTCGGCAACAAGCCGGCCACATGGACGCCACGCCTGCGTGGCATCGACCGCCTGCGCGCCAGCATCAACGTGCTTACGCGTATGCGCTACTGCGATGTACGCGGTCGTATCGATTTCGAACACAAGGGCGTGCCGGGTACGCAAAAGCCCGGCCTGTACCCGTGGTTCGAGGTGCCCGGCATGCGCCAGCGCCATCTGCGTATTGTCTGTGGTCACTGGTCGGCGCTGGACCGCTTCGCCGGCTTCGGCGTGCACGCGATCGATACCGGCTGCGTGTGGGGCGGCCACCTGACTGCGCTGAGACTGGATAGCGAGGAGCCGCGCTACATCAGCGTCGCCGCCGAGCCACACCGCCAGCGCCCCCCTGACGCCGACTGAGTACCGGCGCCAGCCCTCGTCGATTGAACAATAAAAAAGCCGCCCAGTTGGGCGGCTTTTCCGTGGCCTGCCTTGGCAAAGTCGAGACTTAGCTCAGCTGGCCATGGCAATGCTTGTACTTCTTGCCCGAACCGCACGGGCACGGGTCGTTGCGGCCGACCTTGGGGCCTTCACGCAACACCGGCGAAGCCGCATCTGGAGCCTGTTCGCCAGCCTCTTCGTTGCCCATGGCATCGGCCTGAGCGTGCTGGAACTGCAGGGCCTTGGCCTGGGCCTGACGCTGCTGCTCGGCCTCCATCGCGGCGACTTCTTCTTCGCTGCGCACCTGCACACGCGCCAGCACCTGGGTCACTTCCGACTTGATGCGATCGAGCATGGCCGAGAACAGTTCAAACGACTCGCGCTTGAACTCCTGCTTGGGCTGTTGCTGCGCATAGCCACGCAGATAGATGCCCTGGCGCAGATAGTCCATGCTGGCCAGGTGTTCCTTCCAGGCGTTATCCAGCACCGACAGCGTAATGTGCTTCTCCAGCTGACGCATGGTTTCGGCGCCGACCAGGTTTTCCTTCTCCTCGAACAAGGCTTCGACCTGCTGGCCGACATATTCGAGAATGCCATCAGCATCGATCTCGCTGTGCTGCTCGATCCACTGCGGCAGGTTGAGCTGCAGACCCAGGTCTGATTCCAGCGCGCGGTCCAGGCCTGGAATATCCCACTGGTCGTCAATGGAGTCGGCTGGCACGTAGCTGCGCACGGTGGCGATGACCACATCCTCGCGAATATCGCGCACGGTAGCCGAGACATCGTCCGATTCCAGCAGCTCGTTGCGCTGGTTGTAGATCACCTTGCGCTGATCGTTGGCAACGTCATCGAACTCCAGCAGGTGCTTGCGGATATCGAAGTTGTGCTGCTCGACCTTGCGCTGCGCTTTCTCGATCTGACGACTGATCAGACGATCTTCCAGCGCATCGTCTTCCTTCATGCCGAACATGCGCATCCAGCGCCCGACGGCCTCGCCGGCGAAGATGCGCAGCAGGTTGTCTTCCAGCGACAGGTAGAAACGCGAGGAGCCCGGGTCACCCTGACGGCCGGAACGGCCACGCAGCTGGTTGTCGATACGACGCGACTCGTGGCGCTCGGTACCGATGATGTGCAGGCCACCGGCCTCCAGCACCAGATTGTGACGCTCCTGCCACTCGGCGCGCGCCTGCTGACGTGCCTCGTCGGTGACGTCCTCGCCCAGTTCGGCCAAGGCCACTTCCAGGCTGCCGCCCAGCACGATATCGGTGCCGCGGCCGGCCATGTTGGTGGCGATGGTCACCGAGCCCGGCGCGCCGGCCTGGGCGACGATGGTCGCCTCGCGCTCGTGCTGCTTGGCGTTGAGCACCTCGTGGTGAATCTTGGACTGATTCAGGTACTGCGACAGGATTTCCGAAACCTCGATCGAGGTGGTACCGACCAGCACCGGCTGCTGGCGCTGGTGGCAATCCTTGATGTCCTCGACCACCGCCTTGTACTTGGCGTCCTGGCCCAGGAACACCATGTCCGGATTGTCCTTTCGGATCATCGGCTTGTGCGTGGGGATAACCACCACTTCCAGGCCGTAGATCGACTGGAACTCGAACGCCTCGGTATCGGCGGTGCCGGTCATGCCCGAGAGCTTGTTGTACATGCGGAACAGGTTCTGGAAGGTGACCGTGGCCAGCGTCTGGTTCTCGCGCTGAATCGGCACCCCTTCCTTGGCCTCGACCGCCTGATGCAGGCCATCGGACCAACGACGCCCCGGCAAGGTACGGCCGGTGAACTCATCGACGATCACCACCTCGCCATCGCGCACGATGTAGTCCACATCTCGCTGATACAGCGCGTTGGCGCGCAGCGCGGCGTTGAGATGATGCACCACGGCCAGGTTCTTGGAATCGTACAGGCCTGAGTTTTCCTCGATCACGCCGGCCTGGTGCAGCAGCTCCTCGGCGTGCTCCATGCCCGCTTCGGACAGGTGAACCTGCTTCTGCTTCTCGTCGACCCAGTAGTCGCCTTCGCCCTCTTCTTCCTGCTGGCGGACCATCGACGGGACGACCTTGTTGACGGCCACGTACAGCTCCGGCGAATCCTCGGCCGGGCCCGAGATGATCAGCGGCGTGCGCGCCTCATCGATCAGGATCGAGTCGACCTCATCGATGATCGCGTAGTGCAGGCCACGCTGATAACGCTGCTCCTTGGAGAGCGCCATGTTGTCGCGCAGATAGTCGAAGCCGAATTCGTTGTTGGTGCCGTAGGTGATGTCGGCGGCGTACGCGTCGTGCTTGTCCTCGTACTCCATGCCCGGCCACACCACCGAGGTGGTCAGGCCCAGGAAGCCATACAGCTTGCCCATTTGTGCCGAATCGCGGCGGGCCAGGTAGTCGTTGACGGTGACCACATGCACGCCCTTGCCTTCCAGCGCGTTCAGGTACACCGGCAGCGTCGCCACCAGGGTCTTGCCCTCACCGGTACGCATTTCGGCAATCTTGCCCGAGTGCAGCACCATGCCACCGATCATCTGCACGTCGTAATGGCGCATGCCGAGCACACGCTTGGCCGCCTCGCGCACGGTGGCAAACGCCTCCGGCAGCAGCTGATCCAGCGTGGCGCCCTCCTCAAGACGCTTGCGGAACTCATCCGTCTTGGCCTTCAGCGCATCGTCGGAAAGCTTCTCGAATTCAGGCTCGAGCGCGTTGATGCGCGCTACGGTCTTGGAGAGTTGTCGCAGCACGCGCTCGTTGCGGCTGCCGAAAACACTCGTCAGTACACGGTTGAACATCGAACGTCCGTAATTCCAGATAAACGGATGACCGCGCGGTGGCAACTTGCGCGGGCGAATAGTCGATCATACTACGGCTGGCGCCAGCTATGTCCGTGGCATGGCGTCACCGCCCATCGCTTTCAAGAGGCGGCCGCTGCACCACGCGCCCAGTCACACCATCCAACGCGGGGGAAAAAGAGATTCAGCGGTGGCTGCGCACGTATGCCAGCGGGTTGACCGGGCGACCCTTGTACCAGACTTCAAAATGCACATGAGGACCCGTGGAGCGCCCGGTAGAGCCGGATCTGGCCAGCACCTGGCCGATACGCACGCGCTCGCCCGGGTGCACCAGCAATTTGCTGTTGTGGGCAAAGCGGGTCATGTAGCCATTGCCGTGGTCTACCTCGACCACGTTGCCGTAACCACGACGCCTGCCGGCGTAGGTGACGATGCCTTCGGCCACCGCGTGCACGGCGCTGCCATCGGGGGCGGCGATGTCCAGACCGGAGTGAAACTCACGATGCCCGTTGATGGGATCGACGCGAGCGCCGAAGTATGAAGAAATATAGCCGCCGACTGGCATACCGGTCGGGCGCAGGCTGGAAGCCACTTTGCGGTCCAGCAGCATGTCTTCCAGCGCCTGCAGCTGCGATTGCTGACTGGCGAACTGGCCGGCCAGCTGATTGATGCTGTGATCGAGCGAGGACGGCAGCGCATAGGCACCTTCGGCGCCGGTATCCGGACCGCCCACGGCCGGCGGCTGATCGAAATTGAACTCGCCATCATCCAGCTTGCCGGCCTGGGTCAGACGCTCACCCAGCGCATTGAGCCGCACTGACTGCGCCTGCAGCTCGCCCAGCTTCACCGCCAGCGCGTTGACGTCGCGCTGTGCGTCAGCGCGTACCTCGGCCAGCTGGTGATTCTGAGTGGCAATGGTGTGATGCAGCGCGTCGATTTCCGACACCGTGCGGCCATTGGGGCTGGCCACCGCCAGCGCCACCGCCGCGCCGAGCCCGGCCAACACCACACCGGCACCAGCCACCAGGCCGGCCAGGCGAAATCGCACCGCGCGTTGGGAGAGATCGTAGGTTTTGGGCGCCTTTTGATGACGCGAGACGAGTATGATCTGCATGCTGTCTTTCGCTAATGGTGTCTTCGGCTCCGTGCAACCGTCCAAATCCCGTGCCAAGTTACGCCCCGACCGCGGCCCGCGTGCGTTGGCCGAATGTGGGCCAGTGGCGGCGCTATCCAAGCGCGCCCACGAACTTGATCAACTGGATAAACGGTTGCGCCAGGTACTTGCGCCGTCCATTCGCGAGCAGGTTCGCCTCGCCGATGTCCGACACGGGCGCATCGTCTTTCTGGTGCCATCTCCGGCCTGGGCGTCCCGTATCCGCGTGGCGCAGGCCGATATCCTGCAAGCTGCACGCGCCATGGGCACCAATGCCAATCTGGTCACCGTGAAAGTGGGTTCGCCACCGCCGCCCCCGTCGGAGCCACCGCCACGCATGCCACTTTCGAAGGGCGCTGCCGACCACCTAAGGTCTGCTGCACCGTCCATCTCTGACCCGGAACTGCGCTCACTGTTCCTGAGCCTGGCCTCCTTCGCCGAATAACGCTTTCCCGCACGAAGCAAGCGCTTATGCTTCGTCCCCTGTATGCAGCCGGCGTCACCTTGCCGGGCAACCGCCCGTACTGCGTACCGGACCTTTATAACATGTTCAGGTGGAGGGAAAAGTGATGCGTCTCAGCAAATTTTGAGAAGCCCGCAACGATGCGCCTTGGCTGCAAGAGGATCACATCGACGATGGCAGACACAGCCCACACGCGAAAAAAAACGGCGCCTCAGGAGCGCCGTTTTTTCTCCTTCCACCGACATCCGTTGTGGGGCCGGTAAAGTTGTAAGCATGTTTAGGATCAGACCGCCTGCGCCGGATGCGCGTAGGAAATCGGCGCCAGCTCGGGATCGTCGAAGCTCACTTCTTCCCATGCCGCCTCATCGGCGATCAAGGCTCGAAGCAGCTTGTTGTTGAGCTCGTGGCCGGATTTGTGCCCGTAGAAGGCGCCAATCAGGCTATGGCCAAGCATGTACAGATCACCAATGGCATCCAGGATCTTGTGCTTGACGAATTCATCCTCGTAACGCAAGCCGTCTTCATTGAGCACGCGGTAGTCATCGAGCACCACGGCGTTGTCCATCGAACCGCCAAGCGCCAGATTGTGCTCACGCAGCATTTCGATGTCACGCATGAAGCCGAAAGTGCGCGCGCGCGAGACTTCCTTCACGAACGAGGTCGTGGAGAAATCGATTTCCGCATGCGAGGTGCGCTTGGAAAAGATCGGATGGGCGAAATCGATGGAGAAACCGACCTTGAAGCCGTCGAATGGCTCGAAGCGGGCCCACTTGTCACCGTCTTCCACCTTCACCGGCTTCTTGATGCGGATAAAGCGCTTGGGCGCCTCCTGCTCTTCGATCCCCGCCGACTGCAGCAGGAACACGAAGGGGCCGGCGCTGCCATCCATGATCGGCACTTCCGGCGCCGACAGGTCGACATAGGCGTTGTCGATACCCAGACCAGCGATAGCCGAGAGCAGATGCTCGACGGTGCCGATGCGTACGCCATCCTTGACCAGCGTACTGGAAAGGCGCGTGTCACCGACGTAGTCGCAGCGCGACGGAATTTCCATCGGCTCCGGCAAATCGGTGCGGCGAAACACGATACCCGTGTTGACAGCCGCCGGACGCAGGGTCATGTAGACCTTCTCGCCCGTGTGCAGGCCGACACCGGTGGCGCGGATGATGTTCTTCAACGTGCGCTGCTTGATCATTCTTGTAAGCCCATGGGGCAGCAGCCAAAAGTGACCGCATGCTAACACAGTCTTAACCAGCGGGAAAGTGTACCGACGCGTACAGCTTTTGAGCCGTTTACGCTATTGCCAGCTTTGTGTAACACCTTGGCGCGCGCTGAAATTTCCTACCGGCGCAGGCCGACACCTCCTGATGGTCCCTAAAGTGCGGACAGCCGTTTCGGCGCATCGCCGACGTTGCCCGGCGCCCGGATTCGGCATACAAGCCGACCAGCGCCCCGCCCTGTCTGAAGATAGACCGCCACCGGAGGACGGGAGTTCCGGTGGCGGTCGTGATGGACCGCACAGGCTGGGCGGCTGGATGCGCAGTCGCGCCCGCGGTCCGTCAGTTGCGCAGACGCCGAAGCGTCAGGTCAATCGGCCTGGCGACGCAGGAACGCCGGAATATCCAGGTAGTCGATGGCCGGCTCGGACTTGCTCTGCTCGGCCGGCTCGGCCTTGCCCTGGGTCGAAGGATTGGACGCGGCCTGCGGCGAGGCATAGTCGACCACTTCGTTGCCGGTACCGGTGCGCAGCACCACCGGACGCGGACGCGCGCGCGGCTCGTCCTGACGCGGCTGACTGCCCTGGCTCGATGATGCGCTGCCCGAGCCCTGGCCATGACGCACCGGCTGGCGCACCGCGGCGGCACGGTTGAGGCCGGTGGCCACCACCGTCACGCGCACGTCGTCCTTCATGTCGGCGTCCATCGAGGTGCCGATCACCACCGTGGCGTCCTCGCTGGCAAAATCGTGCACCACGCGACCGATCTCATCGAACTCGCGCATGGTCAGGTTCATGCCGGCGGTGACGTTGACCAGGATGCCGCAGGCACCGGCCAGGTTCACGTCCTCCAGCAGCGGATTGTTGATGGCTGCCTCGGCCGCCGCCTGGGCACGATCATCACCACTGGCCACGCCCGAACCCATCATCGCCATGCCCATTTCGGACATCACCGTGCGCACGTCGGCGAAGTCGACGTTGATCAGGCCCGGCGCGGTGATCAGGTCGGCGATACCCTGCACGGCGCCCTGCAGCACGTCGTTGGCGGCCTTGAAGGCCGACAGCAGCGTCACTTCCCGGCCCAGCACGGTGAGCAGCTTCTCGTTGGGCACGGTGATCAGCGAGTCCACGTGCTGCTGCAGATCCTCGATGCCCTTCATCGCCACCTGCATGCGGCGACGGCCCTCGAAGGGGAACGGCTTGGTGACCACGGCCACGGTGAGAATGCCCTTCTCCTTGGCCAGCTGCGCCACCACCGGCGCGGCGCCGGTGCCGGTGCCACCGCCCATGCCGGCGGTGATGAAGACCATGTCGGCGCCTTCCAGCATTTCCTCGATGCGCTCACGATCTTCCAGTGCGGCCTGACGGCCCACTTCCGGATTGGCGCCCGCGCCCAGCCCCTTGGTGACATTGGCACCGAGCTGCAGCGACACCTTGGCCCCGGAGTTCTTCATGGCCTGGGCATCGGTGTTGGCGCAGATGAACTCCACGCCTTCGATATTGGCATTGACCATGTGCGCCACAGCGTTACCACCGCCGCCGCCGACACCGATCACCTTGATCACCGCGTTGGGTGCGATTGAATCGATCATCTCGAACATTTCCCGTCCTCCGTCTTTCTTTTAATGACGTGTCTCATTTTGGTTATGACCGCCCGGCCTCGATGACCGGTGCGGGGCGGGCGACCGTTTCGTATCGCCCTTGTGGTGGCGCCTCGTGCGCCGCCCCTGCCTGTAATGGCCCCTCGCATCGGGGCCCCTACAGCGTCAGAAATTGCGGGTCAGCCAGCCGCGGACCTTCTCGACCATGCCGCCCATCGAGCCACCCATCGGACCGTGCGCACGCATGCCACCCTGACGGGCTCCGTGCAGCAGCAGGCCCACGCCGGTGGCGTGAATCTGGTTGGCGATGACATCGCCCAGGCCATCGACGTGCTGCGGCAGCCCCAGGCGCACCATCTTGTGGAACACCTCTTCGGCCAGCTCCAGCGCGCCTTCCATCTTGGCCGCGCCGCCGGTCAACACGATGCCGGCCGCGACCAGGCTCTCGTAGCCGGAACGGCGCAGCTCGTCCTGCACCATCTCGAAGATTTCCTCGTAGCGCGCCTGCACCGACTGCGCCAAGTTCTGGCGCGCCAGACGCCGCGGCGGACGATCACCCACGCTGGGCACCTGCACGGTCTCATCGGCATGCGCCAGCTGCGCCAGCGCACAGGCGTACTTGATCTTGATGTCCTCGGCGTGCGCGGTCGGCGTGTGCACGCCATAGGCGATGTCGTTGGTGACCTGATCGCCACCCACCGGCAGCGCCTTGGTGTAACGAATCGCACCCTGGGTATAGATGGAGATATCGGTGGTGCCGGCGCCGATATCGACCAGGCACACGCCCAGCTCGCGCTCGTCGTCGGTCAGCACCGACTTAGCGCTGGCCACGCCCGAGGGCACCAGTTCGTCCACGCTCAGGCCGCAGCGCTCGATGCACTTGGCGATGTTCTGCACCGCCGCCGCCGCGCCGGTGACCAGGTGCACGCTCGCCTCCAGGCGCACGCCGCTCATGCCGACCGGATGGCGGATGCCATCCTGACCGTCGATGCGGTATTCCTGCGGCTCCTTGTAGAGCACCTTGCGGTCGGCAGGGATGGCCACCGCGCGCGCCGCTTCCAGCACCTGCTCCAGGTCGCCGGCGGTGACCTCGCGATCGCGAATCGCGGCGGTGCCATGCGAGTTCTTGGTCTCCAGGTGGCTGCCTGAGATCGAGGCGTACACCGAGCGGATATCGCAGCCGGCCATCAGCTCGGCTTCCTCGATGGCACGCTGGATCGAGTGCACGGTCGACTCGATGTCGACCACACTGCCGCGCTTCAGGCCGCGCGAGACATGCGAGCCCAGACCGATGATCTCAACCGGTTCGCCCGGCGCGTATTCACCGACGATCGCCACCACCTTGGAGGTGCCGATGTCCAGGCCCACGACGAGTTGTTTTTCGTTCTTGCGGTTCATGTGCTTGGGTGTCCTCCGGCAGTGGCCGGCTGATCGGTGGCGGCGGCGGGCTGGGGCCAGCGCACCGCAAATCCATTGCTGTAACGAAGATCGGCGTAGACGAACGATTGCTGGCGACCGCGCATCAGCGTCGGGTAGACGTCCAGAAAGCGTTTCAGACGGGCCTGCGGGTCGGTACCACCGATAACGATGTCGGCACCGTCGTGCATGTGCAGCGTCCAGGCGTCGCGGCCACTCAAGGTCACGCCGCTGACCTGGCGCCGGGTCACCGAGGCCACCTCGCGCGCGGCATCCAGGTAGAAATCGACCACCTCGAGCATGCGGTCGTCAGGCCCGCGCAGACTGGGCAGGCCGCCCAGCGCGGCCGCACCCGGCGCCGAGAACAGGCGCCCCTTGCGACTGATCAGCTCATCGTCATTCCAGTGCGCGAACGGCTGGCGTTCGCTGACGGTCAGCACCAGCGTGTCGGGCCAGCGCTTGCGAGCCTCGACGCTGGCCACCCACGGCAGCGCGGCAACGGCTTTCTGCACGTCATCCAGATCGGTGGCGAAAAAGCCTTTGCCCAGCAGCGGCATGACCACGCCACGCAGCGTCGCCGCGCTGACATGACGCAGCGGCGCCTGTACCGTCAGCTCGCGGATCGGCCAGCGCTTGGAGGCAAACCAACCCTGCATAAGGCCGACCACCGGCAACACCACCAGCAATACGGCGATGCTCCAGGCCAGCGTTCGTTTGGCGACACCGCCGCTCACGCATCGCCCTCCAAGGTTTGTTCCAGGATGGTCCAGCAAAGCTGCTGGAAATCGATGCCGGCCACGCCGGCCGCCTTGGGCACCAGCGAGTGGCTGGTCATGCCCGGCGCGGTGTTCACTTCCAGTAGCCAGAAGCGCCCTTCATGGTCGCGCATCACATCGACGCGGCCCCAGCCTTCGCAGCCCAGCGCGTCGAACGCGCGCAGCGACAACTCGGCCAGTTCCGCCTCGGCGGCGTCCTCCAGGCCCGGGCACAGGTACTGCGTGTCTTCGGCCACGTACTTGGCGTGATAGTCGTAGTACTCGCCCTTGGGCACGATGCGGATCGAGGGCAATACGCGGCGGCCCAAGATGGATACCGTCAGTTCCTCACCCTCGACCATGCGCTCGACCAGCATGTCGCCGGGCGAGCGCTCGGCCAGCGCGGCGGCCGCGTCCAGATCGTCATCATGGAACACGCGCGAGACGCCCACACTGGAGCCTTCCCACACGGGTTTGACCACTACTGGAAGTCCAACGCGACCCGCCGCGGCATGCACATCGCCACCACGGCGCACGGCCTCGAAATCCGGCGTCGGCAGGCCCAGCGCACGCCACACCAGCTTGCTGCGCACCTTGTCCAGGCTCAGCGCCGACCCGAGCACGCCCGAGCCGGTATAGGGCACGCCCAGCGAATCGAGCGCGCCCTGCAGTTCGCCATTTTCACCGCCGGCACCATGCAGGATATTGAACACGCGCGCGAAATGTCCGGCGCGCAGTGCGTCGAGCAGCGCCGGAATGCCGTCGATGGCATGAGCGTCCACGCCGCGGGCCTTGAGCGCGGCGAGCACGGCGCGACCGGAGGTCAGCGAGACCTCGCGTTCGGCGGAGCTGCCGCCCATGACCACGGCGACGCGTCCGAAAGCGCGCGGATCGGTGACGCCACTCATGCCTTTTCACTCCGCAAGTGACCACGCTCGGCCAGTTGGGCCGCCGCGGTGCCGATATTGCCGGCGCCGAGCATCAGCACCAGATCGCCGTCACGCAGCAGTGCCGGCAGGAAGTCGGTCAGGTCGGACGGCTGCCCGATCAGCACCGGATCGACCTTGCCGCGGGCGCGCACGGCGCGCGCCAGAGTCCGCGCGTCGGCGCCGGCAATCGGCGCCTCGCCAGCCGGATAGACCTCGGTCAGCACCAGCACATCGGCGTCGCACAGCACGTTGGCAAAGTCGTCCAACAGATCGCGCGTGCGGCTGTAGCGATGCGGCTGGAACACCACCACCACACGCCGCTCCGGCCAGCCGCCACGCACGGCCTCGAACACGGCCGAAAGTTCACGCGGGTGGTGACCATAATCGTCCACCAGCAGCGCATGGCCTTCATCCAGCGCCAGCTCGCCGCGACGATGGAACCGCCGGCCCACGCCCTGGAAATTGGCCAGCGCGCCGACAATGGCGGTGGCGTCCACGCCCAGCTGCCAGCCCACGGCGGCAGCGGCCAACGCGTTGAGCACGTTGTGCCGCCCCGGCAGATTCAGACGCACCGTCAGCGCCTCGGCGCGTCCGGGCAGCATCAACTCGAACTCCATCTCGAAGCCGCGCTGGCTCAGGTTCGTGGCGCGCACGTCCGCGTGGTCGTTGTCGATACCGTAGGTGATCACGCTGCGCGCCATGTCGCCGCTGGCCAGGCGCGCCACTTCCTCGTCGTCGATGCACAAAACGGCCATGCCGTAGAACGGCAGCCGGTGCAGGAAATCGTGGAAGGCCTGCTTCACCCGTGCAAAATCGCCGCCGTAGTTCTCAAGGTGATCGGCATCGATATTGGTGACCACGGCGATCACCGGGGACAGCATCAGGAACGAGCCATCCGATTCGTCGGCCTCGGCGACCAGATACTCGCCCGTGCCCAGACGCGCGTTGGCGCCGGCCGAATTGAGCTGGCCGCCAATGACGAAGGTCGGATCGTAGCCGGCCTCGGCCAACACGCTGGCGGTGAGACTGGTGGTGGTGGTCTTGCCGTGGGTGCCAGCGATCGCAATGCCACGGCGAAAGCGCATCAGTTCACCCAGCATCTCGGCGCGCGGCACCATCGGGATACGTCGTTCGCGCGCCGCTTCCAACTCTGGATTGTCGTCGCGGATGGCACTGGAGGTGACCACCACATCGACGTCATCGACCTGGGCTGCGTCATGTCCCTCAAATACGGTGATGCCCAGCGCGGCCAGGCGCTCGGTGGTCGGCGTACGGGCGCGATCCGAACCGGATACCTGATAGCCCAGGTTGTGCAGTACTTCGGCGATGCCGCTCATGCCCACGCCACCGATGCCGATGAAGTGGACACGGCGCAAGGCCAGCATGATGTCGTCGTGGGGACGCAGGCGACGCGGGCTCATGCGGTGACCTCCAGGCATTGAGCAGCAATGGCTTGGGCCGCCTCCGGTCGCGCCAGCGAGCGCGCAGCGACAGCCATGGAAACAAGGCGCTGGCGATCATCCAGCAGCGAGCGCAGCTGCGCCGAGAGCATGGCCGCATCCAGCGTGCGCTCGGGCACCACCATGGCGGCGCCCACGTCACGCATCGCCTCGGCGTTGCGCGTCTGGTGGTCGTCCACGGCGAAGGGGAACGGCACCAGCAGTGCGCCCAGGCCCGCCGCGCACAACTCTGCCAGCGTCAGTGCACCGGCGCGGCACACGGCAAAGTCGGCCCAGGCATAGGCCTCGGCCATGTCCCCGATGAACGGCACCACGCGCGCCTCGACACCGGCCTTGGCGTAGGCTTCGCGCGCGGCCTCCAGATGACGCTGGCCGCACTGGTGCAAAACCTCCGGGCGCGACTCGGCTGGAATACGACCCAGCGCTTCGGGCAGACGCTGGTTCAAGGCCCGCGCGCCCTGGCTGCCGCCGAGCACCAGCAGGTGCGCACGACCGGTGCGACCGGTCATGCGCTGCGCAGGCGCTTGCAGCGCGGCGATATCGGCACGCACCGGATTGCCCACCCATTGCGCCTGCACATCGGCCGGGAAGGCATCGACAAAGCCGACCAGCACGCGGCGCGCAAAGCGGGCCAGCGTGCGATTGGTGAAACCGGGCACGCGGTTTTGCTCGTGCACCAGCAGCGGCGTACCGGTCAGACGCGCCGCCACGCCACCAGGACCGGCGACGAACCCGCCCATCGACAGCACCGCACGCGGGCGCAGGCGACGCATGATGCGCAACGCGCACCAGATCGAGCGGACGAGCATGAACGGCGCGCGCAGGCGTGTGGCCAGGCCTTTGCCGCGCAGGCCACCGACCGGCACGGTGTCGATGGCAATGTCGTGCGGCGGCACCAGCCGCGTTTCCAGTCCGCCCGCCGCGCCCAGCCAGCGCACTTCGATACCTCGCTCGCGCAGGGCATCGGCCGCGGCCAGGCCCGGGAAGATATGCCCGCCGGTGCCACCGGCCATGATCAACACCGGCCCCTTGGGCAAGCCGCCCTGGGCGCTGGCCGTGAGGCTGGCATGCAGCGTCGACTTCATGCGTGCGCCTCCGTCATCGCCGTTTCCGGTACCGAATCGGCCGTGGGCGCCGTGCGCACCGCGGTGCGCCGGGCATCCTCGGCGCGGTGAATTTCGTAGGTGGCGCGCAGCAGCACACCCACCATGGCGCAGGTCATCAGCACGCTGGAGCCGCCGGAGCTGATCAGCGGCAGGGTCAGTCCCTTGGTCGGCAGCACGCCCAAATTCACGCCCACCGACACCATCGCCTGCAGCCCCAGCATCAAGGACAAGCCGAAAGCCACATAACCGGCAAAGCGCTGATTGACCTCGACGCCGCGCAGGCCCACGTACAGGCCGCGCCCGACCAGCAGCGCGAACAAGCCCAGCACGGTCAGAATGCCGACCAGCCCCAGTTCCTCGCCGATCACCGCGAGAATGAAGTCGGTGTGCGCTTCGGGCAGGTAAAACAGCTTCTGCACGCTGTTGCCCAGCCCGACGCCAAACCACTCGCCACGGCCGATGGCGATCAGCGCCTGGGTCAACTGGAAGCCGTCATTGAACGGATCCTTCCAGGGGTCCAGGAACGAGGTCAGACGCTTGACGCGATAGTCCGACGAGGTGGCGATGAAGATCAGCGCCGGAATCATCGGCAGCGCCATGATCATCAGGTTGCGCATGCGCGCGCCGCCCAGCCAGACCATGGCCACGGTGACCGCAATCAGCAAGGCCGAGGAGCCAAAGTCCGGCTGCGCCAGCAGCAGCACCACCAGTCCACCGGTCACAAGCACCGGCTTGATGGCGCCAAAGAACTTCGTTTCTACCGCTTCGCGATGGCGCACCAGATAGCTGGCGACGTAGATCACCAAGATCGGCTTGATCGCCTCCACCGGCTGGAAGCTGATCACCACCAGATTGATCCAGCGCCGGGCGCCATTGATGCGCATGCCAAAGAACGGCAGGAACACCAGCAGTAGCGCCAGTACCCCCAGCAGCATCAGCTGGAAGCTGTATTTCTCTAGGAACTTCAGCTCCACGCGCATGGCGATGAAGGTCAGCGGCAGGCCCAGCGCCAGATACATCAGGTGACGGTCCAGATAATGGAACGCACCGATGTGCTGGCCGTCGGCCACGGCAATGGAGGCTGACGCCACCATCACGATACCGATCGCCGCCAGCGCAATCGCGGCCAGCATCAGCGGCAGGTCGTAATGGCCACGGGGGCCATGCCTGCGCTTTGCCTGCGAGCTGGAGAAATCAAACGCCATCAACGAACCTTCAGGGTCGCCAGACCAATCAGCACCAGCACCACGGAAATGACCCAGAAGCGCACGATCACGCGCGGCTCGGGCCAGCCCTTCAGCTCAAAATGGTGATGCAGCGGCGCCATGCGGAAGATGCGCTTGCCGGTCAGCTTGAAGCTGGCCACCTGCAGCATCACCGAGGCGGTTTCGATCACGAACACGCCGCCCATCACCAGCAACACGATTTCCTGACGCACGATCAGCGCGATGCAGCCCAGCGCCGCGCCAATGGCCAGCGCGCCGACATCGCCCATGAACACTTGCGCCGGATAGGTGTTGAACCAGAGAAAGCCCAGCCCCGCACCGCCCAGCGCGCCGCAGAAGATGGCCAGCTCACCGGCACCGGGAATCGAGGGAATGCCCAGGTACTGCGAGAAAACGGCGTTACCGGCTAGATACGCGAAGATTCCCAGGGCACCGGCCACCAGCACGCTGGGCATGATCGCCAGGCCGTCCAGGCCGTCGGTCAGGTTCACCGCGTTGGAAAAGCCGACAATCATCAGATAACCGATGACGATGAAGCCCACGCCCAGCGGCAGCTCGACATGCTTGAACAGCGGCACGAACAGCGAGGTTTCGGCCAGCGTGGTGGCCGAGTGATACAGAAACAGCGCCGCGCCCAGGCCGAACACCGATTGCCAGAAATACTTCCAGCGCGCCGGCAGGCCACGGCTGTCCTTAAGCACCAGCTTCTTGTAGTCGTCGTAGAAACCGACCACGCCGAAGGTCAGCGTCACCGCCAGCACCACCCACACGTAGCGGTTGTGCAAGTCGGCCCACAGCAGCGTGGTGACGGTGATCGCGGCCAGGATCATGGCGCCGCCCATGGTCGGCGTGCCGGCCTTGGACAGGTGCGTCTGCGGACCGTCGCTGCGCACCACCTGACCGGCCTTGAGCGCGGCCAGCTTGCGGATCACCGCCGGGCCCAGCAGCAGCGACACCGCCAGTGAGGTCAGCGCCGCCATGATGGTGCGGAAGGTGATGTACTGAAACAGGTGCAACGCACTGAAGTACGTCGACAACCAGTTGGCCAACTCAAGCAACATGGTGCGCGTCTCCCCCCGAGTGTGTTTCCAGCGCGCTGACCACGCGGTCCATGGCCGAACTGCGCGAGCCCTTCACCAGGCAGGTGACGCCGGCGTGCAGATCGGCGTGCAGCGCGGCCAGCAAGGCTTCGCGTGAATCAAAATGTCGTGCGCCTTCGCCAAAGGCGCGTACGGCGGCGGCCGACAGCGGGCCGGTCGCGTACAGGCGTTGCAAGCCGCGCTCACGTGCCCGCGCGCCCACTTCGGCATGCAACGCTTCGGCGTTGGGCCCAAGCTCGGCCATGTCGCCCAGCACCAGATAGCGCTCGCCGCCGGCCAATGCCAGCGTGTCGATGGCCGCGTTGGTGGAGGCGGGATTGGCGTTGTAGCTGTCGTCGATCAACGTCCAGCCGCCGCTCATGGCACGGCTGCGCAGACGGCCCGGCACGCCACCGGCGTGTTGCAGGCCCTCGGCGATGGTCGCCAGCGGCACGTCCAGCGCGCAGGCGATGGAGGCGGCGGCCAGCGCATTGGCCACGTTGTGCCGACCCGGCAACGGCAGCGCCACGGCCACTTCGCCCTGCGGCGTGCGCAGCACGAAGCGCGAACCGGTGGTATCCAGCGACAGGATCTCGGCACTGATGTCGGCCGGCGCCGACAGGCCAAAGCGCAGCGTCGTGCGCGCACCAGCCAGGCCGGCAAAGAAACCGGCAAAGTCATCGTCGGCGTTGATCACGGCGATGCCATCGGAGGGCAGCGCCTGATACACGGCGCCCTTGGTCTCGGCGACCATTTCCAGCGTACCCATGCGCTCAAGATGCGCTGGCGCGATGGTGTTGACGAGGCCGATATCTGGCCGTGCGATGGCAGCCAGGTAGTCGATGTCGCCCGGCTTGCCGGCGCCCATTTCCAGCACTGCGTACTCGGCGTCTTCGGGCATCGCCAGCAAGGTCAGCGGCAGCCCGATCTCGTTGTTGAAATTGCCGGCGTTGACGTGCGTGCGGCCGTGCCGCGACAGAATGGCCGCGGTCAGCGTCTTGACCGTGGTCTTGCCGTTGGAACCGGTGATACCGATCACCCGCGCACGGCGCTTAGCACGCACGGCGCTGGCCAGGTCGCCCAGCGCGGCCAGCGTATCGCTGACCACGACCTGCGGCAGGTTGATATCGATGCGGTGATCGACCAATGCACCGACTGCCCCGGCCTCGGCGGCGGCAGCCAGATGATCGTGACCATCGTGATGCTCACCCTTGAGCGCCACAAACAGGGCGCCACGCTCCATGCTGCGGGTGTCGGTGGACACGCCGTTGACGGCGCCGTCGGTGCCCATCAGCTGGCCGTGGGTCCACAATGCGATTTCGCTCAGGCGCAGGTTCAGCATGACACCGCCCCCAGCGCTTTGCGCGCCACCGCCAGATCGTCGAAAGGCCGCTTCACGCCGGCCACCTCCTGGTAATCCTCGTGGCCCTTGCCGGCGATCAGAATCACGTCGTCGGCGCCACACATGGCCGCCGCATCGGCAATGGCTGCGGCGCGGTCGCGCTGCACCCGGGCCTGCGCCGGCCGTTCAAAACCTTCAAGAATCTGCGCCACGATGGCGTCGCCATCCTCGCCGCGCGGGTTGTCGTCGGTGACGATGGCCACATCGGCCAGGCGCTCGGCGACCGCGCCCATCAGCGCTCGCTTGCCGGTATCGCGCTCGCCACCGCAACCAAACACGCACACCAGTCGCCCGGCGCAGTGCGCGCGCAGACTTTGCAGTGCCTGCTCCAGCGCATCGGGCGTATGTGCGTAGTCGACCACCAGCAGCGGATGCTCGCCGTCGCCGCCCAGGCGGCTCATGCGGCCACGCACCGGACGCAGCGCGTGCAGCGCCTGGGCAATGGCGGAAAAGTCGTGACCCAAGGCACCCAAGGTGCCGGCCACGGCCAGCAGGTTGGCGACGTTGAAACGCCCCAGCAGGGCGCTGTCGACGGCACCCTCGCCCCACGGCGAGCGCAGTGTGAAATGCAGGCCGTCGGCGCGGGTGCGCACCGCATCGGCGCAAAGCTCGGCATGCGGACCACCCTGGCTGACGCGCAGGCGCATCACGCTGGCCGGCAGGCGCTCGGCCAATGCTCGGCCGAAGCTGTCATCGACATTGACCACGGCGGCCTTCAGCCCCGGCCAGGCAAACAGCGTGGCCTTGGCCGCGCCGTAGGCTTCCATGGTGCCGTGATAGTCCAGATGATCGCGGCTGAGGTTGGTGAACACCGCCACGTCGAAGCCAACGCCAGCCACCCGGCCCTGCACCAGCGCGTGCGAGGACACCTCCATTGCCACGTGCGTGGCGCCGGCGTCGCGAAAACGTGCCAGCAGCGCCTGCACCTGGATGGCATCGGGCGTGGTGCGCTCACCGGCCTCGATGGCGCCATGAAGCCCGGCGCCCAGCGTGCCGATGGAGGCGGCGCGATGGCCCAGCGCTTCCAGCGCCTGCGCCAGCATCTGCACGGTTGAGGTTTTGCCATTGGTGCCGGTGACACCGATCACGGTCAGCGCACGCGACGGCTGGCCGTAAAAGCGCGCGGCGATCTCGCCCAGGCGCTGCGACAGCGCCTCGATGGCGATCACCGGCACGCCGTCGGGCGCGTGCGCCGGCAACGGCGCCTCGGCAAGCACGGCGACCGCGCCGCGAGCGATGGCGGTGGCGACATAATCCATGCCGTGCGCACGCGTGCCGCGCAGGGCCACAAACACCTCGCCCGGAGCCATGGCGCGCGAATCCAGATTCAGGCCGCGCACCGGCAGATCGGCGCTGGCGCCGACGGCGGCGATACCGGCCAGCAATTCACCCAGACGCATGCTCATGGCGCCACCCCCTCGCCGTTGCTGCCGGCAAGAGGCTTGCTGGCGTCCGGCGCGCCGACGCCGGTGTACCAGGTTTTGACATCATCGGGCGGAATATCCAGCAGGCGCACGGCGCCAGCCATCACCTTGCTGAATACCGGGGCGGAAACCTTGCCGCCGAAATAGCTCTTCTTCTTCGCGTCGCGCACCATGATCACGCCGACCAGACGCGGATCGGAGGCCGGAATCATGCCGGCAAACACCGAGAAGTACTTGCCCTTGGAGTAGCCGCCCGCGGCCGCGATGCGCGCAGTGCCGGTCTTGCCGGCCACCGAATAGTTGGCCACCTGTGCCGATGGCGCAGTGCCATCCTTGGTGACCACGGTCTTGAGCATCTGGATGATTTCGTGATCGATTTTCGGACTGATCACACGCTTGCCGGGCTTGCCGCCACCTTTCACAAACGTCGGGTGATGCAGCACGCCGCCGTCGGCGATGGCCGAATAGGCCTGCGCCAATTGCAAGGCGGTCACGTTGAAACCATAGCCGTAGCCAATGGTGGCCTGGCGGATGGGGCGCCAGTCGGCACCGATCGGCAGATAGCCTGAGACTTCGCCCGGAAAGCCGCTTTCGGTGCTGTTGCCAAAGCCGAAGCTGCGGAACACGTCGTACATCTGCTCGGTGTTGAGCGTCAGCGCGATCTTGGAGGCGCCGATATTGGACGATTTGGTGATCACGCCAGTGGTGTCGAGCATGCCGAAATTGGCATCGTCCTTGATGGTGTGGCCATACAGCACGTACCAGCCCGGCGAGGTGTCGATCTTGGTGGTCGGCGTCCACTTGCCCGAGTCGAGCGCGGCCATGATGGTGAACGGCTTGGCCGTGGAGCCGGGCTCGAACACGTCCGTCACCGCGCGGTTGCGGCGCTGCGCGGCGGTGCTGTTGCCAATCGCGTTGGGGTTGTACGAGGGCAGATTGACCATCGCCAGCACCTCGCCGGTGCGCACATCCATCACCACCATCGACGCCGAGGAGGCCTCGAACTTGGTCAGCGCGTCGGACAACTGGCTGTAGGCCAGGTACTGCAGGCGATTGTCGATGGAAAGATGCAGGTCACGGCCCGGCTGCGGCGCGCGCACCAGGTCCACGTTCTCCACCGTGTGACCCTTGTTGTCGCGAATCACGCGCTTGGCACCGGGCTTGCCCGACAACCAGTTGTTGAAGGCCAGCTCCAGGCCTTCCTGGCCTTCATCGTCGATATTGGTAAAGCCCAGCACGTGCGCGGTGACCGCGCCCATCGGGTAGTAACGCTTGTATTCGCGCTGCTCGTTGACGCCGGGAATGTCCAGATCCAGCACCGCCTTGGCCGCGTCCGGACTCATCTGGCGCTTGAGGTAGACAAATTCGCGGTCGGCGCGCTCGATCAGGCGCTGTTTGAGCTCGGCCGGATCCACGCCCAGCGCGTGTGCCAGGGCCGGAATGCGATCATCGTGATCGAGCACATCCTTGGGATTGGCCCACAGCGACTCGACCGGCGTGGACACCGCCAGCGGCTCGCCATTGCGATCGAAGATGGTGCCGCGCGAGACCGGAATCTTCACCTGACGCAGGAAACGCGCGTTGCCCTGGGCCTGGTAAAAACCCTTGTCGACCACCTGCAGGCGCACTGCCTGCACTACCAGACCCAGCGTGGCCAGGCCCAGCAACACCACCACCAGCGTCAGACGCTTGCGCGCGCTCGGACCGCGACGGCGGTCCGGCAGCTGCAGATCGCGATGTAGCGTGCGCTTGCTCATCGACGGATCAACTCGATATCGCCCGGCTTGGGGTCGACCATGTGCAACTGATCACGGGCCACCCGGTCGATACGGCTCGGGTCGGCCCAGGTCGCCTGCTCCAGCTCCAGGCGGCCAAATTCCACGTTCAGGCTGTCGCGGCGGTTCTGCAGTTCGGTCAGACGAATGAACAGCACGCGCGACTCGTGACGCACCCACACCACACCGATGGCACTGCCAAGCACGGCCAGCAGCAGCGTGGTCAGGGAGATGGCCTGATACGGCTTCACGCCAGTCGCTCCGCCACGCGCAACACCGCCGAGCGCGAGCGCACGTTGACCGCCACTTCGTCAGCGGAAGGAAACTGCGCCTTGCCCACGGCACGCAGGCGCGCCTTGGGCGCCTCGGGCGGCGGCAGGCCGCGGCGACCGCCCTGCACGCGGCCGGACTCATCCTTGATGAAACGCTTGACCATGCGATCTTCCAGCGAGTGGAAGCTGATCACCGCCAGACGACCACCAGGCTTGAGACAGTCGACCGCGGCCGACAGCCCGCGTTCGAGCGCGTCCAGCTCGGCATTGACCGCGATGCGCAGCCCCTGGAACGTGCGCGTGGCCGGATGCTTGCCCGGCTCGCGGCGGCCGATGGTCTTGGCCACCAGCTCGGCCAGCTCGCCGGTGCGGGTGATCGGCGCCTGCTCGCGGCGCTCGCAGATGGCGCGGGCAATGCGGCGGCTGAAGCGCTCTTCGCCGAAACGAAACAGTACGTCGGCGATCTCGCGCTCTTCGGCGTGGGCCAGAAACTCGGCCGCGCTCTCGCCCTGTGTGGTGTCCATGCGCATGTCCAGCGGCGCATCGGCCATGAAGCTGAAACCGCGGCTGGCATCATCGAGCTGCGGCGAGGACACGCCAATATCCAGCAGCACGCCGTCCAGCCCTTCGGCGACGGCATCCCACTGCGCCATGTCGGCAAAATTGCCGTGGCGGATGGCCACGCGCGCATCGTCGGCAAACAGCGCCTGGGCACGGGCGATGGCCTGCGGATCGCGATCCATCAGCAGCAGGCGACCACTTTCATCCAGACGCGACAACACGGCGCGCGCATGACCGCCGCGACCGAATGTGCCGTCCAGATACCGGCCCCCTGGATGCACCGCGAGACCTTCAACCGCCTCATCCAGCATCACCGGGATGTGCCGCAGTTCGTCATTGCCCATGGCTGACACCCCGCCCCGCCTTGAAAAGTGATGTGCCTTACAGCCTCAAATCCGACATGTCTTCGCTGATCTCGTCCTCGCCGATGGTCTGGCGGATCTTGGCCAAGTGCGCCTGCTCGCTCCAGAGCTCGAACTTGTTGCCCATACCCAGCAATACCGCGCGCTTCTCGATACCCGCCGAGTTGCGCTGGCTGCTGGGCAACAACACGCGAGAGGCGCTGTCGGGCTCAACCTGCGCGGCGGCACCGACCAGCTTCATCTGCAACGCACGATGCACGGCCTTGACACTGGGAAGCGCATTGACCTGATCCCGCACCTGCTCCCATTCGTCCTGCGGAAAAATCCACAGACAACCGTGCTCGAACGGGTTGTAGGTGATCACCAGCCGACTGCCACAGGCCTGTGCGATGGCCTCCCGATACGCGGTCGGGATAGCCATGCGGCCTTTGTCATCGACGGTGATGGCGGTTTCGCCCTGGAACATGCCCGGTGGCTTCCACGAAATCCCACGATTTCACACTGGAACCCACGATAGTCTCGCCCCCTGAGACTGTCAAGAAAATTTTGCTTGCAGATCAAGGAGTAAAGTAACGTTTGCTGAATTTTCCAGCGCTTTGTGAGGAGTGCGCCTAAGGCCCTTGAATCATCAACGATTTTACTGTGTTTCACTTACGTGAAGCCGATGTGGAGCCCAGCCACACTCTCGCGTATCGACCCCGGGGCGGCGATGCAAGCCCCACCGCACACCACCGGCGTGGAAAAACGTGGGGCCGATACGACACGCCCCGGCCGATAGCCGGCCGGGGCGTGTGCACACTCGATAAAGGGGAGCCGGCCTGTAAGCCGGGTTCTGTTCGCCTTGCGGCGCGACAGTCATTCCTCTCGGCCTGGCGTCACCGCCAGGCTCCAGCAACCTACCCGGGAACGACGCGGGCCACGTCAATGTTCCCCTATTCGGTCTTGCTCCGGGTGGGGTTTACCGTGCCACACGGCGTTGTCCCCGTGCGCGGTGCGCTCTTACCGCACCCTTTCACCCTTACCACGCACGCCTGAAAGGCGCCGTTCGGCGGTCTGCTCTCTGTTGCACTGGCCGTCGGCTCACGCCGCCCAGGCGTTACCTGGCACCCTGCCCTATGGAGCCCGGACTTTCCTCGATGCCTGTCACAAGGACAGGCGACGCGACTGTCCGGCCGACTCCCGGCGCGTAGTGTACGGCAACTCCCACCGGGCGCCTATGTGTCGACGCGAGGTGCCGTTGAAGAGGCTTGGCCATGCATTACTGATATAGCGCCTTGCGCGGCGCCCCGGTGATGGCGGCGGCCAGTCGCGCTGCCTTGGCCGGCGGCAGATCATCGCGCAACAGGGCGAACACGCGCTGACCTTCGGCCAGCTGTGCCTGGGCGCGATCGGCCACGCCCGCCACCAGCAACACGATTTCGCCGCGCTGCTGATCGCGATCGCCCGCCACGCGCTCGGCAAGCTCGGCCAGCGGTGCGTCGATGACCGTTTCAAACAGTTTGGTCAGCTCACGCGCCAGCGCCGCTTCGCGCTCGGGGCCGAACACCTGGACCATATCGGCCAGACACTCGGCCACGCGATGCGGCGACTCATAAAAGATGAGTGTGCGCGCATCGCCCGCCAGTTCGGCCAGACGCGTGCGCCGTGCCGCCGACTTGGGCGGCAGGAAGCCTTCGAATACAAAGCGGTCGCTCGGCAAGCCGGCCGCTGACAGCGCAGCAATCGCGGCGCAAGCGCCCGGCACCGGCGCCACTTTCAGCCCCGCTGCACGCGCCGCGCGCACCAGCCGAAACCCCGGATCGCTGATCAGCGGCGTGCCGGCATCGGAAATCAAGGCCACCTCGTCGCCCTGCTCCAGGCGCCGCACCAGCTGGTCCACCGCCTCGCGCTCGTTGTGCTCGTGCAGCGCCACCGCCGGCGTGGCAATGCCGTAATGGCTGAGCAGCGGGCGGCTGTGACGGGTGTCCTCGGCCGCGATCACCGCCACCTTGCCCAGCACCTCGATGGCGCGCTGGGAGATGTCGGTCAGCTGACCGATGGGGGTGGCGACGACCCAGAGGGTGCCGGGCTGAACGTTCTGCATGGCGAGCACACGGTTGATTTGACGCAATGGGCTATCATCGCGCAAATGCCCCAGATGACGAACAGGAACTTGTTCATGCGCCTTATTCGTGTCCTTGGCCTGGCGGCCGTACTCGCTGCCGCCGGCTGCGCCACGGTCAGCGGTCCGTCGCCGCAGCAACTGGCCCGCTCGCAGCAGGTGCAGTCGATGCTGCACCAGGGCAACTACGACCAGGCCGCCCAGGCCTATATGAAACTGGCCAGCGAGGACGCCAGCGGCGCCAGCTACTTCCGTCTGCGTGCGGCCGAGGCCTGGCGCGAGGAAGGCAGCCTCGGCAAGGCCGACCAGGCGCTGGTCGGCATCGACCGCAAGCAGCTGACGCCGGCCGACGCGGCCCGTTTCGACCTGCTGCGTGCCGAAGTGGCGCTGCACAAGGGCGACACCGCGCAGGCACTGTCGCTGACCGCGCAGACGCCGCCGGCGCTGTCGCCGAGCCTGGTGCTGCGCCAGCATGAACTGCGCGCCCGCGCCCTTGAGGCCGCCGGCAAGCCCTATCAGGCCGCGCGCATTCGCGTCGGCATGGATGACCAGCTCAAGGGTCTGGATCAGGCCGAGAACCGCCGTCACATCGCCCAGTTGCTGGTCGGCATGGGCGCGCCGGCACTGCGACAACACGCCAGCGAACTGCGCCCGGATGCGCCGATGACGCACTGGGTCAACGAGGCGCTGGGCCAGCTGGGTGTGGACGTCGGCCGTAGCAGCCCGCAGCTGGATCACCCGGTCGGCACGGTACTGCCGGGCAGCCAGCGCCAGCAGGGCTACAAGCCGCCGCACCATGTGGCCTTGCTGCTGCCCGCTTCCGGTCCGCTGAGCGCCGCGGCGGCGGTCATCCGCGAAGGTTTCTTCGCCGCCTATTTCCAAAAGCGCGATGACAGCGCCACCTCGGACAGCCAGCTGCAGACGCAGGTGAAAACCTACGATGCCGGCACCAGCCCGCAGCAGGCGGTGCAGGCCTACCAGCAGGCGGTGGCCGATGGTGCCGACCTGGTCGTCGGCCCGTTGGCGCGCGACTCGGTCAGCGCCGTGCTGGGTCAGGACAAGCTGCCGGCACCCGTGCTGGCGCTGAACCATCCAGACACCCAGCAGCTGCCGCCGGCCAATGTCACCGAGTTTGGCCTGCAACCGGAAACCGAGGGCCGTCAGGTGGCCGATCACATGGCCGCACAGGGTCTTGATCGGGCCGTGGTGCTGGTGTCCAGCGAGGATTTTGCGCAGCGTGCCGCACGTGCTTTCAGCGCCCAGTTCAAGGCCGATGGTGGCCAGGTGGTGCAGCAGCTGTCACTGGACCCGCGGGCCATCAACTACGGCGATCAGCTCAAGCAGTTGTCGGCCGATGCGCTTGGCGCCAAGGGCGGCATTTTCATCAGCATGCGCCCGCAACAGGCACGGCTGCTGATGCCGCAGCTGCGCCTGGCCAAGCTGGATGCGCCGGCCTTTGCCACCTCGCACGTCTACAACGGCGAAAACGATGCCGAGGACAATGGCGACTTGAACGGCCTGAGCTTCTGCGATGCACCGTGGCTGTTCAACGCCCAACCGGGCCTGCCCTCGCGCGATGCCATGGCCAGCTCGCTGCCGGGCATCCGCGGCGCCGGCGCGCGCCTGTTCGCGCTGGGCATGGACGCGTGGGCACTGGCGCCGTATCTGGACTGGCTGCACAACCATCCGGGCAGCTATCTGCCGGGTGCGACCGGCCGCCTGGCCTCCGATCCGTTCGGCCGCATCCATCGCGAACTGGTCTGGGCACGCTTTGCCAACGGCATCGCCGAGCCGGTCGCCGGCAGTCTGCAGGCCGACACCCCCTCCAGCGGTGACCTGCCGGCCGCTTCGCCAAGCAGCGCTCAACCGGCGGCCATGCCGGCCCCGGCAACCAGCAGCGGCCAACCTTGATCGTCAAACACGGCGCCGGCAACGGCGCCGTGTTTGTATCGGCGTCACAGGGAGGCGATGCCATGACCCGAACACCCCCGAACCCAACAGCCAAAACCCCACGCCGCGCCACCGGCGATGCCTTCGAGGCACTGGCGCTCAAACACCTGCGACGCGCCGGACTGAAACCGGTCGCGCGCAACTTCCACACCCGTTTTGGCGAAATCGACCTTGTCATGGTCGACGGCGACACGCTGGTGTTCGTGGAGGTGCGCTACCGGCGCGACGCTGGGCACGGTGGAGCCGCCGCCTCGGTCACGGCCAGCAAGCAGGCCCGCCTGATACGCGCCGCGCAGGGTTTTCTCACCGCCCACCCGCGCTGGGCGGCAGCACCTTGTCGCTTCGATGTCGTCAGCTTCGACGGCGAGCGCCTGGCGCCACGCCTTGCCTGGCTTCGCGATGCCTTCCAGGCAGTGTAAACCGCGCCACGCCGGTGACGCGACGCAACTTGCCGGCCGCCGCGGGCTCGCTTAGTCTGATCCGCTTAACCCTGCGCTGAACGAACGCCTCATGAACCTCCGAACCCGCCTGATCGTGATGAATTTCCTGCAGTTCTTCGTGTGGGGTTCGTGGCTGATCACCATTGGTGCGTACTGGTTCCAGACCCGGCACTGGTCCGGCACCGATTTCGGCGCCATCTTCTCGACCATGGGCATCGCCTCGCTGTTCATGCCCTCGATTGCCGGCATCATTGCCGACAAGTGGATCCGGGCCGAGCGCCTGTACGGCATCATGCATCTGCTGGGCGCAGTGATGCTGGCCATCGTGCCGATGATCGACGATCCCAAGGTTCTGTTCTGGGTGATGCTGGTGAACATGTGCTTCTACATGCCCACCATCGCGCTCTCGATCACGGTGGCCTACAACGCGCTGAAGACCGACGGCGTGGATATCGTCAAGGTGTACCCGCCGATCCGGGTGTGGGGCACGGTGGGCTTCATCGTCGCCATGTGGACGGTCAGCCTGCTGCACCTGGAAGTAACTACCGGGCAGTTCTACGTCGCCGCCGCCGCCGCGGTGGTGCTGGGCTTGTACGCGTTCACGCTGCCGCCCTGCCCGCCGCGCGATACCAAGCCGGCCTCGCTGATCGATGCCATGGGCCTGCGCTCGTTCAAGCTGTTCAAGAACTACAAGATGGCGGTGTTCTTCCTGTTTGCGATGGCGCTGGGCGCCGCGCTGCAGCTGACCAACGCCTACGGCGATACCTTCCTGCACGATTTCGCCAAGAACCCGGCCTACACGCACCTTTTGGCGATTCGCTACCCGGCGATCACCATGTCCATTTCGCAGGTCTCCGAGACGCTGTTCATCCTGGCCATTCCGTTCTTCCTCAGCCGTTTTGGCATCAAGAAGGTGATGCTGATCTCGATGCTGGCCTGGGTGCTGCGCTTTGGCCTGTTCGCCTACGGCAACCCGGCCGGCCTGCTGTGGATGATCATTGCCTCCAACATCGTCTACGGCATGGCCTTCGACTTCTTCAATATCTCCGGCTCGCTGTTCGTCGAGGGTCAGGCCGACCCGAAGATCCGTGCCAGCGCGCAGGGCATTTTCATGATGATGACCAACGGCGTGGGCGCGGTGCTGGGCAGCTCGCTCAGCGGCGTGATCATCGATGCCTACTTCACCGCGCCGGACGGCTCGCTGCAGTGGCACGGCATCTGGCTGACCTTTGCCGCCTACGCGCTGGTGGTGGCGATCCTGTTTGCCATTCTGTTCCGTCACAAGCACGAGCGCCCGCAGCAGGGGGCGCGGCTTGACGCGGTCGACTCGGTAGCCGGACCGTAATCGCCATGAGTGAACGCAACACGCCTGTCGTCGTCATCGGCAGCTATAACCAGGACCATGCCTGGCAGGTCGACCGTGTCCCGCAGCCGGGCGAAACCCGGCGCGGCCAGGGCTTTCACACCGGCCCCGGCGGCAAGGGCTTCAACCAGGCCGTGGCCTGCGTGCGCCAGGGCGTGGACACCTGCTTCATCGGCGCGCGCGGCAACGATGCACTGGGCGAGGGCGCCGTGCGCACTGCCGAACGCGAGGGCCTGACCGGTCTCTGGCAGGTCTGTGATGACCAGCCTACCGGCAGCGCCTGCATCGTTGTCGATGCCAGTGGCCAGAACCAGATCGTGGTGCATCTGGCCGCCAACGAGGCGCTGGCACCGGGCTTCCTGCGTCAGCAGAGCGAGCACATCGCCCGGGCCCGCGTGCTGCTCACGCAGATGGAAAACAATATCGAGGCCACCGAGGCCGCGCTTGCGCTGGGCGGTGAACACGGCCTGCTGCGCGTACTCAATCCGGCACCGATCCACGAAAAGCTCACCGCCAGTCTGCTGCGCCAGGCCGAAGTGGTGACGCCCAATGAGGGCGAGTTTGCCCTACTGGCGCGACGTTTTCTGGATATCGACATGGACACCGACGGCGTCGCGGCGATGGATGACACCACGCTGCACGCGGTGGCGCGCCAGCTCACCGACGGCACGCTGGTGGTCACCCTGGGCCAGCACGGTTGCTTTGTCTCGCACGGCGCCGAACGCCATGGCGATAGCGGCGAGCATTACCGCGTCAGCGCCGAAAAGGTGAACGCCATCGACACCACCGCCGCCGGCGATGCCTTCTGCGGTGCCCTGGCCGCAGGTCTGTCGCAGCTGCCGCAAGGAAGTTTTGCCGCCGCCGTGCGTCACGCCAACCGGGTGGCCGCGCTGGCCACCGAACGCCGCGGTGCCGCCGAATCGGTGCCCACACCGGATCAGGTCCGCGCCCGTTTCGAGGCCTGAAACAACGCCAGGATGCCGGCGCTGCGCTCCAGTGCGCCGGCCCGTTACAATGCGCGCCATGCAGATTGGTCCCTACCGCATTGATCCGCCGGTGGTGCTGGCGCCCATGGCCGGCGTCACCGACAAGCCGTTCCGCCTGTTGTGCAAGCAACTGGGCGCGGGGCTGGCCGTGTCGGAAATGACCACCGCCGATCCGCGGCTGTGGCACACCACCAAGTCGCGCAAGCGCATGGACCACTCCGGCGAGCCCGATCCCATCGCCGTGCAGATTGCCGGCTACGATCCGCAGATGCTGGCCGAGGCGGCGCGCTTCAATGTCGATCACGGCGCGCAGATCATCGACATCAACATGGGCTGCCCGGCCAAGAAGGTGTGCAACGTGTGGTCCGGCTCCGCGCTGCTGCAGGACGAGCCGCTGGTGGCGCGCATCTGCGAGGCCGTGGCGCAGGCGGTGGAGGTGCCGGTCACGCTTAAAATTCGCACCGGCTGGGACCGCGAGCACAAGAACGCGCTGACGATCGCGCGCATCGCGCAGGATGCCGGCATCGCCGCGCTGTCCGTGCACGGGCGCACTCGCGCCGACAAATATGCCGGCGAGGCCGAATACGAAACCATCGCCGCGGTGAAAGCCGCCATCGATATTCCGGTGCTGGCCAATGGCGATGTCACGTCGCCCGAACGCGCCCGCCACGTGCTTGAGGTCACCGGCGCCGACGCGGTGATGATCGGGCGTGGCGCGCAGGGCCGGCCGTGGATATTCCGCGAGATTGCCCATTACCTGGCGACCGGTGAAAAACTCCCCGAGCCGACGCCGGATGAGGTTTGTGCCATCCTGATCGGACACCTTGAGCACCTGCACGCCTTCTATGGCGAGCACATGGGCGTGCGCATCGCGCGCAAGCATCTGGGCTGGTACGCCAAGGACCGCCCGGAAAACGCCGATTTTCGCGCGGTGGTCAATCGCGCCGAATCGGCGCGCGAGCAACTGCGCCTGACACTCGAGTATTTTGCGCGCGTAGGAGAACACCACGCCGCGCTGCGCACCGCCGCCTGATCCCACTGATATCACCCCGGGGCCTGCCATGGATTCGACGCCGCACTGGGAACGACGCTACTACGAAGCCGTCGACCGCATGGAGGCCGACGAGCGCCAATGGCAAGCGGTAGACGGCTTGCTCAGACGCCTGGTCAGTCGGCTGCGCAGCGCCGCGGAAGGGCGTCACCACATGCTCGATGACGCCCTGGAACGGGTCCGACACGGCACCCGCGAATCGGCCGAAGGACCGCGTCTTGAAGCCCTTATCGGCAGCTTGTCCGATGCGCTGGCCCAGCTGGACGGCGCCCGTCCGCTGCCTGACGCCGAAGCCGTAGTCAATGCACCAGAACCTGCCCAGCCAGGTACCACCCATGCTGGCGTGTTGCTCGCGGTGCTTGAGCAACTGCCCCTGGATACGGCGCTGGAAGATGAGCGCGACGCCTTGCAACAGGCCATTGCCGATGGCGGCGACATCGCCAGCCATGGTCGCGCGCTGGTGGGCCTGGTCGAGAGCCAGTGCCAGCGCCTGCGCGCGGACAAGGCCGCGCTGGAGCGTCTGCTGGTACAGGTTTCGCACCGCCTGGACAGCATGGGGCGCTATCTGGAGATCGACCAGGCCAGCGGCGAGGCCTCGCGTCAGGAGCTGGAAACGAACATGGCCGCCCAGGTCCGCCAGCTGGGCAATGAGATCGACACCGCCACCGAGCTAGATACCCTGCGCACCCAGGTCCGGGAGCGCCTGCATCGTTTCGACGATCACCTGCGCGCCTTTCGCGAACGCGAAGCCGAACGTAGCCGTGGCTGGGCCGACCTCAGCGAGCAGATGCAAAAGCGCATCAACGAGCTGGAACAAAGCGCGCGCGAACTGACGCTGTCGCTGGATCAGAACCGCCAACAGGCGGCGACCGATCTACTGACCGGCCTGGCCAACCGGCTGGCGCTGGAAAGCCGCATGGCCGAGGTCTGCCGCCGCCGCGCCGGAGGTGAAGGGCCGATCGCGCTGATCGTGTTCGATGTCGATCACTTCAAGCGCATCAACGACGATCACGGCCATGCCGCTGGCGACAAGGCGCTGCGCATCGTCGCCCATCAGCTTAAGAAAGCGCTCGATGGCGCCGGCTTCCTGGCCCGCTTTGGCGGCGAGGAGTTCGTGCTGATCCTGGAGCAGCACGACACGGCGGCGGCACTGACCGTGGCCGAACGCCTGGGCGCGCACATCGCCCAGCTGGGCTTTCACATGAAGGGCCAGCCGCTGACCATCACGCTGTCGGCGGGCGTTACCGCCATTGGGGATGATGACTCGCCCGAGCAGGCGTTTGAGCGCGCCGACCAGGCCATGTACCGGGCCAAGCGCGCCGGCCGCAATCGCTGCGAGCTCGGCTGACTCCGGCCTGCCAGCACTCATCCATGCATTGACGCTGCTGCCGGCTCGGCGCAGAATCGGCGTCGCCGACGGTTTTCATCTTTTCATCCGCATGGAAAGATGAAATTAAAAGGGAATCCGGTGTGAATCCGGAGCTGCCCCGCAGCGGTCAGTGGAAACGAACGCCACCTCATGCACTGGATGCCTGCCATCCGGGAAGCGGTGGCCACTAGGCCAGCAGGTCAACGCCTGCCTTGTCCACGAGCCCGAAGACCTGCCCCGGCCGCAGGCCATCCATGCCTGCGCTCCGACCTGGCTCTCCGCGGGGAGAGACGGCACGTCGCATGGCTTTCACGGCCGGGTGAGCGTGCGCGTGCCCCGTGGCGATCCGGTTCGCCCGCGGGGGCGAAGGTCGACGACCTCACCGGAAGCGCCGGCGGTCGACCCCTTCGTTCCTCTTTGTCAGCTGCAAAAGAGGATCACACCACCATGCCACTGGTTACTCACCTGGGCTTTCCGCGCATCGGCGCACGCCGCGAACTGAAAAAGGCGCTGGAAAGCCACTGGCGCGGCGAAAGCGACGCCAACCAACTACTCGATACCGCCCGTCAGTTGCGCGAGCGCCACTGGGCGCTGAGCGTGAGCGCCGGCGCCGATGTCGTGCCATGCAACGATTTCAGTCTGTACGACCATGTACTCGATACCGCGGTGCTGTTTGGCGCCGTGCCCCAGCGGCACCGCGAGCTGTTCGATGCTGACCCGCTGGCCGGCTACTTCGCCATGGCCCGCGGCCAGCGCGGCGAAGGCGCGCCACGCCCAGCGCTGGAAATGACCAAATGGTTCGACACCAACTACCACTACCTGGTGCCGGAGCTGCACGCCGGCCAGGGCTTCGCACTGCACGGCGAAGCGCCGCTCGATGCCTGGCGCGAAGCCAAGGCGCTGGGCTACAACGCCCGCCCGGTGCTGCTGGGGCCGGTGTCATTCCTGCGCCTTTCCAAAGCCACCGACGGCAGCTGCCCGATGGACTTGCTCGAAGCGCTGCTGCCGGCCTATGTGGACCTGCTGCAACGCATGGCAGCCGCCGGCGTGCCATGGCTGCAACTTGACGAGCCGTGCCTGGTCACCGACCTGGATGACATTGACCGCGCCGCCTATCAACGCGCCTACGCCGTGCTGGGCAAAACACAACGCCCCAATCTACTGCTGGCCACCTATTTTGGCGGCGTCAGCGATGTCGAACTACTGGCAAGCCTTACCGTGGATGGCGTGCACCTGGACCTTTGCCGCGCGCCAAAGCAGCTCGACGCCGTGCTGGGGGCCTGGCCGCGTGATCGCGTGCTGAGTCTGGGCGTGGTCGATGGCCGCAACGTCTGGCGCAGCCAGCCTGCACAGGTGCTGCCGCGTCTTCGCCAAGCGATAGAACGCCACGGCCCCAAGCTGTGGCTGGCCCCTTCATGTTCGCTGCTGCATGTGCCGATCGACGCACGCGAGGAAACGCGGCTGGCGCCGAAGCTGCGCAGCTGGCTGGCCTTTGCGCGCCAGAAGATCGAGGAACTGCGCCACTACGCCGCCGCCCTGGACGGTCGCCCTGAAGCACTGGCGGCACTGGATGCGCAGCAGACCCTGCTGGACAGCCGCGCGCAGCACCCGGGCGTGGTCGATGCCAAGGTGCGCTCGCGCCTGGCCGCGCTCAGTCAGCAGGCCGGCCAGCGGCGCTCGTCCTACCACGCGCGCCATCATGCGCAGCAGCGCGCGCTGAATCTGCCCGAGCTGCCCACCACCACCATCGGCTCTTTCCCGCAGACACCCGAACTGCGCCGGCTGCGTGCCGACCATCGCGCCGGGCGTTTGTCGCAGGCCGATTACGAACGCGCCCTGGAAAAAGACATCGAGCACGTCATCCGCGCCCAGGAGTCGATCGGCCTGGACGTGCTGGTGCATGGCGAACCCGAGCGCAACGACATGGTCGAGTACTTCGGCGAACAGCTGGCCGGCTACGCCTTTACCCGCCTGGGCTGGGTACAAAGCTATGGCTCGCGCTGCGTGAAGCCGCCACTGATCTTTGGCGATGTCAGCCGGCCGGCGGCCATGACCGTGCGCTGGTCACGCTACGCCCAGTCGCTCACCAAGCGACCGGTCAAGGGCATGCTGACCGGGCCGGTGACCATGCTGCAGTGGTCGTTCGTTCGCGACGACCTGCCGCGCGACCAGGTATGCGCGCAGATCGCCCTGGCGCTGCGCGACGAGGTGCATGATCTGGAACGCGCCGGCATCGGCGTGATCCAGGTCGACGAGCCGGCGCTGCGTGAAGGGCTGCCATTGCGCCGATCCGAATGGGATGCCTATCTGGACTGGGCGGTGCAGGCCTTCCGCGTCGCCGTCGGTGGCGTGGCCGATAGCACGCAGATCCACAGCCACATGTGCTACTCGGAGTTCAACGACATCATCGGCGCGGTGGCGGCGATGGACGCCGATGTGGTTTCCATCGAAGCCAGCCGTTCGCACATGGAACTGCTCGAAGCCTTTGTCGATCAGCACTATCCCAACGCGATCGGCCCGGGTCTTTACGACATCCATTCGCCGCATGTGCCCGACACCGCTTCGGTGCTCGCGCTGCTGGACAAGGCGCTGGCGGTGCTGGACAAGCGCCAGTTGTGGGTCAACCCCGACTGCGGTCTGAAAACCCGGCAGTGGTCGGAAGTGGAGCCGGCGCTGCGGCACATGGTGGCGGCCGCCCGCGCCCGCCGTCAGGCTTCGGCGCACACCGACGCGGCATGAGTGGAACCGGCCCGGCGCGGCACCGCGCCGGGCCGGTTCGATGGACGTGACGTGCACCGGCGCTATGCTTTACCCGGTTATGTTCCGCGCGCCGACCAAGGTGCCATCTGCCAGGGAGCCGTCATGCGCCACCGTCTCACCCGTTGTGTTCTCATCGTGCTGCTGAGCGCTGTCAGCGCGCTGGCCGTGGCGCAGGATGCATCGCCAGCCCACACCAATACGCCCGCGATCGACCGCCCCGCCGATGGCAGCGCGGCGCATCCGTTCGTGGTTGGCGTCAAGGTGGCGCCGCCGTTCGTGATGAACAGCAAAAACCACTACCACGGCCTCTCGGTACAACTGTGGGAAGAAGTCGCCGCCGATCATGGCTGGCACTACACCTACCAGCCCTATGACCTGGAGGGCCTGCTCGATGCGGTCAGCGCCGACAAGGTCGATGTGGGCCTGGGCGCGATCACCGCCACCGCCGCGCGCGAGCGGCGCATGGATTTTGCCCACCCCATCACCAGCTCGGGCCTTGGCATCGCGGTGCGCACGCAGCAGACGTCGGGCTGGCTGGCAGTCGCCCAGGCGCTGGTGTCGGCGGCCTTTCTCAAGGTGATCGGCGCACTGGCGCTGCTGCTGTTCGGCGTCGGCGTACTGATCTGGCTGCTGGAGCGCCGGCACAATCCCGAGCAGTTTGGCCAAACCCGCGCCGGCGGCCTGTTCGCCGGCTTCTGGTGGGCCATGGTCACCATGACCACCGTCGGCTACGGCGACATCGCCCCGCGCACGGTACCGGGGCGCCTGCTGGGCATGGCCTGGATGCTCAGTGCCTTGCTGATTGTTTCCTTCTTCACCGCCTCGATCACCAGCGCGCTCACCGTGGGTCAGCTCAGCACGCAAGTGGACAATGCCGACGACCTGGCGCATTTGAGCATCTGCAGCGTACCGGGAAGCACCAGTGCGCATTGGCTGGACATCCACCATTACGAGTACAACAAGAGCGACACCTTGCCGCAGGCACTGGCGCACCTTCGCCAGGGCGACTGCCAGGCGGCCGTGTACGACAAGCCGCTGATGCGCTGGATGATCGCCCAGCACTATCAGGGCAAGCTGCGCGTGCTGGCGCTGACCCTGGCGCGACAGGATTACGCCTTTGCCCTGCCCCAGCAAAGCCCGCTGCGCGAGGCCATCGACGCCTCGCTGCTGCAGCGGATCAACGCGCCCAGCTGGCCGGCACGGCTGAAGAAATACATGGGTGCAGGCAGTCAGTGAGTGCGACGCGCGTGCTGGGTGTCCTTGGCAAGAGCCACGCCCATGGCTGAATGAAGCGGACGTCTATTTCGCATCGCACGATGCATTCGCCGGACAGCGCATGTATCATGCGCACCTTCATTTATCTCTCTATCCGTAACCAAGGATATATGCCGCGATGAGCAGCCACCTGTTCACTTCCGAATCGGTCTCCGAAGGCCATCCGGACAAGGTCGCCGACCAGATCTCCGATGCCGTGCTCGATGCCATCCTCAAGCAGGATGATCGCGCGCGCGTGGCCTGCGAAACCATGGTCAAGACCGGCGTGGCCATCGTCGCCGGCGAAGTGACCACCAGCGCCTGGGTCGATATCGAGTCGCTGGCGCGCGAGGTCATCAACGACATCGGCTACACCAATTCGGATGTCGGTTTTGACGGCCATACCTGCGGCATCCTCAACCTGATCGGCAAGCAGTCGCCCGATATCGCCCGTGGCGTGGACCGCAAGAGCCCCGAGGAACAGGGCGCCGGCGACCAGGGCCTGATGTTCGGTTACGCCTGCAACGAGAGCCGCGAGCTGATGCCGGCGCCGATCTACTACTCGCACCGTCTGGTCGAGCAGCAGGCCAAGGTGCGCAAGCAGAAGAACAGCCCGCTGCCGTGGCTGCGCCCGGACGCCAAGAGCCAGGTCACGCTGCGCTACGACAACGGCAAGATCGCCGGCATCGATGCGGTGGTGCTGTCCACCCAGCACGATCCGGGCATCAAGCAGAAGGACATCGTCGAGGGCATCCGCGAGCACGTGCTCAAGCCGGTGCTACCCGAGGCGTGGCTCAAATCGCTGCCCAAGTCGAAGATCCACATCAACCCGACCGGCCTGTTCGTCATCGGCGGCCCGGTTGGCGATTGCGGCCTGACCGGCCGCAAGATCATCGTCGACACCTACGGCGGCATGGCCCGTCACGGCGGTGGCGCGTTCTCGGGCAAGGATCCGTCCAAGGTCGACCGTTCGGCGGCCTACGCCTGCCGTTACGTGGCCAAGAACATCGTCGCAGCGGGCCTGGCCGACAAGTGCGAGATCCAGGTCTCCTACGCCATCGGCGTGGCCGAGCCGACCTCCATCTCGGTAACCACCTTCGGCACCGGCAAGATTGCCGACACCGAAATCGAGAAGCTGGTGCGCGCGCATTTCGACCTGCGCCCGTACGGCATCGTCAAGATGCTCGACCTGATCCACCCGATGTATCAGCTGACCGCCGCCTACGGCCACTTCGGCCGCAAGCCCAAGCAGCTGAAGGACGCCAATGGCAACACCTTCACCGCGTTCTCGTGGGAGAAGACCGACAAGGCCGACGTGCTGCGTGATGCGGCCGGCCTGCAGTAAGCCTGCTGGCTCGGAGCAACCGCTCCGAAGCTGAAAAAGGCCGCCTCCGGGCGGCCTTTTTCCTAGCCAAATCCCACCGCTTGGTGGTCCGGCGACGAAGGCGATGACACCTCGTGCAGAGGCCCGACATCAACCGTGGGCAGGGGTGACTTGTCCCGCGCCGCAAAATAGGTCGCCGGTTGCCAGGTTGCCAACTGAAAACCAGGGCAACCATCCAGCGGCACCGCCAACGCACCCACGGTAAGCGCAGGCTTGGAGCAGTCGACAGGGCTGGTCGGAAGCTCCTGGGTTTTCAGGCCGGCGTCAAAGCCCACACGTGATCCGGTAAGCGTGTTGCGCCCCCGCAGCAGCGCCCGCGTCATGCGGCGCTTGGCTACCTTGTCGCCGTACTCGGGGCGCAGGCTGGCCAGCGCCGTGTTGGATTGAGCGCGCATGGCGGGCGCCAAGGCGCTACAGATGCGCGTGCGCGCCTCGACATAGGGCGGATAGCCGCGCTCAGCAGCCAGTGTCATCCAGGCGCAAGCCATGGCCGGACTGCGTGCCACGCCACGGCCATTGAGATACATCATGCCGAGGCTTGCCTGGGACAGCTTGTCGGCATAGCGCGCGCCGTATCGGAAGTACTTGAGCGCGCCCTGGTAATCGCCATCGAACAGCCGCTTCATCCCGCCGAACTCGCCGTAGAGGTCTGGATGACCGCGCGTGGATGCCCGTCGCATGGCCTTCAGCAACTGCTTGACCTGCTGCGTCATGTGCGGCGGCGGCACCTGCGCCGGGGAGGCCGGCGTGGCGGAGGGCGACGCCGCCACCGGCGGCGTCGAGAAAACAAGGGCCAGTGCGCAGCCCGCGAGAAGGCGGCTGCAAATCGAGCCATTCAGGGGCACATCCATGGCAATCACCTTTGTTGTCAGTCCGTTGTGCGCTCAACCTTATCGCAAGTTGCGCGAGCGCGCGGGCGCTCGCGTTCACAGGAGCTTGCGCCTCAGCCCTTGCCAAGCCCTTTGCGAACTGAGCGCAGCCTCAGCTTGGGGCCTTAGCCTGCCCGTCTTGCCCCATCTCTCCGAGCTACTCCATGGACCCAAGCACCCGACACACCGTGAGCAAGGTGCCCGCCCTCACCCTGGGCTTCTGGATCATCAAGATTCTGGCCACCACACTGGGCGAAACCGGTGGTGATGCGTTATCGATGTCCGCGGGGTTGGGCTATTTACTGAGCACGGCCCTATTTGCCGCGATCTTCATAGCGGCAGTTGCCGCACAAATTCGTGCCCGAGAGTTTCAGCCGTGGCTGTATTGGTTCGCCATTCTGGCCTCGACCACGGTCGGCACCACCTTGGCCGACTTCGCTGACCGCTCACTTGGCATTGGCTATGCCGGCGGCGCCAGCACCCTGCTCGCTCTGTTGCTGGTCGTGCTGGCCCTTTGGCGCTGGACACTGGGCTCGATCAACGTGAAGTCGGTATGCGACTGGCGCACCGAAGGCTTCTACTGGCTGGCCATCATGTGCTCGCAGACGCTGGGCACCGCGCTGGGCGACTGGACCGCCGACAGCGCCGGGTTGGGCTACCTGGGCGCCATTGTCGTGTTCGGCGGCGCCCTGCTGATGGTGCTCGCCGCCTGGCGCTGGAGCCGCCTTTCCACCACTGCCCTGTTCTGGGTGGCCTTCGTGCTGACCCGACCACTGGGCGCCGTTGTCGGAGATTTCCTGGACAAGCCGCTGGCCCAGGGCGGCCTGGATTTGAGCCGTGTCGCCGCCAGTGCCATCTTGCTTGTCAGCATCGCCGTGCTGATTGCCGTGTTGCCCAAGCGTGCGGCCGACTCCGCCCATTGAGCGACACGTTCACACCGATTGAATGCAGGGACGCGGCATGATGATGGCGAGGAACCCCGCCACGGCTCCCGACACAGGATGTGATCGATGAAAGCAATCGCGAAATTTCTCTGGGTCTGCTCGGCGCTGCTCGGCCTGCTCGCGGCACCGGCGGCTCAAGCGGGCCACCATGTGCATCTGCCGCCGAAGGCCGACAAGCAACCGCCACCCAAAACCGCACGTTACTTTCACCGGACGATCAACTATCGCCTTGGTCTGATGCAGATCTACCGAAAGCGCGATGATCAACTGAAGCATCTGATGCCCTATGCGACCGACAAGCAGCGCAAGGCGTACAAGAGGCTCACCGAGGATGCCCGGCCTTATCAGCCACCTGTGCAAGACTCGACGCCCAAGCCGTCCCTGCATATCAGCCCACATCCTTACCAATCGCTGCGCACACAGGGCATGAGCCTGGCCGCCGACTGCCGCCAGCGTCCTCATCCGGAACGCGCGCCGGTCTGCGTCGGACTTTTGTCGCCACCGCCGAAGAATGCGCTGAACCTTCCGCCTGCGCCGCTGACGGGACGCCCATAAAAGGCTCTCCAGCCCCACGCCAGTACGGCGCTCATGCGTAGACAAGTTGTGATAACGTTCCCTCACAAATTGTCGGACCAGATACCACCGGGCTGGAGTTTCCATGACGAACAAGCGCACGCCTTCCTCTTCCGAGCCAACGCTGGACAACCCCAGTCGCCGCGGTGTTCTCAAGCTTTCTGGTAGCGCCGGCCTGGCGCTGGCGGGCGCCGCATTGCTTCCGGCCGAGGCCAAAACCACGGGTGGTTTGACCGGGGCGAAGGCGAACCGCGCTGCAGGAGGCTCTGGCGCGATCACGCCATTGCTGGCCACCGTCAAACCAATCCGCCCTCCGGCCGTGCCACTGGCGGTGCGTCAGCCTTACTTGAGCACCTGGTTGCCGGCGACGATCCTGCCTGGCACTTCGCCGCAGTTCTGGCATGGCAGCCCCACCGGCATGGCTGGCATGGTGCGCGTGGATGGCGAGACGTACTTGTTCATGGGTGATGGAAAAATCACCCGCAACGTGCCCGACGGCAACCACGGCAAGGCGCACAGCATCGAGGATTTCCCGCGCGCGCTGGAGCAGACCGTGTTGGAAGTCACCGCCACGCGCTCGCGCTTCACGCTGCAAGGCGGTGGCATCGAGCTGGTGGTGGAATTCCTGTCACCGGTGGAACCGGGCGATACGCGGCGCCAGTCCATGCCGTTGAGCTACGTGCATGTCAGCGTGCGCAGCCTGGATGGCAAAGCGCATCACGTGCAGCTGTACATGGATATGGCCGGTAACTGGGCCAGCGCCGAGCATGACCAGGCCGTCAAAGCCAGTGCCTCGCAGGCCAAGGGCATGCAGGCCTGGTCACTGACATTGGCCAATCCCAAGCCGCTGTCCGAGCAAAAGGAATTTGCCGCCTGGGGCCATACGGTATGGGCCACCGCCGCCGGCGCGCATGTCAGCCATCAGGCGGGCAAGGATGTGGATGTGCGCGGCCACTTTGCCGCGCACGGCACACTGGATGGCTCGGACACCGCACCCTCGCAGATCAAGGATGGCCCCGTCTACGGCCTCGCCGTCGAGCTTGGCCAGGTGACCGGGTCCGAGCAACGCACCGACTTCATCATCGGCCAGGTGCGCGAGACCTGCATCAATTACCTTGGCACACCGCTGCGCGCGCTGTGGACGCGCCACTTCCCGCACTGGCAGGACATGCTGGCGTTCTTCCATGGCGATGCAGGCGCCGCCCGCAAGCGCGCCGATCTGCTCGATGCGCGGGTACGTCGCGATGCCCACACCGCGGGCGGGCACAGCTACGAAGGCCTGTGCGCGCTGGCGCTGCGACAGGCCTATGGCGGCACTGAGCTGGTCATCGGGCCTGATGGCGAACCGTGGGCGTTCCTCAAGGAGATTTCCAGCGACGGCAACATGTCCACGGTCGACGTGGTGTACCCGGCCGCGCCGGTGTGGATGTACCTGGACCCCGACTACCTTCGCCTGCTGCTGGTGCCGCTGCTGCACTACGCCGAGAAAGGCGGCTGGCCAAAGCCCTTCGCCGAGCACGACCTAGGCTCGTCCTACCCGCAAGCCAGCGGTCACAACGATGGCAAGGAAGAGGACATGCCGGTGGAGGAAACCGGCAACATGCTGATCATGGTGGCGGCCTACCTGAAACGTGCCGCGCGTGCCGATGCGCGCACGTTTGCCCGTCGCCACTACCGCATTCTGAAGCAGTGGGCCGGCTACCTGGAGCGCGAACTGCCCGACCCCGGCTTTCAGAACCAGACCGACGATTTTGCCGGCTCCATCGCGCACAGCGTGAACCTGGCGCTGAAGGGCATCATCGCCTTGGCCGCCATGGGCCAGATTGCCAGCGCCGCCGGACACGATGACGAGGCCACGCATTACCAGGCCCGCGCCCGCAAGGACATGGCATTCTGGGCCGAACACGCCAAGGATCCGAACGCCGCACATCTGGACCTCACCTACCACGGCAAGGGCGGCGGCGATGGCACCTGGGGCACGCTCTACAACGGCTTTGCCGATGTGCTGCTCGGCACCGGCCTGATTCCCGAATCAATCCGCCGCATGCAGGCCAAATGGTACGCACAGCAAAGCAATGCGTTCGGGCTGCCGCTGCAGGTGCCACACAGCTACGCCAAGTCGGATTGGGAGCTGTTCACCGCCGCCTGGCTGGCCGACCAGCCGGTAGCACAGCAGCTGATCGACCGCGTCTACGCCTACGCCGACACCACCCCTGATCGCGTGCCCTTCAGCGATCTGTACAACACCGTGACCGCGCGTCGCACGGCGTTTTCAGCGCGCCCGGTGCAAGGCGGCATCTTCGCACCGCTGGCGCTGCGGGCGATGCATATCAAGGCCGGCGCGGACCGCTGAGCATGCACCGCAGGCAGCACACGCACACGGCAAAGCGAACATGGTTTGGCGGATGCGTGTTGCTGTTGGTAGCAGGCTTGATGGCGACAGCGCAGGCGGCGCCCCCAGCGCCCAACCTGTACCGGCCCCGCTATCACTTCACGCCCAACCGCAACTGGGGCAACGACCCGAACGGCCTGGTCTATTACCGCGGTCGCTATCACCTGTTTTTCCAGTACAACCCGTACGGCAACAGCTGGGGTCACATGAGCTGGGGCCACGCCACCAGCCGCGATCTGGTGCATTGGAAACAGCACGCGGTGGCGATACCGGAAACCCAGGTGATGGCCTTTTCCGGCAGCGCCGTGGTCGACCGGCACAACAGCAGCGGCCTGGGTGTACACGGTCACCCCCCGCTGGTGGCGCTGTACACTGGCTTCAATCCGAAAACGCTGTCGCAGTCGCAATACCTGGCCTACAGCCAGGACGGCGGCACAACGTGGAAGCGCTACGGCCACGGCCCGGTACTGGATATCGGCTCCAAGCAGTTTCGTGACCCGAAAGTGTTCTGGTACGCCCCCACCAAATACTGGGTGATGGCCGCCGTGCGCGCCACGCGCAATCAGGTGGCCATCTATACCTCGCCCGACCTGACCCACTGGACACACGCCAGCACCTTCGGCCCCATGGGCGCTCGCGCCACAGCGTGGGAATGCCCTGACCTGTATCCGATGGCGGTGGCTGGCCATCCCGGCCAGGTGCGCTGGGTACTCAGCGTCAATGCCAGCAATGGTGCACCCGCTGGCGGCTCGGGCACGCAGTATTTCGTCGGTCGTTTCGACGGCCAGCACTTCACGCCAGTGCAGGCTTGGGGCAAGGCACCCGTGTGGCTGGATGATGGTGCCGACCTCTACGCCACCGCGACCTGGAACGATATTCCCAGCAAAGATGGCCGTCGTCTGCTGATCGGCTGGGCCAACAACCTGCGCTACGCCGGTGCCATCCCGGGCTACCCGGAACGGGGAGCGATGTCATTGCCACGAGCACTGACCCTGCATCGCACCGCGAAAGGCTACCGCTTGCAGCAGCAGCCGGTGAAAGAGCTGCTCGCGCTACGCGCCGATCACCATGTGTTGAATCACGTCGCGCTGTCGGGCAGGCCCACGTCGCTTGAGTCGGCGCTGACCGATGCCGCCTCGTCCGAGTTGTCGCTGGATGTGAGCACGGGTTCGGCCCAGCAGATTCTACTTACCCTGCGCGACGCCCAGGGCTACCAGACGGTGGTGGGAGTGAATCCGGCGGTGAACGAGGTTTTCATCGACCGCGACCGCGCCGGCCCCCATTTCAACGACGGCTTTGGCGGGCGCCAGAGCACGCACGTGGATATGCACTCCGGCCGCGTGCATCTGAACATCTTCGTCGATCGCTCGATCATCGAAGTGTTTGTCGATCGAGGCGAAAAGACGCTGACTGATCGCTTTTTCCCCGGCAGCGAAACCATGCGCTGGTCAATCCAGGCACGCGGTGGCAAGGCCAAGCTGGTGCATCTGGACGCCTGGCGCATGAAGCCCTATCGGCCCACATCGGATGGACTACCTGCCGTGTCGCGCTGAAAGTGCGAAAGAAAGTTGACAGTATCAACCATTAATCGCACAATTGGTTGACATTGTCATCTATTTACCGCCATGTCCTCCCTCCATCCCGGTGATGCGCTGCATCGCCTGCTGCATGCCTACAAACGCGCCATGCGCGAGGCCTATCGGGCCGAGCAGATTGCGCTGCCGATCTCGCACGTGCGCGCGCTCAAGGGCATCTGCCATGGTCGCGGCACCACCGTGCAAGCCATTGCCGAGCGCATGCATCGCGACAAATCGCAGATCACCCGCGTGGTGAAAGAACTGCGTGCGGCCGGACTGGTGCAAAGCCAGACCGATCCGCACGACGGCCGCGCGCGCCTGCTGACGCCCACGCCCGAAGGCCGCGCGCTGATGCAGCGAGTCACGGTGGTCGAGCGCCGCGCCGGCGAGCGCATGATGCACGGGCTGTCGCCGCAAGCGGTGGCGCAGTTTCTGGCATTGACCGAGGCCATGGCGGCCAACCTGGACCGACCGGAGATCGCCCCATGAATCGTCCCGCTCCCCGCACCTTCACCGTCCTGGGCAAACACCCCGTCACCCCGCGCATGCTGCGTGTCAGCCTGGGCGGCGAAGGCCTTGAAAGCTTTCCCGATGACCAGGCCAGCGCCTACGTCAAACTGATGTTCCCCGTCGACGGCCGCGAACGTCCGTTGCTGCGCACCTACACCGTGCGCGCGCAGCGCAGCGATGCCATCGATATCGACTTTGCCCTGCACGGTGCCGATGGCGGTGGCCCGGCCTCGGGCTGGGCGCTGAACTGCCAGCCCGGCGATCGCATCGACATCGGTGGCCCGGGGCCGAAGAAGCTGGCCGATGCCGAAGCCGATTTCGTGCTGATGGTCGGCGACATGACCGCCCTGCCCGCGATCAGCGTGAATCTGGAACAACTTCCCGCCAGCGCGCAGGGCCGGGTGATTGTCGAAGTGCCGCACGAAGAGGATATCCAGCCCCTGAGCAAACCGGAGCGCGTGGACCTGCAATGGGTGATCAACCCCACGCCGGGCCAGGCTACGCCACTGGTCGAGGCGGTGGCGGCGCTGGCCTGGCCGCATGGCCGGGTGGCGGTGTGGGCTGCTTGCGAATTCACCAGCATGCGCGCGCTGCGCGAGCACTTTCGCCACGAGCGCGGAGTCGAACGCACCGACATGTACATTTCCAGCTACTGGAAACAGGGCAGCGACGAGGACAACCACAAAAGCCTCAAGCGCGCCGATGCCGAAGCCGACGGCAACGCCTGAGCGGCGCGTTCAAGCGTGCAGCGTCACCGCCAGTCGGCCGATATCGGCGATCACCCCGTGGCGCTCTTCCAACGAAGCCACCGATTCGGCATAGAAACTGGTGATCAGCAGCGGCGCGGCACCCGGCGGGTGCACGATGGCGACATCGTTCAACTCGTTGGCCGGGCCGCTGCCGGTCTTGTCGCCACAACGCCAATGTGCCGCAAGTCCCGCACGCAACATCTGGGTACCGGTCTGGCAGGCCTGCATCCAACCCAGCAGGCGAAGGCGTGAGGCCGGACTCAACGCGGTGCCCAGCAGCAGGGCCTTGAGGTCGGCCAGCATGGCGTCGGGCGTGGTGGTGTCGCGATGGTCGTCGGGCATGGCGTAGTTCAGCGCCGGCTCGGTGCGCGCCAGCCAGGTGATGTGGTCACCCAGGCTGCGTACAAAACCGGTGACCGCTTCCGGCCCGCCCAGCTGCGCCAGCAACAGATTGTCGGCGGTGTTGTCGCTGAGCGTGATGGCCGCCTGGCAAAGCGCCTCGATGGTCATCCCCGGTGGACCGACGTGGGCACGCGTGGTGGGCGCGTATTCGAGCAGCACATCACGGCCGTACACAACGCGCCGATCCAGGCGCTCGGTACCGCGATCCACTCGCGCCAGAATCGCCGCCACGGTCAGCACCTTGTGCGTGCTGCACATCATGAAACGGTGATCGGCGCGATAGCGCAGCTGCGCCCCGGTGCCGGTATCGAGCATGGCCACACCCAGGCGGCCACCGTGGCGTGCCTCCAGTGCCGCCAAACGCGTGTGCAGCAGCTCACGCGGGCCCGCACTTCTGGCCCAGGCCCGCCGCGAGCCGGCCAGTCCGGCGCCCAAACCCCACACCATCGACTTGAGCACGTCACGACGCTGCATGCCTTACCCCTCTTGAGCAAACCCTATGGTGAGGCTCAGCCTCGCGCGCCGCTCTGACAGCCTGCCGACCTGAAAATGGCAAGATGCAGGCAGCGTACAGCCGGCTCAGTGCGGCGCGGTCAACTTGATCTCATACAACCACGGCCAGCACTTGCCGGTAACGAACAGCCGGTCGTGCTTGGCGTCATAAGCGATACCGTTGAGGACGTCATCGGTGGGGTCGGGCAGCATGGCGTTGTCGAACAGGTTTTCCAGGTTGATCCAGCCGACCACGTGGCCGGTCTTGGGGTCGATGCGCGCGATGATGTCCTTCAGCCAGATGTTGGCGTAAAGCTGGCCCTTGACCCACTCAAGCTCGTTGACGTTTTGCACCGGCTGACCGTCGGCAGTGACAGTGATGGTGCGCACCACCTTGAGCGTGTCCGGATCGAGCACGCGGATGGTCGGCGAACCATCACTCATGAAAATGTGCGTGTCGTTGCGGGTCAGCGCCCAGCCTTGCCCTTTGTAGTGAAAGGTGCCGACGCGCTTCAAGGTTTTAAGGTCGTAGATGAAGCCGATCTGATGCTGCCAGGTCAGCTGGATCAGGTGCTTGCCCCAGGCGACGATGCCTTCGCCGAAAAAAGCCGGTGGCACGTTGATTTCCTGGAGCGACTTGCCGGTTTCAAGATCCACCTTGCGCACGCGCGATTGCCCGGCCTCGCCGGTGCTCTCGTAGAGCACGCCGTCCTTGTAGAACAAACCCTCGGTGAAGGCGCTGGTGTCATGCGGATAGCGCTTGACCACCTTGAAGCCATAGACCGGAATCGTCGTGGCCTGCGCCACGAAGGTCATCAGACCGGCACCCAGCACCAGCAGGAATGAGAACAGACGGCGAACAAAACGGTCAGGCATGCACGGACATCCGCAAAAGGCGATGGCCTGCATTCTACGCAAGCCACACGCGCAAACTCACGCCGCGGCCGGGTTAACGCTTGCATGGGCCAGCTGGCGAATGCGCGTGATGCTGCGGTAGCGCATGAAAAAGCCCACGTACAGCGCGCCGCCACCGATCACCAGCCCCAGGAAAACCGCCGGCGTATCCAGCAGCGAACCGGCGTGCAGCAGGCTCATCGCCGCGGTGGCCAGGCCGGCGACGGCCAACTGCAGCGAGCCCAGCAGCGACGACGCCGTGCCGGCATGTTCCTGGAAGGGTTCCATCGCTCGCGCGGTGGTCGCCGGTTCGATCATGCCCACGCCGACAAAACACACCCCAATCGGCACCAGGAAGGCGTACAAGCCGCCCGCCTTGCCCAGCATCTGCGCAATCAGCAACAGCGCCGCCGCGCCCAGCGCCTGCACCAGCAAGCCGCCGCCGAGGATCACCATGGCATCGACATGGCGGCTCAGCCAGCCACTCAATGCCGCGCCCAGCACAAAGGCGACCAGGATGGCGATGGCAACGATGATGATCGCCGTGTGCCCACCACCGAGCAGGTTCATCACCAGGTCCGGCGCACCAATCAGCGCGGTGTAGACAATACCCACGCTGAAACCACCGATGACGGCATAAAAAGCAAAGCCCGGGTGTCGCAGTACGGCCAGATAATTTCGCCACAGGCGCGCCGGTTCCAGCGCGCGCGGCTTTTTCTGCGCCAATGTTTCCGGCAGCAGGCACCACACCGCTAGCCACATCGCCACCGAGAGCACCAGCAGCAGTGCGAAGTTGCCCTGCCAGCCAAATACCGGCGTCACGTAAATGCCCACAATCGGCCCCAACGCCGGCGCCAGCGCGAAGATCGCGTTGAGCCTTGCGAAAACGCGCGGACGCTCCTTGGCGGCAAAGGCATCGCGCACCACCGCATCGGCGATCACGCCGCCGGCGCAGGCCCCCACGCCCTGGACAAAACGCCCACCGGCGAGCATGGCGATATGCGGGCTGAGCAGACACAACAGCGCGCCAACGACCAGAATCGACGCGCCCAGCAGCATCACCGGCCGACGTCCATGGCGGTCCGAGGCCGGGCCATACAGCAGGCGGCTCAGCGTCGAGCCGACCAGGTAGGCGGTCATCGTCGCCTGCACCGCACCATAGGAAACGTGCAAGCCGTGCGCGATGTTCGGCATCGACGGCGTGTACTCGGTATCGCCGAACGGGCCGATCGACATCATCAGCCCCAGCAGCCACAGCGCCGGCGTTTGCATGCGTTCGTGCCGGCTCAACGTGCGCGCTCCCTGAACACCCACTGTGCCCGGTGCACGCGCCATGCGGGCAACCACTCTCTTTTCATCATGGCTTTTCTAAAGTCCTTTCCGGGCTGAGGCGGCGCGCCGCTTCTCACCATCAGGCCATCGATAAGGACGACCGCGGGTGACCGAAGAGAACAACGTAACGGTGTCGGCGCGAATGCTGCGTGATTGGTTCCGGCGCGACGTGGAATATCCACTGGCGCGGCTGGTCGGCGGCCCGGCGCGGCTGAAGGTGATCGCCCTGCTGGCCAGCGTGCTGGGTCTCGATTCGGCCGACAAGGCCACCGTCGGCGCCGTCGCCGCGCAGCTGGAAAAGGCGCTGCACATCGGCAATGTGGAAGTGGGGCTACTGGTCAGCGCCTCGACGGCGGTGGGCGCCATTCTCACGCTGCCGTTTGGCATTCTGGCCGACCGCGTCAAACGCACGCGGGTGCTGGTGTGGGCCATCCTGGCCTGGTCGCTGACCATGGTACTGAGCGGCGCCGCCGGCTCGTACACCTTGCTGCTGATCAGCCGATTGCTGCTGGGCTGCATCGTCGCCTCGGCCAGCCCCTTGGTGGCCTCGCTCACCGGTGACTTTTTCCGCCCGGGCGAACGCGGGCGCATCTTCGGCTACATCATCGCCGGCGAGCTGGTCGGCGTGGCCGTGGGTTTTCTGATTTGCGGCAATCTGGCGGCCTGGTATTCCTGGCGGGTGTCGTTCTGGTCGCTGGCGGCACTGGGCCTGCTGCTGGCCGGGGTGATCTGGAAATTCCTGCCGGAACCCGCCCGCGGCGGCTACAGCTACGTGCCCGAGGGCGCCGAAGAAGTCCCATCGGAAAACGACATCGATGCCTCGCAGCCGCCGCCGCAGGCCCGACGTGAGGACGAGACGGTCTGTGAGGAAAGCGACATCGACGAGCAGTGGAAGCGCTGCCATGTGACACCGCACAGCGACCAGATCCTGCACGATGACCCCACCAGCATGTCGCTTTGGCAGGCCGTGCGCCATGTGCTGTCGGTGCGCACCTACCGCACGCTGATTCTGGCCTCGGCGCTGGGCTACTTCTATTTCACCGGCCTGCGCACATTCGCCATTGTCTACATGCGCCGCCAGTTCGATCTGGGCCAGGCCATGGCCAGCACACTGTCGGTCGGCATCGGCCTGGGCGCGGTGGTCGGCGTGCTGTTGGTGGGCCGACTGGGCGATGCCCTGATTCGCCGCGGCACGCTGACCGGACGCATCTGGACCGGCGGCCTGGCCTATCTTCTGGCGACGGCCGCTTTGCTGCTGGGTCTGGTCTGTCACAGCCTGTTGCTGGCCGCACCGCTGCTGTTCCTGGCCGCCGCCGGTCTGGGGGGCGCCAATCCGGCGGTGGATGCGGCGCGCCTGGACGTGATGCACTCGGCGCTGTGGGGCCGCGCCGAGGGTGTGCGCGCGACGTTGCGCTTTGCGCTGGAGGCCGGTGCGCCGCCGCTGTTCGGCTACCTGGCCGGCAAGTTCAGCCACGGCGACGGCATGCTGCAGGACGCCAGTCGGGCCGTCACCAAAGGCAGCAACGATGCCACCGGCCTGCAGATGGCGTTTCTGGTCATGCTGGTGCCGCTGCTGGTGGCCGGCTTGATCATGCTGCTGCGCACGCGTCGCACCTACCCGCGCGATGTGGTCACCACCATCACTTCCGAGCACGCCAGCCGCGATCCCAAGCTGTAGCGTTGCGATTGGACCAAAGTCGCAGCATCGCCACCACAGCACCCGCGCCGGCATTGGCTACCATGAAGGCTTCTTCCAACGAGACAGCGCATGAAGATCGCAGTGATGGGCGCCGGTGCCGTGGGTTGCTACTACGGCGGCATGCTGGCGCGGGCCGGACATCAGGTCACCTTGATTGGCCGCGAGCGGCTGGTGAAGGCGGTGCGCGAACACGGCCTGCACATGGAAACGACGCGCTTCGATGAAACCGTACAGCTGGCCGCCGACACCTCGCCGCAGGCCGTCGCGGATGCCGAGCTGGTGCTGTTCTGCGTCAAATCCGACGACACCGAGAGCGCCGGCCGTGCCATCGCCTCGCATCTTGCCGAGCGGGCGACCGTGCTCAGCCTGCAAAACGGCGTCGACAATGCCGAACGCCTGACCCAGGCACTGGGCCGTGAGGCGGTGCCCGCGGTGGTGTATGTGGCCGTTGGCATGGCCGGCCCAGGCCACGTCAAACACCACGGTCGCGGCGAACTGGTCATCGGCCCGTCCACGCACAGTCAGTCCATCGCCGAACAGCTCAGCGACGCCGGTGTGCCGACGCAGGTATCGGAGGGCGTGCTCGAAGCGCTGTGGTCGAAACTGACCATCAACTGCGCCTACAACGCGCTCTCGGCCATCACCCAGCTCCCCTACGGCGAGCTGATCGAAGGCGAAGGCGTGGTCGATACCATGCGCGCGGTGTTCGACGAATGCCGTGCCGTGGCCGATGCCGATGGCATCGCCATCAAGCCAGGCCTCTGGCAGCCACTGCTGGCACTCGCACAGCAAATGCCCGGCCAGTACGCCTCGACCGCGCAGGATTTGGCCCGCGGCAAGCGCAGCGAGATCGACCACCTCAATGGCTACGTGATCACGCGCGGGCAGGCACATGGCATCGCCACGCCGGCCAACCGCACGCTGCATACGCTGGTGCGGCTGATCGAAAATAAGCGCGATCGGCAAAGCACCTAGGCGGGCTTGCGCGCGATCAGGTCGATCAGCGCCGACATGCCCTCGTGACGGCCTTCGTGCAGCTGGGCGTCGTAACTGGCCAGGTGCTCGATATGCAGATCGGCGAAGGCCTCGCGCAGCATCGGCTCGGTATACATGTTTTCCGCCTGCGGCGGCCCGCCGGTGCCATAGGCCAGCTGTTCGGGACGATAGCCCTGCAACAGGAGCACGCCACCCGGCTTCAGCGCCTGCTGCATGTCGGCGAACATGCGTGCGCGAAATGCCGGATCGGCAAACTGGATGAAAATGCCGACGATCACATCAAAACGGGCCTGGCCAAATTCCCAGTGCGCCAGGTCGGCCAGCTCGTAGCGCAACGAAACACCGCGCTCGGCGGCCAGCCGACGACTCTTGTCCAGCCCCACCTGCGAGCCATCCACGGCCAGCACGTCCAAACCTTGCTCGGCCAGCCACACGCCGTTGCGACCATCACCGTCGGCCACGGCCAGCGCCGTGCCGTGCGCCGGCAGGCGCGAGCGCTGCGCAAGCAGGAACGCGCTGGGCGCGGTGCCGAACAGGTAGCCCTCGCCCGAATAGCGCTCGTTCCAGTCGACCATGAGCGGTTCTCCTTAAAGTCTGGTGGATTTCGCCTGCATTCTACGCGCCCGGCCCCGGTACAATGGGGTCATGCCTCTGATTCAACTTCTCAATGTCGACTACAGCGTCGGCGGCCCCCTGCTGCTCGACGGCGTGGATTTCACCCTGGAACCGAACGAGCGCGTCTGTGTGGTCGGCCGCAATGGCGCGGGCAAGTCCACCCTGCTGCGCCTGCTCGATAGCCAGATTCACCCCGACGACGGCGAAGTGCGCCGCAGCGACGGCGTGCGCGTGGCCCGGCTCACCCAGGAAGTGCCGCAGGATGCGCACGGCAGCGTGTTCGACGTGGTCGCCGCGGGCCTGGGCGATCTGGGCGCGCAGTTGGCCGCGTTCCACCACGCCGCGCAAGAAGGCGACACCGACGCCATGGCCGCCGCGCAGGCGCGCATCGAGGCCGGGCACGGCTGGGATCTGGAAGGCCGCGTCACGCAGACCCTGGCCAAGCTGGAACTGGATGGCGAGGCCGATTTCGCGCGCCTTTCCGGCGGCATGAAGCGCCGCGTGCTGCTGGCGCAGGCACTGGTCAGCCAGCCCGACGTGCTGCTGCTGGACGAACCGACCAACCATCTGGACATCGAGGCCATCGAATGGCTGCAGACGTTCCTGAAAAGCTTCGCCGGCAGTCTGGTGTTCATCACCCATGACCGCCGTTTCCTGCGCGCGCTGGCGACCCGCATTCTGGAAATCGACCGTGGCCAGCTGACCTCATGGCCGGGCGATTACGACAACTACCTGCGCCGCCGCGAGGAGCGCGCGCATGCCGAGGCCCAGGCCAACGCCGATTTCGATCGTCGCCTGGCGCAGGAAGAAACCTGGATTCGCCAGGGCATCAAGGCGCGCCGCACCCGCAACGAGGGCCGCGTGCGCGCACTGAAAACCATGCGCCAGGAACGCGCGCAACGCCGCGAGCAGTCCGGCACCGCGCGCATGCAACTGGCCGATGCGCAGGCCTCGGGCAAGAAGGTGATCGAAGCCCGGCACCTTGACCTCACCCTCGGCGATCGCCGCCTGGTCAGCGATTTCTCCACCACCGTGATGCGTGGTGATCGCATCGGTCTGGTCGGTCCCAACGGCGCGGGCAAGACCACGCTGATCAAGCTGCTGCTGGGCGACCTGAAGCCCGATGCCGGTGAGGTGAAGCTGGGCACCGGGCTGGAAGTGGCCTATTTCGACCAGTACCGCGCCCAGCTCAACGAAAACCTGTCGGCGCTGGACAACGTCGCCGAGGGCCGCGAATACATCGAGCTCAACGGCCGACGTACGCACATCATGGGCTACCTGCAGGACTTCATGTTCAGCCCGGAACGCGCCCGCGCGCCGATCACGCGTCTGTCCGGCGGCGAGCGCAACCGCCTGCTGCTGGCGCGCCTGTTCGCCAAACCGTCCAACCTGCTGGTCATGGACGAACCGACCAACGACCTTGACGTGGAAACCCTGGAGCTGCTCGAAGAGCTGCTGGCTCAATACCAGGGCACGTTGCTGCTGGTCAGCCATGACCGCGAGTTCCTGGACAACGTGGTGACCTCCACCCTGGTGCTGGAAGGCCACGGCCGCATCGGCGAGTACGTCGGCGGCTATGAAGACTGGCTGCGCCAGCGCCCGAAAGCGCCGGAAGCGCCGCTGGTGGTGGGCAGCGCAGCCACCGCGGCACCGCGCGCCGACAGCACGCCATCCAGGACGGCAGCGGCAGCCTCGCCCGAGCCGGCCAAACCGGCGAAAAAGAAGCTCAGCTACAAGGACGCGCGCGAGCTGGAACTATTGCCCAAGCGCATCGAGCAGCTGGAGTCCGACATTGCCGAGCGTACCCAGGCCATGGGCGAGCCGGCCTTCTTCCAGCAGGCGCCGCAAGCGATCACCGAGGCCAACGAGGCGCTGGCCGCGCTGCAGGCCGAGCTGGACGAAGCCTACACGCGCTGGGAAGCGCTGGAAGGCTGACGATAACCAGGTGCGGCTCAGTCGTCCGAGCCGCGGACCTCGTCAAGCTCATGCGGCACGTGATAATCGGCGATGAACTGGCGCAGCTTGGGATAGACCACGTTGCGCCAGCGCCGGCCGCTGAAAATGCCGTAATGGCCGGCGCCCTCCACCATCAGGTGGTGCTTGTCGGCCGGCTTCACCCCGGCGCACATTTCCAGCGCGGCCTCGGTCTGGCCCAGGCCGGAAATATCATCGTGCTCGCCCTCGATGGCCATCAGCGCCGAGCCGGTGATGTCCTGCGGCCGCACACGCTTGCCGTTGACGTCCCACTCGCCGCGCGGCAGCAAGTGACGCTGGAACACCACATCGATGGTGTCCAGGTAGTACTCGGCGGCCATGTCCAGCACCGCGTTGTACTCGTCGTAGAACTTGCGATGCGACTGGGCATCGTCCAGATCGCCCTGCACCAGATTGCGGTAGAAATCCCAGTGCGAATTGAAGTGCAGGCTGGGATTCATGGCCACAAAGCCGGCATGCTGAAGAAAGCCGGGATACACCTGCCGGCCATGGCCCGGATAGTTTGCCGGCACCGGATGAATCACCGTGGACCGGAACCACGACAATGGCTGTGTGGTGGCCAGGTTGTTGACCTTGGTCGGATTACGGCGCGGGTCGATCGGCCCGCCCATCATGGTCAGCGTGCGCGGCACCTTGGCGCCGTCGCTGGCCATCAGTGACACCGCCGCCAGCACCGGAACCGTCGGCTGGCACACACTGATCACGTTGAGATTCTCGGCGCCGATGTGCTCGATGAACTCGCGCACATAGGTCACGTAATCGCTCAGATGAAACGGCCCGGCCTTGGCCGGCACCATGCGTGCATCGGTCCAGTCGGTGATGTACACCTTGTGGTCGCGCAGCAGCGTGCGCACCGTGTCGCGCAGCAGCGTCGAGTGATGTCCGGACAGTGGCGCGACCACCAGCACAATCGGCGAGGCGCGCAGACGCGCCAGGGTTTGCGCATCGTCGCTGTAGCGCTTGAAACGAAGCAGTCGGCAGAACGGCTTTTCCAGCGCCACGCGTTCCAGCACGGCCACATCCTGGCCGGCCGCCTGCACCTTGTGGATGCCAAAGTCGGGCTTTTCGTAATCCTTGCCGATGCGATACATCAGCTCCGAGGCCGCCGCCACCCGCTCGGCACCTGGCAGCCGCGACAGCCAGCTGCCTGATTCGGAAAACATGCGCGACATCGCCTCGGCCCCGTAGGCCCAGGGGCTCATCGCCGCACGCTGCATCTCACGAAGGGTGTAAAGCATGACGACCTCATCCAGCCGGCAGACAACGCAAAGCATATTCTACCGCACTGCAACATAGAATGTGCGTATTTGGCATGCATTACATGCCACGACGGTTTGATTTAAACAGCCTGAATGCCTCGCATTGCCAGCATCACGGCCTACAGGCGCTATGTCACGACAAGAATCAGGTCATGCCGCCACGCCGAACGCGCTTCCGCAGGCGCCCATGAATGCACATCGCGCTGACAACGCTTGGCGCCGCAGCGTGTTTTGCTGCACTCGCACACACCAAACCACCCAGTCAGGTAAGGCGCACGGCGACGCTCCTGCGTGCATATCGCCAGGCTGATGCATCAGGCCGGCACGCGTCTGGTCCGGCGCATGGGGAACCATTTGACGAACGTGGTGGCCTAGAACCATTGAGGCCGATATCAGCGTGCGCCGCTGGCCAGCACCTGGCCGATACCGGCTTCCTCGATGGCCAGCGCCACTTCATCGATCACCGCGCGCGGCGTGCCCGCATCGAAGCCGATGCGAAAATGCAGCCGCCCGGCCGCGGTGCGTGAGGAGTGGATGGAGTCCAGGGTGATGCCACGCGACTCGAACACGCTCAGCAATTCACGCAGTGACCCTGCCCGGTCGCGCGGAAGCCACACGCTCAAGAAACACGGCTCATCCAGGTCCGCCCGCAGGTAGCCCAACTGCTCGAAGGCATGACTGCCCGTAGCCAGTGCGTCGCTGCCGACATAGGCCGCGCTGTCGGCCAGCAAATGCGCGCGCATGTCCTCGCGCGCCGCTTCGTCACCGCGCGACACATCATCGATCAGGCGCTGCAGATGCGCCCCCAGGCGCGCCAGCATCGGCGCCACGTGCGGGTTCTCGAACTGAATGTCCTGATAGATGGCCGGATTGCCGGCAAGCATGCGCGTCGTGGTCACGCGGTCCAGCTCGTAACCGACCGTGGCAAACGCGGCCAGGGCATCCAGACCACCCACCGCCGGCGCCAGCTCGCGCCAGGTGGCGGCCTGTGCCATGTGGCTGGCATGCACCATGCCCTGCACCAGTGCCATGGCCTGATCATGCCGCTGCGGGTCGCAGGTGACGCAGCGTGCCTGTGAGGCGGCAAGAAACGCCTCCAGCCACGGTCGCCAACGCGCTAGCCGCGCCTGGCATACCGCCATGGGATAGCCTTTCAGCGTCGGCGCCTTCGGCGGCGCGCACATCGGGTGCAGACCGACCACTTCGGCCTTGGATGCCAGCATCGCCGCCACCGGCGTGCTCTTTATCGAGGTGATATCCAGCCATAGCTGGTCCGCTTCGGCACCACTGGCGATATCCACATAGTGCGCAATCAGCGCCGGCGTATGCCGGATCGGCGCACTGAACACCAACACGTCGCTGCGCTGGACAAGCGCGCGTTCGGACAGGCTCTCATCACCGCCGGGGTCACGACCGACCACCGTCAGCCCCATGCGCTCGACAAAAAACTGCTGCAGCCAACGCCCGTAGGCGCCTGCGTTGCCGACAATGCCGATCACTGGTTTGGATGCGCTCATCTTGTCACCCGGTGCTTGATCCACACTCAGCATGCCGCGCCTTGCGGCAGCGCAGCAGGGCCAGAAGACCTAGTCGGTGCTTGGTGCTGTCGCCAACGGCAACCACAACCTTGCACACGCGCCACACTTGCCGTCGGCGCGCATCAGCAATTGCGCCTGGCCCTCGTGCGCCTCGGCAATCTGTCGCACCAGCGCCAGGCCGATACCCGAGCCGCCCGGCTTGGTGGTGAAGAACGGCACGAACAGATTCTCGCTGGGCGGCGGGCCCGGGCCATCATCCAGCACTTCGATCAGTGCCTGCGCATGCTCGACACGCCAGGCGATGCTGACCTCGCCGTCCTGGCCGGCCGCCTCGGCCGCGTTGCGCAATAGATTGATCAGCGCCTGTTCCAGCTGATCGGCATCGGCCCAGACATGCAGCGCCGCCCCCCCGGTCACCACCACCGTCAGCGAGGTTTCCATGCTGGCCACACGACGACACAACGCATCCAGCTCGACACGTTTGCGCTGCGGCGGCGGCAATCTGGCCAGGCGGCTATAGCCGGCCAAAAAGCGCCCCAGTGACTCGGCGCGACGTCCGATCACCTCAAGGCCCGAGGTCATGTCCTCGCGCCAGTCGTCCGGCAATGGATCGCGTGCCAGCAGACTGGCCAGTGTGCCCGCCATGGAGTGGATCGGCGCCAGCGAATTGTTGACCTCGTGCCCCAGCACGCGCAGCAAGCGCTGCCAGGCGGCGCGTTCTTCCTCGCGCAGGGCACGCCCCACGTCGCTCAGCACCATCAGCTGTGCGCTGTGACCACCGCTTCGCAAGGGCGCGCGGCGCACTTCAAAGCGCCCTTCACGGCCGGCAAAGCGCTGGCGTATCAACGATCCACTGGGCTGGCTCCAGACCTCGTCCAGACCCAGCTCGGCCACGGTGCTGCCAAACATCGCTTCGCGCGTGCGCGCCAGCAGCTCGCAGGCCGCCGGATTGGCCAGGCGCAAGCGGCCGTCGCGATCGAACACCATCACCGCGTTGTCCATGGCGGCCAGGGTCTTGCCGAGCAGGAAACTCGATTCCTCGAACGCCAGGCGTTCATCCTGCAGCCGTTCGGCCAACGCATTGATGTCGTAGATGACATCGCCCAGCATGCCGCCCTTGACGCCACGCAGGCTGTAATCGCCCTGACGCAGCGACTCCAGCAGGCTGCCCAGCGAGTAGATGGGATAGACCACGCGCCGAAACTGCCAGCGCACCAGCCATGCGGTAAGCGCCAGCGGCACGATCGCCCAAAGCGGCTTGGCAAACAGCTGCGGCCAGCAGGCCACCAGCCCACAGCTGGCGGCGGCCGGCAACGCGCACAGCGCGCTGCCCCACAGCACCTGCCGCTCGAAACGCGGCATCTGGCTGCGACGTGGCGGTGCCGGCTCAGTCATGGGCCTGTTCGCGCAGGCCGTACTTGTCCAGGCGCCGGTACAGCGCCTGCCGCGTCAGCCCCAGCGCATCGGCCGTCTGCTGCAGGTGCCCGTGATATCGGCGCAAGGCGCGGGCGATCAGTTCGGCCTCGGCCTGATCCAGGGTCATGGCCTCGAAATCGCTCTCGGCTGCGGCATCGGCGCGACCGAAATGCAATGCCGCGGCGCTGACCTGGTCGTTCTCGGCCATCAAAGCGGCGCGCTCCATCAGGTGCGAGAGCTCGCGCACATTGCCCGGCCAGCGCCAGGCCAGCAGCGCCTGCTCGGCCGACGGCGCCAGATGCATGCCGCCACGTCCGTAACGCATCGCGCTGCGGGTCAGGAAGGCACGCGCCAACGGCAGAATGTCCTCGCGCCGCTCACGTAGCGGCGGCAAGGTCAGTTCCACTGTATTGAGCCGATAAAGCAGATCCTTGCGAAAACGCCCTTCGCGCACGTCATCTTCCAGGTCGGCATTGGTCGCCGATACCAGGCGTACGTCGGCGTTGAGCGTGCGCGAGGAACCCAGGCGCTCGAACTCACCATCCTCCAGCACCCGCAGCAACTTGGGCTGTTGCGAGGCCGGCACGTTACCTACTTCGTCCAGGAACAGCGTACCGCCGTCGGCCAGCTCGAAGCGGCCCATGCGCTCGCCCTTGGCGTCGGTGTAGGCGCCACGCACATGGCCGAACATTTCCGACTCGAAGACGTTCTCGGCAATGGCGCCCATGTTCACCTTCACCAGCGACCCGCGGGCACGCGAGGACAGCGCATGCAGGCGCGCGGCGATCACGCCCTTGCCGGTGCCATTCTCGCCGCGCAGCAACACACTGGCATCGCTGGGCGCCACGCGCGCCACTGCCTGCATCAGCCGCTGCATGTCCGGCGACTGGCCGATGAAGTCATCCTCGTCATCACCGCGCAGCAAGGCATTTTCCGCTTCCAGCCGCCGCTGACGACGCATGGCGCCGGCCAGTTGCAGCTGGGTGCGCAGCACCTGCACCAGACGGGCGTTGTCCCAGGGTTTTTCGATGAAATCCGCCGCGCCGCGGCGCATCGCCTGCACTGCCAGCGGCACATTGCCCCAGGCGGTCATCGCCACCACCGGCATATCCGGCACGTGCTGGCGCAATTGCTCGATCAGGGCCAGACCTTCCTCGCCCGAGGTGGTGTCACGGCTGTAGTTGAGGTCGACCAGTGCCACATCCACCTGACGGCTGCGCGCGGCACGCTCGGCCGCTTCCGGTGTCTCGGCGCACAGCGCCGACAGCCCCTCGGCCTTGAGCAACATGCGCAGGGCCTCGCGCACATCGGACTGATCGTCAGCGACCAGCACCTGAGGATTCATCGTCTCTCCCATACGCGCAGTGTAGCGGCGAATGGCAGCGCATCGCGTATGGCACGCTGGCCGCAACCGAGCAAAAAAGTAAATTGGAAAAGCAGAGCGCCGGCGGGGGAAAAGGCAGCTGGGGAGCGTCCTGATTTTCCTCACACCGGCGCTCTGCCTTCCAAAGTGAAACGTCTGCCATGTGCCGTGCCGCACGGCGCAGGCGCGGGTTCCTAACAGGCGCGTTCGATCACGTATCGCTCATCGGCGACACATCGCCCTCACTCATAGCGCAGCGCCACGGCCGGATCGACGCGCAAAGCGTGCCGTAGCGGCAGCCACGTAGCCAAAGCCATGGCCAGCAAAATGACCGCCACCGACAGCGCAAACACCGTCAGGTCGTGCGGCTGCATGGGCAGTGCCGAACGTGCCAGCAACGAGGTCCACGGCCAGGCCAGCGCCAGCCCCATCAGCAAACCAAGGCCCGCCTGCCAGACCAGCCGTTGCGCGACCTGAGCGATGATCGCCTGATGCCCGGCACCAATGGCCCGGCGGATGCCGATTTCGCGCGTGCGCTGCGCCACCGAGAACGCCAGCACGCCATAAAGGCCGAGCCCGGCCAGACCCAGCGCCACCGCCCCCAACACGCTGAACACCTGCGACAACACACGTAACCCCAGACGATCCATCTGCTCCAAGCGCGCCTGGCTGAAGGCGCGGTAGACGGCCACCTGCGGCAGCACCTGCTGGACGCGCCGGCGCAGACTCGGCAGATAACTTTCCGCCTGCGTGGCCTTGGTGCGTATCGCCAGCGATTGCACAGAGAAGTCACCGGCCATCTGTCGCCACGCCAGCAGCACTTCCGGCTGCGGTGGATCGAACGGCCCGGTGGCGCGCAGAGGCGGGATCACACCAATGACCTTGAATCGCTCAACGTGCGCCTCCGGGTGCAATACCAGAGTCTGCCCAAGCGCCTCGCGTCCCGGCCACAAGCGCTGGGCAGTTACCGTGTCGATGACCGCCACAGGCGCGCTGGTCGCGTCATCCTGCGCGCCGAAAAAGCGCCCCTTGAGCAACGGCACGCCGTAGGTGGCGAGGAAATGCTGATCGACCATGCCAGTGTGCGCATCGACCCAACCCTGGGCGGGCTTGGGCTGCCCCTGCGCGGCGATGTACTCGTCGCTGCCGTAATCGTATTCGGGGATCAGATTGGCCAGCGTCACCGCCGCCACGGCCGGATCGTCCCGCAAGTGCTGTGTCAGCCGAAGGACACTCTCGACCTGATGCGCATTCCCACCGTTCGAGACCGGAAAAGCCAGCCTTGCGGTCAATATCCGCTCGGGTGCCACCTGCCCCGCCGCCGGCTGCGCCAGTATCTGCCGCAGGGTTTTCACCAGCGTGCCGGCTCCGGTCAACAGCACCACGGTCAGGGCAATTTCGGCGACCACCAACACGCGCGCGACACGGGCGAAACCCGACGCCGAGCCCTTGCTGCCGTCGCGCAACAGGCCCGAGATATCTTCCCTGGACACCCGCCATACCGGAATCACTGCAGCCATGGCGGCACACAGCAGCGCCATCACCACCACGAAACCCAACACCGGCGCACCGACACCGCGCTGGGTGAAGCTACTCAGCGCCTGGTCGTTGTCGGCGTATATCTGGATCAGCCACTGGCTGCAGCCGTGCATGATCGGCAGCGCCACCAGCAGCGCCGCCGCACTCAGCCACACGCTGCCAAGCAAGGCTTCCATCAGCAGCCGTGAGCGACTGCATCCCAACGCGCCTTGCAAGGCCAGTTCATGGCGCCGGCTCAGTACTTGCACCAGCTGGAGGTTGGCCACATTCATGCACGCCAGCAGCAGCACCAGGCAGCCGGCGGCGAACATCAGCCCGACCCAGCGGCGGATATCCTCGTGCACGGCGTAAACGCCCAACGGCTTGGCAGTGAGCTGGCGCGCGCGATGCGCGCCGTGGATCAATGGATCGAGCTGCGACTGCAGGCTGGCCAATTGCTGGCGCAACGCGGCCAGCGAGGTACCCCGCGCCAGCCAGACCAAACCCTCGACATCGAAGTCCTGTGCCGCCTTCAAATTCAACGGCGTCCACAAGGTGGCCGGCCCGGAAACTGAAAGCGTGACGGCATCACGCCAACCACCGTGCGCCATTGGCCATTGACCTGAATTTTTCGGCCCAGAACCGCTTTGTCAGCGTGGAAGCGGTGACGCCACAAGGCGGCACTCAGCACCACCACTGGCGTGGCACCAGGGCGCTCATCGGCAGCGGTCAGCCCACGACCGAGCAAGGGCTTGGCACCAAGCATATGCATGGTCGATGCGGTCATCTGCCCGCCCTGCTCGAAGCTGGCGGGTGTATCGCCCCCGCCTTCGAGCACATAGCTGGCCACCGGGAAGGCGCCGTGCCGGCGCACGCCCTGCAGCGAGCCCCGCATCGCCAGCCACTCGCGGCTGCCCACATGCCCAATGCCGATGCCATCGACATGCGCATGTCCCACCACCACCAGGTGGTCAGCATGAGCGAACGGCAGCGGCTCCAGCACCGTGCGCTGCACCAGACTGAAAAGAAACCCCACCATGCCCAGCCCGACACCCAGCACCAGCACCGAAATCGCCGTGTGTCCCGGACGGCGCGCCAAACGCCGCCCTGACTGCCAAAACGTGCGTAGCATGCTCATTCCCCTCTCAAGGCTCGCATCGGCGGGGTACGCGCTGCGCGCAAAGCCGGTACAAGACAGGCCAACAAACCGGCGAACGACAACGTCAGCGCCACACACAGCATTGCACCGGGATCAAACAGGCCACTGCGCCCGATCTGCTCCATCACCGCACGCAACATACTGGTAAAGGAAAGCGCCAGCACCACGCCGAGGGCCAGTCCAATCGCGATCTGCAGCAAACCACCCCGCAATACCAACTGGATCAGTCGCGAGGATGACGCACCGAGCGCAGTGCGCACGCCGAACTCGCGCTCGCGTGCCGCGACCGCCACCGCCATCACCGCGTACAACCCCGCGGAGGCCAGCAACAACGACAAGGCCGAGAAAACGCCCACCAGCAGAAGATTCAAGCGCACCGCGTCCAACGTGGAGGCCACCACGTCCGACATCGTGCGCATGTGGGCGATGGGCTGATCCGGCGCCACCTCGGCAATCGCCTGACGCAATGCCTCGCGATATCCGTTCGGATCGCCGTGCACGCGAATCGTGAACCGCATCGGCTCGAAACTGCGGAACACACGCAATGCATCTTCCGAAACCTGCGCAAGCGGCACGTAGAGCACCATGGGCTCCGAGCCCAGCGGACCGAACTGCTTGGTGTTGCCGACGACGCCGACAATACGTGCCGACCAACCGCTCTCGCCGTGGAACTGCTGAATCGTCTTGCCCAGGGCATGCCCGCCATAAAGCTTTTCGGCCATGGCCTGATTGACGATAGCCACAGCCTCGCTACCCCGGATGTCGTTGCGCGAAAACGCGCGTCCCTGCAACAAATGAATCCCGAACAGCTGAAAGAAGCCGGGGCCGACCGCGTGGTATTGACTATTGAAGTCCTCGCCACCCGGTGCGTGCAGGGCCCCGATATTGAATTGGTCGAACCGGGTTCCGCCGGGCAAGTTGGTCATGCCGACAGCGCTATCGACACCGGGAATACCACGGAATCGCTCCACCAGGCGACGGGACAGTGATACGACCGAGGCGGCGTCCGGATATTCTGCTTTCATCGGCGCCAGATCCACCGTGAGAATCCCCTGACTGGCATAGCCCAACGGCGTGCGTGCGGCATCGTAAAGCGTATGCAGAAACACGCCAGCCACACTGAGCAACGCCATGGCCAAGGCCATCTGCACGACCACTAGCGCCCGGCCGAGACGACCGCTACGCACGCCGATGCTACTGCGCCCACCTTCGCGCAATTCGTCACTAGACATGCCGGAATGGCTGCGCCACAAACCCAGGACTGCGGTCAGCAACGCACCAGCAATCCCTAGCGTCAGTCCCAGAACCCACACCGACGCTCTGAGATGCACCCGACCACCAGACAACCATGCCGCGGGAATGAAATGCTGCAGCCATGCCATCGCCAAAGCAGCCAGAAGCACCCCGAGCAGCGCTCCGCCGACACCGATCAACAAGCCTTCGGCCAGCACAGGCAAGACAAGCCGCAAGCGCGTCGCACCCAGCGCGCGACGCACGGCGACATCGTGGTTGCGCGACAACGAGCGCAGCAACATCAGATTGGTGAGATTGACCAACGCAATCAGCAATACGAACAGCGCGCTGCAAAGGAACAGGATCAGTTTGGGGCGGCTGTCCGCATGCATCGCCTCGCGAAAACCCTGCGCACCGAGGCGGGCGTGCAGCCAGTATTTGTTGCCGGACTGCACGTACATGGCGTGCAGACGTGCATCGACCTGCTGCGCGACACTGGCTACGGTCGTGCCCTGGTCGAGTCGGGCAACCGCCATGTAGTTGGTTCCGTCATCGAGTGATCCCGCGCGCAAAGCTGTCGGCAACATGATCTCGCCGTCGTTGCCCACGGCATCGAAACTGGCCGGCAGCACACCGATGATGGCGTGCGGCACCCCTTCCACTTGCATGTCGCGCCCGATCACATCGGGATCGCCGCCGTAGCGCCGCAACCAGAAACCATGGGTCAGAATCACCACCTTCGGCCCATGCGGCGCATCTTCCTGGGCATTGAAGTTACGCCCCAATTGCACGTGCAGACCCAGGGTCGGCAACAGATGGCGGTCGGCGTAGGTCACCGGCACCTGCTCCGGCGCGCCGCCGCCGGCAATGTTCGCCGTGGGCGTGAAGCGCTCCATCAGTCCGATCGAACGTACTCCGGAAAGCGATTGGAGATGCTGGTACTGCTGTGGGGAAATGCCCGACACCTGCCCGCCGTCGAGCGGGCCGAGCACGGCCAGACGCGAGACCTGCGGAACCGGCAAGGGCTTCAGCAGCACTTGATCGATCAACATGAACACCGATGCCGTGGCCCCAATGCCCAGCGCCAGTACCGCGGTCGCCAGCAACACAAACCCCGGCCGGCGCAGGCTGGCGCGCCAGGCACGCCACATTTCACTCAGTACGATGCTCATAACCTCGCCTCACTCCCCGCGCAGCGCGCACATCGGCTGCACGCGCGATGCTCGCCATGCCGGCCGCAGGCAGGCCACAAAACCGGCCAGCGTAAGCACCACGCCCACCAATGACCACGCCAACGGGTCCACCTGATCGATGGTCCCCACACGCGTTACCGAAAGCGCCGCCGACATGTGGGCGAGAACGCGAGCCGCACCCCATGCCAGCGCTATGCCCAGCAGCAGACCGATCGCCACCTGGTACATACCGCCACGCACAATCAGTTGGGTCATCCGGGCCGGTGACGCGCCCAGCGCCATGCGGGTGCCGAACTCGCGTTCGCGGGAGGCCACGGCCACCGCCATCACCGCATACAAGCCCGCCACCGCCAGCAGCAGCGCCAGCGCAGCGAACAGGCTGATCAGCCACAGGCTCAGGCGAGCGTTGGCCGTGGTTTGCCGAACGATGCGGCGCATGGGCTGCACATGGGAAATGGGCTGAGCGGGCGCCACCTCGGCCACCGCCTTTTGCACCGCTGCGCGCCAGTCGCCCACCCGGCCCTGTACGTGAAGGGCAAAGCGCAGCGGCTCTATCTTCTGCACGATCGCGAACGTGGATGCAGGCATCTGCGCCAACGGCAGATAAAGTACCGGGGTTCTAGGCGCCAACGGCCCATACTGATAGGTGCTGGCGACCACCCCGGCAATGCGCACAGGCACGGCCGGTCCCTCGGCCATGTCGATCTTGATCAGCTTGCCGACGGCATGGCCGTCGTAATACTTGGTGGCCAAATCACGACTGACCACAGCCACCGGCTCACTGCCGCCCGTGTCGTCATGCGTGAACACCCGGCCCTGATACCGGGTCATGGAAAACAACTGGAAAAAGCCATTTCCCACACCATGCAGCTGGGCATAGAACTGTTTGCCGCCGGCCGCTTCAAGACGATTGTTGAACTGATCATAGAGCCCATCACCTGTGGGCAGGTTGGTGGTCACGGCCGCATCCGTCACGCCGGGAATCAAGCGCAGGCGCTGCACCAGGCGCTGCGACATCGCCTTGACCGCCTGCCCGTCTGGATAGTGGGCTTTCACCGGCGCCAGCTCGAAGGTGAGGATGTGCTCGCTGGAAAAGCCCAGCGGCGTCTGCGAGGCGGTGTATAGGCTGTGCGCGACAACGCCGGCTGAGCTCAACAGGGCCATGGCCAAAGCCACCTGGGCCACCACCAGCGCGCGTCCCAGGCGGCCGCTGCGCAGCCCCAACCCACTGCGTCCACCTTCGCGCAGGGTGTCCACGCCCATGGCGTGACGGCTGCGCCAAGCGCCCAGGCACGCCGCCAGCAGCGCACCGATGATGCCCACGGCAAAGGCCAACACCCACGCCATCGGCCCCACCGTGATCTGGCCACCATGCAGCCACTCGGCTGGAATGCGATCTCGCAAGGCCACCAATCCGGCCCATGCCAACGCCATGCCAACCAGAGCCCCGCCCGCGCCGACCAACAGGCCTTCGCCCATGGCAGGTAGCAGCAGGCGAAGAAATGGCGCGCCCAAGGCATGACGCACAGCGGCATCATGGCTTCGCGACAAGGTGCGTAGCAGCATCAGGTTGGTCAGATTGACCAGGGCGATCAGCAGCACCACGGCGGCACTGGCAGTGAACAGCATCAACAGCGGCCGCTCACCACGATGCAGGGTGACGTCCAGCGTGGCAGCGCCAAACTGTGGCCGGTCCCAGTGACCGCCCATGCCCATATCGCGATACATCGCCCGCTCACGTGCATCGGCCTGCGCGGCCACGTCGTGAATCGATACACCACCATCAAGGCGGGCAATGGCCATGTGGCCGCTATGGTTGTAATCACGGCTGGCCGCTGGCAAAGCCAATGGCAGAAAGATACCGCCAGCGTGCGACAAGGTATCCAACCCCTTGGGCAATACGCCGATGATGGTCGCCGCGCGCCCTTCCACCTGCATGCCCTGGCCCACCACATCGCGTGCGCCGCCATAGCGGCGCTGCCAAAGACCGTGGCTCAGCAGCACCACAGAGGGGCCGCCAGGACGATCCTCGGCAACACTGAAATTTCGCCCCAGCACGGGCCGAACCCCCAGCGCAGGAAGCAGGCCGCGATCGATGTAGGTCACCGGGATCTGGCGCGGTGCGCCGCTACCGGAAATATTGGTCACCGAGCCAGGACGGATAAGGCCCAGTGACTTCACGCCCGGCATGTGCTTGAGATACTGATACTCGTGTGGCGAGATCGGCCCCACTTCGCCCGAAAAAATTTTGCCCAGCACCACCACGCGTGATGCCTGCGGAAATGGCAGGCGCTGCAGCAATGTGCCGTTGATCAGGGCAAACACTGCCACGCTGGCACCAATACCCAGAGCCAGCACGCCGGCCGCCAGCAGCACGAACCCCGGACGGCGCAGGCTGGCTCGCCAGGCGCGCCATAGTTCGGTCAGAGCGACGTTCACGCCGGTGCGCCGGTGTGCGGGGCGATCAGCGCTTCGAGGCGGGCTTCATCCTCGCGGCGCAGGCGCTCGAAGGTGTCCTCGTCCACCACGCGGCCATCGAACAGGCGGATTTTGCGCTGGGCAAGCTCGGCATAGCGCGCATCATGGGTAACCATGCAGATGGTCGAGCCGGCTTTGTGCAGCTCGTCCAGCAGTGCCATCACGGCTTCGCCGTTGCGCGAGTCCAGGTTGCCGGTGGGCTCGTCGGCCAACAGGATCGCCGGCTTGCCGACCAGCGCGCGCGCCACCGCCACGCGCTGTTGCTGGCCGCCGGACAGCTGCGCCGGGTAATGACGCATGCGGTGCGCCATGCCCACGCGCTGCAGCGCCTCCTCGACGCGTTGGCGGCGCTCGGCGGTGCCGATGCCGCCGCGATAGGTCAACGGCAGCTCCACGTTCTCGGCCACGGTCAGGTCGCCGATCAGATTGAAGGCCTGGAAAATGAAACCGATGTGCGCATTGCGAATGCGCGCCCGGGCCGCCGCGTTGAGGCCGGCGACGTCGTGGCCGTTGAGCACGTAGCGGCCTTCGCTGGCGGTGTCGAGCAGGCCCAGGATCGACAACAGCGTGGTCTTGCCGCAGCCGGACGGACCGGAGATCGACACGTATTCGCCCTGGGCCACGCCCAGGTGCACTTCGCTGAGCGCGTGGGTCTCGACCTCGTCGGTCTGGAACACCTTGCGCACGCCTTCGAGGGTGATGACGGGCTCGGACGCATGCATGGCTTCATCCTTGTCGAATGGGTTGAAAACAGGGAAAGAGAAACTGCGCACCCCGGCACGGACCACCCGCCGTCGCCACCCGGGCGCACGCTGGCAGCACGTGTCTGCAAACGTACCAAGTCACCGGGTCCCCGCCTGCGCCGGGATGACGATGGATACCCTTCGGATGGCGGCAGACGTCTCCGACGGCAAGGCACCCGGCACGCACTGGGCGCACTGGGCGCACTGGGCGCACTGGGCGCACTGGGCGCACCGGGCGCACCGGGCGCACCGGGCGTGCCGGGCGTGCCGGGCGGCGCACGGCCGTGTCCCGGCCGCATGGCGGCATGCCGCATACGGGGTCCGGACGCTCATTCGACCCGGATCCGGTCGTAGCCGTCCCACTGGCTGGTATCGGACAGGATCACCTGGTCGCCGGCCTTCAGGCCGTGCAGCACCTGCACGCGGTCGACCGAGACCGCGCCGATGCGTACCGGCACCCGCGTGGCGATGCCGCTGGCCGGGTCGAGCCGGAACAGGCTGATGTCGCCATGGGCCTTGGCCTGCGCCGGGCGGCCGACGGAGAGCACGTGCGCCAGCCGCGCGACCAGGATGCGACCGTCCACCGACAGATCCGGCCGCGCGCCGGGCGGCAACGGACTGCTCAGGTGCACGTCCACGCGCACGCTGCCGTCGGTCACCGCCGGGTCGATGCGCGAGACGGTGCCCTGCACCAGACCGTTGTAGGTGTCCACCGTCACCGGCATGCCGAGTGCGACGTCCTTGGCCTGCACCTCCGGTACCTGCAGCCGCGCGATCAGCACGTCCGGCCGCGCCACCCGCGCCAGGTTGGCACCGGCGGCGACCTGCTGGCCCTCCTGCACCGGCACCTGCTGCAGCAGCACGCCGCTGATGCCGGCGCGCACCACCAGTGCGTCGGCCTGGCGCTGGCGCAGCACCAGGTTGCTGCGCTGCTGGTTGAGATCGGCCGTCGCCGCGGCCAGCTGTGCCTGCATTGCTCCGGCGAAGGCGACGACGCGCTGTGTGTCGATGTCCACGCGGTACTTGAGCTGTTTGAGTGCGATCAGCTCCTGCTGATATTCCACACGCGGAATCAACTGCTGCCTGATCGCCTTGGCATCGGCTGCGGCTTTCACCCGGGCCGAGGCGTAGGCGGCCTGGGCATCGGCTTCCTGGGCGCGCGTATCGAGCAGTTGCGAATGCAGCTGCGCACGCTTGGCCGCCACCTGTGCCCGCGCCGCCGCCACCTGCGCCTGCGCGTTGCGCAGGCGGTCCTCGACTTCCGGATTGCCCAGACGCATCAGCACCGTGTCCGGTTTCACCCGGGCGCCGGGCCAGACCAGGATCTTTTCCACCTGCGCCGGGGTCGCCGCCGCCAGCCAGCGGCTTTCCAGCGGCACCAGCGTGCCGGTGGCGCGCACCTCGCGCAGCATCGGGCCATGCTTGACGGTGTCGATCCAGACGCTGGCGCGCTGGACTGTCGGCAACGCGGGGCCGAGCCGCCACAGCACGACCGCCAGGACGGCGGCGGCACACGCGCCGGCGCCGATCATCCAGCGCAGCCGGCGCCGCTTGCGGGTCTTGAGGGTGGTGTTGGCGACGTCCATGCGACGGCTTTCGCAAACCGTGTGCCAACCGTGTCCGATGCCACCGCGGGCTTGTATATCAACGGCTTGTGTGATGCCCAGGCGACACCCGCCGGCGCCGGTGCGTCCGCTCGCGGACGCCGTGTCCGATAACGGACGCACCGGCGGGCAGCAATCCCGAATCCCGGTCCATGATCCGTCGATCCGCGTCGGACCGCACCGTCCGCGGCACCGCAACCATCCACCGGGCCTGGCGCGGCCGCCGCGAATCAGCCACGGCTCCGCGCCAGACCCGGCGGCTAGATTCGCGCCAGCACGTCGATACCCGGATCGCCGCCGGTGCGGTACGCCACCACCCGCCCGCCAATGCGCTCGAAACCGATGTCGATGCCGCCCCTGCCCACCGCCAGCCGTTGCAGCGACAGGCGGTCCAGGCCGTGCGGCAACCGTGGCCGGTCGAGGTGCACCACGCCGCGGCGGCCGTCCACGCGCAATCCCAGGCAGGCCTGCAGCAGCATGAACACCGCGCCAGCGGCCCAGGCCTGCGGCAGGCAAGCCACCGGATAGGCGACCGGCGGCTCACCGGCGGCACGGTTGAAGCCGCAGAACAGTTCCGGCAGGCGCATGCCGAAATGCGCTGCCGCCTCGAACAGTTCGCCGAGGATGCGCACCGCGCCGTCACGGTCGCCATAGCGCGCCATGCCGGCCGCGCACAGGGCCACGTCGTGCGCCCACACCGAACCGTTGTGGTAGGAGGTCGGGTTGAAGCGCACCTGGTCCGAGGCCAGCGTGCGCACGCCCCAGCCGCTGTCGAACGCCGGCGAGCGGAACTGCCGGATCACCGCCTGCGCGCGTGCCGCAGCCGGCAGGCCGACGTACAGCAGGTGGCCGGGATTGGAGGTGCGTACCCGGCACAGTGCGCCGTCGCCGTCGATGGCCAGGCCGTAGGTGCCCAGCTGAGGGTCCCAGAAATGGCGTTCCACCGCTTCGCGCATGGCCGCCGCACGCCGGCGCCAGCGTGCGGCGGCAGCCGCGTCCTCGCGCCGCTCGGCCAGCGCCGCCATCGCGCGCCAGGCGGCGAAGGCATACCCCTGCACCTCGACCAGCGCGATCGGCGCGCGCGGCAGGCGGCCATCGGCGTGGAACACCGAGTCGCCGCTGTCCTTCCAGCCCTGATTGGCCAGGCCGCTGTCGGCGCCGCGATCGTAGGCCAGCCAGCCCTGCGGATGCGCGTCGCAGGCACGCTCGATCCAGCCACAGGCGGCGATCAGCGACGGCCACAAGGTGTCGATGAAAGCGTCGTCGCCGGTGCGCTCGGCGTAGGCGCCGGCCAGCATCACGAACAGCGGTGTGGTGTCGACGCCGCCGTAGTACAGGCCGAACGGCAACTCCTGCAACTGCGCCATCTCGCCCTTGCGCGTCTCGTGCATGATCTTGCCCGGCGCCGAGTCGCGGAACGCTGAGGTCTCGTGCGCCTGGTGCCGGGCCAGGAAGGCCAGCACCCCGCGTGCCAGCGCCGGGTCCAGCCACAGCGTCTGCAGTGCGGTGACGATGGCGTCGCGACCGAACGGCGTGGAGAACCACGGGATGCCGGCATACGGATACGGCCCGGTTGGCAACTCGCTGGTCAGCAGTGCGATGTCGGCGCCGGAACGCTCCAGCCAGGCGTTGAACAGATGGCCGCTGCTGCGCACGTGGGCGCCGCGGCGCCGGCGCGCGCGCATCGTCCGGCGCGCCTGCGCGGCGGCATGGCGGAAGCGGGCGCGGCCGGGCCGCGCCGGCTCGGCACCGATTTCGACGTACAACTCGCTGCGTCCCAGCCGTGGCAGCGTGACGACGAAATCCGCGGCGTCGGCGGCGAGCGCGTCCGGAACCCGGGAAAACGCGATCACGCTGCGGCGCAGGCAGCCATCCAGGCCGGCGTAGCGCAGCGCCACCGACTGCGTGCCGAGCTCGGCCGCCAGCAGGCGCCCGCGAGCGCCCCGGTACGCGCCGCGGACTTCCATCATGTCGTGGAAGTCGGCTGCGAACACCAGGCGCAATGGCAACCGCAGCGGCTGCTCGCCATAGTTCACGCAGGCGATACGCTCGTACAGGCGCCCGTCCCACAGGAAACGCATGCGCTCCATGTAGGCCGTGCCGTGCGGCATCGGCCGGTCGCCCAGGTGGGCGGTGAAGAACACGTTGTCCTGGCTGACCGCGGCGCTGAGCAGTGACGGCGGGCGACCGCCGACCTGCAGCCGCCAGCACGACAGCACGCGTGTGTCGTCGCGGAACAGGCCATCGTCGCCGTCGCCACCGCCGATGTCGCCATGGGCGTCGCAGACGACGAAACTGTCGCCGTCCTTGAGCGCGAACAGGCTGCGCGCGGTCGTCGCCGCACCCTGGGTCACGTTCGCGTCCATGGCCGCCTCAGGCATATTGCGCCGACTGCGGATCCGGAGCCGGCGTGCCGGTCGCTGCCAGGCGCCGGTAGATGGCCAGGTAGCCACGTGCCATCGCCGTCGCCGAAAAGCGCCGCTCGAATGCCTCGCGCACGCGCCGGCGATCCAGCTCGCGTACCTTGCGGACGGCGGCAGCCGCTTCTTCCTCCGAACGCACCACGAAACCGCTGATGCCGTCCTCGACCACCTCGCGCACGGCACCGCAATCCCAGGCGATCACCGGCGTGCCGCAAGCCATGGCCTCGATCATCACCAAGCCGAACGGCTCGGGCCAGTCGATCGGGAACAGCAGCGCGCGGGCATTGCCGAGGAAGTGCTGCTTGCCTTGATCGCCGATCTCGCCGATGAAGCGCACCAGCGGATCGTCCAGCAGCGGCTTGACCTGCTTGTTGAAATAGTCGAGATCGACGGCATCGACCTTGGCCGCCATGCGCAGCGGCACGCCGGCGCGACGCGCGATCGCCACCGCACGATCGGGCCGTTTCTCCGGCGCGGTGCGGCCGAGAAAGGCCAGGTAGTCGCCGGCCGGCTCCGCCACCGGCCGGTACAGGTCGGCCGGCAGCCCGTGCGGCACGGTGCCGGCCCAGTTGGCGAAACGCAGCGGCTGGCGCTGCTGTTCGGAAATCGACACCAGCGGATAGTGCGGGAAATCGTGGTACGCCTCGGCCAGGCCCTTGAGGTCCAGACGCCCGTGCAGCGTGGTCAGGGTACGGCTGGCACGGTCCTCGAAGAACGGCAGGTGCAGCAGCTCGGTATGAAAATGCAGGATGTCGAATGCATCGGCGCGGCGGCGCACCTCCTGCAGCATCGACAGGTGCGAGGCAATGTCGGACTTCAGCGGCGCCGGGTCCAGGCGCACGGCGCAGTCGCGCACGGGCACCAGGCGCGCGCGGGTGTGCGCATCGGCGCTGGCAAACACGGTGACCTCGTGGCCGAGATCGACCAGCGCATCGGACAGGTAGGCCACGATGCGCTCGGTGCCGCCGTAAAGACGCGGCGGTACCGACTCGTACAACGGAGCAATCTGGGCAATACGCATGAATCGCTACCCCCTTGGAAAAAGGCGGCCGGCGCGCACCGCCGCGCCGACCGCGGGCCCTAGAATAGGCCGCCGGCGGAAGAAGCCGGCGGCAAAACGGAAGCAGCCACGCTCAGGCGGCCTTCGAGACGCGGATGCGCACCGGCTCGGACTGCGCCTGCGGCGACTTCGGCAGGGTCACCGTCAGCACGCCGTTGCGGAATTCCGCCTTGGCCTTCTCCGGCTCGATCTCCACGTCCAGCGGAATGCGGCGCTCGAAACGTCCGTAGAAGCGCTCGCTGGCGCGGCGCGCGTTGTCGTCGCGGCCGCCCTTGCGTTCGCCGCGCAGGACCAGAGCCTGGTCGACGAAAGTGACTTCGACGTCGTTCTCGTCCATGCCCGGCAGCTCGGCACTGAGTACGAGCGCCTTGTCCTGCTCCTCCAGCTCGATGGCCGGCCAGCCGCCCATGCCGCCGACGGCCGCTGGCGCGTCGAACTGGCGCCACAGGTCGTCGAACAGGCGGTTGACCTCGCGGTGCAGGGAAAGGAATGGATCACGCGCCTGCGGCTGGGTCGCCAGCGCGGTGCGGTTACGGTTCCAGGGGATGAGTTGACTCACGCTCATGACAATCACCTCCAACGCATCGATCGGTTCGGTTGCCGGTGCCGCGGCATTCGCATTGCGGAAGACGGCTCGGCGCCCTGGCGTCGTCTCGTCACCGGGATCGATTCGCCGGCAGGCGGCCGGCGGATTGTCGCACCCTGGCGCAGCGATACGACGCCAGGCACGGTACCCGCGGTCCGCGGCTCTGGCTTTGCGGTAGATAGGGCATTGACGCCGACCTTCAAGACCAGCCATCCAATCCAATTGATGGACGTTTAAGCGTCCATTCACAATTTTTCGCCGCGCACACGGATGTCGCTTCCACGCCTGCCAAGGCATCCGGCCGGCGGACGGCCGATTCGGCGATGGAACGGAATAGGCAGCGGATGGCTCCGGATGAAGCCGCATGGGGCGACGTCCCGGGCGCAAGCGCCGCCGTCGACCGGTGCGCTCCCGTCGAGGGACGCACCGGCACGGCAAAACGGCGGGCACGCATGCGGTCTTCCCGCGACCCAAGGCTGCGAACCGCTGCGGGATCGAAGTATCGCCAGCGCGGTCGACACCGGTGCCACAGCGCCGCGGGTACGCGTGCGGCTCAGCCGGTGTTCTGCAGCCCCTGCGACACGCCGTTGACGCAAGCGACCAGCGCGCGCAACAGCTGGGCATCGTCGCTACCGCCCTGACGCCAGCGCTCAAGCAGGTTCACCTGCAGCACGCTCATCGGATCGATGTACGGGTTGCGCAAGCGGATCGACAGCTCCAGGCGGCGATCATCAGTCAGCAGGCGATCCTGACCCTTCAGGCGCAGCACCCATTTCACGGTGCGCTCGAACTCTTCGCGAATCTTCGGGAAGAAGTGGCCGTGCAGATCACCGGACAGGCGCGAGAAGGTCTCGGCGATATCCAGGTCGACCTTGGCCAGCACCATCTCCACGTCGTTGAGCAGCGTCGCCAAGAACGGCCAGTCGCGGGCCATTTCCGCCAACGCATCTTCGCCGAATTCTTCCGCACCACGCTCCAGCGCGCTGCCCACGCCGTACCAGCCGGGCATGATGGAGCGGCACTGCGTCCAGGAGAACACCCAGGGAATGGCACGCAGATCCTCCACGCCACGCATGGAGCGACGGCGCGACGGGCGCGAGCCCAGCGTCATGTGCTCGATCACGTCGATCGGGGTGGCGGTGCGGAAGTACTGCACGAAGTTCGGATCGGTGACGAAATCGCGATAGGTTTCGCGGCTGTAGGCGGCCAGCTGCGACATGCGCGCACGCCAGTCATCCTCGCGGGTGTCAGGTTCGCGCGGGCGCAGGCTGGCGCGCAGCACCGCGCCCACGGTCTGCTCCAGATGACGCACGCCCAGCGCGCGGATGCCGTAGCGGCGATGAATCACCTCGCCCTGCTCGGTCACACGCAAACGACCGGCGACCGAACCACGCGGCGAGGACATCAGCGCCGGCGTCACACGTGAACCACCGCGGCTGGCCGAACCACCACGGCCGTGGAAGAACACCACTTCGATGCCGGCCTCGCGGGCCACCTTGAGCAGTTCCACCTGAGCGCGCTGCAACCCCCAACGCGCAGCCAGAATGCCACCATCCTTGCCGCTGTCCGAGTAACCCAACATGATGAACTGACGATCACCGCGCTGCTTCAGGTGTGCGCGGTAGACCGGATCCTCCAGCAGCGCGCGCAAGGTGTCCGGGCCATGCGTGAGATCATCCACGGTCTCGAACAGCGGCGCGATATCCAGCGGCACGCGATCGCCTCCCGCGTCGGCAGGCTCGGTCAAACCGCCGTGGCGCGCCAGCGCCAGCACGGCCAGCACGTCGGCCGCCGATTCGGCCATGGAGATGATGTAAAGACCCAGCGCTTCGGCACCGTAACGCTCGCGGCCGGCGGCCATGGCGGTGAATACATCGCGCAGACGCGTGGCGGTTTCGTCCTCGCCGGCGGCCAGCGCCTTGTCGCCCTTGGCGTAATCACGCAGCGTGGCAACCTGCTCGCCGACCTCGCGCTCGGCCCAGCCTTCGTCACCCAGCAGCGCAGCCAGCGCATCGGCATGCACACGTGAATCCTGGCGTACGTCCAGGCGCGCCAGATGGAAGGCGAAACTGCGCACGCGCTGCTGCAAACGCTCGACGGCAAACAGACCGGCATGCTCGCCCTTGTTGGCGCGCAGGCTGGCGGCGATCAGGCCCAGATCCTCGGCGAAGCCGTCAACGCTGGCGTAACCGGTGTCGGCATCGTCCAGCGTGGCCTCCAGGCGCGCCTTCATAAGCGTCAGCAGGCAGCGATACGGCATGTCGCGATGGCGCGGACGAATCTGCGCATCGGCCTCGGGGAACTGTTCGCGGTAATGCGCCAGGCGCTCGCGCAAGGCGGCATCGACGTTGATGCGGTCATCGGTCTGGCTGAGCAGCCGACCCAGGTGAGCGCAGTCGTCGATGTAGCGCTCCAGCACCTGCGCGCGCTGCGCACGCAGCGTCTCGGTGATGGTATCGGCACCGACGTTGGGGTTGCCGTCCATGTCGCCGCCCACCCACGAGGCAAAGCGCAGCACGCGCGGCAGCGGCTGCTCGATGCCGTAAACGCGCTTGAGCTCGTGCTGGAAGCTTTCATAGAACGCCGGCAGCACTCGGTAGATGGGATCGGACAGGTAGAAGGTGACGTGCTCGAACTCGTCCTGCACCGAGGGCTTCACGCGCGAGGCCTCGGCGGTCTGCCAGCTGGCGGTCATGGCCATGCGCATGCGCGCCAAGTCCACGGCGCGCTCGGCCGGCGGCAGGCTGGCATCGAAATCGGCGACCAGCGCACGCACGATCTCCTGCTCCTTTTCCAGCAGCGAGCGGCGCACGGCCTCGGTGGGGTGGGCGGTAAACACCGGCTCCACATCCAGCCGGTCGATCCACTGCAGCAACTCGTCGGCCGACACGCCCTGGGCCTTGAGCTTTTCCAGCACATCGGCCAGCGATTCGGGCTGCGAGGGTGCGTCGGCGTCGCGCTGATAGTCGCGGCGACGGCGAATACGATGCACGCGCTCGGCAATGTTCACGGCATGGAAGTAGGCGGCGAAGGCGCGCGCCAGCGACTCGCTTTCGGCCACATCCAGGCCGCTCAGCTTGCCGGCCAGGGTCTGCACGTCATTGCCAGCCTCGCGTCGGCTGATGGCCGCTGTGCGCACATTTTCCACGCGTTCCAGGAAGGGCTCGCCACCCTGCTCTGCCAGCATCCGGCCCACCTGGGCGCCCAGACGTCTGACGTCATCACGCAGCGGGCCGTCGTGGGGCAGAAACTCGATGTTGCGCAGCTCGTCGGAATCGGTTCGCGTGGTCATGTTTCCTCCAGTTCGGTTAGCCCTCCACTATACGCGCCGAATGTGAACGCACCGGCCACACGCTTATGGCATGTGCGCATTTACGCCGTTTCCACGCGGTTGACATCGTTTTATCCGGACACAGCGATATAATGACCGTCTCAATGCCGCCGAGGGGCGTTGCAACTGGGCTGGGAAGCGCTTGGAAGAGCGCGTTTTCGGCCTCGGTCAGGCTCGGCGAACCACCCGCAACGGCGCCCTAGACAACGGAGCCAAGCAAACCATGAATGCCGTGATGAAAGACTCCACGCACGACTACAACGTCCGCGATATTGGTCTGGCCGACGCCGGCCGCAAGCGCATCACCATGGCCGAGCAGGAAATGCCAGGCCTGATGGCAATCCGCGCCAAATATGCCGGTGACAAGCCGCTGAAGGATGTGCGCCTGTCGGGCTCACTGCACATGACCAAGGAAACGGCGGTGCTGATCGAGACCCTGGTCGACCTGGGCGCCTCGGTGCGCTGGGCCTCGTGCAACATCTTCTCCACGCAGGATGACTGCGCCGCGGCCATCGCCGCCAGCGGCGTGCCGGTGTTCGCCTGGAAGGGCGAGACGCTGGAAGAATACTGGCAGTGCACGCTGGACATGCTGACCCATCCGGGCCAGAAGGGTCCGCAGCTGATCGTCGACGACGGCGGCGACGCCACGCTGCTGATCCACAACGGCGTGGAAATGGAAAATGGTTCGGACTGGGTCGACCAGCCCGGCACCAGCACCGAAGAGCAGGTCATCAAGAACCTGCTGAAGAAGACCCGCGACGAGCGCCCGGGCTTCTGGAAGACTGTCGCCGCTGACTGGGTGGGCGTCTCCGAAGAGACCACCACCGGCGTGCATCGCCTGTACCAGCTGGCCGAACAGGGCAAGCTGCTGGTGCCGGCCATCAACGTCAACGACTCGGTCACCAAGAGCAAGTTCGACAACCTTTACGGCTGCCGCGAATCGCTGGCCGACGGCATCAAGCGCGCCACCGACCTGATGGTGGCCGGCAAGGTCGCCGTGGTCTGCGGCTACGGCGATGTCGGCAAGGGCTGTGCGCATTCGCTGAAGGGCTTCGGCGCGCGCGTCATCGTCACCGAGATCGACCCGATCAACGCGCTGCAGGCGGCGATGGAAGGCTTCGAGGTCACCACCGTCGAGGACACCCTTGGCGAGGCTGACATCTACGTCACCACCACCGGCAATCGCGACATCATCACCTTCGAACACATGAAGGGCATGAAGAACCACGCCCTGGTCTGCAACATCGGCCACTTCGACAACGAGATCCAGGTCGAGAAGCTGCAGCAGGCCGATGGCATCAAGCGCGAGAACATCAAGCCGCAGGTCGATTACTACACCTTCCCGGATGGCCACGGCATCTACCTGCTGGCCGACGGTCGCCTGGTGAACCTGGGCTGCGCGCACGGCCACCCGGCGTTCGTGATGTCCAACAGCTTCTCCAACCAGACGCTGGCGCAGATCGACCTTTGGGCCAACAAGGACAGCTACCAGAACACCGTCTACCGCCTGCCCAAGCAGCTGGACGAAGAAGTGGCGCGCCTGCACCTGGAGCAGATCGGCGTGAAGCTGACGCGTCTGACCAAGGAGCAGGCCGACTACATCGGCGTGCCGGTGGACGGCCCGTACAAGCCCGAGCACTACCGCTACTGATCGCCTCCGGTACCTGGCACCGGTATCGGTCAACAAAAAAGCGCGGCCTTTGCGGTCGCGCTTTTTTTTATGATCGGACCGGCCACCTGACGCTTACTGGATCGGACTGTGTTCGACACCAAGTCCCGGGTATGTCATCAGGCCCATGCCGGCCATCCAGCGCGCCAGCAGATCGGGCCACACGGCCAGCAGCTTGTCCTTGCTGCCCAGCCCCGAGCCATGCCCGCCGACACGAAACACATGAAGCTCCGCCGGCACATGGTGGCGATGCAGTGCCAGGTAGTACTCAATGCTGTTGGTGGGCGGCACCAGCGTGTCGGCATCGGTCACATAGATGAAAGCCGGCGGCGTGTCCGACGTGACCTGGGTTTCGTTGGAAAGCTTGTTCACCAAGGCCTGCGACGGGTGCTTGCCCAGCAGGTTCTGGCGCGATCCCATGTGCGTGAAGGACTTTTTCATGGTGATCACCGGATAACCCAGAATGGTGAAATCCGGTCGCGCCGATACGCGGGCGATGGCGTCATGGCCAATGGCCGTGCTGTCGGCGTAATGCGTGGATACGGTGGACGCCAGATGGCCGCCGGCCGAGAACCCCATGATGCCGATGTGCCTGGGATCGATGCCGTAGTCGGCGGCGTGATAACGCACCCAGCGCATCGCGCGGCGGCCATCGTCGGTCGGTTGCGGGTAGTGATGTTTCGGCCCGAAGCGATACTGCAGTATGAACACCGCCACGCCGTGCGCGTTGAACCAGCGCGCCACCTGCGTGCCCTCCCAGTCGAACGCCAGAAAGCCGTAACCGCCACCCGGGCACACCACCACCGCCGTGTGCGTCGGGTTGGACTTGGGCAGGTGGATGGTCAGGTTCGGCAAGCTGGCTTGGGTAGCCTGCGGATCGGCTTTCGAGGCCGGCGTCTGGCTGTTGGTGCCACCGTTTTTCTCGGTGACCGCCTGGCGCGTGCCGTCGGGTGGTATTCGGCCGTGCCATAGCTCGACAGTCGCCCCGTCCGGTGGCGCGCTCGCCGCCGTGGCCACCGCCGGCAACGCCAGCATCAGTCCCAGCCAAACACCCCTGATCGCTCGCATGCGTTTCCCCTCGTTACCAACAACCCAATCGTGTGAAGCTTGCCTGGTCCAGAAATCTGACACTGCACACCCGCATTGTCCATGGCGCGAAGACATGTCCGGACACATGGACAGGCCACCACGCATCCACGAAAATCATCACTTTGGCACGTGATGGCGGACTTGAAGCGCCGCCCGGAAAAATCCCATGCGAAACGCCCTGCAGGATCAGCTGCTCAAACAAGGCCTGGCCAAGAAGTCCAAGGTCAACGAAGTGGTGCGCGAGAAAAATCGCCAGCGCAAGCAGAAAGGCAAGCAGGCCGACGCGCCCGCGTCAGACGTGGACGGCGCGCGCCTGCAGGCCGAACGCGCCGAGCGTGACCGCGCTCTGGCCGCCGAGCACAAGGCCAAGGCGCAGGCCAGGGAAGCCCACGCCCAGGCGGTGCACATCATCAACACGCACCAGATTCCCTTGGACGGCGAAGAGCCGTATCGGTTTACCGATGGCAGCGTGATTCGTGATGTGCGCATCACCGCCGACCTGCGCGGTCAGCTGGCGCGCGGCGCGCTGGTGATCTGCCGTCATGGCGAGGGCTACGCGCTGCTGCCGCGCGCGTCGGCCGACAAGGTACGCGAACGCGAGGCCACCCTGATCGTGGTCGATCACGGCGACGCTGATGCCAAGCGCAGCGAGGACGACGATTACTACGACCAGTTCCCGCCGGTGCCCGACGACTTGATGTGGTGAGCATGCAACCGCGGCCCATCGAGTCCGCTGATCATGCGGCCATCCTGTCGCTCAACGCGCGCTTTGTCGCCGTGCTCAGCCCCATGGACGGTGCGCATCTGGCGCACCTGCTGGCACAACCGGGCTGGCACCGCGCTATCGGTCCGGTGGGCGCCCCGCATGCCTTTGTACTGGTGCTGCGCGAAGGCGCCGATTACGCCAGTGCCAACTACCGCTGGTTTGCCGACCGCTACGCGCGTTTTGCCTATATCGACCGTGTCGTGGTGGCGCCCGAGGCGCGCCGCGCCGGCCATGCGGCGGCGCTGTACGCGGGCGCCTTCACCTGGGCGCGGAAAGACGTCAGCGTGATCGGCTGCGAGTACGACATCGCGCCACCCAACCCGGCGTCGGCTGCTTTCCATGCCGCCATGGATTTTGTCGAGGTCGGCCGCCAGCACCTTCCTGGCGGCAAGCAGGTCGCCCTGCAGGCGCGCCAACCTTAAAGTACTGCGACTAAACGGGCAAGCTGCGCGACAGATAGTAGGACGTCTCGCCCACCGGACGCCCTTCCATGGCGTAACGCAAGGCGTAGCCGACCTTGCGATAAAACGTCAGCGCCTGCCAGCTGGTGGTTTCTACATGGGCCAGCGCATAGCCCAGCGACACCGCCCGATCCTCGGCGGCGGCCAGAATGTCGCGCCCCAGCCCCCGACCGCGCTGCGCCTGGTGCACCCACATCAACTCGATGTGCAGCGTGTTCCAGAAACAGCGTGCACGCAGCCCGCCACACACCCGGCCAGCGCCATCGCGCGCCACCACCAGAAAGCGCTGCTCGGCCTCGACCGGCTCCAGGTCGGGCCGGGCCGCACGGTTGAAGCCGACGATGCCGTCGCTGAGTATCTTCGCCTCGGCGGCTGGCCAATCGGTGGTCGTCTCCAGCTGCACGCCAGCCAACGGCTTCAACGCCCTGCTCCTTGCGGTTTCCATGTCAATCGCAGGCGACGATCGCGCAGCTGAACCTGCACACGCCACCAGCGTGCCGGGGCCTGGCGACACAATGCCTTGCCCTGCTCGGCGCGCAACGGCGGCAGATCCAGCGACAACGATGTGCCGTGAAATACCAGCGCCGCACGTGAGGCCGCCAGATGGCCATCCACGCTGCAATGCGCGGGCCGTACCACACCAAAGACGTGTACCGTTCGCCCCTGGTAGTCGTTGGCGAAGCGTTGCAGGTAGTCGGGATAGACATAGAGGTAGCTGGCCACGGACCCCGCCAGGGCCTGCGGCGCTTTCTGCAGGCGCTGCAAGGTGTGCAAGCGCCGGCCCAATGTCTGGCGAAGGCACTCGCTGATGCCACCGGCCGCATCTGCTTGTGCGCACGCCTCGCGCTCGATGCGGAAAAACCGTTCGCCCTCGGCGAAAAGACGCCGCTGTTCACCGCGATAATCACCTCGAAGTACCGCGCTCAAACGGTCGATACGCTGCTGCAAGGCATGCAGGGGTGGCTGCGAGCAAACCACGGCCAGCGCCTCGCTGTGCGGTACGCGGGCGCATGTGCCAGCACTCGACGCCAGCGCCAGCGCCATCGTGGCGACAACCATCATGTGCGCCTCCTTCGTGCACGTTGGCGCCCATTATGCGCACGCCGCGGCGCGGCTTTGTAAGATCAGCGCGCGTGGCACGTCTTTATGGGTGAATTGCAGCCGAGGAATCGCCCGTGTCCATCACCGCCTCACCACCGAACGAGGCCGCCATGTCGCCGCCCAGCCACGCCGAGGTCGCCTCGCTCGCCCGCCAGTACGGGCGCCATGTTTATCTGGCCGCCTATCGCGTGTTGGGTCGTCATGCCAGCGCCGAAGACGTGCAGCAGGATGTATTCGTAAAGCTGCTGCAGTCCCCACCACACCAGGTGAGCTCGTGGCCGGCCTGGCTGGCGACCGCCGCCACCCGTGCCGCGATTGATCGGCTGCGCCGCCAGCAACGCCGCCAGCGCCTGCTGCCGCACTGGGCGCAACACCGTCTGGACAGCGCCGAACCGGAGCCGGACGCCCACACCGAACAGGGCGAACGCGCGCAACGTCTGCGCCAGGCGCTGGCACGGCTGAAACCGGCCGAAGCCGAATGCTTCACGCTGCGTTGCGTGCAAGGGCTGGAGATCGACGCCATCGCCCGCGCCACCGGCATGAGTCGCAATCACGTCAGCGTCACCCTGCACCGCGCCCGACACGCGCTGGAAGCCGCCCTCGCCCCGGAGAACCGCCATGACCACTGATTTTTCCATCGACTCGCTGTCACCGACTCTCGATGCGCACGTGCGCAGCCTGCGTGACGCCACCCCCGACACCCGTCGCGCCGAAGACGCTCAGCGCGCCCTGGAAGATCGGCTGCGCCGCACCCGTGCCCCGCGCCTGCGTCGCGCCGGCTGGATCGGCGCCGCCAGTGCCGCCGTGCTCGCCATCGCCCTGCTGGTCCTGCCGACCTTGCCCGGTGGCGGCCAGAATGCCTTTGCCGCCATCCAGCAACAGCTGCGTGACTTCACCACCGTGCACCTGACGGTCACCCAGCAAAGCGGTGGCATGAACATGCCAACCATCAACGTGTGGGCCGAACGCAATGGCCGCACCCGCACCGATATCAGCGATGCCACCAGCGTCATTGTCGATCCACGCCAGCACCAACTGCTGACCCTGCTGCACGGGCCGCACATGGCCATGCAGGTGACGCTGCCGGCCGGCGGTCAGGATGCCGCCAAACAGGCCGACCCCATGCACTGGCTGAAGGCGCTGGCGCAATTCGATGGCCCGGTGACCGAACTGGACAAGCCGCGTGTCATCGATGGCGTCATCACCCATGGCTGGAAGGCCCAGCAGCACGGGATGGCCATGACGGTGTGGGCCGATGCCCAGCAGATGCCCCGCGCCATCGATGTGCAAGGCCACGGGCTGACCCAGCACCTTCGGGTGCGACTGGATACGGCCATTCCCGCCGGTTATCTGAGCACCAAGGTACCGGACGGCTATACGGCCATGCAGCCCGATCAGGACTGAGATTTCGTCGGCACCAGGGCGCCAGCGCGCGACGCGGCCGCCCTGGTGCTGTGACGGGCTTGCGCGGATATCGGTCGATGGTCCATTATTCTTTTCATCTTGATGGAAAGATAAATACTTTCGGACCCGACACCATGGCCGCCATTTCCCTGGAATTTTTTCCGCCCAAGACCGACGATCAGCGCGGCCAGTTCGAGCGTGCGCTGTCGCGCCTGATTCCGCGCAAGCCCGAGTACGCCAGCGTCACCTTTGGCGCCGGTGGCTCCACGCTCAGCTACACACCGGAAACGGTAAAGGCGCTGATGGCCGCGGGCCTGGATGCGGCGCCGCATCTTTCCTGCATGGGCGGCACGCGCGAGGAAATTGCCGCGCTGCTCGACGACTACCGCGCCATCGGCTGCCACCGCGTGGTCGCGTTGCGCGGTGACCTGCCCTCAGGCATGGCCCGGCCTGGCGACTTCCGCTACGCCGCCGAGCTGGTCGCCTTCATCCGCGACCACGCCGGCGACCACTTCCACATCGAGGTGGGCTGCTACCCAGAAACCCATCCGCAGGCCGACGATCACCTGGCCGATCTGAAGCATTTCAAGGCCAAGATCGACGCTGGCGCCGATGCCGCCATCACGCAGTATTTCTTCAACGCCGATGCCTACTTCCGCTTCGTCGACGATGTGCGGGCATTGGGCGTGGATGTGCCGATCGTGCCGGGCATCATGCCGATCACCAATTTCACCCAGTTGCGCCGCTTCTCGGAGATGTGCGGCGCCGAGATCCCCCGCTGGATCGCCAAACGCATGCAGGCCTATGGTGACGATGCCGAGAGCGTGCGTCAGCTGGGCGCCGAAGTGGTCGGCCAGCTGTGCCGGCGTCTGCTCGAGGGCGGCGCGCCGGGGCTGCACATCTACACGCTCAACCGGGCCAAGGCGACACTGGCAGTGCTCGATCATATCCAGGCCTGAACGCGCGTTCACTTGGCCGCCATGCCAGGCCGGTTAGCCTGTGCCGATGCGTCGCTGGCTTATTCTCATGCTGCTTTTGCCGGGTGCGCCCGTGGCGGCGCAGACGGCCATTCATCGCTGCGTCGCCGCCGACGGCACGCCGGTATTTACCGACCAGCCCTGCGCCAACCTGTCGGCCACACCGGTAGGGTCCGGCCGCGGCGATGCGGCCATGCCCGATCATGCCCCGCCCCATGCCACGTGCCCGGCGGACCTGCCCAGCCTGAAGCAGCGCATCGACCAGGCCTTTGCCCATCACGATGCCAACGCCCTGGCCGGGCTGATGCTGTGGACCAGTTACGGGCGCCGTTCGGCCATCGGTGAAGCCGAGCAACTGCGCGAGCTGGTCAAACAGCCCCTGCTCGGTTTCGGCGACGACATCTCCGGGCCATCCGAGCGTGACGATCCCGCCTTTGCCGGCCTGCCGCCGCTGGCGCCCACGCATGAATACCGCTCCGCACCGACGGCGCCTTCGCCACCGTCTGTCGACGCGCTGGATCTGCACCTGGGCGGGCGCGCGGACCGCCCTGACGTGCGCCGCTACGCTCTGGCCCACCGCGCCGGCTGTGTCTGGCTGCAACCGTAATTCGCCGCGCATCGTGCACTGCACATCGCCGCGGGCCGCCACGCCCGCGTAGAATAGGCCGCTTGTGTCCGACGACTTTTCTAGGAGCGCGCCGATGGCGATGAGCTACCCCGAATGGATCTGGCAGAACGGCCAGATCAAACCCTGGAACGAAGCCACCGTGCACGTGATGGCGCATGCGCTGCATTACGGCTCCTCGGTATTCGAGGGCATCCGCAGCTACAAGACGCCCAACGGCGGCGCCATCTTCCGCCTGACCGATCACCTGAAGCGCCTGTACATGTCGGCCAAGGTGTACGACATCGAGATTCCGTACACGCTGGACGAACTGACCGACGCCTGCCGCGAAACGGTGAAGAAGAACGACCTGGTGCAGGCCTATCTGCGTCCGGTCGCTTTCCGTGGCCTGGGCGGTTTCGGTCTGGCTGCCGAGTGCCCGACCGACGTCGCCGTGGCGGTGTGGCCGATGGGGCCGTACCTGGGTGAGGAAGCCCTGGCCTCGGGCATTGATGCCTGCGTCTCCAGCTGGCAGCGCTTTGCGCCCAACACCATCCCGGCCGGCGCCAAAGCCGGCGGCAACTACCTGTCCGGTCAGCTGATTGCACGCGAAGCTCGCCGCCTGGGCTTTGGCGAGGGCATCGCCCTGGCCAACACCGGCCTGCTCAGCGAGGGTGCCGGCGAAAACCTGTTCCTGGTGTTCGACGGTCAGCTGCACACCAGCCCGGCCAGCGCCTCGATCCTGGCCGGCCTGACCCGTCACAGCCTGATCACCCTGGCCCGCGACAACGGCATCGAAGTGATCGAGCGCGACCTGCCGCGTGAATATCTGTACCTGGCCGACGAAGTACTGATGTGCGGCACCGCCGCCGAGATCACCCCGCTGCGCTCGGTCGATGGCAAGCCGGTCGGCGAAGGCAAGCCTGGCCCGGTCACCAAGCGCCTTCAGGAGCTGTTCTTCGGCTTGTTCGATGGCACCACGGAAGACCGATGGGGCTGGCTGGAGTCGCTCTGAGACACCGGCTAAAGCCGCGGGAAAGGGCGCCACGCGGCGCCCTTTTTCATTCACGTTGGCAACAAGCTGAATCAGCGATGAAGTTTGCTCAAAGCTGGCCTATCATGCGGCCATGAGCACGCTATCGCCCAACCAATACACCGCCCCCCGCGGCCGCATTGCCTGTGTCGGCATGGGCATGACACTGGGATCGCACCTCACCCCGCTGGCGCGCAGCCACATCGAGCAGGCGGACGTGGTCTTCGCTGCCCTGTCCGATCCCCTGGTCGAGGCTTGGCTGGAACAGATGAATGCGAATGTTCGCAGCCTGCAGCCCTATTACGGCAATGGCACCGACAAGCCGCGCATGCAGACCTATCGCGAATGGGCCGACCTCATGATGGATGAGGTTCGTGCGGGCCGCAGCGTGTGCGCTGTGTTCTATGGCCATCCGGGCATATTCGCTTGGACACCCCATGAAGTGATTCGACGGGCGCGTGAGGAAGGCTACGAGGCAGTCATGGAACCGGGTATATCCTCGGAAGACTGCCTTTACGCCGACGTCGGCTTCGATCCGGCCAATGGCTGCCAGCACTACGAGGCTAGCCAAATGGTGTTCTGCAACGTCCCCATCAATTCCGCAGCCTATCTGGTGCTGTGGCAGGCGGGCCTCGTCGGCGACATCAGTTCCAAGCGCTTTACCACCGGACCGGAGTATAGGCAGGTCCTCGTCGATGTGTTGGCCGCTGAGTACCCGCCGCAGCATGAAATCATCATTTACCGCGGTGCCACCCTGCCTATCGAGCAACCCACCATCCGACGTATCGCGCTGCGAGATCTAAGCAAAGTCGATGTACGCCCGGATGAGACCGTGGTCATCCCGCCGGCCAGACAATACACGCCTAATCGTGTCGCACGCGCTCGCCTTAAAGCCCTGGATGCGGCTTGGCAGCAGGAACTATGCACAACCAACGAAAAACCACAGGAAAACCAACATGCGTGAATTGATTGCCGCCTTGGAAACGATTGGTAGCGACGCATCGCTGTGCCGAGGAGCGAAGAAAGGCGCCCTTGAAGCCTTATTGGGGCAACTGCCTCTCGAAAAAGGCGTGAAGCACGCCATGGCCCAAGGTGACCGGGCCTTGCTGATGGCCCAGATCAACAAAGATGGCGACCCGCCTCCGATCACCACAGATTCCAATGTTGGCTGCCCCAATACGCACGGCGACTGGGAAGATGACGAGGACGGTGAAAAGAATAAAACTTAATATCAAGAACCTTCCATAATGAAGGTGCTCCTAAAGTGATCCGACTTATCACCAAGATTCTCTGTACCTTGGCGTGCGCTGGATACAGTCTCTTGGCCTGTGCCTCATCGCCGCCCAACAGCTTTAGTGCTACTACCTCGCTCAATGAGATTTCCCATCTCGTGACAGGGACACATGAGTTCAGGAGTGCAATAAAGAAAATCCAGGAGCATCAAGATCAGCTAGACAATAAACAGAAGCTCCTGCTTCGACTCTACGAAGGTAAACTCGCATCCTTCGACACAAACTATGCGATCGCAGTCCCTGAGCTTCGCGGCGTTATGCGCGACGCGCATGACATTAACATCCGCGAAGATGCAGCTGCAACCTTGACAAGATCGTTGGCCTCGCAAGGCAAATTCTACGAAGCTTTCAATATCGCACAGGAAAGTATCAGGCGGCTTCCGCAGATTACTCAAGACAAGGTCCGATTCCATGTTCTGGAAACACTTTCCCAAATCTTGATTGATGCGTCCGAACCCAAGCTTGCGCTGAAATACATTGACCTGTGGGAGAAAGAACTTCCGGCCAACGCATCCCACTGCCATATTTTTTTCAACAAAATTCTCGCCCAGCAACGCTTGAAAAGCCTCAGCCCCGACAGCGATCTTTTCCAAAAGACAATTACCCAGTGCAAGAAAAGCGGAATCAATGTCCTTGCGAATAACGCGCTAATTCAAAAGGCCAGCCTTTATAATGGCACAGGACAACCAGATCGCGCCATTAAATTGATGACGGACGCGAAGGCCGCCATCATGAAAGGAGGCTATAAGGTGCAAAACATATGGCGCGATTATATTATTGCGTACGCTCTATTTTTGAAGAAAGACTATTCAAGCTCCAAACGCTACGTCAAATACGCCATGAAATCCGCAATAGCGGCAAATGACAGCAGCTCAATGCGCTATGTTTTTTGGCTCTTTTATAAGTTGTCCAAAGCAACCGGCGACACACCTTCAGCACTCGCTTATCTAGAGAAATACAATAGACAGAACGACAAGTATAAGACTGATATCAAGAACACACTCATAGCTTATCAGCGCGTCAAGCTGGATGTTCTTCAAAATCAGATGCGACTTAAATCGCTCGCCAAAAAAAATCAATTACTCACTCTTCAGCAGCAGCTCAATCACAAAAAAACTGAAACTCGTCGACTGCAATTCATATTACTTTCTGTCGTGGTGGGTTTTCTTTGCCTGTGGCTATTTCGGGTCCATCACTCGCAGCGCCGCTTCCGCCATCTGGCGCGGCACGATGGCCTGACCGGACTGATGAATCATCAGCACTTCATGGCCGAATGCGAGCGCGTCTTGAACCGGCTCAAGCGCTCAGGCAGCCATGCCAGCTTGGTGCTGATGGACCTGGATCACTTCAAACAGGTCAACGATCGCCATGGACATGCCACTGGTGATGAAGTGCTGCGCCAGGCCACGGCGCTGTGTCGGCAGATGTTGCGTGGCGAAGACCTGTTTGGCCGTCTGGGTGGTGAGGAATTCGGCATGCTGTTGCCGGGCTGCACCTGCGAGCAGGGTGTGGATATCGCCAACCGTATCCGCCTGGCGCTGGCCGATACGCCGGTGCGCGCTTTCGAGGACCATGCGGAAGTGAGCATTTCGGCTAGTTTCGGTCTGGCCTGCACCGATCAAAGCGGGTATGACATGAACCAGCTATGCAACGACGCCGATACCGCGCTGTATCGGGCCAAATGGGGCGGTCGCAACCGCCTGATTGTCGCCGATGCGCCAGCAGCACACCCCGGAAAGAACGAGCGCACGATGGATGCGGACGCCTGACACGGGCTAGTCCAGACCCGTCTTACTCACCCAATACCCCATCCATGCGCTGCAAAGCTTCGGCCAGTGCCGCGGTCGGCGTGCCGAAGTTGAGGCGGGCGAAACCTTCGCGACCGTAATCGGGCCCCGGCGACAAGGCCACGCGAGCTTGTTTCAACAGCCGGCGGTAGGGATCACCGGCCAGCGCACTTTGGCGAAAATCCAGCCACGCCAGATAGGTGGCCTGTGGTGAAACCAGATGCACGCCCGGCCAATGCGCCACGTGCTGTTCGAGCAAGGCAAGATTGTCGCGTAGCACCTGCAAAAGGGCCTGCCGCCATGGTTCACCGTGGGCATAGGCTGCCTGCGCGGCGGCGATGCCCAGCACGTTGACGTGCGGCAACAGGCCTTCGACCTTGGCCAGAAAGCGCTGACGCAGCGTGCGATCTTCAATCACCGCGCATGCCGTGGACAGCCCGGCCACGTTGAAGGTCTTGGACGGCGCCCAAAGCGTGATCAGACGCTCGGCCAGTTGCGGGCACAGCGCGCCCAGCGGCTGATGCGGCCGCTGCGGATCGAGTACCAGATCGCAGTGCAGCTCGTCGGATACCACGACCAGATCGTGCTTTTGCACCAACTCGGCCAGACCACATAGCTCGTCCGCACGCCACACGCGCCCGGTCGGATTGTGCGGATGGCACCACAGCAGCACCCGCGTATTGGGCTCGATAGCTGCTTCCAGACGCTCCAGGTCAAGCCGCCACTGGCCATCTGAACCACCCGGCTCAGCCAGCTCGAAGGTCTGCAACTGGCGCCCCAGGTGGCCAGGTGTGGCCAGGAAGGGCGGATAGATCGGCCGCGGCGTCAGCACGCCCTCACCCGCCTCGGCAAATGCCAGTGCGGCGATATGCAGGGCCGGCACGGCACCTGGCAGCCAGCATTGCCACTCGGGCTCGATGGCCCAGCCGTAATGCATGCCGCTCCATTCAACCAGCGTGTGCTCAAGTTCGGACCAGCGATTGCCATAGCCGAACACGCCGTGCGCCAACCGCGCCTTGAGCGCCTCGATCACCGCCGGCGGCGAGGCAAAATCCATGTCCGCCACCCACAGCGGGAGGACATCGTCCGGATACCGCTGCCACTTCACCGACGGATGCTGGCGGCGATCGATAAGGGTATGAAAATCAAACGTCACGGCGTCGCTCATCTGGCTTCTGAAACTTGGCCCGCCAAGGCGCGGCAGGGCCATTCAGCACAGCATGACAGGCGTACGTCGGGCAAGGCGTCAGCGTGCCGGCGGAAACTGCAGCACCGCCACGGCGCCCCTCACGTCCTCGCGCGGGGCCAGCGAAATGCCCCAGCCGTACAGATCGCAAAGCCGGCGCACGATGGCCAGACCCAGCCCGGCGCCACTGCCGCCAGCACCATCGCCTCGCACGCCGCGCTGGAACAGCTTCTCGGCCTGCTCGGCATCGATGCCCGGACCGGTGTCCTCGACCACGATGCGGTCATCGAGCACGCACACGGTGACCTCGCCTTCCTGGGTGTACTTCACCGCGTTGCCGATCAGGTTGGTCAGCACCACCGCCAGCACCGAAGCCGGCGCGTCCACTTTCAGCGGGTGCATGACCTTGACGTTGAACTCGATCGGCTTGCCACGCAACTGTGGACGCTGGCTCTCGACCACGTCGGCCGCGCTCTTGGCCGCATCGGTAATTTCGCCGAAGGTTGGGCCACGGCGCTCGGCGCGCGACAGCAACAGCAGCGCCTCGATCATTTCAGTAGCCTGACGCGAAGCGCGCTCGATGCGCTTGAGGCGTTCGCGCAGCTTGTCGGTCAGGTCGGGCGAAGACTGCAACAGCTCGGTGGTGCTTGCGATCACCGCCAGCGGCGTGCGCAGCTCGTGGCTGACGTCGGAATTGAATTCGCGATCACGCTCGACCAGCGCGGTCAGCCGCGCCGCGTACTCATCCAGCGCCACGGCCAGTTCGCCGACCTCGTCATCGGCAAAGTGCGGGGCCAGCGGTTCGGCCTTGCCCTGCTTGCGGAAACCACGCAGGCGTGCCGCCAGGTCGGTCACCGGCCGCATCACGCGCCCGGAAAGCCAGCGGCCAAACATCCAGCTGAGCGCGCTGAACAGCAGCACCGCGCCGATCAGTGCGATCAGCAACTGGCGCTTGCCCAGTTCATCCCGGGTCACGTCGTAGCGGATAAAACCGATGATGCCGTATTTGCGCTGCACCGCCAGCTTGTAGTGGTGCACCTTGCCGTCATCGCCCACTTCGTGGATGTCGTGCACGCCACTTTTCAGATGCTGCCAGGCCAGCGGCATCTTGTAGAGCGTGCGCTCGCTCTTCATCCAGGCCTGCAACAATTCCGAGCTGACCGGGCGATCCGGGTGCGCGTGCACCTTTTCCACCGCCTGGTCGACATCGTTCTGCAGTGCCGAGGTGACAAGCTGGTTTTCCACTTTCGAGCGCACATACATCGCCGAGACGGCGAACAGCACACTTAGAGCAAGACCGAACAGCGCAAACGACAGCGTGACGCGAAAGCGAAGCCTACGTCGGGAGCGCATCAGGATCGACCATGCGGTAACCGATGCCGTGACGAGTATGGATCAGCGGCTTGTCGAACGGCTTGTCGATGGCCGCACGCAGTCCGTGGATATGCACACGCAACGAATCGCTGTCGGGCAGCTCCTCGCCCCACACCTTCTGTTCCAGATCCTGGCGGGTGACCACCGAGGGGCTGGCATCCATCAGCGCCTGCAACAGCTTCAGGCCAATCGGGTTGAGCTGGATCTGCTTGCCGCCACGGCTGACCGTCAACGTATCCAGGTTGTAGGTCAGATCGCCAACCTTCAGCACCCGGCTCTGCGGCCCCTTGCCGCGACGCGCCAGCACTTCCAGGCGCACGCCCAGTTCCTGCAGCGCAAACGGCTTGGTCATGTAGTCGTCAGCACCGGACTCGAAACCGGTGATCTTCTGCTCCAGCGCATCGCGCGCGGTCAACATCAGCACCGGGGTCTGCTTGTGCGCCTCGTGACGCAGCTTGCGCGCCACCTCCAGGCCATCCATTCCCGGCAGCGTCAGGTCGAGCACGACCACGTCGAAATCGTGCACCACCGCCAGGTGCAGGCCGGTCACGCCATCGCCGGCGAAGTCGACCACGTGGCCGCGGTCTTCCAGGTAGTCACCGATATTGGTGGCGATGTCGTTGTTGTCTTCAATCACCAGTACGCGCATGCGGCACCTTTGAACATCCGTTTGTCGGACATGTATCCGTAAGCACCAAGCTTAACGGCAATTGTCGCCGTTGGGTCGTGCCATCAGGGCATGGCGTGGCCACGGTTCATCTGACCGGCCCGCCCGTCGCCCAAGCGGACACAAAAAGGCCCAGGCACCTGCCACACCTTAAGTGGACATCGACCTGGGCCAAAATACTGCCCCGATTACCGCAATTCGCTGGACACCAGACCTGTTGCAGAGGGTGAGCGGATCACAGCGCCTACGAGGCTAGTCGCGCAGGTTTTAAGCGCGCGTTAAGTACGCCGAACGCTTAGGTTAAGACCAAGGTCGAAGTATCGATCTCAGGCCTTTGCGCGCCGTTTTCGCGCTGGCCTCGGCGTCACCCGGGTTTCGCAATGCGCCACGATGGCCCCGGCCAGATCCGCACCCGTGGCCGCCTCGATGCCTTCCAGACCCGGCGAGGCATTGACCTCCAGCAGCAGCGGGCCGCGCGCCGAACGCAGCAGATCGACCCCGGCCACTTCCAGCCCCAGCGCCTGCGCGGCGGTCACCGCCATGGCACATTCGGCCTCGGTCAGCTGCACCGCCTCGGCACGGCCGCCACGATGCAGATTCGCGCGAAACTCACCCGGCGCCGCGCTGCGCTGCATGCCGGCCACGACACGATCGCCGACCACGAAGCAGCGCAAGTCCGAACCCTCCGCCTCGCGGATGAATTCCTGCACCAGAAAGTTGGCGTCCAGACCCGAGAAAGCCTGGATGACGCTGCGCGACGCCGAGCGCTTCTCGGCCAGTACCACGCCCTGGCCCTGCATACCCTCGTTGAGCTTGATCACATGCGGCGGCTCGCCGAGCATGGCCAGCAGGTCGTCGGTATCGTCCGGGTTGTCGCCGAACACCGTCAGCGGCATGGCGATGCCCTTGGCCGCCAGTATCTGCAGGCAGCGCAGCTTGTCGCGTGCCCGCAGGATGGCATCGGACGGATTGGGCACGAACACGCCCATCATCTCGAACTGGCGCAGCACCGCGGTGCCGTAGAAGGTGGTGGCGGTACCCACGCGCGGCACGATGCAGTCGATACCGGTCAGCGCGCGCCCCTTGTAATGCACGCCAAAGTTGTCCGGCGACACACTCATGTAGCAGCGCAGCGGGTCCAGCACGCGCGCGGTGTGGCCGCGCTCACGCGCCGCCTCAATGAGGCGCTGGGTGGAGTAAAGGCGCGGATTGCGCGAAAGCACAGCAAGTTTCATGAAAGCGGAAGCACAGACGGGGCGGCATGGCCGCCGACATAGGATTGCGCCGGATCAACCGCAAAGCGCCCTTCCAGCGCACTGCGGCCCACCAGCATGGGAAAGCGCATGCTTCGACGATCAGCCAGATTCAACTCGATCTCGAAGCTTTCACCAGCCAGTATCACCGCGCTGCGGATGAACCAGCGCACACTGCTATGGCCACCGGCATCGGTGACACGGCGCCGATCGCAGGCTGGCATTTCGCAGCCGTGCATCAATCCGCGCCGGCCGTAGCTGCGTACAGCAAAGCGCAGCCAGTCGTCCCCGTGGCGGCGAAACGTTTCCAGCGACTCGACATGCAGGCTTGAACTGCGCGCGCCGGTATCGAGCTTGGCACGCAGTGCCGGAATGCCCAGGTCCGGCAGAGCCAGCCACTCACGCCAACCCAACAAGATAATGGAGGGCATGGCGCCGGCTCCGTGGCAGGATGAAATTCGGCCGCGATGGTGAGGCCAGATGCCCCTGCGCACAAGTGTTTTTTGCACACTTTCGCGCGCCCCTGCCCATCGCTACTCCGGCCGCGGCATGCGCGCGCCGCAAGCCTTGCGTCATACCCTGCCAGCCATGCTCCGAACCAGTCTCCCGGCTGCCTTCGGCGCGTCCCGTCACGCACTGGGCACACACCGCCCGGGAACGGAGCGAAATCGCACGTGCCGGGCGCCTGGCAGGCTCGACCAGCACCTCAAGGCATGAGCGCCGTTTGTGATCCAGTGGAAAGATGTCGGGCGGCCACGTAGCGTGCCTTGTTCCCGATACAGGATTCATCCATGAATGATGCGCCCCGTCTCCCACTGCTGCTGGGCCTGGCCGGCAGCCTGCGCGAACAAAGTTACTCGGCCAGTGTGCTGACCACACTCGCCCGTGCCATCGAGCGCGAAGGCATCGCCCACGTCGACATCGCCAGTGTCGACCTGCCGCTGTACAACCAGGATCTGGATGTGGAGCCACGCCCCACCGCCGTGGCCACACTGAAACAGGCCATTGATCAAGCCGATGCGCTGCTGATCGTCACGCCTGAATACAACCACGGGCTGCCCGGCGTGCTGAAAAATGCCCTGGATTGGGCTTCGCGACCGATGGGCGCTTCACCGCTGAAGGGCAAGCGCGTGCAAGCGGTGGCCAACTCACCGGCCTTTACCGGCGGCGTGCGCGCCCTGGCGCAGTTGCACGAAACCGTGCTCTCCTGCGGCTGCCACCTCCATGCCGGGCCGCAGGTGGTCATCGGCGGCGTGGCGGAAAAAATCGGCAACGGCCAGCTGAACCACGCACCCAGCGTCGAGTTTGCGGTCAACTCGGTGCGCGCCATGCTGGCGCACGATCACTAGCGACCATCCGGCGACGCATACAAAAACGGCCGGGGCGACAGCCAACCCGGCCGTTTTTCGTTTGTCTGGAGCGGGTGATGGGAATCGAACCCACGTATGCAGCTTGGGAAGCTGCCGTTCTACCATTGAACTACACCCGCGAAGGCTCCGATTTAAGCCGGTTTGCCTCGTGCTGGCAAGCGCCGGCGTCGGTGGTGACAGGTCAACGGGTCATCATCCGCCCTTTGGCGGCTTACCATGGACCAAAGCATCGCCCCGATCACGCAACGGTCCGCTACAATGGCGCCATGCGGATGACACGTGGGGCTGCCGCGCCAGTATCGTGAAGCCGACGCCGCCGTGCCAAGCGGCCGGTCGGCGCGCGGGCACGCCCTGCATGGCCGCTGCCTCGCCTGCCTGTTGTCGCTGGAGTTTGGATGGACCGCCACCGCCTTATCGCCCCTGCCGCCCCGGCCCGCGCCCTGTGCTGCCAGCCGACCTGCGCGGAGCTGTGCCGTGGCTGAGCATCGCGAGGATCCACCGGTGGCCTACGAAGACGGCAAGCCACCGACCCGTCGTCCGGTGCGCAGCTTCGTATTGCGCGAGGGTCGCATCACCCCCGCCCAGCAGCGCGCCTTCGATGCACACTGGCAGCGCTTCGGCCTGGACTACCGGGGCACGCCGCGTGATCTGGACACGGTGTTCGAGCGCAAAGCGCCGCGCGTGCTGGAAATCGGTTTCGGCAATGGCGAGGCCTTGGCCTGGGCCTGCGAGCACGATCCTGAGCGCGACTATATCGGCATCGAGGTGCATCGTCCCGGCGTTGGCCGGCTGATGAACGCCCTGGCCGAACAGCACGCGCAGAACGTGCGCGTGTATCGCCATGACGCGGTGGAAGTGCTGCGCGATGAGATTGCCCCGGGCGCGCTCGATGAAGTGCGCATCTGGTTCCCCGACCCGTGGCCGAAGAAGCGTCACCACAAGCGCCGCATCGTGCAGCCGGCGCTGGCCGAGCTGCTGGCCTCGCGCATGGCGCCGGGCGGCCTGCTACACCTGGCCACCGACTGGGCCGAATACGCCGAACACATGCGAGAGGTGATGGAGGCGGCGCCAGGCTGGCATAACCAGGTGGCGCCCGGCGCCTACGCCGAGCGTCCGGACTGGCGCATCCAGACCCATTTCGAACGTCGCGGCCTGCGCCTGGGCCATGGCGTGTGGGATCTGCTGTATGTGCGCGACTGAACGCGCCTGCCCTGACTTGCTTCTGCCCGCCGCGGGCAGCCCCTCCCCTGCGTACGCCGCCTGTTAACCCATGGACCCCTCTGCCGCCGGCCTGACCCTCACTCCCGACATGATGCTGGTGCTCGCCCTGGTGGCGTTCACCATGATCATGCTGGTGCTGGAGTGGATTCGCGCCGACATGGTGGCGCTGCTGGTGGTGGTGGTGATCGGCCTGACCGGGCTGATTCCGTCGGACCAGGTATTCCAGGGCTTTGCCGGTAACGCGGTGATTGCGATCATCGCGATCATGATCATGGGCGCGGGGCTGGATCGTGCCGGCGCGCTCAGCAAGACCGCCAGTTTCGTCATGCGCGTGGCGCGTGGCGAAGAGAAGAGACTGGGGCCGATCATCAACACGGTCAGCTCCATTTTCAGTGCGATCATCCCCAGTCAGGCGCTGGCGGCGCTGCTGATTCCGCTGTCCAGCCGACTGTCGGCACGCACCGGCGTGCCGTTGGCGCAGCTGCTGCTGCCGATGGCGTTCTGCATTCTTACCGGCACCAACACCACGCTGATCGCCAACTCGCCGCTGATCCTGCTCAACGACCTGATCGCCAGCGCCAACCGCAACCTGCCGCCGGGTGCGCACACGATTCCGAAATTCGGCCTGTTCAGCGTGACACCGGTCGGCGTGACACTGGCTGTGGTCGGCATCGGCTACTTTTATTTCTTCGCCCGTCGCCTGCTGCCCACGCACGAGGTGGAGCGCCAGAAGGTGGTGCCCGGCCGCACCGAGAGCTACTTTGCCGAAACCTACGGCATCGCCGGTGACCCGGCCGAGCTGACGGTCACCGCCGAAAGCCCGCTGGTGGGCATGAGCGTGGGCGAGGTCGAGCAGCTGCACGGCGCGCCGCTGATCCTGGCCATGAAGAACGGCAACGAATCGCGCATGGCGCCGCCCTCGGACCAGATGATCTGGGTCGGCACGGTGCTGGGCGTGCTCGACTCGCGTGAGGCGGTGGCCACCTTCGCCAACAACCAGTTGTGCAAAGTCTCCACGCGCATGAAGCAGCTGGGCGACCTGTTCAACCCGACCCGCGCCGGCATTTCCGAGGCGGTGATTCCGCCCTCCTCGCGCTTCATCAAGGAACGCATCGGCGACCTTCGTCTGCGCAAGCGCTATGGCATCTCGGTGCTGGCGGTCAATCGCGGCGACCAGGTGTTCCGCGAGGATCTGCGCGGCATCACCGTGCGCGCCGGTGACACGCTGGTGCTGCACAGCCATTGGCGCGACCTGACGCTGGCCGAGGAAGATCGCGACCTGGTGGTGGTCACAGACGTACCCAAAGAGGAACAGCGCCCCGGCAAGATCTGGAACGCGCTGGGCTTCTTCCTGGGCGCCATGTGCCTGGCGCTGTTCACCAATCTGGACCTTTCCGTGGCCATGATGAGCGGCGCCATCGGCATGCTGCTGACCGGCGTGCTGAATATGGACGAGGCCTACAAGGCGGTGAACTGGAAGACCATCTTCGTGACCGCCTGCCTGATCCCGCTGGGCTGGTCGATGGACTCGACCGGCGCCGCCGCCTGGCTGGCGCAGGAAGTGCTGCATTTCTCCGATGGTGCCCCGCAGTGGATGCTGCAGGCGGCCATCGCCATTCTGACGTTGATGTTCTCGCAGGTGATGTCCAATGTCGGCGCCACCGTGATGATGGTACCCATCGCCATCAGCGTGGCCGTGGCCACCGGCGGCAACCCGGCTGCCTACGCGCTGATCGTGGCGGTGTCCTCGTCCAATACCTTCTTGATCAGCTCTGGCCATCCGGCGCTGATGATGGTGGCCGGCCCCGGAGGCTACCGTTCGCGCGACTTCATCCGCGTGGGCCTGCCGCTGACCATCCTCATGCTGGTGGTCACCCTGGTCACGGTGAACCTGCTGTACCGCTGAGGCGGGCGCTTCAGGTCAGGCCAGCACCACGTCCTCGCCATCCACCTTTACCGCCACCGTTACCAGGTGCTCGCCCTTGCACGGGCCATCGGTACAAAGGCCGCTTGCCGCCGCGAACGCCGCACCATGGGCGGCGCAGACCAGCACACCATCCTTGAGCAGAAACTTGCCCGGCGCCCAGTCCAGGCGACGCCCGGCGTGCGGGCAGACGTTGTGATAGGCGGCCACCGCTTCACCTTCGCGCAGCACGATCAACGAGGCATCCTCGCCGTCGATGCGCGTCTCAACGCCTAGAGCGACACCGTCCTGGAGCTCGTCCAGGCGGCAAAGTGATTGTGCGGCGGGGGCTTGCATATCCATCGGCACTTGTCTCAAACCGTGATTGACCTCATCTTAGGGGCTCGATTGTAGCTTCTAGAGTTCCGTCATGCGCTTCGTGCTGCCCCCCGTGCGTCGTCCGCGCCATCCGCTGGCGCGCATTCTGATGGCCGCCCTCGGCCTGGCCGTGCTGGGCGTGTTCATGGTGTTTGGCCTGATCGCGCTGGCTGTACTGGTCAGCGTCGGTGCCGTCATGCTGCTGGTGCGCCAGTGGAAAATTGCCCGTGTCCAGCGCCATCGCCCGCGCGGTGCCAAGCCGGGCAGCCGCCAGGCCGATGCCGGTCAGGTGCTGGAAGGCGAATACGTGGTCATCCGCGAATCGCGTCACGCGCACACGCACCACTGACCGCGCAAGAAGCGGATGGCAGACGGCGGACGCGGTGGCGATACTTGCCTGCATGGCACCGCGAACCGTCACACCTCACCCGAATACGTGCGCCGATGCGCTTGATCGCGCGCTGAGCCTGCTCGATACGCATGCGCAAGCGCCGGGGCTGGCCGAACTGGCCCGCGCGGTCGGTCTAAGCCCTTCGCACCTGCAGCGCCGTTTTCGCCAGCGCTTTGGCGTCAGCCCGGCAGAATACGTGCGTGCGCGGCGCTTTGCGGTGCTCAAGGCCGAACTGCGCGAGGGGACCCCGGTGACCGAGGCCGTTTATGCCGCCGGTTTCGGCTCGGGCAGTCGCGTCTACGAACAGACCGACCGCCTGCTCGGCATGACGCCCGAGCGCTACCGCCGTGGTGGGGCCGGTATCGATATCCGTCACACCACGGTCGCCACGCCACTGGGTGAACTGCTGGTGGCGGCCACGGCCCGCGGCATCTGCGCGGTGATGCTGGGTGACGATGCGCCGACCCTCGCCGAGCGGCTGCGCGAAGAATTTCCGCAGGCCCGCCATCAGCGTGTCGACGCCGGGCGCGACGAGTGGCTGGATGCGGTCATCGCCCGCGTCGGACACGACATGGGCTGGGCCGACGCTGCGCCCGACACCTTGCCGCCGCTGGATGTCGCCGCCACTGCCTTTCAGTGGCGCGTGTGGCAAGCCCTGACGCGCCTGCCTCCCGGCCGCACCGTCAGCTACGGCGAACTGGCCCAGGTGATTGGCGAACCGCGCCGCGCCGCGCGCGCGGTGGCCCGCGCCTGCGCCAGCAACCGCCTGGCACTGATTGTGCCCTGCCACCGCGTGATACGCGAAGACGGCAGCCTGGGCGGTTATCGCTGGGGCCTGGAACGCAAGCAACGCGTGCTCGACCACGAACACGCCGGCACATGACCGATGGCCATCACGCGCATCCGCCGCTGCGGCTACCATGCGCGCCACCGTGCCCGCTGAGCATCGAGCCATGAGTCACCAGGAAGTCTCGCCCACTCCGCCTCCCGTCGGCGCCGCCATGCCGCGCCCGGCGGTTTCGTGCACCGGCGACAGCGTCGAAACCTCGCGTGAACGCTGGCTGGTACCACTGGCGCTGGGCACGCTGTACGTGGTCTGGGGCTCGACCTACCTGGGTATCCGTTTCGCGCTGGAAAGCTATCCGCCGTTCGCGCTGGCCGCGATCCGATTTGCCATCGCCGGCCTCGTGCTGTTCCTCGCGCTGCGCCTGCGCGGTGTGCCCGCGCCCAGCCGGCGCCAGTGGCGCAACGCGGCCATCACCGGCACGCTGCTTCTGCTCGGCGGCAACGGACTGGTGTGCTTTGCCGAACAGACCGTCAATTCCGGCATTGCCGCCGTGGCCGTCGCCAGCATGCCGCTGTTCGCGGCTGTTTTTGCCGGCTTTTACGGCGAATGGCCACACTGGCGTGAAGGCCTCGGGCTGGTCATCGGCTTTGTCGGCGTGGTGGTGTTGAATCTGGGTGCCGGACTTTCCGGCTCGCGCCTCGGCGCCCTGGCGCTGCTGCTGGCAGCGGCGCTGTGGGCCTTCGGATCGGTCTGGAGCCGGCGCCAGGACATGCCCAAGGGCCCCATGAACACCGCCGCGCAGATGCTGAGCGCCAGCCTGGCCCTGGCCCTGACCGCCTGGCTGAGCGGCGAGCACCTGCCGGCCCATCCCAGCGCGCATGCCACCGCGGCGCTGATCTACCTGATTATCTTCGGCTCGCTGATCGCCTTCAGCGCGTATCTGTATGTGCTCAAATCCGTACGCCCGGCGCTGGCCACCAGCTACGCCTACGTCAACCCGCCGGTGGCCGTGCTGTTTGGCGTGCTGCTGGCCGGCGAACACGTCGGCCCCGTGGATCTGGCCGGCATGGGCATCATCCTGATTGGCGTGGTAACGGTCATCTTCGCGCGCCAGAAAGCACGGTAATGACAAAGGCGGCGGGTCATGCCGCCGCCTTTGTCTCATGAGTCAGGCTCAACACCGCACGCCTACAGCTCGCGCAGCGCCGTGCTTACCGGCAAGCGGGCCGCCCGCACCGCGGGAAACAGCCCGCCGACGAAGCCGATGGCCAAGGCCCATTTGAGGCCGGTCCAGATCAGCGCCGGGTCGACCCGGAAGCGGAACACCACCTGGTTGAAGCCGCTCAGCGTGGAGGCGGTGTAACCGTTGAACAACAGCCACACCACCGCCGCTCCCAGCACGCCGCCGGCCAGCGCCAGCAGCATGGTCTCGAGCATCACGGAAGTAACCACGGGCGTGCCGCGAAAGCCGATCGCGCGCAGTGTGGCGATTTCGCGGGCCCGGGAAGCGACCGCCGCGAACATGCAGTTGAGCGCGCCGAACACGGCGCCGATGGCCATGATCACACCCACCGTGATGCCGACCACGCGGATCACCCGGGTCAGTTGCTCGGACTGCTTGGCAAAGTAATCGCGGGTGGTCTGCGCCTCCACCTTCAGCTTGGGATCGGAGGCCAACGCCGCCTTGAAGCGGTCGAAGGCCGCCGGCGAGGTCAGCCGCACCAGCACCGACTCGGCGCTGTTGCCGCGGCGAAAGGCATCGGACACCGCGGCGCGATCGGCCCACAGTTCCGAATCGTAGGCGTCGTGCGAGGCGAACACGCCGACCACCTTCCAGTCCTCGCGCCCCAGCTTGACCGTATCGCCGACATCCATGTGCGCGAACTCGCGCGCCGCGCCCTCGCCCACCACCAGCTCGCGCATGCCGGTATGGAACTTGCGTCCGCGAATGATCTTGAGATCCGGCCGCAGTGCCCAGGCCATCGGATCGATACCGCGCAGCTGCGCGTTGGCATCGTCATCGGAGCCCTTCTTGCGCACGTTGGCGGCCACCACCAGCTCGGCCGATGCCAGCGGTTTGCCTTTGGCATCTTGCTGCACGCCGGGCTCCTGGGTAATGGCATCGACATCGCTGCGCACCAGCACCGACTGCGCCTCGGACGTCGAGCCGCCGCGCAACACGATGGCGGTGTCATCACGACCACCGCCCTGCAAGGTCGCGCTCAGTCCCGACCCCATCGCCAGCAGTGCCACCAGCACACCGACCACGCCGGCAATACCGATCACGATCACCGAGACCGAACCCAGCCGCTGGCCCAGTGTGCGCAGGCCCACCGAGGTGACCGACACGGTCTGGCGCCCGTTGCGTGTCAGGCCCAGCCACAGCGCCAGCAGCACCGCGGCCGCCAGCACCCCCATCCACGGCAGCATGACCCACACCGCCAGCACCACGGCGATCAGCACGACCAGCATGAGATTGAAAAGAAATCGCTTCATGAGTTTGGCTCCTCAACGTCCGCTCAACGCATCGACGATGTTCAGGCGCATCGCGCGCAACGCCGGCAGCAGGCCGACCACCACGCCGATGATCAGCATCAGCGCCACACCCAGCCCCCAGGTGCGCGGGTCAAGACCATGGATCGGCAGCATGCCGCCGCTGGCGGCCGCCATGCCGGGAATGACCAGCGCCACGACGCCCAGGCCGATCGAACCGCCCAGCACCAGCAGCAGCACGCTTTCGGCCAGCACCATCCACAGCACCGAGCGGCTGGAAAAACCGATGGTCTTGAACACCGCCAGCTCCGAGGTGCGCTCGCGCACCGCCTGCATCATGGTGTTGCCAGTGAGCAGCAGCAGGGTGAAGAACACCGCCCCCATGATCGAGGCCACGATCAGCCCGACGTTGGCCATCTGCTTGATAAACGAGGCCTGGAAAGCCTGCTCGGTCTGGGTCTTGGTTTCGTGGTCGGAATTGGCCGAGAGCGTGTCGATGGCGTTGGCCACTGCGTCGGCGTGAGCCGGATCGGCGACTTTCACCACATACCAGTGCACCGTGCCCGAGCCGAAGGCGTTGTTCTCGTCGAAATACTTCCAGTGGAACATCAGCATCTGTTCGCGGCCGGCGGCCTTGGGATCCTTGGCGTGAAAGATGCCGGCAATGTCGAAAGTCCAGGTCTGCCCGCCGCTGGCCTTGGAGGGGAAAATGGTCGATTGCAGCGGAATCTTGTCGCCCACCTTCCAGCCGAACTTTTTCGCCAGCGCCGCGCCCACGATGGCGCCTGTGCGGGTGGCCATCCACGCCTTGCGCTGATCGGCCGGCAGGGTCAGCTCCGGATACAGATCGATGTAGCTGGGGCTGACGGCGAACGAGATCACCTGGTTCCTGGCGTCCTGATAGACACCGCCGAACCAGTTGGCCGAGGCCACGTCCGTCACCCCCGGCACGGCCTTGATGCGCGCGCCCAGTGATTCGGGCAACGCCTGCTGCATGGACATGCGCGAGGTCACGATCAGGCGCCCGGCACCCTCCACGCTGTTGCCGGCGCTGAAGGCGATGCTGACCGAATCGAGCAGGCCGAACAGCACGAAGGCGGCCACGATCGAGACCAGCGTCAGCAAGGTGCGCGACTTGCGGCGGAACAGGCCCGCCCAGATCAGATGAAGATATTTCACGATGCTGCCCTCCCTCGCCGGGCGGCGCCGCGCCGCCTTGGCGTGAATGAACGTGCTGGCCTGTTCATGCCGTCACCTGCTCCACCAGCGAGCCCTTGTCCAGGTGCAGCGTGTGCGAGGCGTACTCGGCCGCCTTGGGATCGTGGGTGACCATGACAATGGTCTTGCCGTGCTCGCGATTGAGTCGCTGCAGCAGCAAGAGCACATCCTCGGCCGACTGGCGATCCAGGTCGCCGGTCGGCTCGTCGCAGACCAGCAGCGTCGGGTCCGAGACGATGGCGCGGGCAATCGCCACGCGTTGCTGCTGACCACCGGACAGTTCGGCAGGCCGGTGCGAGGCGCGCTCCTCCAGACCCACCAGCTTCAAGGCGATCGCCGCATTGCGTTTGCGCTGGGCGGCCGACAACTTGGTCAGCAGCAGCGGCAGCTCCACGTTCTTCTGCGCCGAGAGCATCGGCATCAGATTGTAGAACTGGAAAATGAAGCCGACGTTGGCCGCGCGCCATTTGGCCAGCGCGCTGCCGCCCAGGCGGCCGATCTGCTGACCGCCCACGCTGATGCTGCCGCCACTGGGCGAATCCAGCCCGCCGATGAGGTTCAACAGCGTGGTTTTGCCCGAACCCGACGGACCCATCAGCGCCAGGAAGTCACCTTCGGCAATCTCAAGGTCGATGTGATGCAACACCTCGACCTTCTGCTTGCCACGTTCGTAGACCTTGCTCAGCCCCTTGATGTCGATCAGCGTGCCCATGGCATGTCCTCGTCTTAAGAAAGCCGCCGCGCGGCGTGTCAGGAAGCGGGTTTGGCAATGCGGATGCGGTCGCCGTCTTGCAGTCCGGCCGGCGGATGGTCGATCACGCGGGTGCCGGGATTGAGGCCCGCGGGAATGCGCTTCAGATCGCCGTAACTGCCCTTGGCCGGCGACACCGCATGCGCACGTGCGGTGTCGCCATCGGCCACAAACACCGTTTCGTGGCCACCACGACGGACGATGGCCGAGGCCGGAATCAGCACCCCATCCGGCGCCTGGCGGCCGGGCGCCTGGCGCTTCTCCAGGAAGCTGACACGCACCCCCATGTCCGGCACGATGCGTTCGTCGTGGGCATCCAGCGCCACGCGCACCGGCACCGTGGCCTTGCCGCGGTCGGCGGCCGGCACGATGGCGATCACGTGGGCCGGAATGCTCCAGTCCGGATAGGCATCGAGCACCGCCTGTGCCGGCATGCCGGGTTTGACGCGGCCGATGTAGGCCTCGTTGACGTCGACATCGACCTCCAGCGAGTCCATGTCGACGATGGTGCCCACGCCGGTACGGGTGAAGCCGCCGCCGGCCGACAGCGGCGAGACAATCTCGCCGACCTGCGCCGCCTTGGCGGTGATCACGCCAGCGAAGGGCGCGCGCACCACGGTGTAGCCAAACTGCACACGGGCCACGGCCACCTGGGCATCGGCCGCGGCGGCGCGCTTGCGATCGGCATCGACTTGCGCGTGCAGCGCATCGACCTGGGTCTGCGCCTGTTCGGCGGCCTGACGGGTGACCAGCCCGCGCCTGACCAGACTTTCCTGCCGGCGCATGTCGCGTTCGGCCTGGCGCAGTTGTGCGCGGTCCTGGCCAATCTGCGCGTGGGCGGCTGCCGCACTGGCCTGGGCCGCGTCCAGATCGGCGCGCTGCGCCTTGTCCTCCAGCCGCGCCAGCACCTGGCCTTTCCTGACGTGATCGCCTTCCTCGATCAGTACCTGGGTCAGCGTGCCGGTGATCTGCGCCGAGACCGTGGCCTGGCGCCGTGCGGTCACATAACCGGTGGCCTGCAGCACGGCCGCCGCCGCGGCACCGGACTGCGGTCGTTCGGCGGAGACCACGTTCACCTGTACCGGACGCTGCTGCCACCACCAGAACCCCGCGCCCAGCGCCACCAGCAGCACCACCACGCCCGCCAGCCACGGCCAACGCCGGCCGTGGCCGCTGCCGTCCTCGCGCTGTCCCCGATCGATCTTCAGTTGCTCAAGCAGATCGCCTTCACTCACCTTGCCGTCTCCCCTGATGCGTCGGCGCCCAGCATCGGGCAGCCGCGCCAAGCGGATAAGCGCGAAACATCAAGCGTTTGCACTGACAGGTGTCACCTGGCCCATGGCGGCCGGCGCCGACGGCGTAAAATGGCGCTTCCCCCACCCGGAACCGATGCCATGGATTACGTGTTTGCCCCTGCCCCGACGCCCAGCGTGCCGGTGGCCGGCAGTGACCAGCGCTTCGCGGTGCGCCGCATTTTCTGCATTGGCCGCAACTACGCCGACCATGCCAAGGAGATGGGCATGGCGGTCGACCGCAGCCAGCCGATTTTCTTCACCAAGCCAGCCGATGCCGTCGTCACCGATGGCGCCGATGTGCCCTACGCCACCGCTACGGAGAATCTGCATCACGAGGTGGAAATGGTGGTGGCGTTGGGCAGCGGCGGGCGCGATATCGCGCCGGAACAGGCCGAGGCGCTGATCTATGGCTATGGCATTGGCCTGGACCTGACCCGGCGCGACCTGCAGTCGCGTGCCAAGGACAAGGGCCAGCCCTGGGACACGGCCAAGGCCTTCGATGCCTCGGCACCGGTATCGGCACTGGTGCCAGCGAGCCAGGCTAAGCCCTCGCCACAGACCACGCTCAGCCTCAGTGTGAACGGCCAGCAGCGCCAGCACAGCACCCTGGACGCCATGCTCTGGAGCGTGCCGGAGATGATCGCCGAGCTGTCCCGGTTGTTCGAACTGAAAGCCGGCGACCTGCTGTTCACCGGCACCCCGGCCGGCGTGGCCGCCTTGCACCGTGGCGACACCTTCGTCGCCGAACTGGAAGGCATCGCCACACTGCAAGGGCGTATCGTCTAGGCGTTCACCTTCGCACTCAGCCAAGTGGCGCTAAAGTGAAGCGGCCGGCGTTGGGACCGGGTCAGCTTCGTGGGGAGCCATGAGCCTTCTGAGTGAGTTCAAGAAATTCGCGCTGCGCGGCAATGTCATCGACATGGCCGTGGGCGTGATCATTGGCGGTGCCTTCGGCAAGATCGTCACCGCCCTGGTCAACAGCGTGATCATGCCGCCGATCGGCCTGCTGATCGGCGGCGTGGATTTTGCCAAATGGAAGTGGGTGCTCAAACCCGCCGCGGCCGACGGCAAGGGCGAGGTGGCGATCATGATCGGCGCCTTCCTGAACACCGTGATCCAGTTCGTCATCATCGCGCTGGTGATCTTCTTCGTCATTCGTGCCATCAACAACTTGAAGCGCAAGAAGGAAGAAGCCCCGCCCATTCCTGCCGCGCCGCCACCGGATGTGGCCCTGCTGCAGGAAATCCGCGACCTGATCAAGGAGCGCGGCGCTCCCTGATTGGCGGTGACGTCTGTCGCTGGCGCAAATGCGCCAGCGCGGCATAATCGAAGCGGTTACCTCGGGGAGACCACACATGCGATATCTGATCCTGGCCGGTGCCCTGGCGCTGGCCGGCACCGCGACCTTGCCCGCCTACGCGGCCACCACGCACATACCGGACGCAGCCGTAAAAACGGCCATACAGCTGCGCAAGCAGGCACGCCACGATGACACCGCCTACCAACTGGTGCGCGACCTGACCACGCAGGTGGGCCCGCGCCTGGCCGGCGGAGCCAACGATGCCAAGGCGCGCGCCTGGCTGATGGCACGGCTCCAAAAGATGGGCTTCGACCGGGTCTACACCGAACCTGTGAGCTACCCCAAGTGGGTGCGTCGCAGCGAGTCGGGCGCCATTGTGTCGCCCTACCGCCAGCATCTGGTGTTGAGCGCGCTGGGCTATTCGGCCGGCACACCCAAGGGCGGACTCACCGCCGAAGTGGTGGCCTTCAAGAATCTGGCCGCGCTGAAGGCCGCGCCGGCCGCCAAGGTGCGCGGCAAGATCGTCTACCTGGGCCAGGCCATGCACCGCTTTCGCGATGGACGCGACTACGGCCGCATTGGCTCGCCGCAGCGTGTGGCAGGACCGCCAATCGCCGCGGCCAAGGGCGCAGTAGCCTATATCCTGCGCTCGGCTGGCACCGACATGCACGAGCGCATCGCCCATACCGGCGTCACCGGGTTCACCGATCCGGCCAAGGCCATCCCGGCCGCGGCGTTGTCCAATCCCGATGCCGACCAGCTTGAACGCGAACTGGCCTCGGGCCAGCCGGTGCGTGTGCATCTGGATCTGGACGTGGGCTTCGACGGCCGATACACCGGCGCCAACGTCGTCGCAGAACTCGATGGTTCGCGCTACCCGCACCAGTTCATCGACATGGGCGGGCACCTGGATTCCTGGGATCCGGGCACCGGAGCCATCGACGATGGTGCCGGCATTGCCATCGCCGTCGGCGCCGCCCACTTGATCGCCCAGCTGCCGCAGCGGCCGGCGCGAGGCATTCGGGTGATCGCCTTTGCCAACGAGGAATTTGGCCTCTGGGGCGGCAAGGCCTACGCCAGGGCCCACGCCAAGGATGTGACCGGCCACGTATTGGGCAGCGAGTCGGACCTGGGCGCCGACCGCATCTACCGCATGAGCGCCTCGGTGAAGCCGGAGGCGCGCCCGGCCGTGGCGCAAATCGCCACGGTGCTCAAACCACTGGGCGTGGCCTACGACCCCAAGCGACCGGGCGGCGGCGGCTCGGATCTGTCGCAGATCCACGGCGTGGGCATGGCGGCACTTTCGCTGTCGCAGGACGCGACGCGCTATTTCGACTGGCACCACACCTCCAACGACACGCTGGACAAGATCGACCGCGATGCGCTGACGCAGAATGTGGCCGTGTATGCGGTGTGGAGCTACATGGCGGCGCAGGCCAAGGGCGATTTCGGCTCAGGCCGGGGCGCCTTTGCCGGCGATGGTGCCGGCGAGTAGGCCAGCGAACGGCGGCGGCGCTCAGTCGCCGTCGGTGGGCAGCGCCATGCCGCCATCCATCGCCTGCAGGTTGGCCTTGATCTTTTCCAGCGTGGCGATGGTCGCTTCCAGCTCTGCAAGCGGAATGTCGCGAGTGGCATCGACGCGCAGTTCGCGGCTGATCTGCTCCATGTCACCGACCACGGCGGCGGCCTGGTCGGTGGTGTAGAGCCGCCAACAGCGCCGGTCGTTGGGATCGGCACGGCGCTCGACAAAGCCCGCCGCCTGCAGACGGTCGATGACACGACCGACCGCAATCGGCTCCATTTCCAGGAACTCGGCCAGCTGGCTTTGCCGGATGCCCGGCCGGAAATGCAGCACCTTCACCGCGCGCCATTGCGCGCGAGTCAGGCCGAAGCGCACCGCGCGACGGTCAAAATGCTTGCGAAACAGCAATGTAACGTCGCTCAGAAGGTAGCCGAACGAAGTATTTTCAGTGGTAGCCATGGTCTAACGTCATGCAGGCGATGAACGGAGTATGACAAATCCTCGCCACCGGCACCCGAATATACAGGTTGCCTTATTTAGGCTGGCGCCATGAACATCGAAGTGATCCAAGCCGACATCACCACCCTGAAGGTTGATGCTATCGTCAATGCCGCCAATCGCACCCTGCTCGGCGGCGGCGGTGTTGATGGCGCCATCCATCGCGCCTCCGGCCCCCGGTTGCTGGAAGCATGCAAGGCCATTCCAGAGATGGATTCAGGCGTGCGCTGTCGTACCGGCGAAGCACGCATCACCGACGCCTACCAGTTGCCCGCGCGCTATGTCATCCACACCGTGGGTCCGGTCTGGCATGGCGGCGAAAGTGGCGAGCCCGAGGCCCTGGCCGGGTGCTACCGGCACAGTCTGGCACTGGCCTACGAGCATGACGTGCAAAGCATCGCCTTTCCAGCCATCAGCTGCGGTGGATATGGCTACCCGCCGGCCAAGGCGGCCGCGATTGCCGTGCGCGAGGTGCGCCGCGCCCCCAAAGGCATGAGCGTGACGCTGTGCTGCTTTGGCGATGAACTGACCGAGGCGGTGCAGGAAGCGGTGATGCTCAACAGCTGACGGCTACAGTGCCGGCTCGGTCACCGGCACCACGGTTTCGCCGACACTGCGCGCCACCACCACCGAGGCGGCCAGGTCGCCGGTCACGTTCAGCGCGGTGCGGCACATGTCCAGAAAGCGGTCGATGCCCAACACCAGGCCAATGCCTTCGGGCGGAATGCCGAACATGCCCAGGATCATCGCAATCACCGGCAGCGAACCGCCGGGCACGCCGGCCGCGCCAATGCCACCCAGCACGCAGATCAACAGCACCACCATCTGCTGCAGCAGGCTCAAGTCCACGCCGAAGAACTGGGCCAGAAACAGCACTGTCACGCCCTCGTACAGCGCCGTTCCATTCATGTTGGCGGTGGCGCCGAGGGTGCAGACAAAGCGTGACACGCGCTTGGGCACGCCCAGGCGATGCTCGGCCGCCTGCAGGGTGGTTGGCAGGGTGGCGCTGCTGGATGAGGTGGAAAAGGCGGTCAGCATGGCCGTCTGCGCGCCGCGAAAAAAGGCCCGCGCCCGCACGCCACCCAGAAACCGTACCAGTACCGGCAACACCACGAAGGTCTGCAGGCCCAGCGCCAGCACCACCACGCCGACATAGCGCGCCAGCTGGCCCAGCACATCCCAGCCCAGCCGCGCGGTCAGCGTGAACAAAAGTGCCGCCACCGCGTATGGCGCCAGACCGATGACCCAGCTGATCAGCCGCAGGCAGATGTCGTACACGCCCTGCACCGTGCCCACGAAGGTGCGCGTGCCGTCGGTGCGCAGCACGGTGGCGGCAATGCCGAACATCAGCGCGAAAAACATCAGCCCGATCAGGTTGCCGCTGGCAGCGGCATTCACCGGGTTGGTCGGCACGATATTGAGCAGCAGTTCGCGCGCCGAGAGCGCTTCGCGGCGCGCCGCGATATCACCGGCACGCTGCGAGGCCTGCGCCAGCAGATGCTCACCGACCTCGGCCGGCAAACCGCGGCCGGGCTGAAATACGTTGACCAGCACCAGGCCGATAGTCACCGCAATGGCGGTGACCGCGATGATCCACAGCAGCGTGCGCAGGCCCAGCCGGCCAAGCAGCTTCGGATCGCCAATCTCGACCACGCCCAACACGAGCGCGGAGAAAACCAGCGGTACCACCAGCATGAACAGAAGGCGAAGAAACAGATCGCCCACCGGCTGGCTGATGTACGCCACCACCATGTCCAGCCATGGCGCCTGCCCGGCCCATGCATAGCAGGCCATGCCGGCCAGTGCACCGACCATGAAACCGATCAGCATGCGCGTGTGCAGCGCCATGGCACGCCAGCCGCGATGCGGCACCTGCGGGTGATCCTGATCGCCCATGTGCACCCTCCCCAAGGCTGAAATCAGCCTGTCGGTCGAGTCTACCGAACTGACCGGCGCTGACCACCCAGCGCCAGCCTGGGGACAATCAACGCCGCGTGGAATCGCCCAGATCGAACGGATACAGCGGCGGCAAGTCATCTGCCTTACCGTTACCGCCGTTGCCCACCTTCCAGGCAAAGCCCTTGCCGAAGGCCCGGGCCAGGCGCTCGCCCAGCGAACCGGACTCGCCCTTGCCGGCAAAGCGAAGTTGCTGCAAGGCCTCAATGGCCGCGCGCTGCTCGGTATCGGCCAGCGCCTGCGACAGCGCCTCCAGATGCGGCACGCCCGGTCGCTCTTGCCGCGCCCAGTCCAGCAACGCATGCGCCTGGGCATCGGCGTCCTCGCGCCGCGCGGCCAGCAGGAAGTGCTGGCGCCCGGCCCGGGGCGACGGTTTGCGTTCGGCAGAGGAAGGCTTTTCGGGCGGCGGCGGCACCTTCGCGCCGCGGCGACGACGCCATAGCCACACCGCACCGGCCAGCGTCAGCAGCCAAAGCACCAGCACGCCCAATGCAATCCACATCCAGCGATCGGAAAGTCCGGATGGCGAGGATGCCAAACCCGAAGCGGCGACACTGGCGGCCGGCGCCGGGCTGCGGCTCACCTTGGCCGGGACGCCAGGTGCCGAAGATGATCCGGCTTGGGCCGGAGGCGTGGCCGCACCCGCGGCACCCACCACCTGGATGTCATGCGCGGGAATGCGCGTGGTCACCGGCTTGTCGGTCACCGTGTTCCACCAGCTCAGGGTCAGCTCCGGGATGTGCAGCTTGCCGGGCGCCGAGGGCACGATGGCGAACTTGCGGGTGCGCTTGCCCTGCAACCAGTGCCCATCGTCGTCGGTCTGGCCTTGGGGCTTGTCCGGGTACACCTGGGCGCCGGCGATCGGCGGCAGTGCCGGTTCCGGCAGTGATTCAAACGGCAGCCCGTTGGCCTGTTCGGTCAGGGTTAGCGTCAACGGCTCGCCCACCTGCACCTTGCCGCTGGAGGGCAAGCCCTGCAGCGACAGGTTCACCGAGCGCGCCGGAAGCCAGGTGCTGCCCTTGGCCGAGGCCGGCTGCGCACGCACATTGAGTACGATGGCCGGCGAGCGCGCCTGCACCGCCTGACCGCCGCCCATGAAGCTGGCAAAACCGTTCGGGTCCAGCGCCGTGCCGGAGAAACCGATGCCGGGGATATCCATGCGCCCGGCTTTTTGTGCAATCAGCGCATAGTGACGCTCGACTACGTGATAGGACTGGCCGTCGCGGTTGGTCTGATACTGGTCATCCGAGCCCATGCGCCGCACCTGCAGGCCCTTGGCGCTGGGCTTGTCCAGGCTGCCATCACTGAGGCTGGGCTGGAAAAACAGGCGCACCGTCAGATCGATCTGCTGACCAACGTAAGGCTGGGTGCTGCTGGGAGTGGCCTCGACAAACACCGGATCGCCGGCGTGGCCCTGCCCTTGCGGTGAAGGTGGCGACACGGTCAGCGTCAGCGCCCGCGTGGTTTGGCCATCTACCTGCAGCGGCGGCACGGTCAGCGTGCCGGCATGCAGCGGTTTGAGCGCGACCGACCAGGTCACGCTGTCCTGACGGCGGCCGTTGATGATGCTGATCGAGGTGCTGCGAGAGGTGCCCAGCACCTGAAAATCCTGGGACAGCGCGCTGGTATCGGGCGGTGTGAGCCGAGTCGCGCCCTGCACCTTGACGTTCAGCGTCACGGTATCGCCCAGTGCGGCGTGATCGCGATCGAACGAGGCGTGTACCTGCGCGGCCGCCGCCTGCGCCAGGCCCATACAGGCCGCCGCCCATGCCAGACACGCCACGGCCAGCCATGCCAGTCGCCGCACACTCATCGATCGCCTCCGTCACTGCGGGAAGTATCGCCCTGCTGGCGACGCTGATATTCGAGCATGAACTTGCGCCGCAGCAGACCGCCCGGATCATCTGGCACACGGTCCAGCGCCTGACGCAGCGGTGCCGACAGCGCCTTGTGGTTTTTGTCCTGCGGCGGATTCTGGCGGCCCAGCGCAAAGCTGCCTTGCGCCGCCTGCTTGCCGTGTTGGCCCTGCGGCTTTTTCAGCGCCTGGTCCATCTGCTGCTTCATGGCCTTGCGCGCCTGCTCTGCCTGTTGCTGCTGCGCCTTGTCCTGCTTGGCGTCGGCGCCGCTGCGGTCCTTGTTGGCGGATTTTTTCTGGCCCGACTGGTTCTGGCCATGCTGGCCATTGCCGCCCTGGGAGCCGCCCTTCTGGCCGGACTGCTTGGATTGATCCGAATCCTTGCCCTTGCCGGCGCTCTTTTGCTTGGACTGCCCCTGGCCGCCCTTGCCACCGTGCTTGCGATCCTTGGCACCATTGCCGCTTTGTTTGGGCGGCTTGTGCTTTTTGAGCCAGTCTTCGATGGCCTTGCGATTGGCCTTGGCATCGGCGTGACCGGCATCGAGTTTGAGCGCGCGGTCGTAGGCCTTGATGGCCTGTTGATACTGGCCCTGGCGCGCCAGGGCGTTACCCAGGTTATAGGCGCCCTGCGCACCGCCGGCCTGTGCGAAGGCCTTGGCCGCCGCCTTGTACTGCCCGGCACGGTAGGCCGCCGTGCCACGAAGCATGGGCGAATGGGCCAGCTTCTCGGCCTGCCTGGGATGGCCCTGGCGCAACGCCTGCTCGGCCTGCTGGTCGCGGCGCTGCCAAAGATTCTGCCAGGTGGAAGCCTGCGCCGGTGCCGGCCACATGGGGGCCACCGCCAGGCACAGCAGCAACAGCCAGCCACGGCGAAAACCCAGGGCCAGCAGCGGCAACAGTGCCAGCGCAAACCACGGGCCTTCGTCGATCCACTGCCGGCTGGCGCGGTCCTTCGCGCGCTTGGCCGCCTGGCCCTGACGCAGCTGCGCAGCGAGCACGTGAATGTCCTCGGCATTGTTGGTCAGTGGCTGGTAGATGCCACCTCCCGCGGCGGCCAGCGCCCGCAGCTGCCCGTCATCGCGTTTGGCCATGACGATCTGGCCCTGACGGTTGGTAAGAAAACCGCCGCCTTCGCCCGGCACCGGCGCGCCCTTGCCGGCAGCGCCCACACCGAGCACGGATACGCGCACGCCGTCGGCATGAGCGGCCTTGGCGGCGTCAACCGCCGCCTGGTTTGCACTGTCGGTCACCAGCACCAGCGAGCCATTCTTGATGCCGGCGCCATCAAGCAGCTTCACGCCGCGCTTGATGGCATCGGCGGCATTGTTGCCCGGTGTCGGCATGGTGTCGGGCGATAGCGCGTCGAGCAGATCCGACAACGCACCAGCATCGCTGGTCAGCGGCGCCACCACGAAGGCCTGCCCGGCATAGGCGACCAGCGCGTTCTGGCCACCACGGTTGGCGTCGAACAACGCATGCACCTTGTAGCGGGCGCGGGTCAGCCGGTCCGGCGTGACATCACGCGCCAGCATGCGCGAGGACATCGACATGGCCACCACCTGCGCGGCATGGGCGGTATACAGCGGCTGCGGCTTCTGCCGCCAGGCCGGCCCGGCCATGGCCACCACCAGCAACAACAAACCCAGCGTGACGATCACCCACGGTGCCCAGCCACGGCGCCGCCGCCCGGCGACCAGGTGCGGCAGCAAGCTGGCATCGACCAGGCGCGACAGCGCGCGCTCGCCGTTGTCGCCCTGGGCCAGCCACAGCCAGCTCACCGGCAGCAGTAACAACAACCACAGCGCCAGCGGGTGCAACAGCTGCACGGGGCCGAACAAATGCATCATGCGCGCGACCTCCGTGCAGGCAGCGCCGCAGCCAACGCGGTCATCAGCCCCAGCACCAGCGCAGCGCCCAGCGGCCAGCGAAACAACTCGTCACGCTCACGCACTACCACGTTGTCGTGGGCTACCGGCTCCAGGCGATCGATGGCGCGATAGGCCTCGGCCAACTGATGGCTGTCGGTGGCACGGAAAAACTTGCCGCCGGTTTCGCTGGCCATATGGGTCAGCATGTCGGTGTCCAGATCCGCCGAGGGATTGACCACCTGGCTGCCGAAGAATCCCTGCACCTGCATGTGGGTGGCGCCAATGCCAATGGTGTAGATACGCACGCCAGCCGCCTTGGCCAGCTGGATGGCGGTTTTCGGATCCAGCGCTCCAGCGGTGTTGACGCCATCGGTCAGCAAAATCAGCACGCGCGCCTTGGCCGGCAACTTGCGCAGCCGGCGCACGGCCACGGCCACGGCATCGCCGATGGCGGTTTCGCGCCCGGCCAGGCCCACCGCCGCGCCATCAAGCTGCGCACGCACGGCGGAAAGATCGAAGGTCAGCGGTGTCACCAGATAAGCCTGCGAGCCGAACAGGATCAGCCCCATCTGGTCGCCCTGGCGACGGCTGATGAAGTCCCCGGCGATGGCCTCCACGTCGGCGAAGCGGCTTACCGGATGGCCGCCCACCCGCATGTCCTTGAGCGCCATGGAACCGGAGATATCCACCGCCAGCATCAGCGCGCGGCCGCTGCGCTTGATGGCCTGCGGCGGGCCCACCCATTGCGGACGCGCGGCGGCAGCAACTGCGCCCAGCCAGGCCAGCGCCAGAAGCATGACGACCAGCCGCGGCGTGCGTGCACGCGGGCCAGGTGCCGATGTCTGCAGCACCTGATAAGGCAGGCGCAGTGCGCGTCCCGGCAACGCCGCACGCCAGAAGCGCCAGATCAGCCAGGGCAGCGGCAGTGCGACAAACGCCCAGGGCCAGACAAATACGGTCATGACGCCCCCCGTTGGCGCAAGGCCCGACGCAGCCACTGGCGCACGGCATCGACACTTGCCTCGACGTCGAGCTCGACATGGCGCCGATACATCACGGTGTCCAGAGCCGCCAGTGTTTCAACCTGACCCGAGTCGCGCGCGAACCGGGCCAGCAGCGCCTGCCAGCGCTCGCCGGCATCAGCGGCGGCGGCCGCATCATGCAGGCGCCCGACACGGCGCAGCAGTTGCGACAGGCCACCCGCCAGCGCGGCGGCGTCCTGATGCTGGCGATAAGCGTCAAGCAAGTGATCAAGCTCAGCGTATGCCTGCTGGCGGCGGCGACGCTGCATGCCACGACGGCGCCACCACCACGCCAACAGAACCAGCACGACCAGCACCAGTCCGGCGAGCAACCACCAACCCGGCGCCGGCGGCCACCACGAGGGCGGCGGGGGCGGATGAATATCGCGCAGTTTGGGGCCACTGGGTGCAGCGATCATGCCGCCACCTCGCCACGACCACTGCGTAATGCCAGCACCGCATCCAACGGATCGACAGCCGTGTCGATGATGCGATGGCGCAGCCCCAGCGCACGGCACAACGCCGTGATATGCGCCACACCCTGGCCCAGCTGCTCATGAAAATGCTGGCGCTGAGCCGCCCCGCGAAGATCCAGCAAACGCCGCAGACCACCCACCTCCACCGGGTAGCGTCCGGCGGGCGGCGCCGCCAGTTCCAGCGCGTCGGCCACAATCAACACGCTGACATCGGCACGCCGGCGCAGCTGCAAGAGGTGGGCGCGCGCGTCGTCGTCCACGCACTGACCATCGGTAACCAGCAGCACCTGTCCGGCACCGCGCATCAAGGTGGCTGCACGCGCCAATGCCGCCGACAAGGGTTCGCGGGCCGGCGCCGACTGCGCACGGACCTGGCGATCCCAGTCGACCCAGGCCCCGGCCAGCGCCAGCGCACCGCGTTGTCCGCCCCGTGGCTTCATGGCATGTTGCACGGCACCGAAGGCGACTGCACCGACCCTTTCGCCAGCGCGTACGGCCAGCCACGTCGCCAGCGCCTGCGCGCGCGCGGCCTGCACCGACTTGAAGCGGACGCGGGTACCGAACTGCAGGCTGGCATGCGTGTCGCCCAGCACCATGAAGATGCGTTCGCGCTCTTCCTGGAAAAGCTTGGTATGCATGCGCCCGGTGCGGGCGGTGACGCGCCAGTCGATCTGGCGCATGTCATCGCCCGGCTCATAGGCACGCGATTCGACGTAGTCCATGCCACGTCCACGCGTGCGCCCGGCGTGCGCGCCGGCCATGGGCGCACGCGCCAGCGATGGCGCGGTACGCACCGATGCCGGCACGCGCAGGCGCTGCGCCAACAGCTCGTCCAGCGTCACCGCGATATTCGGATCCGGTGCCGGCGTGGCGGAAGCGGCCGGTCTGTTCACGGCAGCGGCACGTGTTCCAGCAGGCGCGCGATGATTGCGTCGGGTCGGATGCCTTCGGCCTCGGCCTCGTAACTGGGCAGCACACGGTGGCGCAACACCTCGTGGGCGACCGCCTGCACATCTTCGGGAAGGGCGTAGTCGCGGCCGGCCAGCCAGGCGTGGGCGCGTGCGCAAAGATCCAGCGCGATGGTGGCGCGCGGGCTGGCACCCCAGGCAATCCAGCGGGCCAGCTCGGCGTCGTAACGGCCAGCATCACGCGTGGCCAGGATGATCTGCGTCAGGTATTGCTCCAGCGCCGGCGCCATGTGCACGTCGAGCACGGCATCGCGGGCGGCAAACACATCGGTCTGGCTGACACGCTGGATATCGGCCGGCTGCGGATGGCGGGTGCGACGCGCCTGATCGCGGGCCAGCTCCAGGATGGCCAGCTCCGCCTCGGCATCGGGATAGCTGATGGACACATGCATCAGGAAGCGATCGAGCTGCGCTTCGGGCAAGGCGAAAGTACCCTCGTGCTCGATCGGGTTCTGCGTGGCCATCACCATGAACAGCTCGGGCAGCGGCCAGCTGCGCCGACCGATGGTGATCTGGCGCTCGGCCATCGCTTCCAGCAGCGCCGACTGCACCTTGGCCGGAGCACGATTGACCTCGTCGGCCAGCACAATGTTGTGAAACAGCGGCCCCTGTTCGAACTGGAACTCGCCACTCTGCGGCCGGAACACATCGGTACCGGTAAGGTCGGCCGGCAGCAGGTCGGGGGTGAACTGCACGCGGTGGAAATCCGCTTCGACTCGCGCGGCCAGCGCCTTGATGGCGGTGGTCTTGGCCAGACCCGGGGCCCCCTCCACCAACAGGTGGCCGTCGGCCAGCAGTGCGATCAGCAGGCACTCGACCAGGTGCGGCTGGCCGATGATGGCCTTGGAAAGTTCCTCGCGCAGGCGCACGAAGGCGGCCTGGAGATCACCGGTGTGGCTGTCTGACATATCCATCCCGTGGGTTTCGTGAATCCGGACACCGGCTACTGACAGCACGATGCCCCTGAAGGTTTCAAGATGCCGCAAAAGCGAAGGGGCGGCCAGGCCGCCCCTTCTGAGTCTCACACTTGCCGCACACTACTCGTTGTCGCTGAGGATGCGCGGCGTGACGAAGATCAGCAACTCGGCCTTGTTGTCCTGGCGCGAGGTGTTGCGGAACAGGTAGCCCAGGATCGGGATGTCGCCCAGCCCCGGCACCTTGGCCGTGGTGTTGTTCTTGGTGATCTCGTAGATGCCGCCCAGTACCACGGTCTGGCCGTTGTCCACCAATACCGAGGTATTAAGCGACTTGGTCGAGATCTGCGGCACCTGGCCACCGCCCGGGTTGTTGACGAAGCCATCCAGCGCATCCTTGTTGACGTTGATCTTCAGGAATACGCGGTTGTCGGCGGTGATGGTCGGGGTGACCTTGAGCTCGAGCACGGCATCCTTGAACTGCACCGTCGCGGTACCGCTGTTGGCACCGGATGCGTTGGAGTTCTGGTAGGTGACGTAACCGATCTGCTCACCCTGCTTGATGTCGGCCTCCTGCTGGTTGGCCGTGATCACGCGCGGACTGGAGATGATCTCGGTGCGGCCTTCGGACTGCGCCGCAGACAGTTCCAGATCGACCAGGTAGTTGGCGCCCAGGATCGCCAGGCCCACGCTGCCGCCCTTGGAGGCCGCATCCGACGCCGGCAGATTGACATTCAGGCCGCCCGGGAAGGTCAGCGTATCGCTGTTGCCGGTCTGGACGTCGGTGATGTTGTTGTTCAGATCGTTGGCGTGGGCCGCCGTATCTGAAGTAATGATGCGCTGACCGCTGGGATTGGTATGGAACGCGCTCACGCCCCATTTGACGCCCAGCTCGCGGGTGAAACTGTTGGTGGCCGCGACGATGCGCGACTCGATCAGCACCTGACGCACCGGCTTGTCCAGCACCGCCACCAGCTGGCGGATCTCCTTGACCTTTTCCGGAATGTCGTTGATCAGCAGCGTGTTGGTGCGCTGGTCATAGGAAACACTGCCGCGCGGCGAAAGGAAGCCGCGAGTGCGGTTGCCGGCACCGCCACCACCGCCACCCTGCATGGAACCGGTGGTCAGCAGCTTGGCGATATCGGCGGCCTTGCCATAGCTGATCGGAATGTAGTCGGAGACCAGATCGGCGGCCTGCTGGGCCTTCAGGCGTGCCTCGGCCTGGTTCTCCTCGTAGTCGGCAATTTCCTTCTGCGGCGCAATCCACACCACATTGCCGCTGCGACGCTTGTCCAGCCCCTTGGCGCGCAGGATCACATCCAGCGCCTGGTCCCAGGGCACGTCTTCCAGGCGCAGGGTCACCGAGCCGGTCACGCTGTCGGCCGCCACCATGTTCAGATGCGACATCTGCGCCAGCAGCTGCAGCGCCGAACGCACCTGGATGTCCTGGAAGTTGAAGGTGACGCGGCTGCCGGTGTAGTGAGGCTTCTTGACCTTGCCAAGCTCGGTGCCGTTGCTGCTGTCGCTCTTCTTCTTGCGCGCGATCTCCAGCACGTACTGCTTGGGTGTCTGATAGGCAGAAGCCTCGACCTGGCCGGCAAACACCACTTCCATGCGCGCGCCGCCGTGATCCGGGTGCGTGGTCACCGACTGCACCGGCGTGGCGAAATCGAGCACGTCCAGGCGCTTGGCCAGACGCTCCGGCACGCGCACATGTGAAAGATTGAGCGAGACCTTGCCATCGGTCTGATTCATGTCGACATCGGCGCCGGGACCGGTGAAGTCGATCAGCACCTTGCCCGCGCCATCGGCGCTGCGCCGGAAATCGATGTCAGACACCTGCGGTGCATTGGCCGGCACTGGCAGCTGCTTGGTCGGGTCCACCGTACCGGCCGTGGCGGCCGGATCGATGTCATCGCCGTTGGCCACCGTCATCACCAGTGCATCACCCTGCACGTGGGTGTGGTAGTTGGAAACGTGATCGAGCTCGACCACCACGCGCGTGCGCCCGCCAGCCGATACCACCGACACACCGGAGGTGGCGCCTTCACCGATATCCAGGTGACGCTTGGCGAATGCGTTACGCGTGTCGTCGAAGTCGATGGCGATGCGTGGCGGCTTCTGCGTGGTGAAGATCTTCGGCGAAGGCACCTTGCCACCGAAGCTCATCTTCACGGCCACCTTGCCACCCGGCATGGGCTGGTAGCTGACGTCCTTGAGCGTGCTTTGCGCCCAGGCCGGTACCGCCACGAGCATGGCCAGGGCGGCCAGTGCACTGATCCAGCCACGGCGCAGCGACGAACCGTTGCGGCCCCGAGAATGATGCGTCCTGTTAGTCATGTTGATCACCCCCGATGGGTCCTCATTGCTCGAGCGCGATGCTTGCATGGCGTTCCATCCAGCCCCCGTTGCCGTTCGACACCAGCTCGGTGAGGTCGATGTGGTCCTCGCCGATATCGGTGACGTGGCCATAGTTCTGTCCCATGTAGTCATTGACGTGGACGCGATGGATCACGCCCGTGGGGTCGCGCACCAGCGCCACCAGGTGCGAGCCGGCCTTGCCGATGGTCCCCACCATCTTCAGGCTGTCCAGCGCGAAGGCCTCAAGCGGCTCCTTGGGCCGGTTTTCGTCCGGACGCGGCCCGCTGTCGACACTGGTATGCCGGTCTTCGGTGGGGCTGGGCTCGAACGGATCGCGCTTGTCCTGATCGCGATAGGTAAATGATTCGAAAGTCTTGATCACCGGTAGCGGCGGCAGCGGCGCCCCTTTGCGCGCCTTCTCCTTGGCCACCCAGTCACGCACATCGGAGGTGCCCTTGGTGCAAGCGGCCAGCACGCAGACGGCCAATACCAGGGTGATCAGGCGAATCGTGGTCTGACGCAGGCTCATTTGCGGCCCCTCCGCGACTTGCCCTTGGCGGCCTGTTTGGCCGTCTCGTCCTCATCCAGGTAGCGATAGGTCTTGACCGTACCCTGCAACACCAGCACGCCACCGGGAACCGGGTCGGCGCCCTTGGCCGCGGCCCGCTGCGGACTCAGCGACACGTTGTGCATGGTCAGGATGACCACTCGCGGCAGCGAGGCGACGCCACTGATGAAGGTGCCGAACTGGTGATAGGTGCCGGCCATGCGGATCTGGATCGGCTTCTCGGCGTAGAATTCCTTGGGCGCCTCCGGACCGGGCTGGAATAGATCCACCTGCAGGCCGGCGGCCAGGGCCGTCTGTGAGATATCCACCAGCAACTGCGGCATTTCCGTCTTGCTGGGCAGCTGGCGCAGCAGCTGACGCAGCATGTCCTGCATGGAATCGAGCTGCTTGCGCAGCGCCACCAGGTTGGCCGCCTTGGCCTGTTTCTTGGCGAACTCCTGCTTGAGCTGCACTTCCTGGCGACGATAGCGCTCCAGGTCGTCCTGCTGGTCACTGACATACAGGTACCAGCCAAAGAAGATGATCACTACCACCAGCAGGCCAGTGAAGAACCCCTTTACCGAGGTGGGCCAGCCGCCGACGTTATTGCGGTCGAGGTTGCGCAGGTCATCGATGAAACTCATGACTTGGCTCCTCCCCTTGGCTTGGCGATCGGCGACGAGGCGCCGGTATCGCCACCCTCATCGGCCGGGGGCTTGGTCAGCTTGAGCTTGATGTTGAAACTGTAGGGGGTGCGTGTGCCGTCATGACGGTTCTCCGTCTTGCGCAGGTCCACGTCCTTCATCCACGGCGAGTTCTCGAGGTTGCGCATGTACTGCGCCACGCTGGCGTTGGACTGCGCCACACCGTCCAGCGCCAGGTCGTCGCCGGTCTGCTTCATGTCGGTCAGGCGCACGCTGTCGGGGATGGTCTGCACCAGCTCGTCGAACAGATGCACCATCTGCGAGCGGTTGGCCTGCAGCTGCTCGATGATCTGCTTGCGCGCCAGCAGCCGGTCACGGACCTTTTCCAGATCCTTGATCTTGGCGATCTTGTTGTCCAGCTGCTTGATTTCGCCCTGCAGATAGCTGTTGCGCTGCTGCTGGTTATCGATGCGGGCGCTCATCCACGATCCCCACAGCAACACCGCCACCACCCCGGCCAGGGCGGCGGCGCCAAGCTGCATGTAGAATTCGCGCTCACGTTGCTTGCGGCGTTCGGCACGCCAGGGCAGTAGGTTGATGCGCGCCATCAGTCAAAGCTCCTCAGCGCGAGGCCGGCGGCGATCATCAATGCCGGCGCGTCCTTAGCCAGCGCCTGTGCCTGGATGCGTGGCGCCAGCGACATCCGCGCCAGCGGGTTGGCCACGCAGCACGGCACACCCATCTGTTCCTCGACCAGCTCACTGGCCCCTTCGATGGAGGCGCAACCACCGGCCAGCACGACCTGATCGACGCGACTGTATTCGCTGCCGGCGAAGAAGAACTGCAGCAATCGGCTGACCTGCTGCACCATGGCCTCCTTGAACGGCAGCAGCAGCTCCTCCTCGTAGGATTCGGGCAGCCCGCCCTGCCGCTTGGCGCGGCCGGCTTCCTCGTAGGACAGACCGTAGCGACGCATGATCTCGTCGGTCAGCTGTTTGCCGCCGAAGACCTGCTCGCGTGAATAGACGGTGCGCTGATTCTTCAGCACCGCCAGAGTGGTCATGGTGGCGCCGACGTCGACCACGGCGATCAACGCGTCACGCGCCACCGAGAGTTGGTCGACGATCAGGCCAAAGGCGTTCTCCATGGCGAACGCCTCGACGTCGATCACCTTGGCGGTCAACCCGCCCAGTTCGAGCGCGGCCACGCGCATGTCGACATTTTCGGTACGCGAGGCGGCGAGCAACACATTGCTCATTTCCGGGTTGTCGCGCATCGGCCCGATGACCTCGAAATCGAGGCTGACTTCCTCGATCGGATACGGGATGTACTGATTGGCCTCAACCTGGATCTGGCCTTCGAGATCATCCTCGGTCAGTTCCGATGGCATCGGGATGACCTTGGTGATAACCGCCGACCCGGCCACGGCCGCCGAAGCGTGCTTGAGCTTCGACCCGGAACGGGCCAATGCGCGTCGCACGGCATCGCCGACGGCCTCGACCTCGACAATGTTCTTCTCGACCACGGCATTTGGCGGCAAGGGCTCGACCGCGTAGTGATCCACGCGGTATCGACCACCGACCTGACTCAATTGCAGGAGTTTGACCGCTGTCGAACTGACGTCAACACCGATCAACGGTGGCGCCTTCGGAGTGAACAGTCCCACGTTTCCCCCTTCCCCTTGCGCCCTTAGGAGAAAAAGCTGCGCAATGACATTAAATCCCAAACTTAACGCATTGGCAACAACTGGTTTTCGCACGCCGGGTGCCCGTTGGCGTCCCCACGCCAAAGCACCCAGTCGACGACTGCCAAGGCAACAAGCGCCTGCACTATACACTGCCGGCACCCGCAATTTCGCGGATCGCTGCACGAAATGCGATACCCGATACAGTCACGGCGAACTGAACGGCGCCGCCACGTGTCGATGATCAGGCGTTTCTCATTGGCCACCCGCTCCCCCTATACTCGGGTGGTTAAACATTTGTTCTGTACCCTTTCACTCAACCGCGATCTGCATCCATGCGAATCCTCAAGCGACTGCTGCGCTATGCGCTCATTCTCGCGCTGGCCGGCATCGTCCTCGGGGCGGCAGCACTCGGCGTGGCCTACTGGCTGATTGCCCCGCGCCTGCCCTCTGTCGACTCCCTAAAAGATGTCCGCATGCAGGTGCCGCTGCGTGTTCTCAGCAAGGACGGCAAGCTTATCGCCAGCTTTGGCGAAATGCGCCGCATCCCGATCAAGATCGAGAACGTACCCGCGCGCCTGAAGAATGCCGTGCTCTCGGCCGAGGACGCCGATTTCTATCACCACTCGGGCATTGATGTGGAAGGCACGCTGCGCGCGGCCGTACACGTGGTGCTGGCCGGCGGTCGCAAGGTGCAGGGCGGCTCGACCATCACCCAGCAGGTGGCGCGCAACTTCTTCCTGAGCCCGCAGAAAAGCTATACGCGCAAACTCACCGAGATCTTCCTCTCGTTCCGCATCGAGAATGAGCTCAGCAAGGACCAGATCCTGCAGCTGTATCTCAACAAGATGTTCATGGGCCACCGCGCCTATGGCGTCGCGGCCGCCGCGCAGGTGTACTACGGCAAGACCCTGGACCAGCTGACCATCGCCGAGTGCGCCATGCTCGGCTCGCTGTATCAGGCGCCTTCGGTGGTCAACCCGATCACCAGCCCCAAGCGCGCGATCGATCGCCGCAACTGGGTGCTGGGGCAGATGCTGTCGCACCACTTCATCAACCAGCAGCAGTACAAGCAGGCCATCGCCGAGCCCGACCACGCCTCGCTGCACGAGCCGCCGGTGCAGGTGCATGCACCCTATGTGGCCGAGATGGTGCGTCAAGCGGCGCTGGATCGCCTGGGCAATGTGGCGCTGACCGATGGCTATGTGATCCATACGACCATCGAGGGCGACTTGCAGGGCGACGCCAACCACGCCTTGCGCCAGGGCCTGATCGATTACGACCACCGTCACGGCTACCGCGGCCCCGAGGCCCATGTGCAGCTGCCGCCACAGGTTACCGACGACCAGCTCGATCACGACCTGGACAGCTACAACTCCGTCGCCGGACTGCTACCGGGCATCGTCACCGATGCCGATGCCAAAAAGGCCACGGTGTATCTCGGTGATTCGAAAACCATCACCCTGGACATGGATGCAGTGGCCTGGGCGCGCCCCTACGTCAACGCCAACTACCCCGGCGCCCGACCCAAGGCCGTGGATGCGGTGATCAAGCGCGGCGACGTGGTGCGCGTGACACAGGTCACCACCAAGCACGACAGCAAAACCAAGGATGACAACGTCGCCTCGACCAGTGAAACCAAGAAGCAGTGGCAGTTGGCACAGATTCCCGCCGCCCAGTCGGCTCTGGTGTCGCTGGACCCCGACACCGGCGCCGTGCGCGCGCTGGTCGGCGGCTTCAGCTTCCTGCGCAGCAAGTTCAACCGCGCCCTGATGACCGGCTCCGGTCGCCAGCCCGGCTCCAGCTTCAAGCCGTATCTTTACTCGGCGGCGCTGCAGCACGGCTATACGCCGGCCTCGATCATCAATGATGCGCCGGTGGTGCTGCCCGACCCGTCCAAGCCCAACGGCGTATGGACGCCGAGCAACGACGACGGCAAGTTCGACGGCCCGATGCGCCTTCGCACCGCGCTGGTCGAGTCGAAGAACCTGGTCTCGGTGCGACTGCTCGATGCGCTGGGCCTGCCCTACGCGCGCCATTACATCATCCGTTTCGGCTTCAGCCTGTCGCAGTTGCCGGACAACCTGTCGATGGCGCTGGGCACAGCATCGGTGTCACCAATGAGCATGGCGCGCGGCTACTCGGTATTCGCCAATGGCGGTTACCTGATCACGCCGTACTTCATCTCCGAGATCGACGACCGCAACGGCACGCCGGTATACAAGGCCGACCCGCAGCGTGCCTGCCGCCAGTGCCAGCAGCGCCTGCTGCAAGACCCCACCGATGTCGACACCGACCCGCTGGCCAGTGCCGCCAGCTCGGCCGCACCGGCCACCGCCGGCACGGTGGCGGCCAGCAACGCACCGCAGGCGCCGGCCACGGCACCGGTCAACGCCGCCAGCGTTGCAGGAGCAACCGACGAACATGCCGACGACAAGCCGCGCCTGGCACCGCGCGTGCTCACCCCGCGCAATGACTTCCTGATCACCTCGCTGATGAAGGACGTGATCCGCAAGGGCACCGGCCACGCCGCCATGGCGCTGGGTCGCACCGACCTTGCCGGCAAGACCGGCACCACCAACGATCACCGCGACGGTTGGTTCGGCGGCTTCAATACCGATCTTGTCACCGTGGTCTGGGTCGGCTTCGACGACTTCAGCATTCTCGGTCGCGGCGAATTCGGTGCCGAAACCGCGCTGCCGATCTGGATGGATTACATGGGCGCCGCGCTCAAGGGCAAGCCGCCGGCGGAGCTGCCGATGCCGCCAGGCATCACCACGCTGACCATCAACAAGCACAGCGGCCTGCCGACCAGCGTCGATGACCCGGACGCGATGAAGGAATACTTCAAGGTCGAGGATGTCGATCGCCTGCGCGCCAAGGCCAAGCAGCAGCAGGAAACCAAGGAACAGCAACACGCCTACGACATCTTCTAGGCCCACGAAAATTCAAGCAAGGAACTTACGGCTCGCCTGGTCACAGGCGGGCCTTTTTTTATGGCGTTTGGCCGACACCACCGCACCGCCACTGAACCGTGAATGGCCTGGACGACAAGCTGCTTCCACAGCAGGTGCGCGCTCAGGTAGTCTGTTTGCGTGTGGACCCCCGACCGGAGCAGCAATGATGGCCAGAGGTGAGCACCATCGCATCCACGCCCAGGATCGCCAGCAACGCAACCGCATCCTGATTGCCCAGGAAGCCGCCCGCTTGATGAGCGAACACGGCATCCGCGACTACCATCACGCCAAGCACAAGGCCGCCGATCGCCTGGGCATGCCCGAAACCCAGGCCCTGCCCCGCAACAGCGAAATCGAGCAGGCACTGCGCGAACACCAGCGCATTTTCCAGGCCGATAGCCAGCCGCAGGCCTTGCGCGAGCGGCGCGAAGCGGCCGTGGAAGCCATGCAGTTCTTCGCCCGTTTCCGGCCGCGACTGGTCGGCGCAGTACTGGAGGGCACCGCCGATACGCATTCGGCCGTGTGCCTGCACCTTTTCACCGACGACCCCGAAGCGGTGCCGTTGTTCCTGCAGGAACATGGCGTGCCGTACGAAACCCAGACACGCACCCTGCGCGAGGACCGCGACAGCCAGCGCGACTTTCCGGTGTTTCTGTTCGCCGCCGACAACCTGCCGTTTGACCTGACGGTGATGCCCGGCGACAGCCTGCGCCAGGCACCGCTGGACCGGGTCGATGAGAAACCGATGCGGCGCGCCTCACTGCAGGGCGTGCGCGAACTGCTGGCATCGGCACACCATCAAGTCGAACACGAGGACGAGTTCGAGGCCATGCTGGCCGCCGCTCTACGCTGATTCGTGCGCACCATGGCCGTCATCCGCCCACGTTCAGGCACACCCGCTCCATAAAAAAAGCCCCGGCGAACCGGGGCTTTTTTCAGATCTTCGCAAGCGCGGTGAATCAGCGCTTGTCGGCAGCCACGTAATCGCGCGTGGCAGCGCCGGTGTAGATCTGGCGCGGACGGCCTATGCGGGCGCCCGGGGTTTCGTGGTGCTCGCACCAGTGCGCGGCCCAGCCGGCAGTACGGGCAATGGCGAACATTACCGTGAACATCTCGGTCGGGATACCCAGCGCCTTGTAGATGAGGCCGGAGTAGAAGTCGACGTTCGGATACAGCTTGCGCTCGACGAAGTAGTCGTCCTTCAGGGCAGCCTCTTCCAGCTTCAGCGCCACGTCCAGCAGCGGATCGGACACACCCAGCTCGTTGAGCACCTTGTGGCACATCTCGCGGATGATCTTGGCGCGCGGATCGAAGTTCTTGTAGACGCGATGACCGAAGCCCATCAGGCGGAAACTGTCATCCTTGTCCTTGGCGCGCTTGACCGCGGTCTCGACGTTATCGGGCGAGCCGATCTCGGCCAGCATCTTCAACACCGCTTCGTTGGCGCCGCCATGGGCCGGCCCCCACAGCGCGGCAATGCCGGCCGCGACCGAGGCGTACGGGTTGGCGCCGGTGGAACCGACCAGACGCACCGTCGAGGTCGACGCGTTCTGCTCGTGATCGGCGTGCAGGATGAACAGCAGATCCATGGCCTTGGCGGCCACCGGGTTCAGCTCCAGCGGCTCGCTCGGCACTTCGAACATCATGTGCAGGAAGCGATCGCAGTATTCGAGGCTGTTCTTCGGATAGCGGATCGGCCAACCGATGGTGTAGCGGTAGGCGGCAGCGGCCAGCGTCGGCATCTTGGCGATCAGACGGATCGCGGCCATCTTGCGCTGCTCGGGATCCTCGATATCCAGATCGTCGTGGTAGAACGCCGACAGCGAGGCGACGGCGCCGCACAGCATGGCCATCGGGTGCGCATCATGGTGGAAGCCGCGGAAGTAGTTCTTCAGCGACTCGTGCATCATCGTGTGGTGCGTGACCTGATGCTCGAAGTTGTCGAACTCGCTCTTGTTCGGCAGCTCGCCGTTCATCAGCAGGTACGACACTTCCAGGAAGTTGGAGTGCTCGGCCAGCTGCTCGATGGGGTAACCACGATACAGCAGCACGCCCTGGTCGCCGTCGATGTAGGTGATGGCGCTCTTGGTGCTGGCGGTGGCCGCAAAGCCCGGATCAAAGGTGAAATGACCGGTTTCCTTGTACACCTTGGCGATATCGATGCACTCGGGACCCATGGTGCCACCGACCAGCGGAAGCTCGGTCGTTTTGTTGGCCTCGTCGATCAGCTTGACGGTCTTGTCGGACACGGCAGACTCCTTGCGTTCAGCCCCGACGCGACTCATGGGAAACGGGGTCGGCGTCGGTGGGGATAGGGGAAGGCGCGGCCAACGGGAAATCGGCCGGCTGCGCAACGGATGCGCAGGCATCCGATAGCACGCCATTATCGCACAGCCGCCGCGCCGTTGCTGACTGGGGGCCATCTTCGCAATTACAAGTCCCGCCGCGCGCGCATACGAAAAACGCCCGCGCAGCAAGACTTGCTGGCGAGCGTTTTCAGGCAGATCGGACGCGCACGTCCAACCATGCTTTGACCAGCGCCGATCCCAAGGACCGGCGCCGCCAAGCACAAGCAGCTTACTGCTTGCCGCCGACCGAGTAGCGGCGACGGAACTTGTCGACGCGACCGCCGGAATCGATGGTCTTCTGCTTGCCGGTGTAGAACGGGTGCGAATGGCTGGAGATATCCACCTTGATCAGCGGGTACTCGTTGCCATCTTCCCACTTGATGGTTTCCTTGCTGGTCATCGTCGACTTCGTCAGGAACGAGAAATCGGATGACAGATCCTGGAACACCACCGGCTGGTAGTTCGGATGGATATCGGCTTTCATGGGGCGCTCCGAAGAAAAGCTCGGCGAAAAGAGCGGCATTGTATAGGCGTGTCAGGGCACCTGCAAGTCCCTGACGGCAAATCAGTCCGTGGCGCCCAGCGCCCGCGCCACCATAGCGCCGAAGGCGGCCTGATCGACGTCGAACACGATACGCGCATTGGGCGGACGCTGAAGACGGTTTTCCCAGTCGACCACGGTGGAACCGCGGGTGAGACGACCCTCGGTTTCCACGCCGACGTGACGTGTTTCGGCGCGGGTGATGATCGACTCATCCAGCGCCACCGCCATGGCCAGCGCATCGGCGGCAATCACGCCACTGCGCCCGCGCATGGCATTGTACTGGCGCGCCTTGCCGAAAATCTGGTCGAAAAAGCGGGCGCGCCGGTCACCCGCCTTCAACCAGGCGGCGAAGGTGTCGCCATCAAAAGCGTGACGCAAGGTGGCTTCCCAGTCGACCAAATCGAACATCGGCCAGGCCTCGAACACCACCTTGGCCGCCTCCGGGTCAAAGCCGATATTGAATTCGGCCGGCACACTCATGGTGTTGCCGTGACCGGTGACCGCGCCGCCCATGATGACCAGTCGCTTCACACGCTCGGGCAGCGACGGGTCCAGGCGCAGCGCCAGGGCCAGATTGGTCAACGGCCCCAGGGCCACCAGTGTCAGCTCGCCCGGACGCTCCCGGGTGCGGCGAATCAAGGTGAGCGCAGCGTGCTCGTCCTGCGGCTGCGCCTGCGGCGCGGGGAAGCCGACATCACCCAAGCCATCACTGCCGTGTACAAAGGCGGCATCTTCCTCGGGCAGGCGCACCAGCGGCGTCGGGCAGCCGGCATGCACCGGCGTGTCCGCCTCGATCAGGTCCAGCAGCGTGCAGGCGTTGCGCACCGTGTGCTCGAGACCGACATTACCGGCCGCAATGGAAAGCGCCTCGACCTTGGCATGCGCATGCGCCATCAACAGCGCCAGCGCATCGTCCACGCCCGGGTCGGTATCGATCAGCAGATGGGGTGCGGCCACGGTTGGCTCCGATGCGAAAACGGCCAGCTTAGCAGCGTGACGCGTGCACGGCACGTGTGGCCGCATCAGGCATCGGCATAACGTGCCGCGCCGCCCACCCAACGCCGCACCAGGCGCTCGGCCAGTGCCTCATGCTCGGCCAGCAGCACCTCACCGACTTCCTGCACGGCCGGCATCAGGTGCGCATCACGGGCAAGGTCGGCAACGCGGAAGCTCATCTGGCCGGTCTGGCGCGTACCCAGCACTTCGCCCGGCCCGCGCAGTTCAAGATCCTTCTCGGCGATGCGGAAACCATCGCCGGTGTCGCGCATCACCTGCAGACGCTCGCGCGCCATCTGCGACAGCGGCGGTCGATACAGCAACACGCAGCTGGAGGCCACGGCGCCTCGGCCGACACGCCCGCGAAGCTGGTGCAGCTGCGACAACCCCAGACGCTCGGCATTCTCGATGATCATCAGGCTGGCGTTGGGTACGTCCACACCCACTTCGATCACGGTGGTGGCTACCAGCACCGCGATCTCACCGGCCTTGAAGGCATCCATCGCCGCCTGCTTCTCGGCGGCTTTCATGCGCCCATGTACCAGCGCCACGGCAAGCTCCGGCAAGGCGGCCTGCAGTTCGGCGTGCGCCACTTCGGCCGCCTGTGCCTCCAGTTGTTCGGATTCCTCGATCAGCGTGCACACCCAGTAGGCCTGACGCCCTTCCAGGCAGGCCGCGCGAATGCGCTCGACCACCTCGCCACGACGCGCGTTAGACACCACCACGGTCTGCACTGGCGTGCGCCCGGGCGGCAACTCGTCGATGGAGGACACATCCAGGTCGGCGTAGGCGCTCATCGCCAAGGTGCGCGGAATCGGCGTGGCGGTGAGCACCAGCTGATGCGGCACCTCGCCAGCCTGGCGGCCCTTGTCGCGCAAGGCCAGGCGCTGATGCACGCCAAAGCGGTGCTGCTCGTCGACGATGACCAGGCCCAGGCGCGCGAACATGACCCCTTCCTGCATCAGTGCATGCGTGCCAACCACCACTGGCGCGCCACCGGCCACCGCCTCCAGCGCGGCTTTGCGCGCCCGACCCTGCACCTTGCCGGCCAGCCATACCACCTCCAGCCCCAGCGGCTCGAACCAGTCGCGAAAATTGCGCAGGTGTTGCTCGGCCAGCAGCTCGGTTGGCGCCATCAGCGCGATCTGGAAACCACTTTCCACTGCATTGAGGGCCGCCAGCGCGGCCACCACCGTCTTGCCGCTGCCGACGTCGCCCTGCACCAGTCGCAGCATGGGATGATCGTGGTGCAGATCGGCGGCGACCTCCTCGGCCACGCGCGATTGCGCGCCGGTCGGCGTGAACGGCAAGTCAGCCAGGAAACGCTGACGAAGACGGCCATCACCCACCAGTGGCGGCGCGCGATAACGGCGCACGCGCTCACGCAAGCGACGCAGCGTCAGGTGCTGGGTCAGCAACTCCTCGAAGGCCAGGCGCTGCTGCGCAGGATGCTGGTTGCGTGCCAGGCGCTGCAGGTCGGCGCCGGCTGGCGGCCGGTGCACGGTCAGCAAGGCCTCGCGCAATGAGCCCAGCCCCAGTGGCGCACGCAATGCCGGCGGTAACAGTTCCAGCACGTCGTCACCGGGAAGCTGTGCCAGCGCCTTGTCGATGACACTGCCCAGGCGCTTCTGGCCCAGGCCATCGGTGGTCGGATAGATCGGCGTCAGCGTGCCGTCCAGCGGCGTGCCGGGTCCACTGATGCGCTCGTACTGGGGATGCACCATCTCCAGGCCCGTCGGACCCTGACGCACCTCGCCATAACAGCGCAGCCGGCTACCCACCGCCATCTGCTCGACCTGCGCGCGACGAAAATGGAAAAAGCGCAACAGCAAAGTGACGTGCGAATCGTCACCCAGCGCCACCTTCAACTGCGGCCGGTAGCGAAAACCGCGATCGATCGCCTCGATCACGCCCTCGACCTGCACGCGATCGCCCACCTTCAGTTCAGCCAGCGGCACCAGCCGGGTGCGATCCTCATAGCGCAGCGGCAGGTGGAACCACAGGTCCTGCACCCGCTCCAACCCCAGCTTGCCCAGCGACACGGCCAGCGCCGGCCCCACGCCCTTGAGCGTGGTCAGCGGCTGGGTGCCGGCGTCAAGAGCCGCCGGGGCGCGGGAAGAAACGGTGGACATGCGCGGCAAGCCTACCCGAGGCCCGCCGCGCCGTCAGCACGTCCATGGAGACACCGGCTGTCGGCGCCGCGCGCAAACGGCTGCCAGCGTCTGGGTCAGTCCAGCACCAGGATGGCGTCGACCTCTACCTGCGCACCCTTGGGCAGCGCCGACACCTCGATGGTCGAACGGGCCGGATACGGCTGTGCGAAGTACTCGGCCATCACCTCGTTGACGACGCCAAAGTGCGCCAGGTCGGTCACGTAGATGCCGATGCGCACCAACTGGCCCAGCGAACCGCCAGCCGCGGCGCAAACCGCTTTGAGGTTGTCGAAGACCCGGCGCGCCTGCACCGCGATATCACCCTCGACCAGCTGGCCACTGGCCGGGTCGAGCGGAATCTGCCCGGACAGGAACACCGTGTTGCCGGCGCGTACAGCCTGCGAATACGGACCGATGGCGGCCGGGGCGTGGTCGGTGGCGATGATGGCTCGGGTCATGGAGATGGCTACCTTGGACGGAAACAAAGGCCAAGCCTAGACAGCCCCCGCGCGAACGTCGAGGCACGCTGCAGCATAAGTGCGAAAAAGGCTTATCGGCGCGCTTACAGCGGGTAGCGGTAGACCCCGTTGACCACCGCGGTACGGCGCACGCGACGCATCACGTCGGCCAGGTGCTTGCGGTTTTTTACCTCGATGGTGAACAGCAGCGTGGCAGCGGTGAAGTCGCGCTCGATGTACTCGACGTTCTCGATGTTCGACTCGGCCTCGGCAATGGCCGCGGCCACGGTGGCCAGCACGCCGGGGCGATTCAGCACCTCGGTGCGCAGTTCCACCTTGTAGTCGCCGGAGACCTGGCGATCCCACTCGATGCCGATGCAGCGCTCGGGCGATTTGCGAAGCTCGGCCACGTTCGGACACTCGGCACGATGCACCACGATGCCCTTGCCCGAGGACAGGTAGCCGATGATGTCGTCGCCCGGCAACGGATGACAGCAATTGGCGAAACTGAGTACGCCGCGCTCGGTGCCGGTGATGCGGATGTTGTCGCCGGCCGGACGGCGCGTGGCCGAGGCGCCGCCATCGCGCACGCCGGCCAGCAACTGCTCGGCGACGTGGTCGGGCATGCGATTGCCCAGCGCAATATCGGCGAGCAGTTCTTCCAGACGCTTGAGATTATGCTCGGCCAGGAAGTGCTCGAGCACCGGCGCTGGAATGGTGTCCAGGGTGGCATTGCGCGCATCGAGTTCGCGATCGAGCATACGGTGGCCGAAGTCGACCGCATCCTCATGCTGCAGATGCTTCAGATACTGGCGGATGGCGGTGCGCGCCTTGCCAGTGACCACCACGTCCAGCCACGCAGGATTGGGCACGGCCGAGGCGGCGGTGATGATTTCCACCTGCTGCCCCGAGGCCAGCGGCGTACGCAGCGGCACCAGCTTGCCGTCCACGCGCGCGGCCACCGCGTGATAACCCACATCGGTATGCACGGCGTAGGCAAAATCCAGGGCGGTGGCGCTGCGCGGCAGCGAGAGAATGTCGCCGCGCGGCGTGAACAGATAGACCTCGTCCGGGAACAGGTCGATCTTCACGCTTTCGATGAATTCCATCGACGACGGCGTCGCCGCCTGGCGGTCGGCCAGATTGGCCAGCCATTCGCGCGCGCGGTGCTGCGCGCTGTTGGCCGGGCCACCCTCGGTCTTGTAAACCCAGTGCGCGGCCACGCCGCGCTCGGCTACCGAATCCATTTCCTCGGTGCGGATCTGGATCTCGATGGGCGCGCCGAACGGCCCGAACAGCACCGTGTGCAACGACTGGTAGCCGTTGGCCTTGGGAATGGCGATGAAGTCCTTGAAGCGCCCTTCCACCGGCTTGAACAGCGCGTGGATGGCACCCAGCGCATGGTAGCAGCGCATCACGCTGTCGGTGACCACGCGAAACCCGTAAACATCCATCACCTGGCTGAACGACTTGTGGTCGTTGCGCATCTTGGTATAGATGCTGAAAGGCGATTTCACCCGGCTGACCACGCGCGCCGGAATCTGCTCGGCTTCGAGCCGCGCTTCCAGCGCGTGATCGATGCGCGCCATCGACTCGCGACGATTGCCAATGGCGCTCTTGATGCGCGCCGAGATGACGCGATGGCGATCCGGATACAGCGCGCGAAAGCCCAGATCCTGCAGCTCGGCCTTGAGCTTGTTCATGCCCAGGCGCTGCGCAATGGGGGCGTAGATCTCCAGCGTCTCGCGGGCAATGCGCCGGCGTGACGGGCCCGCCTTGGCGCCCAGCGTGCGCATGTTGTGCAGGCGATCGGAGAGCTTGATCAGGATCACGCGCAAGTCGCGTGCCATCGCCAGCAGCATCTTGCGGAAGCTTTCCGCGGCCGCTTCCTGGCGGCTGGAAAAACGCACCGCGTCCAGCTTGGTCACGCCATCGACCAGCTCGGCCACGGTTTCGCCAAAGCACTCGACAATGCGCTCGCGCGCCAGGCCGGTGTCCTCCAGCGTGTCGTGCAAGATTGCCGCGATGATGGTCTCGGCGTCCATGGCCTGCTCGGCCAGGATGCGCGCCACCGCCACCGGATGAGTGATGTACGGCTCACCGCTCTTGCGGGTTTGCCCGGCATGCGCCTCGGCGCCGATCAGATAGGCCTGGCGCACCTGACGCACCTGCGCCTCCGGCAGATAGCCGGAAAGCAGCTGTTCCAGGTCGAGCACGTCGCCCGGAATATCGGTCTCGTGCGTGGTGGCCGCCATGTCCATCATACCCATGCGCCGCAATGAAGAAGAGCCGGCCGGTCCGGCGTACACGGCATGATGCCCACAAAAACGCCTCAGGGTCGAGACACGCCGATCACAGCCGGCGTACGCGGCCTGTCGCCACCGATGCATCACGCATCAGGACCAACCGGACCACCGTCGGCAAGCGACCGTTTGCGCCAAGCCCGACAGTCCCCACCAGGGCACGGGCCGCACTGGGCCAAACTGATCGCGGCAAACTTGGACGCTTACTCGTCGCCGTTCTTGGCGGCGTCTTCGTCCACTTCGGCGGCAGCCCATTCCAGCGCCTCGCGCTCGGCACGCTCACGTTCGGCACGGTCGATCTGGTCGATGGTGGCCTCGTCAATACGGTCCTCGGCGATTTCACGCAGGGCCAGCACCGTGGGCTTGTCGTTCTCGGCATCGAGCAAGGCGTCGGCACCCTTGGCCAACTGACGGGCACGCTTGGTGGCCATCAGCACCAGCTCGAAACGGTTATCGACTGCCTGCAGGCAGTCTTCGACGGTAATACGCGCCATTTCAAATCCTTGACGTAAAAGAGAGTTTGTCAGTTCACAAGTTTAGCTGCGGGCATGCTTTGCTGGCAACGCACACCTGCCGTACCATGCACAGTTTGGCGCTTTGTAAGGCTGGGGGCATGGCAAAGCGGCAACAAAATAAATAAACTGCTCGGTACATATACGGCCTGAGTCACTTACGTATGCGTGTCCCCCACCGCTTTTTGCGTCGCGCCGCCCTGTTGGCCACGGTCACCGTGCTGGCCGGCTGCGCCATTGCCAAACCCCGCACCGATGATCCGTGGGAAGGCTTCAACCGCAAGGTGTTCGCCTTCAACCAGGACGTGGATAAGGCCGTTATCCGTCCGGTCGCGGTGACCTACCGCAAGGTCACCAATCCGCCGGTGCGTCGCGCCATTTCCGATTTCTTCTCCAACATCCGCCTGCCGATCACCATCGGCAACGATGTGCTTCAGGCCCGTCCGAAGCAGGCTCTGCAGAATACCGGCCGCTTCCTGGTCAACCTGACGGTAGGCCTGGGCGGTTTCCTTGATCCGGCCAGTCGGCTGGGCCTGCCGCAACAGGAGACGGACTTCGGCATCACGCTGGCGCGCTGGGGCGTACCCGACGGCCCCTATCTGGTGCTGCCACTGATAGGACCCACTACCACACGCGACGTCTGGCACCTGCCGGTAGACAGCTACTTCTTCGACCCGCTGTCGATCTACGCACGCAACCACGACTATGAATACAGCCAGCAGTACCTGCCCAGCCTGCTGTATCTGGTGACGTTGCGGGCGCGTGCCATCGATGCCGAAAGCTTCCTGGATTCGGCCTACGACCCTTATATCTTCCTGCGCGATGCGTATCGTCAACAGCGCCTCTACGCGCTCTATGACGGCAATCCGCCCGCAGCCATCATCGAACAGATGCAGGGTCTGGATGAGAAAGGCTTCGACCCGGATCAACTGCTCAACGAGCAGCACGACTGGGAGAAGACGCATGGCGGGAAGTCCGGCAACAAGGGTGCCCCCGCGGGCGCCAGCAGCATCCCGCCACCGGCCTCGGGTGGCTGAGAGCTCCGCAACACATGCAAAGAAGCCGGCTCCTTGCCGGCTTTTTTGTGATCCATCGGCACGCCGGATAAGCAACCCCAAGGGATATTCCTGATACGCACTGCCTGCACGAGCCGAGCACCTCGACCGACTTCCGGTCCAGCATCGAATACGCGTCAGCCCCCGGAGGCCCAAGGTACCGCTGGGCAAGAAAAAAGCCGCCACGAAACCTGCTAATAAAAAGGCCGGCGCCTGTCGAGCGCCGGCCCTTGGCCGAAAGCCTGGAGGTCAGGTCACCATGCGGTCAGGCCGCGAGCTGGTCCTGGACCTCGCATACGCGAGCCAGATCGCACAGCGCCTTGGGTGGCTGCTGCACGCGCGGCACATGCCCCTGGCGCCGGCCCTCGGCCATCAGCGCCAGCACGCAGGCCAGGCCTGCACTGTCGACCGCCTCCAGCCCAGCCAGATCCAATATCTGGATACGGCCACCCGCGAGCGCCTGACTGCCTTCACGCAACGCCTTGGCCGCGGTGGCGAAACCCAGCGTGCCACGCAAGCGCAGCACCCCTTCGCCCTGGGAAACATGGATGGCGCTGTCAGTCATGGCCGTTTACTTGCTTTCCTTGGACATGTCCTTGAGCACCTGATCGCCCTGGGTTTCCAGGCGCTTGATCAGGCCGTCGATGCCTTCCTTGCGGATTTCGGCGTCGACCTGCGCACGATAGTTGGTGATGTAGGAAATACCCTCGATGATCACATCGTAGGCTTTCCACTGGCCACCACTGGTCTTGCGGAACGCGTAGTCGACTGACACGGTCTTGCCGTCATCGAGCACTACCTGGGTGCGCACGATGCTGCGGCGATCGTCCAGGCTGCCCTTGAAAGGCAACACCTTCACCGACCCTCGGGTGTAGTTGAGCAGGCCCTCGGCGTAGCGATGGGTGATGGAGTTGTAGAACGCCTTGGCAAAGCGCTCACGCTGCTCGGGCGTGGCCTGCCGGGCATGACGACCCAGCACCAGGATCGAGGCGTAGTCGATGTCAAAGTGCGGCAGGAAGACCTTGTCGATCACCTGGATCAACTTTTCCTTGTTGGCCTTCAGCTCGGCACGGTGGCCATCAATGGCCTTGCCAAGGTCATTGGCAATGGTTTTCACCACCTGCTCGGGCGTTTTCACACCGCTGCTGTCTTGTGCCTTCGCGCGCATCGGCACGAACGCGCCGACGAGCGCCATCACAGAGGCCATGGCCAGGGTACGCAACATCATGGGGAAGTTCTCCTAGGGGGATGGAGCGCCGGCTTACTGGCCGGCGTCCGGGGCAGGCTTGCTGGCGCTGTCGGCATCACCGCTCTTCTTGTCGCCATTGCCATTGACCAGGAACTTGCCGATCAGGTCTTCCAGCTGCATGGCCGACTGCGTCAGGATGAAGGTGTCGCCGTTCTTGAGGTTCTGCGGCGAACCACCCGGCTGGATGCCAATGTATTGATCGCCCAATAAACCACTGGTTAATACCGCCGCCGATGAGTCATCGGGAATCTGGTCGAAGCGCTTGTCCACGCTGATGGTGACCAGCGCATCGAGCTTGTCGTTCTCAAATTGAATCGACTTGACCGAACCGATGCGCACACCGGCCATCTTCACCGGCGCGCGGTCCTTGAGCTGACCGATGTTGGTGAAGCGGGCCTTGAGGTCGTAGGTCGAACCCTCGTCGAAATTGGCCAGCGAAGTGGTCTGCGTGGCGAGATAGGCCAACGCCAGAAAGCCGAGCACGATAAACAAGCCGGTGCCGACGGCGTAGGAGCGTCTCTGGGTCACGGCACGGTCCTCAGTAAGCGGAAAACGGAAAGGGAAAAAAGCATGCAGCCGGCCGCCATCACATCAGGAAGGCGGTCAGCACGAAATCGATCGCCAGAATGGCGATGGAGGAGGCGACCACGGTGCGGGTGGTGGCATAGGCCACGCCCTCGCTAGTCGGTGGTGTGGTGTAGCCCTGGTGCACGGCGATCAGCGAGACCACGCCGCCGAACGCCAGGCCCTTCCAGAGCATGCCGTCAATGACATCCTTCCAGACATCCACATTGGCGGTCATGTTCGACCAGAAGGTGCCGTTGTCGATGCCCAGCCAGGTCACGCCCACCAGATGCCCGCCAAGAATGGCCAGCAGGCTGAACACCGAGCACAGCAGCGGCATAGCGATGATACCGGCCAGAAAGCGCGGCGTGGCGACGTAGGCCATAGGGTCCACCGCCATCATTTCCATGGCCGAAAGCTGGTCGGTGGCGCGCATCAGACCAATCTCGGCGGTGATCGAGGTACCCGCGCGGCCGGCAAACAGCAATGCCGTGACCACCGGGCCCAGCTCGCGGAACACCGCCAGCGCCACCACCGTGCCGGTGGACGAGGTACCGCCGAAAATCGACAACACGTGATACAGCTGCAAGGCCAGCACCATGCCCACGAACAAGCCGCAGGTCATGATGATGGTCAGGCTCATGGCACCGACGAACCACAGCTGGCGCACGGTTTCGCGGAAATAGCGGAAGCTGCGCGGCAGTGCGGCCAGCAGCGCCGGCAGAAACAGGCCGGCGTCGCCGATCTGCGCCAGACCGTCGGCCAGGAAATTGCGGCGGGGCGCCTGTGCGCTCATGAAGCGTCTCCTGCAAGACCCAGCTCGGTGGCGTAGTCACCGGCCGGGTAATGGAACGGCACCGGACCGTCGGCCTGGCCACCAAAAAACTGGCCGGTCCAGGGCGAGCCGTCCTGCGCAATGTCCGCGGGCTTGCCGTCGGCCACCACCTTGCCGTTGGCGATCAGGTAGATGTGGTCGGCCACTTGCTGCACGGCGGAAAGCTCGTGGGCCACCAGCACACTGGTGATGCCCAGCGTTTCGTTCAAGGTACGGATCAGCTTCAGCACCTGATTGAGCGCAATCGGGTCCAGGCCCACGAACGGCTCATCGTAAAGAATCAGCTTGGGATCAAACACGATGGCACGCGCCAGCGCCACGCGGCGGGCCATGCCGCCGGACAGCTCGCTGGGCATGAGCTTGGCCGCCCCGCGCAGACCCACTGCCTGCAGCTTGGTCAGCACGATGTCGCGGATCAGCACTTCCGGCAGCCGGGTGTGCTGGCGCAGTGGGAAGGCGACATTCTCGAACACGTCGAAATCGGTCAGCAGCGCCGAATTCTGGAACAGGAAGCCGATCCCCTCGCGCAGGCGAAACAGCTTTTCGCGTGAAAGCTTGGGCACGTTCTGCCCATCCACCAGAACCTGGCCCGCATCACCACGCATTTGTCCGGTGATGTGCTTGAGCAGGGTGGTCTTGCCGGTGCCGCTGGGGCCCATGATGGCGGTCACCTTGCCGCGCGGGATATCCAGATCCAGCGCATCGAAGATGGTCTTGCCGTTCAGCACCGTGGTCAGGCCACGGATCTGTACCGCGGCGGCGGCCTCGTCGGCGGCCTGGCGAAGATCGGAATGATCGGTCATAGCGGGCTAAGGTATCCGAGCTTGGCGTGGACGGCTAGAGCCGTGGACGCGACGCAGTGTTCGGCTGCGGGCGACGATTTGCGCCGCTCTGGTGAATTTCATCGCAGGGCGTTGGCGAACGAACAACGTCCTGACCCACCGCGATATGCGCATGGCCACTGCTGTGGTCACCCTCGGTTTCCACGATTATGTCGTCGAAAGTACCCAGCTTCATGCCCGGCTTCGTCCACGCATCGAAGTGATGACCAGAGGTGATGGTGCCAATGGGCCTGCCCTCAGGCGACGTCCAGTCGCCATGATCCTCGACGAGGTCGTACCCGACCAGCGGATGCCGGGTCCAGCCGGAGATCGCCAGGTAGCCGGTGCCGAGCCGGCGAAGGCGCCGGAAAAATGGATGGCGCGGCGGCCACCGTGCTTACGGCCCATGCCGGCGATGTAGTTGCGTATATTGTGCCGGCACGTGTGACTGCGCTCAGAGGGCCCAAGCGTCATCGCGCCACCCTGGTTCCGGAACGTGCAGAAACAACCGTGATCGGTGCCGGCCTGATGGCGGCTGGGGGCGTGCGCCACCGCGCCAGCCTCCGTCGCGCTGACCGACATGGGCGGCACCGCCACTGACTTGCCCATGCTCATTGCACGCGTCCTTGGGCTTACCATTTTGTAACCATGCGTCATCACAGCGGCGCCGGCTTCCCACATTCGCCGGCTGACACGCCGTGTTTATCCGTGCCCGGCGTCGAGCAATTCGTCGATCAAGACCTGGTGGCGGTCACCGGCGCTGCCACGGCCTTCACGCACGGCGTGCACAATGCTCTGCAGCTCATCGAGCGCCTGCTCGAAATCGTCGTTGACCAGGATGTGGTCGAACTCGTGCGCGTGGGCAATCTCCTCGCGCGAATTGCGCAGGCGGCGCTCGATCACGTCCGGTGCATCCGAACCGCGGCCGCGCAGGCGACGCTCCAGCTCGGCGCGCGAGGGCGGCAGGATGAACACGCTCACGCATTCGGCCTTGGCACGAATCTGCTGCGCGCCCTGCCAGTCGATTTCCAGCAGCACATCGCGCCCGGCCGACAGCAGTTCCTGCACCATGGTGCGCGAGGTGCCGTACAGATTGCCGTGCACTTCGGCGTGCTCCAGGAAGATGCCCTCGGCAATCTCGCGCTCGAAATCGGCGCGTTCGACAAAGTAGTAGTGGCGGCCGTAGCTTTCGCCCGGGCGCGGCGGACGCGTGGTGTGCGAGATCGACAGCGAGATGTCCGGCTCACGCTCGAGCAGCGCGTTGACCAGCGTGGACTTGCCGGCACCGGACGGCGCAGCAACGATGAACAGGGTGCCGTGGCGGTGTGCGTGGCTCATTCGATGTTCTGCACCTGCTCGCGCATCTGCTCGATGAGCACCTTCAGCTCAACCGCGGCGTTGGTGGTGCGCGTGTCCACCGACTTGGAGCCCAGGGTGTTGGCCTCGCGGTTGAACTCCTGCATCAAAAAGTCCAGACGGCGCCCGACCGGCTCGTCCAGCGCCAGAATGCGACGTGCCTCGCTGATATGCGCGCCGAGGCGATCGAGCTCCTCGTCCACATCCATGCGCGACAGCTGCATCACCAGTTCCTGCTCGATACGGCCAGGCTCGACCGGCGCCTTGATGTCGGCCAGACGCCCTTCCAGCTTGGCACGCAGTGCCTCGCGGATGGTCGGCAGCCACTCGCGCACCTGCGCGACGATGGCCTCGATGCCATCCAGGCGTTCGCCGATGATCGCCGCCAGCTTGCTGCCCTCGCGGCCACGGCTGTCGGCCAGCGCCGTCAATGCCTCCTCCAGCACGTCGACCAGCGCCGCTTCCAGCGCATCGGCGTCCACCGAGGGCTGACGCATCACGCCGGGGAATCGCAGCAGCTCGGTCAGGCTGACGTCCAGCTTCGGGAAACGCTTGTTGAGCTGCGCGGCCAGACCTGCCAGACGCGTGAGCTGGGCTTCGTCCACTTCCAGTGCATCGGCGCGATCCTCGCTGCGCACGCGCACGGTGATGTCGACCTTGCCGCGTGACAGGCGTGCGGCCACGCGCTCGCGCAGGGTCGATTCAAAGCGGCGCAGCTCGTCGGGCAAGCGCGGGCTCTGCTCCAGATAGCGATGGTTGACCGTGCGCAACTCGCACACCAGCGTTCCGAGCGGGCCGGACGCTTCCGCCGAGGCATAGGCGGTCATGCTGCGGATCATGCGCACTCCAAGCGATAAAAAAGAGGCTAATGGTAAACTGCCGGCCCCGCCGATCCCAAGCATCGGCCCCGTGACGGCCGCACCGGCTGCGCCAGAACCACGGCGCAGGGCTGGTTGCGCCGCACTGAATCCACGCCAGCATGCAAAGAGGTATCTGATGACTTCGTTCTCGCGCCCCAGCGGCCGCGCCGCCGACCAACTGCGCCCGATCAGCATCGAACGCGGCTACACCCGCCACGCCGAGGGCTCGGTGCTGGTCAGCTTCGGCGACACTCGCGTGCTGTGCACGGCCAGCATCGAAGAGCGCGTGCCGGCCTGGCTGCGCGGCAAGGGCGAAGGCTGGGTCACCGCCGAATACGGCATGCTGCCGCGCGCCACCAACAGCCGCATGCAGCGTGAAGCGGCGCGCGGCGGTCAGGGCGGCCGCACCATGGAAATCCAGCGTCTGATCGGCCGCAGCCTGCGCGCCTGCGTGGACCGCGCGGCGCTGGGCGAGCGCGTGATCACGCTCGATTGCGACGTGATCCAGGCCGACGGCGGCACCCGTACGGCGGCCATCACCGGCGCCTACGTGGCCTTGGTCGATGCCGTCGAGGTGCTGATGAAACGCCATCATTTGAAGCGCAGCCCGATCTTCGGCGCCGTGGCAGCGGTCTCGGTGGGCGTATACCAGGGCGTGCCGGTGCTGGACCTGGACTACGCCGAGGATTCCAACTGCGACACCGACATGAACGTGGTCATGAACGATGGCGGCGGCTTCATCGAGCTGCAAGGCACGGCCGAAGGTCATGCGTTCCGCCGCGACGAGCTGGACGGCCTGCTGGGCCTGGCCGAGAAGGGCGTCGCCGAGCTGGTGCAGTTGCAGCGCCAGGCACTTAACACGCCTCACCCGGGGCATTAAAGCCATGGCGGGCATGCGACGCCTGGCGCTCAGCACACTGCTGGTGCGTGACTACGACGAGGCCATCGCTTTCTTCACCGGCGCGCTGGGCTTTACGCTGGAAGCCGATACCGATCTTGGCGCCGGCAAACGCTGGGTGGTGGTGACACCTGCCGCAGCGCCGGGCGGCGGCCTGCTGCTGGCACGCGCCGACGGCGAACAACAACAGGCCGCGGTCGGACGCCAGGCCGGTGGACGGGTGGTGTTCTTCCTGCACACCGACGACTTTGCCCGCGATCATGCACACATGCGCGAGGCCGGCGTGCATTTTCGCGAGGCGCCACGTCACGAGGCCTACGGCACCGTGGCGGTGTTCGAGGATCTGTACGGCAACCCATGGGATCTGCTGGAGGTAGCGGCATGAAACTGGTTCTGGCCAGCGGCAATCGCGGCAAGCTCGACGAACTTTCCGACCTGCTTTCCGATACCGGTCTTGAGCTGACAGTGCAGGCCGACCTTGGCGTCGACGATGCCGAGGAAACCGGCCTGACCTTCGTCGAAAACGCACTGATCAAGGCCCGCCACGCGGCGCGTGCCACCGGTCGACCGGCTCTGGCCGACGACTCGGGCCTGTGCGTGGCGGCGTTGGACAACGAACCGGGCTTGTACTCGGCCCGCTACGCTGGCCGTCATGGCGATGCCGAAGCCAACCGCCTGCGCCTGCTGGAAGAGATGCAGGGCGTGCCGGCCGGGCGCCGCCAGGCGTTTTTCATCTGCACCCTGGTGCTGCTGCGTCATGCCCACGACCCGGCACCGCTGATTGCCGAAGGTCGCTGGCACGGCAGCATTCTGGAGGCCGAGCGCGGCGACGGCGGCTTCGGCTACGACCCGCTGTTTTTGCCCGATGGCCACGAGGAAAGCGCGGCCGAAATGTCGCCCGCGCGCAAGAATCGCCTCAGCCATCGTGCCCGCGCCCTGGCCTGCCTGCGTGGCGACATCGACGCCTGGCTGCGAGATCACACCGCGTAGTCGGACGGCCCCATCAGGTCGATGCCGCATTCAAGCTGCTCGACCCAGTCGATGAAGCGCTTGACCATGGCCGGCCCGATGAACGGCCGGCCGTGCTGCGGCACGATGGTGTCGATATCCAGCTGCCTGGCCATGCGTGCCCACAAGCGGCAGATCCGGTTCGAACCCATGTAGCGCTGGTGAAAACCCAGCATGCCGGGAATGTGCGCATCAAAATCGGTGACCGGGGCAAAATCATCACCCTGCATCGAGGCGCCCAGGTCGCCGCTGAAAAGAATCTTCGAGACCGGATCGTAGAACTGGAAATTGCCCACGCTGTGCAGAAAGTGCGCCGGCACCGCACGGATCACGCTGTCGCCCAGAGGCAGATCCATGCCCTTGTCGGGGATCAGGCAATAGCGATCATGTCCGGCATTGGACTGATAATGCGGCACGCTGTGCGGCACGAAGCGCCCCCACAACCGCGAGCAGCACACCGTGGCTGGCGTATACAGCAGCCAGCGATCGACGGCACCAATGATGTCCGGGTCCTGATGCGAGGCCAGGATGTAGGTCAGCTCGGTCAGCTTCACGTACGGCGCCATGGCCATCGACAGTGGCGTGTACAGCAGCGCCCCGCCCGGATCGAGCAGCGCGCTCTTGCCCTGATGCACCACCAGACACTGGTTGGCCTGCACGCCATCGTCGCCACGCACCAGATTGGAGAACACCACCACCTTGTGCTCATCGCTGCTGAACAGCTCGTGCGCCATGGCCTGGAAACCTTAAGTCCTTTAGCAAGGTCACCATGCTCGCCCAGCGTCGCGCGCGCCATCTTGACCCGGGTCAAGCCCGCACCCGGTAGAATGAATCCATGACCCGGCTAGTTCCGCCCCCGCTCTCGCTGTACGTGCATATCCCCTGGTGCGTGCGCAAATGCCCTTACTGCGACTTCAATTCGCACGCCACACGCGGCGGCGAGTCGCATATCGACTACACACGCACGCTGCTGGCCGATCTGGATGGCGACATGGCCGACTTTGCCGATGCCATTGCCGGGCGTGCACTGACCAGTATCTTCTTCGGTGGCGGCACGCCCAGCCTGTTCGCGCCGGCGCTGATCGGACGCATCCTGGATGGCGTAGCGGCACGACTGCCGTTGGCCAGCGACGTCGAAATCACGCTGGAGACCAATCCGGGCACGGTCGAGCACGGCCGTTTCGCTGACTACCTTGTCGCGGGCGTCAACCGGCTCTCGTTCGGCGTGCAGAGCTTCGACGATGCCAAGTTGCGCCGTCTGGGGCGCATCCACTCGGCCGCGGAAGCCGAGTCGGCCATCCAACTGGCGCGCCGGGCCGGCTTTGACAACTTCAACATCGACCTGATGTACGCGCTGCCCGAACAGGACCTGGTCGGCGCACTGGCCGATGTCGAACGCGCGCTGGCGCTGGAGCCGGCGCACATCTCGCATTACCAGCTGACGCTGGAGCCGAACACACTGTTTGCCGCCAAGCCGCCACCGCTGCCCGACGATGACGATGCCTGGAGCATGCAGGAGGCCTGCCAGGCACGCCTGGCCGAGGCGGGCTTTGCCCAGTACGAAGTGTCGGCCTATGCCCGCGATGGCCGGCGCAGTCGGCACAACCTCAACTACTGGACCTTTGGCGACTATCTGGCCATCGGCGCCGGCGCACACGGCAAGATCACCGCCGCCGACGGCATCCGCCGACGCTGGAAAACCCGCCACCCGCGCGCCTACCAAGAGGCCGCCGACCACGCCGCGCGCATCGGCGGCGATCAGCCGGTACCCGAATCCGAACGCGGCTTTGAATACATGCTCAATGCGCTGCGCCTGATCGAGGGCACGCCGCTGGCCGATTTCAGCCCGCGAACCGGCCTGCACCTCTCGGCTATCGAGGCACCACGCCGCGAGGCCATCGATCGTGGCTGGCTGCTGGACGATGCCCATAGGTTGCGCACGACCGACGAGGGCCAACGCCTGCTCAACGACGTCACCGCACTGTTCCTGAACTAATGCTCTGCGGCATAGATGCGCGGTCGCCCCAAGCAGGCTTACAATGCCGGGAGGGAAGGGGAGACAGATCGGATGAATCGCGACACGGAGCGTTCGCCGACGGCATCGGCCGGCACGCCACTAGCCCCACGCGCGCGCCATATGCTCGGCGAGCTACGCACGCTGTGCCTGAACCATATCGAGCCGCATATTCCTGCGCTGCTCGATGAACTTTGCGAGCAGCTTTTCAGGCGCGCCGATCAGTCTTTCAACAATGCCGATCAGCAACAGGTGCTGCACAGCCTGCGCATGGTCAAGCATGCCCGCTCCCACATCGCCCAGCGTTTTGCCGCGGCGCTGGATGAGCAGGTGGAGAACCCCGGCCATCACGATCTTGCCCCGGCCATCGATCACCCGACCCGTGGTGGCCTTTCGCTGGTCGACCCGGAACAGTTCGAGGAGCATGTGCTGCTCGATGAAATTGCCGCGCGCATCAATGCACGCGCCAGCATGCCATTGTTCGAACTGGGCTATCGCTGCGCCGCGTTGATGGCCTGCTCGCCGCTGGACCCGGAAGAGCTGCCTTTGGGCCCCAAGGCGCTACTCGGCGCCTGGCACGAGGCCACCGACGTGCTCGATCTGCCGTCGGCGCATCGCATCATGATGCACCGGGTTTTCGAGCAGCAGCTTATCGACCGCTTCGCACCGCTGTACGAACAGGCCAACGTGGTGTTGCTGCGCCAGCGCGTGCTGCCCAACCTGCGTGCCGCCCTGTCACGCCGCCCTGGCTCCGCCGATACGCGACCCCAGTTGCAGGAGCAGCACGCGGCGACATCCGAAAACGCACCACGCCCATCGGCGGGAACACGACAGAACCATCAATGGCTGGACGAACTGAGCGGCCTGCTGCAGCAGCGCCGTTCCCAGCAGGGCAAGCGGCCACCGGCCGCTGCCGGAGCGGTCGCCAGTGATCAGCAGGTACAGCAGGCACTGGACGCCTTGCAGCATTTGCACTGGTCTACGCCGCGAACCGACGGCGAACCGGCCGAACGCACCCTGGAACATATTCGCCAGGACCTGTCCGCGCAGCTGCGCCAGTCTGGCGATGGCCGCACCCCGACACGGCTCAGCCGCAGCCAGAATGACACCATCGAACTGATGTCGATGCTGTTCGGCCAGCTAGCCGGCGAGCTTGGCTCCAGCCCCGGCGCACGCCAATTGCTGGGCCCCGTGCAGGTGCCAATGCTGCGCGCCGCACTGGCCGATCCCAACTTCTTCGTGCAATCGGAACACCCAGGTCGACGCCTGCTGGAAACGCTGGTCGACGCCGGCACACGCTGGCTGGGCGGCGATGATGAGGATCCGGCCCTGTCCCGCCAGTTGCGCGCGCTGACCCGGCGCGTCGCCCACGAATACGATGGCCGCAGCGAGCGTTTTGACGAAGCACGGCGTGAAATCGAGGCGCAGACACGTGCGCTCAGCCGGCGTGCCGAAGTGGCCGAGCGTCGCCACATCGAGGCTGCCCAGGGACGCGAGCGCCTTCAACTGGCACGTCAGCGCGCACGCGAGCTGATCGGGGAACGTCTCGGTCGGGGTCAGGCCAACGGCCTGCTGCGCATCATGCTCAATCACACATGGACCGATGTGCTTTCGCTCACCCTGCTGCGTGCGGGCGAACACAGCGAGGCATTTCAGCGCCGCTTGCAGGTAACCGACCAGCTGTTGCGCCTGGCCGAGACACCCGACGCCGATGCACGCCGTGAGCTGCGTACCGAGATAGCCTCCGGCCTGGGGCAAGTCGGTATCCAGGGGCAGGATGCCTGGCAAATCGCCAACAAGGTTACCCGGCAACTGGATCTGCCCGGGGAACCAAAGCCGGCTGCGCCCGATACCCATGCAGGGTCGGAACTGCCGGGCCCGAGCAACCCTACCGGCGAGACACCAGTACCCGCGCCGATACCCAGCGACAGCGAACTGGCCGCGCGTCTCAAACGTCGCCCCGGCAGTGGCGCGGCAGCGGCCGAGGCCATCCGCCGACAGCCCCCGCTGACCCCCAGAACGCTGGCGGCGCTGGATGCCTTGACCGCCCTGCCCTTCGGCAGCTGGCTGTTATGCCTGCAACCGGACAACAGTATGCAGCGGCGCAAACTGGCCTGGCACTCTCCGGAGACTGGCCAGTGTCTGATCGTCAATCGCCGCGGCGTACGCTGTGACGGGCGTAATCTGCGTGAACTGGCACGCGACATGGTCAACGACCTGGTGAAGCTGCCCGATCACAGCGTCGGCTCGCTGGTCGAGCGGGCATGGCAAGCGACGGTACGCGGCCTGCGCCACTGGTCGGCCCCCATGGAGGCCACGGCCGAAAACGAGGAACACGAGGCATGAGCGAGGAAAAACGCCGTGCCCCACGCAAGCGCGCCGACGGCCCGCTGCCCGCCTATGACAGCATTGCTGGCGAAGCCATCGGCCAGGTCGGCAATCTCTCACGCACCGGGCTGATGCTGATCAGCCGCCGCCAGCCAAGCAGCGAGGGAATTTACCAACTGCGCCTGGAGCTGCGCCAGCCGGACGGCAGCCGCCGCCCGATCGACGTTGGTGTGCAAGAGCAATGGCACGAACCGGCCGAGGCGCCCGACCAGTACTGGGCCGGCTTTCGCATCATCGCCATCGACGATGCCGACGGAGCGGCACTGGATGCTTGGCTACAACCGGTGAACATGGCCTGAAAAAGCGGGTGCATGTCCCATGAAATCCCCGCCACGGGGCGGGCACAGGCCTTGGCGCAGCGCCCGCAGGCAGGCACCATGAGGGTTTGTCATACCTTGGGACGCATGCCATGAACGACGAACTTGCCACCCTCTATCCGCAGCATTTGCAGGCGCTTCGCCAGCGTACCGACGCGGCGCTGGATGCCGCCGGGCTGGAGGCACTGGTGGTGCCGGCCGGCCAGCCGGCGCTGAAGTTCCTGGACGACATGCACTACCCGTTTGCCGTGCACCCGCACTTCAAGCACTGGCTGCCGCTGATCGATGCCCCCGGCAGCTGGCTGGTCTATGCGCCGGGCAAGAAGCCCAAGCTGGTGTTCCTGCAGCCGCGCGACTACTGGCATGTAGTGCCCGAGGCGCCGTCCGGCTACTGGGTCGACCAGTTCGACATTGTCACCATCCGCGAGGCCGACGAGGCGCGCGCGCACCTGCCCAAGGACCCTGCGCGCTGCGCGGTCATCGGCGAGGCCCACGACGCGGTCGGCGACATGGTGCCGAACAACCCCAAGGCGGTGCTGGACTACCTGCACTATCACCGCGTCTACAAGACCCCGTACGAGCTGGTGCTGATGCGTCAGGCCAACCGCATTGGTGCGCGGGCGCATCGCGCCGCCGAAACCGCCTTCCGTGTCGGCGAAAGCGAACTGGGCATACATATGGCCTACCTGCAGGCGGCAGGGCAGATCGACGCCGAACTGCCGTACAACTCCATCGTTGGCCTCAACGAACACGGCGCGGTACTGCACTACATGCATTTTGACCGCACGCCGCCGGCCGAAAGCCTGACCTTCCTGATCGACGCCGGCGCCAGCTGCTCAGGCTACGCCAGCGACATCACGCGCAGCTACGCCACCGAGGCGGCCGCCGAATTCCAGCCGCTGATCGATGGCGTCAACCGTCTGCAGCGCGAACTGTGCGACATGGTGCGTCCGGGTCAGGATTACCGCGAACTGCACGTCAAGGCCCATCACATGATCGGCCAGCTGCTGGCCGAGCACGACTTCATCTCGATGAGCGCCGAGGCGGCGGTAGAACAGGGCGTGACGCGCACCTTCTTCCCGCACGGCCTGGGCCACAGCATTGGCCTGCAGGTGCACGATGTCGGCGGTTTCATGGCCAGCGCCAAGGGCGACACCGTGCCGCAGCCCAAGGAACACCCGTTCCTGCGTCAGACCCGTGGCCTGGAGGCGGGCATGGTCTGCACCATCGAGCCGGGCCTGTACTTCATCGACATGCTGCTGGGTGAGCTGAAAGAAACCCCGGCTGCCAAGCAGGTGAACTGGGACAAGGTGGCGCGCTTTGGCAAGTACGGCGGCATCCGCATCGAGGACGATGTGGTGTGCACCGATGGCGACCCGGAAAACCTGACCCGCGACGCCTTCGCCGCGCTGGGCTGATCGCCGATGCAAGGCGGCGAGGCGTCTTGGCGCGCCTCGCCGCCTTGCCGCCTTGCGATCACAGCAAGGCTCAGTGATAGCTGTCCTCGGCCTGCACCTTGCCGCGGAAAATCCGGTACGAGAACACCGTGTAGACCAGCACCACCGGAATCATGATCGCCGCCCCGACCAGGGTGAAGCCCTGCGAGCTGGGCGGCGCCGCGGCATCCCAGATGCTCAAGTCCGGCGGCACGATATTCGGCCACAGGCCCAGCGCCAGGCCGATAAAACCCAGCACGAACAGCGCCATCGCCAGCACGAACGGCGCCACCTCGCGCTTGCGCACAATGGCCCGCCACAACGCCATTGCCACCACCGCGGTGACCACCGGCACAGGTGACAGGTACAACAAATTGGGCCAGTCGAACCAGCGGTGCATCAGGTGCGTCTGCAGGAACGGCAGCCAGGCGCTGACCAGCAGCATGAACACGATCACCCCCACTGCCAGCGGCCGGGTCAGATCAAAGGCAATCGCCTGCAGCCGCCCTTCGGTTTTCAATACCAGCCAGGTAGCCCCCAGCAACGCGTAACCACACACCACCGCCACCCCGGTCAGCAGGCAGAACGGGCGATACCAGTCCAGCACGCCACCGGCCGGGCCGCCGCCATGCGTCAGCGGCAAGCCGTTGACCAGCGCGCCCAGAATCACGCCTTGAGAGAACGCGGCCAGAATCGAGCCGGCGGCAAAGGCCACATCCCAGATGTGGCGCGTGGCATGCGCCTTGAAGCGGAACTCGAAGGCCACACCGCGAAACACCAGCGCCACCAGCATCATCAGCACCGGCAGGTAGAGCGTGGACAAAATCACGCCATAGGCCTTGGGAAAGCAGGCATAGAGACCGGCCGCACCCAGCACCAACCAGGTTTCGTTGCCGTCCCAGATCGGCGTGGCGGTGGACATCATCAGGCTGCGCTGGTGCTCATCGTCGACGAACGGCGACAGCGCCCCGATGCCCAGCACGAAGCCATCCAGCAACACGTACATCATCACGCCAAAGCCGATGATGGCGAACCAGATCACCGGCAACACGGTGGAAACGTCCAGATTCATGGCAGATCCTCCGCATCCGGCGCCGCCGACAGCGGACGAGCAGGCGTATGCGCGCCATCGTGTGGCCGTGGCGGCGCGGCCACCGGCCCGCGACGCACCAGCTTCAGCAGATAGTGCAGGCCAAAGCCGAAGATCACCATGTACACCAATACGAAGACGGTCAGCGAAATGGCCACGCTGGCCAGCGGCACGCCGCTGAAGGCCTGATCGGTGCGCATGAAACCGTAGATAACCCACGGCTGGCGGCCGATCTCACGCGTGTACCAGCCGGCCAAGAGGGCGATGAAGCCGGCCGGCGACAGCCACAGCCACAGGCGCAGATACCAGCGCCGGTCGAACAGGTGCCCGCGCCACCAGCGCCACGCGCCGAACCAGGCCAGCGCCAGCATGGCAAAGCCCAGCGCCACCATCACCCGGAAGGCAAAGAACGTTGGCGCCACCGGCGGCCGATCCTGAGGCGGGAAGCTTTTCAGCCCCGGCACTTGGCCATCCCACTGATGGGTCAGGATCAAACTACCCACCCGCGGAATCTCGATGGCCGCGTGGTTGGTTTCGTTTTCGGGGTCGGGCCAGGCAAACAACGTCCACGGCACCCCGCGGCCGGTGGTCCAGTTGGCCTCGATCGCGGCCAGCTTGGCCGGCTGCGTATGCAGAATCTGCTGGCCGGCGGCATCACCGACGAAGATCTGCAACGGAATGGCCAGCGCAACGAACCCCACCGCCGCTTTCAGCATCAAGCGCGAGCGTTCGGGAAAGCGGCCGCGCAGCAGATACCAGGCCGACACACCGCCGACCACCATGCTGGTGGTCAACAATGCCGCCAGCACCATGTGCGCATAGCTCAGCGGCAGGGCCGGATTGAAGATCACCTTCCACCAGTCGGTGGGCACATAGACGCCGTGGCGGATGGCAAAACCGGTGGGTGTCTGCATCCAGCTGTTGGCCGACATGATCCAGAACGCCGAGATCAACGTGCCCAACGAGACCATGCAGGTGGCAATGAAGTGCAGACGGTGGCTGACCCGCTTCCAGCCAAACAGCATCACGCCCAGGAAGGTGGCCTCCAGGAAGAACGCGGTCAGCACCTCGTAATTGAGCAGTGGTCCCAGCACGCTGCCGGCCGCTTCGCTAAGCTTTGACCAGTTGGTGCCGAACTGGAAACTCATGACGATGCCGGTGACCACGCCAATGCCGAACGAGACGGCGAAAATCTTCAGCCAGAAGAAATAAAGGTCACGCCAAACATCCGTGCGCTTGCGCAGCCACATGGCCTCGATGAAGACCAGCCAGGCGGCCAGACCGATGGAAAATGCGGGGAAAAGAATGTGGAAGGAGACCACGAACCCGAACTGGATTCGCGACAGAAGCTCGGCATCCAGCATGATGCGCACCTAATGGGCAGAAAGCGCCGCCAACTATACGGACGGCGCTTGAACCTGCGGTCAAGACTGCGACAGGCCGCCCTGCGGCAGGGCGTCGCAGCGCAGCATCGCCCGGTCGCGCTTGATCGTCGTCAAGTCACTCACTTTCATCCCGCGAAACAATGCACACCGTTGCCGACGCGCGCGTGCAAGCGGCGTGTCGCCCCGCTGTCTTTTCGACCGAGAGTGAAGCCTATGCCCGTTCAACAGCCCGGCCGGTCGCCATCGCCCGGTACCGCGGCACGCATCCAGGCACGGATGCGAACGTGGTCCGGATGTGCCGTCGCGGCCCATCGCATTGACCGTCGCCCACCCCTGACGCAGCGCAGCAGCCCTGCCGGTTGGCGTTTTTCTGACCAGACTTCAAGGACCTGCCGTCATGCATGATCCAAGTGTTGTCGATCTCTCGCGTCTGCAGTTCGCGCTGACGGCGCTGTATCACTACCTGTTTGTGCCGCTCACGCTGGGCATGTCGTTCATGCTGGCGGCAATGGAGACGGTCTACGTCGTCACCCGCAAGTCCATCTACAAGCAGATGGCGCAGTTCTGGGGCAAGCTGTTCCTGATCAACTTCGCCCTGGGCGTGGCCACCGGCCTGACCATGGAGTTCGAGTTCGGCACCAACTGGTCGTTCTACTCCAGCTTCGTCGGTGACATCTTCGGCGCGCCGCTGGCCATCGAGGGCCTGATGGCCTTCTTCCTGGAGTCGACCATGGTCGGCCTGATGGTGTTCGGCTGGCACAAGCTCAAGGCCGGCCAGCATCTGGCGGTGACCTATCTGGTGGCGCTGGGCTCGAACCTGTCGGCGCTGTGGATCCTGGTCGCCAATGCCTTCATGCAGGATCCGGCCGGCGCGCACTTCAATCCGGCGACCATGCGCATGGAACTGGCCAGCCTGCCGCAGCTGATCTTCAACCACGATGCACAGGCCAAGTTCGTGCACACCTCGATTGCCGGCTATGTGACCGCGGCGATCTTCGTGGCCGGCGTCAGCGCCTTCTACCTGATCCGCCATCGTCACACCGAACTGGCGCGCCGCTCGTTCCGCATGGCGGCCCTGTTCGGCGTGCTGGCCACGGCCGGCGTGATCACCCTGGGCGACGCGCTGGGCTTCATCGGCGCGCAGGCACAGCCGACCAAGCTGGCGGCGATGGAAGGCCTGTGGAAGACCGAAAAGGCACCGATGCCGTTCAACCTGATCGCCTTCCCCTCGCAGAAGGACGAGACCAACCACGGCCAGATCCAGGTGCCCTACGTGCTCTCGCTGCTGGTCACCCACTCCACCGACGGCACCGTGCCCGGCGTGGACGTGCTGAAGAAGAATGCCGCCGCGCGCATCGAGAACGGCATTCCGGCGGTCGAGGCCCTGCAGAAGCTGTCGGCCGACCCCGGCAACAGCCAGGCCATGGCGCAGTTCAAGGCGCACGAGGATGACCTGGGCTACGGCTTCCTGGTGCAGCGCTACGCGCCGGATGTCAGTCAGGCCACGCCGGCGCAGATCCAGAAGGCGGCCAAGGATTCCATTCCCGAAGTGGCGCCAGTGTTCTGGTCGTTCCGCATCATGGTCGCGCTGGGACTTGCCATGCTGGCCTTCTTCGTGATGGCGGTGATCTACACCATGCGCAACAACGTGCAGCACAAGCGCTGGTTCCTGAAGATCGCGGTGTGGATGATTCCGGTGCCGTTCCTGGCCAACGAGGCCGGCTGGGTGGTGGCCGAGCTGGGCCGCCAGCCGTGGACGGTGTACGGCATGTTGCCGACGTGGATGTCCGCGTCCACGCATAGCCTGGGCTACATGATCTTCTCGATCATCGGCTTCGTGGCCTTGTATACCGCCTTCATCATCGTCGAGATGTACCTGATGGTGCGCGCCATCAAGCAGGGACCGACGCCCATCGACTCGCAACCGACGCTGGGTGGCAACGACAACCCGGCGCTGGCCCACGCGGAGGCCTGATCCATGGATATGTACGCGATTCTTCAAGTGACCTGGTGGCTGCTACTCGGCGTGCTGCTGATCGGTCTGGCCACCATGGTGGGCATGGACATGGGCGTGGGCACGATCCTGCGCTATGTCGGACGCTCCGACATCGAACGCCGTGTCGCGCTCAACATCATTGGCCCGCACTGGGACGGCAACCAGGTGTGGTTCATCCTTGGCGGTGGTGCGGTGTTCGCCGCTTTCCCGCTGATCTACGCCACCGCCTTCTCGGGCTTCTACGTGGTCATGCTGCTGCTTCTATGGAGCATGATCATGCGCCCGCTGGGCTTTGAGTACCGCAGCAAGATCGACAACCCGCGCTGGCGCAACGTGTGGGACTGGGCGCTGTTCATCAGCGGCTTCGTACCGATGATCGTGTTCGGTGCCGCCATCGGCAACCTGTTCCGCGGCGTGCCGTTCCAGTTCAACTGGAACCTCACCTCCACCTATACCGGTTCGTTCCTGGGCCTGCTGAATCCGTTCGCCATTCTCTGCGGCGTGCTCAGCCTGTGCCTGTCGGTGTATATGGGTTCGGTGATGCTGATGAACCGCAGCGAGGGCGACATCCACGCCCGTTCACGCGGCCTGGCCCGTCTGGCCTCGCTGCTGAGCATCGTGCTGTTCGCCATCGGCGGCATCTGGGTGCACGCGATGAAGGGCTTCGTGCGCACCGGCGGCCCGCTGGCCGGCACCGCGCAGACACCGCTGCAGCAAAGCGTGCAGCTGGCCGATGGCGCCTGGCTGTCCAACTTCAACGCCCACCCGGTGTTGTGGCTGGTGCCGGCTATCGGCTTTGCCGCGCTGATCTGTGGCCATCTGGCCGCGGCCGGCAACCGCTCGCACCTGGCCTGGTGGCTGGGCGCGCTCAGCTGGCTGGGCGTGATCGGTACCGCCGGTGTGGCGCTGTTCCCGTTCCTGCTGCCGTCGGTAAGCCATCCGGCGCAAAGCCTGACGGTGTGGAATGCCAGCTCCAGCCAACTGACGCTGACCTGGATGCTGGGCTTTGCCCTGGTCTTCGTGCCGCTGGTGGTTTGGTACACCAGCTGGGCGTTCTACGTGATGCGCGGCAAAGTCAGCGCCGAGCACGTGGCGTCTGACGAGCACGCGTACTGATAGCGAGGAAACAACCATGAAAACCTTCCTCTACTTCCTGCTCTTCATGTTCCTGGCGGTGATTGTGATCGCCATGGCGGTGATCCTGGGTGACACCGGCGCCTGGTACTTCGCCTGGCTGATCGGCACCACCATGATCGTGCTCATCGCCGCGGCCGGCGGCATGCTGCTGGACGCGCAGGACGATCACGCCGCCGAGGAAGCGGCCGAACGCGAAGCCACCGCCTCCTGAGGTGGCAACGCCCGGCGGGGCCGGCTGCGGCCGGTCCCGCCTCTTGTTAGAACCCGTATCTCTCCCCTTCTTTACCGCGCCGTCTGCCATGTCCGCTTCCCGCCCCCGTTCTGCCGCCGACACATGGCTGCGCGCCCAGCGCGCGCCGGTCAAACGCCTGCTCTCACGCGGCCTTATGCTGGGTGCGGCACAGGCCCTGGCGATGTGCGGGGCGGCCTGGATGGTGGCGCATGTGCTTTCCAGCGCCATCTTCAGGCATGCCGGGCTGGGCAGCCTGTGGCCGTATCTGGTCGCGCTGCTGGTGCTCGCCGGCATGCGCCTGGTACTGACCCTGGCGCAACGCCGCCTGACCTTCGAGGCCGGCGCCCAGGTCAGTGCCAACGTGCGCGAGCGCGCCGAGCACGAACTGGCCCGTCGCGGCCCGCTGTGGGCCAAGCGCCAGTCCAGCGGCGAGCTGATCACCCGCGTGGTCGATGGCGTCGAGGCACTGGTGCCCTACTACGCACGCTATCTGCCGCAGGTGGGCTTTGCCGGCATGGTGCCGGCGATCATCCTTATCTGCGTACTGCCGGCCGATCCGTGGTCGTCGCTGATCCTGTTTCTGACCGCACCGCTGATACCGCTGTTCATGGTGCTGGCCGGCTGGGCCGCGCAATCGGCCAGCGAGCAGCGCTGGCTGCGCCTGAAGCGCCTGGGCGCGCGCTTCATGGACGCGCTCTCGGGCCTGACCACGCTGCGCCTTTGCCGCGCCGCCGCGCGTGAGCAGGCAGCGCTCGAGGCGGCCGGCGAGGCCTATCGCCGCGACACCATGGCGGTGCTGCGGGTGGCGTTTCTTTCCGGGCTGGTGCTGGAGTTCTTCGCCACGGTAAGCATTGCCGTGGTCGCGGTACTGATCGGTTTCCGGCTGATGTGGGGCGACCTGGATTTTCAGAGCGGCCTGTTCGTGCTGCTGCTGGCACCGGAATTCTTCCTGCCACTGCGCTCGATGGGCGCGCAGCGCCATCAACGCATGGATGCCGCCGCCGCGGCCGAGGACCTGGCCAAGCTGCTTGGCGAACAAGCGCCGACCAAGGCCTCGACAACCGTGCTGGCCAGCAGCGCGACGCCTGATCGCGCGTCGGTGGCCGTGGCCTTTGAACGGGTCAGCTTTGCCTACGACGAAGGCGTGCCGGTACTCGACGAGCTGCAGTTGGAAGTCGCCGCCGGCCGCTGCCTGACCCTGGTCGGTGCCAGCGGTTGCGGCAAGAGCACGGCGCTGGCGCTGTTGATGGGCTTTGCCGCGCCGGTAGCCGGTGAGATCCGCATCAACGGCAAGCCGCTGCACGAAATGGATGTCGACAGCTGGCGCCAGCAGGTGGCCTGGGTGCCGCAGCGGGCGCATGTATTTCATGGCAGCCTGCGCGACAACCTGCTGCTGGCCCGTGCCGACGCCGACGAGCAGTCGCTGACCGCGGCAGTGCAGGCGGCCGGGCTGTCGACGGTGATCGCACGCCTGCCGCGCGGCCTGGACACACCGCTGGGCGAACACGGCCGAGGACTGTCCGGCGGTGAAGTGCAGCGTCTGGCATTGGCGCGGGCCTGGCTTCGCGATGCCCCCTTGCTGCTGCTGGACGAGCCGACCCAGCACCTGGACAGCGCCACTGCCGCGCAGATCGACGACGCCCTGCATCGACTGATGCGCGGACGCACGGTCATCCGCGTGGCGCATCGCCTGCATGCGATTGCCGACACCGACATCGTGGCGGTGATGGCGCACGGACGCATTATCGAACGCGGTGCCGCCGGTGTGCTGCGTGCGCGCGGCGGTGCCTTTGCCGATCTCTTAGCCTCGGACCTTGCCGCATGAACCGCCCGATGACCGACCGCGAACTGCTGCTGCGACTGGGCGCGCTGGCGCGCCGCCACTGGCGCTGGCTGGCCGGCGGCACCGCACTGGCCCTGCTCAGCACGCTCTCGGGCATTGGCCTGCTGGCCGTGTCCGGCCACTTCATTGCCGCCATGGCGCTGGTCGGCGCTGGCGGCGCGGCGATCAACTACTACACGCCAGCGGCGCTGATCCGTCTGTTCGCGATCCTGCGCACCGGCGGGCGCTACGTCGAGCGGCTGGTCACCCACGAGGCGACACTGCGCGTGCTGGCCGACCTTCGCAGCTGGCTGTTCGCGCGGCTGGTACCGCTGGCGCCGGCGCGACTGGGTGCGCTGCGCAGTGCCGAGCTGTTCTCGCGCCTGCGCGGTGATGTCGATGCTTTGGAGCACGCTTATCTGGCGCTGCTGGTGCCGATGGCCGTGGCCGCTATCACCACGCTGGTGGTACTGGTGGTGGTGGCGTTGTATCTGCCATCACTGGCGCTGCTGTTGGCGGTCGTGCTGGCCGTGGCCGGCCTGGCGCTGCCGCGCTGGGCGCTGCGTCGCGGCCGCGCACAGGGCCAGGTGCAGGGCGAAGCCCTGGAAACGTTGCGTGCGCTGGCCGCCGATGGCGTGCATGGCCGCGCCGAGCTGGCCTTGTATGGCGCCGAGACCGCGCATGCCGCGCGCCTGGCGCAGGCCACCGCACGCCAGCAGGCCGCGCAACGCCGGCTCGACCGGTTGCAGGCGTTGGGCGGCGCCGGCGTTACCACGCTGGCGCAATGCACCCTGGTCGGCGCACTGGTGCTGGGCCTGCCGGCGCTGGCGCGCGGGGCCATCAGTGGACCGGAGCTGACCATGCTGGTGCTGCTGGCCCAGGCGGTGTTCGAGGCGGTAGCTCCCTTGCCCGATGCCTGGAGTCAGCTGGGCGCCACCCTGGCTTCGGCCCGACGCGTATTCACGCTGGCCGACACCGCGCCGGCCATGGTCGACCCGGCCGAGCCGCAATCGCCTGGCCAGGACTCTCATCTGCGTATCGAGCGCCTGGGTCTGCGTTATGACGAACAGGCGCCGTGGGTACTCGACGGCCTGGACCTGGACCTTCCCGCCGGGCGTCGCGTGGCCATCTTGGGTCGCTCCGGCAGCGGCAAGAGCAGTCTGGTCAATGCGCTGACCCGCCTGTATCCGTACCAGCGCGGCCAGATCAGCCTGGGCGGCGTGCCGCTGGCGCGCTGCACGGGGGATGCGGTGCGCGAACGTTTTGCCGTGGTCGATCAGCAGCCCTACCTGTTCGATGCCAGCCTGCGCGACAACCTGTGCCTGGCGCGTCCAGACGCCAGCGACGCCGAGATCGAACAGGCCATCGAGCAAGCGCAGCTCAAGCCCATGATCGCGCGCCTGCCCCGCGGCCTGGACAGCTGGGTGGGCGAGAACGGCGCGCGCGTGTCCGGTGGCGAAGCCCGACGCATTGCCATCGCCCGCGCGCTGCTGGCCGATGCGCCGATCCTGATCCTGGACGAACCCACCGAAGGTCTGGACGCGCTGACGGCCGCCTCGCTTTACAAGGCGCTGGCGCGCGCCATGGAAGGGCGCAGCGTGATCCTGATCACGCACCGGCTGGGTGGGCTCTCGACGCTGGTCGACCAAGTGCTGCGGCTGGACGAAGGCCGCCTTACGCCGGTCCCGATGCAGGCCACGGCCAGACAGCAACGCGCCTGAGCCAGCGGCGTTAGCCGCTTCCTGCCATCAAGGCCTCAATGCCCGGGATATCGCGTGGCACCGCGTCGGTCAGCACCTCGTGGCCATCGCGGGTGACCACCACATCATCCTCGATACGGATGCCCATGCCGCGCCACTTCGGGTCGATATCGGTCGCATCGGCCGGAATATAGAGACCCGGCTCCACCGTCAGCACCATGTTCGGCTCCAGCAGCCTGGGCTCGTCGGCCACGCGATAGTCGCCCACATCGTGCACGTCCATGCCCAGCCAGTGGCTGGTCTTGTGCGGAAACAAGCGCTCCAGCGCGCCGCTGGCACGTACCTTTTTTGCACTGCCGGGCAACACGCCCAGGCGGCAAAGTCCTTCGGCCAGCGCATCCAGCGCCGCTTCATGGGCATCCAGATAAGCGCGCCCTGGCGCAATGGCCTGCAAGGCCGCCGTGTGCGCCTGCAGCACCACTTCATACAAGGCGCGCTGGGTAGGTGAAAAGCGGCCGTTCACCGGATAGGTGCGGGTGATGTCGGCCGCATAGCAGTCAATTTCGGCACCGGCATCGAGCATCACCATCTCGCCATCGGCCAGGCGCGCATTATTGGCGTGATAGTGCACGATCAAGGCGCGCTCGCCGCCGGCCACATTCGGCGTGAACGCGGCCACCGCGCCACGGCGGCGCACTGCGTGCAGCCACTCGGCCTCGATCTCGAATTCGTGTCGGCCAGGACGGGTCAGGCGCATGGCATCGCGATGGGCCTCGGCGGTCAATGCCGCGGCACGGCGCATCAGGCGCAACTCCGTGCGCGACTTGAACAGCCGCAGGTCGTGCAGCAGGTGGCCCAGATCCTGGAATTCCTTGGGCACAATGCCACCACCGCGCAAGGTGCGCAGGCGCCGCATCCAGCCCATGAGCTGCGCATCGAAACCCGGCTCGCGTCCGAAGTGGCAGAACACGCGCTCACGTCCTTCCAGCATGCCGGGAAGAATGTCGTCAATGTCGGCCACAGGGAATGCATCATCCACACCGAAACGCTCAATCGCCGCCTCGGCGCCGATCACCGGCGCACGCAAGGCATGGGCTTCGGCATCGTTTTCGCGGCAGAACAGCACCACTTCACCGTGACCGCGCCCCGGCAGCAGGGCCAGCACCGCCTCAGGCTCGGGGAAGCCGCACAGATAATGGAAATCCGAATCCTGCCGATACGGCCAGGCCGCATCGGCACTGCGCATGCGCTCGGGCGCCGCAGCGACCAGCACCGCCGCGTCGGCACCGGCCATGCGCATCAGCTGCCGACGGCGCCGGGCAAATTCCGCCGCGCCGATCATGCGTGAACCACGGCCGAAGCGGCTTTGGCGCGCACCCGCGTCATCGGTACAGGCCAGCGCGCATCAATGCACCGTGGTATTGCCCTGAGCCGCCGGACGCGTCATTTCCGCGTGCAGCAGCATGGCTCCCACGCGCACGAACTCGCTGACCTCGGCAAAGGCCTGCTCATCTTCCTCGCTGTCGCCATGATCGAGCTGGGAGCTGGCAATCGTGGCCAGGTCGCGCAGCATTTCCTGGCTGTCCTCGGACAGGCGCTTGGCCTCGACGCCGGCCAGACCAAACCCGCCCAGAAAGCCGCGGCACCACTCGACCAGCGCATCGGCGCGGGCATCCAGCGAGGCCTCGTCACCCGGCAGCAGCGGCTCGAACGCCAACTGCGGGTCGTCCAGCTGCACCATGCAGTCACGATACAAACGCGACAGCAGCGCCGGCGCCTGGGTGTCATCGCTTTCCAGTTTCAGCGCATCGAGCAGGCGCGCGGTTTCGGCGCGGCCACCAGCGCTCAGGAAGCCGGTCATCGAGCCATGCAGCTCGCTGGCCGAGGGCCCCAGCCGTACTTTTTCCAGCGCCTCGCGCAGTTCACCATGGCTGAAAGCCTGTTCGCTCATCGCGTGTATTTCCCGGTATTTCTTGGATATCGGGACCATTCTGGCACCCGTAGGTGGGATTGCCTACACTCGCGGACAGGGGAACCACTCGCAAGGGCGCATGGCCAGACACACCTCCTGCTCGCAATCATCCGGGCGCCGACAGCGGCTGTGGCCCTGGCTTGCCTGTCTGGCGCTGCTGCTCAGTGGCCCACTGCACGCCTATGAACGTGATTTCTATTTCGGTCGCATCGACGCCAACAAGGGGCTGGCGCAAAGTACCGTGCATGCGCTGCTGCAGGATCGGCGCGGCTTCATCTGGATAGGCACCGAGGGTGGGCTGCACCGCTGGGATGGTTATCACCTGCGCCGCTACCGGCACGATGCCGCACGCAAGGCGAGCTTGCCGGACAATCTGATCACGGCCTTGGCCGATGGCAAGAACCGACGCCTCTGGGTCGGGTCGGCCACCGGCGGACTGGTACTGTTCGACCCCTCGCATGACCGCACCGTGCCACTCCCCGGAGGCTGGACCCGCCATCTGGGCATGATCGACGACCTGGCCGGCGGCGATGGCAAGCGATTGTGGGTAGCCACACGCGGCAGGCTGCTGATCAGTGACCCTCCCTATGCGAACGCTCTGACGCTGTGGGAAAGTCATGCCCCAGTCGCCCAGCAACCGCCGGTGCGCCAGCTTACGCGCTGCAGTGACGGCCGACGTTATGCGTTGGCCGGCGACCAGTTACTGATACTGGGTCAGGATGCAGCACATACTCGTAGCGTTTCACTGGCGGCGCTGGCACCGCGCGCGCTGACCTGCCGCCGCAGCGGCGAACTGCTCGCCGGCGGCGCTCACGGCCTCTATCGCATCGATCCGGTGAATGGTCGCGGTACCCTGCTGTGGCCCCGCCAGGATGATGTCATCAGCGACATGGACGCCGATGTTCGAGCCATTGTCGAAGACCATGCACACCGCCTGTGGCTGGCGGTGGCACATACCGGGCTGGTGCGGCTGGACAACGCGTTCAGCCCGCGCTTGCTGCGCCCCAGGCCAAACCTTGCCGGCGGTCTGCCGGAAGCGGGCATCACGCATCTTTTGGTCGATCGCTCCGGGCTGCTGTGGGCGGGTACCCTGACCCACGGCGCCGCCTACGCCGCGCCCGACGGCACTCCTTTTCGCTCCATTCTCGACCGCCCGCCGATGGCCGACGCTGTGCGTGGCAACAACGTAAGAGCGTTGTACGAAGACGATCATGGCCTATTCTGGCTGGGCATGGGCAGCAACGGCTTGCGCAGCTATGATCCTGGCACGCAGCGTTTTGTCGATTATCTGCCCGTTCTGGCACGGGCGTTGCCCCCAGGTGAGCGTGAAGACCTGCGCATCTACAGCGTGGCTCCCGGTGATCACGACTCGCTGTGGCTGGCGACCACTCATGGGGTACTGATCCTCAACGCCAGTCGCGACAAGGCGCAACGCCTGCAGCTGCACGGCGCTGACGCCGACATCACGGGCGCGTTGGCGCGCACTCTCATGCGCGACCGCCAGGGACGCTGGTGGATCGGTTATTTCACCCGTGGCGTACGCGTGGTGGACAACGGCAAGGTGGTGGCCCGCTACCAGCACGACGCACACCATCCAGACGACACGCTGGCCAATGACAGTGTGCTGTCGATTACCCAGGATGCAGGGCACCGCATCTGGCTGGGCACGGCCAATGGCCTGAGCATGGTCGACCCGGTCACCCACCGCGTACGCACCTTCCGCGAACACGATGCCAAGAGCGACTCGCTCAGCGGGCACGTCATTACAAGCCTGTTCGTGGACAAGACCGGCACGCTTTGGGTAGGCACACAAACTGGCCTGAACCGGTTGCTCAAAATCAATGCGGATGGTGCCCACTTCAAGCGGATACTGATGCGCGATGGCCTTCCTGACGCCACCATCTACTGCACCCGCGAAGATGCTCAGCACCGACTGTGGCTGAGTACCAACCTGGGTATCTCGCGCTACGATCCGCAGACCGAGCAGGTACGCACATTCGGACTGCGAGACGGTCTTCAGGGCATGGAATACAATTCGGAAGCCTGTCTGCAAGCGCACGATGGCAGCCTGCTGTTTGGCGGCATTCATGGCTTCGATCGCGTGCAGCCGGCGTCGGTACAACCAAGCAACTTCCTGCCGCGGGTGGCGATTACCGATCTTTATGTCGGCGTCGGCACCGCCGCCCGGCCGATGCCCGACAGCGGCCACCTGAGCGTTCCCAAGTCGGCCCGCGCGGTGCGCTTTGAATTTGCCGCGATGGATTTTGCCGCCCCGCATCACAATCGCTTCCAGTACCGCCTTGAGGGATTCGACCAGCACTGGATCGATGCCGGCACGCGACGCAGCGCCACCTATACCAACCTGGACGCCGGCCACTACCAGTTCCAGGTACGCGGCTCCAACCATGAAGGTCAGTTCGGCGGCCCGGCGACCACCCTGGATCTGATGGTGACGCCGCCGTGGTGGCAATCCTGGCCCATGCTGCTGCTCTACGGCATCGGCGCCGCGCTGGCCGCCGTGGCTATCAATGCGGCGATCCGTGCCCGGCGCAGCGAGGAGCGTCAACACCAGTCACAGCTGCGCGATCGCGAGGATCGTCTGAGCATGGCGCTGTGGGGTTCGGGCGACCAGTTCTGGGATCTCAACCTGAAAGACGGCCGCCTGTACCAGGTCGGCGCCCAGCAACTGCTGGGTATGGCCCATGCCGGCGAGATGTCCATCGACGACTGGCGCAACTATATCGTGCACCCGGACGACCTGCCGCGAGTGCAGACGGCGCTGCGCGCTCATCTTTCCGGCGAAGCCGATCATTTGGAGATCGAGCTTCGCGTGCGATCGGACAATGACGGCTGGGCCTGGGTGCTGATCCGCGGCAAGGTGGTCGAGCGCGATGCCAGGGGTGAACCAACCCGCCTGTCGGGCACTTCGCGTGACATCACCCGCACCCGCTCCCAGGAACGTGACCGGCGCATCGCCGCCGAAGTCATCCGCAACATGGCCGAGGCGGTCACCGTCACCGACCTGTCCTTCCGCTTCGCCTCAGTCAATGCCGCCTTCACACGCATGACCGGCTACAGCGAAGCGGACATCGTCGGGCGTGATGCCAGCCTGCTCAACTGCGCGCAACAGTCGGCCGAAACCTACGCCGAACTGCGTGAACTGGTCACCACCACCGGCCACTGGCGCGGCGAACTGTGGCAACGCCGCAAGAACGGCAGCGAATTTCTGTGCTGGACCGAGCTCAGCCAGGTCTGCGATGCCGCCGGCCAGCGTACACATTATGTGGCGGTGATGACCGACATTACCGACCGCAAGCGTGCCGAACAGGAACTGCGCTACCTGGCCAACTACGACATGCTCACCGGCCTGCCCAACCGCACCCTGCTCACCGAGCGCCTGGGCGATGCCATCCTGCGCGCACGCCGCAACCGCGCCAAGGCGGCGCTGCTGTACGTCGATCTTGACCGCTTCAAGCACATCAACGATTCGATGGGGCATGACACCGGCGACCGCCTGCTGAAAGCGGCCGGCACGCGCCTGCGCCAGTGCCTTCGCGAGCAGGACACCGTGGCCCGCGTTGGCGGCGACGAATTCACGCTCATTCTCGAAGCCATCACCGACATCGCCGATGCCGAAGCCGTGGCACAGAAAATCGTGGAGGCCTTCAACGCGCCACTGCTGCTCGATACACGCCAGGAGGTGCTGATCTCGCCATCCATCGGCATCGCGCTCTACCCGGACCACGCACACGGCATCAACAACCTTCTCAAGCATGCCGACACCGCGATGTATCAGGCCAAGGAACGCGGCCGCAACATCTGGATGGTCTACACCGACGCCATGGATGCCAGCGCCCGACTGCGCGCGACCATGGCCGGCGCATTGCGCCGGGCACTCGAGCACGGAGAGCTCAGTCTGGTCTACCAGCCGAAGATGGCGCTTGAAAGCGGTCGCATCATCGGCGTGGAAGCGTTGCTGCGCTGGCACAACGAGCGCCTGGGTCAGGTCTCGCCGGCGGTGTTCATCCCCCTGGCCGAGGAAACCGGATTGATCGTCGACATCGGCGAGTTCGTTCTCAACCGCGCCTGCGCGGACCTGCGGCGCTGGCGCGAGCAGGGCCTGACCGAGCTCAGCCTCGCAGTGAACCTTTCCATGGCGCAGCTTCAGCGCAGCGAGCTGACCGCCAGCCTGCGCCATGTACTGGCCACTCACGGGGTGCCGGCCAACCGGCTGGAGCTGGAGCTGACCGAGAGCATGGTCATGGGCAATGCCGAACAGTCCACGCGCACGCTGGGCGAGCTCAAGGCCATCGGCGTCAACGTGGCCATCGACGACTTCGGCACCGGCTACTCGTCGCTGGGCTATCTCAAGCGCCTGCCTATCGACGTGCTGAAGATCGACCAGACTTTCATTGCCGACATCGCCATCGACCCGGACGACGAGGCCATCACGGATACCATCATCACCATGGCGCACTCGCTGGGCCTGCGAGTGGTGGCTGAAGGTGTCGAGAACGAGCAGCAGCTGGCGTACCTTCGCAACCATGGTTGCGACATCATCCAGGGCTACTGGTTGGCACGCCCGATGCCAGCTGGCGAATGCCTGGATTTCTGTACGGCGCATCAGCCCGGCACCGCCAATGACAAGCACGTTCCGGCATCGTGAAAGCGACCATGACCTGCCTGCCATCGTCATGGCATGATCGCAGCCGCACCCCTGCTATAGTCGGCTCGACATGAACACTTCCGACCCCATCAAGACTCAACTGGACGCCATGGAGGCCATGGTCGATCAACTGGTCGAGACGGTGCGCCGGCTGGGCGAGGAAAACCGCAGCCTGCGTCACAGCCAAGAGCAATTGATGGGCGAACGTGCGGCACTGATGGCGCGCAACGAGCAGGCGCGAAGCCGTGTCGAAGCCATGATCCAGCGCTTGAAGGCGCTGGAGAACCCGAGCTGAAGGCCCCAAGGTCCGCACCATGAGTGAACCGGTCACCGTCAAACTGATCGATCGCGAATTCCTGATCGCCTGCGAGCCGGAGGAAAAGCCCGGCCTGATCGCCGCCGCCGGCTATCTGGACAACGCCATGCGCAACCTGCGCGCCAACGCCAAAAGCCCCGGTTTCGACCGCCTGGCGGTGCTGGCGGCGCTGTCGATCACGCATGAACTGCTGGAAATGCGCACCCGTGGCGAGCATCAGGACCATCGCGTCGGCGATCGCCTGGAAGCCATGTGCCGCAAGCTGGAGCGCGCCGTCGAGGCTGGCCAGGGCTAAGCTTTTCGGCACCCAAGCTTGCCCAGACAGGTTTCGTTGCACTGCCGCTGCGGTACAATAGGGCCAAGGCGTTCCCTGCGGTGTGCGACAGCTCACTCTTACATTTGCCTTGTTCCTAAAATACGACCCGGGTCGACGGCAACGTGGCCGTTGTGCATGTCCGCCATGAGCGGGAAGCCTTAAAGCCACGTCAAGTCCACCCACCTGATCCCTCTGGATCAAGGTCGTTTGGTGGGCATCGGCACTGTGGAGAACGCCTCTCCCTCATTCCCTCGCGACCGGTCGGCGTGCTGCGCCGACCGGTCTAGGAACGCATCCGGACGAGGCCGTGGTCGATATCGCCCCCGAACAGCGCAAACAATGGCGCGCGCAGATGCTGGCCAAACGCAACGGCCTGTCACCGCGCGAGCGCATCGAAGCGGCGCAGGGGCTGCGCCACGTGCTGGAAACGCTGCCCGAATTCATGGTCGATACCCACATCGCCGGCTACTGGGCGATGGGCGGCGAGCTGCCCTTGAACCTGGCCCAGGCCGGATTGGCGCAACGCGGCCAGCACTGGCATCTGCCGGTCATTGGTGACGATCGCAGCATGCGCTTCGCGCGCTGGCAGGCCGGCGACGCCGTTGCCCCCAACCGTTACGGCATCCCCGAACCGCAGGTGGACGCGGGTGCCCTGCTCGGCGCCGAGGCCGTGCAGCTGGTACTGGTGCCGCTGCTGGGGTTTGACCGCTTTGGTCAGCGCATCGGTTTTGGCGGCGGCTTCTACGATCGCGCCTTTGACTTTCTGAACGGCCAGGATCGCCCCGCGCATCCGTTGCTGGTCGGCGTCGGCTATGTCTTTCAGGAAGTGGATGCGATCATGCCGCAGCCATGGGATGTGCGGCTCGATTACGTCGCCACCGAACGCGAACTGATCGACTGCAATGCCCTGGGCACCGGCCACTGACACGGAAACCACGCACGCATGAACTACTGGCTGATGAAGTCCGAGCCGGACACTTTTTCCATCGATGATCTGAAGAACGTCAAGCAGGAGCCCTGGGACGGCGTGCGCAACTACCAGGCGCGCAACTTCATGCGCGACGGCATGGCAGTGGGCGATGGCGTGTTCTTCTACCACTCCAACTGCAAGGTGCCGGGCATCGTCGGCATCGCCCGCGTGGCCTCCGAGGCCTACCCGGACCCTTCCCAGTTCGATCCGGACAGTCACTATTTCGACCCCAAGAGCAGCCGCGACAAACCACGCTGGATGCTGGTCGATGTGAAGTTCGAGCGCAAATTCGAGCGCACAATCGCGCTGGATGAACTCAAGGCGCAACCGGCTCTGGCCGAGATGCCACTGGTGCGCAAGGGCAACCGGCTCTCGGTGATGCCGGTCGAGGCCTCGGACTGGCAATACATTCTGGGCATGCTCTGACCGCCCCCAAGCTCAACGGGCCGGCAGGCCCCTTCACCTGACAAGGCTCGCGCATGACCCACGACACCGCCAAACGCCAGGCCGCCGAAACCGCCATTCGCTACGTCGAGGAAGGCATGATCGTCGGCGTCGGCACCGGCTCCACCGTGGCGCACTTCATCGATGCGTTGGGCGCAATCAAGCATCGCATCGCAGGTGCCGTGTCCAGTTCGGACCAGTCCAGCGAACAGCTTCGCGGGTTGGGTATCGAGCTGTTCGACCTCAATGCGGTGGGCCCGCTGCCGCTGTACGTGGACGGCGCCGACGAGTGCGATGGGCACAAGCGCCTGATCAAGGGCGGCGGCGCGGCCCTGACCCGCGAGAAAATCGTCGCCGCGGCCTCCAAGCGTTTTGTCTGCATCATCGATGCCAGCAAGCGCGTCGACGTGCTGGGCCGCTTTCCGCTGCCGATTGAGGTGATCCCGATGGCACGCAGCCACGTGGCGCGCGAGATTGTCCGTCGTGGCGGCCAGCCGGTATGGCGCGACGGCGTCACCACCGACAATGGCAACTGGATCATCGACGTGCACGGCTGGAAGATCACCGACCCGGTAGCCCTGGAAGCCGAACTCAACCAGATTGCCGGCGTGGTCACCGTAGGGCTGTTCGCCGCCCGTGGTGCCGACGTGGTGGTATGCGGCCAGGATGTCATCGACTGACGCCGGTTCACGGCCGCACGTAAAGTGGGTTTAACAGCCCACTCGACGCCCTGCATGCACGCAGACGGGTAGCCTTTGAAGCATGGTCTGGGCGGCTAGTGACATTACCGCCACGCCATGACCCCCACTGCGGGCCGGCCGATATCCCCTGCGTCTGCCTTGCCGGCAGTGCATCGCGCCGTCCGCGCCACGCTTGCAGGAGTCCCTCATGCAATACCGCACGCTAGGCCGCACGGGCCTTTTTGTTTCCGAGCTTTGCCTGGGCACCATGACTTTCGGTGGTCAGGGCGAGATGTGGAGCAAGATCGGCGATCTTCAGCAAAACGACGCTGAAAAGCTGATTGCCCGCGCGCTCGAAGGCGGCATCAACTTCATCGATACCGCCGATGTGTATTCGGAAGGCCGCGCCGAGGAATTGACCGGCCAGGCGCTGAAAAATCTGAAGGTACCGCGCGACGAGGTGGTCATCGCCTCCAAGGTGTTCGGACCCAGCGGCAACGGCATCAACGGCCGCGGCAACTCGCGCTTTCACATCATGGAAGGCGTCAAGGCCAGCCTGAAACGGCTACAAGTCGAGCATCTTGATCTTTACCAGATCCACGGCTTCGATGCCGCCACGCCGATCGAAGAGACTGTGCGCGCCCTGGACAACCTGGTCCAGCACGGTCACGTGCGCTATGTCGGCGTGTCCAACTGGGCCGCCTGGCAGATCATGAAGGCCCTGGGCATCGCCGAGCGCCTGGGGCTTGAGAGCTTCGCCTCGCTGCAGGCCTATTACACGCTGGCCGGGCGCGACCTGGAGCGAGAACTGACCCCGATGCTGCGCAGCGAGGGCTTAGGATTGCTGGTGTGGAGCCCGCTGGCCGGCGGCCTGCTCAGCGGCAAGTATTCGCGCGACGAAGAAGGCCAGCAGGGCGACCGACGCACCAGCTTCGACTTCCCGCCGGTGAACCGCGAACGCGCCTTTGATTGCGTCGATGCGATGCGCCCGATTGCCGAGGCGCACGGGGTATCGGTCGCGCAGGTGGCGCTGGCCTGGCTGCTCAAGCAGGACGTGGTCAGCAGCGTGATCATCGGTGCCAAGCGCATGGACCAGCTGGAAGACAACCTGGCCGCGGCCAAGCTCGAACTGAGCGATGATGAGATGGCCACGCTCGACGAGGTCAGCGCCCTGCCCGCCGAATATCCCGGCTGGATGCTCCAGCACCAAGGCCAGGCCCGGCGCGAGCTGCTGGCCGAATCGCAAAAGCGCTGATCTCGACCCATATCGCCCACATAGAAAAGCCGCCGGCTAACCGGCGGCTTTTCTTGCGCGGACGCGGTTACTTCGACGCCGGCCCGGTCTGGTCGGCCTTCAGCGTGTTGGCGTAGAAACGATCCAGACGCGCGTGCATCGCCTTCAGCGCCTTCGGGTTCAGATAAATCATGTGCCCGGACGGGAAGTAAGCGAACTTCACGTGACTGCGCAAATCGCCCTTCAGCATCATGTGGTTGAGGTCGTACTCGGTAGCGTGGAACGGCGTGGCCAAGTCATAGTAGCCATTTTCCGAGAGCACGCGCAGGTACGGGTTCTTGCGCAACGCCGCGGCCAGGTCGCCGGCCACATACGGCATCGGCTCTTGCCAGCCATTGCCACCCGCGCCGTGGTGCTTCCAGTCCCACTTCTGGATGATCTTGCCGTTCATCACCCGATACTTGCGATCGGTATTCCACTTCAGCGTATTGTTCAGATAGCCGTGGAAGGCCGCGGTGAACGCCGGCGAGATGAACTGGTTGGACGGATCAAAGCCCGGCACCGAACTGATCTGATCCATATCCTGGCCGGCGTAGCGACCATCGTAGCGGCCGATCATCTTGCCTTGCGGCAGGTTCAGCTCCTTGCGGAAGTTGGACGGATCGATACGCAAATCGGCGCGCTTGATGTACTCGACCGGCAGGCCGATCAGCTGATGCATGCGCTCGGCGATCTGCTGCGCCTTGCCGCTGGATAGTGTATCGCCGCGCTCCAGCGCTTGCAGATACGGGCCGTCGGCGAATTCACGCGCCTGCTGCACGAAATCGGCCAGCTTGGCCGGCTTGTTCGGCACCTTGTCGTAATACCAGGCCAGCGCCGCATAAGTGGGCAAGTTGTAGATGTAGTCGTCATCTGAACCCGGCATCCAGGCGAAATAGTTCAGCACCGAGGACTGCAGCACTACGCCATTGAGGGCGATACCCTGGTCCTGAAGGTAGTTGGAAAGCGCGGCCGAACGCGTGGTGCCATAGCTTTCGCCGTACAGGAACTTGGGCGAATTCCAGCGATGAAACTTGTTCAGATAGCGGCGGATGAACTGCCCGAACGCGTGCACGTCCTGGTCGACGCCCCAGAACTGCTTGGGCTTGGCCTTGCCGACCGCATAGCTGTAACCGGTGCCCATCGCGTCGATGAAGACCAGATCGCTGTCGTTGAGCAGCGTGTACGGGTTCTTGCGCACCTGATACGGCGCCGGTGCAGTGGCTTCGCCGTTGCCCATGTCGACCCGCATCGGACCGATGCCACCCATCTGCAGCCACAACGAGGACGAGCCGGGACCACCGTTGTAGAGAAAGGTCACCGGGCGCTTGGAACCAGAGCCGTTGCCGTCCTTGGTGTAGGCGATATAGAACATGCTGCCGATCGGCTTGTTGTTGTCATCGCGCAGCAGGATGTTGCCGGTGGTGGCGGTGTAGTGAATGGTCTTGCCATCCACCGTCACGGTGCCGTGCGAGGTGACGGCACGCGCCTTGGGCACCGGTGTGGCCTGGCTGGCGTCATGATCGCTGTGCGAATGCGCACCACTGTCCGCAGCCAGGGCCGGCATCGCGCACACCATCAGGCCCGACAGCGCCAAAGTCAGAATCGCTCGCTTCACGTAGAACTCCTTGGGGATGTGTCTTGGGGAGGCGAAACGGTCAAAAGCACCGCTTCAGGCCCACCATCACAACGCATCCACCCGAGCACCCGACAGTGCCAGAGGTATATTCAACGTGTTTACATCGGGAAACTGATGACATGCCGGACCATGCACGCCATAGCCTGACCTTGCATCAGGCAGCTTGGGCGCAGCCGCGCTATCCGGCGAACGTATCACCGATACACAGAATGCGGCATACAAAAAAGCAAAAGCCCCGCTTTTCAGCGGGGCCTTTGACTTGGCTGGGGGACTAGGATTCGAACCTAGATAGGCAGAGTCAGAGTCTGCAGTCCTACCATTAGACGATCCCCCAATAACGGATCGCGACAATTCTACCAGACGATTAACGCTTGGAGAACTGGGTAGCGCGGCGGGCCTTGTGCAGACCGACCTTCTTGCGCTCGACCTCACGGGCGTCGCGGGTCATGAAGCCAGCGCGGCGCAGCGGAGTCTTCAGCGCTTCGTCGTACTCGACCAGAGCGCGGGCGATGCCCAGACGGATGGCGCCGGCCTGACCGGTGATACCACCGCCGACCACGGTGACCTTGACGTCGAAGGTATCGACATTTTCGGTCAGCTCGAGCGGCTGGCGCACGATCATGCGCGAGGTCTCACGGCCGAAGAACTCGTCCAGCGGCTTGCCGTTGACGATGATCTTGCCTTCGCCCTTGCGCAGGAACACGCGCGCAGCGGAGGTCTTGCGACGGCCGGTGCCGTAGTTTTGCGAAATGGCCATATTAAATCTCCAGCGCCTGCGGCTGCTGTGCAGTATGCGGATGCTCGGCACCGCCGTACACCTTGAGCTTGCTGTACATGGCGCGGCCCAGCGGGTTCTTCGGCAGCATGCCCTTGACGCCGATCTCGATCACGCGCTCGGGATGCTTGGCCAGCATGTCGCGCAGCGTCATGCTCTTCAGGTTGCCGACGTAGCCAGTGAAACGATGGTAGAACTTGTCGTCCAGCTTGGCACCGGTGACGGCAATCTTCGCGGCGTTGATCACCACGATGTAATCACCGGTATCCACGTGCGGCGTGAATTCGGGCTTGTGCTTGCCGCGCAGACGGCGGGCGAGCTCGGAGCAGAGGCGGCCGAGCGTCTTGCCCGTGGCGTCGACCACGAACCAGTCGCGCTTGACGCTCTCAGGCTTGGCGCTGAAGGTCTTCATCTCGAAACAACCTGTCTGCCGCCCACAGGGCGGATGGGAATGAGAAACCGAAAGGCGCGAGAGAATAGCGGAAACCGCCAGCTCTGCGCAAGTGAGTCGTTGGCGACTCGGCAAACCGCAAGTCTAACACGAAGCGCGCCTCTCGGCGCAAGTGCTCGGTGTGTGACACCTGCCGTTCGGGAATGGCCGCGTATGGTAGCGGCAAGGTGGCGCGAGGAAAACCCCTTGAGACGAAATTTTCACACGCCAAGGACTGGGCAAGCGCCGGCCGGTGCGGTCCAATAAGGGCGATGCAGGCCCACCGGCCGGCATGTGCCTTGCCTTGGACTTGGGAGTGACGCGCATGAGCTTTCGACAATTGACCGCCGCCGACCGCCTGCTGGCCGGCATCGAGCGCGCCATGGAAGCGGTTGGCGGCCAGCCCGAGGCGCAGCGCCCCTCGCCCGGTCACCAGCATGCCGATACGAAGTTGGCGGCCGACGCGCGTCGTCATGCCGCCGGGCTGATGCGCATCAACCATACCGGCGAGGTCTGCGCACAGGCGCTGTACCTGGGTCAGGCGATGATGGCGCGCGATGCCGACACCCATCGCCACTTGCTGCACGCCGCCGATGAGGAAACCGACCACCTGGCCTGGTGCTCGGACCGCCTGAAGGAGCTGGACAGCCGCCCCAGCCTGCTCAATCCGCTGTGGTACGCCGGCAGTTTTGCCATCGGCGCCGCTGCTGCCGCGGTGGGCGATCCGGTCAGCCTGGGTTTTGTGGTGGAAACCGAACGCCAGGTCGAAGCGCACCTGGACGAGCATTTGAGATCCCTGCCTGCCGAGGATGACCGCTCGCGCGCGGTGCTGCGCCAGATGCAGGCCGATGAGGCGCGCCACGCCCGCGAGGCGCAGGTGCGCGGCGGCGTCGACTTGCCGATGCCCATCCCCGGCCTGATGCGCCTGGCCTCGAAGGTGATGAAGGGCGTCGCCTACCGTCTTTGAGGCGACGCCCATTCAGTGGCAGCCGCCGAAACCGGGCCGCTGCAGATGAAAATGGCGGCGATGCAGCGCATCGTAGTTTGGTCCAAGCGTCAGCCCGAAGATGCGACAGGCGCCCGCCTCCACCTGATGCAGATACCGCCCGGCCGGCGTGTTGGCGTTCCAGCTCTGGCCAACCTCGATCGTGGTGCCATCTACCAGACGCACACCGGTCACATCGATGGCCTGCGCTCGAGCATGGCGACTGAGCGGCGCATGCGCGCGCCGATCCACGGTACGGCAGGCGTAGCTGCCGACATGATCCAGCCGTGTCACCGCCTGCCCGAAACCCGCCCGTGCTTCCGGCTGCAAAATATGGCGATCAAATACCGCCAGTGCGACGGCCAGCGGACAGGTCACCAAGGTCGGCCGCGACAGCCGCAAATCGCCCATCCCACGCAAGCGCACCGCATCGCGCCAGCCGCAACCGTGGCCGGCATCGTGATCGGGCACGGGGTCGAAAGCCGCACCAAAGCGCTTGAGCAGCGCATGACACTGCGCAGGCCGTGCCGCCAACCGGGCCAGCTTGAGGCGCGTGAACGGCCCCGGCAGCTCGCGCACCTGCAACGCTGTCCACGGCACATAGCGCGGCGGCACACGCAGGCCACGCTGCCAGGCCCAGGCCACCAGCACGATCAGCAAGATAAAAAGCAGCCACGCACGCATGCCGCCCACCGTGGCCGCACACACCCTGCCCAACGCTGAATATCGACCTGGCGCCCTTTAAAACGCATACGCCCCGCGCAAGGGCGGGGCGTGTGCATAGCGGCCAGCGCACGACGGGCGCACGCCTTACATCGCGCTCAGTTACATCAGGTTGCGGCCGTGGAACAGCTCTTCGATCTCGCGCTTGAGCAGCGACTCGATGCGCTGGCGCTCCTTGAAGGACAGATCGCTGGCGGTGGCCTCGAACAGATACGTGTCCAGGTCGAAGTCCTTGATGTGCATCTTGGTGTGGAAAATATTTTCCTGATACACGTTGACGTCGAACATCTCGTACTTCTGGCGGATGTGGCGCGCCAGATAGTCCTGGATCGAATTGATCTTGTGATCGATGTAGTGCTTCTTGCCCTTCACGTCGCGGGTAAAGCCGCGCACGCGGTAGTCCATGATGACGATGTCGGACTCGAAGCTGTCGATCAGGTAGTTGAGCGCCTTCAGCGGCGAAATCACGCCGCAGGTGGCCACGTCGATATCCGCGCGGAAGGTCGCAATGCCGTTGTGCGGGTGCGTTTCCGGGTAGGTGTGGACGGTGATGTGGCTCTTGTCCAGATGCGCCACCGCGCCGGCGATGGAATCGCGGCCCAGTTTCTCGACCACCGGTTCCTCGGAAATGAGGATGGTCACCGAGGCGCCCTGCGGATCGTAGTCCTGGCGCGCGATGTTCAGGATGTTGGCGCCGATGATGTCGGCCACATCGGTAAGAATCTGCGTCAAGCGGTCGGCGTCGTAGGCTTCATCGATGTATTCGATGTAGCGCTGTCGCTGGTCTTCCGACACGGCATAGCAGACATCATAGATATTGAAGCTCAGGGCCTTGGTGAGGTTGTTGAACCCCTGGAGCCTGAGACGCGGAAGCGGTTTGACCACAGCTGCCCTCTCGACCACTTGGATGGCGTGAAGTAGCGGCGGGTTAGCGCAACAAGGGTCCCCGCGCGAAAAACGAATGGCGATGCGCGAGCCTTCTGGCGCCGCAACCCTCTGGATCAGCCTAGCGCTGACGTAAGCGCGGAATTATGGAACAAGATCACCGCGATTTGAACCCATCCGCCCGGAATGGTCAGGTCGGCATGTATTTGTATAGTATGCGGTGTTGAGGGGAGTTGAGGACCGGCTTGTCCGCGCCCGCCACGACCATGGCATGGCCTTGGTCGGTGCCCTGACTCATGTCGCAAACGGGAATTTGCCGTGGCCCAGCTGAAGTATCTTCTGCAACAACAGTTCGAACGCCACCAGGCTCCACCCAACCTGGCGCCGGACCCCGAATCGATGGAACGGTTCCTGGCGCTATGCCATCGCCGCCGCTATCCGGGCAAGACCGCCATCATCCGGCCGGGCGATCCAGCCAACACGCTGTATTACGTGATCGATGGCTCGGTCACGGTGTGCAACGAGGATGACGAGGGACACGAGCTGATCCTGGCCTATATCAATCGCGGCCAGTTCATCGGCGAAATGGGCTTGTTCGTCGATCAGTCCCAGCGCGATTCGCTGGTGCGCACCCGCACCGCCTGCGAGCTGGCCGAGATCAGCTACGAACGGCTGTTCCAGCTGTTTGACACCACCTTGCGCGACGAATGCCCGAAGCTGCTGTTCGCCATCGGCTTCCAGCTGACCAACCGGCTGCTGCGTACTTCACGTCAGGTCAGCCGCATGGCCTTCATGGATGTGTCCAATCGCGTGGCGCGCACCCTGCTGGACCTGTGTGACGAACCGGACGCCATGACGCATCCGGAAGGCACGCAGATCCGCATTTCGCGCCAGGAAGTCAGCCGCATCGTCGGCTGCTCGCGCGAAATGGTCGGCCGCGTGCTCAAGCAGCTGGAGGAAAAAGGCATGATCGATGTGTCCGGCAAGACCATCGTGGTGCGCGGCACGCGTTAAGGCGCGCCGCTACACCTGCGCCCGTCATGCGACGGGCGCGGTCAGCTACCACCAGTCGACGAAACGTGGCTCGCGCCCCAGCGCGGCCGTGGCACGCTTTTGCAGGCGCGGCGAGGCATTGACGAGCACCGGTGAGTCGGCCGCGCGCAGCATCGGCAAATCTTTCAGCGAATCGCTGTAGGCGATATCCCAACGCTCGCCAAGCTCGTGGGCCAGCAACTGGCGCAGCTTCTCGGCGCCGACGTTGTGACAGGCCATGCGCATGCCGACCCAGCCGCGCTTCAGGCGCGAGGCCACCAGCGGCAGATCGGGCAAGCCCAGCTCGTCGAAAATGGCGCGCACCAGCTCGGTCTCGCAGCCGGTCACCACGACCACGCGATCGCCCGCGGCCAGGTGCCGGCGCAAGGCCGTGAGCGCATCACGGTGAAAGCGCCCCGGCTGACGTGCCAGCCGCTGCCCAAAGCGCCGTGCCAATGCCTTGTAGCGCGCCTCGCCCAAGCCCATCAGCGCCGCACGCACCACACCATGGCGCAGCGGCCGGCGAGTAAAGGGCAACAAGGGCGCACTGGGCAGCGCCATCGCCAGCGCGGGCAGATATCGCCAGCGTCCGCGGCGCAATTGCTCGCGCACCAGCAGCGTGAACGCGTCACCGCGCAGGATCACGCCATCGAAATCAAAAAGCACCAGCCGCGCAGCAGTCGTTTCGGTTGCCGCCGGCTCGGGCAACCGTTCCCCTGTTTCAGTCATGGTGCGGCGTATCAGGCGTCGAAGAACAGGCGGCTCAGCGCCTCGCCCGGATCGGTGGCGCGCATGAATGCCTCGCCGACCAGGAACGCCTCGATACCGTGCTTGCGCAGGCGCTGCACATCGTCGGCGGTGTGGATGCCGCTTTCGGTGATCAGCAGACGCTCTTCGGGCACGCGTCGGCGCAGGCCCAACGTGGTGTCCAGATCGGTTTCGAAGGTACGCAGGTTGCGGTTGTTGATGCCGATCAGGCGTGCCGGCACGCTCAAGGTCCGATCCAGCTCCTGGCCATCGTGCACTTCCACCAGCACGTCCAGGTCCAGGTCGGCCGCCAGCATGGAAAGCTCCAGCATGGCGGCATCATCGAGCGCGGCGACAATCAGCAGGATGCAGTCGGCACCCATCGCGCGCGCCTCGAACACCTGGTACGGATCGACGATGAAATCCTTGCGCAGCACCGGCAGCTGGCACGCCGCACGCGCCTGCGCCAGATAGTCTTCACTGCCCTGGAAGAACTCGGCATCGGTCAGCACCGACAGACAGGCCGCGCCGTGCTGCTCGTAGCTGCGGGCAATGGCGGCCGGGTCGAAATCGGGCCGGATCACGCCCTTGCTGGGGCTGGCCTTTTTCACCTCGGCAATCACCGCCGGGCGACCGGTGTGGATGGTCGCCTCCAGCGCGTCGCCGAAACCACGCGTATCGGGAAGGTCCGCGCAGCGCGCAGTCAGCTCGACCAGCGGAATCTGTTGCTGGCGCGCGGCCACTTCCTCGGCCTTGCGCGTCAGGATGCGTTGCAGAATGTCACTCATGGTGCAGAGGCCGCCAGGCGGCGGGTAGTCGCTACAAAGGATTGCATTTTGGCATGTGCGGCGCCGGACACCACCGCTTCGCGCGCTTTTTCCACGCCATCGGCCAGCGAATCGGCCACGTTGGCCGCATACAGCGCCGCGCCGGCATTGAGCGTGACGATGTCGCGCGGCACGCCAGGCGTGCCATCGAGCACTTCCAGCACGGTCTCGCGCGACTGATCGGGATTGTCCACACGCAGGTTGCGGCTGGAGGCCATCTGGAAGCCGAAGTCTTCCGGCTCGATGTCGTATTCGCGGATCACACCGTCGCGCAGCTCACCGACGCGGGTGCTGGCGCCCAGCGAGATTTCATCCAAGCCATCGCGGCCGAATACCACCAGCGCATGCTGCGCGCCCAGGCGCTCGAGCACGCGCACCTGGATACCGACCAGGTCCTCGTGGAACACACCCATCAGGATGTTCGGCGCGCCGGCCGGGTTGGTCAGCGGCCCCAGAATATTGAACAGTGTGCGCACACCCATCTCCTTGCGCACCGGCGCCACCACGCGCATGGCTGGATGATGCTTGGGCGCGTACATGAAGCCGATGCCGGTCTCGGCCAGGCACTCGGCCACCTGCTCAGGCCCCAGTTCGATATTGGCGCCCAGTGAGTCGAGCAGGTCCGCACTGCCCGACTTGGACGACACGCTGCGCCCGCCATGCTTGGCCACGCGCGCGCCTGCTGCCGCGGCCACGAACATGGCCGTGGTGGAAATATTGAAGCTGCCCGCGCCATCGCCGCCGGTGCCGACGATATCGACAAAGTGCGAACTGTCAGCGCTGGGCACCGGCGTGGCCAGCTCGCGCATGACGCGCGCGGCAGCGGTGATCTCGCCGATGGTCTCCTTCTTGACGCGAAGGCCGGTGATGATGGCCGCCGTCATCAGCGGGCTGACCTCGCCACGCATGATCTGGCGCATCAGCGACATCATCTCGTCGTGGAAGATCTCGCGATGCTCGATGGTGCGCTGCAGGGCCTCCTGCGGGGTAAAACTCATGGCAGATTCCGTCATCGTCGCGTCAGGCCGCCAGTGCGCGCGGCAGGCCCAGGAAGTTGCGCAGCTGATCGTGACCGTGCTGGGTGAGGATGGACTCGGGGTGGAACTGCACCCCCTCCACCGCCAGCTCGCGATGACGGAAACCCATCACCTCGTCGATGCTGCCATCGGCGCTCTCGGTCCAGGCAGTCACTTCCAGGCACTTGGGGATCGAGTCACGTGCCACCACCAGCGAATGGTAACGGGTGGCCTCGAACGGATCGGGCAAGCCTTCGAACACGCCCTTGCCGGTATGGCGAATGGGCGACACCTTGCCATGCATGATCTGGCGCGCGCGCACCACCTTGCCGCCGTAGACCTGGCCGATGGCCTGATAGCCAAGGCACACCCCGAAAATGGGAATCTGCCCGCCCAGCTGTTCGATCAGCTGGCAGGAAATACCCGCCTCGTCCGGCGAGCACGGGCCCGGCGAAATCACAATGTGGCTGGGCGCCAGCGCTCGCACATCCTCGACCGACAGCGCGTCGTTGCGCACCACCTTCACCTGCTGCCCCAGTTCGCCCAGGTACTGCACAAGGTTGAAGGTGAAGCTGTCGTAGTTGTCGATCATCAGCAGCATGCGCGGTCCATCCGGGCCATGTTCAGGGTGGGGCATTCACATTCGGTGCCAGCCTGAGCCGTGGACAGACTGGAACCGCATTGTGCGGTTCGCTGCGGTTCATCTCAAGCAACCTTTCGCCATAACCTGCGCCGGTGGCATTGGACCTTGGCCAGTGGCTGGCCCACACTTTGCCTTTGATGTCCGGCTGATTTTCGGGAGTGTTCCATGTCTGCACGCGCTGTTTTCAACCGCCTGGCCGGCGCCCTGACCCTGGTGACACTGTGCGGCGCCACATCGGTCGCCCTGGCGCAGTCGGCACAGACGCAGATCAAGCCACTTAGCGGCGACCTGGCCAACTACGACTACCCGTACCCGGTTCAGAACTACGATTTCACCAGCCAGCGTGACCAGGTGCACATGACCTACATGGACGTGCAGCCGCTTACCGCCAACGGCAAGGTGGCGCTGCTGCTGCACGGCAAGAACTTCTGCTCCGATTACTGGCAAAGCACCATCCAGCACCTGACCCGCGCCGGCTACCGCGTGATCGCGCCGGACCAGATCGGCTTTTGCAAATCCAGCAAACCGGAAAACTATCAGTACAGCCTGGCGCAGCTGGCCGAAAACACCCACGCGCTGCTCGATTCGCTGCAAGTCAATCAGGTTACCGTCATCGGTCACTCCATGGGCGGCATGCTGGCCATGCGCTATGCGCTGATGTACCCCAAGTCCATCGACAAGCTGGTGCTGGTCGACCCCATTGGGCTGGAAGACTGGCTGGCCAAGGGCGTGCCCTACCAGACCATCGACCAGTGGTACGCCCACACGCGCAAAACCGACTTCGCCAGCATCAAGGCCTACCAGATGGCCAACTACTTTGGCGGCCAGTGGAATGATGATTTTGCCAAATGGGCCAAGGTACAGGCCGGCATGTACAAGGGCCCCGATGCCGACAAGGTGGCCTGGGCCGCCGCCAAGACCTACGACATGATCATGACCCAGCCGGTGGTGCATCAGCTGGAAGATATCCATGTGCCGACCACGCTGATCATCGGCCAGGCCGACACCACCGCCGTGGGCAAGAACTTCGCCACCGAACGCGTACAAAAGACGCTGGGCAACTATCGCAAACTGGGTGCCGAGGCGGCCGATGCCATACCCGATGCCACGCTGATCCGCCTGCCGGGGCTGGGCCACCTGCCGCAGATCCAGGCGCCGGACCAGTTTTTCCCGGCACTGGATCAGGCGCTGGGCATCCAAGGCACCGCCCCGGCCGGCGCGGGCAGCACGGCACCAGCCACGCCCGCCAGCGTACCGGCGGCAGCCTCCAGTGCTTCCGCACCTGCCGCCAGCGCAGCCAAACCTGCCTCGGACAGTCAAAACGACAAAGCGCTGAATCAGGTGATGGAGCACAACGCCACCGACCGCACCATGGATCAGTTTGGCCATATGCCGGCTGCCAGCAGCAGCGCCGCCCCGGCCAGCACTCCAGCCACACCAAGCAGCGGTGGCTAGGCCCGCACGCGCTGTCCACAGGCGCCGCATCGCCTGGCGCAGCGCGCTGTCGACACTTTTGCTGCTGACGCTGAGCGGATGCAGCACGCTGGGCTACTACGCCCATCTGGCCAGTGGCGAGATGGGTGTGCTGCGCCGACGCCAACCGATCCACAAGGTCATTGCACAAGCCGATACGCCGCCTGCGCTGCGTGCGCGGCTTGCCGCCGTACTCAAAGCCCGCGCGTTCGCGTCAGACCACCTGCATCTGCCACGCAATCGCAGCTATACGCTTTACGCCCAGCTGGATCGCCCCTTTGTGATGTACAACGTGTTCGCCACGCCGGCGCTGTCGCTGGCACCGGTAACGCACTGCTTTGCGTTTGCCGGCTGCGTGGCCTACCAGGGCTTCTATCAGTTGAAGCGCGCACAAGCAGCCGCGGCGCGACTTCGGGCCAAGGGCGATGATGTCTACATTGGCGGTGTGCCGGCCTATTCCACGCTCGGGCACTTTGCCGACCCGGTTCTCAGCACCATGAATCGCTGGAGCCGCGACGAGCTGATCGGCACGGTCTTCCACGAGTTGGCGCACCAGAAGCTTTATCTGAAAGGCGATACCGCCTTCAACGAATCGTTCGCCACCTTTGTGCAACACGAAGGCCTGCGCGAATGGCACGCCGCCCAGGGTACGCCGCTGGAACAACCGGCCGAAGCGGCGCACGGAAAGGCCATCACCCAACTCATCCTGCGCACACGAAAGCGCCTGGCGTCGCTGTACGCCAGCGCCGCCAGCGAGGCACAAAAACGCGCCGGCAAGGCACGCGCCTTCGATGACATGCGCCAGCAATTTCAGGCGCTGAAAAAGCAGTGGCACGGCAAAGATGCCGGTTTCAGTGCCTGGATGGCCGCGCCCATGAACAACGCCAAGCTGCTGCCCTTTGGCCTTTACGACCACTGGGAGCCGGCCTTCGCCGAAATGTTTCGCCGCCAGCACCATGACTGGCCGGCGTTTTATCGCGCCGTGAAGGCACTTTCCAGGCAACCGACCAAGGTACGCAAGGCGCAGATGCAGGCGCTATTGAACGCCTACACCCACCAGACAACACCCACGCCAAACGGTCAGTGAGCCTTATCGTCGGGCGCTATCAGATACACCGCATACATGTTCTGGCGGAAAGTAATCGTACCGACCCGTAGCTGGGTGGGTATGTGGCTGGTCGTTGATGCCGCTGGCGGAGCCGGGGGCGCCGGAGGCGTGCTCATGGCCGTCTGCTCCATTGGCGACGTGCCCGAACCCCACTGCCCGGCCTGGATGCCATAGGCGAAATTCGGCGCGACCTCCGAGATGCTGTAGACCCCGCGAATACGCATGCCATAAGCCTTGGCCAGGTGACGCGCAGCCTGTCGCGAGTTGGCAATCGCCTGACGACGCAGCTTCTGCCTGATGCGTGAGCGATCACTGCGTGCGACGTCCGTGGACTGAACCAGCACATGGGACGAACTGGGCAGATCACTGATGAAACGGCGCAAATCATCCAAGCGGTCGAACGTCGCGGTGACGCGCCGATCGACTTCCGTGCCCACGTGCACCGTTCGGCCATTCTCGTAGCGGCTGGCGTCACCGATCGACAGGCTGCTGGCTCGCGTCAGCTTGGCCATGGCGTGGTGCGAATCAATGGACTTGAGCAGGGCGTTCACGTGCTGCTCGACCTGCGCACGCGCCTTGCCTGGCGATGGATCGGTGTCAGTTATGCGCAGGTGGATGGTGAAGCGGTCGGGTACCACATCGACTTCGGCGTGGCCCCGCACCAGTATGTGCGGCGCATCAGGCAGGCTGTGTTCCTGGGCGAGCGCCGGCGCACAAGCGAGCAGTGCAGCGCACGGCAATAACCTTTTAAGTTTCATCATCGTCTCCTTGATGTGTTTTTAGCGCACGCGCTGACAGCGCCTTTATGACGCATCACGAACCCCAAGATAATGACGCTCGGCCGTCGCCGGGTCGAAATACACCGCCGTCAGCTGGCCGCTTTCAGGATCGACAAAACGCTCGCCGGTGTCTTGCCAGTGAGGTGCGGGACGGGCATGGTGCACGCGCTTGTAGCGCCAACGCTCGATCGCCAGCCCCAGCAAGAGCACCACTCCAAGAACCAATAACTGCGGCGCCAACAGCACCGTGCCCGCGCTCGCCAGCAATAGCAGGCCCAGCAGCAAGCAGGCCGCGCCCACCCACATCAGCGTCTTGCGCAACATGTGCGGTCAGCCGGCCGGCTCCAGCACCACGGCGGTGCCGTAGGCCACGATCTCGCTCATGGTCTGGCCGATTTCCGAGGAGTCATAGCGCATCATCACCACCGCATTGGCGCCCATGGCCGAGGCGTTGGCCACCAGCCGATCCAGCGCGTGGCGGCGCGCTTCTTCGAGCAGCGCGGTGTACTCGTGGATTTCGCCGCCGACCAGCGAGCGCAAGCCCGCCATGACGTTGCCGCCAATCCCCCGGCTGCGCACCACCACGCCGAACACCTGCCCCTTCACGTCGCGCACCGCGCGACCGGGCACGTTTTCCGTCGTCACCACCAGCATGGCCATTCCCTCAAGCAGGCCGCCCCGCGCGGCCGTCATCGGCACTTTAGCGCATAAAAGGTCGCCTAAAGCCCGCTGGCCGCCTGCGCCACGGCGCGGAACAGGGCGCGGCCCTTGTTCATGGTTTCCTCCCACTCGGACGAGGGATCTGAGTCATAGACGATGCCGGCACCGGCCTGTACGTGCAGGCGTCCGTCCTGGATCACCGCGGTGCGGATGGCGATGGCGGTATCGGCGTCGCCCCACCAGCCAATCCAGCCGATGGCACCGGCATAGATGTTGCGCTTGAACGGCTCCAGTTCCTGGATGATTTCCAGCGCGCGGATCTTGGGTGCGCCCGACAAGGTGCCGGCCGGGAAGGTGGCCTTGAGCACATCCATGTAATTGAGCCCTTCGCGCACCGTGCCCTGCACCTGCGAGACGATGTGCATGACGTGCGAATAGCGCTCGATGGCGAACGCATCAGTGACTTCCACGCTGCCGTTGTCGCTGACCCGGCCGACATCGTTGCGGCCCAGGTCGATCAGCATGACATGTTCGGCACGCTCCTTCGGATCGGCCAGCAGCTCGGCTTCCAGCGCCCGATCCTCGACCTCGGTGGCGCCACGCTTGCGGGTGCCGGCCAGCGGCCGCACTACTACCTTGCCGTCCTTGAGACGCGCCAGGATTTCCGGCGACGAGCCGACAATCTGCGTGCCGCCCAGATCCAGAAAGTACATGTACGGTGAAGGATTGAGCGCGCGCAGGGCGCGATAGACATCCACCGGCCGCGCCGTGAACGGCACCGACAGGCGCTGCGATGGCACCACCTGGAAGATGTCGCCGGCGCGGATGTATTCCTTGGCCTGCTCGACCATGGCCTCGAACTCATCGCGCGTGAACGAGGACTTGAAGTCGCTTTCATCCACCGAGGCCGCGTGCATGGCGTCGGGATAGGCCGAGCCCGAGTGGCGCAGCCGGTACACCAGCTCGTCCAGGCGACGCTGCGCACGAGCATAGGCCTGCGGCTGCGAAGGGTCGGCATGCACGATCAGGTACAGGCGCCCTTTCAGGCTGTCGAACACGGCCAGCTCTTCGGCCAGCATCAGCAACACGTCGGGCGTGCCCAGCTCGTCGGGCTGGTCCCACCTGGCCAGTCGCGGCTCAATGTAGCCGATAGTCTCGAAACCGAAGTAACCGACCAGGCCACCGGTGAACGCCGGGAGTTCGGGCAACTTGGGCACGTCGTATTGCGTGCGCAGTGCCTCGACCTCGGCCAGCGGGTCGGCCACTTCGCGGGTCTGGGTGATTTCGCCGAAATCTTCCGTCTCCAGCGTGTGCCCACGCAGCTTGTACACGCGCTTGGCTGGTAGGCCGATGATGGAGTAACGACCCCAGTTCTCACCGCCCTCGACCGATTCGAACAGGAACGTGTACGGGCCATCGGCCAATTTCATGTACACCGACAGCGGTGTGTCGAGGTCGGAAAACACCTCGCGAACCACCGGTATGCGGGTATGGCCCTCACGGGCCAGCGCGTCGAAAGCGTCCTGGGAAATCACGGCAACAAATCAGGCTGGGAAGATCGGCGAAGATAACAGGGCCACCGCGGGGGCGACAGTTGCGCAAAGTCATATATCGCCGCAGCGGCGACCCGTGTGGTCAGCCCAGTCGCTGACGTGGCATACCGCGTAGCAGCAGGCAGAACGCGACGCCAGCGCCATTTTCCAGATTGTGCGCCTCGGCTCGGCCGCCATGACGTTCGGCGACCAGGCGCACCACGTAGAGCCCCAATCCCAGGTGCGGCGTGCCACCGCGTTCGGCCTTGTCGCGCATGCTCACCAGTGACTGGAACAGACGCCCGGCCATGGCCTCGGGCAGGGGCGGGCCCTGGTTGGCCACCTCGATCTCTGCGCCATCGGCCGTGGCATACAGGCCGATGCGGATCCAGCCATCTTGCGGCGTGAACGACATGGCGTTGTCGAACAGCTTGTCCAGGGCCTGCGCGACCAGTTCCGGCGCGCCGTGCAGCGGCAGCGGTTGCTCGGGCAACTCCACGTACAGCCGACGCGAACCCAGCAGCGCGCGATAGGCCTCGGCGCAACCCCCGACCACGTCGACCAGATCCATTTCCTCGGCCTCGGCCGCGGCGATGGCGCGTTCCATGCGGCTGGTTTCGCTCATGGCGCGCACCAGTTGCCCCATGCGCAGCACACCGTCACGGGCACGATCCAGATACGGTTGTGCGCTTTCGGGCAGACCGCTGTGATCCAGGTTATCCAATGAGGATTTGACAATGGCCAGCGGCGTGTTGAGTTCGTGCGACAACTTGGAGGCCAGCGTGCGCAGGTAGTCGGTGTAACCGCCGACCACGTCGAACAGGCGCGCAAAACTGCGCGCCAGATCGCCCAGCTCATCCTGCGCCTGCACCTGCGGGAAGGGTCCATCGAAGCGGCCATCGTGTGCCTGCGCCGATTCGGCGGCATCACGCAGGCGCCCCAGGCGCAGGCTCAATCGCGTAGCAAAAATAAACAGCACCAGCGCCGCCAGCAACAGCACGCCGAAGCTGGCCATCAACAAGCCAGCCAGCGCGCGATTGGCCAACAGCGGCAAGGCGCGGCTGGCCTGCTCCAGCGACAGCGCCGCCACCACGTGGCCATCCACGCGAATCGGCACCGCCACGGTCAGCAATACGCTGCCGCGCAGCCGGCCCTCGCGCCAACGCGACGCCGGTGTGCCACCAAGAGCGCTGAGCACTTCCGGCGTGCCTATCTGCGGCGAATCGGCCGTCCACATCACCGGCTCGGACAACGGCGCGGCCAACAGCAGGCGGTACACCGTGGCCGCCAACCAACCCGGTTCGCGCTGATCGCCCATGCTCAACGAGCCGCTTTGCGCCAGCAGCCAGGCCGAGGGCGCCAGCAATCGCGCACGCGTGCGCGGCGGCGCCAGTTGGGCCAGCTGAGAAGCCAGCGCCGGAAGGTAGCGCCACAACGGATGCACCGGCGGTGTATTGGCGCTGGCCACCGGATGCGCGCCGTCGAAGGCGGCCAGGCCAATGCCGCTGAGCGCCGGATCATCCGGCAAGGCCATTTCCACCTGATAGCCGCTGCCATCTTCCTGCCAGACGCCGGAAAGCGTCTGCGGAAAGCTCTCTGGCACATGCAGCGGCCTGGCCGTGAATGCGCCCGGTGCGGCGCTGGCCAGAAGATAGCGCGCGCGCCGATCACCGCGTGCGAGCACCAGGGTCAGGTGGTCGGCCTGCATGGCCATCGGGTCATCCACATCGACACGCTGGCGGCTGGTATCGGCCACGCGCGCGAACAAGTACAACTGGTGCCCGGAGGTGGCCAGCATGGCCTTGCCGTCGCCTGGCACGGTCATCTGCCAGGGCGTCATCGGCGCCCAATCGTCGCCATAGCCATCGACGCTTATCGGCTGCACACTGCGCTGCACATACCAGCCATCTTTTCGATGCGGCAACGTGGCGCCGATCACCACCAGGCTGCGTGCCATGGCATGCGCCGAGGCGGTCAGCGCCTGCGCCTGCCCCTGGCGCAGCAGCACGTCCATCTGCCGCACGAACCACGCACCGACCACTGGCAGCACCAGTGTGGACAATGCCACCAGCATCAGTTTGCGTCGCAGGGTCATGGCCGTGTCAGAAAGCGGGGATGGGAAGCGGAGCACGGGCTTGGCATCATCGTCTCGTTGAGGTCACGCGCATGGCGGCTTGCGCCAGCAGTCAGCCTCACGTGCTCTGATGCCTACGTTCCCGATGATCCAACCTTCAGGGCTTCCATCGGTAGCCCACGCCATGCACGGTTTCGATGGCATCGAAATCCGGTGCCAGGGCAATGAACTTCTTGCGGATACGCTTGATGTGCGAGGTGATGGTGGCGTCGTCCACCACCAGCTCAGCCTCACGCATCAGCTGATCACGGCTTTTTACGTGACCAGGGAAACGTACCAGCGTGTGCACCATCCAGAACTCGGTGACGGTGAGCGGAATCTCGATGCCATTCCAGCTAATGCGCATGCGCTCGGATTCGAGCTTTAGCAGGCCATGCTCGATTACCGTCTCGGCACTGGCCGGCGTTTTCAAAGACTCGATGCGCCGGAACAGCGCGGCGATGCGCGCCGCCAACTGATGCAGGCTGGTGTCCTTGGAAAGGTAATCGTCCGCGCCCAGACGCAAGCCCGAAATCACGTCGAAATCCGAATCGCGCGCGGTCAGGAAAATGATCGGCAGCGTCGCCGACTTGGCGCGCAGCTCGCGGCACAGATCAAAGCCACCCTCGGGCTCATCACCCAGACCGATGTCGATGATCACCAACTCGGGCAAACGCGATTCGAACGCCGCCGACGCCTGGGGCCGCGAGGCATAACCGCGCACCTCGTAGCCAAAGCGCGTCAGCGCCTCTACGTAGTTGGCGCGAATGGCCGGTTCGTCCTCGACGATGGCGATGTTGCGGGCCATGGCAGGTTCCTATTCCTGGTCTGAAGGCAAAGTCTAGAGGGCATGCGCGATGCCGTTATCGCAGCCTGACGCGCGGATACCGCCTGCGCAAGCACATCAGACGCCTTGCCCGCATTTGGCCATATCTTGCCTGCGCCCTGCCCGCATGTGCCCCCGATGGCGACCGCGTCGTGCGATGTCATGCATCACACCATCACGGCAACAGCAGCGGAGCGACGACGATGAGCTTTGAACATCACGACCCCGATCTGGCGCGAGGCATCGAACCACTGCGGGTCTGCCTGGCGTTGGGCGCGCTGATTCTGGGTGCGCTGTTGGGCATACGCTGAGCTTCCCGGATCCGAGCTTGCGAGGTATCGCCATGAGCACGACATATGTGCACCACCAAGAAGATCCTGACCCGGACTGGCTGCCGGTCTGAGCCGTTCCGTCCAGGGCCTGGATAATCCGTCCGCCCCCTTCCATCCCGTCCACCCCACCGGTGGCTTTCCGAGCGCCTTCCCTGCCATAGGGAAGGCGTCTTTTTTGTGCGCTACACCACAGGACGAAGTCAGTATCAACGTTAACATTGCCGCTTCAATTCAGGGGGCACTGAATGGATACCCACGCGTACGCCAGTACACTCGACGTGCTGGTGAATCTTCCTCACGGCGGTGAGGAAACGGCTGCGCTTCAGGCAGCCACGTTCCTATGCAAGCGCCTGGACGCGCGCCTGGATGCCTTATGCATCGTGCCGCCCATGACCGGCAACGTCAGCGTTCCAGAAATCACGACCCAGCAGTTGGACGAAATCCAACTTCGCCGCCAACAGGCCGAACATAACGGCACCTGGTACGACGGGCTGCTGCGCCAGCACACGTTGGAAGGGCGCTGGCAGGTCACTCAGGGCGACCCGGTACAGACGCTGTGCCACGTCACTGCCGGCTACGATCTACTGGTGCTGGAACGCGACGATCGTCGCGGCGAGGCCCCACTGGGGTTTGGCACGGTCTCGCGCGCCATCTTCGGATGTCGCGCGCCGGTACTGGTGGTCCCGGCCAAGACCCGGGCTGTACAGCCGGGGCGTCGCATCCTGCTGGCATGGAACGGTAGTCGTGAGTCGTTACTGGCCGCGCGCGATGCCCTGCCTATCCTGCGTCATGCCGAATCAGTGACGGTGCTCGAAGGCACGGCAGAACAACCCTGGGTGTCCCATGAGCTACCTGCCCTGCAGTTGACCGACTGGCTGCGCCGACGCGGCATCACCGCCAATGTGCGGGCCTTTGATCCGGGCAACGATGCCGGGGCGGCCATTTTACGGGCGGCGCACGACACCGAGGCCGACCTCATCGTCATGGGGGCGTGGGGACGTTCGCGCGTCAGTGAAATGCTGCTTGGCGGCGCCACCCGACACCTGTTCGCCGAGAGCGATGTGCCCATGCTGGTGGCACACTGAAAACAAACAAGGCCCGGTGCCAAACAAGGGCAACCGGGCCTATCGGCAACCACGCTCGCCGCCGTAAGCCTGAGCAGAAGCGTCAGCCGTGCGGATGCGCCTGCACTGGCGCAGGACGGCGCGCGGCGCGTACCAGCGCCCAGACCACCACGCCCACCGCCAGCAGCGGCAGGAGCAGCGGCAATAGCGCAAACGCCATCAACGGCAATACCACCAGCAGGGCCAGGGCTCCGACCAGCAGGCCGATGGCACCGCCCAGCAGCGAGAACACGCCGCCGATCAGACCGAACACCAGCTTGAAGGCCAGCGCCAGCACGCTGCCCAGCAACCAGAAGCCGGCCAGCACAGCAAAAATGATCATCAACTCGAACATGGAAAAGGCCTCCCAACGGTCGGGCCAGACAGCCAGCGCACCATGCGCAACCGTCCCTACAACGTTTTGATGCCGGTCGCCGTCAAAACGTTTAAGCACGTTCATATATGCGCCTTCCCGCCTTTTATTTCAATTACCTATAGGCCACAGGTCACGACTTCCAGGCGCGGTTCCCGGCGCCGTGTTTGCAACCGATTCACGCAGTATCTGCTTTCATGCGCGGCCAGATCGCCCAGAACAAGAACAACATACCGATGAACATTCCCGCCCTTTCCCGACTGCGCCGGCTGGCGCACGAGCACGTGTGTGCCGACCACCCGGACCTCGCCAGCATGGCGCGCAGCCTTGGCCAGCACGTGCATCGCGAAGGCGGTGCCATTGCCCAGGCACTGGCACCGCTCAACATGCAGGTGGATCGCCTGCGCCGTTGGCACCTGACGCCACGGCGAGCGCGCGGCGCGCATGTCACGCTGATGGCCTGGCCCGGCGATCACACCACGCCGGTGCACGATCACGACAGCCGCTGGGGCCTGGAAATCGTCCTGCTCGGCGCGCTGGAAGTGCGCAACTTCACCCGCCAGGGCGAGCAGCTGCACGAGGCGGAGAAAACCTGGCTCGGTCCCGCCGATGCGGTCTGGTACGACGCGCACGAGCCGCACGCGCATCGCTGCCGCAACCTTTCGCGCGATCACGTGGCCTGGACCCTGCTGGTGCACCAGGCACGGCTGGACCACTACCACGCCTATGAGCCGGCCGGCGACGGCCACCATGCGCGCTGGCAGCGCCGTCGCCTGTCCACGCGCTTTGCCGGTCAGCTGGCCGGCTGAGCACGCCGGCCGTCAGCGCTCGAAGCCTTCCAGCACCACCTTGCCAATGGCCTTGCCGCTTTCCAGCAAGCCGTGCGCGCGCTTGAGATTGGCCGCATTGATGAGGCCGAAGTGCTCGGTTTGCGTGCAGGTGAGCACGCCGGCATCGATATACTCGGCCACGGCCGTGAGAATGCGCTGCTGGGCAGTGATATCCGGCGTGGTGTAAAGCGCCCGGGTATACATGAACTCCCAGTGCAGCGACAGACTCTTGTTCTTCAGGGCGCTGACGTCGATGCCGCCTTCCGGATCGTCGATCAGGCCGATATGCCCCTGCGGCGCCATCGCCTCGACGATATCGGCATAATGCTCGCCGGTGTGAGTGAGCGAAAGCGCGTAGTGAATGCCGTCCGGGGCCAGCTCGGCCAGCTGCGGTGCCAGCGGCTGACGGTGATTGGCCAGCGCGTGCGCGCCCATTTTCTTGGCCCAGGCGCGGGTTTCATCCCGTGAGGCCGTGCCGATTACGGTGAGCCCGGTCAGCTGGCGCGCCAGCTGCAATGCCATCGAACCGACGCCACCAGCGGCACCGGTCACCAGCACCGTGCCGGGCGAGCGATGCTTGCCGAACGGCACGCGCAGGCGATCGAACAACAGCTCCCACGCAGTCAGCGAGGTCAACGGCAAGGCCGCCGCCTGAGCGGCGCTCAGCGAGGCCGGGCGTTTCGCCACGATGCGCGCATCAACCAGTTGGTACTCGGCGTTGGAGCCGGGCCGATCAATGACGCCGGCGTAGTACACCGCATCGCCCACCGAAAACCCCTGCGCGTCGGGCCCCACCGCCTCGACAATGCCGGCTGCGTCCCAACCCAGCACGCGGGTGTCGCCCTGCGGATCCATGCCACGACGCACCTTGGTATCGACCGGATTGACCGACACCGCCTCGACGCGCACCAACAGATCATGGCCCGATGGTGCCTGCGGCTTGTCCAGCTCGACATCAAGCAGGCTGTCATCGGCCTCGATGGCACGGCTATGGCGATAGGCAACGGCTTTCATGGTGCACTCCTTGAACGTGGGATGGATACTTAGGCGATGCGGGCACGACGCCCCGGCTTCAAGCGCGGCTGTTGATAAGTCTTGGCTAAGACCGACTGGTAATACTGATCGTGTCGCCCCAGATCGAGAGGATTCGCACCGATGCCCAGCCATTTCCGACCCTGGCACCGTTATCTGCACTGGATTACCGCCATTTGTGTCATCAGCGCACTGATCCTGGTGGAAACCCACGACTTCGCCCCGGACGGTTCTGCACTACACAAGGACATGATGGCCGCGCACATGCAGTTTGGCCTGGCTGTGTTGCTGCTGTTCATACCGCGATTGCTGTTGCGCGTGACCTCGACCAAGCCGCCGGTCGAACCACCGCTGCCGACCTGGCAGAAGGCACTGTCGGGACTGACGCACCTGGCCTTGTATGGTCTGATGCTGGCACTCCCCGTGCTGGGCCTGGTCGCCACACAGGCGCTGGGCCACGGCCCCAGTCTGTTTGGCCTGCCCATGCCCACACTGGTGACCCCTGACAAGTCGCTGGGCCACACGTTGATTTCGCTGCACCGCACCCTGGGCAACATCATTCTGTGGCTGGTGGTGCTGCATGTAGCCGCCGCGCTCTGGCACCACTTCTTCCGTCACGACACCACGCTGCGGCGCATGCTGGGTCCCCGTCGCAAAGACGCCAGCTAAGCGCCAGCCAAACGGGGTCGGGCCGGACTTGCCGGCGATTCACCTTGGCTGCGCTTGAATGGGGCTCCCATCGCCAAGGGAGGTTCGCCCAAGTGGCCCGACCGATCTGGACCGGCACATTGTCGTTTGGTCTGCTGCAGGTACCCGTGCAGCTGATGAGTGGCGAACGCCGCGCCGAGCTTCACTTCCGACTGCTGGACAGCCGCGACGAGGCACCGGTGCGCTACGAACGGGTCAATAGCGACACCGGCGAAGAAGTGCCGTGGAAGCAGATAGTCAAAGCCTTCGAGTACGACAAGGGAAACTACGTCGTGGTCAGGCCCGAGGACTTCAAGGCGGCCTCGCCGGAGACGGCCGACTCGATCGACATCGAGCGCTTTGTCGACCCGGCACAGGTGGATGTCGGCTACTACGACAAACCCTATGTGCTGGTGCCAGCCAAGCGCGCCGGCAAGGGTTACGTGCTGCTGCGCGAAACCCTTCGCGAAACGGGCCTGGCCGGCATCGCCCGCATTGTCATTCGCACGCGCGAGCATCTGGCCATGGTGGTGGCCGAGAAACAGGCGCTGCGACTGGTGCTGCTGCGCTATCCGCAGGAGCTGATCGCCGATGACACTTACGAGTTGCCCGGTGCGGGCAAGGCGGGCCTGAAGATCAGCGAGCGCGAGCTGTCCATGGCCGCCAAGCTGGTCAAATCGATGCAGGAAGACTTCGAGCCGTCCGACTATCGCGACGAGTATCGCGACAAGCTCGGCAAGCTGATCGAAAAGCGTCTGGCCGACAAGGACGTAGTGGAGCCGGAAACAGGCGATGACGACGATGACGGCAAGCAAGACGACGGCAAGGTGGTCGACTTCATGGCCTTGCTGAAAAAAAGCATCGCCGATAACAAACGCCAGCCCGCCAAAGCGGCCGGCAAGAAGAAGGCCAGCGGCAAAAAGGCCGGCAAGACCAAGCATGACGCCGCGTCCAGGAAAGCCAAGAGCTCGGACGGCAAAAGCAAGCCCGCCAGCAAGAAACCCGCGCCCCCGAAGAAAAAGAAGGCCGGCTAGACGATGGCGTCGCCACTTGACGACTATCGTGCCAAGCGCAACCTGCGCCACAGTCGCGAGCCCGGCGGCGGACGCAAGCGGCGTGATGGCCAGCCGATCTTCGTGGTGCAACTGCACCATGCCTCCAGTCGTCACTTTGATTTTCGTCTGGAAATGGGTGGCACGCTGCGCAGCTGGGCCGTGCCCAAGGGCCCGTCGCGCGACCCTTCGGACAAGCGCCTGGCCGTGCAGGTGGAAGACCACCCGCTCGATTACGCCGATTTCGAAGGCACCATTCCGGCCGGTTCCTACGGTGCCGGCGTGGTGCGCTGCTGGGATCGCGGCACCGTCGATTACCGCGACGACGACCCGGCCAAGGCGCTGGACAAGGGCCATCTTCACTTCACTCTGCACGGCGACACGCTCAAGGGTGAGTGGAGCCTGGTGCGTACCGGGCGCGGCAAGCAATGGCTGCTGATCAAGGCGCGCGACCGGCACGTGGTCGAGCACGATACGGCCAGCCAGCGTCAGGCGCCCGACCAGCCCAACCAACGCACGCAAGGGAAGCGCGCCATGCAAAGCCACCACAAGCAGCTGAGCCCGCAATTGGCCACCCTGGCCGATCAGGCACCGCGTCGTGGACTGTGGCAGGCCGAGGTCAAATACGATGGCTATCGCGTGCTGATCGAAAAGGACGGCAAAAAGGTGCGCATCCGCTCGCGCAACGGTCAGGACTGGACGCAGGAGCTTTCCAAAGTGGCCGCGGCGGTGGCCGAACTTTCCACCCGCTACTGCGTGCTCGATGGCGAACTGGTGATGTTCGATGGCGACGGCGTCAGTCAGTTTGGCCTGCTGCAACAGGCCTTTGGCAGCCGCGATATCGACCACTCCGAAGTGATGTGTTTCGACGTGCTGCTGCACAACAGTCACGACCTGCGCGACGAGCCCTGCGCCAAGCGCCGCACGCGGCTGGAGTCGATTCTCGACCAGGCCAGGAAACCGCTGCGCCTGTCGCAACAGCTGGACGGGCCGGCGGAAAAGCTGCGCCAGGCTGCCTGCGAGCACGGCCTGGAAGGCATCATCCTGAAGGACACCAAGGCGCCCTATCAGGGTGGTCGCAACCGGCACTGGCTCAAGCTCAAATGTATCCAGGGCGATGAGTTCCTGGCCATTGGCTACACTCGCGGCCAGGGCGCGCGCGCCGAGCTGGGCTCGCTGCTGCTGGCCGAACGCCACGGCAGGAATTGGCGCTATGTCGGTCGCGCCGGCAGCGGCCTGAGCGATACCGACATCCAGCGCCTGCTGAAGCTTTCCACGCGCAAAAGTGCGCCTGACGACATCGCTCGGCTGCCGGACAAAAGCGAGCTTCGCGGCGCCTCTCCGGTGTGGTTTTCGCAGCGCGTAGTGGTGGAGGTGGACTATCGCGCCCGTACCGGCAGCGGGCTGTTGCGTCAGCCGTCGCTCAAGGGCATTCGCCGCGACAAGGATGCCGACACCCTGCGCCACGAGCCCTCCGATCGCGAAGGAGACAACGCCATGCTCACACACCCGGACAAGCATCTGTTCGACGATCCGCCGCTGACCAAGGCGCAACTGGCCGAGTATTACCGCAGCGTCAGCGACCGGCTGCTGGCCGAAGCCGGCGGCCGTCCGGTCAGTGTGCTGCGTTGCCCGGATGGCATTGATGGCGAGTGTTTTTTCCAGAAGCACGCCGGCAGCGGCCTGCCCCAGGCGGTGCATACCACCGCCATCGACGACAGCAACGGCCACTCGGACTATCTGTACGTGGATGATGCCCAGGGCCTGGTCGGATTGGTGCAACTGGGCGGCATCGAGCTGCACGCCTGGGGCAGCCATGTCGACGATGTCGAGCACGCCGACCGCATCGTGTTCGATCTGGACCCGGCCGAGGACGTGGATTTCGGCGAGGTCCGGCGCGCCGCGCGCGATCTGCGCAAGCGCCTGGGCGAGCTGGCGCTGAAAAGCTTCGTGCGCACCAGCGGCGGCAAGGGGCTGCACGTGGTGGTGCCCATCACACCCGGACCGGACTGGGACACGGTGAAAGACTTCGCCCACGGCGTGGCCACGGCCATGGCGAAAGCCGAACCGGAGCGCTTCATCGCCACCGCCAGCAAGGCCAAGCGCCAGGGCCGTATCTTCATCGACTATCTGCGCAACAGCCGAGGCGCCACCGCCATTGCCAACTACAGCGTGCGTGCGCGGCCCGGCGCACCCGTGGCCACGCCGCTGCGCTGGGATGAGCTGTCACGCATCGACAGCGGCGCCCACTACACCGTGCACACCATTTCGCGACGCCTGCATCAGCTCAAGCGCGACCCGTGGCAAGGCATCGACAAGCTCAGGCAGTCGCTGCCCGACCTGGAGGCCTGAAGGCGCGCCACGTCAGCGGATGATCAGCACCGGTACCTTGCAGCTGGCCAGTACGCGCGCGGTGACCGATCCCAGCACCAGCGAGCCCAGCGCACCACGGCCGTGCGAGCCCATGATGACCAGGTCCATGGCCTGACGCTCCGCAAAGCGGGCCAGGGTGGGGCCTGGCGGCCCCAGGGCGGTTTCCTTGGTGTAGCTGATGCCGGCCTTGTCGAGCTGGCTGCCGGCCTCGCTCAGCGCGCTTTCATGGCTTTCCTCGTAATAGCGCGCCAGTGAGCCGTCGCCCGTGGTACCGAGCGCCATTTCGATGTCGGCCGGCAACGGCGTGGCGACATGCATCAGTGTCACCTGGCTGTCCTTACCAAAGTTGTCCCGGTGTTCGATGAGATAACGGCACGCTTCACGGCTCTGATCGCTACCGTCGAGGGCAAGAAGAATCTTCATGGCACGCGCTCCAAGGGACATGGATGCCATGCTAGGCGCGGTGCCGGTGCCGTGGATTGACCCTGATCAAGCCAGCGCCAGCTTGGCGCGGCGCCTCTCAGCGTAGCGGCGAACGCTGGCGCGAGCCTTCTGTGGCATCGTTCATGCCGGCGGCCAGGCGCGCCAGGGCATCGTAATCGAGAATGCGCAAGGCCCTGCGCTGCACCGTGAGCAGCCCCTCGTCCTGAAAGCGGCTGAACAGGCGGCTGACCGTCTCGATCACCAACCCCAGATAGTTGCCGATATCTGAGCGCGACATGCTCAAGGTAAGCTCCAGCGGCTCCAGCCCGAGCGCACGGCGGCGGTCGGACAGGCTTTTCAGGAAGATCGCCAGACGCTCGGGCGCCTGCTTGCGGCCCATGGTGGCCAAATGCTCCTGGTCACGCACGAATTCGCGGCTGATGACGCGGTACAGCTGGCGCTGCAGACCCGGCACGCGGCGGGCGACATCTTCGATGGCGTTGAACGGGATATCGCACACCGTGGTGCGCTCCAGAGTCATCGCGGTGCAGCGATGCTGGCCTTCGGCCACGGCATCCAACCCCACCACATCGCCGGGCAAGTGAAAACCCAGCACCTGCTCGGTGCCGTCGGACTGCACCGAAACGGTCTTCAACGACCCCGAACGCACGACATGCAGCTCGTTGAACGGGCTGCCTTCGGCGAACAGCGTACGACCTGCATCCAAGGGACGATGCTGACGCACCGCCGCTTCCAGCTTGGGCATGTCCTCGTGTCCGATCGTGGCCGGCAGGCACAGTTGAGACAGCGCACATGCCCCGCACGAGCGGCGCAGGCGCGCGATATCCACCACGGTTTCGCCTGAAGGATCCGTCATGAAAGTACCTTGGAATATTCCGTGACCGCATTCTGACACGTGAACGAAAGCCTGCCCAGCGTCGCCATACGCTTGAGCGTAGATCCGCAAACACCTACAACATATGGCCGACTCGTAATGGAGTTATCGTGAGCTTCAACCTGCTGACACTGGCCGGCGTGGCCGTGACATTGCATTTGTTAGGCCTGCTGGCGGCAGTGCATGCGGTGATCTACACGCGCACGCCGCAGGGGGCTGTCGGCTGGGCTGTTGCCTTGGTCAGCCTGCCTTATCTGACCCTGATACCGTATCTATTCCTCGGGCATAGCCGATTTCACGGCTACATCGTGGCACACCGACGGCGGCGCGCACGCTGGCGCGATGGCCAAGGGCGACCATCCAGTCACACCACGCACGGTCCGCCACACGCCAACTGCCAGCGTCTGGACGCACTGGCGCGGCTGATGGGTCGCCCGTTCCGTCCGGGCCACGCCCTCAAGCTGCTGGAGAATGGTCGAACCACCTTCGATGCGATCCTGGCCGATATCGCCCGCGCTGAACATTACGTGCTGGCGCAGTTTTTCATCATTCACGATGACGCCATCGGCACCGAGTTCGCCGACGCTCTGATCCAGCGCGCCAGGGCCGGTGTGGCCGTGCATGTGCTGTACGACGGCATCGGCAGTCATGACCTGCCAAGCCGCTATATCGGGCGCCTGCGGGCGGCAGGGGTGAAGATACACGCCTTCGCCACCCGCACTTTCACCAATCGCTTCCAGCTCAATTTCCGCAACCACCGCAAGATCGTGGTGGTCGACGGTGACTGTGGCTATGTCGGCGGCCACAATGTCGGCGATGAATATCTGGGCGACAAGCCACCGCTGTCGCCGTGGCGCGACACGCACCTGCGTATCGCCGGTCCAGCCGTGGACGAGCTGCAGCGCAGCTTTGCCGAGGACTGGTATTGGGTCACTGGCACTGCGCTAACGCTGCGCGCGCCGCGCTCGAACGAGGGCGGGGCCAGTTGCCTGGCCCTCAGTTGCGGTCCGGCCGACCGTTTCGAAACCTGTTCGCTGGCGTTTGTGGCCCTGATCAACAGCGCGCGCAAGCGACTGTGGCTGACCACGCCGTACCTGGTGCCAGACAACGCGGTGATGTCGGCGCTGCGCCTGGCGGTGCTGCGTGGCGTGGAAGTGCGCCTGCTGCTGCCGGCGCGACCCGATCACCGCATCGTATTCGCAGTGTCGTCGCTGTATGCGCACGAGGCCATCGGCGCCGGCATCGCCGTGTACCGCTACCGTGCCGGTTTCATGCATCAGAAAGTTGCACTGATCGACGACGACACCGCGCTGGTCGGCTCGATGAACCTGGACAACCGCTCGTTCCGGCTCAATTTCGAGATCGGCGTGCTGACCGTGGACGAGGACTTTGCCGCGCGCACCGAGGCCATGCTGGCGCGCGACTTTGCCCGCGCGCGCAGGGTCACGCCCTCGGACTACGCACGTATCGCCGCGCTACGCCGCGTCGGCATGCACGTGGCGCGATTGTTCGACCCCATTCTCTGAAGCGCGCGGCCAAAGGCCAGGCAAGAAAAAGGCCCGGGCGAGATACCCGGGCCTTGCACCGTTGCGGCCAAGCGGCGCCGCTTAGTGGCTGTGCAGCACGATATCGGCAATCACGCCACTGGCGATGGCCACCAGCAGGTACTGGCCGCTGTCATCTCGCACCCAGTGGTAGCCCCGCGGCGGACGACGCAGGTGACGGGTGCGGTAATCACGCACCACCACCACCCGATCAGCGCGGTAATGGTCACCACGGCGCCAGTGATGATGATCATCGCGACGGTGATCACGGTGGTAGTCGCGGTCGTGATCGTGCCCGTGGCCACCGGCGTGGCTCCATGAAGGCGGATCGAGCGGCGCCGGTGCGGCCATGGCCATCGACATGGTGGAGGCGGCCAGCAGACCCGAACACAGCATCACAAAACGTTTCATGGCATGTCTCCTCGTCAGCGCCCGGAAACTTCCGGCATGGGCCGGAGCGGGCTTGTTGCCAAGCGTGTTGCAGGCATACTGAACGCAACAGGTATCGATGCGTTGACGAGCGTCGAGCCGTTCAGTCGCGCGACTGGCCGCGTGTTCCACGCAAGTATTGCCTGAGGGCGCCGGCCCACACCAGCCAGCCGATCATCACGCCGACGCCGGCCGCCACGATCTCGATGAATACCCGCACGCTCAGATAATCCGGGTCGTGCACACCGGCCACGCTGCGCTGCATGCTGACCACCGCATCCAACGGCACAATGCCCAGATAAAGCAGATGCCAGGCATCGGCACCGGCACCAATGACCAATGCGGTCAGATACGCCCAGCCGATCACCTTGGCATGGCTCCAGCCCTCGCGCCGGCCGAACGCCTGCCACAGTCCGTGCACGAGAAAGCCGATCAGCAACGCCATGCCGCCCGCTTCGAAAGCGCCCAGCATGCCCATGTCCAGAAAGCTCAGATTCACCCGTCGGTCCCTTTGTGTGCGTTTGGCGTGAGCATGATAACCGCTAGCCTATACGCGCCCTCGACACGGGTGAACCGGCGCCGACAACACCATGTACGCAGACAGCTTTCAGCCAGCTGCCAGCACCCACCATGCGGGCAGACTTTCGATTCCGGGATCACAACAACATGCGTGTCTTGCTGCGATTTGGCTTGGTATTTGCCCTGGGCGCCGGACTGGCCGCCTGCTACCTGCCCGGCCCACATCATGGCGGCGGCGAACACTCGCATCACCAGCAAGGTTGGCACGACCACCACACCGATCGTCGCCATGAACACGGTGACGATCACCGCGATGACCGACGTGACGACCATGGTGGCTATGGCCACGACAACTACTCTCACGGCCCGCTGTAAGACACAACGCTGGCCATCACATACCTGAACGGTTAGGCTGCGAAGCCTTCCCTGGCCACGGCCGAGCCGATGCCATCCGCACACACCGCCCTGCTAGTGATCGACGTGCAACCGGACTTCATGCCCGGTGGAGCGCTCGCCTGCCACCAGGGTCATGACATCGTGCCGGGCATCCAATCGCTGCTGCAAGCGCGTCGCTACAGCCACGTAGTGGCCAGTCAGGACTGGCACCCTCCCCAACATGTCTCTTTCGCCAGTCAGCATGATGGTGGCGAGCCATTCAAGCAGATCGAACTCTACGGACAGCCACAGACTCTGTGGCCCGATCACTGCGTCCAGCATACGCCCGGAGCCCAACTGCATCCGGACGTAGACTGGTCCGCCGTGGACATGATCTTGCGCAAGGGAGCCGATTCACGAGTGGATTCGTACTCGGCCTTCCGCAACAACCATGATCCCAACGGCGCGCGCCCCAGCACCGGACTGGCTGGCTGGCTGCGCGATCGCGGCGTGACCGAAGTGCATATGTGTGGCCTGGCGCGGGACGTCTGCGTGCTCTGGTCGGCGCAGGATGCGCGCGCCCTGGGGCTGGACGTCACCTTGCTCTGGCCGTTGACGCGACCGGTCAGCCCCGATACCGACAACGCCACACGCCACGCCTGCAACGCGGCAGGCATCCACATCGAAAGCTCTCCCACGCCTCCCTGACGGGGCGCATACAGATGGACGCCGCGTGACGCTGGCGCCCGAAGGGTCCGTGAGGTATCCCCATCCCTCGCGCGGTCTGGCGCACCTGTACCCCCGCCCGGGAACCACCTGAGAGCGCCCTGCCTGGACGCTCTACATGCATAACAAGTTGGAAGGAGCCATCCTGATGGCAAATATCGCACTGGTTTACTACAGCGGCTATGGCCATACCGCGAAGCTGGCCAAGGCTGTGGAAGAAGGCGCACTGAGCGTCGAGAACACCGTAGTCCATGTGCTGCGTATCGATGACGAAGGCCAGTTGCCTGATGGTGCCTGGAAGCGTCTGGCCGATGCCGATGCGGTGATCTATGGCAGCCCCACCTACATGGGCGGGCCGGCATGGCAGTTCAAACGCTTCGCCGATACGTCTTCACGGCCATGGCAGGACTTGGCCTGGAAGGACAAGCTCGCGGCCGGATTCACCAACTCGGGCGCCCTCAATGGCGACAAGTTCTCAACTCTGACTTACCTGTTCACGCTGTCGCAACAACACGGTCAGATCTGGATCGGCACGGGGCTGCCTGCGGCCAACTACAAGCGAAATGGACCGAATGACCTGAACTGGACTGGCGGCTTTTCAGGCGCCATGGCAATTTCACCAGTCGATGCCTCGCCCGAGGAAGCGCCGCGCAAGGGTGACCTGGATACCGCTCGCCACCTGGGCAAACGGGTGGCCCAGTTTGCCGGACGCATCGCACTGTGACGCCTGCGGCGTGCGCGCTCAGGTTTCGTCCTGGCCGCGCACGTCCACCTGGGCATCCCCGGACACGTCCACACTGACACTCACCTCGATGGGCTGGCAGCAGACCTGGCAGTCCTCGATGTAGTGCTGGCTTTCGACCGAGCAATCGACCACCAGGTCGATCGGCTCGCCACAGTAAGGGCACTGGATGCCCACAAGATCGGTTCCGGCAAACATGGCGCGCATGGTACGCCATGAAAAACGCCCCGGCGCCGGGCACCGGGGCGCATATTCAGGCACGGTGCGGAAAACGCACCATCATGCCGTGGTTACAGGTGGCCATTTTCCAGCTCCTCGGCCAGCCGCGGCAGGTGATAGACCTTGCGCAGCGCATGGTCGATCGCCGCCGTGTCCACCGCAACCGCGCGGTTATTGGACGGGTCGAAGTAGAAATTGCCGGCCAGCGAGTGGATGTTGCCATCGAAGATCAGGCCCACCGCGTGGCCCTGCTTGTCGATCACCGGGCTGCCCGAATTGCCGCCGATGATGTCGTTGTCGGTGACAAAATCCATCGGCGTGGCCGGGTCCAGCGACGACTTGGCCTTCAGCCAGCTCTCGGGCAGCTTGAACGGGTCGGCACCGGTGGCGCGCTTGTACAGCCCATCGAAGTGGGTGAACGGCGGCACCGGCTTGCCCTTCTCCTGCCAGCCGACCACCTTGCCGTAGCTAAGGCGCAGGGTGAAAGTGGCATCGGGATAGCTGGTGGCGCCATCGCGCGCAAAGCGGGCCTTGGCAATGGCCTCGTCGGCCTTGGTCATCGGCGCGGTCACTTCGGCCTCGTACTGTTTGCGCACCGCGCGCGCTTGCGGGTCGATCTTGAGCGCCAGGCGGATCATCGGATCATCCGAGGCTTCGATGGCCTTCTCGCCGCCCTTCCACAGCTGCTCGCGCACCTTGGGATCACCCAGTTTGGTGCCGCTGACCACCGCCTGCGCCAGCTGCTGAGGCGACTTGTCGCCCAGCACCTCGTGCACAAAATCGCTGTCGGCGCCGAGCGCCTGGCGCATTTTCTCCAGCGACCAGGCCAGCGTGGTTTCCTGATACTTTGGATACACCGGCGCGGTCGAGGACAACTCCTGCTCCAGCGCCGGCAGGTTGGCATCCCGATAGGCCGGCAGACGCTCGCTGTTGGGCTTGGCGCGCTCGGCGGCGGCACGTACCAGCATGCGCGCATCGTCGAACAGGCCGGCATCAAAGCCCTGGCCACGCTCGATCATGGCGTAACGATCACGCAGGCGGGCACTGGCTTGCTGCGCCTTTTCCAGCTCGCCCCATGGGTCGCCGTACTTGGTTCGGCGCGAGGCATCGGCGGCGATCCACTTGCGCAAGGCGGCATCGTCTGACTTTTTCTTCTCGATGAACGACTCGTTGCCCAGCGCGCTCAGCCAGCCCTTGAACACCTTCAGCGAATTGTCGATGCCAAACAGCGCATCCTGGGCCGCCTTGGCCTGCTGCTGCCCCCCGCGGCTGTATTCCCACAACACACCTCGCTTTTCCGACAGGTAGCCGAAAAACGGCGTCAGCACACGATCGCGCATGTTGGCCAGTTCGATCCACGGCGTCTGACGCTGCGTGGAGCCAGGGTTGCCCACCACGAAAGTCATCTCGCCAGCTTCAGGGCCCTTGGGATCGAACTTCAGATAGTCGGCCGTATGCTCCGGCTTGCCGTCGACATAGGCGCGGAAGAAGGTGACATCCAGGTCGTAACGCGGGAAGTTGAAGTTGTCCGGATCACCACCGAAGAAAGCGATCGACTGCTCCGGCGCGAACACCAGACGCACATCTTGAAAGCGGCGGTACTTGTACAGCGCGTAACGACCGCCGTGATACAGGCTGATCACGTCGCAGCGCCAGTGCTTGGCATCGCCGCCCACACACCCCTGCTCCAACTTGGCATCGATCGCGCGTTGCGCCTTGATGCGCGCGCTGCCGCTTTTGCCATCGGTGGCCGCGTTGACCTTGGCGGTGACATCCGTGATCGAATCGAGCTGGTTCAGCTCCACGTCCGGACACTTGGGCTCATCCTTCAGCGAATCGGCCGTAAAGCCGTCCTGCATGTAGTTGCCCTTGTGCGAGAGCTGCGACAGGCAGCCGTTGGCGCAGTGGTGGTTGGTCATCACCAGACCATCGGCCGACACGAACGAGCCCGAGCAGCCCTCCGCCAGACGCACGGCGGCGTGCTGCACGCGATCGACCCACGCCTTGTCAGGCGCAAAACCGTAGCGCTGCTTCATCTGCTTGAGTGGCAGATGGTTCAACGTCCACATGCCTTCATCGGCCATGGCGCGGCCGGCAAACACCGTTACCGCCGCTATGGCGGCCACGTACATCATGCGCTTCATGGAAAGCTCCTCCCGTGACACCCCAACGCCCGGCCGGCATCATGTCGGTCGAGGCTAAAACGTTACGTTATAACAATCCCATGCAACCGCCCCCTGCCACCAGTCACACCGCGCGAGCGTACACCCGTGGCGTGTCCACGGCCCACTGCGAAGATCACCGGCTTCAAGCCCGACGAAGTCGACGACCGAAGCGAAGAGACTGACGCTGCAGTCATACCAAGGTGCAGGCAAACTGAACCGGCACGCCGGGCCCAGGCACCTCGAGCTCACTCAAGTGCACCTAGCCATCATGGCTACCCGCCGCTTGTTCACTTCAAGGAACAACGCGTTCCGAAGCCGAGGGCTACCGCCGACATGACCACGAGCCCACACTGCGCCCATATTCCACGGCTTCCCAAGGAGTCGATCATGCTTACGCTTCGTCACCATCAGGCGCGTGGCCACGCCGACCATGGCTGGCTCGATTCCTGGCACAGCTTTTCGTTCGCCAGCTATCGTGATCCCGAGCACATGGGCTTTGGCGCGCTGCGCGTGATCAATGAGGACCGTGTGCAGCCGGGCAAGGGCTTTGCCACGCACAGCCACCAGAACATGGAGATCATCAGCTACGTGCTGGAAGGCGAGCTGGCCCATCGCGATTCCATGGGCAACAGCTCCACCATCCGCCCGGGCGACGTGCAGCGCATGAGTGCCGGCAGCGGCGTCACGCATTCGGAATACAACCCCAGCCAGACGCAGCTGTCGCATTTCCTGCAGATATGGATTCTGCCGGCCGAGCAGGAAGTGGCGCCGTCCTACGAGCAGACCCATGTGGTCGCGGCCGACAAGCGTGATCAGCTGCGGCTGCTGGTCAGCGGCGACGGCGCCGAGGGCTCGCTGCGCATCCACCAGGATGCGCGCCTGTACGCCGGACTGCTCGACGGCGCCGCCGATACCCGCCTACCGCTGGCATCCGGCCGGCTGGGTTACGTGCACGTGGCGCGCGGCCGCGCCAAGGTCAACGATCAATGGCTGGACACCGGCGATGCGTTGAAACTGACCGATGAGCCGGCGGTGACCATCGAAGCTGGCGAGCAGGCCGAAGTGCTGGTATTCGACCTGCCGCGCTAGGACGTGTCATGCCCCCCGCGGGCGCTGCCGCGGCGCCTGCCGGGGGCGAGGAAGAGACAGGGGGAGGCCGTTAAGGCGCTCCCCCTCGGGACCATACGGCGGCCCTTTCCGGTTGGGCCAGGGCGGCCAGCCACTGCGCCAGACCCACCGGCGACCTGCAGACCCACACGATCCACCTCGCTTGGAGTCTACAAATCCCAGGCCCGCGACGGCGTCAGTCGATGTGCAGATCGGCCTTGTTGCTCGCTTGTGCATTGGCGCCGATGTAGACCTCGTAATCGCCCGGCGCCACCACCTTGTGGTTGTTCCAGTCCCACCAGGCAAAAGCCGAACGCGGCAGCATGAATTTCACGGTGGTCGAGGCACCGGCTGCCAGATGCACACGCTTGAACCCACGCAGCAGACGCACCGGCGGATTGGTCTGCCCTACTTTCTGATGCACATACAGCTGCACCACTTCGGTGCCGGCACGCCGGCCAGTGTTGGTGAGTTTGACCGAGGCATGCAGCACGTCGTGCGCACCCAGGGTGGTGTGATCCAACGTCACCTTGCCGAAGGCAAACTGCGTGTAGCTAAGGCCGTAGCCAAACGGATACAGCGGCGAGTTGGCCACATCCACATAGTGCGTGGTGTAGCTGTCGGCTGGGTTGTACGGACGGCCAGTCGGACGATAGCTGTAGTAAAGCGGCACCTGCCCCAGGTCACGCGGAAAGGTCACCGGCAGGCGGCCGCCGGGCTCGGCCTTGCCGAACAAGACATTGGCCACCGCCGGCCCGCCCTGTTCGCCCGGAATCCACGCATCGAGCAGGGCGTCGGCGTGGTCATGCAACCACGGCAAGGCCATGGCACGGCCGGATACCAGCACCACCACCATCGGCGTGCCGGTGGCCTTGATCGCTTTGAGCAGCGCGCGCTGGCGTCCCGGCAGGGTGATGCGCGAGCGACTGTGACCTTCGCCGATCATGGCATTGCTTTCGCCGACCACGACCACCGCCACCTTGGCCGCCTTCGCCACGGCAACCGCCTGCGCGATGCCTTGGGTGTCCTCGCCGTCCACGGGAACTCCCTGCGCGTAGGTGATCTGCGTGCCCTTGGGCGCGTTCTGGCGCAGACCATCGAGAATGCTGACCACCCGATCCGGCTGACCCAGTGCATGCACCGGGCCCAGCAGGTCGGCGCGATCATCGGCCAGCGGGCCGATCACTGCCACTGAGCCCACGTTGGGCTTGAGCGGCAGCACCCCGTGGTTTTCCAGCAGCACCATCGACTGCTCGGCACTCTTGCGCGCCAGCGTCACATGCTCGGCTTTGTGCGGGATCAGCGTCTTGGCATGCAGATAGCGATACGGGTCGGCAAACAAGCCCAACCGCCACTTCATCGCCAATACGCGGCGCACCGCCGCATCGAGCGCCTTTTCAGACACCTTGCCTGCGCGCACCAGCGCCGGCAGCTGCGCCAGGTAGGTGCCGCTGTGCAGATCGATATCCACGCCGGCATCGAAGGCCAGCCGCGCCGCCTGCCGCGGCGAGGCGGCGATGCCATGCTGCTGCAGCTGCGCCACCGCATCGTAGTCGGACACCACCACACCGCCAAAACCGAAATCCCGGCGCAGCGTGCCGTTGATCAGGGCGCCGTCGGCGGTGGTCGGGCGGTCGTTGAGCGAAATAAACGCGGCCATCACCGAACCGATGCCGCGCTTGACCACATGCTGGAACGGCGGCAGGTACACCGACTTCAGCTCGCGCGTGGAAAGATTCACCGCGTTGTAGTCGCGCCCGCCCTGCACCGCGCCGTAGCCGACCAGATGCTTGGCCGTGGCCAGCATGGTGTCGGCGGCCGATAGCGAACGCCCCTGGAAACCGAACGTGGCCGCGCCGGTGATCGCTTCATCCAGGAATGGATCTTCGCCGGCGCCCTCGACCACGCGGCCCCAGCGCGGATCACGACCGATATCCACCATCGGCGCGAAGGTCCAGTTCACGCCGGAAGCCGTCGCTTCCTCGGCCGACGCGCGCATCACGCGGCTGACCAAGGATGGATGCCAGGTTGCCGCCAACGCCAGCGGTTCCGGGAAGGTCACGCGGAAACCATGGATGGTGTCGCCCATGAACCACATCGGGATACCCAGGCGCGAGTGCACGGCCAGGTCCTGCATGTGACGAATGTAGTCGGGCAGTTGGCGCCCTTGGGCCTTGGCCGGCAGCATGCCATTGGTGCCCCCGACCTCGCCGTCAGCCACCCGCTGTGCCAGGTTTTTCTGATCGACGCCGAAGATGCTGAGCTGACCGGCCTTTTCCTTCAGCGTCATGCGCCCGATGAGCGTGTTGATTTTGTCTCTGGCCGCCGATGACAGCGGTGTCATCTGTGTCGAGACGGCAGCGGTGGGCGCGGCGGTGTTCAGGGCGGTGGCGGCAAGCAGCAAGGCGGCAACAGGCATCGGTGTCTCTCCCGATTACAGCGTATGGACGCCCGGCGTACGCTGCGCCGGGCCTGAATGCGCCGTCCACCGCGTGCCCCGGCATGAAGCCGAGGTTCACGCGCGGCTGCGCAGCATGGTGATCCTTCCCCTTGCACCTGCACGGAGGTGACATGAATCCGTCCAAGGATCCCAAGAACGTACCCGACACGCCGGTGAATCCGCAAAAAATTCCCGGCCAGCACCCGGATCGTGACCGCCGCGAGGATCGCCTTCACGGGCCGCCGCAGCCGCCCGAACACGATCCCGCGCACGGCGAATTCCGCAAGGACGGCGACTTCTCCAAGGACGACTGAGGTCGCGCCTTTTAGCCAGCCCGCGGCGGCACCCGGTAGCGTTCGTTCTGGTAGGCCCAGCTTGGCCATAGCGCATGTGCGTGCGCCAGACGCCGCAGTTCGTCATCCAGCGCCACCGGCTCCAGTTCGTGGCTATCGCGAAGGTAGCGGAACTGGCGCGGTGTGCGCTGCGGCTCGAGCACCAGCAACTGGTCACCGCGCAGGTAACCGTAGTTGTTGCCGTATTGCATGATGGCCCGGTCGGGCGTGCTGACCGTAAGGTCGGCGCCCGGCATCGGATGCACGCTGTCGATGCCCATCAGCGAGAGCAACGTCGGCGCCAGATCGGCCTGGCTGATCAAGCGCTCGTCGCGACGTGGCTCGATGCCGCCGCCCAGAATCAGCGCCGGAATATGGAAGTGGCGCACCGGTACCAGGCTGGCGCCCGAGACCCGAGCATCATGGTCGGCCACGACCAGGAACACGGTGTCTTCCCAGTACGGCGAAGCCTTGGCGCGTTCGAAGAACTGGCCCAGCGCCCAGTCGGCATAGCGCACCGTGTTGTCCACCGTGGCCGCCGCCCCCTCCGGTTCGATGCGTCCTTGCGGATACTCCCACGGCGTATGGTTGGACACCGAAAAGGCCATGTTGAACACCGCATCGCTGCCGTCATCCATCAGGCGCTGATGCAGCTCGTTGAACATGTCCTCATCCGAGGCGCCCCAGGAACCCGAGAATCCCGGCTTGACCTTGAACAGCGCACGGTCGATCACCTCGGTGAAACCATTGCCGAGGAAAAAGCCCTTCATGTTGTCAAAATGCGCTTCGCCGCCATAGATGAAGCGCGAGTGGTAGCCGTGTTGACCCAGCAGGCCGGCCAGGGTGAAGAAACCACGCTGACTGCGCGGCAGTTTCAGCACCGCGTCGGCCGGTGTCGGCCAAAAACCGGTAGAGATGGCCTCCAGGCCGCGCACCGAACGCGTACCGGTGGCGTAAGTGCGTGCCAGCATCCAACCCTGCTCACCCAGCGCATCCAGTGATGGTGTCAGGCCTCGCCCGCCGAGACTGCCGACAAATTGCGCCCCCAGGCTCTCCTCGACGATGATCACCAGCCGCTTTGGCCGGGTATGACGCACTGTGGCGGTGTGAGCATGCTCGCTCGGATATGTCGGGTCGGTCGGTGGATAGGGCAGGCCCGCCTCCTGCAGCACCCGCCGCTGCACCTCGTCCGGCGGCAACTTGCCGTAAAGCTCGGCCGACGACAGCTCGGTGCGCATGGCGCGGATGGCATTGATCACCGTGAAGGTGGAGTTGAGCGGTAGCGAATTGACCATCGAGTCGTTGCAGAAGGCCACCTGCGCCGCATTCAACGGACGATGCTGCAACGTGCCACGACCCACCAGGAACAGCACCACGAATAGCCCCAGCGTGGTCAGGCTGCGCCCCAGCCAGCCCATCTGCGGTTCGCTGCCATGCACATCCAGCCAGTTCCAGCCAACCCACGCCAGCAGCCCCAGGCCCAGGAACGCGCCTATCAGAACCTTCTTGTAGCCCTTCCAAAGCATCGCCGACACTTCACGCGGGCTATTGAGGTATTCCACATAGTGGCGATTGGGCCGCGTGTCGTACTCGATCACAAATTGTGGCGTGGACACCTCCAGCAACACCAGCAGCAGCCACCAGGCCACGAACCAGATATGCGTGGCGCCCAGCGCCCAATCGAAGCGATCCAGCCAGGGTGCCAGCAGGAAGGGAAATCCCGAGACCATGGCCAGGAAGCTGGCATCGATACGCCAGCCCCCCAGCATCACGGGCCACAAGCCACCAGCCTGACGCACCCGCCCCCACTGCCAGGCGGACAGCAGCAGGCGACTGATGCTCAGCATCACGAAGGCGGCCAGGAAAAACCGCCAGGACAACTGCAACATGGGATCCGATACTCCGTGCCAATCAGACGTGATGGCACGGACACCTCCCCCGCACCACGGTCGACAAACACACCATGGTAGCTGTAACCGCGCTGTCGTGAACGGGCCACCTGTTTGTCGGCGTGGTGACGAGTGGATCCGCGCTTACAGCGTCAGCAACTCGCGCAGGTCGTCCACCACCGCCACGGCCTTGCCGGCGCTGAGATCCACGCCACGGTGATAACCGTAGGTGACCAACGCCAGCGGCATGCCGGCATTGCGCGCCGCGGCCATGTCGGTACCCGAGTCCCCCACCATCAGGCAGCGCTCGATGGGCGTGTCGAACTTCTCGGCCAGATGTCGCAGCGGCAAGGCGCTGGGCTTGCGCTCGGGCAGGGAATCGCCTCCCAGCCAGGCAGCGATATAGTCATCCAGACCCATGAACTCGATCAGCGATGCCACGAAGGGGTCGGGCTTGTTGGTGCACACGGCCTGGCGCACACCTCGCTCGCTTAACGCATGCAGTGTCTCCGGCACACCGGCATAGGCGTGCGAGTCATCGCGCATGCAATCGCCATAGTGCGCGAGAAAGGCCTCGTAGAGCTCGGCCACGGGCACCTGCGGATGGCCAGCGTCGGCAAACGCCCGCTGCATCAGCTTGCGCGAGCCATCGCCGATCCACTGACGCACCTTGGTTTCGCCGGCCACGGGAAGATCCCACTGGGCCAGTGTGCGATCCACCGCGGTGGCGATATCGGGCGCGCTATCGAGCAGGGTACCGTCGAGGTCGTAGATCACCAGGTCATACGGGAACATCGAACATCCGTTGCAAGAGGCCAAGCTGATCATTGTAGCGGGCACTCGCGGCGAGCGCGGCGCGCCGTTAGGCTGCCGCCATGGACGCCCATATCGTCATGGCCACCGTCGGCTCGGCCGGCGATCTTTATCCGTTCCTGGCCGTGGCCCAGGCGCTGGCGGCACGCGGTCATCGCTGCACCGTGGCCAGTCACGCCATGCATGAGTCGCAAGTGCGCCAGGCCGGACAGGCCTTCGTCGATGCCAGCGGTCTGCCCGAGCCTGAGGACAAGGTCGCCTTCATGGCCCGCGCCTTCCACCCCTGGCGCGGGCCACGCTTTGTGGTGCGCGAACTGGCGGCTCAGGATACCGCCGAAAGCTACCGGCGCCTGCATCCAGTCTGTGCCGAGGCCGACGTCCTGCTGACCTCGACCCTGGCCTTCGGCGCGCAAATTCTTGGCGAGCAACTTCCGCTGGCCTGGCTATCGGTGGTGCTGGCCCCTGCCGGTTTCATCAGCGCCTACCAGCCACCTGCGACCGGCCTTGGTCTGGTCGATCGCTGGTCACGCCAGTCCCCTTCGTGTGGGCGTATCCTGCAGCGCGGTGCGCAATGGATCAGTCGCCCCTGGACGGCGCCGGTACGCCAGTTCCGGCGCCAGCTCGGACTGGCGCCACAGCCGGCCGCCGGCGACCCGTTCCATGCCGGGCAACATGGCCGCGACGGCGTACTCGCCCTGTTCTCGCCCCTGCTGGCCCAAGCGCAGCCGGACTGGCCGCCACACACGCATGTCACCGGCTTTGCGCGTTATCGGCCGGACGCCGACCCCTTGCCCGATACGCTGCGCCAATTCCTTGATGCCGGACCGGCACCGGTGGTTTTCACGCTGGGCTCGGCCGCGGTACATGCTGGCGCGCACTTCCTGCGCGAAAGCATGATGGCTGCCCGTGCACTGCGCATGCGCGCCATCCTGCTTTGCGGGTCGCAGACGGTACGCCGACAGCTGCCGGCCCTGTCGTCGGACATGCTGGCGCTGGAGGCGGCCGATCACGCACCGCTGTTCGAAAGAGCCGCTGCCGTGGTGCATCACGGCGGTATCGGTACCAGCGCCGAGGCACTGCGGGCCGGCGTGCCGATGCTGGTGGTACCGCATGGCTTCGACCAGCCCGACAATGCGGCGCGGCTGCAACGCCTGGGCGTGGCCGAGATATTGCCCGCCAGCCGTTACGACGCCGCCGGTTCGGCACGCCAGCTGGCGCGTCTGACCGGCGAACGTGACTATCGGGATCGCACCGCGAGCATCGCACGCACGCTGCAGGCCGAGCGCGGCGCCGAACGGGCCGCCGATGTCATCGAGGCCGCGCTGGCGCGCCGGGCATCGGCCGATGCCCGGCGCTGACCGGCAGGTCTACCAGGTCCAGAGGTCGGCTTCGTCCCCCAGGTTCCAACTATGGCCCGCCACACTCTGCAACGGCGACCAGGCGTAGTGATTGTGCCCGCCACAGGCGACGCCATCCTCAACCTCGGTCAACTCATAATGGCTGCTGGCGATGCGACGGTCGAAGCACTGGCCCAGGCTATTGGCGTAGGTGTAGCGCTGCGTGCTGGCCCATGGCTCGATGCTGAGGTTGCCGGCGGCATCGAAGTGATAGGTGACATGAGGACTTACCGTATTGGAAAGGGTGTCATTGAATACCCGATGCCCGCTCAATGTGCGCTCGCGCCGTCGCTGATAGGACTGTGTCACGGCGAGATTCACTGACTCGGTGCCATCGCTGGCGTTCTGGTCGTTGTAGTCCAGCTCCAATGGATAGCTGAAGTGACGTGTGGTGGTCTGCCTGAAGCGACCTGGACCAGATACCCGCGTGCTGACCTGGGTCTGGGTCGATTGCACCAGGTGCTGTCGATACTGCGTGTCACTGAGCGTGAATTGTTGCTCGCTGGAGAAGTCCACACTCTGATCGACCTCGGTACGGATGCGTCCACGTGACGTGTCCACGTAGCCGGCAATGGCAAAACGCCGTTGTGCGGTGGTGCTCACCGATGTCTGACCGCCACCCTGGTCGGTCACGGTATCGTGCTGGCCGGGATCATCGTCCAGTGTGTTGCGAAGCAGCTGCCCGCGTACCACCTCGCGATGTGGGTCGGTGTAGATCAGCAAGGTGCCGACGGTCGAAAAATACGACTGCGCGTTGACCACGCCCAACTCGACATCGTGCGGCTGTCCGTCGTCGAGCTGACCGGCGAAGGGTGTCAGGTTGACCCGGAACGGACGGAAATTGAGCGTCTGCACGCCGGGAATCGGCCGCCACAGCGCCGGACTGACGCCCCCGGTATAAATCCATGGATACACCGGCGCCACGCCGGCCGGCTGGCCATCGATATAGACCACGCTTTGACGGAATCCCGAGCCACTGCAGCTTTGCAGCGTGTCGGCCACGGCATCGGGCACGCACAGCTCCCAGAATTCATCACCCTGCTGGCTCTGCGCGAACACATCCATGTAGATCGCCACCATGTTGCGCGGCAACGTCAAGGTCCGGCCCAGTCGGGGTGAACCCGGCTGCACGTTGTTGACGTCGCCATCGGCATTCAGTGAGAGCGACACCACCTGATCCGGCACGCGCGGCGCGGGGCCGGGATAGAACACCAACTTCGCGCTGCCGGTGATGATGCCGGTATAGGTGTCATTGACGATATTGCCGAGCAGGGTTCGCCCCGAATGCGGCTGTCGCAGCCAGCTTGAGTAGTCAGTCAGGTCACGCTCCACATGCCAGGCGGGCGCCGCCGTGGACGAGGGCTCCTGCGTGGTGCCGAAGTAGACGTTGACGTTGCCGATCCAGATGCTGGCCGTGCGATCGAACTGCACACCCTTGTTGACGCTGTAGTCGGCCTCCAGCACCACCTTCGCCCACGGGCCACGGCAACGCGCCGGTGGCGCGTAGTCGAATGTCTTCGGACTGAAGTTGGTGAAGTTCACCTTGTCGAACAGGGGCACTACACAGGGCCGGCTGTGCGGCACCGCAATGTCCGGCACCGCCGTGACGGCGCCGGTGGTTCCCGGCACCGGCGTATCACCTGCCGGCGACGGTGCCGTCCATGCGGCGGCAGTGAGCGCAAGGACCAGCGACCTCGCCCATACGGGCGGATACGAACGAACACGAATCGTCATGTGACTTCTCCCGGATACGGCCATCGGGATAGGCCCCCGATAACCATGCACATGGCGAGGTTCCCCCTGGCACCTCTCCCCTTGCCGGCAGCCGCCCCTTCGGCCACCAAGGCAAAGAACATGCAACCACCGGCGCGCCGGCGCGTCCAAGAAACAGTTGGCATGAGGAGTGGCAAGCACTCGCGCGCTCGTCACTGTCATACCCGACACGCCATAATCGTCGCGGCTGATAAAAGGGCATTCGACGATGGTGTTGCAGTGGATCTTCGTGCTGGCGTTACTGGCCGCGGTGCTGGTTGGCCTGCGCCGGCGACGCACGGGACTGGCGCTGGGTGTCGTCGCCTTGCTGCTGGTACTGCTGGCCGGCGATGGCCCGCTGCCGCGCTGGCTGCTGTCGAACCTTGAGCGCGGTTACGCCACGCGTGTTGATCACTGGGGCCAGCGCAACGCCATTATCCTCCTGGGCGCCGGCACCGTGCGTGGCGACAGCGGCCCGCTGGAACCGGGCCTGTTTGCACACGGACGCATGCTGCGCGCCGTGATGCTGTATCGCGATTGCAAGCAGACCGGCGCGGTGTGCGCGATCGAGGTCAGCGGTGGTGATGCGCGCGGGTTGGGCGAATCGGAGGCCCAGGTCTACGCTCGGCAATTGCTTGCGCTGGGCGTACCGAAGGCCGACCTGCTGCTGGAGGGGCGCAGCATGAACACCTGGCAGAACGCGCAGTTCAGCGCGCCCCTGCTGGCGCAGTTTCACGCCGACCGCCTGGTGCTGGTGTCATCGGCCACGCACCTGCGCCGCGCGCAGCTGTACTTCGGTCACTTCGGCATCCACGCCACGCCGATTCGCGGCGACTACCTCACCGCCTCGCCGAGCTGGCTGCCGCAGGCCTACAACCTGACATTGACCGACGTGGCACTGCACGAATACATCGGCGTGGCGCGCTATCACGTCTATCAGGCGATGGGCTGGAACGCGGCCTCCAAGCATGCCGGCGATCCGTAAGTGACCTTCAACGACGATGCACTATTTACGGTGCCAGTCGCCGTCGTCGCCCTTGCTGTATTGCTTCTTCACCGCCGACCACGCCACCTGGTGCGCCACCTCCTCGCGTGAGGCATCACCGCGGCGATCCTTGGCGCTGGCGTATTCGTCCCAGGCGCTGTTGAACGCTTCCTTGTAAATGTCCTGCCCTTGTTTGGGCACATGCTTGCGGACCGAGTCGGGTAGCTGACTGATGCTGTTGTAGGGCATAACGCGCACCTCTGGTTGAATCCGTCGCAACCCCCATGCTGGCGCGCACCGGCTTAACCGTCGGCGCACATCAGCCATGCGTCGCCGCGCGCGTCAGCCAGCGTTCAAAGCCGCGCTAAGATGGACCGGTTCCGTATCACGCTCGAGGATGTCCCATGCGCTTGCTCCCCTTTTCCACGCCGCGCCTGCGTGCGCTAACCCTTGGCGTAACAGCAGCCCTGCTCAGTCTGCCGGCCGTGGCGGCCAATCAGGCTCCCACCGTGCACGTGGCCAGCGGCACGCTGTCGGGCCTGCACGATGCCCACTCCGGGCTCGACGAGTTCAAGGGTATTCCTTACGCAGCGCCGCCGGTCGGCTCGCTGCGCTGGAAGGCGCCGCAACCGGTACACGCCTGGCAGGGGGTACGCGCCGCCGATCACTTTGGTCCGCGCTGCATGCAGCGCGCCGTGTTCAGCGACATGGTGTTCCGCTCCGACGGCATGAGCGAAGACTGCCTGTATCTCAATGTGTGGGCACCGGCGCACACCCATGGCAAGAAGCTGCCCGTGCTGGTGTACTTCTACGGCGGCGGATTCATCGCCGGTGACGGCTCCGAGCCGCGCTACGACGGCGCCAGCCTGGCCCAGAAGGGCATCGTCACGGTCACGGTGAATTATCGCCTGGGCGTGTTCGGCTTCCTGGCCCTGCCGGCCCTGGCCGCCGAATCGCCGCATCACGCGACCGGCAACTATGGCCTGCTCGATCAGAATGCTGCCATGCGCTGGGTCAAGCGCAATATCGCCGCCTTCGGTGGTGATCCTTCGAAGGTGACCATTGGCGGCGAATCGGCCGGCTCCATGTCGGTGTCGGCGCAGATGGCCTCGCCCTTGTCCAAGGGACTGATGGCGCGCGCCATCGGTGAAAGCGGCGCGGTGCTGGGCAATCTCAAGCCACGTCCGCGCAAGCAGGCCGAAGCCCAGGGCAAGACGTTCGAGCACCAGGTGGGCGTCCACTCGCTGGCACAGCTTCGCGCCATGGACGCCAGCGCCCTGCTCAAGGCCACCGGTGCCAAGGATGCGCCGCCGTTCGACCCGACCATCGACGGCTACTTCCTGCCCGAGTCACCCAAGGCCATCTACCGCGCCGGCAAGCAGGCGCACATCCCGCTGCTGGTGGGCTCCAACTCGCAGGAAGGCTATTACGGCGCCCTGCTCAACGGCAAAGCCGTCACACCGGCCAACTATCGCGCGGCGATGGAACAGCGCATGGGCAAACACGCGGCCGAGGCGCTGAAGCTCTATCCGGGCAACGATGCCAAGCAGATCGAAGCCTCCGGCTCGGCGCTGGTCGGTGACCAGTTCATCGCCTTCGCCACCTGGCGCTGGATGCATCTGCAACACCAGACCGGCCAGGCACCGGTGTATTACTACTATTTCGACAAGGCACGCCCGGCCAAGCGCGATGGCAGCGCCGGCCCCGACTGGGGCGCGGTGCACAGTGGCGAGATCGAATACGCGCTGGGCAACCTCGACGGCAACCACGTCTTTGCATGGACCGATACCGACCGCAACGTGTCCAAAACCATGGAAGGCTACTGGGCCAACTTCATCAAGACCGGCAATCCCAATGGCGACAGCCTGCCGCACTGGCCGGCCACGGCAAAAAGCCAGGGCGGTCTGCTGCGGCAGGTGATCGGCGCGCACACGCACACCCGGGTCGATCACGATGCACCGCGCTATGAATTTTTGGAGCGCATCGCGCCAGACGCCCACCTTTGAGCCGGTCCGCCGGGCGCGTCGCCGCTACACGCCGCGCCCGGCAGCGACGCGCTTTCGTGCCGTGCGTCATGGTGCTGAAGGCGGTTCGTGATAATTTCGAGGTATCGTTCCCTCAGTCGGAGAAGTCCCATGTCCCTGTCCCTGCGTTTCGCCATGGCCGCTGGCTTGGCCGCCGCCGCGTTTGCCGCCCCTGGTGCGCATGCTGCCGATACGCATGCCAACCAGCTTCGCGTGATGACCTTCAACGTGCGCCTGGCTTCGGGCGATGACGGCATCAATGCCTGGCCGCACCGCCGCGACCTGATGGTGAAAACCATCCGCGAGGAACATCCGGATGTGATGGGTACGCAGGAGCTGTTCGACGTGCAGGGCAACTACGTGGTCGATCACCTGAAGAACTACGTCTGGTTCGGTATCGGCCGCAATGGCTACAACGAGGACCACGACGACAACGAGCACATGGGCGTGTTCTACAACACCAAACGCCTGAAGCTGCTCAAGTCCGGCAATTTCTGGCTCTCGGACACGCCGGATGTGCCCGGCAGCAGCACCTGGGGTCAGCCGTTCCCGCGCATGGTCACCTGGGCCGAGTTCCAGATGAAGTCCAGCGGCAAGCGCTTTTACTACTACAACACGCACTTCCCGTACCGCGAGCAGGCCGAAGCCATCCGCGAGAAATGCGCCGAGGAAATCGCCCAGCGCATGGCCAAGCTGCCGCAGTCGCTGCCGTTCGTGCTGACCGGTGACTTCAACACCACGCCGGGCAGTCACGCCCACGCGGTGCTCACCCAACACCTTCACGACGCCTGGGACAGCGCGCCGAAAAAGAGCGGCCCGGCGCATACCTTCCACGGCTTCACCGGCAAGGCCACCAAGCGCATCGACTGGATCTTGTACCGCGGCCTGACCGCCAAGGACGTGCGCACCGTGACCACCCACCAGGGCAAGGTGTATCCGTCTGACCACTTCCCGGTGGTTGCCGACTTCAGCTGGAAGAAGTAAGCACGTTCGACCATGGCCGCGGTGGCCGACGAGCCACCGCGGCAGCGCGCTACTATGAGCGCTGACTTTGCTTGTTCGCGCTTGCGCCATGCACCTGGATGCCTTCACCCTGGCCTTTGTCAGCTTTCTGATCAGCATCGGCCAGGCACTGGCGTTCAGCCTGCTGTTGCTGATTCTTCGCCGCCAGCCGGCCATGCGCTGGTGGACCGTCGGCTGGTGGTGTTCGACGTTGGGACTGGTGCTGATCGCGCTGCGCGGCAGCATTCCCGATAGTCTTTCCATCCTGCTGGGCAACGGCCTGTTCGCGCTGGACAGCGTGCTGCTACTGAAAGGCCTGTCGGTACACCTGCATTGCCGTTTTCACTGGTGGCCGGCCATCGGGCTGGTGACGGCACTGCTGGCGGGTCTTGGCGTCTATGCTTTCATCGTGCCGGACCTTCGCATGCGCTTGCGCCTGTTCGCCGTGCAGGAAGTGATCTGGGATCTGTGGGCCATGGCGCTGCTGATACGCCATGGCTGGCGCGACCTGCACCTGAGCGCACGACTGGCCAGCACGGTGTTCGCCGCCGATGCGCTGGCCTCGCTGGCACGCATGGCCATGCCGCTCAGTACCAGCGGCGGCAGTGCCTTCGACCAGGCCAGCGGCATCGCCATTTTCACCTACACGCTCACCTTGATGCTGGGGCTGGCGTTGATGCTGTCGCAGATCATGCTGGTGACCGAGCGCATCACCAACGACCTTCGCCGCACCGCACGCACCGATGGCCTGACCGGTCTGCTCAACCGCGGCGCGCTGCAGGCACTGGCGCGTCCGCTGCTGGCGCAATGCCGCAACACGCAGCAGCCTGCCGCATTGCTGCTGTTCGACCTGGACCACTTCAAGCACATCAACGACAGTTTCGGCCATGATGCTGGCGACGCCGTACTGCAACGCTTTGCCACCCTGTTGCTGCGTGCTGCCGAAGCCCATCCGGGCGCGCTGGCGTGCCGCCACGGCGGCGAAGAGTTCGTGCTGATGCTACCGGGCATGAACCTTGATGCCGCGCACGCGCTGGCCATGACCATACGCAGCGAACTGGCGGCACAGCCGGTACACATCGCCGCGCAGCCGATCACCGCCACCACCAGCGTCGGCGTCGCCTGTGCGGCGTCGGAAGAGCGCCTGGCCGCGCTGATGGCGCGCGCCGATACCGCGCTATACCAGGCCAAGCGCAGCGGGCGTGACCGGGTCTGTGTCGCCGGCGTGGCACCCCCGATGGACAGCCCCGATTCGCTCACTTCACCTTCACCAGCCTGAGCCAGGGCTTAGCGCTGGCGCACCGGCCTGGCGGACCAGATGGCAACGGCGACCCGCCCCCAACGGGGCACAGCATGTTGCCACGCCAGCCCTGCACGCCGTTTGCTGCCGACGGGAAAAGAGCACCCATCTGAACAGACGATCAAACGCATCAGTTTTTCCATTTCACGGATCGATGCGCTGGCCTTAAGTTGGAGAGCCCCCCACGCAAAAGGCTATGCGACATGGAATACCGCACGCTCGGCCGTTCCGGCCTGAAAATCTCCACCCTCACCATGGGCACCATGACCTTCGGTGGCGAAGGCGCCTTCGCCAAGGTCGGCAACACCGACGCCAAGGAAGCCCGGCGTCTGATCGACACCTGCCTGGATGCCGGCGTCAATCTCATTGATACCGCCGACGTGTACTCCAATGGCGCCTCGGAAAAGATCATCGGCGAGGTGCTCGGCGGCAAGCGTCCGCACGGCGTGCTGCTGGCCAGCAAGGCGCGCTTCCCGATGGGCGATGGCCCCAACGACCGTGGCCTTTCGCGCTATCACCTGGTGCGTGCCTGCGAAGCCAGCCTGAAGCGCCTGAATACCGACGTCATCGACCTTTATCAGCTACACCAGTGGGACGGCAGCACGCCACTGGAAGAGACCCTGGAAGCGCTCGATCTGCTGGTTCGCCAGGGCAAGGTGCGCTACGTCGGCTGTTCCAACTTCTCGGCCTGGCACCTGATGAAGGCGCTGGGCGTGAGTGATGCCCGCCAGCTGCCGCGCTTTGTCAGCCAGCAGATTCACTACACGCCGCAGGCGCGCGAGGCCGAGTACGAACTACTGCCGGCCGCACACGACCAGGGCCTGGGCACGCTGGTCTGGAGCCCACTGGCCGGTGGCCTGCTTTCGGGCAAACATCGGCGCAACCAGGATACGCCCGAAGGTACACGCCAGCTGGCCGGCTGGAGCGAGCCGCCGGTGCGCAACGAGGACGCGCTGTGGGATCTGGTCGACACCCTGGTCGAGATCGCCGACACGCATCAGGTGTCGGCCGCCCAGGTGACGCTGGCCTGGCTGCTGGGCCGCCCCACGGTCACCTCGCTGGTCATTGGCGGGCGCAAGCTCGAGCACTTCGAGGACAACCTCAAGGCTGCCGACCTCAAGCTCAGCACCGAGGAGCGCGCGCGCATCGACAAGGTCAGCGAACTGCCGCTGCTGTACCCCTACTGGCACCAGCTGCAAACGGCCAAGGATCGCTTCGGCGACGCCGACCGCGTGCTGTTCGCGCCGCATCTGGATTAGCTACACGCTTTCTTCTAAGCCGGGCCTGATGTCACGCACTGGGCCCGGCCTGCCGTGGCTCAACGCTCCTAGATACTGAACCGGCCAGCGCCTGAATGGCCGTCCAGATGACAGACAACAGGCTTGGTAGTAGATTGGATCTTGCAGCCGATATAAAGGTGACTGCAACGGGTCGCGACGGCTCGCAATTGGATATGTTTGGCACCACGCCCGACGTCGTGCACCTGCCATCATATGGAAAGGAGGTCTGCGATATGCGTGTCATCAAGCTTAATTCAATTGCGGTTCTATCAGCTCTGTGCGTAACAGGTATCAGCCCCGCTTTTGCTCAACCCAACATCCACACCAATGAGATGGAGCTTTCCAACCTCCATGCCCCATCGCATTGCATGGCTGGCCTGGAGACCATTCTTCCCGGAGCTTATTACTCCTGTGAAGCCAAGCGTGACCTCAAGCAGGGTCATACCCGCCGTGCCGTCTCCAGGCTGCGTGAGGCCGCTTATTGGGGTGACAAACCCGCTCAGTACCTTCTGGGTGTAGCCAATTACAATGGTGAGCTGGGTCTTCCCGCAGACAAAGCCAAGGGTCTTGTCTGGCTGGGCCTTGCCGCCGAGCGAGATCAGCATCCTTACATGGAGCATTTCGCTGCGGCCAGGGCGCGCGCCAGTGCGAGCGAAGTGGCATCTGCAAATGCATTATGGAAGCAGATGTACCACCGTTATGGTGACAAGTACGCCGCACGTCGCGCTCAACGCAAATATGAACAATACATTGAGCAAGTGCGTAATGCTGAAGCGAGCGGTGGGACCGCCATCGTCCGCGGTGCAAGCCCGCCCTCGATCATGGGTGATGCCGGTCTTGGCGGAGCCAACTCACTGGCCATGAACGTGGGGGGTGCTTCCGGCGCGTTCAGCATTGATCAGCTGATCCGCAGGCAGGCGCGAACCGAGTTCTCTGGACTTGAGCCACACGTCACCATCGGCACGATCACGCAAATTTTTGGTGACCTTTCCAAAGATCGAAACACCGAAGCCGCCAAGTAGCGTGCCAGCACGGCCGCGGGCCTTCCTGCGGCCGTGTATTGGAGGTCAGGTCAGGTGGAGTGCCAGAAGCTTATTCATTGGGCAGGTACAACTGCCCAAATACCGCCACGGTCTGGCATCCGATAAAGACAGTCATCGCAAATAGTCTCCATGGGCCTATGCCTTCAAGCTTGCGGGCAGCTCCGCCTCCCAGGCCTTCTGTATAAACGGCGGAAAGCTTCGATCCACCACAAAATGTGGTCGAGATGAGCGCGGTGGAAAAGTGGAACGGCCAGCTGCCCACCTACAACGGCACCGGCGCCCTGCCCTTTGTGCGCCTGCCCGAACCCAAGTCGCCGTAATCAATGGGCGCCGACACCACCACGGTGTCGGTGCCTCGTTGGCTACTGGCAGGGATGCGCCGGCTTGAGTTGGGCCTGGTACACCTGGTACAGCGCGTCGTAGGCGGCCACCGCCATGGCGCGATAACCGCGATCGTTGGGATGCAGGCCGGGATCACCGGCACAGGCATTGGCCATCCCCGGAGGCAACGGCGACTGCCGCGCGGCCAACGGGGACGGCTTGTAAGGGCCGGTCACGGCTTTTGCAAAGTCGACCGTACCGTCGAAAACGTGGTTATGGCGGATCCATTGATTGACCTTGATACGCACCGCCTCGTGCTCGGGCGAGTACCAGTTCGGCTCGGAGAAGCCGGCAATCGGCGTCAGTGTCGCCGCGTAGATGCGAAGGTGATGCTGGTGCGCCACATCGGCCAGCATGCGCAGTCCGGCAACGATGTCGGGCGCCGAGGCGCCGGTGGGAAATCCGGCCGGCCCCGCGCCTCGATTGAGGTCGTTGGTGCCCAGCATGACGATAACGTCGGTGACCCCCGGCCGATCCACCACATCACGCAGAAAGCGCTTCAAGCCGCTCACGCCGCAACCTGGACAGCCGACCTGATCGACGGTCAGCTCATCGGCACTGATGCCGGCGTTGCCCACAGCCAGCGCCTTGCCTTGCTCATGCGCCACGCTGGCCAGCTGGTCAGGCCAGGGCTTGTCCGGCGCGGTGGCATAAGCGCCATCGGTGATAGAGTCGCCAAACGCGATCACGGCGCGCGCGTGCGCCGGTGCCGCCACCTCGATGCCGGTGACCACATACACGTGCTCGCGCACATCCTTGGGCGCATCGGCGACGCCGTGTTTGCCCTTCAGCGATGCGGCCGCAACCGCATTGCCCGTCACCAAAGTGGCCGGCTTGTCGTGCTCCATCGGGTGCATGGACGAGAGCGCCATGGCGCCACGGGCATACAGGCTCAGCGTGACATCGGACAACGGCTTGACTGCCAGCGGCACCGGATCGGACACCACCTGCTGCCCTGGCGCGATGGTCACCGACGAACGGCCATGGAAACGCAGCACATGATCGCTGGCCGTATCGATGGCCGAAAGGTCGGCGCTGCCAGCGGCATGACGGGCCAGGTGCGCCGCGGTGATGGTCAGCGGTGTAGTGCCAAAATAGTTGGACAGCCGCACGCGCACTTGCTGGCCGCCGCGGGTAATGTGCAGTGTCTGGCGCAGCGTCGCATCGTGCACCGTGGGCACGGTTACTTCTGGCCGGGCATAGGCGTCCTTCTGTACCTCGCCGCCTTGCGTGACCTGCGTGAAATGCGACGTCATCGCCTGCTCCCAGCTGACCACCCAGTGCGCAGATGCTGCCCAGGCCAAAGATGGCGCAAGCAACGCAAACGCTGAGGTCGCCAGCCAGAGTCTGCGCCAAGCGCACCTGGCTAGATGTTGCCCACCACTCATGCCACCCCCTCCGTTCTCGGTACCTTCCGGCACCTGTTCATTTTGCAGAGGCCCGACGAGAACAAGCCGTCCTCAGGGCAAGGTCAACCTTACTCTAGACGCGCGATCCCACCTGTCCAAGGCTTCCGTGTGAATCGGCGCAAATGGCACGGCGCCTGCGCGCGCCCTGGCGTTGAGCCAGGCCTGCCCGGTAACGGACGGAACTCTTTCCGCCGTCTGCCAACACGTGCACTGCCGACCATAAGCAACAACGTTATGATGCGCGGCATGCCCTGGCGACCCACACACGACAAGTAATGATTCTAGAGCAACGTCTGCGCGCGCTTTCCGTGGGTCAGCGCATGGCCATCATGCTCGGCGTGCTGCTGCTGCCGCTGGCGGCCATGAGCGCGATCAGCATGATCGTTCTCAACCAGCAGGAGATGGGCTATCGCGCTTCGGTGGATGAGTCTATCCATACGCTGCTGCCGCTGACCACGCTCGAGCATTACCTGCAGCGCTCGCTGGTTGACGAACTGGAAACCGAGACCCACGAGTCGGTACCCGACTTCGCCGCCCTGACCGACAACATTGATCGCAGTTTTTCAGCCATCCAGAGCACGGGCGCCACGAAGGACCTGCCTCGCCAGTTGATCGATGAGGCTCACCAGGCCTGGAGTCAGGCGCGCCCGGCCGTGCGCAAGCTGGTGGAACAAGCCCATAGTGCCGATCTTGCCATTGACGCCGCTAGCCAGGCGTCGACCCAGCGCGAGCTGCAGCAAGCCATTCATGATGTCAGTCTGGCCCGCCAGCGGCTGACCGACATCATCCGATCACGCTATGCACGCGCCGCCAGGCAACGTCATCAACAACTGATCAGCCTGGTCTGGGGCTGGGCCTTGATCATGGTGTTGGCCGCGCTGATGCTTACCGTGTTGCTGCGATCCCTGTTGCGCCCGATCCGCCAGTTGGGCCGCGCGGCGGCCAGGCTGGGCAATGGCGAGGCCGGCGTGCGTGCGCCGGTGGCGGGCAATGACGAGCTCACCGCGCTGGCCGAGCGCTTCAACGATATGGCATCGCTGTGGGAAACCCGCCGCCAGCATCTGCTCAGCGAAGCCACGCAGGACGCGCTAACCGGCCTGCTCAATCGCCGCGGCATCCTCGACACGCTCGACACCGAACTGGCCGCGCATCAACGCCAGCATCGCGAGTTGAGTCTGTTCATGATGGACCTGGACCGGTTCAAGGCCATCAATGACGAATACGGCCACAGCGCCGGCGACCGCGCCCTGATCTGGGCGGCCGAGAAGATGCACGAGGCGCTGCGCGAAACCGATTATCTGGGGCGCTATGGCGGCGATGAGTTTCTGGCCATCCTGACCACCACCAGCCACGCACAGGCGCAGCAGATCGCCAGGCGCCTGACGCACACGGTGATGCAGGCGGCGGCCAGCGATCCACGACATCCCGGCATCAGTGTGGGCGTGGCCAGCACCAGCCTTAGCGGCTGGGAGGCGGCCACGCTCATCGATGCCGCTGACCAGGCGCTATACCAGACCAAGCAGCGCCATCGCCAGGTCGGGGCCAACAGGGAAAATTAGCCCGCGCGGGCCATCAGCTGCTCTACGGCCGCGGCAATATCGTCGGGTCCATCCACGCTGAGCATGTGTGATTCGTCCTCGCCCAGGCCGTGATCGAGCTCGTGCGACCAGGTCACGTGATAGGGCATGTGCACGCCCCAGCCGCCCAACCGAATCACCGGCTCGATGTCCGAGCGCAGCGAATTGCCCACCATCAGGAATCGCTCCGGGGGCAAGCCGAACTCATCGAGCACACGCCGGTAACTGGCCGGGTTTTTCTCCGACACGATCTCGATGCGATGGAACAGGTCGGACAGGCCCGATTGCTCGACCTTCTTCTCCTGGTGGAACAGATCGCCCTTGGTGATCAGCACCACCTGCGCCTGCCTGGCCACCGCCTGCACCGCCTCGCGGATGCCCGGCAACAGCTCCACCGGATGGCGCAGCACCTCCTTGCCCATCTCCACGATGCGATGAATATCGGCCGCAGTGATACGCTCGCCGGTGGCGGCGATGGCCGTTTCCACCATCGACAAGGTCATGCCTTTGGCGCCGTAGCCGAACAGCGCCAGGTTGCGCCGCTCGGTGGCCAGCATCTGCGCGCGCACGCCGGCATCATCCAGGTCCACGTATTGGCCGACGATGCGCGAGAACTCGGCGTTGGCCGCCTGGTAGTAGCCCTCGCTGTGCCACAGCGTGTCGTCGCCGTCGAATCCGATCAGTTCAATCATGGGGCGAGAGTGTAGCGGCCACGGCGCGTCTGCCAACAACCGCCGATGAATGGACACCTGGAGATTGCCCCCGGCGCGCCGCATACTACGCGGTTCCCCGAACCTGACGGACAGCCCGCGACCCATGCACATCGGCATCGACTTCGGTACCAGCTACTCGGCCGCCGCCGCGGTGGTGGACGGCGAGCTGACCCTGATCCGCTTCGGCCAGGAAGAACAATTCCGCACCGCCGTGTTCTTCCCCGAAGTGGTGCCCGATCCCAACGATTTCGAGCTGACCGGCGAGCTGGAGGCCGAGCTGGAGACGCAGATTCGCGCCGCCCGCACACAGGCGCGGCAGATGGGCGTGGAACGCTCCGAAGCGCAGATTCGCCGCGACGCACTGCGCGTGGTGCGCCGCCAGTGGATGGAAAATCAGAGCCGCGACAGCGCCGTGTCCATCGCCAGCTTCCAGCACGCCCTGTTCGGCGAGGAGGCGGTCGAGGCTTACCTGGAGGCCGGCGACGGCAACCTGATCGAATCGCCCAAGTCGATGTTCGGTTTCCGCTTCGACCCGCAGGTCCGCCGCGTCATCGTGCACATTGCCACGCACATTCTGGAGCACATCCGCCTGACCGCCAGCCGCCAGCTGGGCGAGTCGGTGCGCGGCGCGGTCATCGGCCGGCCGGTGGCCTTCCGCAGCTCGATGGGCGAAAAAGGCCAGCAGCAGGCCATCGAGATCATTGAGGAAGCGGCGCGCGAAGCGGGCTTTGACAGCATCAGCTTTCTGGAAGAACCCGCCGCCGCGGCCATGCATTATCACAAGCGTCTGGACCATGCGCAGCCGGCGCTGATCGTCGATATCGGCGGCGGCACCACCGATGTGACCTTCGCCGAGCTGGGCGGCGCCCATCCCAAGGTCAGCCGCAACTGGGGCCTGCCCAAGGGCGGCACCGACCTGGACGTGGGCGTCAGCCTGCAAAGCTTCATGCCGCTACTGGGCAAGAACGTGACCGCGGTGCCGCCGCACCACTTCATCGAGGCGGCCAGCGTGCACAACATGCCCAAGCAGCGCGAGTTCCGGCAGCAGGATTACCGCCGCGTGCCCGAACCGTATCGCAGCCGCCTGACCGAACTGCAGGAGCTGGGCGCGACCACGCGGCTCAATCAGGAGGCCGAGCACACCAAGATTGTGCTCAGCCGTGCCGACGAGCACCGCAGCGACCTGGGCTTTCTGGAAAAAGGCCTCACCGCCGATACCGACGCGGCCGCTTTCGCCCAGGCCATCGCGCCATTCATCGAAGGCCTTCAGCAGACGCTGGGCGAGGTCAGCCAGGCGCTGCCGCAGGCACCGGCCAGCGTCTTCCTGACCGGCGGCACCTCGCGCTCGCCGCAGGTGAAGTCGGCGGTAGAGGCCTGCTTTCCATCCATCCCGCTGGTGCAGGGCGATCCGTCACTGGGCGTGGTCTCGGGGCTGGCCGTGGCCGCCGCCGAAGCGCAGCAGGCGGCCTGAAATCACGCCTTCTAAAGCTGCATGGTGACGTAGCCGCGCTGTCCGTAAACGGCCATATCGGTCAGCGCCGACAGCGTCACGGTGACATCCGGGCTTACGTTGCTGTCGGCAAGCTTCATCTTGGCCAGCGCCTGGCTGCACACCAGCAGCTTCACCCCCGCCTGCCTGAGCGAATGCAGCAACGCCAGGCTGGGGTTATGGCCCTTGTGGCGCGCCTGCCAGGTGGCGTCGGTCATGGCGCTGAACGCAGCCTGGTCATCCAGGATGGCGACGATGTGCACATGCGAGGCGGGCACTCCGGCGTAGGTCATCAGGTTGACCAGCCGCGCCAGACGTTCCAGCGAGCGCGGCACCTTGCCGGTCGCATGCGGCCCGTGCACCACATCCACCAGCAACTTGTAGTCGGCCTTGGGATCAGGGCGCACCGCCGCGTCCGGGCGCGGATGCACGCCACCATGGCCGGCGATCACCGGATAGACCCAGGCGGCCGATGCGGTCGAATCGGGCGGAGCCGCCTGCGCCACCGCGCCACCTGACAACGTGAGCAGGCCGACGATCAACCAGCGTTTAACAGAAGAAAAGGACATGTTCGATACTCCGGGCTTGGCATGCGCGCCGATCAAACTTAAGTCTAGCCCCAGCCACTTGGCTAAGGCTTAGCACTCGCGCAGCCGGCGCCGCCTGTGGCAAGGTCGCGACAGTGCTGCTGTGACTGAGCTTGATGACCTGCTACATCGCCCTGCTTCGCGCCGTCAACGTGGGTGGCACCGGCAAACTGCCCATGACCGAACTGCGCGCGATGTGCGCACGCGCGGGGCTGCACGGCGCGCGCACCTACATCGCCAGCGGCAATGTACTGGTCGAAAGCGACGGACCGGCCTCGCATGTGCAACAGGCGCTGGCATCGGAGCTGGCAAGCTACGCCGGCCGCGCGGTGGACGTGCTGGTGCGCGACGCCCGACAGATGCAGACCATCGCGGAGCGTCAGCCTTTTACCGATGTGCCTGGCAACCGCGTGGCGGTGCTGTTTCTCGACCGGCCCGCAGCGAAGGATCTGATATCGCAAGTGCGCGGCCTTCAGGATGAGCAGCTGGTGGTGGCCGGCACGGAAATCTACGCGTACTACCCCAGCGGCATGGCCGACTCACGGTGGCGTCTGCCGTCGGGTGTGATCAGCACGGCTCGCAACATGAATACCGTGGCCCGCCTGGTGGCCATGGCCAAAAGCCAAGCGGCAGAGAACGGCAAATCCTGACCGCCCGCAGCGGCAAAAACTTGCCGCCCAGGTGCGATTACCATTTCAAAGCAAGCGCCAGACACGGCCAGATCGCGCCACCGGTTCGCGTAGACGTTCTGGCACGCTCCCTGCTTACCCAGTGGGAGCCGCCGCCATGGGAGCGGCCCGAATGCGCGTCATGGGGACGCGCCATCAGCCTGTGCGGAGAACGGCATGTCCATCGGTGCGATCGGTGCGGCATTGGGAAGTTACCTGTCCACCGACATCAGCCTGGCCAACAGTCAGGCTGCGGCGGCCACGCGTGGCACCGTCAATGCGCATGACGGCCAGGATGCGGCCACCGTCAATGGTCTGGCCCAGGCCTTTGTGCAGGCCTTGCAGCAGGCCGGACTGGAGCCCGCGCCAACCCAGGGCGTGCAGGCCAGCACCGACACCGCCGCGGTCACCTCCACTCGTGCAACCTCCTCATCCACCCTCGCCGCGGCGGGCACAGGTCTTGCCAGCACGGGCAGCGTGGAAGGCGACCAGGCCTTGCATGGCTTTCTTTATGCGCTGGGCCAGGCGCTGGATGGCCCCCCCCATTCATCCCAGGCCAGCACAACCGGCACCGCCAGCAGCGGCGGGCAGCGCGCAGTGCAGGCCTATCAGCGCTTCAGCAATCGCCTGGGCGAGCTGATCGGACAACTGGGCAGCCAGGAAAACCGCGCCGATGCCAGCACGCGCAGCGACGCCAACGATGGTGCCGCCGGATCGCTATCCAGACTGAACGCCGCCTTCCAGGCCCTGAGCGACCGCAGCGGCCACACCGGCGACGCCCGTTTTGCCGATGAGGCCGCCGTCACCACCCCCGGCGTCGAGGGCAAGAGCGCCACACAGGCCAGCCATACCACCAGCCTGCGTGGGTTTCTCGAACAGCTGCAGGGCAACCTTAGCCGCGCCGGCGCCGGGCTGGAGAGCCTGATCAGTCCCGGCCTGCTATTGGGCGCCGTGGTCTAGGCGCTTTTGCCATCACGCGTTGGCGTGAAGTTTCTCCAGCACCGGCAGCAAATCGGCCGGCTCCGGGCGGCGGGTGTAATCGGGATTGACCTCGGCGTAGGCGATCACGCCATCGCTGCCAATCACGTAGCGCGCCGGCATCGGCAGCGTCCAGCTCGGTTCACCGTTGACCACCGCCAGATCGTTGTTGAACTGGCGTTTGTACAGATCCACCAGCGCCGGCGGCAGCGCAAAGCGCAAACCGAACGCGGCCGCCACCTGATTGCCGTGATCGCTCAGGATGGGAAAGCTCAGGTCGTTGTCGCGCTGCGACTTGCGGCTGTTGGCCGCCACCTGCGGTGAGATCGCCGCCAGCGACGCACCCAGCTCGCGGATGCGCGATGCGGTGGCCTCGATCGCCTTGAGATCGGCGTTGCAATACGGGCACCACACGCCACGGTAGAACGTGAGCACCAGCGGGCCATCGGCCAGCAGCGAGGCCAGGCTGACCGGCGCACCGTCCGGATCAGGCAACGAGAAGTCCGGCGCGCGATCGCCGGCTTTCAGCGCGCGCTCGGCCTGGCCGGAAGCGGCCAGCTGGTCGGTCGCATCGTGCATGATGCGCACGGCCTCGGCAGGCAGCAGCGAGCCTTCAAATTTTTCGCGCAGGGCATCCAGTTGGGCTTGCAGGGTCATGATCGTCTCCAGGGCTAGAAAAGGGCCGGCGGCCCGTTGTGGATACGATCATTTATTTGCCAATATTCGAGTAGACCCGTTGATCAACTAGCATATATTTGCGCTGCAAATATACGAGACCGTGCCGCCATGCAAGATCGACTCGCCGCCCTGAAGCTGTTTGCCCGCGTGGCGCATACCGGAAGTTTTTCTTCGGCAGCGCGCGAAGCCGGGCTGTCGCAGCCATCGGTATCGCGCATCATCGCCACGCTGGAGCAAGGCCTGGGCACCAAGCTGCTGGCCCGCACCACACGCGCCAACCAGCTGACTGACGCCGGTCGCGATTACCTGGCCCGCATCGAACCGATTCTGGACGCACTGGACGAGGCCGATCACGCCGCGCGCGGCAGCACGGAGCTTCGCGGCACCTTGCATGTGGCCGTCTCGTCCAGCTTCGCCAACCGTCGACTGGTGCCGGCACTGCCGGGCTTTCTTGCGCGCCATCCCGCCCTGCAGGTGGACCTGCGCATGAGCGACAGCCGGCAGGACCTGGTACGCGACGGCATCGACATCGCGCTGCGCTTTGGCCCGCTGGCCGACTCGCGCGCCACCGCCAGAGTGCTGGGGGGCACGGCGCGGGTGCTGGTGGCCTCGCCGGCCTATCTGGCCGAGCACGGCACGCCGACCCATCCGGGGCAATTGGAGCAGCATGCGCTGGTTGTCGGCCCGGCCGGTGGCGGCGCGGTGGCCTGGAGTTTTCGCCAGGGCCATCGGCACCTGTCGTTGCGCGTGTCGCCACGACTGCAGACCACGCTCAACGAGGCCGCCATCGTCGGCGCCGTACACGGCCTTGGCATCGCCTCCAGCGGTGGCTGGGGCTGCCTGACCGAGCTTGCCGACGGGCGACTGAAACGCCTGCTGCCGGACTGGGACATGGGCGTGATCGAACTGCATGCGCTGTTTCCCGCCGCACGCGCGGCGCGCCCTGCCGCACGCGCGCTGGGCGACTACCTGCACCAGTATCTGAGCGCGGCCCGCGCCGACGAAGACGCTTTGATTCAACGCGCCTCGGTGCCACCGCAAACTGACGCCTGAATCGCGCCGCATGATCGCGCTGGCACGGTCCGTGCTGCGATTCGTGCACACCGTGGCTTCACGCGGTGCCTTCCCGTCACGGAGACAACATGTCGATCGAGTCGCTCGCCCCGTGGTTGGGGCGCTACCTGCTCACTGGAACCGAAGATGTCGCTCGCCTGCTGGATGGGCCGAGAGGCCATGCGCCAAGCCCGGTCAGCTGGCTCGACACGTGGGTTCCCGAGGCACCCCACGGTGCTGGCGCCGTTGATGCCGCGCCCGGGGGCTCGACATCCGGCGTATCGACCGCGACGCCGTCAATGGCTCCGGCCATGATGATCGACGAACGGCGACGGCAAGCTGGCGCCGCCAGCGGTACCGCCATCGGCCAGCTGCTGCAGACCTGGGATGCCAGTCGCCAGACCCAACCACGGATCTTGGCCGCGCCTACGCAGATGATGGCGCCCGCCGCGCCATTGGCGCCGTTGCCAGGCCAGGCGCGCGCGCCATCGGGGGTTTCACTGGCCAGCGTGACCATGCCATGGCCCAACCTGCCACGCGAGGCACCGCCCGCCGCGGACAGCGCGCCGGTGGTCCAAATGCCGCCGCCGGCCATCCCCAGCACATCAACCAGCGGCGTACTGGCGCAGCTGGTCACTTTGTTCTGGGTGCCGTGGGCGGCGCGACTGCCGTGGCGACGCATCTGCACGCCCCGCTGCGACTGCGTGCACTTTCAGGGCACGCGCTGCGCCCGCTGCCCGCACCGCATCGAAGAGGCCGGCGAAGACGACGCCACGCCGGCCCAGGCGCTGCCTAAACCCGCTGATCCGTGGACGGCTTCTTCCAAAGATTGATGCCACCGTCCTTGGCGTGCTGGTCGATTTCGGCAAGCTCGGCATCGGTGAACGCCATGTTCGACAACGCGGCGACGTTCTGTTCGATCTGCTCGGGCCGACTGGCACCAATCAGCGTGGTGGTCACGCGCGGGTCGCGCAGCGTCCACACCAGTGCCATCTGCGCCAGACTCTGGCCACGCTTTTGCGCAATCGCGTTGAGCGCACGCACATGGGCCAGGTTTTCCTCCGACAGGTGCGCCTGGGTGAACGAGCCGCCGCCAGCCTGATTGACGCGCGCATCCTGGGGCACGCCATCCAGATACTTGTCGGTCAGCAAACCTTGCGCCAGCGGACTGAAGGTGATCACGCCCGCGCCCACTTCCTCGGTGGCATCGAGCAGGCCGTCGGTCTCGATCCAGCGGTTGAGCATGTTGTACGAAGGCTGATGAATCAGCAGCGGCACGCGCAGCTCCTTCAGGAGGGCGGCCATCTCGCGCGTCTTGCCCGGCGAATAGGAGGAAATGCCCACGTACAGCGCCTTGCCCTGATTCACCGCTGCGGCCAAGGCCAGCGCGGTTTCCTCCAGCGGCGTGTCGGCATCAAAGCGGTGGTGGTAGAAAATATCCACATAGTCCAGCCCCATGCGCTTGAGGCTCTGGTCCAGGCTGGCCAGCATGTACTTGCGCGAGCCGCCGCCCTGCCCATACGGGCCCGGCCACATGTCCCAGCCGGCCTTGGTCGAAATCACCAGCTCATCGCGGTAGGCGGAAAAATCCTCACGCAGCAGGCGGCCGAAATTGATCTCGGCACTGCCGTACGGCGGGCCGTAATTGTTGGCCAGATCGAAATGCGTGATGCCGTGATCGAACGCCGTGCGCAGCATCGCGCGCTGGCGGTCAATCTCCACGTTGTCGCCAAAGTTGTGCCAGAAGCCCAGCGAGATGGCCGGCAGCATCAGTCCGCTGCGACCGCAGCGACGGTAGGGGACGCGCTCGTAGCGCTCGGCGTGGGCACGGTAGGACATCGTGGAGCCTCCGGATGCGGGTGGATGGGGGATTTGAGCAGGGCAGTCTAACGCGTCGCCGGTGGCGCGCGGATACGTCTTTGGTCAGGTCAGTGCGCGCGGGCCAGACACTGCTGGTAGCGGTGATCAACGCGGCGCGCGAACCACGCGGTGGTCAGCTTGCGGCTGATTTTCGGACTGTGCAGGGTGATTCGCGGCAGCATCGCGCGTGGCTGCGGTTTGCCAGCGACATGGTCGGCCAGCGCGAACACGCGGCGGTATAGACGGCTGCCAGCAAAATCGACACTGGCATTGCCCTGCTCCAGCGCGGCATGAATGTCGCCATCGCTCATACGCAGCTTCCGGCGCAGGCTGCGCACCGCGCGTTCGGTGGCGCCGGGTTTGGCGTCAAAGCCGGCGTCGGGCACCACCAGGTCGCCATCCAGCGCCAGCGCGATGCCCGAGGCCACGCTCACCGCGTGCTGAAATGCCGCATTGCGACTGGCGAACCAGCCGGCGTTGTAGTCGGCAAACCGATACAGCGACGACGGGTAGGCCACCGGATTGCCGAGCAGATTGGCAATGCCGAAATACATGCCGCCGCGACGCGTGAACACCTCGCTGCGGATGGAGCCGGGCACGGGATAGGGATAGCGCTGCGCATGGGCCTTGGCAAAGTCCACGCTCACCTGCATGGGGCCGGCCGTGTGCACGGGATTCAGATCCCCGAACAGGTGCTTGCCCAATGGCACCATGCCGATGAAATCCTCGAACAGCTCACTCATCTGCTGCTCGGTTTTCACCTGCGCGATGCGCTGGCTATAGCGCTGGCCATTGGGCGATTTCAGCCACAACGCGGCACGCACCAGAAACTGCGGCACGTGCGCCTTGCTGGCGCGCTCGTCGATGGCCTTGCGTGCGATGTGCGGCAGGTTTGGCACCACCGGATGCACGCGAAAGCCCGACTCCTGCGCTGTCACCGCGATCACCTGGCACAGCTGCGAGGTGTCCGGATCAAGACGCTGCGCGGCGAAGGCGGCGTAGATATCCGTAGCCCAGGCCGGCTTGTCACTCACATGGCCGGGCAACAGATGCACGATCTGCGCGCGCACCTGCGCTGGGCGACGCTGTGGTCGTTGCACCGTGCGCTGAGTGGCGCAGCCGGCCAGCAGAGCCAGCAGCACGAATGGAAACAGTGTTCGTCGCTTGCGGACGATGGGAAAACGGCTTGCCGATCCGGCCGGATGCTTCGTCATCCGGCCACCCTAACGTGATGCGCCGTAACCCGGGATGAGTCGTTCGCACCCCTCGACCCATCCATGGCATCCGGAGCGGCAATGAGCCGGATCAGGGCCCCGCCCCAGGCCGGTCAGCAACCCCCGATATCAGACCGCTGCGGGAAGTGACTTACGCGTGATACCGGGCAACGCCGCCCGCGATTCACCCAATTCGAATACGGACACCTTCGAATCCAGCGCCTCAGCATTATCCATCATCGAGCGACTGGCCGATGCCGCCTCCTCTACCATGGCAGCGTTCTTCTGCGTCGCATGATCCATGTGCGTGAGCACCTGGTTGACCTGGTCAATGCTGGTGGACTGCTCGGCCGTGGCGGAGCTGATTTCCTCGACAATGACGCTGGCCTGGCGAACGCTTTCGACTATCAGCGAGAGTGCTTCGCCGGAGCGGGTGACAAGCTGTGCTCCAGACTGCACGCGCTCCACGCTACCTTCGATAAGACGGCGTATATCCTTGGCCGCACCAGCGCTTCGCTGAGCGAGATTTCGCACCTCACTGGCCACCACGGCAAAGCCCCGCCCCTGCTCTCCAGCGCGGGCCGCCTCGACGGCGGCATTGAGGGCCAGCAGGTTAGTCTGGAACGAGATGTCGTCGATCAGGCTCACGATATCGGATATCTGTGAGCTGTCGTTCTGAATCGCGTGCATGGCGTCGACCGCCTGGCTCGCGACCTCGCCACCGCTGGCCGCACAATCAACCGCCTCGCGCGCCAGCTTGTGCGCGTGCTCGGCATGGTCGGCTGTCTGGCGAACGGCAGCTGTCATCTGTTCCATCGCTGCGGCGGTTTGCTGCAGGCGCGCAGCCGACTCCTGCGTGCGACGGCTAAGCTCGTCGTTCCCGCTGGAAATGCTGGCCGACGCGGCACGTACTGACTGTGCGCCGTTGCGAACCTCCTGCACAAGTCCGGCGATCTGTTCGAAGGCGCCGTACAGCTGGCGCGCGCCAGGCTCGGTGACTTGCCCGTATTGGGTCAGGTTGAGATTAAGCCGCTTGGGGTCGGCCGTGAGACGGTGTGCCATGTCGCTGATCTGGCTCACGGCTGCGAAATCACGCGCGGACCGGCGCGCGAGCACCACCAGAACCACCGTTTCGGCGACCACATACAAAGCGTGTTCCAAGACGGCCCACCAGTTGGGTGTGGTGAAGCAGATCGGCGACCAACCGTAAATCTGAAACCAGCTAAGGCCTTGCAGGTAATTGAACAACACGTGATGCACGGCAATCGCTGCCGCGGCCGCGATAGTCGCGGTCACCGACCGGTAGACCACGGTGACCCCGAGCATGGCAAAGACGCCAAAGTGCGCCACGTTCCTGCCAATGTCCGCCTGGATCAAGACACCAACCATCAACATGCCGAGCACGGGCAGAAGTATCTGCGACGCCCGCGCGCCACGCGAAACCAGGGCGACCGTGATACTGACCGCCAGTAACACCAGACCGACCAGCAATGCCGGGGCCAGGGCGTTGTCGCGCCAAGCATAGAAAATCGCACCCAGCCATGTAATGGCGATCGCACCAAGCATGGGCACGTCGTTACCCTGGATACCCACAGCACGCTGACGCGTCATCACAGCCTCCTGCTCGCAAACATGCGAGGACATTGCGACGGGCTGTCTCTCTAGAGCCGGCCGCTGAAGAAAGCCCGCTAGGGCCATTGAAGGCCGTCGTCAATACCAACAACGCATGTGCCTTAAGTCATGACTTTTATCGACCGGCACGCCGAATGCTCGAGCGATATTTTCCAAAACTACATATCTATCATTCTGTATGAGAATGATTATCGACATGGTAGTGAATGCCGATTCGCTGCCCGGCCCCGAAGTTAGACAAAGGCAACCGCCATGCTGATGCGTCGAGGGGTCCGGGGAGGAACAGGAAAGGACGTGCCGCATCGCCACCCACGCCAACGGAGGCGTCTCAACGTTCCACGAAGCCGCCCACGAGATACTTCCGCTGGTATGTGAGCGCCCAACCGTGGATGGTGCACACGACCTTCGCGGCCCGGCACCCGCCCGATACACGACTGGTTGCGTCCCGGTATCGACAAAAACGAGGCGACAGCGCGTTGTGTCTTAGGGGCACAACATTCGTGGCTGCCGCCTCACCGGGAGATGGTGGCCCCGGGATGGGCCGAACGATGCGACCGCCCTCAGGGACGCAATGTCAAACTTTCGCGCCAGGCGTGGTTGGGATCCCATCCAAACAGTTGTGCCGGCGTCTTGGCGTATTGCACGTTGTTGGTAAGACCCGGTTGCACCCAGGCGCCGTCATCGAAATGGTCGTGGCGCGCGTCCCAGTGCAGCCAGTGCGCCTGGCCCTGGCTGTCCACGGCCCAGGCTTTGGCCTGTTCCGGCGCCTGGTTCCAGTCGACCTGATCGTGTCCGCTCATGGCAGCAATCCTCATTGTGTCTCCAGGGCGCAGTGTCCTGCCGCCGGGGACACGGCGTATTGAGGCAAATCAAGCGCGCCGCATGCAGTCTGCGGCTTTCCCACTGCGGCGCGATGCGCGACACTGCCCGCCCCCTGGCCGTCCCGGCCACGCCGCTGCCGGAGCCTGCCTGCATGGACATGATTTTCGAGGAACTGGACTACCGTCCCACGCCGATCGGCGCGCTCAGCGTGCGCCGCCGCACCGAGCCGCTGCTGAAGGTGGAGGTGATCGAGATCAAGCTGGGTGACGAGTTCCTGATGTCCAGCCTTTTCACCGACTCGGAAGTGGCGCTGGCGCGCCAGGGCTTGGCCGCTTTTGCCGGGCAGGCGCGCAATGTGGTGGTTGGCGGCCTGGGCCTGGGCTACACCGCGCGCACGGTGCTGGAAGACAGCGGCGTGCAGTCGCTCTTGGTGGTGGATTTCCTGGAAGCGGTGATCGACTGGCACCAGAGCGGCCTGCTGCCGCTGGGGCCCACGCTCACCGGCGACCCACGCTGCCGTTTCGTGCACGGCGACTTTTTCGCCATGGCGCGCAGCGAAACCGGCTTCGATCCCGGGCAAGCCGCGCGCCGCTTCGATGCCATCCTGGTCGATATCGATCATTCGCCCGAAGCGCTGCTGGACCCGCGCAGCACCTCGTTCTATCAGCCCGATGGCTTGCGCGCGCTCAGCCGCCACCTGGTGCCCGGCGGCGTGTTCGGGCTGTGGTCCAACGAGCCACCGGATGAGGCCTTCATCACGCGCCTGCGCGAGGTGTTTGCCGATGCCTGGGGCGAGGAAGTGACCTTCTACAACCCGTTGCAGGATCGCCCGTTCACGCAGAGCGTCTACCTGGCGCGCACGGCCGGCTGAAGGCGGTTCGCCACGCGCCTCAAAGCGCCAGGCGGAAACCGAAAACGCCCAGCTCACCCTGCATGAAATCCAGCGCCTGGACGCGTTCGAACCCCATGCGCTGATACATGCGCCAGGCCACCTGCATGGCCCGGGTCGAATGCAGCACCACCTGGCGATGCCCGGCCTGGCGGGCCAGCGTGATGCAGGCTTCGGTCAGGGCGCGGCCGACACCGCGGCCGCGCTGGTCGGGGTCCACGACCAGCAGGCGGATGCCCGAGGTCTTTTGCAGATCGGTGCCCGGCCCACCCGAGCCGTAGTGAGCCATGTCGGCGAAATAGACCACGCCGCCCAACAGCGTGCCGCTTTCATCCAGCGCCACCAGCACGCGCGCGCCGGGCACGTCGACAAAATCGCCGACCCGCGCCAGCGTGGCGTAGTAGCGCGGCTGCGCGTCGGCCTGTGGAAAGCCCGGCAGGGCGCTGTATACCTGCACCATCAACAGCCCGAGCGCGCCGCATTCGTCGGGCCGGATATCGCGAATCTGCACCAATGCCTGCCATCTGTGGGTGGCCGGCCATTGTGCGCAATGGCGCCACCCGGCGACCAGTGCCTACAGACGCTTGATGCGGATGTGGCGGAACCACAGCTGGATCGGCTGCCCGGCGCGGCCCTTGTTCTCGGTGCCCTGCAGCGAGATGTGCCCCTGGTGATATTTGGCAAAGCCCGGCCACGTGGCGAACTTGGTCTTGGCTACGCGTTGTTTCCAGGCCGCCGTCCACAGATGCGTATCGACCGTCTTCTTGCCGTTCTGGAGGAACTGTACGTGGCCGTGGTCGACACGGATCTCGATCTGGTTCCACTGCCCGGCCGCACGTACCGACTCGTACGGCGCCGCATACAGGTCGAACATGTCGCCGGCGCGCTCGTACAACACGCGACTGTCGGGCACGGTGCAGGCCAGATCGGCAATCTGCATCTCCACACCGGTCTCGAAGGTGTAGGTGTACTTGGGATCTTCGTGCACGTTGAACATCACGCCGGCATCGGCGCACGGGCTCATCTTCCACTCCAGCTTCAGATCGAAATTCTGATAGCTGGCATCGGTGATCAGATCCTGTACCTGCTCCAGCTTGCTGTCGGGCGTGCGCTGAAGGTGGATGGCGCCGTCGACCACCGACCAGCCGCTGGCCGCACCCTTCATGTTGTAGGAATGCCAACCGGCCAGGCTGCGCCCATTGAACAGCGACTGCCAGCCGCCAGCATCGGAGGCAGAGGCCGCCGCCGGCGCGCGCGCCCAGGCTGGCGCGGAAAGACCGGCCAGCATCAGCGCCGAAACCAGTGATGTGCGAACAAGGTGCTTCATGGAACTCTCCGGTAGCCAGGGCAAACACGTGCCGCCATCGCTCCAATGTAGCCATCGCTGGCGCGCGCGCATGCGTCTAAGGTAACGATATCTGATATCGCCATGAGGGTTTGGCCGGATTTCCTCAGCGGAAGGTCTAATACCGGGAATGTATCTGCGCGCGACATGCGTCTGTAGAATGGCCGGAGTGTCCGGTGGAATCACCGGACGCTTCGTGACGACCCACCTTCGCCAGCCGGTGCCGTCACGCTGCCAGCACCCTTAGCCGAACCGGCACGCTTCACCCTCGTACTCCCACGTGACCGTGGCCTGCGCCATGGCCACGCCCGATGTATTTCTGGATTGCTCATGGCCCGCACCATCCACACGCCCGACGCTTCATCCCACGGCTACTCGCTGGCCGTGGTGATTTTCTGGCTGGCTTCCGGCGCCTTTGCCATCGGCGCGGGCGAGTTTGCCGCGATGAGCCTGCTGCCCTATTTCGCGCACGAGTTCCACGCCAGCGAAACGGTGGCCGGCCACGCCATCAGCGCCTACGCCCTGGGCGTGGTGGTGGGTGCCCCGCTGATTGCGGTGTTCACCTCGCGACTGCCGCGCAAGTATGTGCTGCTGGTACTGATGGCGGTGTTCGGCCTGGGCAACTTCGTCACCGCCATGTCCAGCTCCATGTTGATGATGGACCTGGCGCGCTTTGTCACCGGCCTGCCGCACGGCGCGTTCTTTGGCATCGCCATGCTGTTTGCGGCCGACATTGCCGGCCCGGGCCGGCGCGCCCACGCCGTCAGCCACGTCATCATGGGCCTGGCCATTGCCAACGTGGTCGGCGTGCCGGTGGTCAACTACATTGGCCAGGAACTGGGCTGGCGTGTCGGCTTCGCACTGGTCGGCGCACTGGCCTGCCTGAGCGTGGTGATGGTGGCCCGCACCGCGCCCTACAAAGGCCCGCACCCCGATGCCCACCCGCTGGCCGAACTGCACGCACTGCGCAATCGTGATGTGCTGCTGACGCTGGCCATGGGCGCGATCGGTTTTGGCGGCATGTTCGCGGTGTACTCGTATTTCAGCTCGGCATTCCTGGCCACCACCGACGAGCCGGCCTGGGGCGTGTCGGTGATTCTGATGCTGTTCGGTGTCGGCAGCGTGTTGGGCAATTACGTGGCCGGCATCGTTTCCGGTGGCCGCCTACTCAAGTCGGCCGCCGGCTTCCAGATTCTGCTGGGGCTGGCCGGCGGCTTCTATGCGGTGTCAATAGGCAACGTCGTGCTGATGGCCGCGGCACTGTTCGTGATCGGCCTGAGTGGTGGCCTGCTGGTGCCATTGCAGACGCGGCTGATGGACGTGGCCGGCAACGCGCAGACACTGGCCGCCGCGCTCAATCATGCCGCCTTCAACATGGCCAACGCGATTGGTCCGTGGCTGGCCGGCCTGGCACTGGCCGCCGGTTACGGCTGGCACGCCACCGGTCTGGTCGGCGTGGTCCTGGCCGTGTGCGGCATGCTGATCTGGGGCACGATGGTGTGGTCCGATCGCCAGCGCCCGGCGCTTGCCGCCCACACCTGAAGCACCGACGAGCCGAATTCGTCCAGCGGTCCGCGCAGGTGAGATAAACGCCCTCGAGCGGCGACCGGTATCGCCCCCCACTGAGCCCCGAACCGCATCACACATGCAGCGGTGGTGCCAATCACGCCCCGCCGGGAACCTTCTTGTGCGCTGCTCGGCGGGAGCGCGTGGCCTGTGCCACCGTTTGCGGCATCATGGGCACACCCCAAAAGCCAAGAGGATCTCGACGTGGCCGACCACATTCTTGTCCTGTATGGCTCTTACCGCTCCGACCGCGCCGGCATTCGACTGGCCCACTACACCACCCGAAACCTCTGCGCGCGCGGTTTCGAGGCCGAATTGATCGACGCCAAAGCCATCGGCCTGCCGATGCTCGATCGCATGTACAAGGAGTATCCATCCGGCCAGGCACCGGCAGCCATGGAAACGCTCGCCGGCAAGATCCGCCAGGCCGACGGTTTCGTCTTCGTCACTGGCGAGTACAACTGGGGCATGCAGCCTGGCCTGAAGAACCTTACCGACCATTTCCTGGAAGAGTGGTTCTGGCGACCGGCCGGCATTGTCAGCTATTCGGCCGGACGCATAGGCGGCGCACGCGCCAGCCTGATGTGGCACGGAACGCTGTCGGAAATGGGCATGGTGGTCATTTCCAGCACAGTGACGGTGGGCACCATCACCCGCACACTCAGCACGGAAGGCCAGCCGATCGGTGAAGGCGGGAAGGCGCTGGAAACGTCGTTTGTGCGCTTTGCAGACGACCTTGCCTGGTGGACTGAAGCGGCCCGCCTGCAAAGAGAGCGCAAGCAGCCACCCTACTGACGTCCCTGTGCGCGATACGTGGCTTGCGGACTTGGTCCTGCTTGCCCAAGCGCAGCGTGCGGCAGAAGCATCACGCTGGCACATCGCGCTTGTTCGCGGCGTGGCATCTTCCCCTGTAGCGACCACCGCTCGCTGCTTGGTTTTCACGTAGCCAGTCGCTATCAACAATGGCCAGTTTCGCCGCCGTAGTGGTTTTCGGCACTTGGCACCCGCCGAACAGGCCACAGGACGCGGCGCTAAAATGGCCGCTTTGTCGTCCTGGTACCCGCTCATGCCCCAGATTGATCGCGACCTCAAAGCGTCCTGCCATCTGATTCTCTCGCGTCCGTCACCCCCGTCGGCGGCGCAAACGCTGGCACGACTGGCCCAGTTGCCGCAGGCAACGGACGCCGTGGATGTCTACGGTGAAGGCGGCGCGGTCGCCGAGTTGGAGCAGGCCACCCTCGCGCACCTGGACAAGCCTGCGGGCCTGTTCTTCATCAAGGGGGTAACGGCGCAGTTGTGCGTGCTGCGCGCCTATGCGCAGGCGCGCAGCTGCAACAACGTGGTGATCCACCCCTTGAGCCACATTGGCATGGACGAGGCCAGCGCCGTCGAGCGTGTGGCTGGACTGCAACCGATCCGCCTGGGTCGCACCCTGCCCTTCACTGCCGCGCAGCTGGATGCGCTCACCGAGCCGCTGGCCGCGGTGGTCGTCGAACTGCCGCTGCGCCGCGCCGGGTATCTGCTTCCCGATATCGATGAGCTGCACGCTATCTCGCGCTGGTGTCGCGAGCACCAGGTGCCACTGCACTTTGACGGTGCGCGCCTGTGGGAGGCGGCTGCCGGTTATGGCCTGTCGCTGGCGGAACTGGCGGGGCTGGCCGACAGCGTCTACGTGTCCTACTACAAGGGTCTGGGTGGGCTTGGCGGTGCATTGGTGGCAGGCTCCGAATCGTTCGTCGCCTCGCTCAAGGTATGGAAGACCCGCTACGGTGGCGACCTTTTCACCGCCTACCCGCAAGCCATCTCGGCGCTGGACGGGCTACAGCATCGCCTGCCGCGACTGCCCGAATTCGTGAGCCGCGCCCGCGCACTGGCGACGGCGCTGGCCGACATCCCCGGGCTGGTCATTCATCCACACACGCCGCACACCAACGCTTTTCAGCTGTGGCTTCCCGGCACACCGGCCTCGCTCGCCGAGCAACATCGCCACTTCGCGCAGGAACACGGCGTGTGGCTATTCGATGCCTTCGCCGAAGCGCCGCTGTATGGCTATGCCATGACGGAAGTGGAAATCGGCCCCATGTCCGACCACTACCGCATCGAAGACACCGCTGCCGCGATCCGGCAGTTTGCCGGCATCGCGGCAAGTGGCGCCTGACGCGTTGTGGCCACCTTTATCGGTGGCAACCGGCATAGAGTGAAAGCCCCACATACGCAGGAGCCGTCGCATGAAGGATGACCTCGTCAAAGCTCGCGTCGACAGCCGCGACAAGCGCACCGCCAGCGAAGCGCTGGCGGGCTACGGCAGCGGCCTGTCCACCTTGGTCTCAGGCACGCTGAGGCAATTTGCCCAGGGCAACGACGTCGAGCGCTTGATGATGCTCGCCATGCAGCGTGGTGATCCGGGCAAGGCCCGCATGCGCGAGGCGATGTCGGTGATCAAGGCCATGGACGAAAGCTACCGGGCAAACGGACTGGACCATCCGCAAACCCAGGCGCAGCGGGAACAGCTCAAGGCCATCCTGGAAACCTGGGCCGGCGTGAAGCCATCATCGATCCAGCAGGCGTAAACCATGCGGGCGGCCTGGCAGCGACGACTCTGGAAACTGGCCCGCTGGTTGTTGCTGGTCGCCTTGCTGCTGGCCTTGTTCCGCCCGGAACTGCAGCTGCTGGCGCCAATGCTTACCGATGTGGTCAGCGCAGTGGGTGTGGACGGCCTGCTGATGCTGATCGAAATGCAGGTGGTGCTGGTGCTCTCGGGGATCGCCGGACGCACCGTGATCCCCTGGCTGACCCAGGCCTGGAATCGTCACATGGCCATGCCGCGTGGCCTTGCAGCCAGCGACAATGTGCTGGCCGATGGTCTGCTCTGGCTGTTCCACCAAGGTCTGTGCCGCGGCGGCCGCAAGGGGCTGGCGCTGTATCTGGTCTACATCGCCCTGCATGTCCACCTGAGCGCCCTGGCCGCACCACCCATGGCGTGATCAGCGCTTTGCCATTGGTGCGATATCCGCATGGCCGTAAAGATGGCAAGTAAAGAACGCCGCCATGTCACGGAAGGCCTGCTGCGATTCGGGCAACTGCGGGTTGTTCCAGAAGGTGTGCGGTAGCGCCTCGAACACGATCAGGCGCGTGTCGATCCCGGCGTGGCGAAACGCCCGCTCCATGATGGTGGTGCCGCTCAACAGAAGGTCACGCGTACTGGTCAGAAACAGCGTTGGCGGCAGGCCATACAGATGGGAAAACAGTGGTGACAGGCGCGGATTGCGCGGGTTGGTTTTGCCCACATACTCGGCCGCCAGCGGCTGGCCCGTCTTCGGTTTGTCGAGCGTTCCAGACAGGCCGTTCAGCCCGAACAACGACTGCGAGTCACCGGCATGCGAGAAGTCCGCAAAGCCGGCAAAAATGCCCAGCGCGGCCGGTTCCGGCAGGTGCCGGCGCTTCAGCTCCGCAGCCACCTCCCCGGTCAGTGCCGCGCCGGCCGATGATCCATAGATGACGATATGACGGGCGGGATAGCGCTTTAGTAGCTGCTTGTAGACCGCCACCGCGGCATCCAGGGCCGCCGGAAACGGATGCTCGGGCGCCAGCGGATACAGTACCGACACCACCTTGGTCCGCGTCAGATGCGCCAGCGGGATCGATTCGGTGAACGAGCCGGAATCGACCACGAACCCGCCGCCATGCAGGTTCATCAGCACGTAGTCACGATGCGCCGCCGGCAGGTGCATCGGCGTCACCACACGGACAGGCACACCGGCCATGCGATCGGCGCGCACGGTGGCCGGATAACGCTTCAGAAAGTCCTTCGCGGCGCCGGCCTGCCAGGCGTCCACCGCGCGGCGCTGCTGGGCCACGCTGCTGTGATCGGGCGCATCGGACGCGCGCTGCGCAAGAAAGGCCTGCGCCTGAGCGCTGATGGTCTTGGGCACCGGCACGAGGCGAGACACATGCGCCGTGCCGTGGCTATCGATGTAGCTGGCGTTGTGCTGCGGCGCGCTGGCCGCCGTCGTCGCCGAGCGTGGCGGCGTAGCGGCCATCACCGATGCGCTCGCCACGCTCAGCATCATGCCGATCCAAGCCCTCATGCCGTGCCCTCATCTCTCCCTAAAGTGGATGCACTGTGCCACGCGCCGGCGTGTTGAGCACCACGGGCAGGCGGCGTAGATTGCGGAAGGACGCCTATTTGGATATCACAGGAGTGAGCCCGTGGCGATTCACCGAATGATGACCGGCGTGGCACTGGCTGCAGCGCTGATGTGCACCAGCACCTATGTCACCGCCAAGGAACCTGCCCACCATGCGGCTGGCACGCTTTCATGCAATGCCGGATTGCAAAGCCTGCTGCCGGGCGTGTACTACGCCTGCCAGGCACGCATCGACGCCAGCCACCAATACGCGCGCAAGGCCGTATCCGATCTTCGCGAGGCGGCCTACTGGGGCGACAAGGCTTCGCAGTATGCGCTGGGCCTGGCCTATTTCCATGGTGACCTGGGACTTCCCGCCGATCCAGCACGTGGCACGGCATGGCTGGCCTTGTCGGTAGAGCGTGGCAACCGGACCTACATGCGTGACTACGCACTGGCGCGCAGCCGGCTGAGCGCGGCGCAAACCGCGCGCGCCAATGCCTTGTTCAAGCAGCTCAAGCCCCGCTACGACGATGCGCATGCCGGCAAGCGCGCCGAACGGCGCTACAACCGCCGCACCGAACTGCTGCGCCAAGCCGCATTTTGGGGTGGACAGGCCTACCTCGCCGGAATCAGTCCCACCGGGCCACAGCAAAATCCCGGCAAGGGCAGCAGCATGCCCTTGAGCACCGCATCGGTATTGCTGGACCAGGTGCAGCGTCAGGCCGATCGCGAATTTGCCGGACTGCACGGTCACGTCAAGGTGGGCCGGTTGACCGGTACCGAGGTAAAGCGTCCGCCAACCGATTCACTGCACAACTCCAGTGATCCATCTAGCTGAAGTCAGAACCTGGAATCATTTTCGCACGGCACTCCGTCATGATCGCCATCCATGCGAGTACCGGGACAATTCCTGTTGAAAAACTCGGCCTCCGCTCTGGAGCGCATCTGACTGCAGTACTTTCTACCATCGCAACTGAAATGCCGATCAAGCGGATGCGGCGAGGCCAGCGCCGCCTGGTTGTCGGGACGCGGTCCCGGTGACTGCACATGCCTGGAACGATGGTGTGTCAACAGATAGATGGCCAAAAATGACAGGCCAGCCATCAACAGGATCCATACCCGGCTCATATATCCACTCCCTGTCGGCCGATGTCACGCCAATGCGGCTCTTATCCGCGTCGATGATCACTGTGGATAGTAGTGCCATCTTCCGGCCTGGCCCAGCGCAGTCGATGCGGGTCGAAGCGCTGCTCGATCAGTGGCTTGATGATGCGAAAGTACGGCGAAATGTCGAAGTCGCGCGGAGTGAACAGACGCGAGTTGCGAATGTGCAGAATTTCCCGCCGCGCATGGCGTGCCGCGCGACTGCCGCGAGCGCTGCGTTCGACGCGCGGCAGAATCGGGTATCGCACGCTCTGGAACGCTTCGGCGATCAGCGATGAGCAGATGGCACGGGTCGGGTCACCGCTGCCTAGCGCCAGCATGCGGCGGCGCCAGCGGCCGGGCAACGGCGGTGTCGGCAGCAGGAAGCGCATCAGGTCGACGATGTTGCGCACATCGTATCGCTGGCCGATGCGCGCCATGGCGTGGGCCACCAGTCGGTCGATCTCCTCTTGGCACAGACCCACCGCACGGCAGATGCGTGTGTGCTGACCGGCGTAGGTATCCAGCGGCACCACGCGCACGCCATGTTCAACGTCAGCCTCCAGCAGCAGGAATCCCGCCGGACCGCCTGCCTCAGGCACCTCGCCGATGAACAGCGCTGCGTGCGACCAGCTCGACTGGGTCAGGTATTTGATGGCCGTGCTGAAACGGCTGCTGCCCTCGACCAGCACCACGTCACCCTTGCGCAGCGTCTTGGCCAGGAGCTCGAAACTGGAGGTACCGAAGTGCCACTCGCTCTGGCGTGGTTTGCCCAGGAAACGCGCCAGCGCACGCCCGACCCATTCAAGTGGAGCCATCCAACGCATACCAGGCACTCTTGGTAACCACCGACCGCAGCTTAGCGCGCCATGGCGCGGGTATGCAGCCGAGCTGCCGCGCAGCGATGCAACGATCAGCACGCCGAAAGCCCGCGACACCATACCGCGGCCACTTCACCTTCTCGTGGAGTCGGCCACTTGCATGCGGCACCAGGCGTCGCCCGTCGACGTCCCCATGCCGTGTTCATTGACTCGCCCCGAGTACCTTGCAACCGTCTGGCTCTTTGCGTGCAACCGCTCAAGGGACGTCTCGAAACAGATGGGCTCCATACAACTTCTGCTTCTTCTCGTGCTGCTGCTGATCTCCATCTACAGCACCACGGTCTACATGCGCCGCCGACGGCGATCGAAACGGGCCCTTCGCCAGTTCCGCGACAGCCAACCCATTCGCGCGCTGGGCGGCGAGGAACGTGCGCTGGTCGAGCGTACCTTCCATCCGCGTGCATGCGGCGACGATGTGCGCCGGCTCCGTGGCGCCTATGTCCGCCACGGCATCAAGGGGCGCCATGGCGCGGGCGAGTGGTTCGACCTGATCGATGACATCGAGGTCAAGCTGCATCCCGGACTGCGTACCCGTCTGGGGGCGATCAACGATGCCGAGGTGGTGCTGGCCAAAAAGCAGGTCATCGTGCTGAGCCTGAACGGTTACACGCTGGCCGATGCAGTCGAGGCCGAGCAAAGGAAAGAGCAGGCGCGCGTGAGACTTGCATCGGGCGATCTGGGTACCCTGGACAGCGGCATGACCGCCGGGCAAGCCCCGGCAGCAGACGGCATGGCTGCTGTGTCCGCGTACGACGGCGATGGCGGCCCCGCGCCGACGCGCCTGCTCGGCACCCGTCACGAGCGCGAGCAGGAAATGCAACTGCGCCAGGATGCGGCCTCGCGCGGCAGTGCTGGCGCCATAGGCATCGCGCTGGGTCTGGCCGGAGTGCTGATATGCGCGACCTTCGCCCAGACCATGCCGGCGTTGGTGGCGGCACCCGCCTTGATACTGATCCTTGGACTGTGGCGCTATCTCGCGGCACCGAACCGGCCACTGTTCACCAGACCCGCGCAGTTGCGCCATATGCGCGGACCGCTGAGCCTGCGCGCCGAGGTCAATGCCTACGAGGAACAGAACATCCGCTCCATCGCGATCTACATGGGCGAGGTGAAAGCGAAGTACCCGGCCTCGTGGTTCGAGCATCTGAAATCGCGCCTGCCCAGCGGCACGATGGATCTGGAGATGGACACCCAGGGGCATGTGGTGCGACACGGCCAGCTGAGCATCTATCAGCAACGCCAGCGTTATCCGGTGGTGCACTGGGGACGTCACGCCACCCTGGCGGTACTGGCGGCGCTGGTGCTGATGGTGGCCTGGTGGATCGCCGCGCCGCTGGGTACGTCGGTGGCGCTGGCCTGGAATCTGGTCACCGGACCCTCGACCGTCCACGCCGATACGGCCGCCGGGCTGCGTCGTCATCTTCCGGTACCGGGCGACCGCCTGGTTGCGTCCGGTACCGCGCGCTGCGCCGTCGCCCGCGAGGCGAGTGCCAGATTCTCCGAGCGAGGTCCGGCCTGGCTGGCCGATTGTTCACGCCTGACCTGGGGTGCGGCGCAGGCACCCCGAGCCATCGAGATCCCCGCCACCGTCAGGCGTCTGCAGCGCCAGGCCGGCCGTCTGCGCCGCAACCAAGGCGACAGCAGTCCGGCGCGTTCGGCCCTGCAACGAGCGCTGGAGCGGGTTCGCGGCGATCACTTCCTGGCGCACTTCCCACAACTGACCGAAGACGCCTACAACCTGTGTGAGCGTCGCCACGATCGCGCCTGCCGTCGCCTGCGAAGCGCGCTGCGCATGCTCAGGATCAAGGCCAGGCGACCGCAGTCGGGCAGCGACAGCATCGTGCTCGGCAGGGCCGATACGCAGCTGCTGGCCGAGCTGATCGAGGCGGCGCTGGCACCGGTCTATGGCGATAGCCTGCGGGAAGCGCTGACGCTGGCGCCGGAAACACGCGCCCGCGCCGTGCAACTGCAGCTCGCCGAGCCGGCCGATCCGTTGCCTGCGGCCAAGATCATCGCATGGCTCGACGAACATCCCGGCAAGGCACTGCACGCGCTGGCGCAACGCATGGACGAGCGCGACTTCCAGATCCACGCGATCGTCGCCGCCGTCGACACCGAAGACGGACTGATGCGCGTGCGCCTGCTGCCACGTGGACAGGTGCCAACACCCTGGCCTGACGCGGTGGCACCCTTCATGGTCATCGTGCTGGCGCTGCTGGTGCTCTGGCAATCGTGGCGGGCGCGTCGCTTGTACGTGGCATCACGGACACGTCGGCGCGACGTGGCACGCTGGCTACCCGGCGTTCTGCGCTGACGCGCGCGCACCGATCGCAGCGCAGCGTCGGCCCACACCAGGGCGTCAATGGCACAGGTGGGGCCCATGCGGTATCGGACCGTGGCGCGAGCGGGCATGCCCCGGGCAAGCGGTCCGCATGAGCGGCCGCCCGACAAGGGCAAGAGCAGGTTCGCGCGGGCGGCATGCGGTGCCCGCGCGCCCCTGCGGCAGGGCCTCAGCCGCCCGCGGCCCAGGCCTCGGCATCAGCCCCGGCGGGCAGACGCGCCGGCGCCGAAGGGTCGGTCACCGCACGCCAGACAGCCTTGGCCACATCCGGCGCATGGGTCATCGGACTGGAAGTGTCACGCATGCCGGCCACCACACGCTGAACCATCCCGGCGTAGGCCGGGTGATCCAGCCCGGCGCGATGCGCGTTGTCGCCAAAGCGCGTTTCCGGCGAGCGCCCCGGCAATACCAGACGCACGCGCACACCGAACGGCGCCAGCTCCAGCGCCATGCACTCGGTAAATGCATTCACCGCTGCCTTGCTGGCGGTGTACATCGACACCAGCGGCAGCGATTTCAGGGTGACGGTGGAGGTGACATTCACGACCACCCCGGCCTGGCGCTCGCGAAATTGCGGTAGCACCGCCTGCGTCATGGCCATGGTGCCGATAGTGTTGGTTTCCAGCAGCGCTCGGGCGATCTCAGGTGAGGTCAGCTCAAAGGGCACAGCGGCGCCAACACCGGCGTTGTTGACCAGCGCATCGATGGGACCGGCCTGGTCGATGGCGCGACGGATGCTGTCGGCATCGGTCACGTCCAGCGCCAGCACACGCAGGTTTTCAGATTCCGGCAGTACGGCCGGGTCGGGGGTACGCATAGTGGCGATGACACGCCAGTCGCGCGCCAGAAAATAGCGCGCGGTTTCCAGCCCGAAACCGGACGAGCAGCCGGTGATCAATACGGTTTGCATGAGACAACTCCTTGCAGCGTGGGTGGGTTGGCGACACGATAGGCCGCGGTGACCGTACGCGCTGCGTGCAAGCGTCCATATATTTTTGGCGAGCGTCCGACATGACTGATCCCCTGACCGATGTAGTCACCTTGCTGGAGCCCAGCGCACGCTTTTCCAAATCGGTGGTGGGCGCCGGCCCCTGGTGCGTGCACCGCCCCGATGCCAGCGAGTCGTTCTATTGCGTGGTGCTGGAAGGTGGCTGTCGCGTGCTGACCGAAGGCGACGAAGCGCTCACCCTGCGCAGCGGCGACTTTCTGCTGATGCCCGCCTCGCATGGCACCGCCATGGCCAGTCTGGAAGACGTGGACACGCACATCGACACCCAGCCAGTGGCGCTGGGCGACGGGCACTTTCGCATCGGTCAACAGGACGGTCCCATCGACCTGCGCATGCAGATTGGCCATTGCCAGTTCGCCTCGCCCGACGCGGCGTTGCTGATATCGCTGCTGCCGCGCCGTGTGCACATTCGCGGCGACCGGCGACTGGCCGTGCTGGTAAAGCTGGTGGGCGAGGAAGCCCGCGCGCAGCGTCCGGCGCGTGAGATGGTGCTGACGCGCTTGCTGGAAGTGCTGCTGATCGAAGCGCTGCGCTCGAACACGCCCACCCAGGCGTCGCCCGGTCTGGTCAGCGGCCTGTCCGATGCGCGCCTGGCGCAGGCGCTACGCGCGATGCATGGCGACCCGTCGCGACGCTGGAGCATGGGTGAACTGGCGCGCCACGCCGCGCTGTCACGCTCCACCTTCTTCGAACGCTTCAGCCGCGCCGTCGGCATGGCACCCATGGCCTACCTGCTGGCCTGGCGCATGGCGCTGGCCAAGCAACTGCTGCGTCGCGGCGATGCAGGCATCACCGAGATCGCCGAGCGCGTCGGCTACAGCTCGGCCAGCACCTTCAGCGCCGCCTTCTCACGCCACGCAGGCATGGCACCCACCCGCTACGCTGCGCGCGGCAATCGCGATGCGCCGACGCCAGCACAGGCTACCTCACTCTCGATCTGAGCGGGGCAGGCAGACCACGCGTAAACGCAACCTTTTAGTTGCTTTTTTGATCAGCCTTGGCGCATTATGCAACTTAATGGTTGCGTAAATATGGAGCCGCGCATGAACAGCACCGATCACATTGAACGGCAGATACTTCTCAAGGCGCCACGCGAGCGCGTATGGCGGGCGCTGACCGACCCGGCACAGTTCGGGGCGTGGTTCGGCATGGCGTTCGATGGCCCGTTCATCGCCGGCCAGCCGGTAAGTGGCCGCATTGAACCGACCCAGGTCGATGCGGAAGTGGCCAAGATGCAGGAGAAGTTTCGCGGCACGCCAATCACGCTGCTGATCGAGCGCATCGAACCAATGCGGCTGTTTTCCTATCGCTGGCATCCCTATGCGGTGGATACCACCGTCGACTACAGCGACGAGCCCACTACCCTGGTCAGCTTCGAGCTGGAAGAAGCCTACGATGGCACGCTGCTTCGGCTCACCGAGTCGGGTTTTGACGCGCTGCCAGCCGCACGCCGTGAGAATGCCTTGCGCGCCAACCGTGGTGGCTGGAAGAAACAGATCAGCAACATCCAGCGATATGTCGACGCGCACTAAGTCCGCACGCCGCGACGCGCGCGTAGAAACATCCGCCTTGGTATTTGCCGCGCTCGGTGATGCCACCCGCCTGCGCCTGGTCACCATGCTTTGCGCGGGCGGTGCGTTGTCGATCGCCCAGCTCACTGCCGGCACCGCCATTAGCCGCCAGGCAGTCACCAAGCACTTGCAGGTGTTGGCCGACGCCGGCCTGGTCCATGACGACAAACACGGGCGCGAACGCCGCTGGGCCTTCGAACCGACGCGCCTGGACGAGGCCCGTCAGGCGCTCGATGCCATCGCCGCGCAATGGGACCAGGCGCTGGGTCGTCTGAAGCAATTCGTCGAGGATGAAGCCCTTTAATCCGAGAGACCATAGGCCTGCCTTCGCCGTACCCGCCCCCTGCCATCCGTGGTCACCAAATGGACATCCCACCTCACCATGTTGGGCGTGGCTTGGCCATGAGGGCGCGGCCACTAAACACGGAGGTCATATGTCCAAATCACCGGTTCCCAACGCCCAAGCAAGAACCCGGGCAAACCATCAGGCAAAGGACGCGGCAATGCCCCTACGCGCGGAAACTCGACCCGGCGGGCGGATCATCACGTGGCACAGGCAACGGCAAGCGCTGAAAATCATGCCCCGTGATGCAAGCAGAGCGGGCAGTAAAGCGCCTGCTCTGCTTGCATTGGACATCCCTGGACAGACGCCGAGCCTGTTGGCGCTTATACCGGGATAACTTCACTACTTTTACCTGTTGAACAAACGCGGCACGTTGGGCTTCCGTTCCACCTTCTGGAGAGAGTGCCATGCGTGTTTTCCTTACCGGTGCCACCGGCTTCATCGGCTCGAGGATCGTGCCTGAGCTGCTCGGCGCCGGCCATCAGGTGCTGGGCCTGACGCGTTCGGATGCCGGCGCCCAGGCGCTGTCCCAGGCCGGCGCCGAGGTGCATCGCGGCACGCTGGAAGACCCGGCCAGCCTGCAGGCCGGCGCCGAACAGGCCGACGCAGTGATCCACACCGCGTTCGATCACAATTTTTCCAACTTTGTCGCCAACTGCGAAAAGGATCGTCGTGTGATCCTCGCCATGGGCGAGGTACTGGCCGGCTCCGATCGGCCGTTGCTGGTTACCTCTGGCACCGGCCTGGGTGACCCCGGTGACGGCGGACCGGCACGCGAGGATGTGGTCAACTTCGATCATCCCAATCCGCGCAAGGCATCCGAGCAAGCCGCGCAGGATCTGCTGGAGCGTGGCCTGGCTGTTTCCGTGATGCGTCTACCGCAGGTGCACGATACCGCCAGGCAGGGACTTGTCAGCCCCTATATCGACATCGCCCGCCAGAGGGGTTATTGCGCGTATCTGGGCGAGGGCCGGAACCGTTGGCCGGCCGCTCACGTCAACGATGTGGCACGGCTTTACGTACTGGCGCTGGCGCATGCGCAAGCCGGCTCGCGCTACCACGCAGTGGCCGAGGAGGGTATTGCCGTGCGCGACATCGTCCAGGTACTGGGAGAGGGCCTTGGCATGCCGGTGAAATCCATCGGTGCCGAGCAGGCCCCGGACTACTTCGGCTGGCTGGCGGGTTTCGCCGGCATGGATCTGCTGGCGTCCAGCGCCTGGACGCGAAACACGCTGAAATGGCAACCCACCGGACCGGGCATGCTGGACGATCTCAGGCGCATGGACTACGCCTCCGCGGCGGTCTGATCCGCACGGCGGTGGCGCGTCCGCTCCCGCGCCGCCGCCTGATCGTGAAGTCATCATCGGCGCGTCGGTCGCCGGCACATTCACGCACGGCGCCACACTTCACGCCGCCACGGCAAGAACCCCGCATCCGCAGAGGGCGGCGGCAAGGCCTCGACGGTCCCCAGCAAGCGCTGCCCTCGCCTGCAACGTCGATATACGCCTTGCCGCCACCGCGACCGCAAGCGCCGCCCGGGCGCCTTGTTCAGTTGCCGCCATCGCCACCCTGGCGCTGCGTGCCCTGCCCGCTGTCGGGTGGCATGGCCACGCCACGTTCGCGGGCGCGCTGCTGCATCTCGTTGCGATGTTCCATGCGATACGCGTTGCGCTCCTGCACCGTTTTCAGGCTGCGCATGTGGTTCATGTAGGTACGACGTTCGGCCGGCGTCATCAGTTGATAGCCATAGATGGCCCGGCCGTCCTGGTCGTGGATGCGGTCGCGATCGCGCATGCGGTCCTGGTCGTGCAGTTGATCGCGGTCCTTCATGCGGTCCTGCGTTTGCAGCCGGTCACCGCGCGTGGTGCTGGCAGGCGGATGCGAACGCTGTGCGCCGCCCCCGCGCTTCTGTGCAAACGTGGCCGATGATCCCCATGCCAGGACGAGTGAAATACACATGACGGCGATAGCGGATGAACGCATGATGGCTGTCCTCTTTGAGGCGGTAGAACCCGCGAAAGGCGATAGCCACTGTAGGCGCGCGCGCGCCCGCCGGATTGACATGCATCAAGGTTGCGGCTTGGCGGGAGCGGCGGCTTTGGTCGGCTGGCAAGCGCCCACGTGCGCCGGGCCGGTTATTGATCCAAATCCATAAGCACCAGGCCGATCTCCCGCAAAATCGTCGCGTGGACGGCTTGCGTCCGCATCCACGCCCTTGCGCCAAAGGAGCCGACGCGTGTCACATCTGTCGTTCAAAACCCTTACCGACGACCTGAACCAGGCGCTGGCCACCTTCCGCGCCGACCAGCCCGACACCATGACCGGCTTTTCGGCCATGGCCAAGGCAGCACTGGCGCCGGGTGAGCTTTCAGCCATCCAGAAGGAACTGATTGCGCTGGCCATTGGCGTGGCCGGTCACTGCGACGGCTGCATCGGCTTCCACGTCAAGACACTGGTACGGCTTAAGGTGCCCCGCGCGCAGTTCACCGAGACCCTGGCCGTGGCCGTCTATATGGGCGGTGGTCCGTCACTGATGTACGCCGCCGAGGCGATGCGCGCCTTCGAGGAATTTGGCGGCGGGGACTGACCACCGCGCAAGCCTCGCGCAACGCACCAACGGGATCGGCAAAACGGCCGGGGCCATCGGGCAGGGTTTCCCTGTGCGCCACGTGCCGGATGCCGACAGACACCTCTGGCGCATTCACCGCCGGACGTGCCTGACCCGCGCCGGCAGCGGAGCCTGCCTGGCCCGTGCCCCGAGGGAAGCCCCCATGCTTCACCATCGCAGCGCGCCACTCGCGGGCCTGCACCCATGGCGCGGCACGTATCGCCATGGGCGTCAGTGGCGCCAATGAACCTTGCGGTTTTGTAAGCGCGCCGTGCCCCGTTTGGCAGCCCGCGGTAAAGCGAGCGCCGCATCCGGCTCCGATCATGCCCGTGTCATCCATCTCACGGGAAACCACTCATGCCGCCGCGCACCGGACTTCCGCACCGACTGACGCTCGTTCTTGCCATCGCCGCCATCCTGGCCCCCGCCTCGGCACTGGCCGGGACGACGACCACCGATACGGCCCCCCTCGCCCACAACAAGCACAAGGACACGCCCAGCCAGCAGCTGTCGACGGTCAATGTCACGGCTGACACGATCTCGGCGCAGAAACTGCCGTCGATCACCCCGCTGACGGCCACCCAGCCGCGCGCCGTCATCGACGGCAAGGCGATCCGCGCCATGCAGTCGCCCATTGCCGCCTATACCGATGTCATCGCGCTGACGCCCAGTGTCTACGATGCCGAACCCAATGGCAGCGGCATGGGCAACAGCAAGGGCCTGAAGATCCGCGGTTTCGAGGATGGCCAGTTCAACCTGCTGATGGACGGCATCCCGTTCGGCGACGCCAACGACTTCACCCATCACTCGGTGAACTATTTCATGCCGCAGGATATCGGCAGCGTCAGCGTCGACCGCGGACCCGGCAATGCCTCGACCATCGGCTACGCCACGTTTGGCGGCACCGTGTCGATGAACAGCCGCGACCCGGCCAGGACTGCCGGCGCCCACGTGTACGGTACCTGGGGCAGTTTCAACACGCACATGCTGGGCGCCTCGCTGGACACCGGCACCCTGCATCAGGCCGGTGACCTGCGCGCCTACGTGGACTACCGCCAGATGGAGACCGACGGCTACCTGAGCGGTGCCAACCTGGTGCGACACAATTTCTTCTTCAAGGCGGTCAAGCCGCTGGGTGAGGACACCGAGCTGACCTTCGCCTCGCTGGTCAACACCGGCACCGGCAGCAACTCGGCCATCGTCGGCGCCACCAGCTATCCCTATGTGGCCCCCGAGGGCGACACCGCCACGCGCAGCAACCTGCCCGGACAGATGCAGGTGTTCGGCGATCGCTACGGCCTCAACCGAGACCCGAGCAGCCAGGCCTGCACCTGCTACAACTTCGACACCGTCAATACCGATCTTGAGTACATCCGCCTGACCACGCGGCTGGGCGACGTGCACGTGGACAACAACCTGTACACGGTGTCGGACTACCACCGCGGCTGGAACGGGCTGGACCCCAACGGCGGCAACCTGAACTACGGCACCGGCAACGGCCCGGCCGGCTCCACCGGCGACGGCACCTTCCCCGCTGGCGCAGGCACGCCCAACGGCACCTATTACAGCGCCACCAATGTGCCGGGCCAGAACATGTACATGCTGTACCGCAACTGGGGCGACACCCTGCGCATGCACCAGTCGCTGGGGCCGGGCGAGCTCAAGTACGGTCTCTGGTACAACAAGCAGCTGTATCACCGCTATCAAATCGACGAGGACGCGACCAACCACTGGGCCTGGAATGGCGCCAGCCGCGCCGATGCCTTCAACGGCAGCAGCAAGGATCGCCGCATCGACGGCACCTTCCAGACCTTCCAGCCCTATCTGCAATACGACTGGAACCTTACCGACGCGCTGACCGTGTCCGGCGGCCTCAAGTACGCCTGGTTCAAGCGCCACGATGTCGCCTCGGTGCAGGAAAAGATCGGCGGTCCGCAGGACTACAGCCAGACCTGGTCCAAGCTGCTGCCGGCGATTGACGCGCATTACCGCATCGCCGATGGCTGGACCGCCTACGTGCAGGCAGCCAAGGGTTACCTGGCGCCCAACGAGAATCTCTACTACGTGCCCGACCCGGGCTCGTCGGCGGCCAGCGTCAAGCCCGAGCAGACCACCAACTACCAGATCGGCACCGTGTGGCAGGGCGACCGTACCAACTTCACGGTGGATGCCTACGACATCGACTTCTCCAACATGGTCAGCAAGAAGAAGATCGCCGGCGTCACCTATTTCCAGAACCTGGGCGGCGTCAAATACCGCGGCCTGGAAGTGGAAGGCAGCTACCTGATCGGCGGCGGCCTGACCGCGTACGCCAATGCCACCTACAACAAGGCCACGCGCAACTCCGACGGCCTGCAGCTCAAGCAGACGCCCCGCTACATGGGCTCGGCCGCACTGATGTGGACCCATGGCGCCTGGAACGCGGTGCTCACCGCCAAGTACACCGGCGCCAACTTCGGCGACTACGGCACCAGCGCCAGCGGCCAGGACATCGGCATCTATCGCTTCAAGCCCAACACCATCACCAATCTTTCCGTGCACTACACACTGCCCGAAGCGGCGGTGCTGCCGCGCGGCTCCCGTCTCAGCCTGCAGGTGTTCAACCTGGCTGACATCCGCAAGCTCAATGTCTTGAGTGGCACCACAGCCGGCAACGTTCCGCTGTTCTATGCCACGCCCGGCCGCAGCCTGATGGCGAGCTTCAATATCCCGGTGTTTTAAGTCACCGCGGATGCGGTCCGCGTGGCGACCCGTGCCGCGCGGACCGCTCTTTTTTCCTGCGCGCCGGCACGGCGCATCCGGAGTCGATTCATGCACAAACGCTTTGTTGCGCGCTGCTGTGCGCTGCTGATGGCGGCCAGCGCCTGGCCGGCCGCTGCCTCGCTGCACGCCCGCCCCTCGCCGGTCCGCCACGTGGTACTGGTCAGCATCGATGGTCTGCACGCCCTGGACCTGCGTTATTTCATTCGCTTCCACCCCGATTCGCATCTGGCTGCGCTGGCCGCACATGGCATTGAATATACCGATGCGCACACGGTGGTACCGGCCGACTCGTTTCCGGGTTTGCTGGCGCTGGTCACCGGGGGCACCCCGGCGGTAACCGGGGTGTACTACGACAACAGTTGGGACCGTAGCCTGGCGCCGGCGCAAGGGCCATGCGTCGCCGACGGCGCACACGTGCTCTACAACGAGCACATCGACAAGCCCGACGGCAGCGGTATCGACCCGGCCAGGCTGCCGCGCGACCCGGCGCACGGCTGCCGGCGCGTGTATCCGTGGCAATACCTGAAGGTCAACACCGTCTTCAACGTAGTGCACCAGGCTGGCGGCTATACCGCCTGGGCCGACAAGCACCCGGCCTACGCCATCGTGCAGGGACCCTCGGGACACGGCGTGGATGACCTTTACACGCCGGAGATCGGCAAGGATGGCGAGGACCAGATGGATACCGATGTGATCACCGCATCCATCGCCGCCACCGAGACCTACGACACCGGCAAGATGCGCGCGGTGATCAACGAGCTGCAGGGCCACCGCCACGGCGGCCACGCCAGGGCCCCGGTGCCCACCCTGCTGGGTCTTAACCTGCAAAGCATCAACGTGGCGCAGAAGCTGGCCGGCTACCAGAACGCCGAAGGCATGCCCTCGCCCTCGCTGGACGCGGCGTTGGGCCATGTCGACAGCCTGATCGGCGAGCTGCAGGCCACCTTGGTCAAGCAGCACCTGGCCGCCAGCACGTTGTTGATCATCACCGCCAAGCACGGCAACGGACCCATCGACCCGGCGCAGATCACCCATGTGGACAAGGCGCGCCTTAAGGCCGTTGTCGCCGACGCCGCCCGTGACGAACCGGCGCAGCTGACCACCGATCAGGTCGCCCTGCTGTGGCTGCACGATGCGCGCAACACCGGCACCGTGGCGCGCACGCTGCTGGCCGATCGCGCCCAACTGGGCATCCAGAACGTGCTCTGGGGCCGTCGTCTGGCGCTGCTGTTTCCCTCCGCCGAGCACGACAACCGTGCCCCGGACATTGTGGTGATTCCTCACCCGGGCGTCATCTATGACGACGCCAGCGCCAGCAAGCGCGCCGAGCATGGCGGTTTCAGCGACGACGACACGCATGTGGCGCTGCTGCTGTCCGGCCCCATGCTGCCGCACCCGGGCTGGCGCCTGCGCACGCCGGTGTCGACCACCTCGGTGGCGCCTACCCTGCTTGAGGCACTGGGGCTGAACCCCGATGCCCTGCAGGCGGTGCGCCAGCAATTCACCCCGCTGCTTCCGGGGGTGGCCTGGACGCACCTGGCACGGCACTGACAGGCGCCGTTTTCACCGTGCCGTCATCTTTGCCACCTAGTGTCCATGGTCTGGAGGCGCCGCCATGAGCGCGGCGCCTGCGGACGGGCACCCTGCAGCGGCCACGTCCGGGGAAAAGGAGGATGTCTTGCGTGTACTGATCGTCGAGGACGATGCCGAAACACGCGAGTGGGTGGCCACCGGTCTGCACGAGGAAGGCTACAACACGCGCGCGGTGGGCACGGGCCGACATGGCCTGACCGCGGCCATCGGTGAGTCGTTTGATGCGCTGATCGTGGACCGGCGCCTGCCCGGCCTGGACGGCATCGGACTGGTGCGCGCGGCGCGTGCCGCCGGCGTGCGCGCGCCGATCATCATGCTGACCGCGCTCAGCGACACCAGCCAGCGCATCGAGGGCCTGGACGCGGGGGCGGACGATTACCTGGGCAAGCCGTTCTCGCTGGCCGAACTGTTGGCGCGACTGCGCGCGGTGGCGCGGCGCCCGGCGCTGGCCGACGTGCAGACCTGCTTCGAGGCCGGCCCGCTGCGGCTGGACCTGGTGCGCCACGAAGCCAGCCTGGACGGCGACGTGCTGGACCTGACCCCGACCGAATACCGCCTGCTGGAGGTATTGATGCGCCACGCCGGTCGCGTGGTTACGCGCTCGATGCTGCTGGAGCAGGTATGGCACTTCAACTTCAACCCGCGCACCGGCGTCGTCGAGACCCACATGTCGCGCCTGCGCAGCAAGGTGCGTCGCGGCGCCAGTGAAAGCCTTATCGAGACGGTGCGCGGCTACGGCTACCGGCTGCGGTAACGACCGGATGCGACGTCGACCCACCAGTGCGTTCCGGCTGGCACTGCTGCTGGCCTGCCTGTTCACGCTGTTCTCGTTGCTGACGGCGGCCGTGCTGTGGATCGGCACCGCCCATGAAGCACGGGAGGAACAGCACCGCGCCATCCGCGCCGACGCCCGCGACCTGGTGCTGCTGTCCTACCAGCGCGGACTGGATGCACTCAGCACCGAGATCGAAGAGCGCGTCATTCTCAGCGCCGGTCTGCCGCGCTGGTACGCGCTGTACGCGTCCAACGGCATCAAGCTGGCCGGCAACCTGGACCACATGCCCACGCGCGCAGGCTGGCAACGCCTGCAGTTCCGGCCCCGCGCGACGCGGCGCGCGCCGCAACCGCAGGCACACACGCTGACACTGTTCGCCACCCGCACCGCCCAGCACGGCTGGCTGGTAGTCGGTCGCGATGCGTTCTATCTGCGGCACATGCGCGGCGTCGCCGGCCGCATCTTCGCGGTGTCGCTGTTGTTCGTGATTCTAGTCTCGCTGCTGGTGGGCGCGCTGGTGGGGCGACGGTTGTCGGCGCGGGTGCGGGCCATGTCGCAGGCGGCCGAAGCGATCAGCGACGGTCAGCTGGAGCGGCGCATGCCACGCCGGCACAACGGCGACGAACTGGACCTGATCGGCGCCACCATCAACGGCATGCTCGATCGCATCGCCACCCTGCTGGACGACGTGCGCCGCGTCGGCGCCGACATCGCGCACGATCTGCGCACGCCGCTGACCCGGTTGCGGCAGCGCCTGGAACGCCTGCAACGCCATCCGCCGGACGACCCCGAGGCACTGCAGACGGCGCTGGAACGCGCACTGGCCGACATCGACGAATTGCTCAACGTGTTCCAGGCGCTGCTGCGCATCGCTCGCGTCGAGTCCGGCGAAATGGTCCAGCAGCTGCGCACGCTGGATCTTTCCGCGCTGCTGCAGGAGCTGTTCGAGGCCTACGCCGTGGTCGCCGAAAGCGAGGGCCACCGCATGGCGCTGCAGACAACACCCGGCATCTGCATCCGGGGCGACCGCGAGGTACTGATGCAGGCCCTGGTCAACCTGGTGGAAAACGCCATTCGTCACACCCCACGCGGTACCCGCATCACCGTGGAACTTGGCGCCGATACGCACGCTGCCAGGCTGTCGGTGCGCGACAACGGTCCGGGCGTGCCCGCCGAGCATCGCGAGGACGTGCTGCAACCATTCCTGCGACTGGACGGCAGCCGGCGTACCGCCGGCAACGGACTGGGCCTGGCCCTGGTGCGTTCGGTGGCCGAACTGCACGGTGCGCGGCTGGTGCTGGAAGACAACCAGCCGGGCTTGAGTGTCAGCCTGGTTTTCGCCCGCTTGCCGACCCGCCACCGCGAAACGATCGATACCGCCACTCAGGAACCGCGCCGGCAAGCAGCGGCGCGCTGCTGAGCGCGATATCCGGGCAAGTCCGAGGGCGCGAAGGCCAGCACGAAGAACCGATCAGGGTTGGGCTTGCCATCGACGCGATCCAGGAAATCGTTGTCGGTACTGACATACAGCGTGTGCCAGGCCTTGCCCTGCCAGCGCACATCCGGGCCAAACGCCATGCCCTCGATCTTTTCCGGCACCTGCGCCGGCGTCACTCCATGCGCGCCCAGCCGCTTCACCAGGTCGACAAACAGGTGCTTGCCAAGCGCATGCCGGCCCAGCGCGGCTTGCCCATGGGCCTGACCCAGCGGCGTGGCGCCGGCCAGGTCGACTTCATAGATGCGCTTGACGCGCGCCGGATGCTTACCGCCCAGGCCTCCACCATCGCGTTCGTCGACCAGCAACTGGTGATCGTTCACCGCCACGATCTCGCTGATGCCACTGTAGCGGGCATGGCCGTGCCGACCCGAGGTGCGGGTCAGTGGATAGGCAAAACTTTGCACCCGGCCGCTGCGCAGGTCGATGCGAAGCAGCCGCGCATAGGCGCCATGGTTGCCGCCATCCTGAATCAGCGCGCCCTGCATGGCGCCGAACAGCACGGTTCCATCCGGCGAGATGGCCAGCCCCTCCAGGCCGTGATTGCCGACGCGCCCCTGACGGTTGTGATGGGTTTCGGCATGGCCGGTCGGCGCCGGATGCGCCACCGCCAACCATGCGGGCAGCTTGATGACACCCAGGCGGCGCCCGGTTTGCCGGTCGAAGCGATAAAGATGCGGCCCGTACTCGTCGCCGATGTAGAGCGTGCGCCCGTCGTTGGAGATACGCAGGCTTTCCGGGTCCAGGCGTGCATCGGCAGGCCAGTCACTGGCGTGGTCCGCGCTGAAGCCATCCGAGCGCCCGGTGAAATAGTCATGCCCGGCACGGTTGAGTACCGGCGCGGCGCCGGGACCGTAGACCAGCGCACTGGACGACCACAGCAGCGTGGTTTGTCGCAACGCCGGCTGCAGCCGGAACGGCCAGTGCGCGTCATGCGGCGTGGCATGCAAGGTCAGGCGCAGGGTCTGGAAGCGGGTGATATAGGAGTCGGTGTTGTCCAGCGCCGCATTCCAGGCCTTGGCATTGGGACCCCGGTCCGGCAACGCCAGAAACGTATCGCAGCCGGCGTAGGCCAGCGCCGAACCCAGCCCGCCCAGGCGGTTGCCGGCCACGCCATTTTCCAGCGGCGCCGCGGTGTTGGCAGCCTTGTCGCCACCGCCGGAAGCCAGCCGCCCCTGGGCGATCAGATGCACCTGCGCCGCCGCCGGCGCCGACAGCAACGTGCCACCCACTCCCAGCATCGCACCGGCCCACAGATACCGCGTCAAAAGGCGTTTCATCAGTTGTCGTCCCGCACCCGCCAAAGGCGTAAACGCGCATTGTCACCTGCCGATATTGCCCGCCCATGACGCGCGGCGCGAGCAGAGACGCGAGCACACGACCAACGCGTACCACACGCGCCCATGCCCTTCGGCATGCTTGCTCATGTGCATTGGTGTGCTATATATGCAACACACACGGTTCAACGATCCGGCTCACACCCGGTCAGCGCAGGACCACGAAGGAGCTGTCAGACCATGCTATCGATCAGGAACCTCCTGGCAGGCGGCGCCTGCCTGCTCGCCGCGACACTGTTGTCCGGCTGCATGCCATCCACCACGCGCCAAATGCAGCAGGCCAGGGTGGACGCGCACCACTCGCCGCTGCAATTGAGCGCCGAACACGGCAAGACGCACGCCAGCATCGCCGTCGATGGCAGCGTCATCATCGACAAGAAACCGCTGCCACTTACTGCGCAGCAACGCGCCGCGACGCTCGCCTATCGCAAGGTCGCCATGCACGTGGTCGACCTGTCGCTGGACAGCGCCACCCATGTGGTGCGTTACGCCATTCCGCACGTACTGTTCGACTTGGTCTTCCACGGCGCCGAGAGTGCCGGCGACCGCGAGGAAGCACGCGCCAAGGCGGCCATCTTTACGCCCGACTTCTGCAGCGCGCTGGGCCAGTTGCAGCAGCAACGCCAGACACTGGTGGCACAGGTGCCTCAATTGGCGCCTTACAGCGATCAGCACTCCGACCACTTGGACGAATGCCAGTCACACGGCGCGACTACGGTGGCTTCGCGCTGAGCCCGTGTGACACCGGGCGCGATGGCCGACAACCAAAGCGGTGAGGCAGAAGACGCCGGTCGAGCCATGCAATGCTGGCGCCCACCTGCGCCAGCACAAACGCCCTGCATTCATAGGTGGTGACGTGGGCTTCTGGCCTGCTGACCAGGTTTGGCAGCGGAGCAACACCGCGATGGGTAGACGCCCCGCAGGTTTGCGCCACGCAGCTCGCAAGTTGCGTGAGCTGCACCCGACAGAGCCACCCATTGAGCGCTGTTTCACCCGCATCCATACGCGCGCAACGACCTACCCGGATGCTCAGGTGCGACCGCCTTGAGATGGTGAGCGACGAGCCATCTTCTGAAACGATTCTGGCGCCATGCATGCGGTCAGCTCCTCGATCAGCGCAGACATCAACACGCGCACCGGAAGCGCCCTTGCCAGCGGGGCTCCCTGGCCGGCCCAGTGCGCACCATAACCGGTATCTCCCGCCCGCTTCGCTGCAGCGTTCAGGGCTTTGCCCGCGTCGTAGGCGATGGGGTAGTCGGGAATTTCGCCAGGCTGCAGCGGCGCGCCAAGGGCGGTGAAGCGGTTGGCAAGGCAGCGCGCCGGTCGCCCGGAGACGGCTCGCGTCATCACCGTGTGATGGGCCGCATCGCTGAACAAGGAGGCACGAAAGCTCTCGTCCGCGGCCGACTCGTCGCAGGCGACGAATGCCGTCCCCAGCTGCACGGCACTCGCCCCCAATTGCAGCGCCGCGGCGATCCCCGCACCGTCCATCATGCCACCCGCGGCGATGACTGGCGCGTCGATGGAGGTCACCAGACAACGCGTGAGCGCCAGCGTGCTCATCTGGTCGTCGGGCGCGTCCGGATCGAACATCCCGCGATGGCCTCCCGCTTCGTAGCCTTGGGCGATGACGGCATGGATGCCTGCCTCGACGGCGGCGCGCGCCTCATCAAGACTGGTTGCTGTCGCCAAAAGAATGATGCCGGCCTCACGCAAAGCGCGAATGGCGTCGGCTCCGGGCAGGCCAAAATGGAAGCTCACCGCCCGCGGCCGACTCGACAATAGTAATTCGAGCATGGGCGCATCTTCGACGAAGCTACGATAGATCTCGCGTAGTTGTGCCGGTGGCTGCGCGCCCACGCGCTCGAACTCGGGGCCAAGATGCCGCAACCACGCCGCTTCGCGCGCGGCATTCGCCTGCGCAGGGGGATGGCAGAAAACATTCACGTTGAGCGATCGCTGCGTCAAAGCACCAACTGCCTGGATCGCCTCACCGGCCACCTCCGGTGTCATTGCACCGATACCGAGCGAGCCAAGCCCGCCGGCCTCGGCGACCGCGGCGGCCATGGCTGGCGTTGATACACCGGCCATGGGTGCCTGGATGATTGGCCAATCGATGCCCAGCCAATCGAGCAAACGGGACGATATGTGCAAGTCATTCATGATGTGTCTCCAGAAAAGCCACCACCCGCTTTCGGCCACATGCTGCGACTCACACGGCCCTGAAGCAGGGGGTGAGCGAGCCTCTCTCGACCATCAGCCACGCGGACGATGGTATGGCGATGCAGCAAAGCATCAGCGCCACCGTGGGTGGGTAGGTACGCCTCCGCCCCGCCCTATATTTGCGCTGCCACGATATCGTCGCAGTCCCGCGAGCGGTGGAAACCGACGTCTCGCACAGAGGGTTTCCAAGGTTATGCCGGCAGCATTGATTGATGCGCATGAACCCATGGGTGGCGCGAAAAGGCCATGCCAGCGTCGCTCACAGCGATTTTGTTGCCGTTGATGGACTCAGGCGAAGGAAGAGTCATGGTGCCTGCCTCCTCGCACTCTTGCTGGATGCGGCGTGCGACATGGATACAGCCTTGCGAACACGCGAATCGGAAGCGTCCGGGCTCTTGGCCGTCACGGCCGCCACCAGGTCGATCGCCAAGGCCAGCAACATGGCCACCGTACCGATGACGAATAGCAGGCGGTAGTCGTTGCCACTGGCGCCGAACACGAACGACAGCGCGTAGGCGGCCGCTGCCTGACACAGGGCAAAGCCGACCGTCGCCATGCTCCAGGCGCGTTTTTGCTGTACCGGATGATGGGGCAGCAGCTCACCGATGCGACCCAGCACGAGCGGTACCGTGCCGGTGACGAATGCCCCCACCACCACGCTGGAAACGATCAGCCACCCCGTGCCCAGCCCGAACGCCGGTATCGCCACGGCCGCCGCTTCAACCAGGAATGCCAGCCGCAACGCAGCGGCGAACCCCGCCCGGTCGGCCAGATGGCCGGCCAGCACGGGCCCGAAGGTGGCGCCCAGCCCGAACAAGACCCAATACTGCGCGCCGACCTGAATACCCTCGCCAAGCCCATGGGCGACGTAATCGACCAGAAAAATCATGTGCGGCACCCAGCCGGCGGCATTGAGCGCGTATTCGGCATACAGCGCCCGCAGTCGCGACGACTTCGGTGCGGCCCTGTGCGTGTTGTGGGCCTCCGGTACCGGCACCTTGTCGCCAGGCCAACCGCGCCAGGCCACCATGGTCAGCACCAGCGACAACGCGCCCAGGCCCCACCAGGTCTGCCGCAGCCCCTGGGCCAACAGCAGCGGTACCAAAGTACCCGATGCGGCGACGCCGGCACCCACGCCCATGAAGATCACTCCGCCTGCCAATCCACGCCGCGACGCCGGTATATGCGGCAGCACCGTAGGCGCGGCCAATACCATCAACACGCCTCCGGCCATGCCCGAAGCAAATCGCCAGACGAAGTACCAGGCAAAATGGACGGGGTAAGCACAGGCGAAAAACGAGATCGTCGCCAACAGCATCATCCATCGCAACGTCGCCACGACGCTCAGCCGCGCCGCCATGGGACGCCCCGCCAGGGCACCGATGAGATAACCGGCCAGATTCGCCGCCCCCAGGTAGGCAGCCGCCGATGAGCTGAACCAATGGGCATCGATGATTGCGGGCAATATAGGCGTATAGCCGAAACGGGCCAGGCCAATGCCGATCAGGCTGGCACAGAACGCTGAAAGAATGCTGCGCCATGCCTTCACTTGGGGGCCTGGATTAGCGTTCGAACGCGGAGAAGCCACCGTCATGAGCATGTCCTTAGGTATCTTTAAAGATGATGCTAATTTCGGATATCTATCTCAAAAAGCGATTATTTAAGATAGTGATATCTGTCGTTGAGATATCTAGATGGCATCCCCGGCTTCTGATCGGTGAAGAAGATAAATTCAAGTCATTGATATTGTTTTATTTGTAGCAAGTTATCAGCGGGCATCAAACCGCCCCGCCATGTGAGTCGGCGTCTCGGCAGAGCAAAGGCATCAGTCTGACCGTTTGATATATGATTTGCATATCTTATAAATAGATCAATGTCATGGACATCAAAGACTTGATGGTCTTCGAGGCGGTCTCGCGCCATGGGCGCATGAACCGCGCCGCCGCCGAGCTGCACACCGTGCAATCCAACGTCACCGCGCGCATCCGCAGTCTGGAGGACGAACTGGGCGTCAAGCTTTTCCAGCGCCATGCCCGCGGGGTGACCACGACACCCGCCGGCGAGCGGATGCAGCCCTACATCGGCCGCCTCCAGAAGCTGATGGCCGATGCCAAGGCCGCCGCCCGCGATGACGGCGCACCACACGGCAATCTGGTGGTCGGCAGCCTGGAAACCACCACGGCGATCCGCCTGTCCCCTTTTCTGGGCCGATTTGCCCAGGCCTTCCCGGACGTGCACCTGATCGTGCGCACCGGCACCACCCGCAAGCTGCTGGAGGACGTCATCGAAGGCCGCCTGGAATGCGCGTTCGTCGCTGGCCCCGTTCATCATCCAGCGCTGCGCCAACATGCCGCCTTCCAGGAAGACATGGTGCTGGTCACCCCACGCACCATCCGCACGGCCGCCGATCTGGCCATGGTCCGGGATCTGAAAAGCATCGTATTCCAGTCGGGCTGTTCCTATCGCCAGCGGCTCGAATACATCCTCACCGACATGGGCATCCTGACCTGCGAGCCGCTGGAATTTGGCTCACTGGATGCCATTCTCAGTTGCGTGGCCGCTGGCGTTGGCGTGACCTTGCTACCCAGAGGCGTGGTCGCCCGCGCCTGGCAGGAAGGCCGGATCGCCGTGCACGAGCTGCCGCCGGAGCATGCCCAGGTGCAGACCGTATTGATACAGCGACATGACGCCTACGTCTCCAGCGCCATGCGAGCCTTCGTCGAGATGGCGCAGAAAAGCCCCGAAGCGTGACCCCCCACGGCGCATTCCGCGCAGGCACCCATCAGCCGCAGGGCGCTCTACATCCAGCACCGCTTTTCATGCCCAAACAGCGAGAATTCAGGTCCGATGACCTGAACATGGATTTCCCATCCAAACGCCGCGCCACGCCAAGGCAATGCGGCGTGAAGGCAAACGCCGCCAGTGCGACACGCGCCTCGGCGGTCATAGGCCGACTGCCGCTCACAGAGACCGGGTCCGCTATCCCACGCTGGCGCCCACGTGCGCCAGCACAAACGCCATGCGCTCGGCCACCGACCGCTTGGGAATCACGCACGTCGTGTAGCCCGCCGCCACATACGCCTCCACGGTGGGCTCGTAGGAACGCGCGGCCCGCGTGAAGCTGGCCACGCGCTCATCGGTGTTGATGTAGATTTCCGGCCACGGCTCGGCCACAAACACCGTGGGCGCGTATGTGCAGCCAGTGGCCACCTGATAATGAGTACCGGTGTCCGGGCCCAGGAAGCGCAGCCACTCCGGCATCGCGCGATCAAAGAACACCGGCGCCTGCATGCTCTGCGCCGTTCGGTAGTCGGCAAGGCTGCGTTCGACCACCGCTTCCATAAACGCACCGCGTTCGGCCGGCGCAATCAAGGTACCGCGCTGGCGCCCCTGCGCCCGCATCACAGCCAGCGCCGCCTCGGGCACCGTCGCGTACCCAGCATCACGCAAGGCCGCAATCAGCGTCGATTTGCCTGCGCCGGAGGCGCCGGTGATGACGTGGAAGTTCGGGCGGTTCATGGTGGCGGCGGCTCTGCCTCGGTCAATACGTGGCCCCGTCAGCGCTGATGATCCGCGTGATGACAACACGTCCCCAACCCCTGACCGCCCAACCGACGGTGCAACGATCATCGCATCAAGCTAAGCAACGCGGCGCGAAGTCGGGCCGCCAGCGCCATGCGTTCCTCGGGGTCGTAGGCCAGCTTCGGTCCACCATACAAGCCGTCGCCGGTAAAGCGGGGAAACACGTGCAGGTGGTAGTGCCACACATCCTGGTTGCCGGCCGGGCCGTTGTGCTGGCGAGTCGATATCCCATCACAACCAAAGACGTCCCGCATGGCATGCGCCAGCCGACGCGCGGCACGGAAAAAGTCACTACCCAGCTCGTCGGGGATATCCAGCACGTTCTCGTAGTGACGCCGGGGTATCACCAGACAATGACCCATAATGCCGCCGTAGTGGTGCGTGGGAACCCACGGCAAACACACACGCATCCACCAACACCACCGCCGACATCGGGTCCGGCGCAGGAAGCGTCTGCGCTATCGCGCAGAATGGGCATTCGTAATCTGGTGGGGCGTGTTTCACAGGCTTAAATTTCGAGCCGTTAGCCGGGGTAAGGCCGGAGGGCTAGATATTTAGCATGCAAGGAAAGTGCATCTGACCCCATCTTAATACCCCCCGAGGGCACGTTACGCGACCGCGACTGCGCGTATCTGGAGGTTGCGGCGCCCCTGTTCGTGCAGTTTCGGCAAGCGCCCGGGGAGTTCCACTCGGCAAAGCTGGCGCGGATGGGGATGCTGCCGGCGAAGCTGGGCATGCCCCCGGCCGACGCCTCACGCGTCAGCGCTCCTAAGCCACGCCCGGATGGCGGGGAGTGGGATTGAATTCCAGCCAGCCGCCACCCGTTCGGTATGCTCTTTGAACGACCACGAGACATGGAGGGGGGACATGAGCACATCGGATCTAACCGCCTGGACGACTGTCGCCGATGTAGTACGTGACTTGGCCGTATCTGGTGCGGCCGTGTTCTCCGCGACGATCGCTTGGCGGGGATTGAATCGTTGGAAGCAAGAACAAACCGGCAAGGTCCAATTTGAGGTCGCCCGGCAACTCGCACGCGCCACAAACAAGTACCGCAATGCGATTAACGACGCGCGTGCCGTAGTCACATTGGCCGCAGAATTCCCAAAAGACTACGATGCGGCAAATCACACTGATGAGGAGGAGGCAGCGGCTTGGGGGCACGTCTTCAACAATCGGTTTTCCCAGTTACGGGACGCGGCGGTGGAACTGCAGACGATCGGATTGGAGGCCGAAGTTCTATGGGGCGAGGAGGCCAAGCGCAGAGTTGACGCGCTGATCTACTGCGTAAGCAAACTCCGTATCGGTATGGAAAGTCGGCTAAGGCAGTACGGAGACGGCAGCGGACGCAGGCCATACCAAAATGAAGCGATCCGCAAGAACGACGACATCGTGTTCGGCTCGACAGAGTTCACCGACGTAGAAAACCCGTTCACCGAGGAAGTGAAGGCCAAGTTGAACGACATGCAAGACTTCCTGAAAGCCCATCTGTCCGAATTTCGAGCGAAGGGCTGACGCAGCCGTCCAACCTTACACATGCCTTACATACGAAAAAGCCCGCCAGGTTAGGGCGGGCTAAGTCTTTGAATTTATGGTGGACGGGGACGGAATCGAACCGCCGACACGGGGATTTTCAATCACGGAACACATTGGTCCATGTCTGAAGATTTTCGGCAGGGAGACTAGATCGGAACAAATGCCGTGCCGCGCTCGCTCACCTGATAAGTACCGCAACCGAGAGGGGCTCTAATTGAGCCGTGCGCTGATTGAGCAATCCGGTTGACCTGCTCCCCGATTTCAAGTCCTCGACATTGGCTAGATGAGCTAGCGACTGCCCCGGATCATCGGACAACCCACCGCCCAGAGGCCGCTCAATTTGGACAAAAATTTCCGAGCCCCCTCGAGGGACGAATCGGTGGCTGCCCCCCTTGTGCCCCCCGGCACACGGTCACGGGAGCATGAGGGTGACAGCCAAGGGGATACGTCCACTAGCGAGGCACGAGTTGGCAGGATTCCAAGTGGTTCATCAGTGCCTCTTCGCTCGGTCGGCAGCTAGCATCTTCAGGCAGGGTCACCGGCTTGCCATGCAGGTGCGCGTAGGGCCCTAAACGTAGGTCATCGTGAACCACAACGGACCAAGTTTGTGGGTCGATCCCCAACTTCCCGAGGTCAAACAGGGTGTGTATGTCTGCGCGCAGCAGCAAACCGTTCTGGACATGATTTGTGTCCTCACCCTGATAGCCAATGATGTGTGCGGCCTCCAGTACCTCGACGACATCACATCCAGTAACTGGACAGCTATCGCGGTAAGCTTCTCTGAGCGACGTGCGAAATTTCTGCTGCCCGCGACGCACGGCCAGCGCGGTCATAACCTTGGTCCTCGCATCTACGACATTGCTCGGATCAAAGGCACCGTCGACAGCCCCATCAAGCTCTGACTCCGTGATCGGGAATCGCGACGAACCGCGGCTGAGCAACAACTGCAAACCTGGTCGTGACAGATCTGGCGCGCCATCCCGCACGATCAGTTCGAGCCTTCTAGTGGAATTGCCACGCCCCGTAGAACTACTGGTAGCGACCCGGGCTAGGGCCCTCTGGATCGCCCCTGCTAAGCCATCCGTGTCCATGCCAGGAGACAGTTCCAGCGGCAGGACATAACCCTCTGGGTGTATCCGCCTCTCCTCTGGAGTCCGCATCTTCTCTGGCCGTACTCTGGCCGCAAGCAAAGCGTCCGTTAGGTTGTATTTTCGGGAGGCGAGGCGCTTCAGAAGCACCCTCAGGCCGCTCGAATAACCGGAATTTCGTTCATTGGAGCCCCCTATCCACCCTCCCCGAGACTCAAGGATGACCCTGAAGCAGCCTTTGGCCTCCACAACTGAGAAGCGTGAGCGGACTGGCTCACCATCGCTATCAAAAAGTTCGACTAGTTCTTCATGAGACTCCTGTGTCACCACAACGGAAGTCTCGAATTCCTCGAACTTCTTGGAGCCATCCTCGCGCCACTCGACGCGAGGAGTACCGGTGCGCTCCGCGCTCTCAAAGGTGAGTCTCAGCTCCCCTAGAGGGAAATTGCGGGCATTGCCCGGGTAATTCGTGTAGTCGAGATCCACAACTGGACCTGACCCGAGCACGTCACATGTAGCCCAGAAGCTGCCCCCCTTGGGGCCTATGACTTCATGCTGTGCTCCGCCCAAGGCGCCAGTTTGAGCGATGAGTGCGCGCGGAATCAGGTCGGTGTATCCATCCTGCCAAGCGATCTTCATGCCCATGGCTACTCCAGCTCCAAAGCTCAAATCATGCCATGCAGCAGCTGCGCGGGCACGCTACCCATACCGAAAAGGGTCTGGCATAGCGGGCAGCTACTAGCTGCCATCTCAAGGAGTTGCATGCCTGCCCCGAGACATACCAAAACGTAGTCGAGACCGACCATGCTCATGAATGCACCACGATTGATTCGCGTTCCCGAAGTCCTGTCGCGCGTCGGCGTCAGCCGCTCAACCCTGTACGCCATGATCCAGCGCGGAGAGTTTCCAGCAGGTCGAAAGCTGTGCCTCGGCTTGCCATCTGGTCCGACTCTGAGGTCAGCCAATGGGTGAACACCAAGCTCGCTGCGTGAGCGTGTGGCCGCAAGCGGACACCGCGACGGGTACCGATTCCTAAAGGGGCACCGTCAGGAGCCCAGAAAAAAGAAAGGGCTCGCAGTCGCCTGCAAGCCCTTGATATTCTTGGTGGCCGGGGACTGAATCGAACCGCCGACACGGGGGTTTTCAATTCCCGTAGATCAACCGCACTTCGAATACCCGCAGTTCAAGCACGTCTGACAGCCGTCCATCAGCACCAGGGCCTTGGTGTTGCATTTGTTGCACATGCTGGCGCTGGCGGGGAACGGGGAGGCTTCCGTCTCGGCGTTGTCAGCGGCGGCTTCGCTGCTGGCCGGGGCGGTGGTGCCGGCGGCCTGGGCCTCGTAGGCGGCGCGCTTTTCGGCGATAAGGGCTTTTTGCGATTCGCTCAGTTCCGGATCGTGGATCAGGCCGATCATCTTCATGTGCTGTTCCAGCGCGGCGCCGATCTCGGCGACGATGGACGGCATGTAGACGCCACCGGCCTTGAAGTAACCGCCGCGCGGATCGAACACGGCTTTCATTTCCTCGACCAGGAAGGTGACGTCACCGCCCTTGCGGAACACGGCGGACATGATGCGGGTGAGCGCCACGATCCACTGGAAGTGGTCCATGTTCTTGGAGTTGATGAAGATCTCGAACGGGCGGCGCTGCTCGTGGGCGGTGCCTTCGTTGAGCACGATGTCGTTCACGGTGACGTACAGGGCGTGCTCGAACAGCGGCGACTTGATCTTGTAGGTGTTGCCGATGAGCGTGTCCGGGCGCTCGACGCTTTCGTGCATCTGGATGACCTCGGCGCCGCTCTTGGCCTCTTCCACCGGCGCGGTGGCAGCCGGTGCCGGCTTGGCGTCCTCGGCCTTGACGACCTGGTAGCCGGTGATCTTCTTGTCGATTTTGGTGCTCATGCCTGGGTATCTCCGCTCCCGTGGAGCTGCGCTTTTGGCTTTGGGCGGCCAAGGGCGCGCCTGCACGGGGTGTGATAAAGGGTTGATCGGGTTATTTCTTGCGCCGGGAACTGGCCTTGGCGCGACTGGCCAGGGCGCCCGGTTCGCTGGGTGTTCGTGCGGCCGCCTTGGCAACGTGTTTCTGTCTGGATGCAGCCTTGGCCTGTTTGGCCGCTTGCGTGCGCTTGGCGGCCTGCTTGACACTGGTTTTCTTTGCCGGAGCCTTTTTTACCGCCGCCTTGGCCGTGGCTTTCTTGGCCGTGGCTTTCTTGGCCGTGGCTTTCTTGGCCGTGGCTTTCTTGGCCGTGGCTTTCTTGGCCGTGGCTTTCTTGGCCGTGGCTTTCTTGGCCGTGGCTTTCTTGGCCGTGGCTTTCTTGCCGGCCGGCTTCTTGCTCGCGGCCTTCTTTACGGCCTTGGCCTTTTTCGGCCGGGTGCCGGCCACGGGTATGCCGTGGTCCTCGGGGCCGGTGCTGATGACGGACGGTTCAATGGCCATGGAACAGCTCCCTAGCTGGACGATAACCGGCGGCGGGCCGCCGATCGGGCCGATGCGCATGCGCGGCGCAGGCGTTGAAACGTTATCGGTGGGGGCGCTTGAGTGAACGTGAAGCCCATTGCGCATGGCGCCCCTTGGCCGTCATCGGCACCGGGGTGGCGCGCGCCTTGCTCGGGCGCGCGCCGCCGGGCCGGTGGCGATCAGAACTTGCCGTAATAGCCTTCCTTCAGGGCATCGAACAGGTTGGCGGCGGTGTGGGTTTCGCCGTCGTATTCGACTTCCTCGTTGCCTTTCAGCTCCACCGTGCTGCCATCTTCCAGCTCGAAGCGGTAGGTGGTGTTGGCAAGGTCGGTTTCCTTGACCAGCACGCCCTGGAAGGCGGCCGGGTTGAAGCGGAAGGTGGTGCAACCCTTCAGGCCCTGCTTGTAGGCGTAGACGTAGATGTCCTTGAAGTCTTCGTACGGGTATTCGGTGGGCACGTTGGCGGTCTTGGAGATGGACGAGTCCACCCACTTTTGCGCCGCCGCCTGCATGTCCACGTGCTCGACCGGCGTAATGTCGTCGGCGGCCACGAAGTACTCGGGCAGCTTGGCCTTGGGCTCATCCGAATACGGCATGGCATCGGCGTTGATCAGCGCGCGGTAGGCCAACAGCTCGAAGGAGTAGACCTCGACCTTTTCCTTGCTCTTGCGGCCTTCGCGGATGACGTTGCGCGAATAGTGGTGCGCAAAGCTGGGCTCGATGCCGTTGGAGGCATTGTTGGCCAGGCTCAGGCTGATGGTGCCGGTCGGCGCGATGGAGCTGTGGTGGGTGAAGCGCGCGCCCTTTTCGGCCAGCTTTTCGACCAGATCAGGGGCGACCTCGGCCACGCGCTGCATGTAGCGGCTGTACTTGGCGTGCAGCACGCTGCCACGGATCGTCTGGCCGGCCTTCCAGCCATCGGTGACCATTTCCGGGCGCTTGCGCAGCATTTCGGCATCGACGGTGTATTCGGCTGCCAGCACCGGCGCGGCGCCCTTTTCCTCGGCCAGTTCCAGCGCCACTTCCCAGCCCGCCAGCGCCATTTCGCGCGCCACCCGCTCGGTGAATTCCACCGCTTCGGCGGTGCCGTAGCGCTTCTTGATCATGGTCAGCGTGGAGCCCAGGCCCAAAAAGCCCATGCCGTGGCGGCGCTTGGACATGATCTCGTTGCGCTGCTGCTCCAGCGGCAGACCGTTGATCTCGACCACGTTGTCGAGCATGCGGGTGAAGATTTTCACCACCTCGCGGTACTCGTCCCAGTCGAAACGCGCCTTGGGGCCGAACGCGTCGCGCACGAACTTGGTCAGGTTCACCGAGCCCAGCAGGCACGAGCCGTACGGCGGCAGCGGCTGCTCGCCGCAGGGGTTGGTGGCGCGGATGTGCTCGCACCACCAGTTGTTGTTCATCTCGTTGACGCGGTCGATGAGGATGAAGCCCGGCTCGGCGTAGTCGTAGGTGGACACCATGATCATGTCCCACAGATGACGCGCGCGCACGTGGCCATAGACCTTGCACGCGACCAGGCCGTCATCGCGGCTGACGTAGTTGTGCGTGGTCGGCCATTCGCGCCAGATGACCTGCTCGGCGTTGTCCAGGTCGACTTCGTTCTGTTCCTTGATGTGCACCGGGAACACCAGCGGCCAGTCGGTATCGCCCTCGACCGCCTGCATGAACTGGTCGGTGATCAGCAGGCTCAAGTTGAACTGGCGCAGACGCGCGTCCTCGCGCTTGGCGCGGATGAACTCGCGCACGTCCGGATGGGCCACGTCGAAAGTGCCCATCTGCGCGCCGCGACGGCCGCCGGCCGAGGACACGGTGAAGCACATCTTGTCGTAGATATCCATGAACGACAGCGGGCCGGAGGTGTAGGCGCCGGCGCCGGACACGTACGCACCGCGCGGACGCAGCGTGGAGAACTCGTAACCGATGCCGCAGCCGGCTTTAAGCGTCAGGCCAGCCTCGTGCACCTTCTCCAGGATGTCGTCCATGGAGTCGTGGATGGTGCCCGAGACGGTGCAGTTGATGGTCGAGGTCTTGGGCTTGTGCGCCTGCGCGCCGGCGTTGGAGGTAATGCGGCCGGCGGGAATGGCGCCATGGCGCAGCGCCCACAGGAACTTCTCGTACCACTGGTCCTTCAGGGCCTGGGTGCCTTCCACGTCGGCCAGCGCGCGCGCGACACGCTTGTAGGTGTCGTCCACGGCCACATCGACCGGATCCCCGGACTTGGCCTTGAGGCGATATTTCTTGTCCCATATGTCCTGCGAGGCAGGCTGCAGGGGAATATCCGCGGCATCGCGCTTGACGGCTTGCATAGGCACCGTGCTCATGGATTGGACGACCTCACATCAGAAATTTTTCGGGTTCAAAACAAAACAGGTTCCGGCCCGGCATCGCACGACCCTATCAGGTGGTACGCATGACGGGCGCGGAGCCGCTGACGGACACTCCGCCGCGGCACCCGCAGGCGCACGACGAGGCGGAGCTCCCAAGTATGGAAAACGCTTGCGACACCTTAGTTTCTCCCGCCTTTCAAGGCTTTTGGAGCGTCTGCGCAGCCCCATGGCCTGGGGCCCTCCGCCCTACGCAGACACAAGATGTTGTGCTTGAAGCGAGGTTTTACGGTACTGCCGGCATGGGACGATGTAAAGGCGTTTTTTTCGTCTTTGGGGCTTGACTTGGGGCCTATGAAACCTTCACTAAATTGACCAGTCCAAGCACCGTTTTAAGTACCAAGGAGTTAGCGATGCACGCACGCATGAGGACCGCGCGGACGGCCGCCGAAGGTCGCCTTTTCACTTGGCTGAGCGCGCTTTTTCTGGTGCTGGGAGCCACCGGCGTGGCGCAGGCGACCATTCCAGCGGCAGTGAACGGACAGGCGGTGCCGTCTCTGGCACCGATGCTGAAAGGCGTGACGCCGGCGGTAGTGAACATCGCTTCCAAAAGCCACGTGCGCTCGCGCGATCCGTACTTTTCCGACCCGGTGCTGCGTCAGTTCTTCGGTGGTAGGCAGGCACCGGAACAGACCGAGCAAAGCCTGGGGTCGGGCGTGATCGTCAACGCGCAGAAGGGCTATGTGCTGACCAACAACCACGTGATCGCCGGTGCCGACGACATTACCGTCACGCTGAAGGACGGGCGCGCCTTCAAGGCCAAGCTGGTCGGCACCGACCCGGATACCGACATTGCCGTGGTGCAGATTCCCGCCCAGCACCTGACGGCATTGCCGCTGGCCGATTCGAAAAAACTGCAGGTGGGCGATTTCGTGGTCGCGGTGGGTGATCCGTTCGGGCTGGGGCAGACGGTGACCTCGGGCATTGTCTCGGCCAAGGGACGCACGGGCCTGGGCCACACCTACCAGAACTTCATCCAGACCGATGCCTCGATCAACCCGGGCAATTCCGGCGGCGCGCTGGTCAACCTGAAAGGCGAGCTGGTGGGCATCAACTCGATGATCTACTCGCCCTCGGGCGCCAGCGCCGGCATCGGCTTTGCCATTCCCAGTGATCTGGCCCAAGAGATCATGCAGCAGCTTTTGAAGTACGGAAAAGTGCGCCGCGGCACGCTGGGCCTGGATACGCAGGCGCTGACCCCGCGCATGGCCAAGGCGCTCAATGTCAGCGCCGGCAAGGGGGTGGTGGTGACGCAGGTGGAGCAAGGCTCGCCTGCCGCACGCGCCGGCGTCGAGCCGGGCGACGTGATCACCCAGCTCAACGGCCGCCCCATGGACGATCCACACGATCTGCGCAACGCCGAAGGCCTGTTGCCGGTAGGCAGCCAGGCCACGCTGACGGTGCTGCGCAACGGTCACTCGCACACCTTGAGCACACGCATCGAGCCCGAACACCTGGCCACGCTGCAAGGCCAGCAACTGGACCCGCGCCTGGCCGGCGTGAATCTGCGTGATCTGCCCAAGGCGCTGCGCAGTCAGGGTGTGGCCGGCGTCGAGGTGCATGCCATCGACGCGCGCAGCGACGCGGCGCAGCAGGGTCTGGACCAGGGTGATGTGATTCTGGCAGTGAACCAGCGCCGGGTGACGGCGGTCGCCGATCTCAAGCGCCTGTTCTCGCGCGGGCACCCGCGCCAGCTGATGCTGACCATTCTGCGCGACCAGCAGATGTATTACCTGATGCTGCACTGAGCCCCCGAGTGGCGGGCCTGCACCGACAGGCCCGCCAGTATGACGAAAGCATGAACAGGTGGTGACTGTACCGAGGTGCACCGCGTCGGAGCCACGGCCATAATCGTGCCTTCATTTTTCCAGCGCCGGTCCATGATGCTTCGTTCGCTTCGCTTTGCTTCCCTGTCCCTGCTGGTGGTGTCGCTGTCCGCCGTGGCGGCTACTTCGCACCACAGCGCCTCCAAGCAGCCCAGCCTGACCTGGCGCGGCGATGTCACCACCGCACGCGGCATGGTCACCGATGTGGCCCACGCCTGGACCCGCTCGGGCCACGGTGCGGTAGTGGTCGAACCGTTCAACACCGCCTCGGGCATCGACGCCGTGCTGGACGGCAACGCCGATGTCGGCGGCAGCGCACGCGACGCCTCGCGTTTCAAGGCCCGCGAAAAGGCCCTTACCTTCACGCCGGTGGCCTGGGATGCGCTGGTCATGGTGACCAATCACCACAACCCGGCGCAGAACATCACGCTCAAGCAGCTGCACGATATCTATTACGGCAAGATCACCAACTGGCAGCAGCTGGGCGGCAAGAACCAGCCGATCCACCTGTATTCGGTGGTCAGCCCCGGCGATGGCGTGGAGTTCAGCCTGCGCCGCCTGCTGTTCGGTCGCGGCAACCAGCCGGTGGCGGCGCCGCGCCTTTATGTCAATGTGAGCAAGCTGGAAGAGGCCGTCACGCTCGATCCGCAGGGCCTGGGCGTCAGCACGCTTTCTGGCGCACATGCCGACAAGAAGCTGAAGATGCTGTCCATCGATGGCGTGAAGCCCTCGCCGGCCAATGTCGCCGATGGCAGCTACCCGCTGTACACGCCGCTGTACCTGACCAGCAACCCGGCCGACCCGAAGGCCGCCGAGGTCAAGCAGTTCATCGACTACTTCGGCTCGCCCAAGGCGCAATCGATCCTGCGCCAGCACCTGCTGCTGCCCTATGCCGATGGCACCGGCTTGGCCTCCATGGCCGACGCCCGTGACGCACGCGTGGCCAATGAGGTGGGTCGCATGGCACACAACGGACCGACCGCGGCGCCGGGCGCGACCTATGCCGCCGGCGTGGCCAATGCCCCCACGTCCGAGCGCACGCTGCAGGCACGTCAGCGACTGGCCGCACGCCGTCAGCGCGAGGCCCAGGAAAAGGCCATGCAGCAGAAGGCCGCGACGCCCGCGCAGGCCAGCACCTACACGGTCAAGTCCGGCGATACGCTGTGGGGCATCGCGCACGACCACCACGTCAGCGTGACCGACCTGCGTCACTGGAATCACCTGAAATCGGACACGCTCAAGGCCGGCCAAACGCTCAAGCTGCAAGCCAACTAATGCGCATCCGCGCCATTTCGCTGGATCTGGACGACACGCTGTGGCCGGTACTGCCGGCCCTGGCGCTGGCCGAGGCGAAACTGGATGCATGGCTCAACACGCACCATCCAGAGGTGGCCCAGCGCTATCCGGTGCAGGCCATGCGCGCCTTGCGCGAGGAGATTGCCGCCGAACGTGACGACCTGGCGCACGATTTCAGTGCCCAGCGGCGGCTGACGCTGACCCGCGCCTTCGAGCGCTGCGGCCGTGACTGCGCGCCGGTGGAAGAGGCTTTTGCGGTGTATTTCGCCGCCCGCAACCAGGTTGAGCCCTATGCCGACAGTGTGCAGGCACTGACGCGCATGGCCCGGCACGTGCCGCTGGTAAGCCTGAGCAACGGCAACGCGGACCTGGCGCTGATCGGTCTGGATCACCTGTTCCAGGCGCGTTTCAGCGCGCGCGAAGTGGGCGTGGCCAAGCCGCATCCGGACATTTTCGAAGCCGTGCGCGCGCACCTGGACCTGCCGGCGAGCGAGATTTTGCACGTGGGCGATGATCCGGTAAGCGACGTTGCCGGCGCGCGCGAGGCCGGTTTCCGCACCGCCTGGATCAATCGCGAAGGCACCGACTGGCCCACCCAGCCACGCGCCGATCTGGAGCTGACCGACCTCACCGCGCTGGCCGATTTGATCGAACATCGAGCATCGTCATCGGCGCCCTGAGGGAACCTGCCGCCCGCGACCGCTATCCCAAAGGCCGTGCGTGCACATGCCTGCCCACGAGCATCCGTTGCGCCACGGCGTTATCCTAGTCAACTGATTTGCTTCGGGCTGGCCGGCCAGGCGCCTTCCGGCGTCACACCAATGGATGTCTACAAGGCCAGCCCACTTCACGCGCGAGGTCCCATGAACGCTTTGATCACCCGATCCGATGCCGATCGCGGCACTCCCCTGATTCTGGTCGACACCGCCCATTTCGATACCGTACGCGAGCGCCTGACTGCTTCGCAGCAAAGCTGGCTGAGCGCCAGCGGCTTCGAGCCGCAGCCGGGCCGCACCGCGCTGCTGCCCGGCGACGACGGCACGCTGGCCGCCGCGCTGGTAGCCATCGATACAGCTGAACCGGTGTGGGCGCTGTCAGCCCTGCCCTGGCAGCTGCCGGCCGGCAACTATGCACTGGCCGACGGCCCGTTGAAGCTGGACCCGACGCTCGCCGCGCTGGGGTGGGCGCTGGGCAGCTACCGCTTCACCCGTTATCGCGCGCCCTCCGAGCGCGAAGTCGCCAAGCTGATCGTCGACGCCTCGGTGCATGAAGAGGTCACGCCGCTGGCCGCCGCCGCCGCGCAGGTGCGCGACCTGGTCAACACGCCAGCCGAGGACATGGGTCCCGAGCAGGTCGCCGACGCCATCCAGGCCATGGGCAAGGAATTTGGCGCCGATGTGCGCCAGTGGGTCGGTGACGAACTGCTGGAAAACAACTTCCCCACCATCCATGCCGTCGGCCGTGCCAGCCATCGCGCGCCGCGCCTGGTCGAGCTCAGCTGGGGCAAGGAAAGCGACCCCAGGCTGACCCTGGTCGGCAAGGGCGTGTGCTTTGACACCGGCGGCCTGGACCTGAAGCCCAGCGCCGGCATGCGCTGGATGAAAAAGGACATGGGCGGCGCGGCGCACGCCATGGGCCTGGCCCGCCTGGTGATGAGTGCCGGCCTGCCGGTACGCCTGACGCTGCTGATTCCCACCGTGGAAAACTCGGTGGCCGGTGCCGCCATGCGTCCGGGCGACGTGATCCGCACGCGCGCCGGTCACACCGTGGAAGTGGACAACACCGACGCCGAGGGTCGCCTGATCCTTTGCGACGCGCTGGCCTACGGTGGCGAGTCCCAGCCGGACCTGATGCTGGACTTCGCCACGCTGACCGGCGCCGCACGCGTGGCGCTGGGGCCGGATCTGCCGGTGCTGTTCACCAACCGCGATGAGCTCAGCGAGGCGGCGATGGGCGCCGCGCGTGGCGTGCACGATCCGATCTGGCCGCTACCGCTGTGGCAGCCGTACCGACGCATGCTCGATTCCTACCTGGCCGACTTCGCCAACTCTGGCGGCTCACGCCACGCCGGCGCCATTACCGCGGCGTTGTATCTGGAGCGCTTCGTGCCCGAGGCCACGCCGTGGATTCACGTGGACGTGTACGCCTGGAACGACGCCGATCGTCCGGGCCGCCCGCGCGGTGGCGAGGCGCAGAGCCTGCGTGCGTTCTTTGCCTTCCTGAAGCAGCGCTACGCGGCCTGATGGCCTGAGCAGCGCCCCCCGCCTGAGGCGGCGGGCCTTTGGCTACAAAAAAGCCCGGCTTCGCAGCCGGGCTTTTTCTTTGACCTTGATGGACGCCAGCCGTCAGTGCGAGGCCGCCGGCTTGGTGCCGGGCTGCTTGGCCGGCTTGCTGATGGCGTCGAAGGCCTTCTTGTCGAAGTGCTCGCCATAGGGCAGCACTTCGGCGGCCAGCTTGGTGTTGTCCTTGATCAGGCCCACCTCGTCGGCAAGGATGTGCGCCGCTTCGTCCAGATACACATCCTTGGCGGACTTGGCTTCCTTCTCGTCCTTCAGCTCCTGCTTCAGGCTGCGCTCGCCCGGCTGCAGGCCGTCGTCCAGATTCACTTCCAGCGTATCGTCGGCATCACCGTCGATGGCCTTGTGACGCGCCTTGAACTCCTTCTGCAGGGCCTCGTAGTGCTTGCGCTCGGCCTCGCGCGTGGCGTAGTTGAGCGACAGCTCGGTCTTGGCACGGTTCTTCTTGTACTCGGCCAGTTCGTCGAGCATCAGCTTCCAGCTCTTGGAAGTGGTCACACGCTGCTCGTGCTTTTTCTCCAGCAGCGGCACCAGCGGCTTCACATCGGCCAGCGGCTTGTAACCCGGCGACGGCGAGATGTGCGTCCACGGCAGCGCATTGTCGTAGGTCGACTCGCCGAAATCCTTCTCATCGCCGTTCTTGGGGAACTGGATGTCCGGCTTCACACCGCGCAGCTGCGTGGAGCCGCCGTTGATGCGGAAGAACTGGGCGATGGTCATCTTCAGCTCGCCGAACGAGGGCTTCTCGTTGCCCGAGTTGGCAAAGCGATCCAGGTTGACCAGGTTCTGCACCGTGCCCTTGCCAAAGGTCGGGTCGCCGATGATCAGGCCGCGACCGTAATCCTTGATCGCGGCGGTGAAGATCTCCGAGGCAGAGGCCGAACCGCGGTTGACCAGTACGGCCAGCGGACCCTTCCAGACGATGCCCGGATTGTCGTCCTTTTCCTCGTCGACGTTGCCGTTGGACGAGCGCACCTGAACCACAGGACCGGTATGGATGAACAGGCCGGTCAGCGCCACCGCCTCGCTCAGCGAGCCACCACCGTTATTGCGCAAGTCGACAATGATGCCGTCCACACCATCGGCCTTGAGTTCGCCGATCAGCTTGGCCACATCGCGGCTGGCGCTCTTGTAGTTAGGATCGCCACGACGACGGGCATCGAAGTCCTGATAGAAGGTGGGCAGATCGATGATGCCGATCTTGCGGGTGACATCACCCTCCTTGACCTTGATCAGCTTCTTCTTGGCTGCCTGCTCCTCGATGGAGACCTTCTTGCGCACCAGGGTGACAGTCTTGTGCTTGCCATCCAGGCCCGCCGCGGCCGGAATCACTTCCAGACGCACGGTGGTGTTCTTCTTGCCGCGGATCTTGTCGACCACGTCGTCCAGGCGCCAGCCGACCACGTCTTCCATCGGGCAGTGCTCGCCCTGGCCGACCGCCACGATGCGGTCGCCGACGTGCAGCTGGCCCGACTTGGCGGCCGGGCCGCCCGGCACCACCTCGCGGATCTGGGTGTATTCATCGCGTGCCTGCAGCACCGCGCCGATGCCTTCCAGCGACAGGCGCATGGCGATGTCGAAATTCTCCGCCGCGCGCGGACCGAAGTAGTCGGTATGCGGATCGGTGGTTTCGGCATATGCGTTCATGAAGGTCTGGAACGCGTCCTGCGAGTCCAGCTGCTGCAGCCGGCTGATGTAGCCCTTGTAGCGCTTGCTCAGGGTCTGGCGGATCTTCTCCGGCTTCTGGCCGGCCAGCTTCAGGCGCAGCCAGTCGTTCTTGACGCGCTTGCGCCACAGGTCGTTGAGCGCGGCCTGGTCCTTCGGCCATGCCGCCTTGTCGCGGTCGTACTCGTAGCTTTCCTTCTTGCTGAAGTCAAAGCCTTTGCCGAGCAGGCCGATGGCGTAGTTCATGCGATCGGTGGCGCGACGCACGTACAGGTTGAACATGGCGAACGGGCCGGACAGGTCCTCGTTCCAGATGGCGTCGTCCAGGCCCGTGCGCAGCGACTTGAAGTGATCCATGTCGGCCTGGGTGAAGAACACCTTCTCGCTGTCCAGCGACTTGACGTACTTGTCGAAGATTTTCTCCGACATGGCGTCGTCCAGCGGCTTGGGCTGGTAATGGAACTTGGTCAAAAAGCGCGCCGACAGCAACGCGGCCTCGGCCTCGTTGGTGGTCGGCTTGAGCGTGACCGGCGCCTTGTCGGTGTTGATGTCGGGCGTGGCCGAAGCCGGCGACGGGCAGGCCGCACCGGACGATGTGGTGTCGTCAGCATGGACCGTGCCGGTGACCGCAAGGGCCATCAGCAGGACGAGCACGGGGCGAAGCTTCATTCAGGCTACCTCGACGAGGCCGGCGGCATGTGCCTGCACGTCGGCGTGATAGGACGAACGCACCAGCGGACCGGAGGCGATGTGGTTGAAGCCCATCTCCATGCCAGCATCGCGCAGGGCGTCGAATTCTTCTGGTGTCCAGTAACGCAGCACCGGATGGTGATGCGCCGAAGGCTGCAGGTACTGGCCAATGGTGATCATGTCCACGTCGTGCGCGCGCAGGTCGCGCAGCGTTTCCAGCACCTGTTCCTCGGTTTCGCCCAGGCCCAGCATGATGCCCGACTTGGTCGGCACATCCGGGTGCTGCGCCTTGAAGCGCTTGAGCAGGTCCAGCGACCAGGCGTAATCGGCGCCCGGGCGCACTTCGCGATACAGGTGCGGCACGGTTTCCAGGTTGTGGTTGAACACATCCGGCGGGAACTCGGCCATCGCCTCCAGCGCGCGCTCCATGCGGCCCTTGCCGCGGAAGTCCGGCGTCAGGATTTCGATCTGCGTGCTCGGGCTGGCATGGCGCACGGCGCGGATGCAGGCGGCAAAGTGGGCCGCGCCGCCATCGCGCAGGTCGTCGCGGTCGACCGAGGTGATCACCACGTAGCGCAGGCCCATGTCGCGGATGGTTTCGGCCAGGCGCGCCGGTTCCAGCGGATCGGGCGGCGCCGGGCGGCCGTGGGCCACGTCGCAGAACGAGCAGCGTCGCGTGCACACCTCGCCCAGAATCATGAACGTGGCCGTGCCCTTGGAGAAGCACTCGTGGATGTTCGGGCAGGTGGCCTCTTCGCAAACCGTGACCAGCGCGTTCTTGCGCAGCTTGGATTTCAGGTTCTGCACGGCGTTGCCCTGCGGCAGACGCACGCGGATCCAGGACGGCTTGCGCAGGGTCGGCGCCGAGGCATCGAAACCGGCGCGGTTGCGGGCAATCTTGTCGCCTGCCACCTGCTTGTCGACCACGGAAATGGGGATGGTCTTGGAATCGGGGGTGGTACTCATAACTGCCTACGCGGAGGCCGCCGCCGGGACGGCCAGTTCGGGAAGAACGGGAGCGGCCGGGCGCGCGGTGAAGCCAAACTGCTGGCACAACTTCTCGACCAGCACCTGCTCCACGTCGGCCAGCCGCGACGGGCCACCCAAGTCTAACACCTGCGTGACGGCCAAGCCCTTGTAGCCACAAGGGTTGATGCGGTGAAACGGCTCCAGGTCCATGTTCACGTTGAAGGCCAGGCCATGGAACGAGCAGCCACGACGCACGCGCAGCCCCAGCGCACCGACCTTGGCATCGGCCACATACACGCCCGGCGCACCCTCGCGGCGCACGGCCTCGATGTTCCATTCGGCCAGGGTGTCGATCAGCGCCTGTTCGATGCGATTGACCAGCTCGCGCACACCCACGCCCAGCCGGCGCAGGTCGAACATGGGATAGGCCACGATCTGGCCCGGACCGTGATAGGTAACCTGACCGCCGCGATCGACCGGCACCACCGGAATGTCGCCCGGCATCAGCACGTGCTCCATCTTGCCGGCCTGCCCCAGCGTGAACACCGGGTCGTGTTCGAGCAACCACAGCTCGTCGGGCGTGTCCTTGCCGCGCGCGTCGGTATAGGCCTTCATGGCCTGCCAGATCGGCTCGTAGGGCTGCCTGCCCAGGCGGCGCACGGTGAGGTCACGGGACATGGCGAAGTTTCCGGTGGTCGGGAATAACGGTGTGGCGCGCTGGCGCGACGGACCGTCAGCAAAGCATGAGGGCGGCGCCCGGCAATCTCAACATGCCGGAAGCCGCCCCTGGGTATCCGAGCACCCGCGATGTCGCTACAGCGTGTAGCGGATATCCGGGTCGGCCCGAAGCACGGCATGTGCCGCGTCGTACTTGTCGCGGGTGGGACAGGTGAACTGCACATGCACCGACACGTACTTGCCGGTGCGCGAGGCGCGCAGCTCCAGCGTCTCGGGCACGATGCCAAGGCCGATGTCCGACAGCAGCGCCGGCACGCGCTTGTCCAGGCTGGCGCCGGCGTTGCCCATGGCGACAATGGTGAAGGTGCCGGGAAACTGGAAACCCTGGCCCTCGTACTGCGGCTGGATGTCGTCGACGTCACGCATCAGTGCTTGGACCCGCCCAGATGGTGGAACCACAGCACGATGGCATCCCACAGGCGTTTGAAGAAGCCGCCCTGCGGCGCATCAGAGAGCGCCACCAGCGGGCGATCCAGCAGCGGCTTGCCATCCAGCGTGACGTGCAGCGTGCCGACCTTTTGGCCTTTCTTGTACGGCGCCACCAGGGTGCCGGGGATGTCCACGGTGGCCTTCAGGTTCTTGTAGTCACCACGCTTGATGGTGACCTGCACGTCATCGGTCACGCCGATCGGCAACTTGTTGTCCTGGCCCTTCCAAAGACGCGGCGTGGCCAGTGGCTTGCCGGCCTTGTACAGCGTGTGATGAGTGAAGAAGCTGAAACCGTAGTTGAGCAGGGCCTCGGCATCGCTGGCGCGGGCCTGCTCGCTGGGCGACCCCATGACCACGGCGATCAGGCGCATGCCATCGCGCTTGGCCGAGGCGTCCAGGCAATAACCGGCATCAGCGGTATGACCGGTCTTGGCACCGTCCACGGTGGGATCGCGCCACAGCAGCAGGTTGCGGTTGCCCTGCTTGATGCCGTTCCAGGTGAAGCTCTTGAGCTTGGCGATGGCGTAGATGCGAGGGAAATCGCGGATCAGCGCGCGCGTGACGCGGGCGATATCGTGCGCGGTGGAATAATGATCCGGCGATGGATAACCCGAGGCATCGGTGAAGTGGCTGCCGGTCATGCCGATGCGCTGGGCGTAGGCGTTCATCAGCGAGGCGAAACCCTGCTCGCTGCCGCCCACCGCCTCGGCCAGGGCAATGGCCGCATCGTTGCCCGACTGCACCAGCATGCCCTTGAGCAAATCATCCAGTGGCACCTTGGAGTGCACTTTCAGGAAGCTGGTGGAACCGTCGGTGCCACCGCCGCCCTTCTTCCAGGCGTGCGTGGACACAAATACCGGCTGATCCCACTTGACCTTGCCGGCCTTGAGCGCCGAACCGACCACGTAGGCGTTGACCAGCTTGGTCAGCGAGGCCGGTGTTTCGCGCTGGTCCGGATTGTGCGAGACCAGCAGGCGGCCGGAATCGTAATCCATCAACACCCAGGCACGGGCGTTGAACTCGGGCGGCGGCGGCACCGGCACGTCCGGCATGCTCGGCGTCGGCTTGGCATCGGGCGTGGGCATATCCGGCTGCGGCGTCGGAGTCTGCTGGGCCATGGCCACGCCGACAACGAGCGAGGAGGCGGCGAGCACGCTTAGGAAACGGCGGATTACGGTCATCTTCGATGCAGTTCCGGTATTCAAGGGTTACAAGGCAATCTTAAAGGCACAATCGGCCCGCTCCGGCAGCGGGCGACAAGGCCATATGGTGTCGATATGGCTACCAGCTTACTAGTCTACCGCCACCTGTGGCTCGGGCAGACCCAGCTTGACCACTTCGGCGCTGACATGGTCGGCGGCATCGACATCGGCCAGCGGCCCCAAGCGCACGCGGGTCACGGTGCGCCCGTGCACGGACACCGTGCTTACCTGCACCGGCGCCAGCCGCGCCGAACGCAACTGGGCCGCCACGCGCTCGGCATTGGCACGGTTGGAGAACGCCCCCACCTGCAACCAGATGGGATGCGCCGCAGCGGTGTGTGTGACCGCCTCGGGCGCCGGCAGTTCCTTCGGGTGTCTGGGATCGAGCGCCTGCACCTCGACCAGCCCAGTGCCCTTGGGCCAGATACCGATGCGCACGGCGGCGGCGTAGCTCAAGTCGATCAGGCGATTGGCCACGAACGGTCCGCGATCGTTGACGCGCACAATAATGCTCTTGCCGTTGGCCAGATTGGTCACGCGCGCCCAGGTCGGCAGCGGCAGCACCTTGCTGGCGGCGGTGAACTTGTACATGTCATACGGCTCCAGACTGGAGGTCATGTAGCCGTGGAACTTGTTGCCGTACCAGGAGGCGATGCCCTTCTCGTCATAACCACGGGCACTTCTCAGCACCCGATAGGTGTGGCCCAGCACCGTGTACGGCGACTTGTTGCCGTAGCGCGAGCGCGGCTCGGCATGCGGCACGGGCACCGGCAGCTTGAACACATCCACGTGCTTGCCATCCGGGCCGCTGTCGTGTGACTGCCGGTAGCGCTCGCTCTGCGGCAGATTGAGGTCATCGCTGGGCCCGCGAGAGCCCGCCGGCTTGCCGGGTACATCCGGTGCCACGCCGGGCACATGACGCGAGGCCGGCCGCGTACGGTGGCCGGCGCAGGCACTGAGCATCAGCACTGCCAGCAGCAGCGCCAGCACACGCACCGCAGCACTCACGGATGTGACTCGGCCGTGCTCACGCCGGCACGGATGGCATCGGCCAGCTGATGCACCGCCATGGCGTATTTCGGGCTGCGGTTGTAGCGCGTGATCACGTAGAAATTCTGGAAGGTGAGCCAGCGTTCGGGACCGTCGGACCCTTTGAGCGTCAGCAGGGTGCTCATACGCCCCGGACCAAAGTGCTTGAATGGCGCATAGCCCCAGGCCTCGAACTGCTCCAGCGGCTCCACCGGCTTGGAATCTTTCGCCGTGAATGGATGCGCGCCGGCATCGGCCTGCACGCGGCCAGCCACCGGCGCACCGGGCTGCCAGCCATGGGCTCGGAAATAATTGGCCACGCTGGCGAACAGGTCCGGCATGGAGCCGCCATGCAGGTTGATGTGGCCATCGTGATCTTCATCGACGGCGTAGGCCTTGATGCTGGAGGGCATGAACTGGCCCCAGCCCTGCGCGCCGGCATAGGAGCCGGTCAGCGTATCGATCGGCCCGGCCAGCTTGTTGTCGGGAAGTTCCAGCAGGGTTTTCAATTCCTTGCGGAAGAACGTGGCGCGCGGCGGATAGTAAAAGGCCAGCGTCGACAGCGCGTCGATCACCCGGTAGTGCCCGGTGATGCGACCGTAGAAGGTTTCCACGCCAATAATGGCGACCACGTAATACGGATCGACGCCGTACTCGCGACCGATGCGCTCCAGTTCCGCCTGATGCTCACGGTAAAAGGCGATACCGGCGTTGATGCGCTTGTCGGTGAGGAAGATGGGCCGGTACTGCGCCCAGTCCTTGCCCTCGGCCGGGCGGCTGATGGCGTCGAGAATGCTTTGCTGCTTGCTCGCGCCATCGAGCAAGGCAGTCAGCTTGGCCGGATCCTTGCCGGTATCGGCGGCCACCTCGCGCACCAGTGCGGCCTCGCCCGGGTGGGTCTGCGCGTGGGCCATGGGCATGGCCAGCGCCACGGCCGGCACCAGCAGGGAGATCAAACGGTTGCGAAGCGACATCGGCGGCAATCTTGGCAGGCAGGTAATACGTCGGGTGAGCCTAACAGCAGCGGTGCGCGCTACTCCAGCAGCTTGCGGTGCGCGTGCACCGACATCAGCACGCCAAAGCCGGTGAGAAGACTCACCGCCGAGGTGCCGCCGTAGCTGACCAGCGGCAACGGCACGCCGACCACCGGCAACAGGCCGGTGATCATGCCGCCGTTGACGATGACATAGACGAAAAAGCTCATCGCGATCGCGCCGGTGAGCAGACGCGAATAGGTATCGCGCGCTTCCATCGCAATCCACAGGCTGCGGCCGATGATGAAGGCGTACAGCGCAATCAAAACGATGGCGCCGACCAGGCCGAATTCCTCGCCAAACACGGCGAAGATGAAGTCGGTGGTGTGCTCGGGCAGAAACTCCAGCCGCGACTGCGTGCCGTGATGCCAGCCCTTGCCGAAAATGCCGCCCGAGCCCACCGCGATCTTGGACTGGATGATGTGCCAGCCGGTGCCCAGCGGATCGGATTCGGGATTGATGAAGGTCATCACGCGCTGTCGCTGGTAGCCGTGCATGAAATGCCAGGCCACCGGCAAGGCGGCCACCACCAGCCCCAGCAGCAGCGCAATGCGGCGCCAGCTCATGCCCGACAGGAACAGCGCGAACGCTCCGGAGCCGGCCACCAGCAGCGCGGTGCCCAGGTCCGGCTGCTCGGCGATCAGGGCGGCCGGCACCGCGATCAGGATGCCGACGGCGAAAATGTCCTTCCAGCGCGGCGGCAGCTGGCGCGGGTGCAGATACCAGGCCACCATCATCGGCATGGTCAGTTTGCACAACTCCGAAGGCTGGAAACGCACCACGCCCAAATCCAGCCAGCGATAGGCGCCCTTGCCCTCGCCGATCACCGCCACCACCACCAGCAGCGCGGTGGAAAAGGCATACAACCACGGCGTCCAGGTACGCAGCAGCGTGGGCGAAATGCGCGACACCAGCACCAGCATGATCGCGCCCAGCACGAAGCGCCCGGCCTGGCTACCGACCAGCGAGAGGCTCTCGTCACCGGCGCTGTAGAGCGTGGCCAGACCGACCATGGCCAGCGCGGTGAGTGCGCCCAGCAGCGGCAGGTCCAGGCGCGGCCGTGACCAGAGACGGCGCACGAGACGACCAAGGCGATGTCGATAGGCAGCGATCATGGCGCCATGTCCTTCGGTTCGTCGCTGGTGTCGTCGGGCAGTCCCTGCTCCTTGGCCCAGGCATCGAGAATCTTGCGCGCGATCGGGCCGGCTGAACTGCCGCCCCAGGCGCCCTCTTCCAGCACCACCGCCACCGCGATACGCGGATTCTCGGCCGGCGTGAACGCCTCGAACAGCGCGCGATGAAGCTTGGCCAGCGCAGCCAGGTCCGAGTGGTTGGTGTAGGCCTTGGTCTTGCGCGAGTAGCGCTCGGCGGTGCCGGTCTTGCCGGCGATTACATAGGGAAAGCCCTTGCCCAGCCCGCGCGCGGTAGTCCCGGGGCCGCCATTGACCACGTCAATCATGCCGTTGACCACGGCCTGCCAGTCGGCCGGATTCTTGATGACCGAGGCGCCGGCCGGCGGCGGCGACACTGGCTTGACCTTGGCGTCGACGCCATCCTGCGTAGCCATCAGCAGGCGCGGCGTATGCGGCACGCCCTTGTCGGCCAGGGTGGCCAACGCGTGTGCCAGCTGCAGCGGCGTGATCACCCAGTAGCCCTGGCCGATGCCGGCGATCACCGTCTCGCCCGGATACCACGGCTGATGCGTCTGCCCGCGCTTCCATTCGCGAGACGGCAGCACGCCCTCGCCCTGGCGCGGCAGATCGATGCCCGGCTCCTGACCAAAACCGAAGCGCGCCATCCAGTGGCTGAAGCGATCGATGCCCATGTCCAGGGCCAGCTTGTAGAAGTAGGTGTTGACCGACTGCGCGATGGCCTTGCGAAGATCGGTGATGCCGGCGCCGCCGCGCTGGTCATCGCGATAGCCGCGCGACTGCCCCGGAATGTAGAACACGCCGGTGGAGTTGACCGTGTCCTGCGGCGTGCGCAGGCCCAGCTCAAGGCCGCCCAGTCCGATGAACGGCTTCACGGTGGAGCCCGGCGGATAGCGCCCGACCGCGGCGCGATCCAGGAGCGGATGATGCGGATTGTTCAGCAGCGCATCGTAGTCGGTCTGGCTGATGCCATTGACGAACAAATTGGGGTCGTAGGTCGGCACGCTGACCATGGCCAGCACCTGGCCGTTGCGTGGGTCGATCGCCACCGCGGCACCGGCGCGTCCGGCGAAGGCCTTGTAGGCGGCCTTCTGCAGGTTGGCGTCGATGGACAGATACAGGTTTTCGCCCGGCGTCGGCGGGTGCGTTTCCAGGATGCGCTGCACACGCTGGTCGGCATTGACCTCGACCACCTGATAGCCGGGCTCGCCGTGCAGTTTGTTCTCGTAGTACTTCTCGATGCCGGTCTTGCCGATATGCGTGGTGCCGTCGTACCGCTCGGGGTTGACCTGCTGAAGCTCGCGCTGATTGATGCGCCCGACATAGCCGACTACATGCGCGAATATGTCGCCCATCGGATAGTGGCGGGTCAGGTAGGGCACCACGTCCACGCCAGGGAAACGCCAGCGGTTGACCGCGAAACGGTCGATCTCGTCCTCGGTCAGGTGCAGTTTCAGCGGCACGCTCTGGAACGAGCGATGCTGCTTGAGCTGGCGATGAAAATCCTTCAGGTCGTCAGCTGAGAGAGGCACCACCGTGTCCAGGCGCTTGAGCATCCGCTCCATGTGCTTGACGCGCTCGGGGATCACATCCAGCCGGAACGCCGGCACGTTGTCGGCCAGCAGGGTGCCGTTGCGGTCGTAGATCAGTCCGCGCGCCGGCGGCAGGCGGCGCAAATGCACACGGTTCTGCTCCGAGCGCACCGCGTACTCGTCATGGCGCATCACCTGCAGGTAGAAAAAACGCCCGACCAGCACCAGCAGCCCGAGCAGAATCAGCGCAAAGCCGGTGTAGGCGCGCACCCGGAAAAGATGCGCCTCGCGGCGGTTGTCCTTGATGGCGCGACGTCGCAGCGGCATGGTTCAGGCCTGCCGAGCGCGACGCCGGCGGGCCGGCGGCGGGGACATGCTCATGTTTCGTGCAGGCGCCAGCGAGCGCGCAGGTTATCCAGCACCAGAAACACGAACGGCCACAGCAAGGCACCGACCAGCGGCGAAATCCAGTAGCCCCACGTGGGCAGCGGCTCGCTGGCGAAGGCGCGTACCGCCAGTTGCAGGATGCGATCGTTCAGCAGCAGGGCCAGCACCGCCAGGGCCTGCTGCCACATCGGGAAGAAACGCAGGCGCGAGCGGAACCTGAGCACGATGAATACCAGCGCGGTCAGGCGCAGCGCCTGCTCACCCAGCAGCACGCCGTCGACCACGTCGGCGCCCAGGCCGATCATGAAGGCCAATCCAAGGTTGACACGGTCGCCCGACTCCAGCGCCCAGTAGATCAGCACCAGCGCCGGCCAGTACGGCTTGAACGGCGCGATCGCCGCCGGCAGCGGCAGCAACATCAGCAGCAGGGCCAGTATCAGCGTGGCCCAGAACATCAGGGCGCGTGCGCGTTGACGGTTCAATGGCTTGCCCCCTGCTTGTGCGCATCGTTGGTGTCGGCACCGGGCGCCAGATCGGCCGGCGGCCCGACTTGTGGCGCTGGTGCCGGCGGCCCCATGGGCGGCGCCAGGTCACGCAGCAGCAGCACATCGCCACTGCGCTCCAACGCCGCGGCCGGTGCGGCGCGGGCGGACAGGAACATGCCGGAAAGATCCGGCGACACGCGACGCACCGTGCCTACCGGAAAGCCCTGCGGAAAACCGCCACCCAGGCCGGAGGTGACCAGCTTGTCGCCCACCTTCACATCGGCAGTCACCGGAATGGTCGGCAGCGACAGCTCGCTGCCGCCACGCGTGCCGTAGGCCACGGTGCGCAAACCGGTGCGCTCGACAGTGACCGGCACCGCACTGTTGGGATCGGTGATCAGCATAGCCACACAGGTATGCGGCATCACCTGGATTACCTGCCCCATCACGCCGTGCGCATCGATCACCACCTGCCCGGCCTTGACGCCCTCGCGCTGGCCGACGTTGAGCACTACGCGGTTGCGATACGGACCCAGGTCCACGTCGATCAACCGCGCCAACTGCACATTCATGCCCAGCGAGTGCTGGGTATCGAGCAATTGCTTCAGGCGCGCGTTCTGCTGCGCCACGGCACGCATGCGATTGAGCCGCGCATTGGCCAGCAGCAGCGCCTCGCGCAGACGCTGGTTCTCGTCGCTGAGCTTGGTGCGATCGGCAAATGCCACGCGCGCGGCATCCACGCCCTCGGCCGGCAGGCCGGCCAGGCGGTACAAGGGTTCGATGACGACACTGGCGCCGTAGCGCGCCTTGGCCAGCCAGCCGTTGCGATGGTCGATCACCATCAGCACGCAGGCCAGCGCCAGGTACACGATAAGGCGCAGGGTTCCGGCCATGGAGGCCGAAAACAGCGTCGAGGACCCGTCACGGTTCAGCGCCATGCCCACTCCGCGGCGCCGGTGCCCTGAGTGGGTCCAGACGCCACTACCTGCCTCACTCGCCGGAGAAGAAGTCGCTACCGTGCTGGTCGATCAGTTCCAGGGCCTTGCCGCCACCGCGCGCCACGCAGGTCAGCGGATCGTCGGCCACCTGCACGTGCAGGCCGGTTTCCTCGGAGATCAGGCGATCCAGATCGCGCAGCAGCGCGCCACCACCGGTCAGCACGATGCCACGCTCGGCCACGTCCGAGCACAACTCCGGCGGGGTCTGCTCCAGCGCCGACTTGACCGCCGCGCAGATGCCCGACAGCGGCTCGTGCAGCGCCTCGAGCACCTCGTTGGAGTTGATGGTGAACATGCGCGGCACGCCCTCGGCCAGGTTGCGGCCAGAGATCTCGATCTCGCGCACTTCGCTCTGCGGATACGCGCAGCCGATTTCCAGCTTGATGCGCTCGGCGGTCGATTCACCAATCAGCGTGCCGTGATTGCGGCGCACGTAGTTGATGATGGACTCGTCGAAACGGTCGCCACCGACGCGCACCGACTGCGAGTAGACGATGCCGTTGAGCGAGATCACCGCCACTTCCGAGGTGCCGCCGCCAATGTCCAGCACCATCGAGCCACGCGCCTCGTGTACCGGAATGCCGGCGCCGATCGCGGCGGCCATCGGCTCTTCGATCAGGAACACGTCGCGGGCACCGGCACCTTCGGCCGATTCCTTGATGGCGCGGCGCTCGACCTGGGTCGAGCCGCACGGCACGCACACCAGCACACGCGGGCTGGGGCGCAGCATGCGCGACTTGTGCACCTGCTTGATGAAGTGCTGCAGCATCGCCTCGGTCATGGTGAAGTCGGCGATGACGCCGTCCTTCATCGGACGCACTGTGACGATGTTGCCCGGCGTACGGCCCAGCATGCGCTTGGCCTCGCCACCGACGGCGGCCACGGCTCGCGGGCCACCCGGGCCGCGCTCCTGACGGATCGCCACCACCGAGGGTTCGTTGAGCACGATGCCCTGACCACGCACGTAAATCAGCGTGTTGGCCGTACCGAGATCGATTGAGATATCGTTGGAGAAAAGCCCGCGAACTTTCTTGAACATGTGGCGATACGCCGTGTGCAGATAAACGGATAAGTGAGCGCGTCAGTCTAGTGAGGGGGGTCCGGCGGCGCAAGCGAAACGACGTTAAGAAAGCCTTTGTTTCGCTTGGGGATGCGCTGCACTGGCGGCCGTCGGCCATGCCCTATTATCGCCACGCCCGACTCGCGCGGCGACGCCGGACGCGCTAACATTCACGGGTTTTGTCGCAGGCACGGCGGGTCGGCGGCTCCGTTTGGCGCCCAGGCGTCTTCATTCATTACCGGATCGACAAGGGTTACTTCGCATGTCTGCATTGGTCTGCGGTTCGCTGGCGTACGACACCATCATGGTGTTCCAGGATCAGTTCAAGAATCACATCCTGCCCGATCAGGTGCACATCCTGAACGTTTCGTTCCTGGTGCCGGGCATGCGTCGCGAATTTGGCGGCTGTGCCGGCAACATCGCCTACAACCTGAAGCTGCTGGGTGCCGATCCCTACCCGGTGGCCGCGGTGGGCCAGGACTTTGCGCCTTATCGTGAGCACCTGGAGTCATTCGGCATCCGCCTGGACCACGTGCGCGTGTACGACGACCAGTTCACGCCGCAGTGCTTCATCACCACCGATCTGGACAACAACCAGATCACCGCCTTCCATCCGGGCGCGATGTCCAGCGCGCACCAGACGCATGTGAAGGACATCGATGACATCAGCTTCGCCATCGTCGCGCCCGACAGCCGCGAGGCGATGCTGCAGCACACCGAAGAGTTTGCCGCCCGCGGCGTGCCCTTCATCTTCGATCCGGGCCAGGCCATGCCGCTGTTCAATGGCGAGGAATTCCGCGCCATGATCGAGAAAGCCACCTACGTCATCGTCAACGACTACGAGTCGCAGCTGCTGCAGCAGCGCACCGGCTGGAGCGCGGCCGACATCGCCTCGCGCGTTCACGCCTATATCGTCACCCAGGGTCCGCGCGGCTCGATCATCCACACTGGGGGCGAAGCGGTGCAGGTACCGCCGGCCAGGGAACGCCAGACCGTTGATCCGACCGGTTGCGGCGATGCTTACCGCGCCGGCCTGATCTTCGGCATCATGAACGGCAAGGACTGGCCGACCATTGGCCGCATGGCCTCGCTGATGGGGGCGCTGAAGGTGGAGCATCCAGGCACGCAGAACCAGCGCTTTGACTACGCCACGTTCGCAAGCCAGTTCGAAGAGCAGTTCGGCTACGCGCTGGACTGATCCATAGCGTGATGCCGGATTGAAAGAAAGGGCGCCTTCGGGCGCCCTTTTTCATGGCCTAAAGCGTCAAAGGCAACGGCGCATCGGCGGCGTGCTCAATCGGTGTCGTCGTCGGTGTCATCATGATCGACGCGGTAGGCCATGGTCGCTTCCACCGCCTTTTGCCAGCCGGCGTACAGGCGCTGGCGGTGCTTGTCATCCATCTGCGGATCAAAACGCTGGTCCAGCGTCCACAGTTTGGACAGTGCCTGACGATCGTCCCACATGCCCACCGCCAGGCCCGCCAGATAGGCCGCACCCAGCGCCGTGGTCTCGTTGATGGTCGGCCGCTCCACGGCCACATCCAGAATGTCGGCCTGAAATTGCGCCATGAAGTCATTGGCAATGGCGCCGCCGTCGGCACGCAGTTCCTTGAGCGCGATATCGGCATCGCCCTGCATGGCGTCGAGCACGTCGCGGGTCTGATAGGCCATCGACTCCAGCGCCGCGCGGATGAAGTGTTCCTTGGTGGTGCCACGCGAGAGTCCAAACATGGCCCCACGCACATCACTCTCCCAGTACGGCGCGCCCAGCCCGGTGAAGGCCGGCACCAGATAGACGCCATCGCTGTCCTTGGCGCGCTCGGCATAGGCCTGCGAATCGGACGACTTGCCGAACATGCGCAGCCCATCGCGCAGCCACTGCACCACCGAACCCGCGACAAAGATGGAGCCTTCCAGCGCGTACTCGACCGTGTCGCCCAGCTGCCAGGCCACCGTGCTGAGCAGGCCGTGCTTGGACGCGACCGCCTTTTCACCGGTGTGCATCAGCACGAAGCAGCCGGTGCCGTAGGTGCTCTTGGCCATGCCCGGTTCGAAGCAGGTTTGCCCAAACAGCGCCGCATGCTGGTCACCGGCGATACCGCAGATGGGTACGTCCGACTGGCTCATGAAGTGCTTGGGCAAAATATGTCCGTAGACCTCGCTGCACGATTTCACCTCGGGCAGCATCTCCCGCGGCACCTCGAGCATCTTCAGCAGTTCATCGTCCCAGTCGTGCTCGTGGATGTTGAACATCATGGTGCGGCTGGCGTTGGTGATGTCGGTGACATGCACCTTGCCGCCGGTGAGGTTCCAGATCAGCCAGGTGTCCACGGTGCCGAACAGCAGCTCACCGCGCTTGGCGCGCTCGTGCACGCCCTCGACGTTCTCGAACAACCATTTGAGCTTGGTGCCGGAGAAGTAGGCATCGATCAACAGGCCGGACTTCTTGCGCACCATGTCCTCGTGGCCGGCCTGCTTGAGTTTCTCGCAGACGCTCGCCGAATGGCGCGACTGCCAGACGATGGCGTTGTGCACCGGCTCGCCGGTTTCCTTGTCCCAGACGATGGTGGTTTCGCGCTGGTTGGTGATGCCGATGCCGGCCACGGCGGCCGGGTCGATGTCGGCCTGGTTCATCACCTGGCTGATGCTGACCAGCACGCTGGTGAGAATGTCGCGCGGCTTGTGTTCGACCCAGCCGGGTCTGGGGAACACCTGCTCGAACTCGCGCTGCGCGGAGGCGACGATGGCACCGTCACGATCGAACACGATGGCGCGCGAGCTGGTGGTGCCCTGGTCGATGGCGAGAATGTATTTCTTGTCCATGCAAACCTCCGTTTGGAATTCCGTCGCTGGCGACGGGCCTTCAGGCGGACAGTGTTTTCAGATAGGCGGCCAAACCCTGCGTCTGTTCTTCATTGAAGGCCAGGCCCAGCTTGCTGCGCCGCCAGAGAATGTCTTCGGTGTAGCGCGCCCATTCGGCACGATGCAGATAATCCACTTCGCGGGCATAAAGGTCGGCGCCGAAATGCTCGCCCAGCGCCTGCATGTTGCCGGCGTCTCCCAGCACCTCGAAGGTCAACGTGCCATAGGCGCGCACCAGCCGGCGCACGGTGGCCTCGGGCAAAAAGGCGTAGCGTTGATGCACTTCCTCGATCAGCGCGGCAATATCGGTGCGCTCGCCGCCCGGCAGTGGGTGGCCCTTGCCCGTCCAGGCCTTGACCTGCGATCCCAGCGCTGGCGCCAACCGATCCATGGCGTCTTCGCCCAGACGCCGGAAGGTGGTCAGCTTGCCGCCGAAGACGTTCAGTAGCAGCGCGCCACGGCGATCCACGCTCAAGTGGTAGTCGCGCGTCACGTCCGAGGCGTTGCCATGTTCATCGCCCACCAGCGGGCGCACGCCGCTGTAACTCCAGACCACGTCAGCCGGTGAAATCTGTTTCTCGAAATAGCGATTGGCCGCCTCGCACAGGTAATCGAGTTCGTCGTCGCTGATCTTCGGGTCGCTGGGGTCATCGTGAAATTCCACATCGGTGGTGCCGATCAGCGTGTACTTGCCCTCGTACGGAATGGCGAACACGATGCGTCGATCCGGCTGCTGGAAGATGTAGGCATGATCGTGCTCGAACAGCGCCGGCACCACAATATGGCTGCCCTTGATCAAACGCAGATTGTGCTGATGTTTGGCGTGAGCCACCTCGTCCAGAAACTGCGTGGCCCACGGACCACTCGCGTTGACCAGCGCTCGGGCTTTGACGTCGATTGGCGCGCCATTTTCCGGCGCCAGCGTTGCCGTCCAATGCTGATCGCCCCGGGTGGCCTGGATACAGCGCGTGCGGGTCAGGATGCTGGCGCCACGACGCTGGGCATCCATGGCGTTGAGCACCACCAGCCGCGAGTCCTGCACCCAGGCATCGGAATAGACGAAACCGACCGGGTAGTCCTTGCGCAGCGGTGCGCCGATGCAGCCATCCTTCAATGAAATCCGACGCGAGCCCGGCAACGAGCGCTGACGACTCAGGTGATCGTAGAGAAACAGGCCCAGCCGGATCATCCAGGCCGGACGCAGGTGCGGCTGATGTGGCAACACGAAGCGCAGCGGCCAGGCGATGTGAGGCACCGCTTCGAGCAAAATGCGCCGCTCGCTGAGCGCCTTGCCGACCAGCGCGAACTCATACTGCTCCAGATATCGCAGCCCGCCATGAATCAGCTTGGTGCTGGCGCTGGAGGTGTGCGAGGCCAGATCGTGCTGCTCGCAAAGGCACACGGAAAGCCCCCGGCCGGCCGCATCACGCGCGATACCCACGCCGTTGATGCCACCGCCAACGACCAGAATGTCCACTTCGGTCATGCTTGCCTCCGTCAGGAAATCACCGGGCCGGGCCGGATTTGTCAGCGCTGCGCGTCACGCCCCGGATCAGGCACCGACACCACCACCAAGGTTGCCAGCATCAGGCCAGCGGGAATGGCCATCGCCAGAGCGCCGCGGGTGTGTGCCAGCCAGGCTGCCACGGCGGCGGCGGCGGCATAGGCCAGAAATACCAAGACGTATTCGCCGCCCCATTGGGACTCGGCGCCGCGCTTGCGCTCGGCCGGATCGAACGGCACCGCCAGCGCTTCCACCAGCGGCCCGGTAATGAAAGTGGTACGCAGATGGCCCATGCGCAGATGCCGCACCAACGCGGCCTGCAGCCCCATGGCCATGGCGGCCAGGCTGCCGGCCAAAAGCTTCGCCCAGTGGCCTTCATGCATATACAGCGGCGCGCCCAGATACAAGGCGAGCAGAACCAGCGTTTCGACCACAAAGCCATGTCGGAGACGACGGTCCCAGCCGGGCGTCGGTCGGCGCAGATACAACGCTGCCAACATTACGCCGACGGCAAAGCCCAACAGCGCCGCCAGTCCTCGCCACAGATCATGCAGATGCCCCGCGCCAAGGGCGAGGCCGATGAGCACCGTATTGCCGGTCATGTTGGCCGGAAACACCTTGCCCAGATTGATGTAGGTCGAGGCATCCACGCTGCCAGCAACGCAGGCGAGCAAGGGCGGCAATGCCCTAAGTGTCCAGCCATCACGCATGGCGGTCGATGTGGGCGTTCGCGTGCATGCGTTTCATCCTAGCAGCGCAGGCCATGCGAGCTGCGTGAAGCCTTTCCAGCCATTCAGCTGGGAAGATCGCCAGCAACGGGCTACCGTGGCAGCAGACCACCAGGGACCTCGCCCATGCTTTCGGTGCTGTTTCTCGATACCCAACCGGCGACACGCTTCGACGATGATCAGCGGCAAGTGATTCTGGGTTAGGCTCAGAGCTCGATTTCACGCATACGGGCACAGCTTCCCGCACTGCCATCTGAGGTGGAGCTGCATGTCATGCGCGCCGACGTCGTGGCGCTTCCTTCCGCAGAGCATGGCTCAGCCCTGAGCACCTCGACCATCCGGTGGACGGTGTCCGGGGCGGCAGATATGGACCTTTGCGGGGTCGCCAGCAAGCACCTGTTTCCCACGCTATGCCACGAGTGCCACCACCTTGTGCGAGGCTGGGTGCATCAAGGTGGTATCAGGCCCCAGTCGCTGCTCGATGTTGCGGTAGCCGAAGGTCTGGCGACCGTCTTCGAACGCGACTTCGGTGGACGAACGTCAGCGTGGGGCGTCTATCAAGACGTGGCAATCGAGAACTGGTTCGGTGAACTTGCCGCGCAGCCGGCCTCAACCAACTACCGCCCTTGGTTGTTCCATCATCCGGATGGCAGGCGTTGGGTCGCCTATCGGGTGGGCACCTGGCTGGCAGATCGAGCCATATCGAAAAGTGGTGCGTCAGCAGCCTCATTGGCCAAAACCTCGACAGCCGAGGTTATCGAACTCGCTGAGTTGTAGTCGACGCTTATACGACTGCAGGCGGGTAGACGAATACGCTGTAAGTGCGGTATCGACCTCCCGGGCTCATGCCGGGTGCCGACACATTGAGACGCGTCGATCATCCAAGCACAAGACGAGCCCCACCGCAGCGTCAGGCCCGGCGATGTCGCCGCCCATCAACGGACGGGTTCGGCCTTTGTAGTGCATCGCGCGGAAGCGCATTGCCGCGGGACGCAGCGCCAGGGCGGGAAATCACTTTTGAGGGCTTTTCGCAACTCAAAGGCGACACATTGACCGCCGATGAAGGCTTGTTAGGCGATCTTTCAAGGCGTTAGAGAGGCGTCTCCCGCAACCACTCACCCTGGCGCCAACAAACATCCGTCAGACGATTCGGCTCGAAGGATGCACCGCGATCCAAACCATTGGCCTGTGACGGCCACCGGTGGCCGGCCGGGGCCACGGTGACCTGGTGGGGGAGTTTTCCCTTGGCGCATAGCAAAACACCCCCAAGCGTGAGCTTGGGGGTGTTGCTTTAAAAGGTCCCTGGCGGTGACCTACTCTTGCATGGCTTGAGCCACACTACCATCGGCGCGGACACGTTTCACTGCTG
>NZ_JAARLY010000023.1 GCF_011759385.1 Oleiagrimonas sp. C23AA | reverse complement strand
GGCAGCGTCCACTTGCGGCTGATGTTGCGTAGTGCCAGGTACAGCAGCTTCATCAGCGCCTCGTCCGTGGGAAAGGCCCCGCGATGCTTGGTCAGCCGGCGCAGCCCCATGTTGACCGACTCGATCGCGTTGGTCGTATAGATCACCTTGCGGATCTCCGGTGGGTAGTCGAAGAACGGAATCAGGCGCGGCCAGTTGCGGCGCCAGGCCTGGCTGATTGGTGGGTACTCGCCATCCCATTTGGCCTCGAACTCAGCCAGGCGCTGCTCGGCCTCATCCAGCGTCGGACAGGCGTAGATGAGCTTGAGGTCGGCGGCCACTTCGGCGCGGCGCTTCCACGACACGTAGTTCAGGCTGTGGCGCACCATGTGCACGATGCACAGCTGCACCGTCGTCTTGGGGAACACGGTCTCGATGGCCTCGGGAAAGCCCTTCAGCCCGTCGACGCAGGCGATGAAGATGTCCTGCACTCCACGGTTGCGCAGCTCGGTCACCACCTGCAGCCAGAACTTGGCGCCCTCGGTCTGCGCCAGCCACAGGCCCAGCACCTCCTTCTCGCCGTTCAGTGTGATGCCGATGGCCAAGTACACCGCCTTGACCCGCACCGCGCCCTCGCGCACCTTCACGTGCAGGCAGTCCATGTACACGATCGGATAGACCGTATCGAGCGGGCGCCCCTGCCAGGCCTTGACCTCGTCGGTCACCGCGTCGGTGATGGAGGAAATCAAGCTCGGCGACACCTCGGTGCCGTACATTTCCTCGAGGTGGGCCTGGATCTCGCGCACCGTCATGCCGCGGGCATACAGCGAGAGGATCTTGTCGTCGAACCCGCTCCAGCGAGTCTGGTGCTTGGGCACCAGCTTGGGCTCGAAGCTGCCATCGCGGTCGCGAGGTACATCAAGAGGCAGTTCACCGAATTCGCCCTTAAGCGTCTTGCGGCTGCGTCCGTTGCGGGTATTGCCCTTGGCGTTGCCGACGCTCTGGTGCTTGTCGTGCCCCAGGTGCTCGGTCATCTCCGT
>NZ_JAARLY010000022.1 GCF_011759385.1 Oleiagrimonas sp. C23AA | reverse complement strand
AAGGTTCTTCGTAGGTTTCCGTGGAGCCGACTCTCGTGCATCGATACCTTAGACGTTTCCGGGCGGGTCTAAGGAGCGTTCCATGCTGGATCGGAAGACGATCGAGTCGCTGGGCGGCTGGAAGGGGTATCGGGTGGAGCGAGTCGTGTGGCCGGAGGGTGATAGCCGTACGGTGGTGATCCATCTGAAGCCTTCGGCCAAGACGATGCATTGCGAGCATTGCGGCAGCCGATGCCGGCAGGTGCACGAGACGACCGTTCGCCGGGTCCGCGATCTTCCGCTGTTTGCGCTTCGGGTCGTGCTGGTGGTGCCTCGCCGACGGGTGTGGTGCGAGCACTGCGGGGGGCCGCGCCTGGAGAAGCTGAGCTGGCTGGGTCGCTATCAGCGGGTGACCAACCGGCTGGCCGAAGCGGTGAGCCAACTGCTTCTTTCCAGCAACATCCTGGCGGTGGCCCACTTCTTCCGGCTCGGCTGGCACACCGTCAAGGCGCTGGACAAGGCGGCCCTGCAGGACCGCGTGCGTGAGCCGGACTGGAGCCAGATCCGCTATCTGGCGATGGATGAGTTCGCCCTGCACAAGGGCCACCGCTATGCCACCGTCGTGGTGGATCCCATCAGCCGCCAGGTCCTGTGGGTCGGTCCGGGCCGCTCACGGGAGACGGCCCGGGCCTTCTTTGAGCAACTGCCCGCCGGCGTGGCCGATCAGATCCAGGCGGTGGCGATCGACATGACGACGGCCTACGAGCTGGAGATCAAGGCTCACTGTCCCAACGCCGAGGTGGTCTTCGACCTGTTCCACGTCGTCGCCAAATATGGTCGTGAGGTCATCGACCGTGTTCGCGTCGATCAGGCGAACACGCTCCGCCATGATCGACCGGCGCGGCGCGTGATCAAGTCCAGCCGTTGGCTACTGCTGCGCAACCGGGACCATCTGGAGCCCTCTCAAGCGATCCAGCTCAAGGAGTTGTTGCAGGCCAACCAACCCCTGCTCACCGCCTATCTCATGCGCGATGAGCTGAAACGGCTGTGGTTCTACCGCCGGCCACGCTGGGCCAGGCAAGCGTGGGAGCACTGGTTTGACCAAGCCCAAGGCAGCGGCATCGCAGCACTGGCGCTATTCGCGCAACGGCTCAAGGCTTATCTGCACGGCATTCTTTCCCGATGCCACCACCCACTGAACACCAGCATCGTCGAAGGCATTAACAACACCATCAAGGTGATAAAGCGCCGGGCCTACGGCTACCGGGATCAGGACTATTTCTTCCTCAAGATCCGCGCTGCCTTCCCCGGTATTCCACGATGAACC
>NZ_JAARLY010000021.1 GCF_011759385.1 Oleiagrimonas sp. C23AA | reverse complement strand
ATAAAGTTGGACAGTTGAAGCGGCTAAGCCACCAAGGGCTGGGTTCTGTACTGCACAGGACTCAGCCCTTTCAGTTTGGTCTTGATGCGATGGTGGTTGTAGTAGTGGATATAGCGGCGTAGTCCCTGTTCGAGTTGCTCAAGGCTGCTGAAGTGGTTCAGATGGAAGTACTCGCACTTGAGTGTGCCGAAGAAGCTCTCCATCGCTGCGTTATCCAGGCAGTTGCCCTTGCGTGACATGCTCTGGGTTAGCCCGTGCTCGACCAGCATCCGCCGGTAAGCTGACATCTGGTAGGGCCAGCCCTGGTCCGAGTGCAGCAGCGGCGTGTCACCTCGTAGCTTGGCCAAGGCCTTGCGGAGCATGGTACCCACCAGTGGGAAATGGGGTCGCCGATCCATGTGATAGGCCACGATTTCTCCGTTGTACAGGTCCATGACCGGTGAGAGATAGAGCTTCTGGCCTCGTACATCGAACTCGGTGACGTCGGTGACCCACTTCTGGTTGGGCCGGTCCGCCTGGAACTGGCGTTGCAGCACGTTGGGGACGGCCCCATGGCCCTGTGCGCGATAGGAACGGTACTTCTTCACCCGCACCAGCGACTTCAGGCCCATCGCCTGCATGCGCCGCTGGACGGCTTTGTGGTTGACCGGGTGACCGGCCTGCCGCAGCGCCAGCGTGATGCGCCGGTAGCCATAACGACCCCGGTGGCGGTGGTACAGATCGCGGATCTGCTTTCCCAGCCCGGTACCGGCGGCGGGCTCGCGCTTGGCATGGTAGTAGAACGTGCTGCGCGACAGCCCGGCCACCTGCAGCAACGCCGCCAACGAGTGAGATTGCCTCAACCCAAGCACTACCTGCGCTTTTTCGGCGCATCGGCTCGCTTGGCCTGGATCAAGGCATCGAGTTTTTTTAGGTAAGCCACCTCCGCGCGCAGGTATTCGTTTTCCTTGCGCAGTTGCTCCAGCGTGCGAGCATCGTCCCCAACGGGGGGTTCCAGAGGTGGCTTGGGCTTCATCGGCGTCACGCGTCCCTTGGGCTTGGGCATCAAGGCCTCGATGCCGCCTTCATGATACGCATGCGACCAGCGTCGAATCTGATCAGGGCAGCGAATATCGTACAGCGCCGCGGTTTGCCTCAGAGAGAGCATCTCCCGCGCCATGTGCCGTAGCACCTTCCATTTGAACGCTGCATCGTAAGAGGCGTACTTCTTCGTCAGACCCGCCAGGCCATGCTGGCGATAGGCCGCCACCCAGCGTTCCACCTGCCCGTGCTTCAGACCATGCGCCTTGGCGACCGATTTCGCTCCGTGCCCACCAGCCAGGCATTGCTGGACCAGCTTGTGCTTGAACTTGGTGTCGTATTTGGACATGAAAAACCCCCAGAGGTTGGATCGATGTCCAACTTCTGGGGGTCAGTTCA
>NZ_JAARLY010000020.1 GCF_011759385.1 Oleiagrimonas sp. C23AA | reverse complement strand
CGGAGTTCCACACCCATCCGGTGAACAGCACCAAGTAAGAAGCGAAAACGGACGGCGCCTTTGCAAGGCGCTGCTCCTAATCGGAGAAAGGGGCCCTTGCGGCCCCTTTCTTTTTGCGGTTTTGAGCATACAATTGCCCAGTCAGACCCCGGTGACCGCGGGCTAAGTCACCTCGTTGCGCAGGTCCGACAGTCAGTGATACTGCGCGTGGGTATGTCATACAGGGGGAGCGTGGCGCCACCAAGCGCAAGGAGCGCTTCCATAGTTTGCAACTGAAGACCAGAGGGACCGATAGATGATCAATGCACCCACGCTCAAGGTAGCTTCACTGGCTGCCGCCATTGCCCTGGCCATGGGCAGCTCCGCTGCCATGGCCGCCACCACGCCGCCGACTGCCAACCAGCTGCCGGGCCAGGGGTCGGCTAGCACCATGCCGACTACGGTTAGCAACAACGATACCGTTGATGTTTCCTCTGCGACCGGAGCGGTCACCACCGACGCCGATGGAAACAAGACCCTCACCGTGACGGTGGGCGGAAACAGCGTCATCACTTGGGGTGGCGATAGCGCGTCCAGTGCGACCATCAATCCCCAGGGCACGGCCGGCTTCAATATCGGCTCCAAGGCGACGGTCAGCTTCAATGCTGGCTCCGTGGACTATGCGGCCGGCACCAGCACCAGCGGTGATTACACCGCGGGCTCCACTACTGCGCCTGCTGGCGATGTGGGTGTATTGAACGTCGATGCCAGCGGCAACCCGTCGCAGATCATGGGCTCGCTGACCGCCGGTACTGGCGTCAACCTGTTCGTGGCCAACGAGAACGGCGTCATCGTCGGCAGCACTGCCACCGTGTCGGGTACTGGTGAGATTGGCTTCATTGCCAACAAGCTGGCCGCTGACCAGTCGGGCTTCAGTGGCACCGCTTCCAGCATTGCCTATTCCGGCAACGGTGGCGACGTGACCGTGACCAAGGGCGCTGATGTCAGCGGTACCGTGATGATCTCCGGCGGCAGCAATGTCAATGTGGATCTGAGCGCCTTCACCAGCGGCTCGGTGGCGCTGAGCGCCGGCAACCCGTCCGCCGCGGCGGGTGCCTTTGCACCGACGAATGACGCCGCCTCCATCGCCATGACCGGTGATCAGGGCGAAACGACGATGACCCTGAAGTCTGCCGGCGATGTCTCCAACACCGGTGCGCTGTGGCTGACCGAGACCGGTTCAGTGACCACCGATGAGGCTGGCAATGTCACCTCGGATAACCGTGACAACAACGTCGCCGGGACCTTCACCAACAGCGGTGATCTGTCGTTCATCGGTGCTGTCAACCTTGATGGCGGCCTGACCAACGCCAAGGGTGCGACGGTCTCTGCCGACGGTTTCTCCGTGGGCGGTGATCTGAGCAACAGCGGCACCGTCACGTCGACGGGCGAGGTGAGCGTCGGTGGCGACCTGAGCAACAGCAACACCTTCAGCGCGGCTGGTGTTTCCGCGGGTGGTGCACTGAGCAATGACGGCCAGTTCACCGCTGGTGGTGACGTATCCGCCAAGGGCGCGCTGACCAACCAGGGCGATTTCAGCGCCTCCACCACCACGGGCTCTGGTGATACGGCTCAGACCACGTATCACAACGTGACAGCTGCCAGCATCGACAATGCCGGTACCTTCGCCGGTGCGGCCGTGTCCACCACCAAGGGTGGCTTCAACAACTCGGGTAAGGCATCGGGTCTGTCGGGCCTGACCGTGGTCGGCGGTGATATCACCAATGACGGCACCGTCTCGGGCACCGGTACGGTCTCTGCCACCGCCACCAACGGAAGCATCACCAACAACGGCAGCTTCGACGGCTTCACCAGCTTCACCACCACCTCCAACAGCAAGGTGGCGGACGCGGCTGATCTGAGCATCAAGAACATGGGCACCATCACCAGCGATGGCAGCCTCTCGTTCACCGCCAACACGGCCGCCACCGGTGACGACAGCAACACCAGCACCGGCAGCTTCTCCAACATGGGTACGCTGCAGTTTGGTACCTATGGCGGTTTCATCGTGAGCGCCGATGGTGATATCACCGCTGGTGGCGTGCTGCAGAAGACCAACACGTCGGGTGACTTGGCCGCGCTGAGCTCGGACAACGCCCTGGACCAGCTGTCTTTGGTATCTCAGACCGGTTTGGTGGACGTGGAATCGGCGCTGTTCACCAGCGGCCATATCTTCGCTGGTCCTATCCACATGGATATGCCGGCCATTGGCGCCACCATCCAGGGTCAGCAGGTCCGGCTTATGGCGGATGTGACGGCGGCGGGTGAGCTGGATATCAAGGCCGGCGCCCCGGCCGATGGCGGTTATTCGGTGCGCGTGGCCAGTGGTGTGAGCGTGACGGCCGATTCGCTGAAGGTGACCGGCGTCAAGTCCACCGACATGCCCAACATCATCCTGCAGGGCATGCTGGGTGGTAACGCCGTCTCCCTCGGTACGGATGCCGGCTCGGTGAGCGATGTGTT
>NZ_JAARLY010000001.1 GCF_011759385.1 Oleiagrimonas sp. C23AA | reverse complement strand
GGGCCTACGGCTACCGGGATCAGGACTATTTCTTCCTCAAGATCCGCGCTGCCTTCCCCGGTATTCCACGATGAACCAAAAAAAAGAGGCCCCGGTCCAACGACGACCGGGGCAAGTGGTGACGCCACGTCACCACGGGGGGAGCTCCGCAGGAGCCAATCAGGTACCGAAGTCGTAGCCCAGTTCCATCCACACGGCCCGACCCAGCGCGTTGTAATCTCCGGTGTCGTAATACGGCCAACCGCCGTTGGTCACATCCACAGGCGGACGCTTATTGGCGATGTTGTTGACGATCAGCGAAATGCGAGCCTTCGGATTGACCTGGTAATGCACGCTGGCGTTGTAGAGGATCCACGGACCGATGTTCTTGGCGGTACCGGCCTGGTTCCAGGTGTGGCCATCGCGGATCCCATAGACGGTGGTGCTCCACTTGCCGATGGCCCAGGTGACGTTACCAGTGACGCGCGACTTGAACTCGTCGGAATTGGCACAGCACAGCAGGTTATAGGTCGGATCGCCTTCCTTCTCTCGATAGGTGTGCTTGAGCGCGTCGTAGTAGTTGCCGCTGAACACAAACTGGCCGTAACGGCCGGCGTTGAGGCGGTAGGTCAGCTCCGACTGGATGCCGGTCTGGTACTCGGATGACACATTGATCGGGTAGGTCGAGACCGATTGGATGCCACCGGGGTTGACCGGGTCACTGTCGGGCAGACGTGTCACCTCACCCAGCACTTCCTGACAGGTGGGCGAGTTGATGTCATAGGCGGTCTGGCCATTTTCCGAGGTACCCAGTCGGCAATTGGCTTCCAGCTGCAGGATCTCGTTGTTACCCAGCGTGGCCACTTCGTTGGAGATGTGGATGGCATTGTAGTCCACCGACCAGCTCAGGCTATTGTCCGAGGTCGACCACACAAAGCCGTAGGTAAACGACTTGGCAGTAATTGGCTTCAGCCTCAGGTTGCCACTGCTGATGCCCAGGATGCCGGTACCCGCCTGCGGACAGCTATCGAAATTCTCCGAGGTATAACCGGCGGCGCGACACTTGTAGTAGTCGGTGGAGGTCGAATAGCCACTGGAACGGTTGGAGAACAGGTAGAACATGTCCGGCGCGCGGAACGCCGTGGCGTAGCTGCCACGCAGCAGCAGTGTATCGATCGGGCGGTATTCCAGGCCGATCTTGTAGGTACTCTTGGCCGTGCTGTGCCCGCCGTAGCTGTACTTGTCGTAACGCCCGGACAGATCGGCCATCAGTGTGCTGAAGATCGGCACCTGCATCTCCATGCCAGCCGCGTACTGCTTGCGCGATCCGCTGGCCACAGTACTACCCCCCTGGCCGCGGAAGAAGCCGGTGTCGGCCAGCGCGCTGGTCGAGCGGTTGGACATGTGCTCATTGCCAGCCTGCAAAATAGCAGCGAAACCGACCGAACCGGCCGGCAGCTCGAACAGATCCGTGGTGTTGGCGGTGATGGTTTCGTTCTGCGTCCAGGAAACAGACGCGGCACGATTCAAGGCCACGAACGAGTCGTAGATCTGAGGCGTGATCGGGGTGTACAGACGATCCAGGTTGGGCGCGTAGATGGGATAGCCGTTGGCGTCGGTACCCAGCTGTGGTCCGAGGTAATACTGATCCACGCCGTTGTTGGCCACCTGGTCGTGCGTCTTGCGGATCACCTTGCTGGAGGAGCGGTTGTAATAGGCGTCGTAGCTCCAGTCCGATTCGCCGATCTGACCCTTCACGCCGGCACTGAAGTTGTACGAATGGGTGAAGACGTGCTGCTGGGTGGCGTCGGCACCCACTTCTTCAGGTGACCAGATGCGCTGCCACAGTTCGTACTGCCCGGTGTTCTGGTTCAAAAACGTGTTGTTCCAGAACGGGCTGCCGCCGGCATAGGTGGGATCGGAGTAGCTGTAGAGGATGGTCGAGTACAGCTGGGTGTGATCGTTAATGTGGTACTTCAGGAACAGTGAGCCGTTGGCATCCTTGCTCTCGTTGGAGAGCGAAGCCAGACCGGCGTTCTTGGTGGAGCCGCAGTAGTAGCCCAACCCGGGACGATAACTGTAATGCACGCTGCCGAAGTACTCGTTGGACAGCGGCTGGCACGCACTGGCACCGGGATCGATGTAGTGCGGGCTGCCGTTGGCGTCGTAATACATGCGCAGGTAAACACGCGACGGCACACCGCCGTTGCCGGTGGGATCATCATCGTAGGAGTCGATGTAGCTGCGCTGGTAGGCCCAAATCGGTGACTGGTGCGAGACCTGGATGCCACCAGAGATATCCAGCTTGCCGATGCTGGTACCGCTGGAGAACTGGAAGCGCTGGTTGTCGCCGCCGCCATCGCTGTAGCTGCCAAGGCGCAGGCCCATGTGCGTGCCTTCGATATGGTCCTTGAGCACGATGTTGACCACGCCGGCGATGGCCGCCGAACCATAGATCGACGACTGGCCACCGGTGAGAATATCGATGTGATCGATCAGGCCCACCGGGATGTTGGCGATGTCGGTGATATTGCTTGAGCCGTTGTAGGCCAGCGGGTAGCTGGCCATTGGCTTGCCGTCCAGCAGCGTGAGCGTGAAGCTGGGGCTGAGGCCGAACAGGCTGACTGTCTCGGCACCCGGCGTAAAGCCACCGGTGAACTGCGGATCCTGCACCGAACCGTTGGCAATCGGCTGCGCACGCAGGGCCGAAAACACATCACCAAAACCCTGCTTCTCGATGTCGTTGGCGGTGATGGTAGTGGTGGGTGATGGCCCCTCGATTTCCGCACGCGGAATCAGCGACCCGGTGACCTGCACCGCTTTCATTTTCTGTGGCTGGCTGGACGACTGATCGTCCGATGACTTTTTGCGCTTGTTGCCGGACGTGGTGGTGTCCGAGCTCTGTGAACTGCTGTCGTCCTGCGTCGATTGCATCGACGCCGAACCCGTGTGGGCGGCCCACGCCGCCGAGGCCGGAGCCGCTAGACACGCGGCGATGGCCAGACAAAGCAAACGAGACTTCATGTTGTCCCCTCCCAAGGTAATCCCAAGTCCGGTCGGCCAAGCCGCCGGAAAACCATTGCCGTGCCTGGGACGCACGTAACGCCGCCGATCCCTGGTCGACAGCGTCCTCCCCTTCCCCAATTCCGGTCCCTGGGACCGCCGATCTCCGCCGGCGGATGGGTGCGGCACCTTAAGTCGATGCCGCACCGTGTCCTGTGTTGCTTGTCAGTGCGTGGCCGGGTGCCCCAGCCATTCGATCTCGGCCAACTTCACTGGTGTGTGGCCAGCCGGCACCCAGCGGTAGTCGGTGTAGCGTCCCGGGTGTGCCACGGTGTAGGCGCGGGTCTGCTGGCGCCAGTCGAACGCTTGGCCCTGGCGCTGGTCCAGCGTGGTCCAGTGCTTGCCGTCACTGGAGCCCTGCAGGCGCCAGCGCGCGGCATCGCCTCCCTTGATCGAGGCCGAGGTCAGCGTGTACATAGCCACGCGCTGCGGCGCGGCGAAGTGCACGCTGACCGACGCGCCCGCGGCGATGGTTGCGGCGGTATCGGAGTTGTTGTCCGCCACCGCGGTATCGGCCTTGCCCGCCACACGGGTGGTGCCGTGGACGGCATCGGCCAGATCGACCATCGGGTCCGGCTTGGCGTGGCCCTTGGTGATTGACGGCGGCGTCACCCCGGCGCCCCACTTCGAGGGGTTCGGCCCCATCTTGAACACCAGTTTGGCACCGGCGATCAGGTCGGCATGGCTGATCCATGGCGAGTTGTACGGCTTGCCGTTGAGCGTGACGCTCTGGATGTAGCGATTGGTGTTGCTGACGCCCGGCGCACGGATATCGATGCGATGGCCGTTCTCCAGATGGATGACCATGTGCGGGTAGTACGGTGCGCCGATGGCGTACTCGGCGGTACCCACGCGCAGCGGATAGAAGCCGGCGGCACTGAACACGTACCAGGCCGACATCTCGCCGTTGTCCTCATCGCCCGGATAGCCCTGGCCGTTGGCGTTGCCGGTGTAAAGGCGCGTCAGCACATCACGCACCTTGTCCTGGGTTTTCCAGGGCTGACCGGCCACGTCGTACATGTAGATGATGTGATGCGAGGGCTGGTTGCTGTGCTGGTACTGGCCCATGCGCACCTGGCGGGCCTCGCGCATCTCGTGGATGACGCCGTGATAGTGGCCGGTGTGATACATGTTCGGCGCGTTGAACAGCTTGTCCAGGTGCGCTGCCAGCGCCTTGCGGCCGCCGTAGAGATTGGCCAGGCCCTGGCCATCCTGCACCGCATCGACCGACATCACCCAGGCATTGGTCTCGGTGTAGTCACCGCCCCAGGCATAGGGGTCGAACGTCTTGGGCGTGGCGCGCCAGTCGCCATCGCTCTTGCGGCCCATGAAGAAGCGCACCTTGGGGTCGAACAGGTTGACGTAGTCCAGCGCGCGGTTGCGGAAATACTCGGCATCATCGGCGTAGTGATTGGCGTAGGCATCGCCCTTGGGCGGGTGCTTGGCCAGTGTGGCGGCCAGCTGCGCAATGCCGAAATCGTTCAGATAGCCGGCCATCGACCAGGACATGCCCTCGTTGGTGGCCGTGCTGGTGTAGCCGCGGAAGATCGAATGTTCGGTGTCCTTGCGGCCGGCGCCCGGAATCGGGCTGACCACGGTGGCATCCTTCAATGCTGCCTGATAGAAACTCTTGACGTCGAAGTTATGCACACCCTTCACCCAGGCATCGGTGAAGGCGACATCGGCGCTGGTGCCGACCATCAGGTCGGCATAACCGGGCGACGACCAGCGCGCGATCCAGCCTCCGTCGCGGTATTGCTGCACGAAGCCGTCGATCATCTGGCCGTCTTCATGCGGCGTCAGCAGCGCATACAGCGGCCATGCGGTGCGGTAGGTATCCCAGAAGCCGTTGTTGACATAGGGCTTGCCGGCCAGCACGCGGGCGCCGGTGTGGGTCGGCGTGTCGGTGCCGGTGGCCTTGGAGAACGGGCTGGCGTAGCGCATCTGCGGGTGCGCCTTGCTGCCGACGTTTTCAAACGCCTGATTGGGGTACAGGAACACGCGATACATGTTGCTGTAGAGCGTTTCCTTGTCGCGGGCACCGGCGCCAGGAATGGTGACGTGCTCGAAGCGCTTGTTCCACGCCGCGCGGGCACGCGACTCGATGCTGGCGAAGGTGTCGCCCGGTGCCATTTCCAGCGCCATGTTGTGCTTGGCCTGGGCCACGCTGATCAGCGAGGTGGCGATGCGCACGTTCACCTTGCCGGCATCGAAGGCGTACCAGCCGGAGACATCCTTGCGCTTGCTGTCCTCATAGCGACCATGCGCGCTCACCGGCTTGTCGAAGGTGGCGTAGAAGAACAAGCGTGTGGCGCCGGTGGAGAGGCCGCTCTTGACGTCCGAATAGCCGCTGATGCTGCGATGGGTCGGATCGAGCGTCAGGCCGCCTTTGTCATTCTTGTTGTCGAAGATGAGCTGGCCGTGCCCCTTGGGGAAGGTGAAGCTCATCATCGCGGCGTGGTCGGTGGGCGTCATCGCCGCATCGATGCCGTCGTCAAAACGCACTTTGTAGACGAATGGCTTGGCGGTTTCATGCGCATGCGTAAACGCCAGCGCACGCGACTTGCGCGAAAGCGGCGGCGTGCCATCGACCTGGGCCGGCATGATCTGGAAGGTCTGGCGATCGCCCATCCACGGGCTGGGTTCGTGGCTCAGCGCAAAGGCCTGGATGCGCGGATGGTTCTGCGCATCGTTGCTCTGCTGGTACTGATAAATCCAGTCCGAGCCTGCCTGCGTGGTCGGCGTCCAGAAATTGAAGCCATGCGGCACGGCCACGGCGGGGAAATTATTGCCGCGCGAGAAGTTGTAGTTGGCGTTGGTGCCGCGACGCGTATCGACAAAATCGGCCGGCGTCGTCGCCGTTACCTTGGGCGCAGGGCCAATCCGCACGCTGTCCAGATATCCATGGAACGTCGGCGCATCGGCCTTGGCCTGGCTGACCAGCTCCACCGATTTGATCTGCTTGCCGGCAAAGTCGTCCAGCTTCACCACCAGACGATTCCACTGGTTGGGATAAAGCGTGCGGTTGTCGCGATCGGCCTGGGCCGAATACGGCAGATCGCGTTGCTCGACCGTGCCCTGGCCGATCAAGTGGCTGCCATCGGCAAAGCTGATATCCACGGCCACCGCCTCGGCCGGCTGCGGAAAGGCCTTGGCGATGAACACCGGATAGACCTGGAAGCTCAGCTGATCGCCCTTGCGCACCACTTGTGCTGCCATCGGCAATGGGCAGCGGAAGGTGCCGGCCGCGTTGGCATCATGGCGATACTCCAGCACATGCGTGCCGTGCCAGCCGACCTGGGCCTCGGCCGTCAGCAGCTCGGACTTGTCCGGACCGCTGGTAACGCTGGCGCTCCAGCCCTGCGTGTGACACTGCGTGGAGACACCGGGAGCGGTTTCAAACGACAAAGGCTTTGTAACGTTACCTTCGCGACCGGCGTAGGCCTGGCCAATGCTGAAGGCCATGACGGTCAGCGCACCAAGCGCGCCTACCCCCATGCTGACCGGACGCCAGCTGGGTCCGTTCGTTGTCGGCTGCTTGCGGTTCGAATACTTCACTTGTGGCTCCCCGTTTGGCGTATCTGGATCGGTCGTGCGAGTTCACCCTGACGCCGATCATCGTTGTCATTAGATCGATATAACTCCCCTGTCACCCCTTCGTCAATATGCCGTCAAGCAGGGTGCCGTGGTATGCCGAACCATCATTTATTGGGGGAAGGCTCACGCCAGTAGGCGCGATGCCCATCACGCCAGCGCCAGTCGACAAACGGCATGCCCTTCGCAGGCGCGCGCCAGGCGACAGCACCGTGGCGCGCGGTGTTTATCAGCGGCAATCCCAGCTCGGCGTAACGCTGGACCACCACGGCAGCCGGGTGCCCATAGGGGTTTTCCCAGCCCGCCGAGGCCACCGACAGTTGTGGTGAGAGCGCGCGCAGAAAGAGCGCGCTGGATGAGGTCTTGCTGCCGTGATGCGGAACCACCAACAGACCGGGGCGTGTCGGGTCGATAGCGCCAAGCAGTTGGGCCTCGCTGTGCCGGGAGATGTCGCCCGTCAACCAGGCCTGACCGCTTGCGCCGAGTACTCGCAACACGCAGGAGCGATCGTTGTCATGCCTGGGATGCGCATGGGCGAGCGGCCACAATACGGTGAACTGTACCTTGTCCCATTGCCAGCGCTGACCGGCATGGCAGGACTTCGCCGGCAGTGGCAGACGGCCAGGCTCCCCAGCAACAATTGGCGCATGCGGATAGGCTCGATGCACGGCCGGCGCGCCGCCGGCGTGGTCGTTGTCACCGTGACTGATGATGATGCGATCCAGCCGCTGCACGCCCATCGCGTGCAGCGCCGGCACCACCACACGCTCGCCCAGACTGTAGCCGGAGGGAAAGCGCGCACCGGTGTCGTAAACCAACGCGTGATGGCGAGTGCGTACCAGCACCGACAGCCCCTGCCCCACATCCAGCACCACCACCTGAAAGCCGCCGGCCGCGGGCCTTGCCACATGGGGGAAAAGCAAGGGGGCGAACAGGCACAACCCCAGCCAGCGCACGGGTGCGCCGCGCGGCATCAGTAGCCAGGCAGCCCCTATCAGCGCCAGCGGCAACGCCCACCATGGCGGCGATGGCAGATACACCTGGGCCAGCGGCTGTGCGGCCAACAAGCCAAGCCATTGCCAGAGTATCCCCATCAATGTCGCCGCAGCCTTCCATGCCAGCGCCGCCAGCGTTGGCGAGAAAGGCAACGCCAGCACTCCCAGCAGCGTCAGGGGAACCACCGCAAGGCTCACCCACGGCACCGCGATCACGTTGGCCACGGGTCCTACCAGCGATGCCTGACCGAAAAAAATTATCGACAGTGGCAACAATGCCAGCGTCATGACCCATTGCGCGCGGCCCAGCGATAGCAGCCAGGCCTTCCAGCCGCGCTCGGTACCGGCCAGACACCAAAGCAGGAAGGCCACACCCGCAAATGAGAGCCAGAAGCCGGCCGACAGCACGCTCAGCGGATCGAAGGCCAGCACCGATAGCAATGCCAGCGACAACGCCTGCGGTGCGCTGATGCGCCTGCGCGCGGTCGTCGCCAGCACCGCCACAGTGATCATGATCAGCGCGCGTTGCGTAGGCAGGCCCCAGCCAGCCAGCGCGGCGTAGAGCACAGCGCAAAAAAGTCCGGCCAGGCCTTCGGCGTTGCGTCGGGGCCAGCGCAACGCCAGCCGGGGCCATAGCCACCACAGCGCACGCATCGCCAGCGCGCCGGCCAGCGCCGCAATACCGATATGAAAGCCAGAAATGGCCAACAAGTGCGAAACGCCGGTGGCCTGGGCGCGCTGTCGCTGTGGCGTGTGCAAGCCACGTTTGTCGCCCACCGCCAGTGCCGCCAGCAAGCTGGCTGGTACCGCCTGCGACACCGATCGATGCAAGGCCGCGGCGATTCGGGACCGCAGTCCATCCATGCACAGCGGGTTTGCCAGCAGCCGGTGCGGGCCTTGCGGACGCACGTAACCAACCGCCACTTCACGGTGCTGCAAAGCGTAGCGCTCGCTGTCGAACACCCCCGGATCAGACAGGCCGCGCGGCCGCTTCAGCCTTACCCGAAACTGCCAGTGACTGCACGCGGTCACCGCCTGCGATGCGCGATACCAGGCGAGGTGCACCATGCCGCGCAGCGGTAGTGCCTTTCCATGAAACGACGCGCTCTGGATATGAAAGCGGAAGCTTTCCATGTCGCTGCGGTGACGCGGCAGCCCTTTCACCTGGCCGACGACGCTGATGTCTCGCCCTTCCAACGCGTAAGGCAAACGCGCCCGCATCGATGCCCTGCCCTGCGCGATGCCCCAGGCGGCCGCTAGCACAAACGCCACCAGCAACCACATGCATGGCCATCGTCGCGCCGCCAGCAATGCAGGTAACGCCGCAAGCCAACACCATCGAGGTGAAGGCAGTTGCGGGCACAGCATCACCAGTGCACAGCCGGCCATCACCGCGACAGCCACGGTATTGAGCGACAGCGCTCGCGCATTGGCTGTGTGCCACGCTTCCATGCCATGCACATCCATGCCGCCGCGTGACGGCTTCTTACGGGCGGCACTCCCTACCGCCCATGAACAAGTTCAAGGGCGCTTACCGCAAGTGTTCGTGAATGCGCCCGCCACTCAATTCCAGGGTGCGGTCCATGCGCTCGGCCAGCCCGACATCGTGCGTGACCAACACGAAGCTGGTACCTATCTCGCGATTGAGCTCCAGCATCAGCTCGTAGACCTGCGAGGCGTTTTTTTCGTCCAGGTTGCCGGTGGGCTCATCGCCCAGGATGCAGGCCGGCCGGGTGACCAGCGCGCGAGCCACCGCGCAGCGCTGGCGCTCGCCACCAGACATTTCGCCCGGCTTGTGGTCCAGGCGCTTCTCCAAGCCCACGCGCACCAGCAGTTCTCGCGCCCGTTCCCGAGCCTGTGCCAGATCGTCACCGCGGATCATCAGCGGCATGGCCACATTTTCCAGCGCGGTAAATTCGGGCAGCAAGTGGTGGAACTGATAGATGAAGCCCAGCGAGCGGTTGCGCAGCAGGCCGCGCTCGGCATCGGACAGGCTCGACATGGCGCGCCCTTCTACCTCCACCTCGCCACCGGTGAGCGTGTCCAACCCTCCGACGATATGCAGCAGCGTGCTCTTGCCGGCACCCGAGGCGCCGATGATGGAAAGTGTCTCGCCGCGGCGCACTTCGAAGCTGACATGGCTCAGCACCTGCGTGCGCAGACGCCCATCCTTGTATTCCTTGGCCACATGGCGTGCCGCCAGCACCACCGGCGCGTCGCTGGCATGTCGGGTCATGGTCTCACTCATAGCGCAGGGCCTCCGCCGGTTGCGTGCGCGAGGCGCGCCAGGCCGGGTAAATCGTCGCCAGCAGGCAGAACACAAAGGCCAGGCCGGAAATCCAGCCCACATCGCTCCAGTTGAGCTGGCTGGGCACATTGGAGATGTAGTACACGTCCGGCGACAGGAACTGCACGTGGAACACGTTCTGAATCCAGTCGACGATGGCCGGCAGGTTGATCGCCAGCAGCACACCGAACAACACCCCGAAGCCCAGGCCGATCAGGCCCACCGCCATGCCCTGCACCATGAACACGCCCATGATGGTGCGTGGCGTGGCGCCAAGGGTCCGCAGAATGGCGATGTCGGCCTGCTTGTCGGTGACCAGCATCACCAGCGTCGACACCAGGTTGAAGGCGGCCACCGCAACAATCAGCGAGAGGATCAGGAACATCACCTTCTTCTCCATCTCGATGGCCTTGAAGAAGTTGGCGTTGCTCTGCATCCAGGTCCGCACCTGGTATTGCTGGCCCAGTCGATCGGCCAGGTGCTGCGCTACCGGATAGGCATCGAACATGTCATCCAGGCGCAAGCGTATGCCGGTGGGACCGTGCACGCCGAAGATGCGCTCGGCATCGTGCATGTTGATCAGCGCCATGCCCGAGTCGTATTCGGACATGCCCAGGGCAAAGATGCCGGTGACGGTGAACCGGCGCAGCACGGGCACGCCGCCAATGGGCGTGGCGCGGAATTTGGGCGCGTAGAGCGTCACCTTGTCACCGATGGTCACGCCCAGCTGCATGGCCAGCTCGTCACCCAGAGCGATGTGCCAGGAGCCATCGGTCAGGGAGTCGAAGGAACCGGCCTTCATGTGCGTGTTGAAGTCCGACACGTGCGGTTCGAGCTTGGGCATGATGCCGCGCACGATGGCACCGCTGGACTGGCGCCCGACCAGGAAGGCCTGGTTTTCCACATAGGGCGCCGCGCCCTTGACGTGCTTCTCGCTCTTGGCGATATCCAGCGCATGCGGCCAGTCCTGCACGCTCTGTCCGATGCCCGACACGGTGGCATGCGAAATGGCGCCCAGGATGCGCGTGCGCAATTCTCCATCGAAGCCGTTCATCACCGAAATGACCGTGATCAGCGCGGTCACGCCGACGATGATGCCCAGCATCGACACCAGCGAAATGAACGATATGAAGTGATTGCGACGTTTGGCGCGCGTGTAGCGCAGGCCGATGAACAGCGATAGCGGTCGGAACATGGACTAGTCTAAAAGTGGGGGCGCGGAACGCGATGGGCGTTGGACCGCAGCAAGCGTTGAGAGTGCCGTATGCATGCCGTGCCGGCAAGGGAGCGGCCGGCTTAAACGATGTCAGTCGTCGCTGACAGGCGCATGCGTAGATGCCGGTAGGTGGTTTGCTCCAGATTGTCGCTGCAAAGTACCAGCGGCACACGCCTGGCCCCGCGAAAGCGCAACACCAGAAAGCCTGCCTGTTGCGCCTTGCCTTCGAGCACGACAGGCCTTTCCTGGCCACCCGCCGCTTGCAGGTGCCACTGTCCGGCGCTGTCCCAACGCAGACGGCAGCCAGCCAGGCGATGCTCGCGCTGCCGATAGCGCCACAGCCCGATCACCACCATCACAACCAACAGGCCTTGGCTCCACCAGGGCATCGCGGCGGCCATGACCCCGATGATGGCCAGCACGGCCAGCGTCACCAGCAGCGTGCGCAAGCGACGCGAAGGCCGGTATTCAAAGGCGATGGTGGGTACGGATTTCATCAATGATGGCCGCCCAGTCCTCGCGCGGAATCGCAACGTGGCCCAGCGTCCAGTCCCACAGGTCCGGATCCTGCTGCTCGAGCAACTCGGCGAATGCCTGGCGCTGCGTGTCGTCGGCCTGCGGCGCGCGCTCGGTCAGCCACCAACCGTACAGCGTGTCCAGCTCCTTGGTGCCGCGCCGGCACAGCCACTTCAGTCGGCCATCGGAAACCTTGCTCACGTTATGTGTTGATCCTTGTGGCGATGGCACGCGATGGTGCCACAAAACGCATGAAGCCGATGGCGGATGCTCCGGCCATCGGCTTCATCACAGCACCTGTTCACGCACGCAACCGTTTGGTGCGCAGCGCACGCGATCAGGCGCGACGTTCGATCATCAGCTTCTTGATCTCGGCAATCGCCTTGGCCGGATTCAGGCCCTTCGGGCAGGTCCGCGCACAGTTCATGATGGTGTGGCAGCGGTACAGGCGGAACGGATCTTCCAGATCGTCCAGGCGCGCACCGGTGTCCTCGTCACGGCTGTCGGCAATCCAGCGATAGGCCTGCAACAGCACGGCCGGGCCAAGATAGCGCTCGCCGTTCCACCAGTAGCTGGGGCAGCTGGTCGAGCAGCAGGCACACAGGATGCACTCGTACAGGCCGTCGATCTTCTTGCGATCCTCCGGCGACTGCAGGCGCTCCTTGTCGGCCGGCACCGGGCTCTGCGTGCGCAGCCAGGGCTTGACCGAAGCGAACTGCGCATAGAAGTGCGTCAGGTCAGGCACCAGATCCTTCACCACCGGCATGTGCGGCAGCGGGTAGATGGTGACAGTGTCCTTGCAGTCGCTGATGGCCTTGGTGCACGCCAGCGTGTTGGTGCCATCGATGTTCATGGCGCAGCTGCCGCAGATGCCTTCACGGCACGAGCGGCGCAGGGTCAGGCTGGAGTCGATCTCGTTCTTGATCTTCAGCAGCGCATCCAGAACCATCGGGCCGCAGCTGGCCAGGTCCACCTCGAAGGTGTCCTGGCGCGGGTTCTGGCCATCGTCCGGCGTCCAGCGGTAGATCTTGAAGGTACGCGGCTTCTTCGCGTTCTTGGCCGGATAGTGCTTGCCAGTCTGGATCTTGGAATTCTTGGGTAGGCTGAATTCTGCCACGGTACTTCTCTCCAGTCCGTATCAGTAGACGCGCTTTTTCGGCGGCACGACGTCGACGTCGTCCGTCAGCGTATGCATGTGCACCGGGCGGAAATCGAAGCTGGGCTTGCCGGCTTCGTCCACCGCCACCAGCGTGTGCTTCATCCATTCGCCATCGTTGCGGTCGGGGAAGTCCTCGTGCGCATGCGCGCCGCGCGACTCGTGACGCTGTTCGGCCGAATGCATGGTCGCCACGGCCTGGTCGAGCAGGTTGGACAGCTCCAGCGTTTCGACCAGGTCCGAGTTCCAGACCATGGAGCGGTCGCTCACCTTCACATCGGCAAAAGAGGCGCGGATGTCGGAGATCTTGCCGCAGCCTTCCTTCAGCGATTCGGAAGTGCGATACACCGCCGCATCGGTCTGCATGGTCTTTTGCATGTTCTGGCGGATCTGCGCGGTAGCGGTGTCGCCATCGGCATGACGCAGGCCGTCGAAACGCGACAGCGCCTTGTCCAGCGCGCTGGACGGCAGATCCTTGTGCGAAGCGCCCGGCTTGATGATCTCGGCGCAGCGATGGGCCACCGCGCGACCGAACACCACCAGATCCAGCAGCGAGTTCGAGCCCAGGCGGTTGGCACCGTGCACCGATACGCAGGCCGCCTCGCCGATGGCGAACAGGCCCGGCACCACCGCATCGGGGTTGCCGTCTTTGAGCTGGACCACTTCGCCGTGATAGTTGGTCGGAATACCGCCCATGTTGTAGTGCACGGTCGGCAGCACCGGAATCGGCTCCTTGGTCACGTCCACGCCAGCGAAGATGCGCGCCGACTCGGCGATACCCGGCAGGCGCTCGTGGATCACTTCGCCGCCCAGGTGCATCAGGTTCAGGTGGATGTGATCGGCATTCTCGCCCACGCCGCGACCCTCGCGGATTTCGATGGTCATGGCGCGGCTGACCACGTCACGCGAGGCCAGGTCCTTGGCGCTGGGCGCGTAGCGCTCCATGAAGCGCTCGCCCTTGGAGTTGGTCAGGTAACCACCCTCGCCACGCACGCCCTCGGTAATCAGGCAGCCGGCGCCGTAGATGCCGGTCGGGTGGAACTGCACAAATTCCATGTCCTGCAGCGACAGGCCCGAACGCAGCACCATGCCGCCGCCGTCACCGGTGCAGGTGTGCGCCGAGGTGCACGAGAAGAACGCGCGGCCATAGCCGCCCGTGGCCAGCACCACGGCCTGGCCGCGGAACACGTGCAACGTGCCCTCGTTTAGATCCAGCGCCATCACGCCGCGGCACACGCCCTCCTCATCGAAGATGAGGTCGGTGGCGAAGTACTCGATGAAAAAGCGCGCATCGTGCGCCAGCGCCTGCTGGTACAGCGTGTGCAGGATGGCGTGGCCGGTACGGTCGGCCGCGGCGCAGGTGCGCTGCGCGGTGCCCTTGCCGTAATGGGTGGTCATGCCACCGAACGGGCGCTGGTAGATCTTGCCTTCCTCGGTACGCGAGAACGGCACGCCGTAGTGCTCAAGCTCGATAATGGCCTGCGGTGCCTCGCGGCACATGTACTCGATGGCGTCCTGGTCGCCCAGCCAGTCCGAGCCCTTGATGGTGTCGTAGAAGTGGAAGCGCCAGTCGTCCTCGCCCATGTTGCCCAGCGCGGCGGCAATGCCGCCCTGCGCGGCCACGGTGTGCGAACGGGTCGGAAACACCTTGGTGATGCAGGCGGCCGACAGGCCCTTCTCGGCCAGGCCGAAGGTGGCGCGCAGGCCCGCGCCGCCGGCGCCGACCACGATCACGTCATATTTGTGTTGCTGAATCTTGTAGCTTTCCATATCTCGTCCTCAGCCCCCCAGAGCCACACGCAGAACCGCCAGGGCGCAAGCGAGCGCGAACAGGACGGCGAGGAAGCGGATCAGCACCAGCGTGACTACTTCCAGCCAGCGCGTGTGCACGTAATCCTCGATCACCACCTGCAGGCCCAGCACGGCGTGCCAGAACATGGTGGTGGTGAAGGCGATCATCAGGACCGCGTTCCACGGCTTGACCAGCATGGCGTGGGCTGTGGCGAAATCGGCATGCAGCAGCGTCAGCAGCATGCTCACAAACCAGATGGCCAGCACGATGAGCGCCGCCGCGGTGACGCGTTGCGTCCACCAGTGCGCCACGCCTTCCTTGGCCGAGCCAAGACCGCGCACGCGCTTGAGCGGATGACGAAGATTCTCGCTCATGCCGCACCTCCAGAGAACACGATGGCCCAGATGATCACGGTCAGGACCACGCTGAAGACGATGGCCAGCCAGCTGGAACGCTTGAAGTCGGCAATGGCATAACCCTTGCCGGCGTCCTGGATCAGGTGGCGGATGCCGTTGCACAGATGAAAGGACAGCGCCCAGGTCCAGCCGATCAGCACGATGGTGCCGATGATGCTGCCGGCGCAGGCCTTGAAGGTGGCCCAGCTGTCAGCGCCGCCGGCCAGCGCCAGCAGCCCCCACAGCACCACCAGGGTGCCTACGGCCAGGGCGATGCCCGTGGCGCGATGCAGGATGGAAGTGGTCATCTGCACACCCCAGCGATAAATGCCCAGGTGTGGAGAGAGAGGTCGCCCGGTCTGTGCCATCGTGGCTATCCTTCTTTGGAATCGCTAAACGTCCCGCGCCGCGCGAGACATCCCCTTGCGCCGGCTGCTACTCAGAAATCGATGCAACGACCGTCCTTTTCCCAGTCGCCATAGCGTGTGGGGTCGGGACGTTCTTCGGTGCGCTCGTCCGCATCAGGTTGGGGCCGCTTGGGCGCATCCTGGGCGGGTTTCGAGTCGTGTTCGGATTGGGGGACGTTGTTCGGCATGGGTACTTGAAAAAGCGCGCAGAAGCGTAATACCTGCTGCAAGGTGGCACAACCTTGACAAACGCCGGGGTCAACACCACCTCAGCCGTCAATTATGCCGCATTTGCATGCCTGCATGCGAGCCGGCCGGCACCCGGCCAAATGCCCTTCCCTGTTTTCACACCGCAAAGAATTTCATGTCCCAGACCCGCTACGCCGCTACTCGCACCCAGGTGCTTATGCTCGAAGGCGAAGATGCCCTGACATTCGCGCATGGCCAATTCACCTCCGACGTGCAGGCACTCACGCCGGGGCATTGGCAGTGGAGTGGCTGGCTGGATGTGCGCGGCCAGGTGCTGGCCTTCTTCATGCTGGCACGACTGGACGATGACCGGCTGGTGTTGGTCCTGCGTGGCGGCGATGCCATGGCGCTGGCCAAACGCCTTCTGATGTATCGCCTTCGCACACGCGTGCGCGTGCATCTACTGGAAGAAGGCACACTGACCGACGCGCCCGCCCTGCCTGCCTTCATCGCGCAGGGTTCACCCCAGGCGCTGACGCTTGGGCGCGGTGACTTTGCCATTGCCTGGACCGAAGGCGGCACCGAGGGCGGCACACAGTGGCAGCAGCGGGATTTGGCCGACGGTATCCCCTGGCTGCACGAGCATGCCCGCGAGTCACTGCTGGCGCCGGCGTTGTCGTTTGAGCGCCTGGGCGCGATCAGCTATCGCAAAGGCTGTTATCCGGGTCAGGAGGTCGCCGCGAGAATCCACTTCCGTGGCAAACACAAAAAGCACCTGACGCAGGTGCAGGGTGAAAGTGATATCAACGCCCTGCCCACACACTGGCAGCAGGATGGTCGTGACATCGGCCTGCTGCTTGGCGCCCTGCCCACGCCGGAAGGCTGGCAGGCGCTGGTCGTGATGCGCGATGAAACGGCTGAGGCGGCAGGTGACCAACCACTGCCCCTTGAGGCACCGGCGAGCGTGCGGATTACCCGGCGCTACGGCGATTGAGACGCCATCACAATGCTGGATCAGCCATGAATACATGGCTGTGTGTAAAGTCACAGGCACTTGATATTTTTAAGTTAAGCCACTAGATTCCGCGCAGCTTTGGACAACTGACCCTCGAGGCAGACTCTGTTTGGCGCGACGAACCGGAAGATCCGGATCGCCGCGAGCGAAGCACCGACAACGGCGCATCGTCAAAGAATACTGGGGTGCACTCTGCCCCAAAGTTACGTACGCAGCCCCCACATCACCCCTGGCTGCGTCAACAAACTGGCCGAACAACCGAACAACCGAGCACGTCGTTTTGAAAACGGCGTCACTCGCCCTGTGCCGTACCTTGGCACAGCGGTCAACGACTGGTGGGACGAACTGCACGTCCACCGCCCAGGCGCTCGTTCCTTCCCCTATACCGGGAACGCGCGTACAGCTTAGGAGGCAGCACACAATGAAACTCGCCTGGTTGCTCTGGATGGCTTCCATCCTGCCCAAGCCTTTGGCTGACCAGACGTGTCTGGCTACAACGATCTATCTGGAGGCGCGCAGCCAGCCGGTCCTCGGCCAGTTCGCCGTCGCCGAGGTCGCCCTGCGTCGCCGCGAACGCGGCACCTGGGGCAAGACGGTCTGCAACGTGGTCGAAGCGCCGCATCAGTTCGCCATCACGGCAACGCCCGGCAGCTATTCGATCAGTAACAAGAAGGCCTGGGAAAAGGCCTGGAAGATCGCCGGCGAATCGCTCGCCATCTGGCGCCTACCGGCCGACAAGCGCACCCTGGTGGTGCCGCGGGCCGATCACTTCGCGACCACGGACATTTCACCCAAGTGGTCGCACGGCACGCTGTTGCAGACGATTGGCGATCATGCGTTCTACGCGGTGAACTGACCACGCCCTGATCTGGTTATTGATTCTGCCATCTGGCAACAAAAAAGCCCCCGTTGGAAAACGGGGGCTTTTTTGCTCTGGCAGCCTGCGGCATTACTGCAGATAGACGTGACCGTCGCGGACCTGCACGTAATCGCCCCGGCGCACACGCGGATCATCGCGCTGGGTCACCGTCGCCGTGCGACCGTTGTCCATGCGCACCACCACCTGATAGGCAGGCACCTGGTTGCCACTGCGCTTGCCAATTTCATGGCCTGCCGCGCCACCGGCAACGGCACCTGCGACGGTAGCGGCCTGACGGCCATCGCCCTTGCCCACGGTATTGCCCAGTGCCGCGCCAGCCAGCGCACCGATCACCGTGCCCAGCGTGGATGAATCCTTCTGCACATAGACCTGGCGAACCGACTGCACGGTGCCGCAGTTGTTGCAGCGCGCCGGTGCACCACCACCGCCGTACTGCGTGCCATAACGGGTGCCGGTGTTGCCATAACCATTCGTGGCACAACCGGCGAGCGACAACATGACACCGGACACGATGGCAATGCACAGCAGCTGCCAGCGGGAATTGTTGTTGAACATCTGCATGGCCTTCTCCTTGAAAATGGAAACTATGATTCAGGCAAGCGCCCGCTCGATCAGTTGGCGTCGGATACCGACAGGCCCTCGCTGACCTTCACGCGGCTGCCCGGATCGTGATCCATGCGCGTGGTATGAGTCTGACCCTTGTACTTGTAGGTCACGTTGTAACCGACCACCTTGGTGCTGGTGTTATTGACCGTGGCGCACTTCTGCTCGGTGGTGGTGTAGGTGGCGTTTTCCTGATGGTTCTCCTGGATCTTCTTGCCCGCGTAGCCACCGCCGACTGCACCTGCCACCGTGGCCAGCTTCTTGCCATTGCCGCCGCCGACCTGATTGCCCACCAAGCCGCCAACCACGGCGCCAATCGCAGTACCGGCAATCTGGTGCTTGTCCTTGACCGGCTTGTGACGGGTCACCGTCTCGTTATGGCATTCCTTGCGCGGATGATTGACGGTCTTCTTGATGGGCGTGGCGCTGACCACGTCTGCATACTGCGGGCCTTCGGCGCTTGCGTTGTTATTGCAGCCAGCCAGACCGCCGGCAGTCACCACTGCCAGACCGACGCTCGCACTCACACTCAGCCACTTGTTCATGTAGTTCCTCCTGGTTGATACCCCAGCCAGTGGGCACGCCGTGGCGCCCGTGACCTGTGGCATTCAAGCATCGCCAATCTGAATGGGCTCTAAGGTGCCGTGGCAGGAAAACACAGCCTGTGAAGCCGTAAATAACGTTTTATCAATATCTTGGGGTCGTTCACGACAAACCTGAACGCGACAGATGAAGTTTCTGGACTTGCCGGCTGAGTCAGGTACGAGGACCATTTCGATATGTCATTGGCACTGATAGACAGCCACATCCACCTGGACATGCCCGCCTTCGATACCGATCGCGAGGCCGTGTGCAGGCGAGCCGGCGAAGCGGGAATCCGCGCCATGGTGGTACCGGCGACCAGCGCCTCCACATGGCCGCGCGTCCACGCGCTGTGCAACCGTATGCCGCACCTGTATCCGGCTTACGGCCTGCACCCCTACTTCACGCAAGAACATCGCCACGCGCACCTAGGGGCCCTGGATGAATGGCTGGATACCCATCAGGCGGTGGCCATCGGCGAATGCGGCCTGGATTGGTTCATCGACCATCCACAGCCCGACCTGCAACGCCGGTATTTCCATGGACAAATCGAGCTGGCGCGCCGGCACGACCTTCCACTGATCATGCATGCGCGCCGCGCCGAGGAAGAAGTGCTGCAAACGCTGCGCAAGACGAGCAACGTGCGTGGTGTGGTGCACAGCTTTGCCGGCAGCGAGGAGCAGGCACGCCAACTCTGGCAGCTGGGCATCCACATCGGTCTGGGTGGCCCCCTGACCTATGACCGTGCCCGGCGCTTGCACCGGGTGGTGGCCTCCATGCCGCTGGAGCAACTGTTGCTGGAAACCGACGCGCCAGATCAGCCCGGATCCGGACACCAGGGCGAGCGCAACGAACCGTGTTGGCTGGGTGAAGTGGCGCACGCGGTAGCGCGCATTCGCGATGAGGATCCGGCGACCATCGCACGCGCCACCTGCGCCAACGCGCGGCGGCTGTTTGGCCTGCCCGACCTCGATGTATCCGAAGCCGCACCAGCCGGCGAGCGAGTCCATCAAGACTGATTGGAGCGCTTTTCGAGCAGCTTCTCCAGCGCCTTGCCGACCGCGGCAAAGGCAAACGTGGCGGTGATATGCGTGGCGGCGCCCAAGCCGCCGCCGCAGTCGAGCTTGAGCGCGTCCGAACCACTCGGCCGGGTGCCGCACACGCTGCCATCGGCCTGCGGGTAGCGCACGTTCTCCAGCGAATACACTGCCGGCACACTGAAGAAACGTGCCGCGTTGCGCGGAAAGCCAAACTCCTGGCGCAGCTTCTTGCGTACCAGCGACAACATGGCGTCATGCTCGGTGCGTGAAAGGTCACGCACGCGAACCTGAGTGGGATCGGTCCGCCCGCCCGCCGACCCACAGGTGATCATCGGCAGCTTGCGCCGCCGGCACCAGGCAATGGCCTGCACCTTCACCCGGAACGCATCACAGGCGTCCAGCACCAGATCGTAATCGCGATCGAGCAGCGAATCCATGTTGCCCACGGTGAGAAACTGTTCCAACGCATGCACGCTCAGGCCGGGGTTGATGGCGCGCATGCGCTCGGCCATCACCGCCACCTTCGGACGTCCGTACTGCCCATCGAGTGCATGCATCTGCCGGTTGGTGTTGCTGACGCATACCTCGTCGGCATCGATCAGCGTGATGGTGCCGATACCGCTGCGCGCCAGTGCCTCGGCGGCCCACGAGCCGACCCCGCCGATGCCGATCACGCACACATGCATGCGCGACAAATACGCCACACTGCCGATACCGTACAGGCGTTCGATGCCGGCAAAGCGCTCGGCAAGCAGATCGATGGCATCCGGTGTGCCGGACATGCTGGCTTGGACGGCCATGGGCTTTGGTGATCCAATTGCTATTCAGGGAAAGACTGTCATTTTACGGCCGTGCAGCGAACAGCGCACGGATCTTGCCTCATTGCACAAGGACCCACGCCCTCATGCGCGCACTTTTGCTTGTCCTGCTCGGTCTTGTCGTCGGTGCCGTGGGGGCGACCATGATTGGCAACGCCCTGCGCCTGCGCGATGCCTACCCACGAGGCGTGATGGTGGTGATGCAGCATCACCTTGTCGCCACGCGCAAGATGCTGGCGGACCCCGCCTGCAAGGCATCGAAGATACAAGCACAGCTGGCGCGACTGGACGCCGTGGATAGCGACATTCCATCGGCCTTCGGCGCCGATTCCGGACCACTGGACCCGGGTTTCGCCAAGGCCGCGAAACACCTGCAGCAGGCCGTGACCGCGGCCCGTGCCGTGTCTGCCGCCGACTGCGAGGCCATGGCCGCCGCCGTGAGCGCCATCGCACAGCGCTGCGATGACTGCCATCGCCAGTACCGCTGAGCGCCGAGGGTGCCATGGCCCGGTCTCGATCCTTCCTGCGTGATGTGAAGCGCCCACGCGGCGCGCCAAGGCGCTCCTTGCGCGCCAGCCTGCGCTGGAGCGGCTGGCGGTTGGCCCGCCTGCTGTCGCGCCTGGAAGGCACCATGTTCCGCCGCACTCGCTATTCGCGGCCGAAAATGGTCGCCATCGGCGCCGTCGGCTCGCTCAGCATGCTGGTTTACTACCCCGTCTGGCGCTATCTGTTCCCGCAGCCCTACGAAAATTTCTGGCTGCGCGTGGTGGTCGCCGCGCTATTCGTGCCATTGGCCCTGATCCGCTGGTGGCCGCGCCGCGCGCTGAACTTCCTGCCCAGTTACTGGTACACCGTAATCACGCTGGCACTACCCTATTTCTGCGGCTACATGACCCTGCGCAACGCGACCCCCGCCTGGTGGATGACGCACCTGGCATCGGTCATGCTGATGATGATGCTGTTCGATCTGGCCAGTTTCCTGATCGTGTTCAGCACCGGCACGGTGATGGCCATACTCACCTACCTTTGCTTTCACCAGCAGACGCTACCGGCCATGGCGCTGCTGGAGTATCTGCCGCTGCTGGTATTTGCGCTGGTGGGCGGCGCCACCTGCAGCGTGTCGCAGAACATCGCGGAGCAGTCGCAGGTCGAAGCGCTCACCACCGCTTCCAACAATATCGCGCACGAACTGCGCACGCCGCTGGGTTCACTGCGCATCGCCGCCCAGGCGGTGCAGCGGTACCTGCCCGACCTGTTGCGCAGCCAGCACCTGGCGCAGCGCGCCGGCTTGCCGGTGGCCGAGTTGCGCACCGCGCACATCCAGGCACTGGAGCGCAGCGTCGAGGCCATGGAACGCGAGGTCACCTACGCAAACACGGTGATCGACATGCTTCTGTTGGCCGCGCGGCCCATCGGTGAACTGCCTTTTGAAACGCTGTCGGCGCGCTTCTGTGTCGATCAGGCACTGCGTCGCTACCCATACGAATCGCGCGTCGAGCGTGAACGCGTGTTCGTTGATGGTAACCAGGATTTCAAGCTTCGCGGCTCCGAAACGCTGCTGGTGCATGTGTTGTTCAACCTGCTGCGCAATGCATTGCATCACACCGGCCGCGCCGGGCGCGGCACGATCCGTCTGCGCATCGATGTCGGCAACCCGCAGCCGGCCATCATCATTCGCGATACCGGTCCGGGCATCGCGCCGGATGTGCTGCCGCGCATTTTCAACCGCTTCTACTCCCATGCCGATGGCGGTGGAGGCGTGGCCGGGCTGGGTATCGGCCTGGCTTTCGTCCGCGATGCGATGACGCGGATGGGAGGTGATATATCCTGTAGCTCACGTTGGGGTGAATACACGCAGTTCGTCTTGAAGTTTCCGCGTTGGGAGGACGCCGAATCCACATGAGTCTGGACGTGAGCGCAGGCATCCAGCCGTTCCAGTTTCCCACCACCACCGTGCTGGTGGACGATCACGAGGAATACTTAGGGATGGTGCCGCTGCTGCTGGACGCGAGCCTGCACGTGCGCGGCTTCAACTCGGCGCGCCGGGCACTGGCCGTGCTCGGCCACGGCGGCAGCCGTCCCGTCCCCGGAGGCGGCTGGCTGTATCGCTGGAAAGACAAGCCATCGGAAAACCAGGAGCTGGTGGCGCTGGATGTCGATTCCATCCATCGCGTGGTCTACGATCCTGAGCGCTTTTCCGAAGTCTCGGTGGTGGTGGTCGATCACACCATGCCTGAAATGGATGGTCTGACCTTCTGCAGGCGTCTGGGCAATCCGCATATCGGCAAGATTCTTCTCACCGGCCGCGCTGATGATGCCACCGCCATCGAAGCGTTCAACTCGGGTCTGATCGACCGCTTCATCCGCAAAAGTGATCCCAACGCCATGCAAAAGCTGCAGATGGCGATTTTTGACCTTCAGCAGCGTTATTTCCAGCGCGCCGCAGCATTTGTATCTGAAACCCTGGCACTGGGCAATTTCAACTTCCTGCGCGACCCGGCCTTTGCCGACGTCATCGATACCATGCAGCGGCGCTTCGCAGCCATCGAATGCTACGTGCACGCCAACCCCACTGGCCTGCTGCTGCTGGATGAGGACGGCCACGGACGCTTCCTGCTGGTGCAGACCGAGGATGACCTTCGCACCCATTTCGAGATCGCCAGTGACCAGGGCGCGCCACAAGCGCTGCTCGACGCGCTGCGCGACGGTGAACAACTGGCGTGGTTCGAGACGCGTGACGGCTACTACCACAGCACCACGCATACGCCGCTCTCGCAGCTGCATCCGGCCACCGCCGTGCGGGGCGAGCAGTGGTACTACTACGCCTTGATCGATCAGGTGGATCGATTCCAGCTGCAGCACGTGAAGTCCTACCGGCAGTGGCTGCGCGAACAGGACCAGGACGTCCCCTCGTCTCTGATCCCCGACAGCGCCGGCTGACAGCAAGCACCTGACGACTCTTTCGAAACATGCCGGTGCGGACAACCGGCCGTGGGCCCGTATGGGCCTCCGACATGCAGATGGACCTGCACCCAACCAACGAGAGAGTCCTATGATGCACGCACTTACCCCTGTTGTGCCGCCCCCGGCGGCTGCCCCGTTGCCGGCTTTCGTACAGCAACGGGTCGAGCGTTTCTATCACCAGCGCGTTGCCGTGGACTGGGGCGGGCGACATATCCTGCGCGGCCGCCGCCCGGAACCTGGCGACCTGCTGTTGCAGAGCAACGATTACCTGGCCATCGCCGGCCACCCGGACATCGAACAGGCGCAACGCGAAGCCCTTGCCCGTCATGGTCAGGGCATGATGATGTCGGCGCTGTTCATGCAGGACGAAGCCGATCCGCTGCACCAGTTGGAAGTCACCCTCGCGCGGGCCGTGGGCAGTCAGGCCGGCATCCTGGCGCAATCGGGCTACGCGGCCAACGTTGGCCTGCTGCAGTCAATTGCCGACGAACGCGTGCCGGTCTACATCGACATGCTGGCGCACGCCTCACTCTGGGAGGGTATCCGCAGCGCGGGCGCGCGTGCCGTGCCGATCCTGCACAACGAACCGGCGCACCTGGAGCGTCACGTACTGCGCCACGGGCCGGGTGTGATCGTGGTCGATGCCATCTACAGCACCAACGGCAGTCTGGCGCCGCTGGCCGAGATCGTCGACATCGGCACCCGCCATGGCTGCGTGCTGGTGATCGACGAGTCGCACTCGCTTGGCACACACGGCCGTCATGGGGAGGGACTGGTGGCCAGCCTCGGACTGATGCCGAAGGTGCACTTCGTCACCGTCAGCCTGGCCAAGGCATATTGCTCAAGAGCGGGCTTCATCGCCTGCAACAGCGCCTTCAAGGATTACTTTGGCTGCGAAGCCTTTCCGGCCATTTTCAGCTCGGCGCTGCTACCTCACGATGTGGCCGGCTTGGCCGCGGCCCATCGTGTGATCGCTGCAGCCGATGAACGGCGCGAACGGCTTCGTTCGATCACCATGCGCGTGCGCGCCGCGCTGGCAGCGCTGGGTTATCCCATAGAGGATGGCAGCGAGCAGATCATCGCCTTCGAAGCGGGCGTGGAAACACTCACCGCCCATGTGCGTGATCTGCTGGAAGCCCATGGCATCTTCGGCTCGGTGTTCAGCGCACCGGCCACCACACGCAATCGCTCGTTGCTGCGCCTGACACTCAACGCGGGCATGAGCGAAGCCGATGTCGAGCGCCTGATCGATACTTGCCGTCGTCTTCGCGAAGCCATGCGCGTAGACAGCTGGAGTGCCAGCCGGCGACGCCGCCGCCCGGTGGACGCGCTGGAACAGGTCGCATGATCGATGCTGGGTTCGTGCCGGTGAGCGCCGGCACGAACCTTCTACAAGCGCATACGGCCGGTCAGGATCTGCCAGAACATCACCCAGTCGCCGGCCAGGCTGTAAAGCGGGTGGCTGAAGGTCGCCGGTCGGTTGTGCTCAAAGCCGAAATGGCCTATCCAGGCAAAGCCGTACCCGATCAGTGGCGCGGCCAGCAGCCACCACGGATCAGCGCTGATCCACGCCCAGAGCAGCACTGCCAGCACACCCAGGCTGCCCGCAAAGTGCAGCCGGCGACATCGTCGATCGCGATGCTCTGACAGATAGTAGGGATAGAACTGGCGAAAACTCTGGAAGCGCTGCATGGCCCGGGAAACTCCGATATGGAGGATCGAACCCGGACTATGCGCCGGTATCGCTCGCATGCCAACGGCACATCGCCAACGACGCTTTAGCCAGAAGCATCAAGTAACATGGGCGCCAGCATGTCCACCACCGCGGCGGGCTGGCGCATCCAGGCAAAATGGTTGGCGCTAGCACCCAGCGCCTGACCATCCAGGTGACTGATGCGGGCTGGTGCCTTCGGCATTTTCGCCAGCAGAAAGCTCAGCGATGCGTTCGGCGCGAACACATCATGCGCCATCACCAGGCCGTACACGGGCGCCTGCACACGTGCCAAAGCGTGTTCCAGATCCTGTTGCATGCCTGCACCGGCATAGCGACCACGACGTCCGCTGCGGGCCCAGTCACGCATCACGCCGCGCGCCTCACGGCCGCCAAAACCCAAGCGACGCCCGGGAAAGTAGCCGCAGGCACCAACCACGGCCGGAACCAGCGCATAGGCGGCATAAAGCAGCGGCGCCCACCAGTAGGGAAAAGCTCGCCAGTACGGCGCACCACTGGCCACCAGAGTCAGCTGTGAGGGCGGTGCTTCGGTGAGTCCTGCCAGCACACAGGCCAGCTGACCGCCCAGGCTGTGCCCGCCCAGCGACCATGCCACCTGAGGTTGCCACTGTCGCGCCGCTTGCCAGCCGACGGCAAGATCGTCCAGCAGCTCGCGATACGCCCAGTCGCGCTGGCGTGAGGCGCGAATCTGGCTGCTACCCAAACCACGCCATTCGTGCACGGCCATGGCCACACCCTGCGCCGCCATGGCTTCGGCCAGCGGCTGATAGTGACGGGCGGCCACACCCATCGCCGGCACAAAGTAAAGGCCGTGAGCCACCGGCGCATCGCACACCTGCAATTGCGACCAAGCAGGCGCCTGCGCGTGCTCGATACGCTGCTCGCTCACGGCCACGGCTTACTCTCTCAGCGTCAGTCGCCACTCATATATAAACAAAGGGTCGGCACCGCCGACCCTTTGTCCATGGCAACTCGATAGGAGGAGCCATGCACCGATCAGACCGGCGTCACCTCATCGGCCTGCAGACCCTTCTGGCCCTGCACCACCTTGAAGCTGACCTGCTGTCCCTCCTGCAGGCTCTTGAACCCGGTGCCCTGGATGGCGCGGAAGTGCACGAAAACGTCCGGGCCGCTGTCACGGCTGATGAAGCCGAAGCCCTTGGCGTCGTTGAACCACTTAACCGTGCCGATTTCACGATCCGACATGACTCACTCCAAACATACAAAGACAAGCCGACCCCCCTCGAGGCCGACGACTTACTGGTTGCAAGGAAACTCGAGGAGACGATGTTGCCTTCAATTAACGGCAAGCCCCATCGGATCACGGGTGGAACCGAGCAAACGCAGTAGCCCAAGCATAACGGAAATTTGGTGACGCGTACTCGTCCTTATCCACCCTTAGACAAAGGTCAAGCTAGCTCTTGCGCGATTATGGAGCCACTCGGGGGATAATGCCTTGTGGTTGCAGGAAACAGACCTCTACCGGCAAGCCAGATCATAACGGGGCTGGCTCAAACGTTAATCGCTCGCTTGTACCGAAAGCGGCCTGCCACCGACATGCCCTCGCAAGCCGTTACGCCCCGCACCGATAACGGCATCAACGTTCCAGCTTAGCCGCGTGGTTGGCGAAACCAGGACAAATGGCGCTGTTTAGCCACTTCGAGGCTACCCAGTATAGGCGTCTCCAAGGCGCCGCCCCGTGAAACATAAGCCGCCACACCCTCCCGCCAACCTCTCTCCTAAGGTTATTCGGCATATCAAAAGACAAGTGCCCGACTTGGGCAGTCGGTCAGACTACCCTTCCAGCCTATCGCACCCGCTTGCAGGTCTGGCTGGGAACCAATGGCAGGAAGCCACCGGTGTATTCAGCGCGGCTATGGCGGGCATGGGCCCGGGTTTTCATGAACGCCAGCCAACTGTCGTGTTGATCTCTTCACAAGACTTAACCAAAGCCAATTGGATGATCGCCTTTGCTAGGCTTCTAGGCGCTGGCCTTTGCACGTGGCCTTGCCCAACGTGCTGAACCTCGTAAAAACCGGAATCTGCATCGTATGCCCCTGCCCCGAATCCTGCGCCGCCTTGCTTGGCTGAGCGTACCGCTGACACTGACCGCCTGTGCAGGTCACTCCCCCCGTCCGGACACCGCCAAGGAAACCAAGGTGATCGCCACTCCCGAGTCGACGCCATCAACGCCGGCCCCGCACCAGGAACCCGAGGCGGCCAAGCATGCACCACGGGTAAAGACTGCTGGCGAGAGCGACAGGAACCTACCCGAATACACGGGCATTCCGGTTTGCGATGTCTATTTGTCCACCTACAAAGCCTGCCACCGGGCTGCCGGCATTTATCGTCCTGACACCATCGAAGCCCACTACCAGGCCATGCGGCACACGTTGCTGGAGCAATCGATGGACCCGAAGGAACGCAAGCTGTTGCCCGAGCGTTGCGCGTCGCTGGCACGCTCGCTGAAAAATGCGCTGCATGGAAAGAGCTGTGACTTCCCGGAGGCCGGGCCGCCGGAGGGTGGCTCGCTCTGAACACCCGCCCGATGCGCTTCCCGGCCTTCAGTCGCCGGGAAGCTGGGCGCGCTCCTGTGGCTTGACGAACAGCGCGACGATTTCCGGGTGACGGTGCTTCAAACGTTTTTCGATGGCCACGACGTGTGATTCGACCTGGGGCACGGTCAGTTGGTCGGCGAACTCGGCGCCCAGTGCCACTGCCACCTGGTTGGGCGCCAGCTGCATAGTCATGACATCGTGCACACATTGCACCGCGTCATCGGACTCGGCCAGCGTGCGGACCGAGTCACTGACATGCGGATGCGCAGGTTCACCTATGAGCAGTGCCTTGGTCTCGCGCCCCAGGAACAGCGCGGTGCAAGCCAGCACCAGTCCAATCGCAATCGAGGCCGCACCATCGGCCCAGCGCAGCTGAAAATAATAGCCACCGGTGAAGCCGATCGCCGCCACAATCAGCCCCAGCAAGGCGGCACTGTCTTCGAACAGCACGCTGAAGGTACTGGGGTCCTTGCTGCGCTGGGCGGCGGTGACGTAGCCTTCGCGCCCCTTGATCTTGCCCATCTCGCGCAATGCCAGGCACCAGGACGTGCCCTCGAAGACGAACGAGGCGGCCAGCACGCCGTAGGTCCAATACGGGTCGGATAGCTGGTCGGGATGGATAAGGTGCTGGACCCCCTGATAGATCGACACCAGCGCGCCCAGTGCGAAGATCATCACCGCGACCAGAAAGCTCCAGAAATACATTTCGCGCCCATAGCCCAGCGGATGCGCACCGTCGGCCGGGCGCTTGGAGCGATGCATGCCGTAAAGGAGGAGCCCTTCATTGCCGGTGTCGATCAGCGAGTGCACGCCCTCCGAAAGCATCGCCGAGGAGCCGCTGAAGCCGGCGGCAATGAATTTAGTGATGGCGATGGCCGCATTACCGGCCAGCGCCGCATAGACCACCAACTGTTTGGATGACGGTGCCGCCTGCGGTCGTTTGGTGTGTGATCGAGCCATGCCTCCATTATGGCCGGCCGCGACACGCTCAGACCTAACCTCAGGCAAACGTTCACGTTGCGCGCACAAAAAAATGCCGCTCCGGATCACGGCACCGGAGCGGCATTACCGGTGCGCCACCAGGAAAGGCGCACCCGGTTCGGATTGAAGGCAGCTCCTTACAGGTTGCGCTCAAACTCCTTGACCTGACGACGGGCCTCGTCGCGTGCCACGCCGTAGCGCTCCTGCACCTTACCGGTCAGGTATTCGATGTCGCCTTCGGCGCGCGTCAGGTCGTCATCCGTGAGCTTGCCCCAATTGGACTTGATCTTGCCGGTGATCTGTTTCCACTGGCCGCTGATGCGATCTTCATTCATGGTTTTCACTCCTGCTTGCGGTGAGACAAGCCGTGTCGGTGACGGCACGTCGAGTACAGCACCCGTCACCTGAATCGCAGTCGCCAAATGCGCAAATCATCGCCCTATTTATCGACGGCCATTCAGCGCAACGGCGGCTTCGTGAGGCGCCCGTTGACGACTTGCATTGCCCGCACGCCACCCCATCTCTGACAGCGGGTGCGGGGGTACCTAGTGAAAAGCCACTTTCCATTGAAAGGACCCGACATGAGTGATTCCGGTCATAGCCACCTGTTCGAGCCAGTGACCCTGGGTGACCTGACGCTGCGCAACCGCATCGTGATGGCGCCGTTGACCCGCAGCCGCTCCGATGCGCAGGGCGTGCCTCCCATCTACGCGGCCGACTACTACGCCCAGCGCGCCGACGCCGGGCTGATCATCAGCGAGGCCACCAATATCTCGCCGCAGGCGGTGGGGTACGCCTTTACACCGGGCATCTGGAGCGACGCGCAAGTGGCCTCTTGGAAGCGCGTGACCGATGCCGTGCATCGTCACGAAGGGCGCATCTTCCTGCAGCTGTGGCATACCGGCCGTATATCACACCCCGATGTGCAGGAAGGCGGCAAGTTGCCGGTAGCGCCTTCGGCCCTCAAGCCGGAAGGCCAGGCTTTCACCGCCAAGGGCATGCAGGATCACGTCACGCCCCGCGCGCTGGACACCGATGAGATTCCGGGCCTGGTGGAGGACTACCGCCACGCTGCGCAACAGGCCAAGGCCGCCGGCTTCGATGGCGTCGAAGTGCATTCAGCCAACAACTACCTGCTGGAACAGTTCATCCGTGACTCGACCAACCAGCGCGACGATATCTACGGCGGCAGCATCGAGAATCGCCTGCGTTTCCCGCTGGCCGTGGTCGATGCCGTGATCGACGTGTGGGGGGCCGACCGCGTTGGCATCCGCATTTCGCCCACCACCGATCAGCCCGGCGGCAGCCCGCTGGACAGCGACGTGATGGCCACCTACGGCCAGTACATTGACGCGCTGTCCGAACGTGGTCTGGCCTATCTCCACATTATCGAGGGAGTGACCCAGCTCAGCCGTGACTGCCCAGATGGCGTCGACCTGCACGCGCTGACCAAGCGGTTCAAGGGTAAGGTGATGGCCAACAATCGCTACACGCGCGAACTGGCCGAGAAGACGCTGGATGCGCACCAGGCGGATTTGATCGCCTTTGGCCGTGCGTTCATCGCCAACCCGGACCTGGTCGAACGTCTGCGCACCGGAGCGCCGCTGGCCGACGCGCCCAAGGAGTACTGGTACGGCGGCGACTCGGTCGGCTACAGCGACTGGCCAGGCATGCAGGGGCAGATCCGCGCCGCCTGATTGTCATATCAGCGATAGAAAAAGGCCGGGCTCGACCCGGCTTTTTTTTTCGGCGTCACATGATTTGGATCAGCCCATTTCCCGGATCACTCGACTCGCTCAAAGCGACGCAGCGTTTGTCCCTGGCGCGTACGGAACACTTGCGGTCGTGGCAGGTCCGCATCGGCGGCGATGAACTCAAAGCGCTGCGCACCCAGTAAGTAGATGGCGCGCAACCGCTTGCCGACATCAACGCCGATGGCATCGATCCAATCAATATGCGGCGGGTCATGATCGGCATCGAGCTCGAAACGCCCTTTCAGCAGCACGCGTCCATCGCGAGCGGTCACGCAAAACCTGTCGCCGCTCAGCTCGGTGATGGCACCGGGCTCGCCAATATCGTCGACAGGATCGATCTGTCCGTCGGCCTCCAGAGCGGTCTGTCGCCAGCGCCCCTGCAGAAGCGCCATGTCGCGTGCCGTATTCTCTGTCATGGGGTAGCGCCCCCGGCGAAAAGTGTGTATCCGGTCTAACCGCCCTGGTCGCTGCGCACCTGGGCGTGGCTGATCAGCGCGAAGATGAAGCTGCCGCCGACAATGTTCCCGGCCAGCGTCGGTAAGGCGAATGCCAAATAATGCCCCAGCCCCAGCTGTCCCTGGAACACCAGATACAAAACCTCCGTCGAGCCGGCGATGATGTGCGTGAATCCGCCGAGCCCGATCAAATAGGTGGTGCCCACGATGATGGCCAGTTTCGAATCGCCGGCGGCCGGAATAAGCCACACCATGGTCGCGATCAGCCATCCGGCGACAATACCCTTGGTGAACATCTGCAAGGCATCGTTGTGCATCACCTCGGTGCCGAGCACGCCCATGGCGCGCCGTGTGCTGGCATCGAACAAGTCCAGATGCCCAAGACCATAGGCGAACAGAGCCACGCCGACCAGGTTACCCATCAGCACGACTGACCACAAACGCAGGAGGCGCGCCAATTGGCGCCACCCCGGGTGCGTCATCATCGGCAGCACCGCGCTCATGGTGTTTTCGGTAAATAGCTGTTGGCGGGCCAGAATCACGATGACAAAGCCCACCGTGTAGCCCAGGTTCTCGATAAGGTAGCGCAATGGTGAAGGCGGCAACAGCGAGTGCAGCAAACCGCGCGCCATCATCGAGAAGCCCATGGAGAGGCCGGCCGCCAGTGACGACCAGATCAGCGCCGAGGCGTGCCGCCGCAGCTCGGTCTCGCCTTGTACCCGAATGGTTTCGTGCAGCACCGTGGGTCGCGGTGGCAATTTGGCCGCGACCTCGCCCTGCTCGTCTTCGGAAAGCTCGAAACCGTCCTCGGCTTCTTCCTCTGGGGAGGGAGGCAGGTTGTCATCGGAACCGGCGGATGCATCCTGGTGCTCGTGGCGCGCGTCATCCTCGTCCGCGCTGCGCCCGGGGCCGCTCATGGGCAGCCATAGTTAAGGCACAGGATGCACCTTGAGAAACGGCAGCCTCGAGCGCTCATGAATGGTCAGGCCGTCTGCGCCTGCGCGGCAAGCGCTACCGAACCGGCGCGTTCGGCAAGACGCTCGGGCGAAGCATGCTCGGGGCGCATCAACTGGGTCGGTCGCGGCGCTTTGAAACGCGCCGCCTGATCGGCCGTCATCCCCGGCAGCGGGGCCTCATCGGCGGTTTCCAGCAGGGACGGGTCCCAGATCAGCACGGTCATGGTGATACTCCTTGTTGCGTTTGCCTGCCCTTTCTATCAGCGCCGCGTTGCAGCGTACTGACCGGACAACTGCATGGTAGACAGGCCATCTGCGAAGCGCTTGTGAACAGCTCGCTCAATTTCCGTCACAGACTGGCCGGCACCTGAACCGGCTTCCTGGGTAATACTTGGTTGCAACGCCCAGGGCCTTAGACTCGAACAGGTAACGGATGCGTCGACAGGCGCGTTCGCCCTTCCCCACCGTTGCAGGAGGTTTCCATGAACAAGTCCGCATCTGCCGTCTGGAAAGGTGACATCAAGCAGGGCTCGGGTGTCATTTCCACCGAAACCGGCGTGTTGAAGGAGGCCCCTTACGGGTTCAAGTCCCGCTTCGAGGACGGACCGGGCACCAATCCCGAAGAGTTGATCGGCGCGGCCCATGCCGGCTGCTTCTCCATGGCCCTGTCCCTGATGCTTGGCGAGGAAAATCTTACCCCCGAGCAGATCCATACCAAGGCCGATGTCACGCTGGACAAGGTCGACGACGGTTTCGAGATCAGCGCCGTACACCTGACCGTGCAGGCCAAGGTACCCGGCGCCGATGCCGAAACGTTCAAGAAGATTGCCAACAAGGCCAAGGAAGGTTGTCCGGTGTCCAAGCTGCTGAACGCCAAGATCACCATGGAGGCGCAGCTGGCCAACTGATGGAGGCACTGATCGCAGGCAACCCGTAAGCACCTGGTAAGGCCGTCACCACCATGCGTGGCGGCCTTATCTTTTGCCAGCTCCACTAAATGCCTAGGGCAGACTCAGGAGTTGCCCATTTCTTCCTGCAGCGGCAGCACCCGCCAGCCACCTGCGGCGTCCTGTACTTCCACCCGCACATTGTGCGTGCCCATGCGCCCCATCATGTCAGTAGCCATTTCACGCGCGGCCGACACCGCTTCACGCTGGCTGCGATGCTGCTGAACCACCGTGCGTGCGCGACGCACTACCCACGCGCTGCCACCATCGGCATAAGGAACGAACAATACGAATGCTGGTTCGGCCATGATCCACCTCGTCGTGTGCGCCCCGATGTCATCCCCCGGTCTGCACGTCAAAGCAGCGGGCGGCGAACCCTTTACAGGCGCGACACCCAGCATGCGTGAATGCAAGGTAAAAAAAGGTTAACCGCCATGGACTTGCATCACGAACTGCACGACAGCATCGAGCAGCCGGCGCGATGCGTGGCCCAGGCCGGGCGTGGTGCGGCAAACCGGGCTTGATCAGGCTGCTCCCGATAAGGCTGGCGCACCGCCTGCATCAAGGTTTGCAGCTCCTGCAAGTCGCCCAGCTCCGCTGCCTCGATTGCTTGCTGGGTCAGGTAATTGCGCGGCAGCATCCAGGGATTGGCGTGATCCATGCGTTGGCGCCTTTCGGAAGCCGGAAGATCCTGCGCAAGGACTCGTTCAGCGTAAGCGGTCAACCACTGCTGCAGATCAGTACCGACCGCATCGCGGGCCGCCATGTCATAGAACGCATTGCCAAATATCGTGATATCCGGCGCTTCCGGATTCAGTGAAGCCAGTGCACGAAACGCCAGCGTCATGTCCATGCGGCCACGGGCCAGCAGCGCCTTGAACTGCTGCATACGTGCCATGTCGTCTTCGTCGGCCTGGGTCAGGCCCAGCTTGGCGGCGGTGAAGGCGCGCTCGCACGCGGCCAGTTCGCGCTCGTACAAGGCGAGGCCGGCATGCAGCGGTTCCACGTCATCGCCAAACAGTGGCGCCAGTGCGCCCGCCAGACGGGTCAGGTTCCAGTAGGCCACCCGTGGCTGATGCGAAAAGCGGTAGCGGCCAGACGGCGCATCGGTGGTGTTGGGCGTGAAGTCCGGATCGTATTCATCGATGAAGCCGTACGGCCCGTAATCGATGGTCAGGCCGAGCACGGACATGTTGTCGGTGTTCATCACCCCGTGCACGAAACCGACCCGCATCCAGTGCGCCACCATGCGCGCCGTGCGCTGGCAGATCTCGGCAAACCAGTCACCGCGGGCGTGCGGCTGGCTAACGCCGATATGCGGAAAGTCGCGCCCGATCACTACATCGACCAGCCGGCTGAGCAGATCGATGTCACCGCGCGAAGCCGGCAGCTCGAAGTGCCCGAAACGCACGAACGAAGGCGCCACGCGGCACACCACGGCACCGGGTTCGGCTTTCGGGTGGCCGTCATAGAACATGTCGCGCACCACATGCTCGCCGGTGTCGACCAGGCTCAGCGCACGGGTCGTCGGCACACCCAGATAGTGCATCGCTTCGCTGCAGACAAATTCACGCAATGACGAGCGCAGTACGGCGCGGCCATCGGCGCCCCGCGAGTATGGCGTCGGCCCCGCACCCTTGAGCTGCATGTCCCAGCGCTCGCCGTCACGCCCGATCACCTCACCCAGGTGGATCGCGCGTCCGTCGCCGAGCTGGCCGGCCCAGTGCCCGAACTGATGCCCGCCATACACGCTGGCGTACGGCTGCATGCCATCGAGGACGGCACTGCCGCCCAGCACGCGGGCCATGTCCGGGTGTTGCATGTCAGCGTCGTCCAGACCCAATGCCGAGGCCACTTCCGGCCACCACGCGAGCATATTCGCCTGCGCCACCGGCGTCGGATCGAGCGGCGTGAAGAAGGCGCCCTCCACCGCCCGCGGGCCTGGCTCGCGCGAGGCGTCGGCGGGTAGTTCGCGGACAAAAAGGTTGTCAAAGTTCAGCGCGGGCATGGGATTCATCAATGGCGTCACTGCCCATGCATATCCGGCCCATCCGGCGCCGATGCAAGGGGCGCCAGCATACGCTGGCTATGGAACACGCGCCGCTTGCCGGTCAGTGGGTCGATGAAGGCAAGGCTGTGCGCCAGTAGTGCCAGGGGGCGATCGGCATCATCGCTGTCGACCTCGCCCAGCTGCGGATACAGGCGATCGTTGAGGATCGGCGCTTCCAGCGCCGCCATATGCACGCGCAGCTGGTGTTTGCGCCCGGTGACCGGTTGCAGACGCACCGTGGCCAGATCGCCATGACGCGCGATCACCTCGATGCGCGTGTGCGCATTGGCGCGGCCTTCGACCTCGCACATGCGAAAGAACGGCTCGCCGCGCACGATGCGGGAGGCGCGCTCGGTCGGCAGTTCGGCCGCTTTTGCAAGATGCACCTGCGCTTGATAGATCTTCTCGATACGGCGCGAGGTAAACAGCTGCACATACGCGGCACGACTGGCCTTGCGTGCGGAAAACAGCACCAAGCCAGAGGTGTCGCGATCGATGCGATGCAGCGGCACCAGATCGGGATTGCCCAGGCATGACCTGAGCCGCGCCAGCAGGGTTTCGCTGACAAACCGCCCCGCCGGCATCACCGGCAACAGTGGCGGTTTGTCGGCCACCACCAGATCGGCATCAGCGTGCACGACATGCTCTGCGGCATCGATACGCGGTTCATCGGCCACTTCGCGAAAATAGTGCACGCACTGGCCGGCGTGGCTAAGCGCATCGGCCTCCAGCGCGCGGCCCTGTTCATCGAGCACACGCTGGCGCTGGAAGCGCTGGCGCCAGGTGGCGCGGTCAATCTGCGGAAACCTGGCATGCAGGGCATCGATCAGCGGCACCCCGGCCGCGTGCAGGTACACGGTGCTGGCGCCGTGAGGCTTCATGGCGATGCGGCAAATATCTGCGCGATATCGTGCTCGCCAAGCAGGCGCCACTGGCCTTCTTCCAGGGCACCCAGTGTCAGCGCGCCCACCTCAAGGCGATGCAGCGCGGTGACGTGATTGCCAAGCGCGGCGAACATGCGCCTTACCTGGTGATAACGCCCTTCGCTGACGGTGACACGCACGCGCTTGGGCTCCATGCGCTCCAGCTTGGCCGGCGCCAATGGTGTGCTTTCACCCTCCAGCATCAGCGTGCCGCTGGCGAACGTGGCCTCCGCGCTGTCGCACAAGGGCTCGGCCAGCACCGCCTCATAGGTTTTGGGCACATGCTTCTTCGGTGAAATGATCCGGTGCAACAAGGCACCGTCGTCGGTGAAAAGCAGCAGGCCGGAGGTATCGCGATCCAGTCGGCCAACGCTGGAAAGTACCGGTTTGCGGTGCGCGAAACGCGGCGGCAGCAGACCGTATACCAGGCGTCCGGCATCCTTGTGCGAACAGGTGAAACCGGTCGGCTTGTTGAGCATCAACACCATGCCCGGCGCCGGGTCCAATGGCTCGCCGTCCAGGCGGACTTGCCCGTGGTCGACCACGTCATCGGCGTACAGCGGCTGGCCCTGGACATCGGTGATGCGGCCTTCGCCAAACAGCGCCGTGACCTGCTTGCGGCTGCCATAGCCCAGGTTGGCAATCAGGCGCAGCAGCTTCATGCGCGCGCTCCGCGTGCTTCGAATACCTTGAAGCCATCGGCTTGCGCACGAATCTGCACATCGGAGAAATGCATCGCCAGGGTGGCCTCGTACGGCAGGTGCCGATTGGCCACCATCCAGAACCGTCCGTCCGGCGCCAGTGCCTGCGCAGCGCTGCGGATGAACGCCTGACCCAGCGCGGGCAGATCGGCGCGCCCATGCTGGTGAAACGGCGGATTGGCGATGATCACCTGGTAATGCGCCGGCAGCCCGGCAGTGACATCGTGCCAATGCACGTTCACGTCCACCCCATTGGCTTTGGCCGCGGCTTGCGTATTGCGCCGGGCCGGCTCGATGGCCCGCCCTTCGGCCTCGAACAGATCCACCCTCTCGATACCGGCACAACGGGTCAACAGCTGGCAGGACAGATAGCCCCAGCCGGCGCCCAGGTCCGCCGCGCGGCCGTGCAGGTCCGACGGCCATTGCGCGGCCAGCAGCGACGAGGCGGCATCGATGCGATCCCAGGCAAACAGCCCCGGGCGACTGACATAGCGCCCATCGAGAATCGGTTGCACCTCATCGAGTGCCAGCCACTCGGCCAGCAGCGTGTGGTCGATGTCTTGCGCCCCAGGCCGCGCCCAGAATACGCGGCACTTATGCTTGGAAAGCTGTCCTTGACCGCCGACCAGCCGGCGCAGGTCCGCCTCGCCGGACTTGGCGCCTTCCGTATTCGGCATGCAGGCGATGACCACGCCGCCTGGCGCCAATGAGGCGACGGCCCGTGCCAGCACGGCACGGGCTTCCTGACGTTGGCGTGGCGGCAAGGCGATCACCCGCGCAAAGCGTTCTGCGGGCGCCTCACTCACCACGCTCAGTCCGCTGCGCCCCAGCGCATCGGCCAGCGGCTTCAGGCTTTGCTGGCAAGTCCAGTGCGCGTCCATGTCGGCCCGGAGCGCGCCATCGGCGCGGGCGCGCAGAAACAGTGTGCTGCCCGCCTCGCCCGCACCAAGGTGATGCGATTGAAGCGCCAGGCGCAACGCATCGAGGACGGGATCAATGGCAAGGGCAGACGCAACGGACATGGTGTGAGGCAGCGAGTGGTGGCGGACGCCCATTGTAACGGTTGCACCGCGCGCGGCCGACGTTGCGCTAAGCTAGATGCCAAGGGGAACCGGCGTCATGTCGGAGGATGAGATGAAAGCCACGCTACGCCGCCTGCTCGCCGTACTGGCCGTGATGCTCAGCGTCGGCGGGGTCTCGGTTATCGCCAGCCCGGTGTCGGCGCCGACGGACTCGGCAGGTTTTGCGGCACGCATTCGCATCGATGGTGCGATTGGACCGGCCATGGCCGAATACATGCAGCGCGCGCTGCGCCAGGCCCAGGCCGATGGCGCACGCGTAGTGGTTCTTGAGCTGGACACCCCCGGCGGGCTTTCTTCTTCCATGCGCCACATGATCAGCGCGGTGCTGGCCTCGCCGCTGCCGGTCATTGGCTATGTGGCGCCGGGTGGCGCCCGCGCGGCATCGGCCGGCACCTATCTGCTCTATGCCTGCCCGCTGGCGGCGATGGCACCGACCACCCATCTGGGAGCGGCCACGCCCATTCGCATGGGTGCGCGCACGCCGATGCCAGACGCTTCGGAAGCCGCTTCCAGCAGCACGGCGGCAAAGCCTTCAGCCGACGCCGAACAGACCAAGACCGCCAACGACGCGGTCGCCTACATCCGCTCGCTGGCACAGCGTCATGGGCGCAATGCCGCCTGGGCGGAAAAAGCCGTGCGCGGCGCGGCCACGCTGACCGCCGACGAGGCACTGCGGGCGAACGTCATCAACCTGCTGGCGGACAATGCCCAGCAACTGCTGGCCAAGGCCGACGGTCGCAAGGTCGCCCTGGCGTCCGGCACCGTAACGCTGCACACCGCCGGGCTGAGCGTGCGCGACTACGCGCCCGGCTGGCGCAGCCGGTTCCTGGGTGTCATCACCAACCCCACCATCGCCTATCTGCTGCTTCTGGCCGGCATTTATGGTCTGGTGCTGGAAGGCTTTCATCCCGGCGCCATGCTGCCGGGTATCGCCGGCGGCATCGCCCTTTTGATAGGGCTTTATGCCCTGCAAATGCTGCCGGTGGACTATGCCGGTCTGGCGCTGATGGCGTTGGGCGTGGCCCTGGTGATCGGCGAAGTGCTCAGTGCCGGTATCGGCGCCATGGGAGTGGGCGGAGTGATTGCTTTCGTATTGGGGTCCATCATGCTTTTTGATCGCGATGTGCCGGGCTTTGGCGTCGACGTTGGCGTCATTGCCGGTATCGCCGTGTGCGCCATCGCCACCCTCGGCGCCATTATCTGGTTCGTGGTGCGGGCACGGCACCGACGCAAGGCCAGCGGCGATGATGTGCTGCTGGATGCACGCGGTCCGCTGTTGCAGGCCTTGCCGGCTGGCGGCCAGTCATGGGCCATGATTCGCGGCGAGCGTTGGCGCGTCACCGGCGACGCGGCGCTGGCCGCCGGCGCCGAAGTGCGCGTGCTGGCCCGCGATGGCCTGGTACTGCGCGTGGAAGCGGCCTGAATCTTTCCTCCGTTGGCAAGCGGTTTTCTTTTCTCAAGGAGTGCGGGACATGTTCGGATTTGTCGGCATCATCGTGGTTTTTGTCATTTTTCTTCTGGTCGCCTCGATCAAGGTACTGCCCGAGTACGAGCGCGGCGTGGTGCTGACGCTGGGTCGATTCACCGGCATCAAGGGCCCGGGGCTGGTGATCCTGATTCCGGTGGTGCAAAGCATGTCGCGTGTGGACCTGCGCGTGGGCGTGATGGACGTGCCGCCGCAGGATGTGATCTCGCGCGACAACGTCTCGGTGCGTGTCAACGCGGTGGTCTACTACCGCATCATCGAGGCCGACAAGGCGGTGCTGCAGGTGTCCGATTTCTACCAGGCCACCAGCCAGCTGGCGCAGACGCGCCTGCGTTCGGTGCTGGGCCAGCATGAGCTGGACCAGATTCTTTCCGAGCGCGAGTCGATCAACCAGACGCTGCAACAGATTCTGGATCAGGCCACCGATGGCTGGGGCATCAAGGTCACCGATGTCGAGATCAAGGACGTGGACTTGAACGAAACCATGGTCCGCGCCATCGCCCGCCAGGCCGAAGCCGAGCGCGAGCGCCGCGCCAAGGTGATCCACGCCGAGGGTGAAATGCAGGCCGCCGAAAAGCTGCGCGATGCCGCCTCGATGCTGGCCCAGCAGCCGCAGGCCCTGCAGTTGCGCTATTTGCAGACGCTGGCCGACATCGGCTCCAACGGCAAGAGCACCACCATTGCCTTCCCGCTGCCGCTGGACTTGATCAAACCGCTGATGAAGGCCTTCGACAATGCTGATGGCTCAGCCTGATACACCGTGTTAGTCAGATAAAAAAGGCGCCCCGCGGGGCGCCTTTTTTCTTGCCGTGAGGCGGCGATTTAATGGCCGGTGTTCTGGCTGCCGTGCGGCCCGGCCGCATCCAGATGATCGAAGTGCTCCACGGCATTGATCACCATCGGATAGCTGCCGATGGTTTCGCCACGCCAGATCGGGTTGGAGGCAAACAGCAGCACGTGGCCTTTGCCGTAGTGCGCCAGGACCACCGCACCGCGTCCGGCCATCTCGCTGCCGTGCTCGAGCAACCCCGCGATCAGCAGCTTGCCCGGATCGGCAAAGCGCGCCAGTACCTGCGGGCGATCGGCGGAAGGGATCAGATACGGATTGTTGCGCGCCTGATCCACATTCAGCGGCAAGGCCTGCCACGGTTTCACATCGGGCAGCTTGGGTGGCGCCGCAAAGGCCCGTGCTTCGGGCATGTCCGCCTCGTCCGGGCCGCCCCGGCCCGTCGGCCGCGCATAGTCCTGCGCCCGCGGCAGGCCGCGATCGCCGGTGACCAGGTTGGAGATCTCAAACGACTGGCCGTGCGCGCTGTACAGCGCAAAGGCGTCATCGTAGCCGGCCATCACCGGGCTTTGCGCATCCACCGTACGCGCCCCCAGCACGCTGCCGACCACGCGCAGATGCGCCCGCGGACTGACAAACACGCCCGGCGCCATGCCTTCATCGATGGCAAAGCGCGCGGTGTCCTCGGCAGTAACCAGCAAGCCGCCCGCCTTCACGAAGGCCTTGAGGTGAGCCAGGCCCGATTCACCCAGCCCCGGACGCACATCGTTGGTGCTGTCGATGCGGCCGATATTGGGCGTGAGCGAGGTCGTCTTCCACGGCATCGGCTTGCCCCACATCGGCAGGCCATTGACGATGCGCTGATCGCTATAGCCACCCACCGGCGCAAACAGGATGACATCGTAGCGACGACGCAGATCGCTCATCCTGGCCACATCCTGGGTGCTGATGTAGTCGTACTTCACGCCCAGGCGATCCAGCGCCATGCGCCACCAGCCTTCGGTCTGCGTGCTGAGCCAGGTATGCATCATGGCGATGCGCGGCAGGTGCGCCGGCTTCATGTCGATCGAGGCCAGGCCCGACGGCACTTCGATGGCGCCCACCTTGTGCATGGGCGCCTTGAGAATGCCATTGTCGGTCACGCGCGCCACATCGACATCGAACAGGTCGCCCATCGACCAGCCGGTGTCGTCATACGGCGTTTTCTGCGGATCGTCCGGCGACCAGTACTGGCGATCGAGCAAGGCGTCGGCAATCCGCGAATACGGCTGATCCATGCGCACCACGTAGCTGCCGACCGGGAACACGCGACGACGCTGGCCGCCATCGGCATGCGCCTGGTCGTTCAACCGACCCTGGGTCACCGTCGCCGGCGCATCCAGGCGGTCGATTTCGCAATGCTGCTCGGCCAGTATCTTCAGCAGTCGGGCCTGCGCGCCGGGATGGCGCTCGTCGGCCGTGAAAACATACGCGGCGGGGCCGGCCAGTTGCGGCTTCTCGATCGAGCGCTTGGACTTCAAGTAGAAGTTGCGCAGAAATTCTTCGGTGTGATTGCTGTAGTAGTAAAGCGCCGTCAGCAGGCCCGATTGCTCGTAGTTGTTGTTGTCGCGCTGCGACCAGGTCACCGTCGGCAACGGCGGGTTGGGCTTGTACCAGGTGCGCTGGTATTCGCTGGGATCGAGCACGCGCTTGAGCGTGTCGGCGCCATGGTTGCCAAAGGTTTCGTAAAGGCGGCTGATGCCGTTGTGCATGGCACCGATGAACATCAGATAGCCCGGGCTCCAGGTATCGAAATCGCCATGCGTGAACACACCGGGCAAGCCCAGCTTGGTCAGTTGCTCGACATTGTCCCAGCCCAGCTTCTGCCATTCGCCGGTGAGAATCGGGTCGATCCAGGCGTTGTAAGGCCCATCGCCCACCGTGTTGTCGTACAGGAACGGCACCGACTCGTGCAGATCGTGCAGCACCTGGGCATGCCAGCCGACGTAGGTGTTGAGCACATTGCGCGTGAGCTTGAGCGTCAGCGTCATGGCGTCACGATTGTTGTCGTGCGCCACGTAGTGGCCCCAGTACATCAGACTGGGATAGTTCTGATCCGGGTGCGCGCGATGCCAGTTGTAGAGATCGACCATGCGGTCGCGTCCATCCACCTCCACGATCGGCGTGATCAACGTGATCACGTGCGAGCGGATGTGGCGGATATACGGCGCGTTGTCCACGGCCAGGCGGTAGGCCAGTTCCATCAGCGCCGTCGGCGCGCCGGTTTCGATGGAGTGGATGGTGCCGGTGATGTAGTACACCGGGTGCGTCTTGGGGATCAGCGCTTCGGCGCGGGCATCGTCCATGTCGATGCGGCGCGGGTCGGCCAGCTGCGCCAGCCGCGCGTCGTTGGCCTTGAGACTGGCCAACACATCGGCGTCGGCGATGGCCACGGCGATCATCGGCCGGCCCTCTTCGGTGGTGCCGATGTTGAACACCTTGACCCGGTCGCTGGCCTTGGCCAAGGCGTGGAAATAGCGGTACACGTCCTTCGAATACGGCAGCCAGTTGGGAGCACCGGCGATGTGTCCCAACACCTGCTCGGGCGTGGGCACCGTTTTGGAGGCCGGCAGATAGTCGGTCAGCGGCGTATTGAAATCGGGCCGCGTGGTGTCCTGGGCGATCTTGGCGGTGTAGCCGACGTCGACCGCCTGCGCCGGATCCCGCGCGTAGACCGAGGCGGCGATGGACGGTGTGTTCGGTGGCGCCGCCGAAACCACAGGCGCGGCCACCAGCAAAGCGGCAGCTGACAGCAAGGCGCGAAAGGCCGAATGCATGCGAGTTTTCCCCTGGGAAAGCACTGGATGACAGCGCGTCACTGTGCCAGAAAAGCGTGCCGGTGCACCCTGCCGTTGGTTGGCAGAACCCGCTCTGGTTTTCGCCGCGCTCAGGCGTCCTTGAGGCTGGCCTCGAAACGGCGCAGTTCGTCCCACGCCGCATGCACGCGCCCAGCCGGCTGCTGCGGGAAGGCCGCCACCAGCCCCGGCAGCGGGTCGGCGCCGCCGCGGGTTTCCAGCAAGGTGCGACTCATCGCCAGCGCTTCGGCCATGGCCAGCTGAGCGGCCGCGGCGGTGCGCCGGTCGGCGTTGTAGTCGCCCAGCAGCTTCAGGGTGGCTTCGGGCAGCGCCCATTGCTCGGCCACGCCGCCGGCCAATTTGCGGCCAATGGCCATGGCGCGGCGGGCAAACGGTGCCGAGACCAGCGCCTCATGCAGCAAGCGGCGCCGATCCATCGCCCGCACCACAATCAACAATCCAGCACCCAACGCCATGCCGCTCAGATACAGCGAAAACGCCTCGCCATGCTCGCCGGCCAGCGCCAGCGCGGCCTGACCACAACGCTGCGCATAAGCCCAGGTGCGTGGCCCGGAAACCGTGCTGTGCGTGGAACCGCTGGAGGCGGTAAATACCGGTTGCATGGCCAAACTGGGCAACAATCGGCGCAAGCCATCGTGACCGAGCACAACGATGGCCTCGCGCACATCGGTAACATGCCGTCGGCGCCTGAAATAGGCGCTGTTGGCCACACGAAGCACGGCACTGACCACCATCGGATCGCGCGAGATGACGCGTTTCAGGTGCCCGGTGGAGACATCCGGATCACGCAGCGCCACCACCAGCTCGGGTAGCACCATCGGCAGACGTGGCAGCAACACCGCCTGGCGCGCTTGCACGCGCAGGAACTCCAGGTCGGCCAGCACCTCGGCCTCGTACATGTTGGGCGGCAGGTCTTTCAGCGTGGGCGTATCCAGCAACGCCTCGAAAAAGCCCACCTCCAGCGCGACAAGATCCAGCGCGGGCGGCGCTTCGCACGCCTCACCGGCGGCGCCCGGTTCGGGGCCGTCTCTGTGAGGTATCGCTTTGCTCAAGCTTGCCTGTCGCCTGCGCCACATGGATGTTGCGTTGCCCTCTGCCCTGGTCGAAAAAGCGCGGTATCGCAAAAGCTATCGGCCGTCGGCGGCCGCAGTTGAGCCGGCCTCGTCCTGCGACTCGAACGGATAGCGCACGCCCAGACGCTGGCGCATCGCGTCCATCAGGCGCAGCGTGCCCAGCGTATCGGCCAGCGGCATCGATTCACTTTCACCGCGCCCCTCGCGCACGCAGCGCATCACTTCCTCGATCTCGTATTCGTAACCATTGGCGCGCAGCGGCCGGCTGATACGCGTTTCGTGACGGCCCTGCCGCAGCGAAATCTCCTGGCTGCACCAGAACGGCGCGGCGATGGCTATACTGCCCTCGGCGCCGGCGATGCGAAAATCGTTGTCGGTATCGACCTGAAAGTTGCAGCTGAACTGCGAGCAGGCGCCGTCGGCGTAATGCAAGGTGCCGGCGACACGCGCATCGACGCCGGTCGGCGCCAGCAGGCCGGCCACTTCGAAACTTTCCGGATCGGCGCCGAGCACCCACTGCGACATGGCAAGGTTATAGACGCCCATATCCAGCAGCACGCCGCCGGCCTGGGCCGGGTCCAGCCAGCGCTCTTCGGGCAGGTACGGCAAGGCGGCGCCAAAATGCGATGACAACATGCGCGGCGCGCCGATGGCGCCCTCACGCAACCATTGATGCACCTGTCGCCAGACCGGGATGAATCGCGACCACATCGCTTCCATCAGGAACACACCACGGCGTCGCGCCAGCTCGATCAGGGGTTCGGCCTGGGCCGCATTCACCGTCAGCGGCTTTTCGCACAACACCGGCTTGCCCGCCTCCAGACAGGCGCGGGTGGCCTCGGCGTGGGCGTGATGCGGGTTGGCGATGTAGATGGCATCGACATCGTCGGCATCGACCAGAGCCTGATAACCCTCGACCCAGCGCGTGGCATCGAACTGACGCGCGAAGTGCCGCGCACGCTCGCCGTCCCGACTGGCCACGACCTGAAGTCGCGCACCGTCCACGGCGGCCAAGCCCACGGCGAACTTCCGGGCAATGCGGCCCGGCCCGATGATGCCCCAACGAAATGTGCTCACCACATCCCCTGTACGTACACAAATCCCGTTCACAGAACAGCTTACGGCGGCGCCACCGCGTCGGCAATGCTCAGGCGCCGACCGCGTGCACGTGCCCGGTCGCGCGGCGTGCCGCCCGACGGGCACGCACGGCGCCATCAAGACGTTCAAGCACCTGCACGGAACTGTCCCAGTCGATGCAGCCATCGGTGATCGACTGCCCATAAACCGCGGCGCGGCCATCGACCAGATCCTGGCGGCCGCCCCGCAGATGGCTTTCGACCATCACGCCCATGATGCGCCGGTCACCCTGGCCCAGCTGCGCGGCAATCTCGTCGATCACGCGGGGCTGGTTTTCCGGTTTCTTGCGGCTGTTGGCGTGGCTGGCATCGATCATCACCCGAGGCGTGAGCCCGGCGCGCTGCTGCGCCTGGCTGGCGGCCTCCACACTGGCGGCATCGTAGTTGGGCTCGCGTCCGCCGCGCAGGATCAGGTGGCAATCCTCATTGCCGGTGGTGGTGGCCGTGGCGGTGCGCCCGTCCTTGGTCACGGCCATGAAATGATGCGGCTGCGAGGCGGCCAGTACGGCATCGATGGCCACCTTGGTGTCGCCGCTGGTGCCGTTCTTGAATCCCACCGGACAAGACAATCCGGAGGCCAGCTCGCGATGTACCTGGCTTTCGGTGGTGCGTGCACCAATCGCGCCCCAGGCCACCAAATCGGCGATGTACTGAGGCGTGATCATGTCCAGGAACTCGCAGCCCGCTGGCAGGCCCAGGTCATTGATGCGCCCCAGCAAGCCCCGAGCCAGACGCAGACCCTTGGCTATATGGAAGCTGCCGTCCAGGTCCGGATCGTTGATCAGGCCTTTCCAGCCCACGGTGGTGCGCGGCTTCTCGAAATACACGCGCATCACCACCTCCAGCGTGTCGGCGAAGCGCTCGCGCTGCGCGGCCAGGCGCTGCGCGTAGTCGAGCGCGGCGTCGGTATCGTGGATCGAGCACGGCCCCATCACCACCACCAGACGGTCGTCCTGGCCATGCAGGATACGGTGAAGAGCCTGGCGCGCGTGGCCGACCGTGACCGTGGCACGGTCGCTGCGCGGCAGGGCCCGAGTGATGTCGTCGGGTGTGGGCAGCGTGTCCAGGCGCTGGATGCGCAGGTCGTCGATCGGGGAATTCATGCGTCGGGCTCCTTGGGTGTCCCGGCGGCCATGAAAAAAGCCGCCAGGGGTCTGGCGGCTTTTCAGGTGTGTCGGCGTGTTGCAACCGAGCGCTACCCTTCCTCCGCCAGTGGCTTTGGAATGCCATACCAAAAGTAATAGCGGCAGGCAGCGATATTCATGACGGCATCTGGTTTACCACAGCCGGGGCGCAGCATACAAGCGACGAGGCGTTTAGTGGCGCCTTCCGCACCGGCCATCGCCATACGCTTAGAATGGCCATCCACCTGACCAACGACTTTAAAAGGAAGCCTTGCCCATGCGCCGATTGCTGCCCTGCCTCGCCGTTTTGCTGCTTGCCGCCTGCAGCTCATCGAACACGCCCTATCAAGGCGGTCACGTCGACGCCCTGAAAAAGGTGGACCTCACCGTCGGCAGCGGCGCCGAGGCCAAGCCGGGCATGGATGTGGACGTGCTCTACACCGGCTGGCTCTACGACCAGAAGGCCAAGGACAAGCACGGCAAGAAGTTCGACAGCACCGCCGATCACGGCGGCGACCCCTTCACCTTCAAGCTGGGCGCAGGTCGCGTGATCAAGGGTTGGGACCAGGGCGTGGCCGGCATGCACGTGGGCGGCACGCGCGAGCTGATCATCCCGCCTCAGCTCGGTTACGGCAGCCATGGCGCCGGTGGTGTGATCCCGCCCAACGCACCGCTGGTGTTCAAGGTCAAGCTGGTCGGTGTGCACGCCGACTGAGGCTGATCCGGGGCATGGGTGCAACCGCCGCGCGGCCACCCATGCCTTCTTGCACACTCGCCGCGGGCGCCGGCGGTCTAGTCTGAACGCCATCTTACTGTCAGACACGAGGACACCCGTGCGCAAGACTCTGCATTCGGCCCTGCTGGCCGCCCTCATGGTGACCAGTGTGGTCGCCCTGCCCGTGGCCCATGCGGCCGATCACGGCCATGCCGACAAGGCACCAGCCAGCGCCAAGGGCTTCAACCTGCCGCCGTTCCCGGCCGACGCCCACGTGCGCCAGAGCACCGTGGTCGATGGCAAGACGCTCAGCTACAACGTCACCGTGGGCACCCTGCCGGTGCGCAACGAGAAAGGCGATGTCATCGCGCAGGTGATGTATACCGCCTATACGGTGCCGGGCAAGCACCGCCCGGTCACCTTCGCTCTCAATGGCGGTCCGGGTGCCTCCTCGGTGTACCTCAACATGGGCGCCATCGGCCCTAAGAAGGTGAACTTCGGCGTCGAGGGTGATGCGCCATCCGATCCGGCCACGCTGCACGACAACCCCAACACCTGGCTCGACTTCACCGATCTGGTGTTCATCGATCCGGTCGGCACCGGCTTTTCGCGTGCCGAGGAGTCTCAGAAGCAGGCGGTGAAGGACTTCTACTCCACCGACGCCGACATCCACTACCTGTCGCGCATCATCTACGACTGGCTGGTCAAGAACGGTCGCCTGGAATCACGCAAGTATCTGGTCGGCGAAAGCTACGGCGGCTTCCGTGGTCCGCGCATCACCGAGTACCTGCAGACCCAGCTGGGCGTGGCGATGAATGGCGTGACGCTGATTTCGCCGTATCTTGACCCCTCGGCCTGGAGCAACAAGCACGTCTCGCCGATTCCGTGGATGACCACGCTGCCGTCGATTGCCGCCGCGCATCTTGAGCGCGAAGGCAAGCTCACCGATGCAGCGATGCAGAAAATCATCGACTACACCCGCGGCCCCTACGCCACCGCGCTGATGGAAGGCCGCTCCAACCCGGCCGCGCAAAAGGCAATGATCGCGCACGTGACCCAGATCACCGGCCTGGACCCGACCTTCGTGCGTCGCTCCGGCGGCCGCCTGGATACCCAGGCCTATCTGCGCGAGGTCTATCGCGACCAGGGCAAGCTGGGCAGCCGCTACGATTCCAATGTCACCTCGTGGGACCCGTTCCCCGATGCGCCGCAGCAGGAAAGCGGCGATCCGATCTTGAACGGCATCATCGCGCCGACCACCACGGCCATGGTCAACTTCATCACCAAGACGGTGGGCTGGAAATATACTGGCCGCTACAACGCGCTCAGCTACAAGGTGAACCGCCTGTGGCATCAGGATGACGATGCCGAAAAGGGCTCGGTCAGCCAGCTGCGCGAAGCGGTGGCCAACGATCCAAAGATGCGCGTGACCATCGCTCACGGCTGGGATGATCTGTCCTGCCCGTTCATGGTCTCGGTGCTGGCCGTCGACCAGATGCCGGCCATGGGTGACCCGACCCGCGTGCAGGTGAAGGAATATCCCGGTGGGCACATGTTCTATGCGCGCAAGGACTCCGGCCACACACTGCGTGAGGACGTCAAGGCGATGTACGCCAAGCACTGACACCGGCTGTACCGCAAGACTCTACGAAGGGGTGCCAGCAGGCGCCCCTTCGTGCATCGCTCGCGCTAACATGGATCACCCTGTTTCAGCGGTGCGCCCATGGCTTCTTCCTCACGCCCACCACGTTACTGGTTCCACGCCAAGCGCTACGGCTGGGGCTGGGCGCTGCCTGCGCGCTGGCAGGGCTGGCTCAGCTACATCGTGGCCATTGTGCTGGTGATTGCCGCGACGCGTTACCTGCCGCTGGAAGCGGCCGCCGCGGCCGGCTTGCTGGTGGTGATCGCCCTGTTCGGGCTATGCGCCTGGAAAGGCGCGCCGGCGCACTGGCGCTGGGGCGGTGGTGATCGCGATTAGGCGGCGTCGGTAGTGACGCCCGGCACGGCGGCATCGACATCGACATCAACCATTGGCGCCAAGGTTGGGTCCAGCGCCACGCGCTCGTCAAAGACGAAACAGCGCCCTTCGTAGCCTTCCCCGCCCACCTGCTCGAAGTAGCCCAGAATGCCGCCATCAAGCTGATGCACGCCGGGCACACCATGCGCCTGCATCCACAAGGCGGCCTTCTCGCAGCGGATACCTCCGGTGCAGAAGCTGACCACCGTGGCATCGGCCAGCGCCTCGCGCTGGTCGGCAATCGCCGCTGGAAGATCGGTGAAATTGTCGATGGGCAGCGTCACTGCGCCAGCGAAACTGCCGTAGGCCACTTCCTCGCGATTGCGCGTATCCAGCAGCACCAGGCGTCGGCCATGGTCGTCACAACCTTGCGCCATCCAGCGCTTGAGCGTGTGCGGCGACACTGCCGGTGCGCGGCCTTGCTCAAGCGGCGAGGCCTGATCACGGCGAAAGGCGATGATCTCGCGCTTGCGCTTGACCTTCAGGCGCGCGAACGGCACCTGGCGGCTGCGGCTATATTTGACCTGGATATCGGCGAACCGCGCATCGGCACGTAGTGCCGTTAGGAAGGCAGCCACGTTCGGCTCGGTCCCGGCCAGGAACAGGTTAAGCCCCTCCGGTGCCACCAGGATGGTGCCCTTGAGCGCGAGCGTATCGGCCTGCTCGCGCAGGCGATCGACCCATGCGTCGACATCATCGATGGGGACAAAGTGGTAGGCGGCGATATTGCAGATCATCGCCCTATTCTAGCGTGTGCGACGCGTTTTCAGTGCGCCGTACCGTCCAGCGGCTAGGTGTCGATCCAGCCGCGCTGGCGGGCTTTGTCCAGATCCTCGGCGGTGTCCACATCCAGCGCCAACTCGGGTGCCGCCACGTGCACGCACGGCACATCGGCTCGATGAATCAAGGGCTTGAAACCGCGATCACCGGAAAGCTCCCCAGCACGCGAGTGCAGGCAGCGCGGCAACAGTGCGGGCAACCCGAAGGCGCCGCCGTAGTCGCTGACGATCGCCGCCTCGTTCGCTTCACCCGCCGCGCTCAGCAAGGCGTGGATGTGGCTCGGGTCCAGACCCGGCTGATCGATGCCGGCTACCAGCACCGGCCTCGAAGTGGCCAGCGCGGCCAGGCCACATTGCAGTGAGCTGGCCATGCCCTCTTGCCAGTGGGCATTGGTGACGCAGACCCAATCGGTCGGCAGGTAATCGGCCAAGGCCTCGGCATCGTGACCGAGCACGGCCACCCGCCGGACCGACTGCTGCGAGGCCAGAACTCGCGCACTACGGGTGATCAATGCCTCGCCGTCGCGGCGCAGACGCGCCTTGGAGTGGCCCAGCCGACGGCTGCCACCAGCCGCCAGCAGCAGTGCGTCGTGCTCAAGCATCACCATGCCGATGCTGTCGCCACTGATGCAGGCCCGCGGCGACCGCCAAGGCAATCGCTTCTGGCCCACGTCCACCAAGAATCAGTCCGACCGGTGCCTGCAAGCGTGGTTTCAGGCGTTGCACAAGCCCGGGGTCGAGCGTGGCCAGAAGGTCGTCACGCCGCCGCGGCGGTCCGAGCAGGCCAATATGTGCAATATCCAAGGGTGCCAGTCGCTCCAGGGCCTCGCGATCGAGCTCGAAATTGTGGTGCATCAGCAAGGCGGCATCCAGGCGCTGCACCGGATCGGGCCATTCGCGCGGCACGCACTCCACGTGGCGGTCGGCGGCCAGTACCCGCTCGCGCCAATGCGGGCGCCGCTCAACTGCTTCCACATGCCAGCCCAGCGTGCGCAATTGCCACAGCAGGGGCGTCGATTCGGGGCCACCGCCGAACAGCACCAGCCGCGGCGGCGGCGCCACTTCGACCTGCCACTGGGCACCATCCTGCGCGTCCAGTCCCGGGTGTCGATCGACGGCCAGCGACCAACGGCTGTCGAACTGACCCACACGCATGCGTACCTGACCGTCCAGATGCACCGACACGTGCAACGGTAGGTCGCCGTCCGACCACGCCTGCAGTTGCTCAGTCGCCTTGGGCAGTGCACGCATCGGCAACAAGGCCAGCCACTGCCGGCCGCGGCAGCCCGTGCCGCTGCCAAACACGATGTCGCCATCATCGCGGGTGTCGATGCACAGCAGGCGCATACGGCCGGCCTGCATCACTTCACCGGCCAGCGCTTCCAGCTCCGGTTCCAGACAACCACCGGACACCCAGCCGGCACGGTGGCCGTCGCTGGCGATATGGATCATGGCGCCGGCGCGGCGATAAGTGGAGCCCTCGGTGGCCAATACCACGCCAAGGCAGCCGTCGGGCGCGCCGCGCAAAGCCGCCTCGACCACGCCGCGCATGCCGCCGACAGGCATCGGTTCTAGCAAGGGACTGGGACGCGCTTCGGTCATGGCGGTCATTCTAGCCCAGCCGCCTGAAGGGCCTGTTGGATTTCATTCAGCGGCCGGCGGTTCATGCGCCCAAAAAGCGTGCGAATGCGTCGATGGTGCGCGCGATGGCGTCATCGTCGACATCCAGATGCGTAACCAGGCGCAAGGTCGGCAGGTAGCCGATGCTGACGCGAATGCCGTGCTGGCGAAGGTGCAGGTCCAGGTCGCGCAGACGCGCCTTGGGCACATCCACAAACACCATGTTGGTGTGCTGCCCGAGCACCTTGAGCGCCGCGATATCACCCAGCCCTCGCGCCAGCGTCTGGGCACGACGATGGTCGTCGGCCAGCCGCTCGATATGATGATCCAATGCGTAAAGCCCTGCGGCAGCCAGCATGCCGGCCTGGCGCCAGCCGCCGCCGGCCACCTTGCGCCAGCGCCGCGCGCGATCGATCAGCGTGTGCGAGCCCACCAGCACCGAACCCACCGGCGCCCCCAGCCCCTTGGACAGGCAGATCGAGACACTGTCGAAATAACGCGCCATGGCATCGGGCGCCACGCTGGCGGCCTGCGTGGCGTTGAAAAAACGTGCCCCGTCCAGATGCAAGGCCAGTCCGTGCGAGCGCGCCAGATCGTGCGCCGCCTCCAGATAGGCCATCGGCAGCGCACGCCCGTGCCAGGTGTTCTCCAGCGCCAACAGCCGGGTGCGCGCGAAATGCGGATCCACCGGCTTGATCGCCGCCTCGATGGCATCCAGCGGCAGACTGCCGTCGGCGTCATGCTCGATCGGCTGCGGCTGGATGGAACCGAGCACCGCCGCGCCGCCACCCTCGAAGCGAAAAGTGTGCGCGTCCATGCCCACCAGATACTCATCGCCACGCTCGCAATGGGCCATCAGCGCCAGCAGGTTGGACTGCGTGCCGGTGGGCACAAACAGCGCATCATCCTTGCCCAGCAACTTGGCCAGACGCGCCTGCAGCGCGTTGACGGTGGGGTCTTCGCCATAGACATCGTCGCCCACCTCGGCATCGACCATGGTCTGGCGCATGGCCTGGGTGGGGCGCGTCACGGTGTCGCTGCGAAGATCGATCCAGTCCACTTGGGCTACCCATGAAAGGCGAAAGGAACCCGAAGGTTGCCGCCTGCCTTCTGGCCCGGCAAGTGTCGATCGACAGGCCACGGCCGCTTGCGAGCCCGCCTCGGCGTGTTTACGGTGTTTGTGGTCCCCGCTGAAGAGACTCTGCCATGGCTTTGCGAAACGCCGTCCAGCTGATCTGCTACCCCAACCGTATCGGCAACGATCTGGGCGATCTGTATCAGGTGCTGGATGCCCACCTTTCGCGCGCGGTCGGCGGCGTGCATATCCTGCCGCTGTACCCGTCCAATGCCGATGGCGGCTTCTCGCCGCTGACGCACAAGGAGGTCGATCCGGCCTATGGCAGCTGGGACGATGTCGAGCGCATCTCGGCGCGTTTCGACCTGTGCCTGGACCTGACGCTGAACCACATCTCCGACGAATCGGTCGAATTCAAGGACTTTCTCGAACACGGGCACAAGTCCGATTACGCCGACCTGTTCGTGCACGTGGACAAGCTTGGCGAGATCAGCCCGGACGACCTGGCCAAGATCCACATCCGCAAGGAGAAGGAGCCGTTCCGCGAGGTCACCTTCGCCGACGGCAGCACCGACCGGGTGTGGTGCACCTTCACCGAGCGTCAGATTGATCTGAACTACGACTCGGAACTGACCTACAACCTGATGGAGGACTACATCAGCTTCCTCACCGAGCGCGGGGTCAAGCTGTTCCGGCTAGATGCCTTTGGCTACACCACCAAGCGCCTGGGCACCAGCTGCTTTCTGGTCGAGCCGGATGTCTACGAAATCTGTTCGTGGATCAATGGCGTGGCCGAGAAATACGGCGCCGAGACCTTGCCGGAGGTGCACGACCATCCCAGCTACCAGTACGCCATCTCGCTGCACCACATGCGCCCGTACGGCTTCGCGTTGCCGCCGCTGCTGCTGTACTCGCTGCTCGATGGCGACAGTCGTTATCTCAAGCAATGGCTGCGCATGTGTCCGCGCAACCAGATCACCGTGCTCGATACCCACGATGGCATCTGCATTCCCGATGTGGAAGGCGTGCTGCCGCAGGAAAAGATCCAGCACCTGATCGACAATGTCTCGGCACGCAGCGCCGACCCGATCATGCGTCGCTCGGCGGCCAACGTGCACAGCGTCGGCGCCATCTACCAGCTGACCTGCACCTACTACGATGCGCTCAAGCAGAACGACGACGCCTACATCGCCGCCCGCGCCATCCAGTTCTTCGCGCCGGGCATTCCACAGGTGTATTACGTGGGCCTGTTCGGCGGCACCAACGACATCGAGCTGATGGAGGAAACCGGCGAGGCACGCGACATCAACCGGCACTGGTTCAGCGTTGACGATGTGGAAACCGCGCTCAGCCAGAAACTGGTGCGCCGGCAGATCAAGCTGATGGAGTTCCGTTCCACCTATCCGGCCTTCGATGGCACCTTCCATCTGGAATATTCGAACGACTCCAGCGTCTGCATCGAGTGGCGCAAGGGCGAGTTCTGGTGCCAGCTGTTCGTCGATTTGCTGTTCAAGAAATCGACCATCCGCTATGTCGATGCGAAAACGCGCCGTGTACTGACCATGCGCTGCTGAGGTTCATCCTCGCTCACAACAGAAAACGGCGAGCCTCACAGCTCGCCGTTTTTGTCGTGACCTGGCGCAGCGCCTATTCGCCCTGAGGACGGCCCTGCTGGCGGCTTTGCCCGCCACGGCCACCGCGGCGGCGGCGACGTGCACCGGCCGGCTTGGCCGCATCGCCACTGGCCGCATTGCCTCGCCCGGCACCCGGGCGGGCATTGCCGCTGCCTTGGCCACGCCCGCCAGCCTGGCTACGACCGCCACCGGAGCGGGACGCACCCTGCCCACGACCACCACCACGACGCGGAGCCTCTTCAGGCTCGGCACGCGCATTGGGGTCTGGCTCGAAGCCTTCCACCACGCCGGCATCCAGCTTGCGCTTGAGCAGCCGCTCAATGTCGCGAAGCAACTTGCGCTCATCGGGCGCCACCAGCGAAATGGCCTCGCCCTCGGCGCCGGCACGACCTGTGCGGCCGATACGATGCACGTAGTCTTCCGGCACGTTCGGCAGTTCGTGATTGATCACGTGCGGCAGTTGATCGATGTCCAGACCACGCGCTGCGATATCGGTGGCCACCAGCACGCGCACCTTGCCGGCCTTGAAATCGGCCAACGCACGTGTGCGGGCATTCTGCGACTTGTTGCCGTGGATCGCCGCGGCGGTCAATCCATTGCGCTCAAGCTGCAAGGCAAGACGATTGGCGCCGTGCTTGGTGCGCGTGAACACCAGTACCTGGCGCCAGTTGCCGGTACCGACAAGATGCGTGATCAGCGCCGTTTTGTTGGATTTGTCGACGTTGTAGACACTCTGCGACACGCGCTCGGCGGTGGTATTGCGCGGCGCCACTTCCACCCGTGCCGGGTCGCTCAGAAGACCCTCGGCCAGTTTCAGGATGTCGCCGCTGAAGGTGGCTGAGAACAGCAGGTTCTGACGCTGTTTGGGCAGCGCGGCAATCACCTTGCGGATATCGCGGATGAAGCCCATGTCGAGCATGCGGTCGGCTTCGTCCAGGATCAGCGTCTGGATGCCGGAAAGATCAATGTGGCGCTGCCCGATGTGGTCGAGCAGACGACCCGGCGTGGCCACCACGATGTCCACGCCACGGCGCAACGCATCGGTCTGCGGACCCATGCCGACACCGCCGAAGATCACCGCGGTGCGCATGCGCACGTGACGCGCATAGGTGCGCACCGACTCGGCCACCTGTGCGGCCAGCTCGCGGGTCGGCACCAGCACCAGCGCGCGCGGCGTGCGCTTGGCTTCGCCGCCAATCAGACGATGCAGCAGTGGCAGCGTGAAGGCAGCGGTCTTGCCGGTGCCGGTCTGCGCGCTGGCCAGAAGGTCGCGACCTTCCAGCACAAAAGGAATGGCCTGCGCCTGGACCGGAGTCGGCGACTCGTAGCCCTGCTCGGTCAACGCGCGCAGCAGTTCGGGCGCAAGGCCCAGATCGGAAAAAGACATGAAATACCCTTGGCATCCGCGCCCATCGCCTCTGGCGATATCGATGCAGGCGGGACGGAAGATGAAGGCAAATGCGACGGCCGGCGCGTGAAGCACGCGGGAGGGACCGCCCATGCAGCGCGCCGTGTTGCGGCGCGAGACGCCGCCAGAGTGGGCGTCGAGCCACGCAAGTGTAGCGCATCGGCGCCTTGTTTGCGCGTCTTTTTAAAGGCCGCCATGTGAAGGCCCACGCGCACGGCAGGCCTTCACATGACGCACCGCATCAACCGCTACAGGTCGAAACGGTAGGACAGCTTGACCAGGAACTGCTCGGTATCGCGCAGACTGAAGCTTTGGCGCAAGCGCGCATCGGCGCTGTCATACAGGCTTTGCATCTGATACCCGCCACGGCTGTAGACCACATACAGGTCCGACAACGGCGCCAGAATGTAGCGATAGCGAATCTGGAAACCCAGGTTGCGCACGCTGAAATCGTTCACCGCATCGTTGGTCGGCACGGCCTTTCGCGACGGCGATACCCGATAAGCCTGGCGCAGGCGCGCATCCAGGCCCAGCGCCTGCAGGCGCACACGCAATTCCTGACGCGCGGACATGTTCCAGTTCAGCTGCGTATCCAGCGTCAGCGAATGCCCATCAAAGGCGCCGACCAGGTTGTCGTGCTGCCAGACCAGCCAGCCCGGCTGGTACTGGTAGGTCAGGCCGGTGGCCAGACTCAGCGCATCGGAGAAGAAATACGTCGGCACCGCCTTGATGGTGTAGCCGATACGCTTGTAGCCGGCGATGTCGCTGCTGGCCAGGTTTGCATCCAGCTCCCAGGCCCAGGCGCCCTTGCGCGGGGTCTGATGGTCGAACTCGAACATGCCGCCGGCTGGCAGCCACACCGCGCCGTGGCCGCGGGTCAATAGATCATCGTAGGCTGGCGCGTTGAGGTTGAGCTGCACATATTCGCTGCCGCCATTGCGCAAGTCGCTGGTGCGCACGATGCGAAGCTGGCGCTGCAAGGCCAGGCCATGATCGTTGTCCATCGCCACCACACGCCAGCGCCACTGGTGCGAGGCATACATGGAACCAGCCGGCAGGTTGGTTTCGCGCCGTCTTACTTCCCAGTGCAGGTAGTCCAGGTTGTTGCGCGGCAAGTAGCCGAAGTCGTCGATGTTCAGCTGATCATCGAAATGCATCACGATCCACTGCTGGCTCCACACCGGGTTCATCTCGTACTGGATGATCGAGGTGAAACCCGAGCCATTGACCACCTGGCCTTTCTGGTCGATATGGCTGCCGACCGCATTGGAGGTGACGGTGAGCTGGTCGTTGGGCTGCCAGCGATGGTCCACGCCCAGCACGGTGGCATGACGATCCAGATACGGGTGATCGACCCGCGTCAACAGCAAGCCGGCCATCTGCGTGCCGAAGTCGTGGGTCAGGCGCACAGCATTGAAACTGCGCCCGACATCGCCGGCCTCCTGCGCCGAGAGCACGCCGTAATGCGTGTCGCCGACGCTGCCGTTGAGCTTGACTGCGGCCTTGATGTCGGCCGGGCCACTGCCATCGTCGGCGGCGGCGCCGACACGGCGGGTATAGATCAGCTGGCTGTTGTCGATCAACAGGCCGAAATCGAAGATGCCCTGGTTCTCGGTGAAGAACGGGCGCTTGTCGCTGAAGAAGGTTTCCTCGGCGCCGAAGTTCACCACCAGATCGTCACTTTCGACCTGGCCGAAATCAGGGTTTATGGTGGCGGTGAGCTGAGTCTGGCCGTTCGGCTTCCAGAAGATGTCGGCACCGGATTTGAGCGTGGTGCCGCCGTTGACCCGATCGGCAATGCCCGACACGTAAGGCGTCACGGCCAGCAGCGACTGGCTATAGGCCTTGAGCTTCATGCGATGAAAATCGGACAGGAACCGCGCCCGCGTGAAGCTGGCGGTGGGCCAGGCCATGCGCTCTCCGGTGGAACCGATGATGCGATCCAGATAGATACCCACGGTGCGCCTGTCTCCCGGCGCACGGCGCATTGGCGCGATATACCAGGGAATCAGCATCTCCACGGTCCAGCCTCGCTTGTCCTCGCTGACCGCGTGCTGCCAGTCGCCGTCCCAGTCCGAATCGAAACTCGACTCGTTGGTGATGACTTCATCAGTGATGGAACCGGCCAACGTCACGGTGAAGTCGTAACCGGTGCGGCCATCGCCGTTGAAGTCGATCATCAGGTTGACCCGATCGACCTGCGCGTCCTCGTCGCGACGGGTGCGCTGATGCGTGCGCGGGATGCCCGGCGGCTGGATGCAGCGAAAGGCGATGGCCAGTCCCTGCGGCGTCGACTTGATCCAGGCCTCGGTCGGCTGCGAGCCCGGCGCACCAGTCAGCGGCTGCACATCACGGAAATGCGTCACGTGACGCGCGCCCTGCCATTCGCCCGGGCTCATGTGCCCGTCGATGGTGATGGTGCTGGCCAGCGCAGGCACACACGGTGTCAGCAGGGCCAACGCGCACACCATGCGGCGCAGTGACACGGACAAATGATCTGGATATCGCTTGAAGGGCATCGGCTCACACAGCGCAGGAACGTGGCCGGCAGTCTATGCACCGGCGGCCAAGCGCCCCACTGTCATGAGTCATCTCAACCTTTTACCCGTGCCGTGCGTCCCAGTCAGCGCGGCGAAGCCATGGCCGACGCCATCACGCCGCCGGCGCCTCGAACATCTGGCACCATCCGGACGGCGAAACGATGGCGAAAAGCCCCAGCTTGCGATGCTTGCGCGCCAGTTTCAGCACGGCGCGATCCTTGCTGACCAGCGCCACCGCGCCGGCCCGTTGCGCCGCCTCCAGGAATTTCTGGTCATCGCTGTCCTTGCAACGGGGCAAATCCACCTCCAGCGGCGCTTCGGCCACTTCGACGGGCAGACAAGCGATCCAGCGATCGAAAGCGGCGGTCACCTCCACGCGCTGCGCCTCATCGATGCGAAACTGCGGGTAATGCAGCACGCGCAGCCATTCCTCGCGGCAGGCTTGGCTGGTGACGGCCTGGAAACGCCCCTGCTCCAACGCCCGCATGATCGGCTGGCTGGCCGCATCGCGGTAAACAAACAGATCCAGGCAGATATTGGTATCCAGCACCAGGCGGGGCGGCTCGGTCATGCAGGTGGGCGGCGCGAGCCGCAGCGTATGAAAGGGGCGCCAAGCCTAGCAGACCGCCCCTTGCCCACAGCGCCGCTCAATGGCCGTGATGGTCCCAGGGGCGATCATCGAAACCATTGACCTTCTGCACCCCAATGTCGACATCGAAGCGGCTACCACTGTCGGTGGTCTTGTCGATATGCACGTGTGCCGCTTGCGTAGTGCCGGTACCAAAGCCGCTGGCGTAACCCACGCCCATGCTTACGCTGCCATGGATGTGCGTCTTGGTATCAGGTGTGCTGTCGGCCAGCTGCGCATCCTGGGCGGGAATACCGCTGTGGTCGCCGTAATACACACCCGGCGCCTTGGCATCGCTCTTGGTCGGCGCCGTTGAGGCCGGCGCCGGCAGGGTGTCTGGGGGCAGCGACAGATCCAGCGACTTGGGTGGCGTGGCCTCAGCCAGCGGCGTCAGTGCCATGGCCAGTACGCCCAGCCACAGGCCCGAAAGCACGCGTGAGGGTCGAAGCGATTTGGCAAACCGATACCACATGGCCATGCAGCCTCATTGCAAGGGTGAAGACAGCGCGGAAGGCGCTTACATGTTATGACAACGCCGTCGCACGTGGGTTCGATATCGACAGCCATCGTTGCAAGGATGCCAGCCACTCCTCGACGGTCGCGGCTGTCCCGACAAGCGCTGGCCGGCCGCGAAATAGCGGGTGGCATGTACTTCTGGCACAAACGCCATTGCTAGACCGCCGGCCAGTATGTAGCGCCTCTCGAATGGACCACGGCACAACGCCACGTTTTGCGAACAGACCCACGCTCGGGCTATGGTTCGCCGGTTGTCTTTGACATGGATGCCGATCCACGTGGCTGAATCGCTCACCCATTCCCCGCAACGTCCAGATGGTCCGGTCTGGCTGTTCGGTTATGGTTCGCTGATATACAAAGTGGACTTCCCGTATATCGAGTGCTCGCCAGCGCACATCGTCGGTTGGAAGCGGCGTTTCTGGCAGGGCTCGCATGACCATCGCGGCACTCCACAAGCGCCCGGTCGGGTGCTGACCCTGGTGCGTTCACCCGGTCAGCGCTGCGGGGGCATGGCCTATCTCGTGGCGCCGGAGGTGTTCAAGCATCTGGATGTACGCGAAAAGAACGGCTACCTGCGCCTGTCGATACCCTTGTACCTGGCCAATGGCAGCCAGCATCAGGGGCTGGTTTATCTGGCCACCGAGGAAAATGAAGCCTGGCTGGGGCCGGCACCGGATACCGAACTGGCGGCGCACATTGCACGCTCGCACGGACCCAGCGGCCCCAACCGGGAATACCTGCTGCATCTGGCTGACGCCCTGCGCAACATGAACGAGCACGATGATCATGTTTTCGCGCTGGAGCGTGAACTGCTGGCGCTGGAGCTTGAGCAGTCTCAGTCGTAGCGCTCGACCTCGCCCTCGTCACGCAGACTGAACGGGGTAAAGCGGGTGTGGCGATCGAAGGTATCGACGCCCTCATGGCGTTTCAGGAAACCGACCACCGCGTACGTCAGGGGCGTGAACACCACCTCCACCAGTACCTTCATGGTCCAGTTGAACGCGACCACTTTGATCAGCGTCTGACTCTCCCAGATGCCGATGAAGGCCAACGGGTAGAAAGTCAGGCTGTCCACGCCCTGCCCTATCAGCGTCGAACCGATGGTGCGTGTCCACAGGTAGCGTCCGCCGGTCATCACTTTCATCTTCGCCATCACGTAGGAATTGGCGAAATCGCCCAGCCAGTAGGCCACCATCGAGGCGATGACGATACGCCCGGTGTTGCCGAACACCACTTCCAGCGCCGGTTGCAGCGTGGCATTGAATGGCTCGTTGGGACTGGCCGGCATGGCCACCACCACCCAGGCCATGATCGAGGCAAAGACCAGGCCGCCAAATCCAGCCCAGATGGCGCGCCGGGCGCGTGAATAGCCATACACCTCGGTCAATATGTCGCCGAAGATATAACTGACCGGAAAGAACAGGTTGCCCGCGCCAAAACTCAGCGCACCGATCACCGGCAGGCTAACCGTGCATACCTTGGCCGGACCAATCAGATTGGCGCACAACAGTACCGCCACCATGCCGCCGACCATCAGGTCGTAGTAGCGGAAATTTCGCGCCCCCGGTGTCACCGCCCTGGATGATTGCATTAAGGTCTCCGGTACATGCCGCCGCCATGGGAAAGGTGTCTGCTCGCACCGTCTTGCCCGACGGACCAAAGCGGTTAATGATAGATCGCAAGTGCATACACGTGTACGCGGCGGCTGGACAAGGCATGGTCATGCAGCTGGACCTGTATACGCTGGGCGTGGTCGGCCTGGTCATCGCCGTCACCATCGCGACCAGTTTCACGCTGCTGGGCCTGGTGCTTCGTGGGCTTCCGGCGTTGCACATATGGGCAGCGGCGTTCTGGACAGCCACACTGGGCGTGATCGTCCTGAATACCCTGGCTAACTGGTCCGCGCCGACGGCGATGATCATCGGCAACGGGCTGATCTCGGGCGCCAACGCGTTGATGCTGATCGGACTGTGTGTGCATGTCCAGGTCCGCATGCCGCTGCGCTATCCGTTGGCCCTGGTCGCGCTTTACGTGCTGGGACAGAGCTATCTGGGCATTGCCGGCGCCGGCCATCCTGCCGTCGACATCACTTTCGCGATACACAGCCTGATCTGGGATGCCTGGATGATCTGGCTGCTGCTGGCGCGCTCGCCCGTCGAGTTGCGCAAGAGCTGCAGCTTTACGGCCGCCGTGCTGCTGATAGACCTGTGCTTTTACCTGTGGCGGCTTAGCGCGATAACGCAGGCCGGACATCTTGCCACCAGCCTGACTCAGGGACCGTTGGCCACTCTGGGCTACATCATGGGCGCTCTGAGTGCGCTGCTGCTCAGCACCGCCTTCACGCTGATGCTGGCCGAGCGCCTCATGCTGGACCTGCGTGAGCAGGCCCGAACTGATGGTCTGACGGGCCTGCTCGATCATACAGCGGTGCTGGAGGATGGCAGCAGGATGTTGACCCAGTGCCGCCGACAGCACCGTCCATGCTCGGTGCTGATGATGGATCTGGATTACTTCAAGACCATCAATGACACCTGGGGTCATGCGACAGGCGATGCGGTACTCATTCACGTGGTACGACTGATCCGCCAAAGCGTGCTGCCGGCCGACGCACTGTTCGCACGCTACGGTGGTGAGGAATTCGTCATCGTGCTGCCCGACCGCAGCGCGGATGAGGCCACCGCCGTGGCCGAGCGTGTGCGGCTGAAGGTTTCAGGCTCCCCCGTCCCGCACCAGCCGTCGCCAATCCGAGTGACTGCCAGTATCGGCGTGGCCAGTGACGATGGCGAAAATGGCTTCAACGCCATCGTCGGGCGCGCCGATGACGCACTGTATGCGGCCAAGCATCGCGGACGCGATTGCTGGGTCTGCCAAAGCACCGACGCCAGCCAGCGACATAGCGCCACCACCGCGGTCACATCTGTCTATGGGCAGCCGGGCACCGCTACTGGCTGACGGATCAGTCATGCAGCGTACGAGCGGGCAAGGCCGGTGCATCCTGCCGGTCGCGACGCGCATCCGCGCCCATGCGTGAACCGGTCGGCAGCCTCATCGACGGCTGCCCGGATACCGGTGGGTCCACGCGGGACAAGCCGGCATGTATTCCATCGCTCACACGCTGCCTGGATGCGAGAGTTCCATTCAGAATGCTGGCAATCACGCGCGGCATCAGCAAAAGCAACATCACGCCAAACAATGCGGCCACAGCCATCCCGACCGTTCTGCGCACCAAGGGCCTGCCGTGGCGGGAACCACCATCATCGCAGTCATGACCACTTGTGCGGGAGCCGTCAGGCACAGGACCACCGATGGCACGATGCTGGACGATAGCCTGCGCTTGCGCTCCAACCATCTGTCGCACCATCGGTCCATCCACCAGCAGCATCCGTGGGTGACGGGCCGCCGCCCGTCGCGCCGCCCGCGTGAACTCACCCGAGGTGACCAGCATGCCGTGGCTGGCACCATGCGTGCTCACCATGCCAATCACCTCGTGCACCGGATTATGTGGCACCTGGCACGCGTTCCAATGCTTGACCTGTACCAGCACGTGCTCATTACCACGCCGCAGACGCAGATCAATGCGACTGTCAATGTCCGGTCCGCCCGCAGCAGTGCCCAGGTGTTGAACCGCGTATCCCTGTTCGGCGAAATGAGCCGCAAGAAGATGCTCAAATTCGCGCCAGTCCAACCGGGTCAGCGCATCATCCCAGCGATGGCGAACCGGCTTTAGTCCCTTTCTGGGCATGAGCTCCTCCCTGGAGCTGGCGACTTCCGCGCCGATCTTAAGTCACGCCGAAGAGCCTGCGCCACAGGAAAAAACCCGATGCGGTCCCCAGGACGGGACGAGGCGGGCTCAAGCATAGCGGCCGTCTGCGCTAAGCTGCGCCCGTGGCCAACGGATGCCGATTCATGCCTGGACCCGAACTAAGCGATTTGCAGGCCTTTGCAGCCATTGCCACGGCGCGCTCGTTCCGTGGCGCGGCCACCAGAAATGGCGTCTCGGCATCATCGCTGAGTGCGGCGATGCGGCGCCTGGAATCACGCTTGGGTGTGCGCCTGCTCAACCGAACTACACGCAGCGTGACACCCACTGAGGCCGGTCAACGCCTGCTGACACAGCTTGCACCCGCGCTGTCAGACATTGATCGCGCGCTGGAGTCGCTGCGCGCCGGTAACGACACTCATGGCACCTTACGGCTCAACGTGCCGGTGATCGTGGCGCGTTATGTGCTGCCCGCCTTGCTGGCCGACTTCCTGTCCGAGCATCCGAACATCCGTCTGGAACTGGCCTGTGAGGAACGTTTCGTCGATGTATTCGCCGCCGGTTTCGATGCCGGTGTACGTTACGAAGAAGCGATAGAGCGCGACATGATCGCCATACCACTGGGGCCTGCCACGCAACGCTACGTGGCCGCCGCGTCGCCGGCCTATCTGCGCGCGCACGGCACACCCGAACATCCGCGCGACCTGGCACGGCACCGCTGCCTCGTGCATCGCTTTGAGAGCGGCAGCCGGCCAGCCTGGGAGTTCGTGCGCGACGACGAGCTGGTGCGCGTGCGACCGGAGGGGCTGCTGGCCAGCGCCTCGCTGGACGTGGAACTGGCAGCGGCCCGTGCCGGCCACGGCGTGGTCTATACCTTCGAAGAGGTGTTGGCACCGGCGCTGGCCGACGGCACGCTGGTAGGCATACTGGAACCGTGGTGGCAGCGATTTACCGGACCGCGACTGTATTATCCCAGCCGCCGCCACATGCCGACACCGCTACGCGCCTTTGTCGACTTCATCAAACAGTGGCCGTCGCCACCGAGCACCCCTGGAGCATGGCTTTGAGCGCATGCGACGAATCCAGTCGCTCCATGTCACCACCGTCACCGTGCCGCTGCCCTGCAACCTGCAATGGACGCGTCGCCGGCTCGCTAATGGCCGCTTGAAGCCAAGACGGCCTGCCCTCAATCGGACTCTCCGGCCGGTGGTGGCCAGGCCACCACCGGCCGGCTGAAAACTCACGCAATGCCTCAATGCGGGTGCTCAAAGCCTCGTGTGACCGCGTCTCGGATTTCATCGACCGAGGCCTTGGTCATTTCCTTGCCCAGCTCCAGGCGCAGTTTGTCGCGCACTTGCGGGTGCAGGAGCCGACGAAGCTCACCCAGCGTGCGCGGATCGGCAACGATCACCAGATTTTCGAAATCGTTGGCATGGGCACGCTTGTACAACTCATCACTGACCTGCTTGACAAAGGTGGCCTCGTCGATGTCCTGGGTGCTGGTTTCAGGCGGCTGATGTCCTGACGGGCCATCGTAGTTCGGCTGCGGCACCAGGTCGGCTTCTTCGCGCAATTGCGGCCGGGTATCACTGCCGGTGTTGCGGAAAAGGCGCGCGCGGTGGCCATCAGCGACGGCGATCAGGGTTTCGCTCGGCATAAGAGACATGTCGGTGCTCCTTGATTTGGCTTGAGGCGCATCCGGCGCCAGCGCCGGACACATAGGAATCTGGCTGGCCAGACGTCGCCCTTCAAGCGCCCGCCTCGCGTCGATTCACCTTTGTGCAGGCCTCTTGTCCGCCTCAACACACCTCGCTCACGTGTTCACACTCTTGAGCGGCAGCTGAATATCAGCAGTACATGGATGTGCGCACGATCACATATGCCGACAAGTCAGTTCGGCTGACCCGCCTTACTGCTGTAAACCAGATGTCACAGAAAAATTAGATCGAGATAATTTTGCAGGGGGAGCCTGTCTCTCGGTGATACACCGAGCAAGTTTGAGGGGAGTACATGAATCTCGCAGTGACCTTTCCACGCCGCCGTACCCTTTTCTGTGCGATGGGGCTCGCACTGGGTCTTGGGGTCAACGGTATGGCGCAGGCCCAGTCAACCACAGGCTCGATCGTGGGACAGGCACCGGCACAGTCAGGGGAGACCGTGCTGGTACAAAACGAGAATGGACTCAGCCGCAGCATCCCGGTCGACGCGGACGGCCGCTATGTGGCATCACAGCTTCCGCTTGGCACTTATACGGTAACGTTACAACGCGATGGCCAGACCGTCGACACGCGCCAGAACGTGCAGCTTCGCGTCGGCACAGCCACCCATGTCAGTTTCGCTTCGGCCACGCCCAGCTCGGCCAACGCGCAAGCGGTCAGCGGCGTGACGGTGAGCAGCAGCGCCCTGCCCGCCATCGACGTCAACAGTGTGGACTCGCGCACCGTGGTCACCTCGCAGCAGTTGCAGGCGTTGCCACTGGGACGTAATGCCGAGGCGATCGCCCAGCTGGCGCCCGGTGTGGCGGCAAATACCGCCAACTTCACCGGTCCGACCGGCAAGCCACTGGTCAGTTTTGGTGGCGCCGCCGCCAATGAGAACGCCTATTACATCAATGGGTTCAATACCACCGATCCGCTCAACGGCCACGGCGGCCTGACCCTGCCTTACGGCGCCATCGATCAGCAGGAGGTCTATACCGGCGGCTACAGCGCCAAGTACGGCCGCTCCGATGGCGGCGTCATCAACCAGGTAGGCAAGCGCGGCACCAACAAGTGGCACTTCGGTGGCCAGATCATCTGGGAGCCGGCCTTTGCCCGCGCCGATCAAAAGGACGTCTATTACGCCACCGGCACACCGAAATCGGCGGTCGCCGGACGGCTATACGATCCGAAGAGCGAAGACAGCCAATGGACCAGCACCGCCAGCGTCTATGCCGGCGGTCCGCTGATCAAGGACAAGCTGTTCTTCTTCCTGGCCGGTGAGTTCGAGCGTGACCAGTCGCAGACAGTGAACAACGTCGAGAACACCTCCACGCCGTATCAGACCGACCGCTACAACAACCCGCGCTGGTACGCAAAGATCGACTGGAACATCAACGACAACAATATCCTGGAGTTGACCGGTGCCTCGGACAAGCGCGAGGGCTCGGGCACCGTCTACGACTACGATTACGTCAATCGCAAGCGCGGTGATCAGGTACGCCCGGTGGATGACACCAAGACCGGCGGTGACCTGTGGGTGGCCAAGTACACCGGTTATCTCACTGACAACCTGACCGTCAGTGCCATGTACGGCGAAATGAAGACGCGCGACTACGACGTACCGGGTAATTACGACCCGAGTCTGACCTACGTCGGCGGCGCCACCAACCAGAACCCGGCCCTCAACGGCGGCACGCCGATCAGCAACTCGCAGATCAGCTCGCTGACCGACCCGGCGCGCGGCAACAAGACCACCAACACACGCTTGGACATCAGCTATCGTCTGGGCGATCACACCATCGACGTCGGTATCGACAACCAGCGTGCCGAAGCGCACAACCAGGGCAGCTACAACACCGGTCCGGGCTACGTCTGGGTCTACGGCCATCAGGATGATCCGACCAAGCCGCTGGTCGACGGCGTTCCGGCCCTGGCAGGCTTCCCCAACGGCCAGGATGGCTATTACGTTCAACGCAACATCTCCAATAACGCGGTGAGTGTGCGGTCCGAGCAGCGCGCCCAGTACATCGAGGACAAGTGGCAGGTCAGTGATCGCTGGCTGCTGTCACTGGGCCTGCGCAACGACCAGTTCACCGATTACAACCCGGCCGGCCAAGCCTTCATCACCCAGACCAAGCCACAATGGGCGCCGCGCCTGGGCTTCTCGTGGGACGTCAACGGCGACTCCAGCTTCAAGGTGTTCGGCAATGTCGGGCGCTACTATCTGGGCCTGCCGCTGAACCCCGCCACCGGTGCCGCCGCCGGCTACGTGTCGACCCAGCAGTACTTCACCTACAGCGGCATCAATGCCGATGGCACGCCGACGGGTCTGACCCAGGTGTCCGGACTGGTGTCGGCCAACAACTCCTATGGCCAGCAGCCCGATCCACGCACGGTGACCGCCAAGGGCCTGAAATCCGAATTCCAGGATGAGTTCATCCTTGGTTTCACCAAGACCGCCGGTCCGAACTGGGTGTATGGCGCCAAGGTGACCCGTCGCATCCTGCGCAACGCCATCGACGACTACTGTGCCATCGACCGGGTCACCAACAAGGCCGAAGCCGAGGGGTACACGGTTGGCTCCAGCAACAGCTGCTATCTGATCAACCCGGGCCGGGCCAACACCTTCACGCTGCTGGACGAGAACGGCAATCCGTTTGATGTGCACCTGAGCAATTCGGAACTGGGTCTGCCGCAACTCAAGCGCAAGTATTACTCGCTGGAAACCTTCCTTGAGCACCCGTTCGACGGCACCTGGTACGGCAAGGTCACCTACGTGTTCTCGCGCAGTTATGGCGACACCGAAGGCCAGATGCGTTCGGACCTGCTGCAAGGCGGTGCCTCGGCGTCGGAGGACTGGGACAACCCGGAAATCATGGAGAACACCAACGGTCCGCAGAACAACGACCATACCCACGAGCTGAAGATTCTGGGCTACTACCAGTTCACCCCGGAATGGCTGGTCTCGGCCAATGTGCGCATCCAGTCGGGCAACCCGCGCATCTGTCTGGGCTACTACGGCCCCGATCATTCAAACCCGGTCAATTATGGCAACGCCTATCACTGGTGTGACGGCGAACCGTCACCGCCCGGCAGCCACGGTCGTCTGCCCTGGCAGCATCAGCTGGATGTGGGCGTGAGCTATCACCCGGCGTTTGCCGATCATCGACTGGGCTTCAGCCTGAATGTGTTCAATGTGCTCAACGAGCAAAAGGCCACCTTCCTGCAGCCCAACTCCGAAAGCAGCCCGTATACACCCAACCCGCTCTACCGCACCGCGCTATACCGCGAAACCCCGCGCTATGTGCGTCTGAGCGTCAACTACGACTACTGACCGCTCTCCCCAGAGCTCTCCCGCATCAGTGCTCGAAGAAAGGGCCTGCTCCCCGGCAGGCCCTTTCCTTTTTTAAGCGCCCGAATGTGGTGGGTCAGGGCACGCGGTGCGCCTTGACGCCCTTGAAGGTGATCGTCACCGGCTTGATGTGGCCGTTGCGATCAAAATACAGCCGGTCAATGCACACCACGCGATGATTGGCGTCGGTCTGCCCCAAGGGCCGGCGGTGATAGACGATGTACCAGCGATCACCCTGTTTCACGTGGATGATGCCGTTATGACCCGCACCGGTGGCCACCTTCGCGTTCTGCTTGAGAATCTTGCCGACGCGCTTGAACGGTCCCAGCGGTGAATCGGCCACGGCATAGGCCACCGAATAATCTGGCCCGGTCCAGCCGCCTTCGGACCACATCAAGTAGTACTTGCCGTCGCGCTTGAACATCAGCGGCCCCTCGACGTAATCCTTCGGCGTAATCTCCTTGAATTTCTGACCATCAGGCAGCGGCACGATGGATTTGAAATCGTCGCTCAGGCGGGCGATGTTGAGATGGCCCCAACCGCCATACAGCAGGTAATAGGTCCCGTCACTGTCCTTGAACACCGCCGGGTCGATCGGCTGCGCACCGTGGTGAAAGGCACCCACCAGTGGCTTGCCGATCAGGTCGTGAAACGGGCCACCCGGATGGTCGGACACCGCCACGCCGATACCGCCCACGTCGCTGTCGTGGTGAATATCATTGGCGGCGAAGAAGAAGTAGTACTTGCCATCCTTTTCGGTGATCGCCGGCGCCCACATCGCCCGGTGCGCCCAGCTCACGTTCTTGGAGCTGAGCACTTTTGCATGCTTGGTCCAGTGCACCAGGTCCTTCGACGAAAAGGCGTCGAAGAAGGTCTGCTGGCCATACTTGGCCGAATAGGTCGGATAGATCCAGTAGGTCTTGCCGAAGATGGCGCCCTCCGGGTCGGCGTACCAGCCGTCAATCACCGGATTGCCGGCGTGCTCGCCGGACGCGCGCGGCCCGGCTTGCGACTTGGCTGCCAGTGCCGCACCCGGCATCATCCACACACACGCCGCCAGCAAGCCGCAGCCACCCAACCACTTTGCCAATCTCATGCATCGCCCCTTCATCGATGAACTGGTGAGGCGCCCCGAAGAACGCCGCTCTAGTATGATGATTGGACCATATTTCGCGCCGCTTGCCAGTGGCACACGTGGGTCCACTGGCAATGCGCTCATGCCGATACGCCATTTCCCCGTGCAAGCCGACGACCTGCTCAAGCTCACCACCACCCGCATGCCCTACGGCAAATATGAAGGTACCTTGCTGGCCGACCTGCCCGGCGCCTACCTGGCCTGGTTCGCCCGCAACGGCTTTCCCAAGGGATCGCTCGGTCAGTTGCTGGCGCTGATGCACGAGCTGGACCACAACGCACTGCGCGGCCTGCTCGATCCCCTGCGCCAGCGCACCTAGCCCGCAAAAAAGCCGGCAGCGCAGGCTGCCGGCTTTTTACTGTATGGAGGAACGCTACGATCAGTGGGTGACGTTGAAGTGCGCCGACTGCTTGGCTAGCGAGCTGCCGCCGACCCACACCGTGTAATCGGTCGGCTCCACTACCCATTTGCTGTGCGTGTTGACGAACGAGAGTTCGTGGAAGCCCAGGTGGAAGGTCAGCTGCTTGGACTGGCCCGGCTTCAGCGTGACGCGCTCGAAACCCTTCAGGCTGCGCACCGGCTGCTCGACGCTGGCACCACGGTTGCGCACGTACAGCTGCGCCACCTCGGTGGCTTCGCGCTTGCCGGTGTTGGTCAGCGTGGCAGTGACCGTGACCAGATTCTTGGCGCCCTTCACGTTGGCCTGGCTCAGCGGCACATGCTGGCGCGACACCTTCACGTTGGAAAACTTGAAGCTGGAATAGGTCAGGCCGTAGCCAAACGGGAACAGCGCGGTGTTTCGTACGTCGATATAGCGCGACACGTATTTGGCCGCGCCCTCCGGCGGCTTGGCATCGGCGCCATTGGCCGGGCGCCCCGTCGGGAACTGGTTGTAGTACAGCGGCTCCTGGCCCACCGCGCGCGGGAAGCTCATCGGCAACTTGCCCGACGGCGATACATTGCCGAACAGCACGTTGGCAATGGCAGAACCGGCCTCGGTACCCGGGAACCAGGTTTCCATGATCGCCGGCACATGCTTGGCCGACCAGTCCAGCACCAGCGGACGGCCGGAGAACACCAGCAGCACGATCGGCTTGCCGGTGGCCTGCACCGCTTTGAGCAGTGCCAGCTGATTGCCCGGCAGGTCCAGATGCGCGCGCGCCGCGGCCTCACCACTCATCTTGCCCGACTCACCCAATGCCATGACCACCACATCGGCCTTCTCGGCGGCCTGCTTGGCGGCGGCAAAGCCGGCGGTGGAATCGCCCTGGATGTCGGTGCCCTTGGCGTAATAGAGGTGACCGCCAGCCTTGTCCATGCGCGCCTTGAGCGCCTTGCGCACGGTGACAATCTCATTCACGTTCGGCGCGCCACTCCAGGCGCCGACCATCTCGCCAGCGGCGTCACCCAGCGGACCGATCACGGCAATCGACTTGGTCTTGTCCGACAGCGGCAGTACCGGCGCGCTGCCCACCTTCTTGTTCTGCAGCAACACGAAGGACTGCTCGGCGGCCTTGCGCACCAGCGGCAGGTGCGCCTTGACCGCATGCGTGACCTCGGTGCCGCGTGCATAGGGATGCTGGAACAGCCCCAGCGCGAACTTCACGCGCAGCACGCGGCGCACCGCCTCGTCGACCACCGACATCGGCACCTTGCCCTGCTTGATCAGCGTCGGTAGTTGCGAGTCGTAGAAATGCGACATCATGTCGACATCGGTACCGGCCTCGATGGCCTTCCTGGTGGCTTCTGCCGGCGTCAACGCGATGCCGTGATTCATCAGCTCCTTGACCGCGGTGTAGTCGCTGACCACAAAACCGTCGAAGCCCCACTCCTTGCGCAGAATATCGGTCAGAAGATACGGATCGGCCGTGGCCGGCACACCGTTGAGCGCATTGAACGCGCTCATGATGGTGGCCGCACCGGCCTTAACCGCCGCCTTGTACGGCGGCAGATAGACCTGACGCAGGCGGATGTCGGACATGTCGGTGGTGTTGTATTCACGCCCGGCCTCGGCGGCGCCGTAGGCGGCGAAATGCTTCACCGAGGCTGCCACGTTGTAAGGCTTGGAAAGATCCTTGCCCTGGTAACCGCGAATATAGGCGCGCGCCATCGCCGCACCCAGATACGGATCTTCACCGGCGCCTTCCACCGCACGGCCCCAGCGCGCATCGCGCGCGATATCGACCATCGGCGAGTAGAACCAGCGGATGCCGGCCGTGGTCGCCTCATTGGCGGCCATGTGCGAAACCTGCTGCACCATGGACGGATCCCACGACGCGGCCAGGCCCAGCGGCACCGGGTAAATGGTGCGGTAGCCGTGAATGATGTCGGCACCGAACAGCAGCGGGATATGCAGGCGGCTCTTTTCCACCGCGGCGCGCTGGAAGCGGTTGGTTTTCTTGGCGCCGACCACGTTGAGCATCGAGCCCATGCCGCCATTGGCGGCCAATTGCAGCGGATCGACGTTGTTATTGGCTTCCGGGTTGTCGGCAATGGCCTTGTCGCCATTGGCGGCGGTCGGTGCCGAAGCGCCCACATCGTTGTACTGCACCAGCTGGCCCAGCTTTTCCTTCAGCGTCATCTTGTCGACCAGCGCATCGACCTTTTTCTCGATGGCCGGGGTCACCAGCGCGGGATTGGACGCTGGCACGCCGGTGCTATCGACGCGCTGGCGCGCCTGCGCGGGTAGCGAGGTGACGGCACCCGCGCCCAGGGCCAACGCAATGGCGCCCGAGAGCGCGAGGGTGGAGTGGCGAAAGCCACGCGACGCTTGCTTGTTCATGTGTTCTCCAAACGGGCCTGTGGCATCACCTTCACAAGGCAACGCACGAACCGAGGCACAGCCAATAGCGGACGGTGAACGTCTTGCGCATGGCCACGCTGTGACATCCAGCGGCGGCCACGCACTCGCCTGCGCAGGCCGCCAAAAAAGCAAGCCTCGCCTATCTTTGCCAACATGGCAACGGTTCGGGCGCACGTATATCAAGCCCGACTGAAAACGTTTACATCCATAGAGAACATGCAACACAGACTTTCCATGTGTCGATCCGTGCCGTATTCACCCTGCTGCCACCGAGGCTGAGCTAGGCTGTGGTTTTAGCTGCCTTTCATCGCCATGCCCATCGCCAAACTGATTCTTGTTCGCCACGGCGCCACCGAATGGAGTGCCAACGGCCGGCATACCTCGCGCACGGATCTACGATTGACGCCAGAGGGCATCGCCGAAGCCGAGCAGCTGAAACACTGGCTGGCGGCGCAACAACCGGCACGTGTGTGGTGCAGCCCATTGCGCCGGGCGCGCGAAACGGCGGCGGCCTGCGGCTTTGACGACCCGCATATCGTCGACGCCCTGCGCGAATGGGATTACGGGGATTTTGAAGGCCTGACCACACCGCAGATCCAGCAGCAGGTACCGGGCTGGAACGTGTTCACCCATGGCGGCGGCCAAGGCGGCGAAACCCCCGAGCAGATGTGTGAACGCATCGACACACTGATCGAATGCGCCCGCGGCAGCGACGATGCGCCCATCGTCGCCTTCGCCCATGGCCACGCGCTGCGTGCCCTGGCTGCGCGCTGGATGGACCTGCCGATCAGCGCGGGCGCGCGGCTGTCATTGCATTCGGGCCGCGTCGGCCTGCTCGACTACGAGCACGACCAGGGCGCGCTGGCCGGCTGGAACCTCGCGCCGGCCACATAACGCACCGAGCCTACGCGGCCGGGCGAATGCGAATGGCCGACAACACCGCATCGCCCTGCTCCGGCACGAAATCGAGCTTCAGCGCTCCATCCACCGAGCGCGCGGTGAACTGACGGATGATGCCGCGAAGCGCGCCACCGGCTGCCTTGCGCACATCCAGATCATCGAGCACGGTGGCGCCGTTGGCCCGCACATCGAAGCGCCACGGCGCGGAAGCCTTGGTGCGCGGATCGACAAACAACAGTGTGACGTTCCAGCGTCCCGCCGGCAGCGGGATGGCGTAGCTGAAGCGCCCCTGCCGATAGCCCAGCCGCGTCGCCGGCACACCAGCGCCCGCCAGCGATTGCGCGTGCGCACCTTTCAGCCGATGTGCCGTGCCGCCATGGAACCAGTTATCCGAGCCGCCGCGCAGACCATCGCGATCGGTGAAACCAGCCAAATCGCCTACGTTGATGCTCAAGCCACGCTTAGCGTCGGGCGCCAGCCAGCGCACCGAATCGCTCACCGTACGGCCATCAAATACGGCGCTGGCGCGCAGCGCATTGGCCCCCGGCACAAGGTGAACCTCGCGCTTCACGCAGACATGGCCGGGACAGGCCACCGTCCCCAACGAGTGGCCATTGAGGCCAAGCGTCACTTGCGGCGCATTGGCATACACACGCACATCGGTCACGGCGTAATCGCGGTGTATGTAACGCCGTCCATTGATGTGCACGGTGGGCTGCTTGGACCACTGCGCGCGGTAGTAGTAGAAGGCGTCCTTGCGAATCTTTCGATCGAAAGTGACCAGACCTTTGTCGTTGATGTCGGTGGAGTCGCCAGCGTGGCGAATGGGCGATGAGAAATCGAACATGTTCCACACCCATGCGCCCCACAGATAATGCCGGCGCGCCAACTGCGCCCAGGCATGCTCGTGCCACCAGCTCTGGAACTCTTCCGGATGCGGCCGCCCTTCGGTATCGATTGGGCCACCCAAGGGATTGTCGGTGTGCTGGCTCACCGCGCCGCCGGCGCCAAATTCACTGACACCAATGGGCTGATGCGGGTGCCTGGCGTGCAACGCATCCAGCGCCGGACCAAGCTCGCTCACCTTACCGTAATACCAGCCAAAGTAACGGTTGTAACCGATCACATCGCTGATGCCGGCGACATCGGGCATGGCTTTGCCCGGCTGCTGCGGGGTCGGCTCGCAACAGTCGGCCAGTGTCGTCGCGCGGCTGGGATCAAGCTGCTTGGCCAGCACCTGCAACTGGCGCAACACGGGCACCGGATCGGCCTTGCGCCCCACCTTTCCCTGCGCCATTTTCAGATCGGTCTCGTTGCCCAGCCCCCAGACCGCCACCGACGGGTGATTCATGTTCTGCTTGATCAGCTCGGTGAGCTGCTGGCGGGCATTGGCGATCAGTGCGGCATCAGCGGGCGCGTTATGCAACGACACCGCATCGACCAGCGGAATCTCCGACCACACCACCATGCCGGCTTGATCGGCCAGGCGGAACCAGAGCGGCGCGTGCTCGTAGTGCGAGAAACGGATGGTATTGGCGCCGATGTCCTGGATGATTGCCATGTCCTGGCGCTGATCGGCATCACTGATGGCCCAGCCTTTGCCCAGCCGATCCTGGTGCCGCGACACGCCGTGCAACACCAGGTGCTTGCCATTGAGAAAGAAGCCGCGATCCGCGTCGATGCGCATGGTGCGCACGCCCAGCGGCTGCACCACGCGATCGAGCACCCGGTCACCCCGACTCAGCGTGGCGACCACGTGATAAAGATACGGATCGGCGCGGCCATTCCAGCGATGCGGGTGAGGCAAGGTGAGTGCCACCGGTACCGCCTGCGTGCGCTGGCCCGCCAAAGCGACGGGCTGTGAGGTTTCCGCGACGGCATGCCCCTTGGCATCCATCACGCGCACATTCAATCGCAGCCGGCTTGCGGACGCCGCATCGTTGCGCAGCCGCGTGGTGACATGCACCGTGGCCTGCTGGGCGCTGACATCGCTGGTGTGGATGTAAACACCGGGGCCGCCGAAATCCATCAGGTCGATGTGCTGATCCGGTACGCCGATCAGGCTGACGCCGCGATAGAGCCCGCCGTGGATGAAAAAATCGCCGCTGAGCGGAATCACATCCTGCGTGCGGCTGCCGGGCGCCACCTTGCTGTTGTCGGCGCGCACCGCGATCACGTTGTCGCCGCGCCGATGCAGCGCGCCAGTCACATCGATGCGAAAACGCGAAAAGGCACCGGAATGATGCCCGACGTGCTTGCCATTCACCCACACATCGGCAATTTCGCCCACCGCGTTGAACTGCAGGAACAGCCGCTGCCCGACAGGAAGCTTCGCACCGGGCACATGCAGGCGATACCAGCCCACGCCTTGCTTCAGGTTGTCCGCCGCGGTGCGGTGCAGGGTGTACTGGCCAAAATGATTCCAGGTGTGCGGCAGCGCTACCTGGGTCCAGCCATGCGCCTTGAACGCCGGCGCCGACAGTTGACTGGCGTCACCGGGCTTACCCGTGTAGTGAAAACGCCAGCCATGCATCAGCGAAAGCGTATGACGTGCGCTGGGCGAGGTGACGGCGTGCGCTGCGTGGAAGGACACGGCCAACACCAAAAGCGCCAGTACTCCCTGCGTCCAGCGCCATTGGCTGCGCTTGCCCATGTCCCTTCCCCTTTGCGATCAAAGCACCGAGCTTTGCCAGCCGGTAAAGGCCTGTCAACCGCAACAGGTCATCGCCCGACTCAACGCGGACGCAGCATCACCCACAGGCCGCCATAGATCACGAACACCGGCCACCAGGTGTGCCAGGTGGCGCCAACGATGAAACCGCCACCCAGGGTCAACAGCATCAGCGCGGCCAACGCCGAGCGTCCCACCTGAGCGTCAAAGCGACCCTGGGCGCGATAGCGCTGCACCGCCTGCAGCAGCGGCACCAACGCCAGCAGCATCAGCGCAAACGCCCACCAGTGCGGGTAATCGAAGATGGTGAAATGCACACCGAGGTTACCCAGCAGGATGGCCAGGCCGATGGCGACAATCACCAGCCCGGTCACCAGGCGGCGGGCGGATGCGGCGCGTTGCGGATTCTCAGTCACCTGAATGCGTTCCTTGAAAATTCGCCGTCCACCTTAAATTTCGCCCGCGCACGGTACAAGCGCCGGCGGCATGTCAGGTGACCGCGTCGACGTGGCGCGTGTCCTTGTCCGACACGGTGCCTGCACCCAGCACGGGCAAGGCGGTGATGCGCAATTTGGCGGCCGCGTAGGGAATCAGCGTCAGCATCACGGCTGGCTCGTCGCCTGCGGCTTTGGGAGCCTTGGGCACCGGATCGGCAGCGCCCTCTTCGGCCTTCCATGCCGGCACCGGATGCGCGGCCACCTGCAGCGTGACCGGCGGCTGGCTGCGCGCAAATGGTGTCGGGCCCACTGGCTGATGCGATACCTGCACTTTGGCGTCGGCGGGCACACCATAGTTCCAGCGCGAGGCCGGATAAATCTGCCAGTCCGAGGTCAGGCCGCGCCGGCGCCACTTCACCCACGCCTCGTCGATCGGCAACGAAAACACCAACGCACCGTGGCGGAAACTGACCGAATCGTTGAAACCGGGCACGCGCTCGACCTCGGCCTCGAAGCGTGCCTCGATCACATCGCCCGGTTGCCAGTGCCGGTCGATTCGCGTGAACTGACCGGCCTTGGCCACCGTGACGGCTTCGCCGTTGACGCGGATGCTGGCATGTTTGGCCCAGCCCGGCACACGCAAGGACAACGGAAACCGCAGCGCCTGGCGCGGCTCGACGTGGATACGGATCTCGGAGCGGAACGGATAGTCGGTGCTCTCGTCCACACGCACCGGCACGCCACGCACCACCGTCTCGACATGGCATGGCGCGTACACCGCCGCGGCCAGTCCATCGTCAGCCGAGGCCATCCAAAGGCTCGATGTGAGCTTGGGCCAGCCCTGGTGGAAATTGGCGGTGCAGCAGCCAAAGTGCGGATCCAGGCCAAACAGGTTCGACTCCGGCCCGTTGGTAGTCCACGGACGACGGTGCAGGCTGCACTCCACCTGATTACTCTGCTGGTCGTACTGGTGCGCCCACATGTCGTCACTGAAGGTGCCGGGCAAAGCGTTGTAGGCGATGGTCTCCAGGCGGTCGGCCAGCGCGGCATCACCGAGGATGGCCAGCGCCGTTTCCAGTGAGAACATGGTCTCGACCACGGTGCACAGCTCGGTGCCCTGCGATGGACTGCGACCGGCCAGATGCTCATCGCAGGAGAACATGCCGTTGGGCTCACCGTGATAGCGATCGAGCATGGCCAGCTGATGGTGCACGGCGGCGCGATCGGCCGCCTGCCCCGACACCAGCCACCACACCGGCGAGGCCTTGATCGCCATGCCATTGTTGACGCCGTGCACGCGCAGGCCGATGTCTTCCATGAACACATCGCCGCCGTGTGCCTTGGCCTTCAGTGCCTTGGGGTCGACTTTGTGAGTGAAGGTGAAGTCGGCAAACATGGCCTGCCAGTCAAAGCCCTGCTGTTTGAGCAGCGCGGCCAGTTTCAGCAGGTCCGGATCGCCCGTGCGCCGATACAGCCACAGCACCGAGAGCAATTCATCGGGCCAGCGCATGCGGCCCCAGTCACGTAGGGGGCGCTGCGGCAGGGTTTTCAACTGATAGGCGAAATAGCGCTGCATCAGGGCGATGACGCGGGGATCGCCGGTCAGCTCGTGATACTGCGTCAGCACCTTCAGCATGACCATGCGCGGCCACCAGTCATTGTTGCTGCGCGGGCCAAACATGCCGTTGGGCCAGGGATGATCGAGCGTCCAGTCCAGAAAGCGCTGTGCCTTGGCTTTGAGTTCATCCGAATCGAGCTGCCAGGCCAGGGGCACCAGACCATCCAGGAAATACGGCCCGCGCTCCCAGGATTCACCCTTGCCACCCAGCCAGCCGCTGTCCGGGCCCACATCCGGCCAGGTCTCGTCCAGATGGCCGCCAAGCCCCGCCGCCTGAATTTCCAGCTGCCGACGCAACCAGCCGCGCGGCGTGACCGCGCCTGTAGGCAACAGGTAAAAGGCCTGGCTCCGCAGCTTGGAGTCATGCGCATGCAGTAGCGGCACACCTTGCATCATCGGCTTGTCAGGCTCACCCCGTTGCCCGGCCATCGCCACGCCCACCGGCAGCAAGGCCGCCGCGCCGGCTGCGCCGGAGCGCTGCAGGAAGTCACGTCGTGATGGAGAGGTCGGCTTTTCGTTCATGGCATATCCCGCGGGGATCGTTTGACCGCTCTATAGGTACTACAAATAAACTGTCGCGTCTGCGGCTCCCCTCTCCACTATGGCCACATGGAGGTAACGATATCGCCATGACTGCATCCGCAACAGGTCGCCGAATTATGGACATACGCAGCGCCAAAATCAGCGACAACCTCAACCGATTGCAAGCAACGAGAGCCCTGTTCTGCGACGCGCCAGTGGACTGCCGGTACAACATCCAGCGTCGGCTACCCGAGGCCAAGCCGACGCGGGGGGGGGGCGCCCGCGGAATACGTGTTCACTGCCGTGAACGACGTGCCCGACCCAGGGGGAGCAGTCAGCCGCCATGGCCTTGCCAGCCACAGAGCCTCGCGTAACCCGGCGCTACAGCAGGCGATTGAGCAAATGGTGGAAACGGAAGCGGCGAATGCGCTTCAACAGCTTGCGCGCCGATGGCGGGTAGCTGCGCGGATTTTGCAAATCGTGCGTATCGACCAGGCGCGTGGCGTGCTGGCGCAGGCGCTCCCACTCGGCCTGATGGCGCTCGCGAAGAAGCTGGTGCGGATCGCGGATCAGCAGTCCGTTTTCCAGGTCAAGTGCCCAGGCGCGGGGATTGAGATTGTTGCCGGTCAGCAGTGCATGCGTGTCATCGACCAGCATGCCCTTCAGATGGAAGCTGTTGGCCTCGTGGCGCCATAGCCACAAGTTGAGCTGGCCACGGGCAAGGTGGCGCTTGTGCGTGGACACGAAGCGGCGCAGGTTGGCTTCGTACAGATAAGGCAGCAGGCCGATTTTCTTGAACGGCTGATCGGGCGGAATGTAGAAGTCGTTGGCGCACTTGTCGCCGACCATCATGTCGATGCGACAACCCCTGCGCAGCGCCTGCCCCAGCGCCACGCGCACCGGCCGCGGCAGGTTGAAATACGGTGTCATCAGCACGATATGCTGGCGCGCGCAACGCACCAGATCCAGGATCACCGCGTTCAGCGCATTGTCCTTGCGCCCGAAACCGGCCAGCGGCGTGACCGAGACCTCACCGGCCGCCAGACGCTGGCCGGCGACCGTGTAATGCGCGCTTCGAAGCTGCTGGCGCAGATCGCGGATGGCCTGCGGGCGCTCGCGAAACGGCGGCGGGTCTGGCTGATCCAGACGCACTACCGCCGCGTTGTCGCGCAGGTTGGTGAACGCGAACCAGGCCAGACTGTCGGCCAGCGCAGCCGAATCGATCAGGTGATAGCGATCCAGCCGGTAGCGCTCGTGACGATGCAGGTACACATTGTTGAGGCTGGCACCGCTGTAGATCACGGTGTCGTCGATGACCATGCCCTTCAAGTGCAACACGCCGAACAGCTCGCGGTTCTGCACTGGCACACCCCACACGCGCACACCCTCGCCAAAGCGTTGCGCGTACTCGCGGTACATGGCCGCATTGCCGGCGCTCTGGCCGTGTCCGAGCAGTCCGCGACGGGCGCGATGGCCATCGACAAACACATCGATGCCCAACTGCGGATTGGCTATGCGCGCCGCATGCAGCGCCTGCATCACCTCGCGGCCGGCCTCGTCGTTTTCCAGATACAGCGCGACGATGATGATGCGTCGGTGCGCACGACCGATGGCGTCGATCAGCTGTTGGCGAAACGCTGCCGGGCCTTCCAGAACCTGGATGCGGCCGGCGTCCACGGCAAAACCGCCAAGGCTGGCCAGCGCCTCGCCACGACGGTGGCGAAACGGAGTCAGGCGCTGGGCCAATGAGGGAGTGGAAACGCTCTTGTTCATCGCCTTCATGCTAGCCGACCTTGGACGCACACGCGCGCTGCACCGCAGCTGACGGACTTCAGGTGCAGCGCGCTTGCGCCATGTCAGTCGACGATCATTACCGTCTTGGCATTGACGAACTCGCGGATACCAAAGCCGCCGTGCTCGCGGCCGTAACCACTGTCCTTGACACCGCCGAACGGCAGCTGCGGCTGCGCCAGGCGATAACCGTTGATGTTGACCATGCCGGTGTCGAAGCGCTCGCGCGCCATGCGCACGGCGCGGGCCTCGTCGCGCGAGAAGATGCCACCACCCAAGCCAAAGCGCGAGTCATTGGCGATGCGCAACGCATCCTCGTCGTCCTTGGCGCGGATAAGGGCAGCCACCGGGCCGAACAGTTCATCGTCATAGGCAGGCATGCCCGGCTGCACATTTTCCAGCACCGTGCTGGGGTAGAAAAATCCCTTGCCGTCGGGAACTTCGCCGCCCGTCACGCAACGCGCGCCGGCCTCAATGGAATTGATCACGCCATTGTGCAGCTTCTCGCGCAGGTCTTTGCGCGCAATCGGCCCAAGCTGGGTATCGGGATCAGTCGGATCGCCATATTCGATTGCCGCCATCTGCTCGACAAAGGCATCTCGAAACTGCTCGTAGACAGCATCGACCACCACAAAGCGCTTGGCCGCAACACAGGTCTGGCCATTGTTGTTGATGCGCCCCTGCACGCAGGTGGCGACCGCGCGTTCGATATCGGCGTCATGCAGCACCAGATAGGCATCGTTGCTGCCCAGTTCCAGTACCGACTTTTTCAGGCACTCGCCGGCCTTGGCGGCCACCTTGGCGCCCGCGGCGGGGCTGCCGGTCAGAGTGACGCCACGCACCTTGGGGCGCTCGATCAGCGCGGCCACCTGCGAAGCCTCGATCCTCAGTACGGCGAAAAGGTCATCCGGCAGGCCGGCATCACGATAGACCGACGCCAGCGCCAGCGCGCAGCCCCAGACGTTGGGCGCATGCTTGAGCAACACGCCGTTACCGGCCATCAGGTTGGCAATGGAGTAACGCACCACCTGGTAGAGCGGGAAGTTCCATGGCTGGATGCCCAGCACCACGCCGATGGGCTGATAGGTGACCAGGGCGCGGCCACCTTCCAGTTCGCGCGCTTCATCGGCCAGGGCATCCGCGCCGTTGTCGGCGGTGTACTCGCAGATCGAGGCACAGAGCTCGACCTCGGCCCCACCCTGCGCGATGGGCTTGCCCATTTCCTCGGTCATCAACGCACACAGGTCATCCTTGCGCTCACGCAACAAGCGGGCGACGGCCTTGAGCACCTTGCCACGCTCGGGCATCGAGGTATCGCGCCACTTGAGAAACGCCTGGTGCGTGGCGTCCAGCTGCGAGCGCGCCTCGGCGTCGCTCTGCAGCGTATAGGTGTCGATCACCGCCTCGGTGGCTGGATTGATGGTTTGATACTGGGCAGTCATTCGCGGCGCTCCTGGTCAACAATCACATACGGGGAGCTTCGAGTGTGGTCTGGCCAACCTGCACATAACTCAACATGAGCCGGCGATGTTCAGCGGCGCGAAAGCGGCATCAAGCCTGTGTCTGCGTCGCGTGCTCGGCACGCTCACGCCTTACCAGCCAGTAAAGTGGCAACGCCGTCGCAAGCATGGCCGCCGCCACTGCCAGATAAATGGGCCCATAGCCGTTCATCGCGCCCAACTGCAGGCCCACCACCGGCCCCAGGCTGCCACCGATATCGCCGTAAACCTGGTACAAACCCATCGCTCGCCCTTGGGTACGCTGGCTGGCGGTGTCGCTGAGCAGGGTCAAGAGTGGGATGGTCAACGCTCCACTGCCCAGGCCGATGACGGCCAGCGCCAGCGCCATGCTCCAGTCGTGGCCGGCCACATCCAGCGCGGCAAAGCCGGCGGCCGTGACCAGTGCCGCCGGCAACAGCAGCGCGGTGCGACCGCGTCGGCGATCAAGAAAACTGCCCGCCCCCAGGGCCGCGATGGCGCGAAACACCATCAGCAGCGCCATCATCAAGCCGGCACTGCCGGAACTGCCCAGGCCGAACACGGTGATGCCGCGCTTGTCGATCATCACCACCAGCGTGGCCAAAAGCACACCGGACACGGCAAAGAAGATCAGCGCATTGGCGCACCAGATCACCTGCAGCTGCGGCAAACGCAGCAAGCCCTTCCAGACCTTCCAGCCGCGCTCGTGCGAGGCGCCGGCATCGCCATGGGCATCGCGGGGCAACGCATACAGCGCGAACACGCCGGTGACCAGGGTGATGGCGGCGGCGGAAAGAAACGCCGCGTTTGGCGAGGCCAGGTCGGCAATCAGGCCACCGATCAGCATCCCGGCGGGAAGTCCCAGCGTCATCGAGGTGCGCACGCGGCCGGTCAGGCGTCCGCGATTGCGCGGCACGGAAATGGCCATCACCGCCGCCAACGCCCCCACCAGGATCAGCGAGGAGCCCACGCCCCACACCACTCGCCCGACCAGGAACCACAGCCCCGGCGAGCCCGAGTGCAGCGCCAGACTGAAAGCCAGTACCGCGACCGTTTCCAGAAACAGCCCCACCGCCACCGGCCAGCGCGCGCCGAAGCGATCGATCAGCGAGCCGGTGAACGGGTTGAAGAAAATGCGCGTGATGCGATTGGCCGCCAGGATGAAGCCGACCAGCACCGCCGACAGGCCCAGCTGCACACCCAGCATCGGCAGAATCGGAAACACCACGCCGCCGCCGACGCCGCTGAGCAAGGCGATAGCCGCAATCCACCAGCTGGCTTTCAGGGAATCATGGTAGGCGCGCTCATCGCTCATGCGCGCCCCGCTGCGCCGTCGGGGCGCTGTGCAATCGATCAATCATCGCTAAAGTGTGCCACGTCGCGTGTCGACGTCACGTGGGCCGGGGCCACGAAAGCCCGGTCCGTCGAGCGCCCACTCCCTTCGCAAGGTGATGCATGAATGAAAGCGGCCTGATCCACGCCTGTCAGCTCGATGGCAAAGGTGGCGCGCGTGCCATGGACTGGGACGACATCCGCCGCTGGCAGCCGGCCACCGGCCCGGTCTGGATCCACCTGGACTACAGCGTCGAGCACGCCCGCCAGTGGCTGAGCGAGCAAAGCGGGCTGGATGAAGTGGCCACCCGCGCCCTGCTGCGCGAGGAAACCCGCCCGCGCACCAGCAATATGGGCGAAGGCACCCTGGTGGTGTTGCGCGGCGTGAACCTCAATCCCGAGGCCGATCCGGAGGACATGGTGTCGATCCGTCTGTGGATCGACCGCGAGCGCATCATCAGCGCCGGCAAGCGCAGCCTGCTGTCGGTCGGCGATGTCATGCAGGCGCTTGAGCAAGGTCGCGGCCCGCGTACCACCGGCGGTCTGCTGGCCAGCTTCAGCATCCGCATCACGCAGCGCATGGAAGGCCCGATGGCCGAGCTGGAAGATCGCGCCGGCCAGCTGGAAGAGGACGTGTTCGAAGACGGCATCGACAAGACCCTGCGCGGCGAGCTTTCGGACATCCGTCGCCAGACCATCATGCTGCGTCGCTATCTGGCGCCGCAGCGCGAGGCCATGCGTGCGCTGTATGGCGACGAACACAGCTGGCTGTCGAACAAGGACCGCCTGAGGGTGCGCGAGGCCTCCGATCAGCTCGAACGCCACGTCGAACACCTGGATGCGGTGCGCGAGCGCGCCATGGTCAGTCAGGAAGAACTGAGCAACCGCCTGTCCGAGCGCATCAACGCGCGGCTGTACGTGATGTCGCTGGTGGCCGCCCTGTTCCTGCCGCTGAGTTTCTTCACCGGTTTGCTGGGCATCAACGTGGGCGGCATTCCCGGCACCGACAACAAGGCTGCCTTCGCCATCGTGGTCGGCATCCTGGTGGTGGTGGTCGCGCTGCAGCTGGCCTATTTCAAGGTACGCAAATGGTTCTGAGGGCGGCCGCTTAACCGCGGCCGCCCTCAGCCTCTATCACCATGTGGCGCTGATCAATCGATCAGTGACCGTGATCGCGGTGCGAATCGTCTTGGCTGTGATCGCCGTGACCGTGCGCGTTGCGCTTGCTGTCGTGATGGCTGGACGCCTGGCCGGAACGCCCGTGCGTGGAGGTCTTGCCGCCGTACTCGACGCGCGGCGGAACATGCGTCTGCACGGTGCCATGATGGCCGCTCTCGACGCGCGTACCGCGGTCAGGCGTGCGGCTTTGTGCCGGTACCCGCGGTGACGGCGTGTGCTGCCAACGGTCGGGCACGCGGCGCTGGGTTTCGTGCGCTGGTGTGCGATAGCTGTGCGTGGGCGTGCTCGAATGACCCGGCGGATGCTGGTAGCGCACGGTCGGCGTGCGCCGGTCACCATCGCCGCGACGCTCGGGCGTACGACGCACGTCGCCGCGATGCGAGTCGTCGTGGCGAGGCTGGCGATGGATCGGCGGCGGCCGACGGTGCGGCGCACGCGGCGCCGAATGACGTGGCGGCGCACGGCGATAGCGATCGCGCTCGTGGTACCAGGAGCGGTTTCGATAATGCGAACCCCAATACGCACCCAGCACAAAGCTGACAATCGGAATGCCGATGCGCGGTCCGTAGCTTTCCACGTAGACCGGCTGGTCCTGATACTCCGATTCCAGATAGGCGCCGGCCACCCAGCCGCGATCCGGACCGGCGATCACATCGCACCAGCTCCAGTCATCCAGGCAGCCCTGGATCATCACTTCCGAGCCCTCAGGCAAAACGGTAATGCGCGGATAGCCGATATCCGGACCGGCGCGCAGCGTCAGGTCAGCGGTCACATAAGCCGGATCGGCAGCCATCGCCGGCACGGCCATCAGGGATGAAAGGCCCAGGGCAACAACAGGCAACCATGGTTTCATGACAGCTCGCTCCTATTATTTGGTGCGGGGCCTTTCCCGCGTGGCCGTGTTCCAACCCGACATGGGCTCACATTAGCCCCACCTGCTGAACACCACCCCACCCAGGGCACGATACCGGCAAGACAGCCCCGACAAGGACGATTTTCGTACTCTTGTTGAACGTGTGCAGCCAGCGCGAGTTGACAGCGCGCCACAAATGCGGACCCTGAGACGATTGAATTACCTGTCATGACAGCATGAGCGACGACGCGCATTTCAAACCACCCAGCCTGGTACTGACCACCATCGGCCTGTCGCTGGCCACCTTCATGCGCGTGCTCGACACCACCATTGCCAATGTGTCGCTGCCGACCATCGCCGGCAATCTGGGCGTCAGCTACAACCAGGGCACCTGGGTGATCACCTCGTTCACGGTGTGCATGGCCATCTCGCTGCCGCTGACCGGGTTTTTGTCCAAGCGCTTTGGCGAGGTGAAGCTGTTCGTCTGGTGCACCTTGCTGTTCGCCATCACCTCGCTGATGTGCGGGCTGTCGGAAAGCATGGGCATGTTGCTGTTCTTCCGCGCTATCCAGGGTGCGGTGTCCGGGCCGATGTATCCGGTCACGCAAAGCCTTCTGATCTCGGTGTACCCCGGCGAGCGGCGTGGCATGGCGCTGGCGCTGCTGGGCATGATCACGGTGCTCGCGCCGATTGCCGGCCCGGTGCTGGGCGGCTGGATCACCGATGATTATTCGTGGCCGTGGATCTTCTTCATCAACGTGCCCATCGGCATTTTTGCCAGTGTGGTCGCGGCCACACAGCTGGCGGGCAAGAAAGACCCGGTATCACGGCCGAAGGTGGACTACATCGGCCTGTTCACGCTGATCATTGGCGTCGGCGCGCTGCAGATCATGCTCGACAAGGGCAACGATGCCGACTGGTTCCACTCCAGCTTCATCATAGCGCTGGCGATCATCGCTGCCATTGCCCTGGCCATCTTCCTGATCTGGGAGTTGACCGACGACAACCCCATCGTCGACCTGAAACTGTTCCGGCACCGCAACTTCGCCGCCGGCACGCTGCTGCTGGTACTGGCCTATGCGGCCTTCTTCGGCATGAACCTGCTGGTGCCGCTGTGGTTGCAGCAATCGCTAAACTACACCGCGATCTGGGCCGGCTTTGCCACCGCACCGATTGGCGTGCTGCCGGTACTGCTGACCTTCTTCGTGGGCAAATATGGGCCACGCATGGATCTTCGCATCATGGCGGCGGTGGCTTTTGTGATCATTGGCGTGACCTGCCTGATGCGATCGCACTTCAACACGCAGGTGGACTTCAACCACATCGCCATGGTGCAGCTGATCCAGGGCCTGGGCGTGGCGCTGTTCTTCATGCCGGTGCTGACCATTCTGCTGTCGGATCTGAAAACCAGCGAGATCGCCTCCGGCTCGGGCCTTTCCACCTTCCTGCGCACGCTGGGCGGCAGTTTCACTGCCTCGATCACCACCTTCCTGTGGGATCGGCGTTCCGTGGTGCATCACGCGCAGCTGGCCGAGAGCATCACTCCGTACAACCGCCAGGCGCGCGATGCACTGCACAGTCTGGGTCACAGCAAGCAGCAGGCGGCGGCGGTGATCAATCACTCGATCACGCAGCAGGCCTCGCAGATGTCCTTCAACGACATCATGCATGTGCTGGGCTGGGTGTTCATCGCGCTGGTACCGGTGCTCTGGCTGACCAAGCCGCCCTTCAACGGCAAGCGCCGCTGACATCGCCTGGGGGCGTCGCCTATTTGGTGTCGACGGCGTGCATGGCCTAGGCTGTGCGGGCTGTCCATTGAGGGACGTCGCCCTGGGGAGGGACGCATGACGCGCACACCGGTACGGCCACTGCGCTGGTTGCTGACCGGCGTGGCCGCCACCCTGCTGGGATGCGCCCCGCCCGGCCCCGGGTCGCTGGCACGCATCCACAAGCGCGGCACGCTGATCGTGCTGACGCGCAATGCGCCCACCACCTATTACATCGGCCGCGATGACCGCGCCATGGGCGCCGAATACGCCCGCATCCGTGACTTTGCCGCCTCGCTGGGCGTCAAGCCGGTATTCGTGGTCAAGTCGTCGGTGGGTGGCCTGCTGCATGCGCTGGCCAAGGGCGAAGGCGACATGATCGCCGCCGGGCTCACGCCGACCACGGCACGCCGCGAGCAGTTCGATTTTGGCCCGCACTATCAGCAGGTCACCGAGGAGGTGGTGTGCCGGCGCGGCGGTCCGCGCCCCAAGAGCGCGGCCGATCTGGATGGCGTCACACTGAAGGTGATTGCCGATTCCAGCTACGTGTCGCGCCTTCGCGCACTGAAGCGCCAGCATCCGGCGCTGGCCTGGACGGCGGTCAAGGGCGTGGGTACCGAGTCGCTGTTGCGCCAGGTATGGAAAGGCCAGCTCGATTGCACCGTGGCCGATTCGGACATCGTGGCCATCAACCGGCGCTATTTTCCCAACCTGAAAGTGGCCTTCGCGCTGAGCCCGGCGCAACCGCTGGCCTGGGTCATGCCCAAAGGCTCCGATGAGCTTTCCCAGGCCATCGCCGACTGGATGGAAAGTGCCAAGGGAAGAACGCAACTGGCCGCCATCGACCGCCAGTATTACAGCCCGTACAAAGTATTCGACTATGTCGATATCCGCACCTATGTGCGCCGCATCGACAAGCGCTATCCAGACTACCGGGCGCTGTTCCTGAAGGCCGCAGCGAGATACCAGCTGCCACCGATCATCCTGGCCGCGCAGGCCTACCAGGAGTCGCACTGGAACCCGGCCGCAACCAGCGCCACCGGCGTGCGCGGCATGATGATGCTGACCCGTCGCACCGCCCATCAGCTGGGCGTGAAGAACCGCCTCAACGTGCGCGCCAGCATTCGCGGCGGGGCCGAATACCTGGCCCATCTTCGACAGCGACTACCGGCGGCCATCAAACCGCCCGATCGCATCTGGTTCGCCCTGGCCGCCTACAACGTGGGGCTGGGACATATTCGCGATGCATGTGCACTGGCCAAGCGCCTGGGGCGCAATCCGGACCAGTGGCGCAGCGTTGCCCAGGTGCTGCCCAAGCTGAGCGTGCCCAGGTATTACCGCACCTTGAAACACGGCTACGCGCGCGGCAACGAACCGGTACGCTACATACGCCGTATCCGCAATTACGCCAACATCCTGCGCTTCCACCACCTTCGCATGCCGGCTCCGGCCACGCAGCTGGCCGGGCTGGATGATGACCACTGGCCTGGCGCCTTTGGTCCAGGCCCATTTATTGATCCATGAAAGCAGCCTGAAAGCGCTGCCGGCATCGTTTGCTCAGGTAAAGGCGGCACATGTTTGCATGAGTCTTTAATCGGTTTCATGGAGACTCAATGGACATCATTCGCCTGATCTTCTCGGTGATCATTCCCCCGCTGGGTGTATTTTTGCAGGTCGGCCTGGGCGCGCAGTTCTGGCTCAACGTCCTGTTGACCCTGCTCGGATATATCCCGGGGCTCATTCATGCGATTTATGTCATCCTGAGCCGGTAGACCAAGCATTTATGCGCACGGTTGGGGCCGTGCGCACTCGCATCCAGCCTGCCAGTTCGCCTGCTGCCCGTTACAACGGCCTTTGGCCAGTGGCACAACGTACGTGTTGGATGCTCTCGAATGCTTCGTTGCCGACCGGACGTTCACCGGTGGGTCGATGAAGCGAGAAGTCACCGGATGTGCGTGCAGCGCACCTTTGCCGCACATCCAGCGTCACGTTGCATTTGGCAGCGTGCGCTCTGCGCCGGGAGCATGCCCGGCGACATACAGGGAGCTAGCAAGGGGCCATGTCTACGATTACGTCTTATCTCAAGAAGCACACCAATCCGCCGGTGTTCCTGATTTCCGGCGCACTGCTCATTCTGATGGTCGCGGCCGCGTCGATCTTTCCCGATACGTTCTCCAGCGCCGCCGATGCGACGCAGAACTTCATCGCTACCTACTTCGGCTGGTTCTACATCTTCTCGACCACGATTTTCCTGATCTTCGTGGTGGTGATCGCCCTCAGCCGCTGGGGCAAACTTCGCCTGGGCAAGGATGACTCCACGCCCGAATACGACACCTGGTCGTGGATCTCGATGATGTTCACCGCCGGCATGGGTATCGGTCTGGTGTACTACGGCGTTTCCGAGCCACTGATGCACTTCAAGAACCCGCCAGTGGTCCAGGGCGGTACGCCACAGGCGGCCGAAAGTGCGATGAACTACACCTTCTTCCACTGGGGTCTGCACCCGTGGGCGATCTACATCGTGCTGGGTCTGGCGCTGGGCTACTTCTCGTTCCGCAAGGGTTTGCCGCTGCGTCCGGCTTCGGCGTTCTATCCGCTGATCGGTGATCGCATCAATGGTCCCATTGGCCATCTGATCGATATCCTCGCGGTGTTCGGCACCCTGTTCGGACTGGCCACCTCCATTGGCCTGGGCGCCAGCCAGATCGCCGCTGGTCTCAACGACCTGTTCGGCGTCTCCGATGGTCTTAGCACCCAGCTGCTGGTCATCGGCGTAGTCGAGGCCATCGCCATCGTCAGCGTGATGCTGGGCGTGGACGCCGGCATCCGCAGGCTGTCGGTAATCAACATGTGGTTGGCCATTGCCCTGGCCATCTTCGTGTTCATCGTCGGCCCGACGCTGTACCTGCTGTCGAACATGGCCACCGACACCGGCTACTACCTGCAGCATCTGGTCCAGACCAGCCTCAACATTTTCAGTGATGAAAAGGGCCAGAAATTCCAGAAGGCCTGGACGCTGTTCTACTGGGGCTGGTGGATTTCCTGGTCGCCGTTCGTGGGCATGTTCATCGCCCGCATTTCCTACGGCTACACCATCCGACAGTTCATTCTGGGCACGCTGCTCATTCCGACCGGTGCCTCGCTGGTTTGGTTTGTGATCTTTGGCCGTACCGCGCTGTTCCACATGCTGCACGGAAGTGACGCGGCGCTGATGAATGCCGATGCCTCACACGCCATCTTCGTGCTGATGGACCAGTTGCCGGTGGGCCAGATCGTGGCCGGCGCCGCCTCGGTACTCACCATCATCGTGGTCACGCTGTTCTTCGCCACCTCGTCCGATTCGGGCTCGCTGGTGGTGGACATCCTGACCAACGGCGGCGATCCCGATCCGATCTGGCAGCAGCGTCTGTTCTGGGCGGTGATGGAAGGTGCGGTGGCCGCGGTGCTGCTGATCGCAGGAACTGTCGGTGGCGCCACGCAAGGCAAGGACCCCTTGAGCGCTCTGCAAACGGCCGCGGTGACATCCGGCCTGCCGTTCTGCCTGGTGCTGCTGCTGATGTGCTGGTCGCTGACCAAGGCGCTGAAACAGGACGATGGCGTCGCCGCGCTTCCCAAACTGAAGTTTGCCGAACCGCCGCATCGCCAATCGTAATTGCAACGCTGGCGGGAGCCGCATGATACGGCTCCCGTCTCTCATTCTGGTTGAAGGGGAATGTCATGACCGATAAGCCCAAACCGCATTCGAAATCCGCCCGCAATCCGTTCCGTGGTTTCATGGACGTGATGAGCGAAATGAACCGTGTGCAGTCCAACTGGATGCGTGCTAGCTCCGAGGGCGCGCAGGCGCCACGCTCGCACGACTCGGCGTATGTACCGCCGGCCGACATCTTCGCCAAGGGCGACGATTTGATCGTGCGCTGCGAACTGCCCGGCATCCGCCGTGACCAGGTTTCGGTGACTGTATCCAACGGTGTACTGACCATTTCCGGTTATCGCGACAGCCAACTCGACAACAACGTGGTCTATTACACGCGCGAGCGTGTGTATGGCGCGTTCCGCCGCTCCATGCTGCTGCCCGAAGGCGTGGACCAGGACCACATTTCCGCCAGCGTACGCAACGGACTGCTGGAAATCACCGTCGCCAACGGCGCCAAGGCCAAGCCTCGCAACATCGATATCGCCGAGGATGAGGACGAGTAACCCATCTCGATGAAAGGTTTGTGGAGGCGGTGTCGCGACCCGGCCGAACCGCCTCCACGCCGACGCCACGGCAGGCCTCCTAAGCTCACCGGCATCATTAACAAACGGCCCTAGCCGAACCCGCCAGGAGGCCCCATGAGCACCATTTTCGAAGCCCTTCGCGAAGACCACGATACCCAGCGCACCCTGCTTGACCTATTGATCAAGACACACGGTGACAGTGAAGGTCGGGGGTGAACTTTTCGACCGTACACGCCGCGCGCTGCGCGCCCACGCCGTGGCTGAAGAGATGAACTTCTACCGGCCGCTGATGGGGCACGAGATGACGGTGGAAAAATCTCGCCACAGCGTGTCCGAACACAAGGAAATCGATGACTTGATCGAGCAGCTGGAGGCCACCGACCCCAGCTCATCCGGCTGGCTGGCCACGGCGCAGAAGCTGCAGCACCTGGTGACGCATCACCTGGACGAAGAAGAGCACGAGGTGTTCCAGGTGGCCGGCAAGGCACTGTCGGACAACGACAAGCATCAATTGGCCACCTCCTATCGCCAGGAAATGGAGCGCCAGCTCGACGCCATGGCGTGAGCGACCGACTCAATCCAATGAAGGAAACGCCCGCGTCATGATGATGCGGGCGTTTTTTCATGCCATCTGCAGAGCACTTGGCACCTGGCACTTGGCAGCCAGCGGCAAACATCGCCGGCCACACCCGGCCAACCTTACTCACGGCGTGATCGTATCCACCACCTTGCCTTGCATCACCTGACGCATTTTCAGATAGACCGCGTTGGTCCATCCAAAGCCGATCACATTGTCGGTGTAACCGGCGGTGATCGTGACATCGGCGTTGCCGGTGGCCATGTTGTATTTCTCGCGGATGGTGCCGTCGTGCGCCAGGCTGCGGTCGATGGTGGCGTTGAACTTGCCGGCCACGCGCTTGGCGTCATCGATGTAACCATAGCGCTCCAGACCGGCCACGGCGAGCCAGTTGGTCGGCGCCCAGCCAAACGGCGCATCCCACTGCGCCCCGGTATCGTGGGTGCTGGTCTGCAGGCCGCCAGCCCGCTCGAACAAGGGCAGCTCATCACGAACGGCCTCGGCCTGCGCCTTGCTCGCCAGTCCCGCCCACAGCGGATAGAAGGTAGTGATGAAGGCGTAATGCGATGCCTTGCCGGTAACGAAGTTGTAGTCGGTGAACTGCCCCTGCGCCGGCTGCCAAAGGTAGCGATTGATAGCCGCCTTTCGCGCATCGGCCGCCTGCTGCCAGCGCGCAGCCTGCTGCGGCTTGTCCAGGCGCTTGGCAAACGCCGATAGATCCAGCGCATAGCGATACAGCAGGCTGTTCAACCCCACCGGCGCAATGTCGGCGGCCGAGCCACTGTAAGGCCCGAAACGGAACGTGGTGTCAAAGCCCGATTCACGCATGGCGCGGTCGCCCTCGTAAAAGCGTGCGCTCAGGCGATAGCCCCGGTACCAGGCCTTGGCGCAGGTATCGGTCAAGCTGACATCGCAACTGACCTTGGCCAGATGGGCGCGCTCGGCAGCATCCGGATGCTGCGTTGCCTTGAGCAAATAGCCCTGGTCCATACCGGGATGCCTGATCAGAAACTTGATCACGCCGGTCAAGTAATCGACGTGATGATCCATCTCGATCACCGGCTGCTGGCCGCCATAGCCGTAGTAGCGCGCCAACCCGGTATCGCCGGCCCGATGCGCCTTGCGCGTCCAGGTGGAATAGTCCTTCACCAGCAACGGATAGGCCTGGGCCAGCCAGCGATCGGCGGCCACCTTGCTGGCAAAGGCCTGCGGCGTGGCCAGTACCTCGCGCACCATCTCGCCCAGGAATGGCGGCTGCGAGCGGGTCAGGTAATAGCTGCGGTTGGCGTTGAGCACCGCGCCGTAATGGCGCACCTCGAACAGAAAGTTCTCCACCATGCCGCGGGCCATGTCCACGTGCTGATCGGCCAACAGACCCAGCATGATGAAGTAGCTGTCCCAGCCATACATTTCATTGAACTTGCCGCCCGGCACCACGTAAGGATGCGGCAGATACAGCAAGCCCTGCTGCTTGAGTCGGGTCGGCTGAAAATCACCCAGCTGCTGGATGGGCTGCGGCAAGCGGCGCACATCGACGTTGCAGCGCTGCTGCACCGCGGCCAGTGCCTTGGGCATCGGCAGGTCAGCCGGCAGATACATCACCGGGCGGTGGTTGACCTTGCTGTCCCCCAGCGACTTGCAGTCGGTCATCGACCGGGTGAGCATGCCCCAGGCCTTGTGGATGTAGCCGAGCGTGCGCTGCGGCGAGGCTGGCGGCGGGCTGGTGGCACCGGCGTTGACCGATCCCAGCATCAAAGCAGCGGCCAGCGCTGCGGACACGTGTGCGCGCGACATAAGCATCTCCCCCAAACGTCTTCGTTGGTATTGTTATCGATATCATCCCAATGCAAGGCGTCATACGCAACACAATACGACTCGATGCACTTGGGCCGCTTTTGAGCGCATGATGGGGCTAAGGCTCAGCGGCACCCTCCGTCCAGCGCCAAGGTGTCACGCTCATGATCGGACTATTACTGATGCTTGCCGGCGCCCAGCCATCGGTGGCCTGCACACGTTCGCCCACCGCCCCGGCCATCGTCTCCCAACACGCCACCGCTCACACAGCGCCGGTAAAGGTCAGCTGGAAGATCGTGTTCGTAAATCGCACAAGCGCGGTGAAGGAGCCGCCTACGCCAGGTGCACACGCCCCGATCGACGTGCCACTGACGGCAGCGGCGCCTTCCCTGGACGATCAGGATCCTTTCTACGAGCCGCTGCACAGCGCGCCGTGCATGCAGCCCCATTGTCACTAGGCGGTTGCAGCTGCCCCCTGCGGCCAGCGCTGCGCCAGCTCACAGAAAAAATCGATGTACTGCGTGTGGCCACCTGGGAAAATCACATCCAGGCGCAGGGGATCATCCGCATCCGTGATGCCTTCGAGCGCAGCCCAAGGATCGTGCGACAGTTGCGCGGTACGCACGCCCGGCCGACGTACTTCGCCACCGCTGCTGTCGATGAAGAGCACCCTGTTGTCGGTGCCAAAGGCGCGCCCCAGTTCCTGCACCAGGGTCAGAAAACCGCGATCGCTGCCGCCGCGCCAAACAGCATCCTGGACCGTTTGCGAGGTCACGGTATCGCCGACCCCCACGATGCAGGGCATGTCGGCGGGGTCGAAATGTTCGCGGGCCAGCGCCAGCAGCCCGGCATGATCGGAGGGGGCCTGGCGGGCATTGAAGTGCTCGCCCAGGGGATAGTGCCCGCGCTGTTCGAACACATGGCGGTTGAGCAAGGCCAGCACGCCGGCCTCCTTCACCGCGCCACGTAGCATGAACTGGAAATCCGTGGTGCCCGCTTGCGCCTCGCTGGCCGGCTTCAGGCGTTCGTAACCGGCATCGTCGCGACCCAGGTTCGGTGCAAAGTGCACAAAAAAAGAGTCGCCCAGGCCCTGCCGGGCGGCCTCGGCCAAAAGCTCCTGCATAAAGCCGGCGGCGGCTTGCTGTAACGGCGCGTAGCGCGAGGCATCAGCGCCCAAGGCGCGATAGGCGGCGTTGAGGTTCAAGGTGGGCGAAGCACGGTTGTCGAGCACGCAGGCCTGGATCACGTCGTGCGCCTCCCGCGACGGCGCCAACGTGGCCCACTGCTGAGCAAGAAAGGCGGCGGCACGCTCGGGCACCGAGGCCAGAAACGCCAGCTCCCTGTCGCTGACGCCAGGATGCGCAATCGCGCCGTCGGCGTCCTGCCATTGCACACCGCCGGCAGCTAGACCAGGCAGATAGCGTCCGTGATCGCCCTGCCCCAGCGCCGCATCGACGATCGGATTGACTCCGCGCCGCCCGACATGTTCGCCATTGGTCAGCACGTAGAAGTGCCCGCGCAAGCGCTCGGCGGCATCCACATAGCGACGCTCCATGCGCCGGCTCAAGGGGTTGCGTACCAACTCCATGCAGACGCCGTCCAGGTCCTGGATCAGCAGCAGGTTGCGATGCTCGAGCAGCGCGCGCATCAGCGCCGGGTGATCAAGTGAGAAGCGTGGCGAATCGATCATGTGTCCATGGTAACGGCGTCTCCCCCAATGATCATTTAAGCGGTTGCGGCAGCGCCCCCTAGCGGGTAGTGAGCGGCTGCCTTGCAGGTACCAGCGAGTACTAGCCGCATGCTCGCAGCGTACCCGCTGTATGCCGCACGAACTGGGCATCTGGATCGATGGTTGCCGGAACGTGATCAACACGCACCGAAAATTAGTAAGGTTAACTTTGCAGTTTAACTTTATATAAGCTAGAGTCAGCGATGATGATCGCCAAACCTCTTACCCGCACCGAACAGGCCGCCGCCACCGCCAGCGAGCTTCGCGCTCTGGTCGGACGCCTCAAACGACGCCTGCGTCAGGAAGGCGGCTACGAGGGCCTGAGCCTGTCACAGCTTTCGGTGCTGGGGCGCCTGGATCGGCACGGCCCCAGCACGGTTACCGCGCTGGCACGCGCCGAGAATGTTCGTCCGCAATCGATGGGCGCCACCATTGCCAGCCTGGAAACACTGGGTCTGATTGCCGGCGAGCCCGATCCCAACGACGGCCGACGCACCTGGCTCAGCCTTACGCCGATGGCCGCCGAATGGGTGCAAAAGAGCCGCGCCGCGCGCGAAGGCTGGCTGGTGCGCACCATTACCGAACACTTTTCCGCCGAGGAGCAGGACGCGCTGGCGCGCGGCGTGGCCCTGCTCAGCCGGCTGGTCGAGTACTGATTCCTCCCTCAACCCACCAGGACATCCCCATGGCCGTTACCGAACTTGATCCGAAAACTGCACTGATCATCGTCGACCTGCAAAAAGGCATCGTCGGCCTGCCCTGCGCGCATCCGATGCCGGCCATCGTCGAGCAGTCGGCCAAATTGGCGCAGGCCTTTCGTGCCAAGGGCCGGCCAGTGGTGCTGGTCAACGTGACCGGCGTGGCGCCGGGCCGCAACGAGCAGCCGCCGCACGGTGGCGCCTGGCCGGATGATTTTGCCGAGCTGATTCCCGAACTGGACGTGCAGCCGTCCGACCTCAAGATCACCAAGCGCACCTGGGGTGCCTTCGTGCATACCGACCTGGATGCCCAGCTCAAGGCACTGGGCGTTACCCAGGTGGTGCTGGCCGGCGTGGCCACGTCCATCGGCGTGGAGTCGACCGCACGCCAGGCCTACGAATACGGCTACAACGTCACGCTGGCCACCGATGCCATGACCGACCGTAGCGCCGAGGCGCACGACAACAGCGTGCAGCGCATCTTCCCGCGATTGGGCGAAACCGGCGCCAGCACCGACATCATCGCGTTGCTCTAGCAGGTCTGATACCCCCCCTTGCGGAGAACAACGTGACCTTGCTGCATGACTTCATGTGCTTTTTCGGCGGCGCGGTGCTGACCAACGCCATACCGCACCTGGCCAACGGCCTGTCCGGGCGCCCCTTCCAGAGCCCATTCGCCAAACCCCACGGACGGGGTCTGTCCTCGTCGCAGGTCAATGTGGTGTGGGGCTTTGTCAATCTGCTGGCGGCCTGGCTACTGCTGGGTCTTTCGCCTGCGTTTGATGTGCACCGCATAAGCAACGTACTGCTGACCCTTGCTGGTGGTCTGGTGCTGGGCATCTGGATGGCGCGTCATTTCGGCCGGCTGCATGGCGGATACCCGCTGGAGAAAAGCGACCGTCCATGAAGTCCAATGGCATGTTCCGCTCGCTGGGCAATTACAACTACCGGGTCTGGGCCGGCGGCGCGCTGGTGTCCAACATTGGCACCTGGATGCAACGCGTGGCCCAGGACTGGCTGGTGCTCACCGTACTGACCCAGCACAACGCCAGCGCCGTGGGCGTGACCATGGCGCTGCAATTTGGACCGCAGTTGCTGCTGCTGCCGTTCACCGGTTATGCCGCCGATCACTTCGACCGGCGAAAGCTGCTGATGCTGACCCAGGGGCTGCTTGGCCTGCTCGCACTGGGGCTGGGTCTGGTCACTGTGACGGGCGTGGTCAACCTGTGGCAGGTGTACGGTTTTGCCCTCGGGCTGGGCTGCGTCACCGCATTCGATGCGCCGGCGCGGCAGACCTTCGTCAACGAACTGGTTGGCGAGCAGCAGCTGTCCAATGCGGTAGCGCTCAATTCCACCTCATTCAATGCCGCGCGCATGATCGGGCCAGCCGTCGCCGGTCTGTTGATCGCCGCGGTGGGTACCGGCTGGGTGTTCCTGATCAACGCGGTGTCGTTCGCCGCCGTGCTCGGCTCGCTGTTCCTGCTGCGTGTGGATGAGCTGCACACCGGGCACCGCGCGGCGCGCAAGAGCGGCGGCCTGACCGAAGGCTTTCGCTACGTGTGGAAGCGTGCCGATCTGAAGACCACGCTGGTGATGCTGTTCCTGATCGGCACGCTGGGCTTCAACTTCCCGATCTACATTTCCACCATGTCGGTGACCGTATTCCACGGCGGCGCCGGCCAATACGGCCTGCTCACCTCGGCACTGGCCATCGGCTCGGTCAGTGGCGCCCTGCTGGCGGCGCGGCGCGATCATCCGACCATGCGCCTGCTGTGCATCGCATCGCTGGTGTTTGGCATTGGCTGCGCGCTGGCGGCGATATCCCCGGATGAGTGGCTGTTCGCCGCTGCCCTGGTGCTGACCGGATTGTCGGCGCTTACCTTCGGCACCTCCACCAACAGCCTGATGCAGCTGAGTACGGAACCGGCCATGCGTGGACGCGTGATGGCGCTGCGTATCGCCATCGCCATGGGTGGCACACCGATCGGCGCGCCCATCGTCGGCTGGATTGCCGATCACCTGGGGCCACGCTGGGCCATGGGTGTGGGCGCCAGCGCCGGTGTGCTCGCAGCAGGCGTGGCCCTGCGCCACCTGCGCCGCACCGGGGCCGGACAACAGGCCACCGGCGCGGCGCAGCACTAACCGGTTCAGCCGGCCATGCGACGGCTGATCTCAGCCACATGCTTGCCCTGGAACTGGGCGATATCCAGTTCGTTCTGACTGGGCTGACGACTGCCATCGCCCGCCGCCAGCGTGCTGGCGCCATACGGCGTACCGCCGCTCACTTCATCCATGGTTACCAGGGCCTGGCAGCTGTAGGGCACACCGACGATCACCATGCCGTGGTGCAGCAGCGTGTTGTGGAACGAGGTCGCAGTGGTTTCCTGGCCGCCGTGCTGCGAGGCGGTGCTGACGAATACGCTGCCCACCTTGCCGATCAGCTTGCCCTCGGCCCACAGCGCACCGGTCTGGTCCAGGAAGTTGCGCATCTGCCCGCACATGTTGCCAAAGCGCGTGGGCGTGCCAAAGATGATCGCATCGTAGTCGGCCAGTTCCTCCGGCTTGGCCACGGGGGCGGCCTGGTCGGTCTTGGCGTGGATGGCCTTGATGGTTTCCTCGGGCATGGTTTCGGGCACCCGTTTGATGGTGACCTTAGTGCCTTCGACCGAACGCGCGCCCTTGGCCACGGCCTCGGCCATGGTTTCGACGTGACCCCACGTGCTGTAGTACAGAACCAGTACCTTGCTCATCGCGACTTGCCTCCTGCGGAAATGGAAACGGCGTTAGCGGCGCCACCGGGCGGCGCCCTACCCCCATGCTAGGACGCACAAGCTGCAGCGGAACCAACCGGCGAGCGAACGCAGCGTTCGCCGCGACGCACGCCCATGGCCCTTTTGGCGCTTCGCGTTGTCCACGGCTGGGGCTAGGATGGACGCTTCGCCACCGCACCGATGTCCGTGCCCATGTCCCGAATCCCTTCCCGCTTGCGTCCCTTTCGCTGGCTCGCCGCTGCCGCCCTGGCCTGCCTCGCACTGCCCGCCGTAGCCGCTTCGCCGCAACGCATCGTTTTCATCGGCAACAGCTTCACCTTCGGCGCCAATTCGCCGGTGTGGCATTACCGCGCCAACACGGTGCACGACCTCAACGGCGATGGTGTCGGCGGCGTGCCGGCACTGTTCAAGCGCTTCACCCAGGAAGCCGGCCTTGATTACAACGTCAGCCTGGAAACCGACGCCGGGCAAACGCTGAAATTTCACTACACCCACCGCGCCAAGCGCCTGGACCAGGTCTGGGATCAGGTGGTGATGCAGGAATACAGCACGCTGAGCCCGACCAAGCCGGGTGATCCGACCGACTTTCGCATCTACGCCGGCAAGCTGGCGGCGATGTTCCACGCCAAGAACCCTGGCGTGAAAGTGCATTTGCTGGCCACCTGGTCGCGCCCGGACCAGACCTACAAGAAGAGTGGCCACTGGTACGGCCAGCCGATCACCGCGATGGCCCGCGACCTTTACAAGGCGTATCACGCGGTGGCTTCGCACAACCCGCAGATCGACGACGTGCTGCCGGTCGGCCTGGCCTTCAATCGTGCCATCGCCATGAAGGTGGCCGATCCCGATCCGTACGATGGCACCCGCTACGGACAGGTGGATCTGTGGTCGTTCGATCACTACCACGCCAGCGTGTATGGCTATTACCTGGACTCCCTGGTCGACTTCGGCGCCATCACCGGCAAGGACCCGCGCAGTCTGGGTCGTGGCGAGAAGGCCGCGCAGGAATTGGGCTTGTCTCCTGAGCAGGCTGCCGCACTGCAGAACGTGGCCTGGCAGCAGCTGAAGGCCACACCATGAGCACAAGCACGAAGGCAGCCGACAGCGCTACACCCGCCGTTGAAGTCAGCGGCCTGAGCAAGGTCTATGCATCGGGCCACCAGGCGCTCAAGGATGTGAATCTTTCCATCCGCAGTGGCGAAATTTTCGCCCTGCTCGGCCCCAACGGCGCAGGGAAGACCACGCTGATCGGCATCATCTGCGGCCTGGTCAATCCGGGTGTCGGCCACATCCGGGTCGACGGCTTTGACGTGGTGCGCGAGTACCGCGCCACGCGCAAGCGCATTGGCTTGGTGCCGCAGGAGCTGACCACCGATGCCTTCGAAACGGTGTGGGACACAGTGAACTTCAGCCGCGGCCTGTTCGGCCTGCCCAAGCATCCGGCCTACATCGAACAGATCCTGCGCGATCTCTCGCTGTGGGAAAAACGCGACAACAAGATGCTGGAGCTGTCCGGCGGCATGAAGCGGCGCGTGATGATCGCCAAGGCGCTCTCGCACGAACCGACCGTGCTGTTCCTGGACGAACCCACCGCCGGTGTCGACGTGTCGTTGCGCCGCGACATGTGGCAACTGGTCAGCCGCCTTCGCGACAACGGCGTCACCATCATCCTGACCACGCACTACATCGAGGAAGCCGAGGAAATGGCCGACCGCGTCGGCGTGATCAACAAGGGGCAGATCATGCTCGTCGAACAGACCTCGGCACTGATGCACAAGTTGGGCAAGAAGTCGCTCACGGTGCAGCTGCAGGAACCGATCCAGGCCATCCCGGAGGCACTATCGGGTTATGCGCTGGAACTTGAAGCCGACGGCAGCGAGCTGACCTACACCTACGATACGCAATCGGATCACACCGGGATCACCGGCCTGCTCGCGGCGATCAGCGCGGCCGGGCTGCACCTTCGTGATCTGCGCACCAAGCAGAACAGCCTGGAAGAAATCTTCGTGGATCTGGTGCAGGAGAAGCGCGCATGAATCTGTATGCCATCCGCGCCATCTACCTGTTTGAAATGGCCCGCACCTGGCGCACGCTGATGCAGTCGATCGCCTCGCCGGTGATTTCGACTTCGCTGTATTTCGTGGTGTTCGGCGCGGCCATGGGCTCGCACATCACCGCCATCGACGGGGTCAGCTTCGGCGCCTTCATCGTGCCCGGCCTGATCATGCTCTCGCTGCTGATGCAGAGCGTGTCCAACGCCTCGTTCGGCATCTACTTTCCCAAGTTCACCGGCACCATCTACGAAGTGCATTCGGCGCCGGTGTCGTTCCTGGAAATTGTTGCCGGTTATGTCGGCGCGGCGGCCAGCAAGTCGGTCATCGTCGGCCTGATCATCCTGGCCACGGCGCGCCTGTTCGTCGATTACGGTATCGAGCACCCGCTGGTGATGGTGGCCTTTCTGCTGCTGACCTGCATCACCTTCAGCCTGCTTGGTTTCATCATCGGCATCTGGGCGGACAACTTCGAGAAACTGCAGGTGGTGCCGCTGCTGGTGATCACCCCGCTGACCTTCCTGGGCGGCAGCTTCTACTCCATCCACATGCTGCCGCCGATCTGGCAGAAGATCACCTTGTTGAATCCGGTGGTGTATCTGATCAGCGGCTTTCGCTGGAGCTTCTACGGTATCGCCGACGTCAATATCGCGATCAGCCTGGTGGCCATTCTTGGCTTCCTGGCGGTATGCCTTGGCACCATCTGGTGGATTTTCCGCACTGGCTACAAGCTCAAGTCGTAAACGGCCCGAGCGGCCCACCAAGACGGCGGGCCGCTTGCTTTGCGCTGTTACGGCAGCAACTTCTTCGATACCTGCCTGGCGCGGGCCCTGTAGATGGCGCGAGCATCGGCAGGCAGCAGATAACCGCCCTTGACCAGCGCATCGACGGCGCTATCGACCTTGCGCTGATAATCGGCACGTGTGGCATACAGCTGCGACAGCGCCGGTCGCGGATCACTCGCGCTGTGCATGGCCGCATCGCGCGCCAGCGGCAAGGTGGCACCGTGCATGCCGCACAGCTCGCCAGCGGCATGACCGGGCGCACGCAGGTTCCATCCGGTATAGCTGGCCAGCGGCACCGTCACACCGGGCGTGGCGATACCGGCGCGCTCGTTGCCAGTGGCATTGACCGCCGGCTCCAGCACCCGATAACGCTGGTGCAGGCTCACCTGCGGCACGGCGTGCTGATAGTGCGTCACGAACACTTGGTTGTGCACGCCCGTAAACGCCACCGAGAGCGGCACGGCCGCGCCCTTGGGGCCTGCGACTTGCGCATCGCTTAGCGACGGGAAGCCCACCGCATCGGGTGCGACAGCGGTGCCGTCAGACGCCTCGGGATACTGCGACGCGGGCGGCACACGGCCATCTTTCACCCAATCGACCAATCGCGCGAACAAAGCCCGATCGAACGGCTCCTCGCTGATCGGTGAATCGGGATAAAGGCACGCGGGTGGATGCGACCCGGCGACCAGCCCACCCTGCACGCCCGGCCCACCACCATGACCCGTACCCGGCACCATGTAATAGCGCACATTGGCCGGCAGGCTAAGATCGTGGCCGGCGCCATCGGTGGTGACCAGCGACCCGGCGCCATTCCACCACTCGAAACTGCCATCGACCTGCATGATCTTCGGGCAGGTTTGACTGGCGCGGCAGGCTTTCAGCAGGCCGTCGCGACGGCCACTCACCGGATCGGTGATCACGTTGTAGGCGAACGGAAACTGGAAGCCGCGCATGAAATGGTCCTCATGTTGCTTGGACCAGCGCCCCGGCTGCGCAAAGCGTGTGTTGACCCAGGTGCGACGTGCACCGGCAATGATCGGCATCAGGCCATCGAACACGCGCTGTCCGTCGCCGGTGTTGTTGAAGCCTTGGTACAGGAAATCACGCAGGAAGCGGCCCGATTGCGAGATGCCCACGCCAAGCGCGATATCCACCGTGTCCGACGCATGCGCCGGGCACGTCGCCACCACGCAATGCGCCCGGCGAAGATCGGCCAGCGGATTGGCCTGCCCCTCGCCATCGCGCGCACCGTGGCGCAGGAACTGAACCAGATCGCGCACGGCGGCAAAGCCGATGCCATCCACGCGCGAACCACGCGCCTTGTAAACGAAACTGTAGATGGTGCCGGCATCGGGCTTCACCGGCTGGCCGTGCACGCCGGGCACTTTCGCCGGTGGCGTGAAGGTCACGGCGGGCTGGCCATCCAGCGTGGTGTAGTGCCACTGCGTCACGGCCGCCGAGGGCGCGGCGTAAGTCTGGCGCCCCTTGGCGTCACGCCAGGTGTCACGAGCGGTGAATTGCACATGCGCATGATCGACCTTGTTGGCCGGTGCGTAGGAAAGTCGGAAGGTATCGGCGGGACCGCCGGCGTTGTCTGGGATGTATTCCTCTCGGCTCAAGCCGGTCTCGGCACGCCCATTGATTTGCGCCAGCGGAAAATCGGTGCCCAGGCGCAGGCCTTTGCTGGCCAGGGGAATGTCGCCTTGCCAACCGCTCCAGACCACGGTGTAGCCGTGCGCCAGCCACGACGGAAAACGCGCATCGGGCGGGTCACCCCCGACCAGCGCGCCGCCACCGACAAACGTGCCCTTGCCGAGCAACCCGCCGCGATTGGCCACGTCGTAGATCAGCACGCGAGAGGCGTCAGCGGCATGCACCGGGCGCAGCACCACCACGTTGCTGCGATAGCGCACCTGCCCCTGCGAATCACGCGGCGCATGCCTGAGGTCGACGATGCCAGCGTTGGCCGCTGCCGACGGATCCAGCGTGCCGGTGACGGTGGCACGAATCACCTCGTAGGCACCCTTCGCGCCGGGCGGCACCTTGCCGCCGAATGCCGGTTGCACCGCGTCGATGTGAAAACTGCGTATCTGTCCGGGCGCGGTGGCGGCTGCATGCGCCTGCGCGCCGATCAAGCCCATCAGCACGCCCATGACCACACCGCCGGCACGCGGCATCTTCTGGTTTTTGGTCACCTTGTTTCCCGCCCCGAGCACTCAGCAAAGTACTCACCATGCCACAACATGGGGTCGCACGGCCCGACCTCCTGTCGCTTCGACCAAGGTATACCTGCCTAAGCAATTAATAGCCAGCTATCATTATTGGCATGAAGCGCGACGAGCTGACCCAACTACGCACCCAGGTGTCCTCGAGTCTGGCCCAGACCGGCCGTCACTGGCAGCGTCTGATCGAGACCCAATTGGCCGACTGCGATGTCTCTACCGGCGGCGTGATCCCACTGATCCTGATTGGCCGCTCCGGCGGCGGCCTGCACCAGGTGGAACTGGCTGACGCGGCCGGCGTGGTCGGCCCTACCCTGGTGCGGCTGCTCGATCGCCTGTGCAAGGCGGGCCTTGTCGAACGACGCCCGGATCACCACGATCGCCGCGCCAACACACTGTGGCTGACACCCAGCGGGACAGCGCTGGCCAAGCAATTGGAGCAACGCCTCGACGATCTGCGCGAGCGCGTCTTTGCCGATGTGCCACTGGCCGACCTTCAGGCGGCCGCGCGCGTGCAGGCCTCGCTGGCGCGTGCCATTGCCGAGGCGGCCGACGAGTCCGGGGCATGAACGCCCTGCGCGACTGGCGCAACTGGCTGTTCTCGGCCAAGGCGTTCGCTTCGGCGATGCTGGCTTTTTTCATTGCGCTGAAGCTGGACCTGCCCAACCCGTACTGGTGCGTGACCACGGTCTATATCGTGGCCAATCCACTCTCCGGCGCGACGCGTTCTAAGGCGCTGTATCGCGCGCTGGGCACCACCTTCGGCGCCATCGGGGCGGTCACCCTGGTTCCCGTGCTGGTCGATCATCCGCTACTGATGTCGGCCGCCACCTCGCTATGGGTCAGCGTGTTGCTGTATTTGGCCATGCTCGACCGCACGCCACGTGGCTACATCTTCATGCTGGGCGCCTACACGCTGCCGATCATTGCCATGCCGGCGGTGACGCAACCCACACACATATGGGATATCGCGCTGGCGCGCACGCTGGAAATCGTGCTCGGCATCACCTGCGCCGCGGTGGTCAACACCGTGGTGTTTCCGCGCCGCATGGGTCCGCTGCTGGCCACCCGCATGGCGCAATTGATGGATGACGCCGGGCACTGGACGCGCTTGTTGTTCACCCCGCAGGTCAGCGATCACGCCACACAGCAACTGCGTCGGCGACTGGTCGGCGATCTGGCCGCGCTCGATGCGATGATCCGGCAAATGGCGTACGACGCCGAATCGCGCACGCAGGTGGCTCACGCCCAGCAGCTACGGCTACGCATCATCTTGCTGATCCCGCAGGCGGCGGCCCTGCACGATCCAGTGGTGGTGCTGCGCCGGCGTGCACCCACACAGGCGGCACCGGTGCTGGCGCTGCTTGAGGAAGTGCTGGCGTGGATGGACCTGGGCAGTCGCGGTGACGGGGATCGCGCCAAGGCCCTACGCGCCCGCGCAAGCCAACTGCTGGACACCGCCTCGGCCGCGAATATCGATCATGTGCTGATGCGCAACGCCGTACTGCGAGCGCAGGAAGTCATCGATCTGTGGCAGGACAATCTCGCCTTGCACCGGGCCTACGCGGCGCGCGGCACCGACCATGAGCGGGTCGCGCTTGGTTATCGCAACGCGCGGCTGAGCGAGAACGTGCTCTACCACGACCACGGCCTGCTGGCCTGGGGTGCCTTGTCCGCCGGCATGGTCACCTTTCTCACTTGCTCGCTGTGGATCGCCACGGCCAACCCGTATGGCGCTGGCGCCGTCATCATGGCCGCGGTCTGTGCTTGCTTTTTCGCCACCGCCGATGACCCGCGTCCGCAACAGACAGGCTTCCTGATCTGGACGCTGGTCGGTTCCCTGGTGGCCCTGGTGTACCTGTTTCTGGTGTTGCCTTACATGCAGCACTTCTGGGGGCTGGTGGCAGTGCTGGCGCCGGTGTTGCTAGTGACCGGTCCCCTGGTCAGCAGCCCCCGCCACGCGCTGGCGGCGGTGATCTTTCCGGTGCAGGCGGTCACCATCATCGGCCTGCGCCAGACCTACAGCGCCGACTTCACCCACTTTGCCAACGCCAGCCTCGCGCTGGTGCTGGGCATGGTGGTGCTGCTGGCCTGGACCGGCATGACCAAACCCTTCGGCACAGCGGCGGTGGCGCGGCGCCTGGCGCTCAGTACATGGCGTGATCTGGTGCGCATCGCACGTGATGCCAACGAGCAAGATGCCGCGCGTACCTTGTCGCGTTTGCTGGACCGCTCCTGCCAGCTGTTCCCGCGCGAGGTAGCGCTGCGCGAGCAGCGCATGGCGCAGCTGGACGCAGTACGCGACCTGCGCATTGCGTTGCGCCTGCTGGACATACGCTCGCACCGGCAAGCTCTGACGCCGTCATCGCAGCAAGCGCTGGACCAGCTGATCGATGCCGTCGGTGACTACTTTCAGGCCTGCGTGGATTCACATCATGCCCTGCCCGCCCCGGAGCACTTGGCCGATCAGGCCGACGCGCTGGTAATGCGGCTGTCCAGCCAGGACGAGCCGGCGGCCGAATACGCCGCGCAGGCACTGGCCGGGCTGCGACTGGCCCTGTTTCGCAGCCCCGCATCCGCCCAGGTCACGCCACGCGCCGCATCGTCGGCGGTCATCATTGAGGCGACCTGAGCCATGCCCGCCGAACTGGATATCTACGGGGTTTTCGTACCCACCCTGCTGTGCCTGATGCTGGCCGCCTACGCGCTCAAATCCGGCGTGCAAGCACTGCTGCAGCGCACGACTTTCTATCGCTGGATTTGGCATCCGGCGCTGTTCAACTTCGCCCTGTTCGTGCTGCTGCTCGGCGGGCTTTTTGCCATGTTTCGTCAGGTCACTTCATGAACAAGACCATCCGCTCCACCGGCGCCATCGTGCTGACCCTGCTGGCCGTGACCGCGGCGGTGTTCGTCATCGTGCACTTGTGGCGCTATTACAACGACGCGCCATGGACCCGCGATGCCTACGTGCGCGCCGACGTGGTGAAAGTGGCGCCGGATGTCTCGGGGCTGGTTACCGATGTGCAAGTGGCCGACAACGCGCGCGTACACAAGGGCCAGGTGCTGTTCGTGGTCGATCGCTCGCACTACCGCCTGGCCCTGGCGCAGGCGAAAGCCGATGTGGCCAAGGCCCGTGCGGCGCTGGCTCAATGGCGGCGCGAGGTCGCCCGCGATCATCATCTGAAGGGCCTGGTCTCCAGTGAATCGGCCGAGCAGAACCGTGCTCGCCTGGACACAGCAAAGGCCACGCTGGATGCGGCCAAGGTAGCGCAGCAGCGCGCCGAACTGGATATGCATCGCACCCAGGTGCGCAGCCCGGTGGATGGTTACGTCAATGACCGTACCGTTCGCGTGGGCGATTACGTGTCCACCGGGCATCCGGTGCTGTCGGTAATCGACCGCCATTCCATGCGTATCGACGGCTTTTTCGAAGAAACCAAGCTTGGCCATATCCACGTTGGCGACGCAGTGCGCATCCGGCTGATGGGCGCGCAACACGATCTGCGTGGCCACGTCACCAGCATCGCCTGGGGCATCGCCGGCAAGAACGGCAGCCCGTCCGGTGAACTTTTGCCCGAGGTCAGCCCCACCTTCAATTGGGTGCGTCTGGCGCAGCGCATTCCGGTACGCATCGCCATCGATCGGGTACCGCCCGGGTTGCGGCTGGTGGTGGGCCGCACGGCGACGGTCAACGTTCTTGCTGGCCACCCCCATAAGACGAACGGCCAGACGCTCCATCGGGAAGCACCATGAGTCGCCGTATCACGCTCCTGCTTACCCTGGCGACGCTATTGGCAGGCTGCGCCACGGTGGGCCCGGACTATCATCTGCCGGCGCAGGCGGTCATCAACCGGCCCAGCGCGCAGGGCGCCTTCGTTGACACTGGCGACGCCTCCACGGTGCAACCGGGCGCCCCCGTGCCCGCCGCCTGGTGGCAGCTTTATAACGATGCTCGGCTCAACCAGCTGGTGCATCAGGCGCTGCATGCGAACACCACCATTCGCCAGGCCCGCGCGCACCTTCGTCAGGCCGTTGCCGTCTATGACCAGGCGCAGAACCAAGGTGGCCTCGGCGAAAGTGTCGATGCCACCGTGCAGCGCGCGCAAATCTCCGCCGAAAGCCTGCTGCAACAGGAAAAGTTGCCCGTATTCAACATCGCTGAAGGCGGCATCCACTTAGATTACGTGTTCGACCTGTTCGGCAAACTCAAGCGGGCCACGCAAGCGGCCCAGGCGCAGGCGCAGGCCAGCCAGGCCGCGTTGCAGCTGGCACGCATCACCGTGGCCGCCGAGGTCACCCGTGAGTACGTCACGATTTGTCATGCCAATCGGGAACTGGCCATCGGCCGCCATTCGCTGGCCTTGCAGCAGCGCGGCGTGGACGTGGCAGAGCGCCTGTACCGCGCCGGTCGTGGCGTTATCACCGACGTGGAACGCGCGCGAGCGCAGCGGGCCCTGCTACAGGCCAAGCTACCGCCGCTGACAGCGCAGCGCCAGCAGGCCGCTTATGCGCTTGCCGCCCTGCTCGGCGACACCCCGGGGCAACTGCCCGCGGGTCTGCAAGACTGCACCGATGCTCCCACGCTTTCCAGGCCCATTCCCCTCGGTAACGGCATGCAATTACTGGCGCGGCGTCCGGATGTGCGCATGGCCGAACGGCAACTGGCGGCGGCCACCGCACGCATTGGCGTCGCTACGGCAGCGCTGTATCCGGATGTCTCGATAGGCGCTTCGGCGGGGGTGAATGGGCTGCTCAAGGATGTCGGCGAACCCGCCGCTCATAGTTGGTCGATTGGCCCACTGATTCACTGGACCTTCCCCACCAATGCCGCGCGTGCGCGCATTCATGCCGCCAACGCCGGCGCCGATGCCGCCCTGGCCGCATTCGACGAAACCGTGCTCGACGCGCTGCGCGATACGCAAACCGCGCTCAGCCGCTACCAGCAGGCACTGAAGCAACAGGCAGCACTTGCCGATGCAGTGGACCAGGCCAAGGCCGCCGCAGCGCAAAATCGCCAGCTTTACCGTGGCGGCCGCGCGCCGTACCTCAGCAGTCTGGATGCCGAACGCACGCTGGCTCAAGCGCGCGCGCAGGCGGCGGAAAACGCGCGGCAAGTCTCGCTGGATCAGATCGACCTGTTCCTGGCGCTGGGTGGCGGCTGGCAGCCCAATGCCACTCGGGCGACGGCTGGTGCGACGCCCTCACCGGCGTATGACGTATCGCAGGTACCTCGCTAAATACCCTGCGTCTTAAACCGGCCGGACACGCCCAGACAGGCACATCGTCAGCATCACCATCACCGCTGGAAGCGCAAAACAACCGGCGAAGGCCAGCATCGGTTGCGTGGCAAACCAAGCCGCAAACCAGCCGCCAGTGATGGCCAGCAGGGTGGCAATGGCCAGTGCCTCGGCCAGCTCCAGGGCCGCGCTGTGCTCGCCGTGCTGGGCCGGTGGCGACAAGGCCAACAAGGCCACCGACAGCGATGGATAGGCCAGCCCCATGCCGGTGCCGCCCACGGCCCACGCCAGCACCGCAATGAAGCCTGGCACCGCATGAATCAGCACCAGCGGTACCAGCACCAGGCCAAGACCCACCAGCGCCATACCTACGCGGATCAAACGCAGGCGCGAGCCATCATGACTGTGCCGCCCCTGCCACCAGGAGCCGGCCGACCAGCCCAGTGCTCCGACCGTCAGCGCCACACCGGCCAGCGTTGGTGTCCAATCGCGCTCACGCACCAGCAACAACGGCACAAACACATCGCTGCCCAGAAAGCTGGCGGCCAGCATGCCGCGTACCACCACCACACTGGGCAGCCCGCGACGCCAGCGCAGGGTGCCTGGCGGCAACAGGAAATGCGCCGCGACGATCACCGCGATCACTGCTGGCAGCAACCAAACGTAGTGGCCATGATGGCCGGCCAGTCCCAATACCAAAACACCCGCAGCGCCCAGACATGCCCAACCGACACGGATATGCGCCTTCGGCTTTGGCCGTGTCGAGGCGCTATGCAAACCACGCAGCGTCGGACGCACCATCCAGGCAGCGGGCAAGGCCAGCAAGGGCACCAGCACAAACACCCAACGCCAGCCCAGTGTCTGCACCATCACGCCGCTGATGGTGGGCCCGACCATCGACGGCACCACCCAGCCCGCGCTGGCCGCGGCAAACACGCGCGGCCTGAGTCGCTCGGGATACGCCTTGGCCACGACCACGTACAAGGCCACGGTAATCGCGCCGCCGCCCAGGCCCTGCAAGGTACGCGCGGCAACAAAAGCGCCCATGCTGGGCGCAAGTCCGGCGCCAATGACGCCGGTCAGGAAGATCGCGAGCCCCAGCCAGACGGTATCAGCCGGACCGCGTGCATCGCATCGCTCGCCGGCCAGCGTCATGCCGACAATGCCCGAGGCCAGCGGCGCGGCAAAACCCAGCGCATACAGCGATAGTCCATCCAGGTCGGCCGCCACGGCCGGCATCGCCGTGGATACCGCCAGCACCTCGAATGCACGCACCGCCACCAGCACCACCAGCCCAATAGTCAGCGCGCGGTAGCGTGGCGAAAGCACTCCATCAGCAGTGGATGAAACCGGAACAGCGTCGGACATGGACAATCCAGAAGGCGCGTTGACCTTACGTTAAAGCGACGCGCAGCATAGAACCTCACGCTCACTTGAGGTCAAACGTGGCCAACGACATGGACGTCGGCGAGGTGGCCCAAGCGTAGCGGTGTGCCCATCTGGGCACTACACTTTTACGAAGGGCGCGGCCTGATTCAAAGCCGCCGCAACGCCGGCAACCAGCATCGTTACCGGTGTAACGTGCTGCACCGCCTGGCGGTGATCCGCGCCGCACAGAGCGTGGGCCTGGATCTTGCCCGCATGGATGACATGCTGGCGGGCCTGCCGAATGGACGCATTCCCGCCCGTGATGACTGGCAGAAGCTGTCACAACAATGGCGCCAGTTGCTGGACTGGACGCATGACGGAGCTTCGCCGCCTGCGCGATACATTTGACCAGCGCTTTGGGTGTGTCTGCCTTTCACTCAAGCGCTGCACCCAGCGCTACCGAGGCGATCACCTGGCGATGCATGGCCCCGGCGCCCTCCGTGGCACACAGACGCCTAGCCGTCCACGCCCCCAGATCGCCAAGCGTGCGCTGCAGCACGCCAGTAGCGGCGCGGGCTGCTAAGCTCGAACCATCCGCGGAAGAGTCGTGCGCCGCGGCCACTATTTACCGGAGGGGAGACCATTCACATGCACAAGATGCTTTACGCGGCCGTGATAACGTTATCTATGTGCCTGCTGGCGCCGGCACACGCCTTGGACAATCACCTGGCACGCACGCCGCCGATGGGCTGGAACAGCTGGAACAGCTTCCATTGCGACGTCAGCGCCAAACTGGTCGAGGCCACCGCCGACGCCATGGTCAGCTCGGGCATGAAGGCCGCCGGCTACCAGTACGTCAATATCGACGACTGCTGGCTGCTGAAAAAGCGCAGCGCCGACGGCAAGCTGGTACCCGACCCCAGGAAATTCCCGCATGGCATCAAAGCGGTAGCCGACTACGTGCACCGCAAGGGTCTGAAGCTGGGCATCTACGAGTCGGCCGGCACCACCACCTGCGCCGGCTACCCCGGCAGCATCGGGCACGAGGCTTCGGACGCCAAGCAGTTCGCCAGCTGGGGCGTGGATTACCTCAAATACGACAACTGCGGTGACTACCAGGGCGAAACCTACCGCCAGCGCTATACCGCCATGCGCGATGCACTGGCCGCGTCCGGCCGTGCCATCGTCTACAGCCTGTGCGAATGGGGCAACAAGGCGCCGTGGACCTGGGCCCAGTCGATCGGCAACCTGTGGCGCACTACTCAGGACATCACGCCGCGCTGGGAAACCGACCAACCGGCCAACAGCTACCCACAGGGCATCATGGACATCCTGGATCAGCAGGCCGGCTTGTCGAAGACCTCGCATCCGGGCGCCTGGAACGACCCGGACATGCTGGAGGTGGGCAACGGTTACCTGACCGACAATGAAAACCGTGCCCACTTCAGCCTGTGGGCGCTGCTCAATGCGCCATTGATTGCCGGCAACGATATCCGCCACATGTCCGACAAGGTGCGCGCCGTGCTCACCAACAAGGACGTGATAGCGGTCGACCAGGACTGGGGCGGCCGCCAGGGCTACAAGGTACGCGATGACGGCAGCACCGAGGTCTGGGCCAAGCCGATGTCCGATGGTTCGGTAGCGGTGATTCTGCTCAATCGTGGCAAGGGGCCGATCAACATCGCCACCACCGCACATGAGATCGGCCTGAAAGGTTCGGCTCACTACACCGTGCGCAACCTGTGGACGCACCACACCGCCACCAGCACCGGCCCGATCAAGGCCAGCGTGCCGACCCATGCGGTGGCCATGTTCCGCGTCTGGCCTGGCCAGCACGCCAGCCGCTAATGCCTTGACGCCAGGGCCGCAAAGCCAACGGCTTTACCGCCCTGGCGTCGAAGATCGTCGCCCCTTTCCCCGGAGCACCTGATGGATCGTCGTCAATTCACCAAGCTGTTTGCCGCCGCGGGCCTTGCCGGCGGCGCCCTGCCCGCCAGCGCCTGGTCGCGTGTACTGAAAGCGCCTTCCGGCGCCCGCACCGGGCCTTGGCAGGCCGCCTCGCCGATGCTGGCCGACAGCCGTCTGCACGCGGCGCAGCAGGCCTTTCTGGACCTGCGCTTTGGCATGTATATCCACCTCAACATGGCGACCTTCGAGGAGCGCGAATGGGGCGACCCGAAGACCTCGCCCAAGCGCTTCAACCCCAAACACCTGGACGCGCGTCAGTGGGCCCGCGCCGCGCGCTCGGCGCATATGGGCTACGGCTGCCTGACCACCAAGCATCACGATGGCTTCTGCCTTTGGCCGACCAAAAGCGGTAGCGCCAATGTGATGGATTCGTCCTACCCGCACGACATCGTTCGCCAGTACGTGGAGGCGTTTCGCGCCGAGGGCCTGGAACCCTGTTTGTACTTCTCCATTCTGGATCTTCGCGCCGACATCCGCCCGCATGTGATCACGCCGGCCAAGGTGGCCCGCATCAAGACGCAGATCACCGAGCTACTGACCCACTATGGTCCAATCACGGCGCTGGTGATTGATGGCTGGAACGCCTCGTGGTCGCGCATCGGCTACGACGAACTGCCTTTCCACGAAATTCGCGATCTGGTCAAACGCCTGCAGCCGGACTGCCTGATCTCCGACTACAACGACGGCAGCTACCCCGGCACCGCGCTTTACTACACCGACGTCAAACAGTACGAGCAGCACGCCGGGCAGAAGATTCCGCCGCACAGCGAGATTCCCTCGCAATCGGCCACCACGCTGCAGAAAGACTGGTTCTGGAAGAAAAGCTATCCCACCTCGACGCTGCGCGATGCACACCAGATCGTCCACGACTGGCTGAAGCCGTTCAATCGCCAGCACTGCAACCTGATCTTGAATGCCGCGCCCAATCGCGACGGGTTGATGGACGACAACGTGCTGGCGCGGCTGGCCGAGATTGGCCGGCTGTGGCAACCCTCCGGCACCGTGCCCCGGGTGGCGCCGGCGTTTGAAATCACCACGCCGAACCTGGCCAAGAACCAGCCCTCGCACGCCAGCAGCCTGGCCGATGCCTCGGGGCCGGATCTGGCCTTTGACGATGACCTTCGCAGCTACTGGCAGGCCGATGCCGGCCACGCGCCGCACTGGCTGGAAGTGGCGTTCCCTAAGCCCACGCCGATCAACACGCTCAGCGTGGTCGAAGCCCGCGGTCTGGGCGATTACGGCCACGCCAGCCGCATTCGCCACTACCGCATCGAGGCCATGATCGCGGGCCGGTGGCGGCCGCTGTTCGCCGGCGGCACACCACAGCATTTTGAATTCCTGCGCACCGGCAACGCCCAGGTCGTAGAGCGGCTTCGTCTGCACATGGAAACTGACGGCCAGCCGCCGGGCATTGCCGAGTTTGGCGCGTACAACGAGCCGGCGCTTCGATAAACCGTCCTCGCCTGATATTCCCGACAAAAGAAAAGGTTCATCGCGCCTTACCGGGAAACGCGGCCTTGATCTTGAGGAAGAAGTAGTCCGTGTCGCGGTAACCGTAAGCCATCCGCTTGATGACCTTGATGCGATGGTTAATGCCTTCCAGGACGCTGGTATTGAGGCGATAGATGGCGCTGGCAACGATGCCCTCGACATAGCCGCTCAGGCGTTTGGCAAAGGCAACCACCGGCTTGAGGCCGCTCTGCAACGCCAGTTGCTGCCACTCATACCAGCGCAGCTGTGCCTGCTGTTCGTTGGGCGCATACCAGAGCTCCTTGAGCTGGGTCTTGAGCAAGTAGACGGTCATCAGCGGAGCATTGACGGCCAGCAGATCGTCGAGCTTGAGCGCCTGTTCGCCGGTGAGGTTCCCGCGATGGCGCAGCAGCAACCAACGACTGCGCTTGATGACGCGGCGCGCGGCTGGATCGGCCTTGAGCGCATGGGCCTGATCGACCCGCACCCGGTCGACGACCTCTCGGCCAAACTTGGCCAGGACATGGAACAGATCGTAGACCACACGTGCATGGGGGCAATGGGCCTTGACCTCCAGGTCGAAGGCCGTATTCATGTCCATCGCCACCGCTTCAATATGTGCGCAGACCGCCGGGCCAAGCATCTCGAAGAACGGCCGAATCTCCTTGCGCGAACGGCCTTCGCCCACCCACAGCACCTGCCGGGTATCGGCGCAGATCGCCACCGTGGCGTAGCGATGGCCCTTGAACAGTGCGAACTCGTCCATGACCAGGCGGCGAACCCGCGACAGGTCCGGCGGCGGCACCTCCCGCGCCAGCCGTCGGGCGTCGATGGCACGCAGGGTATGCCAGTGCAGCCCGGTGAGCTGGCTGATGTGCAGGAGGGGCAGCAGCCGCAGCAAGACCTCGACGTGGGCGATCAGTCGGGCCGTCAATCGGCTGCGTGCAGGCAGCCAAGGCACATGCTCGGTGGACACGCCGCAGGCCAGGCATACCACCCGCCGCAAGGGCACCTCCAACCACACCTGCTGGTCGAACAGATCCCGCTCGCGCACCCGGCGTACCGAGCGATCGTGCACCAACCCGCAAGGCGCCAGGCATCGTCCGCAGCGCGGATCGGTCCGCTCATCGGGCTCCAGACGAACGAGCAAATGTGTGGCCGACAACGATCGGGTCTCGATCAAACGAAACCCTGCCCAAAACCCGGCAACATCGATAGCATCATGCATGAGGGCGGCGGCTTGGACCGCTTTTGTGTGAGAGCTTTAGCTTAGCCAGTGCTTGCCGCCCTCACCCCCGCTTTTTGCCTGTCAATGCACTCTTTCCCGCTAATCCGCGATGAACCAAAGAAAAGCCCGCACCGGCGATCCGGGGCGGGCTTTTTTACGGCAGCATCAACGCGTTAATCGGCGATGGGCCGGATAGCGCGGGATCGCTTACAGCTGCTCGACGTTGAAGCTCACATTCGGGCTGACATCGGCGCTGTAATCGACATCCTTACGATCAAAACCGAACAGGTTGATGAAGTCGTGCTTGTAGCCGGCGTAGTCGGTCTTCTCCCACAGATTTTCCGTGGTCACCGTCGGCCACATCGCCTTGCACTCGGTCTGCACGTCCTCGCGCAGCTCCCAGTCGTCCAGACGCAGACGGCCTTCCTCGTCGGTGGCCGGCGCCTGGTCATCCTCGCGATACAGGCGATCACGGAACAGACGGTCGATCTGCTCGATGCAGCCTTCGTGGATGTTCTTGTCCTTCATGATGCGGAACACCATGGACACGTACAGCGGAATCACCGGAATGGCCGCGCTGGCCTGGGTGACCACCGATTTCATCACGCCGACATAGGCGCGCAAACCCGGATGGCGCTCACCCAGCGACCGGGCGGTGGCATCCAGGTGCTGCTTGGCCTGCCCCAGCGTGCCGTGCCAGTAGATCGGCCAGGTAATCTCAGTGCCGACATAACTGTAGGCCACGGTGGTGGCTTGCTCGGCCAGCACGCCGGCGCTGGCCAGCGCGTCGATCCACAGCGCCCAGTCCTCGCCACCCATCACGGTGACGGTATCGGCAATCTCCTGCTCGGTCGCCGGCTCCACGCTGGCCTGCACCACCTGGTCGCGGTTGGTGTCGACCGACGAGGCGGTGAACGGCTCGCCAATGGTCTTCAGCGACGAACGCACCACTTCGCCGGTGTCAGGCAGCTTGCGCACCGGCGAGGCCAGCGAATAGACCACCAGGTCCACCTTGCCGCCCATCTCGGTCTTGATCAGCTCGATGACGCGATCACGCGTGGCGTTGGAGAACGCATCGGCGTTGATCGAACGGCTGTAGACACCGGCCTGGCTGGCGAACTTGTCGAACGCCGCCGAGTTGTACCAGCCAGCAGTGCCAGTCTTGTTATCGGTAGAGGGTTTTTCGAAGAACACGCCCAGCGTGTCGGCCTTGAAGCCGAAGGCCGACACAATGCGCGAGGCCAGTCCGTAACCGGTGGAGGCACCGATCACCAGCACCCGCTTGGGGCCATCCTCACGTACGCCGTGAGCCTGCGTGACCTCGATCTGGTCATGCACGTTCTTCTCGCAGCCGACCGGGTGCGCCGTAGTGCAGATGAAGCCACGAACCTTGGGTTGGATGATCACGGGTAACCTCAAACACGTCACAGGACTGCCCATTGTAAACGCACTGGCGGCCATACGCGCCGGTAGGGAGCGGCCGTGTTATCGCGGTGGCTTCGCCGCGCCATCAGGCAGGCGCCACAGACGCTCGCCCGAGGCATATTCGTGCACCACCAGGCGCGCACTCGGCAGGCGTGTGGCCAGATCCTTTCGCGTGCTGATCAGCCAGCGGCTGCACAGGGTCAAAGCGTCGCGATCGCGCTTGCGGGTCTTGGGTTCGGTGAACAAATCCACCGGATGCAGACGCATCGGCAAGATGAACACCTGCAGGTTGTAATGCTCCCAGTATTCGCTGGCGTGACGATCCTCGTTGACGCAGGCCAGACCCGGCACATGCTGTTTCAGGTAACGCGGGATGCGCTGCTGCTGGCTGAACTGATCGCTGAGCGGCCGCAGATAGGTCAGCGTCGCCATTACCGAGCAAGCCAGGAACGCCGCCGCCACGCCCAGCGGCCAGGAGCGAGTACGCTGCCACCACGCCAACAACAGCATCAGGCCGACACTGCCGGCACCAATCAGCCACAGCCCCAGACGGTGTCCACCAAAGGCGTTGACGCCGAACGCATTCCATAGCGCCCAGCCCAACACATCCACTTGCACCACCCAACCGTGGATAACGGCGCCATGGACCGCCATCAGTGTGCCTGCCAAAAGGGCCGTCAACAGGGCCGTGACAAGCCAGCGTCCGCCAGAGCCGGCGCATAGCAGGCCCGGCAGCATCAGCACCGGCAAGGCCACTTCCGCGTAACGCCCATAAAACCATTGATCGACACGAGCGCCATCACGCATGAAAAAGGCGGTCATCGCCACCAGCAATACCGTGCTTGCCATGGCGAACACGGCCAACGCACGCCGCGCCGGCGCAGGCGACGCCCTCCCCTGCCAACCGGACCCCACCAGCGCCAAAGCACCCACGCCCGCCAAACCTGCGCTGGCGGTTAACAGGTAGAAAACCTGCCCGGCTGCGTTGCTTGCAAATCCGCCGATGCCTTTGACACTCAATAACTGAGCAAGCGATGTCCAAAGTGCGGCCAAGCCTGGGTAATGGCCGCTAAGGTCGTCATCGAAATAGCCCATGTGCGACTTGAAGTAGGCATCAAGCCACGTGTGCGAGACCACAAATACCGCCGCCCCCAGCAGCAGAGCCGCCCCACTCCAGCGCCCCTGCCGCCGCGGCTGCTCACCGAACAGGCAGGCCGCACTCCCCACCACCAAGAGCACCCCGCCACGTGGATGCACCAGCCACATGAAGCCGCCCAGCCATCCGAGCGCCAATGCATATCGGGCGCGCGGATGCGCTGCCTGCCGGCAGACCAGCACGGCTTGCCAGATGATCAGCACGATCAGCGCGTTCTCGCTCAGGGCGAACCCCGAGTACGCCACCCACGGTGGATACATGCCCACAACCACCACCGCCACCCAGCGGCGCATCGGTCGGGATTCGGGCATCCATTCACCGGCCAATACCCACAACCCGCTGGCGCCGAGCCCCGCCAACAGCGCGTTGAACACCTGCACCATTTCAAAGGCATGCCCCGGGTTGAGATGACCCAGAAACCACGGCGCGATCAACAGCGCATATCCGGGGTAATACGAGGAATAGGCGTCGGTAAAGTGCCCGGCCAGTGCCGCGGCCTTGGTCAGGTAGCCGGCTTCGTCACCGAAAACAAACGGCACATGCACGCTCAGCCGAGCGCTCAGCAGGTGCCACAACACCACAGTGAACGCCGCCGACCACGGCCCGGCGCGCCCAATACGCCGTACTTCGGTTACGGATATACCTTTCTGCACGCAGCGAGCCTCATGTCACGTTTACATACCAGCTGTGATGTAAACCGCGTGAATCAATGCTGACCACCCACTGCGCCGAGGCTAAGCCGGGATTGATGACAGGCGTACCATCGCTTTACGGAATGCCCATGCCTGCGTAAACCCCAGTCACAAGGGCTATTGGCGCCGGCTGTGAGTCCGGGAGTAAGCTGTACATGCTGTTGTCAGGGATATGACACATGAAGCGAGAGATTCGTACAGGCCTGGTTCTTGTGCTGGGCGGCGTGCTGCTTCCTACGGCTTTCGCGCGTGCCAGCCCTCGCAAGCTCGACCTCACTATGGTGCTCGACGGCCAGATCACAGTCAGTCCCACAGGGAAGGTAGAGGACTACCAGATTCGTGAGGCAGATAAAGTCCCCAAACCGATCCTTGAGCTGATTCGCAAAACGGTGAATCAGTGGCGGTTTGAACCGGCGCGATCGCACGGCCAGCCGGTGCCGGTAAAAACGCCGATGCATCTGCGTGTTGTGGCTACACCTACCGACAAGCAGCACGTGCAACTGCGTGTCAGCGGCCAGTGGTTCGGTAGCCCCGGCGCCGATGGCATACACGTCAAATCGCACCAACCTGACCCCGACTATCCGCTCACGGCGATCAAGGCTGGCGTTGGCGGCACGGTTTACCTGGTCGCCATGGTGAGTAATGACGGAAAGGTCGCAAAAGTCGCCGCGCAACAGGTGAATCTGGATACGCTTCGACGCCCCGCCCAGATGAAGCACTGGCGTAAGGTACTGGCGCAATCGGCCATTCTTGCACTGAAACAATGGCAGTTCGAGGTGCCAGCCAACGGTGGACCAGAACACAGGAAACACTGGTTCGTCCGCGCACCCATTGGCTATCAGGTGCTACCACTCGGCGCTGCGGCGACTCGCCCCTATGCCTCATGGTCGGGGTACGTGCGTGGCCCGGTGCAGCCCATCCCCTGGCTCACACCCACCATGCGCGTCGCCGATATCGATGCCATTCCCTGGCAAGGGACGTTCCTGGCCAAGCAGAGCATGCAGCTGTCAAGCAAACCGCATAGATGACCATCTTCAACCAAGCCCAGCGCGCATTGCTGGCGCACACCTAAGGTAGGCACTTCCATTCCTGGGACAAGGAGAAAGCCCGTGAAAAGCCAAGTGATACGTTCGGCCCTTCTGGCGCTACTCGCAACGGCGACTGCTCACGCCCATGCAGGCAAGCCAGTGGCACATGCCAGCATGGTGCTGGATGGCCAACTGGTGATGTCGCCGCAAGGCACCGTGAAAAGCTACACACTCGACCACGCCGCTCAGGTGCCCATGGCCGTTCGCAAGCTAATTGCCAAAAACGTGCAAACGTGGCGTTTCTCCCCGGTGGTGCACCAAGGACACGCAGTGACCGCCAAGGTTGAGATGCATCTTCGCGTCGTCGCCACTCCCAACAAAGATAGGCAGTTCCAGCTGCGCCTGGCCGATCAGTGGTTCGGCGATGGCACGGTCGCCAACTCTGGCCTGCGCGCGGTTCGCCATCCCGAGCCGATGTACCCTCAAGCGGCCGTCCATGCACACCTGCAGGGGTCGGTCATGGTGGTGGCCCAGGTACAGGCCGACGGCCACGTCTCGCGTATTGCCGCCGAGCAAGTCAACCTTCAGGCACATGGTCCCGCACGCATGATGAAGCAGTGGCGTCAGCTACTCGCCTCCGCGGCCACCAGCACGCTGGCGCACTGGACGTTCCAGGTGCCGAACCACGCTGATGAAGCGAACAACGCACATTGGTTGGTGCGCATCCCGGTGAACTTTACGTTGCCTGACAGCATTAGCCGGCCGAACCCGCCGACTTACGGGCAGTGGCTAAGTTACGCGCCGGGCCCTCGAGTGACGCCGCAGTGGCTGACAGCAAGCACTCGTGTCGATACGAAAAGCGCTACCGTCCCGACCCTATCCATAGCCTCACTGGGACCGGTGCAAGCTCAAACACAGCGCGGCGTGGCGCTGGTTTACTCAGGGTGGATAAGGCCTGGAAATGCCAACACCCAATAATGCAGTGGTTTACAACCGCCTTCGCACCTGGTGCGTAGCAAGAGCCGGGCGTGGTGAACCTGCCACGCCACACGGTGCGGTTACGCCTTGACCCAGGGCACCAGGCGCCTCGGGCCACAACAATTTTGCAGCACCCCTCCAGGGCCGACCCTCGTCCATCCAAGTGCGTATTTTCCGCCCCACAAAGGTTGGAGCGGATCGTCCGCGCCGAAAGCCCACGGAACAGAACTTGTCCATGAAAGCTCGATTACTTGTTGCCAGCGTCTTCACGGTCATACTTGGCGCAGGATCGGCGCTTGGCCACGTCACCAAGCATCCGGCCAATGCCAGCATGGTATTGAGCGGCCACATTGTGGTGACTGCGCAGGGCGCGGTAAGCAGCTACGCCATCGACCACCCTGAAAAGGTGCCCAAGGTGGTGCGTACGTTGATTGCCAACAATGTACCGCAGTGGCGTTTTGCCCCGGTCGTGCGCCAGGGCCACGCGGTGGCGGCCAAGGCCGAAATGCACCTGCGCGTGGTCGCCATTCCCACCGATGACAGCCACTTCAAGCTGAGTCTGGCCGGGCAATGGTTCGGCAACGGAGCGGAAAGCGCAGGGGTGCGCGCGCTCAAACGACCCAATCCGATCTATCCGCGAGCCGCCGTGCAAGCGCGCCTGGAAGGTCGGGTCATGGTCGTGGCCCGGGTGCAGGCCGATGGCCACGTCTCACGCATCGCCGCCGAGCAGGTCGACCTGCGCGCACGCGGCCCCGAAGGCATCATGCGCAAGTGGCGCAAAGTGCTGGCCTCGACCGCCACGCGCACGCTGTCGCACTGGACCTTTCAGCTGCCGATACAGGGCGACAACGCCCACAAGGATCACTGGGTGGTACGCATCCCGGTGGCCTTTATCCTGCGCAACGATGGCCATCTCGATCTGCCAACCTATGGCCACTGGATGAGCTACGTTCCAGGCCCCAGAGCCGAACCAAACTGGCTGACCGCTCGCGAGCGCATGGATGCCGAAGACGCCGCCGCCCTGCCCCGCGACGGCGTATTCCTGGCCCAGCAAAGCCTGCACCTGCTCAACCCACCCGGCAGCTAAATCTGCATCGGATGCACGTGTAGCGCCGTGGGACAAGGCATCACCAGCGCACGGCTCAAAGCGCCAGATGCAAGAACTGGTTGAAATCGCTGGCCTGATAATCGGCGAACGGCGCGCCACTTACAAAGCCGCGACGACGGTACAGCGCCAACGCGGGCTCGAACGCTTGGCCGCGCCCGGTTTCCAGACTCAAACAGGACATGCCCGTGGCACGAGCCTGCGCGATGATGTGTTCGAGCATGGCCGCCGCCGCACCCTGGCGCAAAAAGTCCGGATGCGTGCGCATGGATTTGATCTCGCCCTGACCAGGTGACAGCCGCTTCAGCGCACCGATACAGGCCACGCGCTCGCCATGCCAGCCGCTCCATACCTGCACCGACGGCGAGCTGAGCGCGGAAAGGTCCAGCGCAAACACCGTGCCCGGCGGCGATTGCGCATGCATATCCTTCAGGTGAAGTGCCAGCAGCGCACGCATTAGCGGGTGGCTCAGATCATCGGCACGGATATCGAGCATAAGGAGTTTCCGGCAAGGAAGAAGGCGGCCCGCAGGCCGCCTTCTTTATGGCGTAGCCGATCGTCGATGCAACACCGTCACTCAGCCTCAGGCCGACACGGGCCGATTGGCCAGACGCGTGACCCAGCGATACAGCAAGAACGTGACCAGCGCGAAGGCCAGACCACCCAGCCAGATCGAGGTCGAGGCAAAACCCTTGCCGACCAGTGCCAGTGGCGTCTCATGGTGTGAGAACACCACAATGGCAGCGATAATCACGCCGATGATGCTCTCGCCGACGATCAAACCCGAGGCCATCAGCACGCCCAGCTGGCGTGTCGCCTCCGGCTTGGGCTGGCGCGCGGCACGGCGATCGAAATACCAGCCGACGATGGCCCCGACCACGATCATCAGGGTGATTTCGCTGGGCAGATAAATACCCAGGCCCACCGCCAGTGGCGGCAGGCGTACCGTTTTGCCGAACAGGCCCAGAATCTCGTCGATCACGATGATGACCGCGCCGATGCCAGCGCCCAGCCAGATCAGGCTCCAGTCGATATTGTGCTGCAGTACGCCTTGCGCCAGCGCGGCAATCAGGCCGGCCTGCGGCGCCGCCAGCGCGTGCTCGGTGGCATTGGCCGCACCGACAAAGCCGTAAGCCTTGCTCAGAAGATTCAGCACTACCGGGATGATGAAGGCGCCGGCAATCACGCCGATGATCAGCGCGACCTGTTGTTTCCAGGGCGTGGCATCGACCAGCTGGCCGGTTTTCAGATCCTGCAGGTTGTCGTTGGCAATGGTGGCCCCGGCGAACACCACCGACGAGGTAAACAGCGCGAAGGCCACCAGCGCCTTGCCAGCCTCCGGCGGCAGGCTGCTCTGTGCGCCGATCGCCAGCAGCACCGAAGCGATCACGATCACCAGAATGCCTATGCCCGACAGCGGACTGTTGGACGAGCCGACCAGGCCGGCCATGTAACCGCACACCGAGGCCACAAAAAAGCTCATCAGGGCGACAAACGCGACACCGCCGATGACCAGCACCCACATATCCTGACCCAGCCCCGCCGCGGCGCTGAAATCGCCCAGCAGCCAGGCAATCGGCAGCATGCAGACCAGCGTCACCAGCGCCACGATGCCAATGGGAATGTCGTGCTCGGTACGCGGCAAATCGGCGCCCTGACCGGCCTTGCGCATGCGCGAGGAGCGCATTGCACCGGCCAGCCCCGACGCGACCGGCTTGACCAACTTGACCAGCGTCCAGATCGCCGCTGAGGCAATGGTACCGGCGCCCAGAAAGCGCACCTTCTCGCCAAAGGCCGAGCCGGCGATATCCGCGGCTGAACCTGCCGCGTGCGCCAGCGCCGTGTAATGCGGCACCGCCCAGCCCCAGGCGATCAGCGTGCCCAGCAGCATGGAAATACCCACCCACAGGCCGACCAGATGGCCCACGGCCAGCAATGCGAACGAGAGGCTGAAATCAAACCCGGTGGCCGAGCCGCGATCGCCGACACGAAAATAAGCCGACACATCCTTGGCGAAAATCTGCGTGGCCTCGACGATGGCAAAGCCCGCCGATACCAGCGAACCGACCACCACCGCCATAAAGCCCGAACGCCCCACGGCGGCGGCTTCGGCATCGTTGGCGCCTTCGCGATGGCTGGCACCGACCTTCAGCACCTCGGCGCAGGCCACGCCTTCCGGGTAAGGCAGATCGGAATTGGTCACCAACGCGCGACGCAGCGGAATGGAATACATCACGCCCAGAATGCCGCCCAGCGCACAGATCAGCATGGTTTCCCAGTACGGGAAGCCGGCCCACCAGCCGACGATCACCAGGCCCGGCAACACGAAGATGATCGCCGACAGGCAGCCAGCGGCCGAGGCGATGGTCTGCACGATGTTGTTTTCCTGCATGGTGGCATCGGAAAACTTGCGCAGCACCGCCATCGAAATCACCGCGGCGGGAATCGATGTGGCAAAGGTCAGGCCCGCTTCCAGGCCGAAATACACGTTGGCCGCGGTGAACACCAGCGTGATCAACACGCCGATGACCACACCACGGATGGTCAGCTCGCTACGCGGCGCAAGGCCGCCCGAAACCTGGGTATTCACGTTGGTTGTGACTCCGTCTGGCGAAAGGTCCCCCATCCGGTCCGCGGACGGCGACGGCAGGCGCGCCCCGTCTAAAGGGACACGCATAATGCGCACGATAGCGCGCCGCAAGCCAGCAGCCCAAGCCCGGTGTTGCGGCGACCGCTGGCGCAGCTTCAGAGCCGGTGTGTCAGGCTCGCCCACGTTCAACACTTGCAACGAGGCGAGGTTTTCATGACACCGATGGTTCTGGTTCCCGGCCTGCTGTGTACGGCCGACGTCTTTGCGCCACAGTTGCCGGCGCTGTGGCAACACGGCCCGGTGACCATCGCCTCTACCCTCAAGGGGCGCAGCATGGCGCAGATGGCCGCCTCGATCCTGGCCTCGGCACCGCCGCAGTTTGCCTTGGGTGGTATTTCCATGGGCGGCTATCTGGCGTTTGAGATACTGCGCCAGGCGCCGGATCGGGTCACCGCGCTGGCGCTGATCAGCACCTCGCCGCTGCCCGATACTCCCGAGCAAAGCCAGCAGCGGCGCGATTTGCTGGCGCTGGCCCGGCGCAGCGATTTTGCCGCCGTGCTGCGACGCACGCTGCGTGGCCTGCTGCACCCGGATCACCGCGATGACTCCGAACTCCTGGAAACCCAGGTGCGCATGGGCCTGGCAGTTGGCATCGAGGCCATGGAGCGACAGCAGCAGGCCATCATGGAGCGCCATGACAGCCGTCCCCTGCTGGCCGATATCCATGTGCCGGCCGCCGTCATCGTCGGTGATGGCGACCCGCTGACGCCGCCGGAGGTGGCTCGCGATATGACCCAAGCCATTCCCCGTGCCGAACTGAGCATCATCGAGACCTGTGGCCATGCCTCCACGCGTGAGCAGCCCGAGGCCGTCAATCAGGCGCTGGAGCGCTGGTTGCAGCGGGTCTCGTCGGCCTAAGAACGCCTGCTGATGGCACCGCGTCGAGCGGCAAGAAAATTTTTTGCATCGGGGCCTAAAGTTCTTTTCAGAACGGCCGATGTTTACAGCGTCCCATCCCGTAATCGCTCAAAAGGATGCCACTCCGATGCAACTGAGCAGCGTAAACATCAGCGCTGCAACGGCCTCTGCCAAGCCGGCTTCGACCACCGCTGGCAGCGCTGCGCCCGAGGCCAGCGCCTTGCGAGGCACTGCACCCAGCACCACCGACACCCAGCCAACGGTGCCGGCGTCTACTGCTGCGCCGTCGAAAAATGCATCGGTCACATCCTTCGCCTCCCAAGGCACGGCCACCTCAGCCGCCCAGAGCAACCTGCCGGCGGCCAATGGCCCGCAGGCAGACGCTTCCGCCGACGCGGCGGCGGCGAACCCATCGCAGGAGCAGACGCGTGCCGCCGAGCGCGAGGCGGCGCAAGCCAGAGATGCCCAGCAGCAAAGTCAGCGCAGTGCCGGACCGGACACCAATGCGCTGCGCAAAATGCAGAAAGGCATGTCGCAGCTGGAAGAGCAGCTCAAGCAGGCACAACGCGAGCTCAACGCCGCGCAGGATCGGCCCAGCACCAGCCAGACGCAGCTTCAGCTGCTGCAGGCGCAGGTCACACAGACCAGCAGTGCGCTGCAAAGCGCCTCGGTGGAGCTGGCGCAGTACCTGCTTCAGAGTGGCGAAGCAGTCGCCGGCCGCCTGGTCAACACCTCGGTCTGATAGCAGCCCGCCCCAAGCGGGGTGAGTCGGAAGCGACGCAGACAGCGCCATCACCAGCGCGCCAGAGGTGGCGCCAGCCAGCATCCAGCGCGCCACGCATCTGTATAGAACGATGTTCAAGCCAAAAGTCGAGGCGGACATTCAATGACGCGAAAGTCAGTACGCTCTCGTCCTTGAGCCCGGCGATCGCCTGCAGTATCTAGCTTAGGCCAATATGTCGGCGAATGCGCGATCAGCCTGAATCACCTCCGGCAACGCAAAGAACAGGGTGTCCAGATTGACGCCTTGCATCAGCGGGCCATCGATGGCCTTGCGCGCCTCGGTCCCCAGACCATCGTGACGAGCCATGGCATCGGCCACATGCACGGCCTGGGCCACAATCAGCGGCATTTTCTCGCCCCTGGGTGCCTGCGCCGGACGCGCCTGATAGTGGATGGCGGTGCGAATGACCGGCGGCAGCTGCCAACGTCGCGCCAGTTCGGCACCCACCTCGGGATAACCAAAGCCCAGCTGCAACGTCTCATCGGCCGCATGCGCCGTGGACGAGGCGGTGCTGCGCAACTGGCCGGCAAACGCCGGCGCCGCAGTCTGAATCAGCAGTTCGCCAATGGCGTGCATCATGCCGCAGGTAAAGGCCGTATCCGGGTCAGCATCCTGCTGGCGGGCCAGCAAACGGGCGATGCTGGCCACCTCGAAGCTGTGGCGCCAGAACTGCTTCAGATCGATGCTGCCACCGGAGGGAAACGCACTGGTCATGGCCGAGGCCAGCACCAGCGTGCGCAGGGCATTGAAGCCCACGCGCATCGCCGCGTCCTCAATGGTGGTCGAATCGCGCGCGCCATGAAACCTTGCCGAATTGGCCAGGCGCAGTACCTTGGCGGCAATCACCGGATCGCGTTCGATATTGCGTGCCAGTGCATCGATGTTGGTGTCGGAACTATCGAACTGCAGGATCAGATCCTGCGCCACCTTGGGGATGGTCGGCAGCTCGTGCAGCTTGTCGAACAGAGCCTCCAGCTTCATGCTCACCTCGCACGTATTCGTTGAATATTTGATTTGGCCGGCAAGGATCCCGACACCGGCCCGTATCTGGACATTAAAGCCAGGCGCCGGACCGGGCAAGCGACGCTGTCGACGCCCTTGATGCAGACCATGGGTAAGCGCGAAACCCGGCGCCGCGGACACGCACGCCTCGTCAGTCAGGACTTCCCGGCTGCGCGCCGCACCGCCTGGATGAAGTCATGCCGCGCGGCGATGGCTTTTTCACCCACGGCGCTGGGCCAGTTGGCCAACTGCACGATCACCAGCTGACGTGACGGGTCGATGTAGATCAGCTGCCCAAAAATGCCGATCGCGGCGTAGCCACCGTCGTCGTAGGTCCACCACTGATAGCCATAGCCTCGGCCCGGTTCGCCCACGCCTTCGTGTTTGCTGAAGGCGCCATCCAGCCAGGCCTTGGCCACCACGCGCTTGCCATCGATCTTGGCACCGCCGAGGATGAATTGACCCATGCGCGCGTAGTCCGACAACGTGGCCGAAAGCCCGCTGCCGCCGGTGTTGCGGCCGCTGCACTCGTCGGTCAGCCAGTGCGCCTGTGTAGCCATGCCGTAGGGCTTCCAGATGGCATCAGTGAGCAGCGTGGCCAGCGATTGATGCGTGGCGCGCTGCACCAGTACGCCCAGCAGGTCGGTTTCGGCGGTGTTGTAGTTCCAGTGCGTGCCGGCCGGATAGGCGCGCGGCAGTTTTTCCAGATACGGCAGTACGTGCGCCTCGTGCCCCTGACAGGCACTGCGGTACATCTGCGACACGTCGGATTTGGGGTCGCTGTAATCCTCGTTCCAGCGCACGCCCGAGGTCATGGTCAATAGCTGGCGCACGCTGACCTTGCCATAGGCCGAGCCTTTCAGTTCGGGAATATAGCGCTGGAGCGGATCGGACAGGCTGTGGATGTCACCGCGCTGCATGGCCACGCCCAGCAAGGTGGAGGTGAACGATTTGGCCACCGAGAACGAGGTCCAGTGCGAGGCCGGGCCGAAGCCCTTGGCGTAACGCACCAGCCGCACACGGCCCCGCTGCAGCACCATCACGCCCTGCACATCGAAGCGTTTCATGTAGCTGTCCAGGGTGGTGCCGTCGCGCCACTGCGGCGTCAGCGGCTTGCCTTTCGGCAAGCGGTGCACGTGCTCGCCCGTCGCCACCGGCAGGCTCGGGAACAACGTGTACATGTGCGAGAAACGCGCATGCCGTTGCGCCTGTGTCCAGAACAGCAAGCCCTCGCGCTTCTGGCCCACGGTTTGCTGGGTGCTGGCCGAGGCGGCCGTCGTTACCGGCGCCGCCATGGCGTGACCGACGCCAAGCGTCAGTGCCAAGGCAGCCAGAGTCCAAGAGCAACGTGCGTGCATGGTCATTTCCCGAAAAATCCGCTGCGCATGGTAGCTCCCTCGCCCGCCAGATGCCGAAAAAAGAGGGCGCCCTGAGGCGCCCTAGTCCATGCAGACACCCGGGGAGGTTGCTGCAGATCAGTCATGCATCTTCGATTGCCGCGACGTGGGATAAGCCACCAGATAGTCGAACGGTGCCGGCTCGCCGCCCTGTGGCTGGCCGACCAGGGTGATCGTGTCACCCGGCTTCAAACGGACCGCACGCATCAGATGGCGCGTGGAGGTATCGCCGCTGATGGTCGTGCCCGGGAGCGTTGCATCGGCCGTCCAATGCGAGATGGTCTTGCCGTTGAGCTTCAGTGTGAAGTGCGAGGTGCCGGTGCGGACATCGAAATACTGCACGCCAAGATTGTAGGTGCCTGCCGGACGATGGAAGGTGGCACTGGCCGTGCACGTGGCGCGCTTCAGGCACACCTGCGCCTGACCGTGCGACGCGTTCTCAAAGTATTTGAGCTTGTGCGAGGTATACCCGACGCGCTTCATCTGCTCGCCGGTGATGCGGTCCGGGTAATGGCCCACCCGCCCCATGGCGTCGGCAATGCCGGACATCTTGTGGAAATAGCGCGTCACCGCATCGCGCCAGACGATGGCGTAGGCGGCCTGATAGCGCTGGATCTTCAGCACCTTCTCATAGCGCGCGTCGTCGATGCGGCCGTGCAGTTTCTTCCACGCATCGACAAAGCCCTGCGCTTTTTGCGCACCGGTGTAGTGCAGATCGTAGAGGGTCTGGATCACCGACTTGCCGTTGTGCAACGTGTAGCCATACGGCACGTGGTGCATGAACAGCATCAAGTCGTCCGGCGTGCTCTGCTTGGACTCGAACATCGCCGCCACCTGCGGCGGGTACTGGCCGATGTAGCCGGTGCCCGTGGCCACGGTGCGATCCATGCCCACACCCTTGTGGGTGGCGCGGAACCATTGCCCCCAGCCGTTGTGCTCCTGCGACTGTGGCGCCGGGCCATAATGCGGCCCCAGGATATTGGTCAACGTCTGCAGACCCAGGGGACCGGTGTAGTCCTCATAGGTCCGCCAGGACGGCAGCAAGACCTGATTGACGGTATCGACCACCACCGGATCGGTACCAAACGTCAGGCGCGTCCAGTTGCTGGAAATGGTTTTCGCGCTCAGGTCGGGATTCCAAGCCAAGCGCGCGTAGCCCCACAGGTTGGCCATGGCCAGCGGATTGCGCATCCAGTTGGTGTCCAGGCCGACATTGCTGACCGCCACGTAGCCACCCAGCGGGCGATCAAAGGCCTTGCCTTCGACGATGGACTTGACCGGCGTATGGCGCCCTTCGGCGTGCATGTCGAAGTCCAGCGTCGCCTTCCACATCGGCACCAGGTACACGGTCTGGCGTTGCTGACCGGTGTACTCCTGCGTCACTTCCAGCTCGATGGCCTGGTTGGTCTTGCGCAGACCGGCAAACAACGGCGAGGCCGGCTCGCGGACCTGGAAGTCGATCGGGCCGTTCTTGATCTGCACCACCACGTTGTTGTCGAACTTTCCGTCCAGCGGATGGAAGATGTCGTAAGCGGCGCGGGCGCGGTCGGCCTTGGCGTTGTGCCAATCCAGATGATGGTTGTAGACAAACGCGCGGTACATCACCACGCCGCCATGCGGCGCCAACGCCTTGGCCAGCATGTTGGCAGCGGCGGCCGGCGACAGGCCGTACTGCGAGGGACCTGGCTGGCCCTCTGAATCGGCCTTGACGGTAAAGCCGGCAAAGTCGGGAATGGCCTGGTACAGCGCATCAACCTTGCTTTGCCACCACGCAATCACACGCGGATCCTTCGGATTGAAGGTATCCAGTCCGCCGATCTCCTGAGGGCTGCGAAGGTCCACCGAAATGGCAATGCGCACGCCCCACGGCCGCATGGCATCGGCAATGCGCGCCAGACCGGCGATCATCTGCGGCGTCAGCATTTTCGGGCTGGCATTGACATTGTTCACGTTGCAGCCGTTGATGCCCACCGAGGCCAGCAGGCGCGCGTAATCGCCGACGCGCGACAGATCGGCGCGAACGTGGCCCTTGTCGAAGAAGATGGAGCGCCCGGCGTATCCGCGTTCGATGCTGCCGTCGGGGTTGTCCCACTCATCCACCCAGCGGATCGGTGCCGATGGCGACGAGGTGGCGTCGATGGCGGCGCGCTGTGGCTGCTCGCCCAACTGTTCCAGCAACGCGAAGGCGCCATACAGCGTGCCGCGCGCATCGGCGCCGGCCACCACCCAGTCGGTGTGACCGGCATGCTCGACGGCCTTGATCTGATAGCTGCCGGGCACAGCATGGGAAGGCGACTGCCACGCGGGCAGCTGCGCCTTGACTTGCGCGTAGGTGCCGACCAGAACGGTGCCCTTACCGCCCTCACCCGATACCGCTGCCGGCGCATGTCCGCTCATCGCCTTCAGGCCACGCTGAAGCTCACTGCCGGCACTCTTGATTTGCGCCGCTGAACCCAGCACCTGGATCTGCGCCGGCACCTTCGCTGCCAGCTTGGTCGGCGCATAGCGCAACCACCCGTCGGCGCCCGTTTCAGCATGCGCGGCCAAGGGCGATACCGCCAGGACAAGGGCCGCACACAAGGCGCCGTGCAAACCACGCGGCCGGAGAGAAAAGCTCATGCGTACTTCCTATTTGGGCAAAGCCTGACGGCCCTGAATGGTAAGCGTGGCCGACTGCGCGCTGACGGCGGTCGGCTGGCTGCCACCGATGAAGATGCGATAGCTGCCCGGCATCACCGCGCGCTGGCCTTTGGCATCGACCAGGCTGAGCTGACGCGGATCGAGCTTGAACACCAGGTGGCGGGTTTGACCGGGCGCCAGGTGTACGCGCTGCAAGCCACGCAGTGCGTGACGCGGGTTCAGCCCCGCCTGCGGCGGCACCAGATAAAGCTCGGCCACGGCATCACCAGCGCGCTTGCCGGTATTGCGCACATCGGCTTGCACGGTCAACGGCTGGCCGGCTTGCAGTGTCGCGCTGGACACACGCACGTGACTGAAGTCGAACGTGGTGTAGGAAAGCCCGAAACCAAACGGGAACAGCGGCTTGCCGGTGAAGTAGCGGTAGGTGCGATGGGCCATCGAGTAGTCGGTGAACGGCGGCAATTGCTTTACCGAGCGATAGAACGTGATCGGCAACTTGCCACCGGGGTTGTTGGCCCCGCTCAGGGTCTCGCCAATCGCCTGACCTCCGGCCTCACCCGGATACCAGGCCTCAACCATGGCCGCCGCATGCTGCTCGGCCCAGTCCACGGCCAAGGCGCTACCGTTCATCAGCACCAGCACCACCGGCTTGCCCGTGGCCGCCAGCGCGTGCAGCAGCTTCTGTTGCGAGGCCGGCAGGCTCAAGCGGGTGCGATCGCCGCCCTTGAAGCCGGGCACCTTGATCGGCATTTCCTCGCCGACGAAATCCGGCGACAGGCCCATCACCGCGACCACCACGTCAGCCTTGCTGGCGGTGGCGACAGCCTGCTTGCGCAGCGCGGCCTGCGGCGGATACCAGTTGAGCGTCAGTCCCGCGCCAAACAACTTGGAGCGGTGCGTGTAGGTGATACGCACCGTGTGCGGGTGGGTATCGGCAAAATGCACGGTGAAGGCCGGCATGCGGACATCGCGCGAGGCATCGGCCGCCTTGGTCGTCGCGTGGGTCACTTCCTTGCCGTCCACCCACATGCGGAACACTTCGCGGTCGTGACACGGATAGCAGTGCGCCAGCGTCGGCTGCAGACGGTAGTCGCCCGCCGCTGGCACCTGCACCGTGCCGGTCCAGGCCACGCTGAAATGGTTCGCCGGTACGCCCTTGGCCGGGCTGGCGGCGTTCCAGTCGAAATTGATCTGTTTGTCGACGCGCGTCAGCACCGGCTTGCCCTTGAACTGGGCATTGTCGTAATAGCGCGCGGTCAAGCCCTGCTGCGCGCTGCCCTGCTCGATACGGAACTGGCTGCGTGGCATCGGCACACTCAAACGTGCATCGTAGGAAGCGCCCTGCGCATACAGTACGCGGCTGGCCGGAAATGCCTCGGCGATGCCATCGACCGGCATCACCGGCGCCGAGGGCACCGCGTTGTAGTTGCCTTCCAGCGCCGACAGCTCGGCGGCGTTGGGGCCGACCACGGCGATGGTCTGACCGTTCTTCAGAGGCAGGACGTCATCCTTGTTCTTCAGCAGCACCATGGCCTTGCGCGCGGCATCGAGCGCCGCCTGGTGATGCGCCGGCGAGTTGACCTCGCTGAAAGGTATGCGTGCGTAGGCCACCTTGCTGTCGGGGTCGAACATGCCCAGCCGAAAGCGTGCGGTGAAAAGTCGCTCGACGGCCTGGTTGATGTCCGCTTCGGAGACCAAGCCTTCATGCACCGCCTTGATCAGTCCCTTGTAGGCATCGCCACAGTCGGTGTCCGTGCCTGCCTTGACGCCAGCGGCCGCGGCGTGTGCCTCGTCGCTGGAATAACCGTGGCCGTCCTTGCGGTAGAAGTCGGAGATGGCGCCGCAGTCTGAGGTGATGAAACCCTTGAAGCCCCAGTCACCACGCACCACCTGCGCCAACTTGCGATTGGCGCACGAGGGCACGCCATCGATCGCGTTGTACGAGCACATCATCGAGTCGGCATGCGCATCGACAATGGCGGCACGGAACGCCGGGTAGTAGGTCGCTTCCAGGTCATGTGCCGAGGCGACCACGTTGATCTTGTGCCGCAGCGGCTCGGGTCCGTTGTAGACCGCAAAATGCTTCGGCGTTGCCACCGTCTTCAGATAATTCGGGTTGTCGCCTTGCAGGCCTTTGACGTAGCGCACCGCGTAGGTGGCGGTAAGGAACGGATCCTCACCGTAGGTTTCCTGCCCGCGGCCCCAGCGCGGATCACGCACGATGTTGATGTTGGGTGCCCACAGCGTCAGCCCGTAATAGATGCTGTGAATGCCGTGACGCAACGCCCAGCTGTGCTTGGCGCGGGCCTCGGTGGAAATGATGTCGGCCATCTGACCGACCGCATCCGGATCAAACGTCGCGGCCATGCCGATGGCTTGCGGAAACACCGTGGCGTAGCCGGAACGCGCAATGCCGTGCAGACCTTCGCTCCACCAGTTGTAGGCCGGCACGCCCAGGCTGGGAATCGCCGGTGCCTGGTTCATCATCTGGCCGACTTTCTGCGCCAGCGTCATGCGTGACACCAAGGCGTGCACACGCTGCTTCAAAGGCAACTGGGTGTTGCGCCACGGCGCGCTTTGCGTCGTGGCGGCGTGAGCTGCGCCCCCCATCAGCGCCAGCGAAAAGACACAGGTACCAAACGGCATCCAGCGAGACTTCCAGCGGGCAACACGCAGTGTCACGGCCATCCCCTTCCCTTACGTGCGTTGGCGCCACAGCGCCGCTTTGATAGACGACCCCGGCGCACCGCATTCACGATGCGTCGAGCCAGAATGATAGCGCTACCATAGCACGCAGACCCGCTATTTCCATTGTGCAGCGCACCGTGAAAACGACGGAAAAAAAAGCCCTAGCGCGCGGTGAAAAGCGACAGCGGAATCGCCCTCGCCATGGCCTGATAACCCTTCGGCCCAGGGTGCAGATGATCGCCTGAATCATAGGCCGGATTCAGCTGCTCGGCATGCGCCGGATCACGCATGGCCTTGTCGAAATCGATCACCTTGTCGAAGTGACCGGGCGCGCGGATCCACGCGTTGACCTGATCGCGATCACGCAAACTGGCCGCGCTGGGGTGGTAATAATCGGAATGGGCGAACGGCATGATGGTGCCGCCGATCACTTCCAGGCCATGAGCGTGCGCCCGCGCAACGATCTGCTTGAACGACAGAATCAGCTGATGCACCAGCGCCGTGTGCTGCGCCGCAGTGACGTGCTTTTCCAGCCCCAGGGTGCCGATGTCGTTGATGCCTTCCAGCACGATCACATAACGCGCGCCGGTCTGTGCCAACACGTCGCGATTCAACCGCGCCATCGCCGCTGGACCCAAGCCGTAGTGCAACAGGCGATTGCCGCCAATACCCTCGTTGAGCACGCACACATCATTCGTGCCGGCGTGATGCTGCAGGCGGGCGGCCAGGTAGTCGGTCCAGCGCTGGTTCTTGTTGGTCTGCGTGGCGTGACCATCGGTGATGGAATCGCCCAGCGCGACAATGCAGCGGGCATGCGTATCGGCCTTTACATCCACGCCCGACAGCTGAAACCAGTGATCGACCGTTTTCGCGCCTTTGAGTACGTGATCCGCCACGTGATCGCCCGCCACGTAGTACGAGGTGGCGCGCGAGCCAGGGTGACTGGTTTCACGCGCGGGCGCCTTGGGCAGGTAGTAGCTCACCGCCAGGCTGGCACCCGGCGCCATCTGCAAGTGCACCGGATCGGACCAGTATTCAGCACCGGCGGGAATGGTCACCTGCGCCGCACCGCCAAAGGTCAGCGGTTTGTCCGAGCCTGCCGCAATGGCGGAGCTGTCCGGTGCCACTGCGCGCGCGATGTGCGCGGCATCGATACGCAGCGGCTTCGTGCCAAAGGCATTGGAGAAGCGCACACGGAGCGTGTGCCCGCCCAGCGACAGATGCACGATCTGGCGCACCGTGGCCTGGTTCATGGATGCCGGCGCCAGCACATTGCGCGGTTCGGGAATCTGCTGTGACGAGGCCCAGCTGCCCACCCACGTCGAACCGCTGGTGGCCGCATGCGCGCTTGCGCCCAGCGTCATGGCGCCCAGCAGCGCGCACATCAGTGCACTGCGCACCCTCACTCCTCGAACCGACCGCACCTGCTTGAACATCGTGATATGACCTCGTGGCATTGACGTGATGCCTTTTTCTTATACGTTAGCGCTACCATTTTTCCAAACATTTGCGCTTCAAAGGTCGCACCGATGCCCCTGTTTTCCACTGCAGCAAAGGCCAACCCATGACGCTTGGCATCGCCATGATCGGCGCCGGCATGGTGGCCGACACACACGCCCGCGCGCTGGCCGACCTGGCCGACACGGTGACCGTGCGCGGCATCTACAGCCGAGGCGCCGACCGCCGCGATGCGCTCGCCACGCGCTTTGCCCTGCCCGTGTGGGAAGGCGAAGCGCATGAGCTGATCGCACGCGAGGATGTCGACCTGGTGCTGCTGCTGACACCGCCGAACGCTCGCGCGCCGTACGTGTCGATGGCCGCGCAAGCACGCAAACACGTGCTGATGGAAAAACCCATCGAGCGCAACCTGGCTACAGCGCAACAATTGGTCGAACTGTGCCAACGTGCCGGCGTGACGCACGGTGTCATGCTGCAACACCGCTTTCGCGAAAGTTCGCAGGTGCTGAAAACGTTGCTGGATGAAGGCCAGCTCGGTGCGCTGTGTGGCGGGCGCATCGTGGTGCCCTGGTGGCGCCCGCAGTCCTATTACGATGTGCCCGGACGCGGCAGCCACGCACGCGATGGCGGCGGCGTGCTTATCAGTCAGGCCATCCACACGCTGGATCTCGCCGTCTGGCTGCTGGGCGAACCAGCCTCCGTCATGGCCATGACCGGCACCTCGCGCCTGCACCGCATGGAATCGGAAGACACCGTCCAGGGCGCGCTGCGCTGGGCTAACGGCGCCCTGCTCTCATTGAGTGCCACTACCGCGCATTATCCCGGCGCAAGCGAATATCTGGCGCTGGATTTCGAACAAGCCAGCGTGCACCTGGAGGCCGGCCAATTGACCGTTCGTCATCAGGACGGGCACACCGACCGCCATGGCGACACGGCCCGCTCGGGCGGCGGCGCCGATCCCATGGCGTTCACCCACACCTGGCACCGCGATGTCATGGTCGACATGCTGCAGGCCATCAGGCAGCGCCGTGAACCGGTGGCCTCCGGTGCCAGTGCCCTGGGCGTGCATCGGTTGATCCACGCCCTGCTGGCCTCGGCAAACCGCGACCGAGGCATCAGCGTGGCCGACGCCAGCGCCGATGTGTGAAGCGCTCACGCGGGAGAGCCGCCTGAGCGCATTGCGTTGACGCAGCGCCTCGTTAAGGCGCGTGCGCCAGTGCAAAATCAATGGCAGCACAGACCGCCGCCACCTGCGCATCGTTGCACTGCTGCGGCGTCGCCTTGGGGCTGTCCGGGTACACCTCGGTGGTGGTGGTGTAGCTCGCGTTGGTGATCCCGGCGCACAAACCCAGCTTCTTCAGCGGATAGTTGATGACGCCCGGCGCCACCGACGGCGAACCGATGATCTCGCCCTTGGCATCATCCGGCGCAATGTGCGTGACCTTGGCCACCGCTTCGATGATGGCCTGCTGGAACGCCGGCTGCGGATTGTCGCTGTCACCGACCAGGTAGAAACCGTCCGGAATCTCACCCGGCTCGTAGTCCACGCCATCGCGCGCGGCCAGCGCCGGGCGGAACTCGGACTCGTCCGAATCGGTGGTTTCGTGCAGATCGATATGCAGCAGCGCGTGTTCCCGGAACGGCGCCACCAGACCCATCAGCGCGGCCGATTCCGGTGCCGGGCTATCGGCCACGAAAGAGCGGTTCGGGTCCAGCGCAAACATGTTCCAGCGATGGATGCGCTCGTATGCCCATGGGCTGACACAAGGCGCGACCACCAGATTGATGCGCCCGGCGTAGTCGGCCGCACGCTGCTCCAGAAATTGCAGCGCGCCGTGCACGCCACTGGTCTCGTAGCCGTGCACACCGCCTGTCACCAGCACGGTGGGCAGATCATCACGCCCATCGCGGCTTTTCACCGCAAGCAGCGGGAAGCGCTCGCCCACGTAATCCAGCTCGCCGTACTGGGATATGTCAAACGCCTCGCGCAGCGGCCCAATGCGGCTCAGCACGTCATCCACATAGCTACGCCGGCGGCGCTGACGCGCCAGCCAGTCGGCCTTCTCGGCCTCACCCCAGGGCTGCCCGGGCGTACCGATGGGATAAGTATGGGCGTTCATGCGCGCGCTCCTTGTTGCATCTCTGGCGGGCTGGGCACTTTAGCACCCAGGTCAACGTCCGCATGCGTCCTTTGCCGTGAATGAGGCGGCCGCGCGATCCACCAGAGCCTGCCCGAAGCCTTTGGGAAAGCGCGGGCATCCGTCCCCCTACCAACTGCTAGCACGTCAATTTAGTCTGCTCCTAAAGGTGATATAAAACCTTATATTTATTTTATAATTTATTGAAAATAAAGTATTTATTTTTTTTGAGCGTCAATCACGCATTGACAGCGGCTCTCAGATCGGGAAGCTGAGCGGTTAATTACCTGCCATGACACCTATGAGCGAAGACGCCCACTTCCGGCCGCCAAACCTGGCGCTGGCCACGATTGGCCTATCCCTGGCCACCTTCATGCGTGTGCTGGATACCACCATCGCCAACGTGTCACTGCCGACCATCGCCGGCAATCTGGGCGTCAGCTACAACCAGAGCACATGGGTGATCACCTCGTTCACCGTATGCATGGCGATCTCGCTGCCGTTGACCGGCTTTCTGGTGCGTCGCTTCGGCGAGTTCAAGCTGTTTGTGTGGTCCACGCTGCTGTTCTCGATCACCTCGTTCCTGTGCGGCATCTCGCAGAGCATGGGCATGCTGCTGGTGTTCCGCGCACTGCAGGGTGCCGTGGCCGGGCCCATGTACCCGGTCACGCAAAGCCTGCTGATTGCGGTGTATCCGGCCGAAAAACGCGGCATGGCGCTGGCGCTGATGGGCATGGTCACGGTGGTGGCGCCGATCGTCGGCCCCACGCTGGGCGGCTGGATTACCGACAACTATTCCTGGCCGTGGATCTTCTTCATCAACGTGCCGATCGGCATCTTCGCCAGCATCGTCATCGGCACACAGCTGGCCGGCAAGAAGGAGACCACCGAGCGCCCGCGCGTGGACATCTTCGGCCTGATCTCACTGATCATCGGCGTGGGCTCGTTGCAGATCGTTCTGGACAAGGGCAACGATGCGGACTGGTTCCACTCCAGCTTCATCGTGGTGATGTCGATCATCGCCGCCATCGGGCTGATATTCTTCGTGATCTGGGAGCTGACCGACGAGGATCCGATCGTCGATCTCAAGCTGTTCAGGCATCGCAATTTCGCCTTCGGCACCCTGCTGCTGATTCTTTCCTATTCGACGTTCTTCTCGATGGGGCTGCTGCTGCCGCTGTGGCTGCAACGCACGCTGGACTACACCGCCAGCTGGGCCGGCCTGGCCGGCGCCTCGGTGGGCATTTTGCCGGTGCTGCTGACCTTCTTCGTCGGCAAGTACGCGCCCAAGACCGACTTGCGCCTTGTCGCCGGCGCATCATTCATCGTGCTGGCGCTGACCTGCTTTGAGCAGTCGCAATACTTCATCGGCATCGACTTCATGCACATCTTCCTGACCCGCGGCTTCCAGGGTCTGGGCGTGGCGCTGTTCTTCATGCCGGTGCTGACCATTTTGCTGTCGGATTTGAAACCCGGCGAGATCGCCGCAGGCTCCGGGCTTTCGACCTTTCTGCGCACGCTGGGTGGCAGCTTTGCCGCCTCGATCACCACCTTTGTGTGGGACCGGCGCGCGGTGGTGCACCATGCCCAGCTGGCCTCGCACATCACGCCTTACAACCCCATCTCCCGCAACGCGCTGCAAAACATGGCCCGCGGCGGACACATCAAGCGTGCCGAGGAAGTGATCAACGGCATGATCACCCGGCAAGGCTTCCAGATGGCCTTCAACGACATCATGCACGTGCTGGGATGGGTGTTCGTGGCGCTGGTGCCGATCCTGTGGCTGACGCGCCCGCCGTTCAACAGCAAGCGCTAGTATTCAACCGCTTCAGCGACGATCGGCGTCGACGCGCGCCTTCATCGCGGAGGCTAGGCGCAAGGCCAGTTGTGGAAACGACGCACGCTCCTGCGCCGTCCAGTCTGACAACGCTTCATTGAGCAAGCGACGCCTGGCACGGGTAATGGCCTTGAGCGTGTCGATGCCTTGTGCCGTGATGGCGGCGGCACGAGTACGCTGATCTTCGGGCAGACGCGTGCGTTCAATCAGACCATCGGCCTGCAGCTTTGCCAGCTGGCGGCTGACCGTCGATGCATCACGGCCCACCTGCTCGGCCAGTGCGGCCACCGGAAGTGGCGCTGCGGTGTGCAAGCGCACCAGTAGCGGGAACAGCGCGCGATCGAGGGTCACGCCGGCTTCACGTAGCAGCACATCATCCTGGCGCGGGCTATTAAGGCAGCCGGTCAGTTCCATCAACGCCGTCGCCAGCGCGTCCAAATTACGTGTATCAACCATGCTTTACTCCGGCGCACGCTTGCCGCAAACTGCATGCACTATACATGCATTGGAGTGATCATGAACGCACCCACGGGCCCGGTCCTGTTGATCATGGGCAGCACGCGCGCGGCACGACTTTGCCCCGCCATCACGCAATGGGTCGGCGAGCTGGGCCAAGCCCACACCGGCCTCGACTACGAAACCATCGACCTGGCGCAGTGGCCTCTACCCATGGATGACGAGCCCGGCGTTCCCGCCGCCGGCCTCTACACGCAGCCACATACGCGCGCATGGAGCGCCAAGGTCCAGCACGCGGCCGCAGTGGTATTGGTCACGCCCCAGTACAACTGGGGCTACCCGGCCATACTTAAAAACGCCATCGACCACCTTTACGCCGAGTGGCGCGACAAGCCGGCGCTGATCATCAGCTACGGTGGCCATGGCGGTGCCAAGTGCGCCGCGCAGCTTCGGCAGGTGGCCGGCGCGGTCAAGATGCATGTCCTTGAGTGCGCGCCGGCGCTGACCCTGCCCGATGCGGTAATCCGCAACGGCGCGGCTTTGGATGTGCCGCTAGACTTTGCCTCACACGCCTGCGACGTGAGCGCGGCGCTACGTGCGCTGGAAGAGTATCTTCGCCATCACGCGTAACAAGGCCGGCGTGGCCGGCTCATAGCTTTGAGCCAGCCACCAGATGGTTGTGTCCGCCGGGGCAACCCTGACCTGAACTGACCTTGGTCACGGCCTGATCGCGCGTGGCGATGCGGCGCGCGTAGCAGCTGCCCAGCGAATCGCTGAACCGGTACACCTGGTTGCCGTGCTGGCCGTGCGTACCCAGCAGCGCGGTGCCGCCGGCATTGAACTCGGCCGAGGCCTGGCTCACCAGTTGGTTGTCCAACGTGGAGTGGAACGCCTTGTGTCCACCCTGCATGCGTTGGCGCTGGCGCTGATAACCCTGCTTCATGGTGATGTCGGCGCTGAAGTTTCCATCCGGCTTGACCACCTTGTGCACATCGACGCGCAGCGGATAGTGCACATGCGTGCGGTGCGTCACCGTGCTGCCTTCGCGCTGCGTGGTGACCGTGCTGGACACTTGCGTGTCCATATCGATCACCTGATCCCAGGTGGCCTTGTCCGGATGCTTGTAATGCTGACGGTTGGCGAAACTCGATTGCTGGCTGACCAGGGTGCGCACCGGACCGTGCGAGGTTTGCAGCTCGCCCTCGATCATGTAGTCACCGTGCTGCACGGTATCGATGTGGCCGTTGAGCGCGCTGCTCCAATGGCGGCTGATCTCGGGTTTCAAACGCGCCGGGTCCATCGCCAGCGTGTTGCGAATCAGCTTGCCGGTCAGCACCTTGCGGCCGTGATCGCGATAGATCAGCAGGTTGGCGGCCACGCTGAAAAAGTCATGCGCGCCCAGCACGCGAACAGATACGGTGTGCGGCTTGCCATCATCCAGCACGCTGGCGAACGGTGTCAGGTCGACCCGATACGGCTTGAAATTGAGCGTCTGGATATCCGGCGTGGGACGCCACAGCAGCGGATTGACGCCCCCGGTATAGGTCCACGGATACACCGGCGCGCGGCCAGCCGGCTGGCCATCGATGCTGACCGCCACCTCGCGGTAATTGCCGCCGCCACACTGCTCCAACGGATCGCCGGCGTTGGGCGGGCCCAGCGAATAATTGCGCGTGCGTTTGACGTCGGCATCGTCGATGCACATGTACCACTGCTCATCGACCGCCTGGCTCTGGGCGATCACATCCAGATAGGCGCGCTCGACATTGCGCGGCAGCGTGAAGGTACGCGACAAGGCCTGCGTGCCGTCCTGTACGCCGACCGGATGGCCGTTGCCGGCACCGACCAGGCCCATCACCTGATCGGCCGGCCGCGTCGGTTTGGCCTTTGGAGCGGCCGGATAGAACACCAGCCGCGCGCTGCCCTTGATGACGCCGGTGTATTTGGCGCTGACCCAGTTGTTGAGGATCATCTGGCCCTGCCCGGCTTTGCGGAACAGGCTGGCGTAGTCGGTGACATCGCGCTCGATATGCCAGTGCGGCCCCACGTCGGCACTGGGCTCCTGCGTGGTGCCAAAGTACAGGTTCACGCCATCGAGCCACAGACTGGCGGTGCGATCGTACTGACGCCCGGCGTTGACGGAGAAGTCCGCTTCCAGCACCACTTTCGACCACGGCCCTGCACACTTGGCCGGCGGCGCGTAGTCCCAGGTATGCGGGTGTGCAGCGCGAGAGGTGGGGTCGCCGTGAGCGTTGAATTTCACCTCGCTGTATAGCGACACCACGCACGGCTGCGTGGTCGGACGCGGCACACCGGCATCGGCGATGGCCACACCACGATCACCCTTGACCGGCACCGGTGCCTGCGTGCCCTGCGCCCAAACCATGCCGCTGGTGAGGCCCAAGGCCAACGCCGTGGCCAGGTAACTACGTGCTTGCATGAAACCGACTCCGCCCATCATGGAAGACCTCATGGTGCAGACATGCCCACGGCGAAGCGACAGCCATTTGTCACACCCGCCACGCAAGACCGTGTCCAGCCGAGGCCGCCCGCGTCTGGGTGAACGCGGGCGGCGGGCATGGGCCGCGGCTTATTTCTTCGGCGCGATGATCTGGCTGAGATAATCGGGCGTGCCTTTTACTCGCACCAGATGCGGGTATTGCAGCCCCTTGTGATAGTCCACATCCACCGTGCGCACACTGCCCTGGAACTTGAAGGTCAGTTTGATCGGTGTGCTCGAACCCTTGGCGTCGGTGATGGCCTGCTTGAGCACATCCGACGAATACTCGGTGCCGTTGACGGCCATCAGCGTGGCGCCGGTGCTGACGCCGGCCTTGAATGCCGGGCCGTTCCAGCGCACGTCGTTCACCGAGCCATCGCGCGCCATGGTCATGCCGATCGACCAGGCAAAGTTGTAGATATGACGCGGTGACTCGGGCCGGTTCTGATATTCCTTCTCGTAGGTGCTGGGCTTGTCGGTGTAGACCAGCTTCCAGCCGGTGCCCTTGAGCCCGCCCAGCAGCGGCGGGTTGAGCGAATCGACGTGCTGGTGCAGGAAGTCGCTCCAGTCGTACTTCACCACGCCGTTGAGTGCCGCCACTACATCGTCAAACGTGTAGGTGTGCGTCACGTAGCTGCCGTTGTCGATGCCGAAGAACGCCTTGGCGAAATTATCCAATGACTTCTTGTCGTGGGTGAGATGGCGAATCTTGGCGTCGATGGCCAGCCACATCATCTGGCCGGCGCTGTAATACTCCTCGCTCATCTGCCAGCTGCGATACGGCAGCGGCGCGCGGTGCGCGGCAGTGGGATCGTTGGTGGTGTCTTCCAGCGTGCGCCACTGGAAACCTTCACGGTTGCGGTCGTAGTTGGCCGCCACCATCGCCAAGGCATCGCGGAACTGCTCAGGTGACCACAGGCCAGAGCGTGCCGTCAGCACAAAACCCCAGTACTGGGTCTGTCCCTCGTAGACCCACAGCAGCGAATCGCCCATCGGCACGTTGAAATTGGGCGTCCAAAGATCGGCGCCGCGGCGGAACTTCCCATTCCACGAATGGGTGTATTCGTGCGCCAGCAAGTCTCGATTGGGCGCGTTGGTTTTCCAGGCGGTGAAATAATCGGCCTCGACGCCGTTTTCGCTGGATTGGTGATGCTCCAGTCCGTTGCCGGCCAGGTGGTCCGACAGCGAGAACAGGAAGTCGTAGTGATCGTAGTGATGCGAGCCGAACAGCGTCACCGCCTGCTTGACCAGTGCACGGTGCTTGCTCAGCTGCTCGGGCGTGATCGCCAGGTCCTTCGGCGCATCGGCCACGATATCCAGATGCACCGGTGCACCGCCCTTGGGCGTCAGGTCCACGCGCTTGAAGTACTTGCCCGCGTACACCGGCGAATCGACCAGATTGTTGTAGGTCAACGGCTTGAAGGTGGTGGTATCGCCCGAGCGGGACTGCGCGCGCAGCGCACTGCCGTACTTCCAGCCGTCCGGCAGCGTCAGCGTGGGCTCGAAGGTGATGTCGCGCGTGTAGTAGCCGGCCGGGTACAACGACATCTTGTCCCATTCCAGCATCAGCATGCGGTCGGTCATCTCGAAACCACCGCGGCGCGGCGACAGGTATTCAAAGTCGGCCTGGAGCGTGGACACGCCCTGCGGCACATCCAGATGGAAGGCGTAGACGTTGTACTTGTCGCGCGTCCACTTCACCGGCTTGCCGTTGGCGGTGAGCTTCAAGCCCGCCAGCGCGTAGATCGGGCCACTGGGCGAATGTGCGCCAGGAATCCATGCCGGATACAGCAGCGTGGTCTTGCCCGGCGCCACCGGAATCGACTCGTGCACGCGGAAAATGCCCTGCGCGTTGTCGGTGGCGTCGACATGGATGGCCACCTTGCCCGGATACGGCACATCCTTGGGCGCCGGCACGTTGGCCTGACGGTTCTGCTGCGCACCGGCCGCGGTCGCCACCAGCGCCATCGACACAGCCAGCGCGAGACGCGAGGCGACTAGGGAAACTCGGGACATGGAAAGCTCCGGCGTAAACATGAACGAAACGCCAAAACTAACATCGTTCGCGCCGATTCTGGAGCGCCCGCGCCGTCGCGCTGTCCAGTTGGCTGCTTTGCGGGCTTTTCATCGCGCCGGCGATTGACCGGACGCGTGTGGGTGCATCATCCCTAACGTCCACTCATCGCTCTGGGTGTGAGCCAAGACTCTTACTTGCGCCGCCTCCGATGCGAACAAACCTGTACCCGTCATAGCGCAAGGCGCTGGCCTTGCCGGTGCCATCGCCAAACTGGAAGCTCACCACCTCGCCGCGACCAGTCAGTTCCACACGCATCTGCTGCTTGGAGGCGTCATAGATCTCCGCCTGGCTTCGGGCGATCCCGATCGAAACATGAAGATGCCCGTTTTCCACTTTCCAGATCATCGTGCCCAGTTGCGCGTTGGCATAGCGCCCGGCATAGGCGGACATCGCATGGGCCAGCGACGGCTTCTGGCGGGCATGCCGCTTCAGATCGTTGGCACGCAGATAACGGGCGTAACGCGCTTTGCGCTGTTCCAGCTTCAACCACGCGGCCGCGTGCTGCTTGCGGTTTTGCACGAACCGCCCATCCAGACGGTCGTAGATATAGTCGGCCATCTCGTCGACGGCATAGGGGACCGCAACGCCATTGACCAGCACGACCACGCCGATACCCGTGCGCGGCATGAACGAGACATGTGACCGATACCCGGCGAACGCGCCGAAACGCTGCACAATGATCGCTCCGTCAACGCGGCCCAAGTCCCAGCCGAAACCCCATCCAAACCGATGGTAGGGGCCGAAATCCCGGTCCTGGGCAACATGGCTTGCGTGCATCGACGCGATGACATCGGCCGGGAATATACGATGGCGGTCCAGCTCGCCGTCCGCGGCATTGACGGCAACGAATCTGGCCAGATCCCTTGCCGTCGAAAAGTAGCCACCAGCGGCATGCAGATTGGCATCGGACTTGGCCAGACGAATGCGTCGGAACCCTCTCGCGGTGGCCTTGTGCGGCATGGCGATACGCGCGGTGGCAAGCGTCGAAACCCTTGCTGTGGTCTCGCCCATACCCAAGGGTTTGAGGACATCTCTACGTACCACGGCTTTCCAGCCATCGCGCCGGCCAGGCGCCAGCACGATACCGAGGATGTTGTATGGCAGGTTTCGGTAAACGAAGGTGTGACCGGTGCGCGCAGGGCCACAATCGCGCATCAGCCCGATCAACTGCGCCTGGGTGAACACGCCACTGTAAGCCGTACGGAACCCGACCGGCTCGCAGGCCCCGATGCCGTCGGTCATGGTCAGCAGTCTCCGAAGGGTCACGCTGTCTGCCCGCAACGGTGCCTTGAAGCGTAAATCAGGTATGTAACGCGTCACCGGGGCATCGAGCTGCAGCGACCCACGCGAAGCCTCCAGCATCACAGCGGTGGCCGTCAGCGCCTTGGTGGTCGAGGCGATGTAAAAGCGAGTGCGGTCATCCACGCGGCGACGGCTGTCGATATCGGCCAAGCCGAAGCTGCCGGTGTATATCACCCTGCTGCCGCGTGTGACCGCAACCTGCATGCCGGGAAAGAAGCCCGCCGCGATCATGCGCCTGGCATATCGACCAATGTCCGCGCGCCATCCATGGTCCCTGGTCGACGACAGCCGCGCGTGGGACCGATAGCCGTCCACACCAGGCGCCGCCGCATGCGCTGACGCGGCCATGGCCAATGGCGAGACGACGCTCGTAAGTGTCAACAACAGCGCTGTGGCACGAACACGAGGCATAGAAAACTCCCGTTGAGGCTATCCAGGCGCGACCGATGCCAGGCAAAAACCCGTGACACGTCTGCGCGATCACGGATAGACACGTCATATCCGCTCACCTACAACCGATACCTCCAAGTCGGCACTGGTTGCAGCCGTAACCGCCGGCACCCGTCGATTGCGTCGATGGGACGGGCCATGCGCGACGGTCAACCCCCTCGTTCGTATCCGTGCTTTACCCCCTTTCCGGAGGGCACCTTGCCCGGTCGCACTACGCGTGGGACCAGCACCAGCCCCGCAGCCTGCGCCACCGGAGCGTCACGTTGGGCCAGTCACCCCACGCACTGGCACTAGCCACTCCGCCACCAGGCGGCCTTCCGCACAGCGAGCGACACCCAAGCCAATGAGCTAAACCAGAGCCTCTGCGCATGCCTGCCTTCGATGGGCCAGATAACACAGCCAGGGCGTGGCAGCGCGCCACGCGTCATCTCGAACGCTCTTCGGCAGGGCGCGCCATATAGCCATCGTCCAGCGTATGCAAAAAGGCAATGATGTCGCTGATATCGCGCTCATTCATCGCCGGTTTGTCGCCTCGCCGGCGATTGAAAGGCGCGTCGGTGGTATCGACGTTTTTCCAAAAGCGCCTGGGCAAGTCGTTGTAGATCGCCACCTTTCCGCCGGCGATGCGCGGATAGATTTTCTGCGGTGCCACGGCGCGAAGATTGTAGAAGTCGAGCACTTGTCGCAGCGAGTGGTAGACGCCGTTGTGAAAGAACACCGCGCGGCGATCGACATTGCGCAGCGTCGGCGTCAGAAACATGCCGCAGTACTGGGTCTGCCTGGCCAGGTCCTTGCGGTACGGGCCGCACAAGCCAAGATCGTGGAAGGCCGGGTCGCGATTAAGTGGCAAGGCACGGTTGCGTGGCACGCCAAGCGCTTCGTACTGGGTGTCGGTGAACAGCGGCGGCAGTCCGTCCTTGCCGACCTGGCTCAAGTGACAGGCCGCGCAATTGCCCTTGTTCGGATCGTTGAATGCCTGCAGGCCACGTAGCTCGGAGGGGCCCAGGCGCGCGCGGCCCTCCAGCCAGGCGTCGTACTTGCTGGTAAAGGCGTGAATTGAGCTGTCCTCGATCTGGTAGCGCCCGATCGCGAACATGGCCTCCGATACCAGTTGCTCGGGATCGTGCGCCACGCCCGGCCCGAACAGCAGCGCAAACTGCTTCAGGTAGCGGCTGCGCTGCAACTTGCGGGCAATCGCCTGGATGCTCGGGTTGGCCATCTCCACTGGATTGAGCATGGGAATGTAGGCCTGGCGCTGCAGCGAATCGGCGCGTCCGTCCCAGAACAGCCCACCCTGCGGCACCATCGGCACCGCCGTCGGCAACTGGCCCGCCGACTTGGTCGCACGCGCCTGCCCGCGCTGGGCCGCGGCCACGGTATTGAGATCGACCGGCACCTCCACTTCGCCGGCATCCGGCCCAATACTGAAAGGCCGTTGGCGATACAGATAAGCCAGCGACGGCGGCGGCCGGTTACCCAGTTTGTGCAGGTGCGGCCCGCCCGGTTGCAGCGTCTGGTGATTGGGCGGGTTGTAGCCGTAGGCTGGATCGTGACAGGAAGCGCACGATTGCTTCCCCGACGCCGACAGCATCGGGTCGTAAAACAGCGCCTTACCCAGCTGCGCCACCGCGCTCAGTGCACGCTTGCGGGGAAAGTGGAGTGTTACCGGATGCGGGTTAGACCCTGGCAAAACGGACGCAGAGACCCCACTGGCCCGTGCCAGCCAGGCAAAGCTCAAGGCAAGCACCAGCGCAGCACAAGCGATTAGCGTGTATGCGCCACCGCGACGGCGCCGTGATGCGGGCGTGTTCGGTCGTTGCATGAAGCGTTCCGCGTCAACGCACCGCGTGCGGTTCACACGCGGCACGAGGAAAGGCTGACGCGGCACCAGCGCCAACAGCTGGCGCCGCGTCCATCCATCAACCGTGCCAGAAGCCGTGACCGGGCCACGGCCAGCCATGATGACCGTGGCCATGCACCGTGGACGGCACGATGGTTCCGGTGTCCGGATCAAGCATCAGCGGCTGGGCATCGAACGCCGGCGGACGGCGGAAGTCGAACATGCCCATGATGTTGCCGGCGGTGGCATCGTTGGAGCCTTCGCCAATGCGCTCGCCGTGCAGCCAATTGTCTTCGATGAAACGCACCACCGAGGACTGCGTAAGGCGAGTGTCGTCAACAAAGTTCTGGCGCGCGTATGGCGAAATCACAATGAACGGAATACGCGTGCCCGGTCCACAGCGGCCATTGACCTTGCCGCCATGCACACCCACGCCCGGCTTGGCACCCGGCGCATCGCACACGCCCGGACCATTGAGCTGATCGGCCCCCAGCACCGTGCCCTGATGCGTGCTCTGCGGGGTATCGGCATCGAACGATGAAGTGGTCGGCGAAGCGTAGCGGTGGTCGTACCAGCCATCCGAATCGTCGTAGGTGATGATGATGGCGGTGTTCTTCCAGTCCGGCTGCTGCTCCAGGAAATTGACCACGCGCACGATGTAGGCCTGCTCATCGAGCGGATCGGAATTGCCCGGATGGGCATCGCCCACCGCCGGCGCCTTCAGATAGCTCACCGACGGGAAATTGCCCGCCGACACTGCGGCGAAGAAGTCGTTGAGATCGTACTCGTGATGCACCGGCGTGTCGGTGGCGTCCTTGGGATCGGTGTAACCGATATCAGCCACCGCGGTCGGGCGGGCATGCGTCGGGTTGGACGTGGAGGCGTAGTACTGGAACCAGTTGTGATGCGGGATGTAGTCGGTCTTGGTGGCGTCCAGCACGCTGGAATAGGTACTGCGCTGGCAACCGGTGGAGCCATTGGCGTTGGTGGCGGTCAGATCAAAACCGCCCATGAAACCACCCCAGCTGAGCTTGTGCGCGCTGAGCAGATCGCCAATGTTCCTGGAGGTCATCATCAGCGTGCTGGTCGTCGACGAGCACACATCGTAAGCCGGGTCGGTGTCGCCAATCAGCGTCAGGCCGCCCTGCCCGTCGGCAATGGTGGCGCCTGTGCCCTTGACGATGCGCGCACCGTTGTTGGTGCCAGAGACCACTTCGATGGCACCCGGCGTCGATGGGCCGTAGGTGTCGGTGTAGGCGTTGTCGTCCATGGCAAAATGCTGCGCGTAGTTCCACAGCGCCGTCACCGTGTTGCCATCGTAATAACCCATCACGAGGCCATGCGTGCCGAACGTGCCGGTGCTGCTGACGCTGTTGTTGCCGGTGTAGGCCGGGAAGCGATCGGCGGCGCCATTATCGTAGGCCAGCTGCTCGGGCGTGTAGCTGTGGCTCTGGCCTTCCGTGTTGGCCTGGGTGCGGTCCAGACGGAATGGGTTGACGCCATCTTCGCCATTGACCGCGTTTAGCTTGTTGGGGTTTTGCATCAGCAGTGCGGCGTCCAGGCCGTGCACATGCGGTGTCCACGGCGAGGCCACAAAACGCGGCTCTCCTGCCGGGTTGGCAGCGTGCGGATAGGTACCGAAATAGTGATCGAACGAGCGGTTCTCGCTGAAGATCACCACCAGGTGCTTGATCGGCGTAGCGGTGGCCACGCGATCCTGCGGTGATGAGCCTCCGTGCCAGGGCCCACCCTGGTTTCCCCAGCCGGCTCCCAGCGAGTGCCCGGGCACGGCTTGCGCCCCAACCGCAGCCATCAAAGTTGCTGCGGCCAGCGATGCCGGCAACCAGATACGGCCAAACATGCGACGACGAAACATGAAAGGACTCCTTGAAGAAGGACGGGCACCGAACGCGAAGGTGCGTCGATACCGGGTAACGGATTCCCCTATGGACAATCGCCGCGTCCAGGCGAGGCGATCACATCCGATTGAAACAGCGCAACTTGACGGTTAGGCGACAACAGATAGCGGACATCACCCTATGGGTGGCCAGTTCAGTCACAGAGAGAGGCACTTCTCAGAGATTCGACACAACACCGGAAGATGCCAAACTCCCGTTTTCGTCCAAGGATCAGAACATTAGACATACACACGGCGCACCCCACTGAACAAACAGCCCCAACACTTGGCGCCATACATGAACAGGGCGGACGTGACCGAGATCACACCGACGTCACCCACTCGCTTCCTGAGCGCGCGCTGATGGCCCGGCTTGCAAGCCCTCGCCCTGCCCCAAGTGTTCTGGCAACAGCATTTCAATCAAGGAGGCAGGACATGAAGGTTGTAATCGCGGGCGGCACCGGTCAGGTTGGCCGCCATCTGGTCAAACGCCTGGCCGAAGAAGGTCGTCACACACCTCACGTGCTGGCACGCAAGCAGGCACAGGTGGAAGGCTTTGCTGGCCGGGGCATTCCGGCCACGCTGGTATCGCTGGAAGAGCCCGTCACCAAACTGATTGAAGCGACCCAGGACGCTGACGCCATCATCTTCACTGCCGGTTCCGGCGGCTCGACGGGGCCGGACAAGACCCTGCTGGTCGACCTGGACGGCGCAGGCAAACTGATCGAGGCCGCGCAGCAAAACGGCATCCGGCGCTTTGTCATGTTGAGCGCGTTGCAGGCCCACAACCGGGAACACTGGTCAGACGTGCTTCGCCCCTACTACGCGGCCAAGCATTATGCTGATCGGCTGCTTGTCGACAGTGGGCTGGATTTCACCATCGTGCGCCCGGGGCGACTCACCGACGATGACGGCTCCGGCCACGTGCACGTGGCGACCGACCTTCCTGAAGGTGGTTCGATCGCACGAGCCGATGTGGCTCATGTGATCGCCCGCTGTCTGGATATGCCATCCGCACAGCACAAGGCCTTTGACCTGATAAGCGGCGACACGCCGATCGATGCCGCGCTACAGGCGCTTTGAAACGCCGCCCCTTCACGTCGCCTTGCGCCCGCGCCCGCCAGCCTTGGCGTCGGCCAGGGCGCCATACGGCGCTGCCCCTCGCTCACCGCTGAAGGAGACCGCTATGAAACTGGTCCGCATTCATCGATTTGGAGATTCCAGCGCCCTGGTTACCGACCAGGTGCCCACGCCCTCGCCGGAGCCGGACGAGGTGGTCATCCATATTCAGGCCGCCGGCATCAATCCGGTCGACTTCAAGATTCGCGAAGGCGACTATCCGCCCGTGGTCGCCAGCCAGCTGCCGGTCGGCATGGGTCGTGATGTGGCCGGCGTGATCAGCAAGGTCGGTGCCCGGGTCGAAGGCTTGCAAAAAGGCGACGCCGTGTACGCCATGGCCGCCACCGGTCGCGGCACTTATGGCGACTATGTCGCCGTGCGTGCCAGCGAGGTCGCCGCGATGCCGTCGACGCTGGACGCCGTGCAAGCGGCCGCGGTGCCTCTGGCGGCGCTGACGGCCTGGCAAGGCCTGTTCGACCATGGCCATGTGGCACAGGGCAAGCGTGTGTTGATCCACGGTGCCAGTGGCGGCGTCGGCCACTTCGCCGTGCAGTTTGCACGCGGTGCCGGTGCCCAGGTGCTTACCACGGCCCGCGCCGAAGATGCGCCTTTTCTTGAAGCCCTGGGCGCCGACCAGGTGATCGACTATCGCCATGAGGACTTCTCTGCCCAGCTGGGCGACGTCGACGTGGTGTTCGACCTGATCGGCGGCGAGACCCAGCAGCGCTCGTTCGAGGTGCTCAAACCTGGCGGCATGCTGGTTTCGACCCTTGGCGAGCCCTCACAGGACGAGGCGCATCGTCGTCACATGCGCGCCACACGCTATACCGTGCAGCCCAACGCCGCTCAGCTGCAGCGCATCGGCCGCATGATCGACGCCAAAGAAGTCAGCGTGACGGTGCACGAAAGCCTCCCGCTGAAGCAGGCTGCCCGTGCGCAGGACGTTCTGCAGTGCGAACATATTCGCGGCAAACTGGTGCTGAAGATGGCCGCGTGACGGCCCGGTCGACGCCTGCGCCGACAGCCGTCGAACCAGCCAGGCCTTTTCTGGCTGGCCCTGTTCTTGCAGACTCCGCCGACCGGCGCTGAGCCGGTGCCCTTTCCATGGACGCCGCCATCTGTGAAAACGTCAGCTTTCGTCGATTCAGGTAACGATCCCACCCCTCCGCGTCACTTCGCCTTGCGCGTGCTGCTGGCTACCGGTTGCCTGCTGGCGGCTATCGCCGTTCCGGTTCGAGCGCAGGTACCGAAGCTTGCTGGCTGGTCGCTGCAGTTCAGCGATGACTTCCAGGGCGCGCAACGGCAGCTGCCCGACCACAGCAAGTGGATTATCGACACCGGACACGGTTACTCGGGCGGCCCGGTGTTCTGGGGCAACAATGAACGCCAGCGCTATACGCGCCACCCCGACAACCTGAGCCTGGACGGACACGGTCACCTGCGCATCACCCCACTTCGCGACAAGAACGGTCATTGGACGTCCGGGCGCATCGAGACACGCCGCGCCGACTTTGCGCCGCCACCCGGCGGGATTGTCCGGTTCCAGGCGCGCATCCGCATGCCGGGCGTCAGCGATAAGCACGCGGTGGGCTACTGGCCCGCGTTCTGGTCCATCGGCGCCAGTTACCGCAAGCATTTTGCCTGGCCTCACGCCGGTGAGTTCGACGTGATGGAAAGCGTCAATGGCATGGATCAGGTGTGGGGCACGCTACATTGTGGTTATGCGCCGGGCGGGCCTTGCAACGAACCCTCCGGCATTGGCCAGGCCGAGCCCTGCCCCGACAAGAGCTGCGTCGGGCAATTCCACACCTATCGCTTTGAATGGGATCGGCGCCACCACGGCGACCAACTGCGCTGGTACGTCGACGGCAAGCTTTACCACCGCATCACTCGTGACCAGCTAACCGCGAAGGTCTGGAACACCCTGACGCATCAGCGCGGCTTCTTCCTGCTGCTGAATGTGGCCATGGGCGGCGAGTTTCCCAATGCGCTGGCCGGCAACATCAGGACTCCGGTCGCCAGCACCGACCCCGGTCACTCCATGTTGGTGGACTACGTCGGCGTGTGGACACGCAAAGACTGAGTCCGCCCGCCACTGCGGTCGCAGCTAACGGCCGAATATCCGCTCGACTCTCGTCTGCGGCAGCATGCCAACGGCTGTTCGTATACGCCCCTTGTCATCCTTGTAGACCGTGGCAGGCGTGCCCTGAAAACCAAGATGACTCATCAGCCGGGTATTGGCCTGGATATGCGCTTGGGTCGCAGATGAGATGGATATCGAGGGCTTGACTGGACTATGGCGAAACCCCGCCTCGTGACTTTTCATGGCAGCAAGCGGGTTGGCCGCATCCAGGATACTTGCCGCGCGGGGTTCACTTTTAGGTGAAATGACCGCGACCAGGATATAGCGCACCTGCGTATCGCCACGGGACAATATGGGCTGCACAGCCGCCCAGAGTCGATGGCAGAACGGGCACTCTGTATCTGTGAACACATAGACTACGTGCTTTGGATGCGTCGCACCCTCGGCAATCCAGGTCGCCTTACCCAACTGGTTCCATGTGGCCGCGCCCAGTGGCTGTTGCGTCGCCTCCTGCAAGGCTTGCTGAGTCACATCCTCGCCGGCACTATCAAACAGCTCACCGATAGACACATGCTTGCCATCCGGCAACAGATATACCGGCACCGGATGTCCGGCATATTCGCCCAGATAGCCTTTGAAGCCAGGCGGCGCCTGCATGGTTGATTTTATCTTCACCCCTTTGTTCTGCAGTGCCTGGATGGGAGCGGGATAGGTGTTGGGCGCATCGCTGGCCTGCGAACAGGCCACAAGGCCCAACGCCAACAGCGGTAACCAGTGTTTCATGGAGTCTTTCCGTGAGGGTTGGGAGAAGAAGGGGTGATGTGGGCGAGCTCCTCGGCCAGTGTTCCCGGCGAAAGCTCACCCAGGTGCACGCTTCTCAGCGTGCCGCTGGCATCGAAAAAAAGCGTGGTGGGATAGCCGTGAACGTTGAACCGGCGCGTCAGTCGCTGCCCTGTATCCAGAAACTGATGCGCACGCCCCAAGCCCCGGTGCCGCAGGAAATGACCCACCACGGCGGCGGATTCTCCCTGGTTGGCGAACACGAAGCGGATGGTCTTGTGTCGATCCGCAGCACGAGCCAGCACAGGCATCTCGCGGCGGCATGGCCCGCACCAGGTCGCCCAGAGATTGAGCACTACGGGCTGGCCCGAATCGGACGCGATGTCGGCGCGCCTGCCCTTCAGTGTCGGCAAACTCAGGTGTGGCAGGGGCTGATGCGTCGCGTGTTCCAGCAGTCCCGCCGTCAAGAACACGAAACCCGCCACAAGCCCGCCAGTCCCCGTCGACCATACAAGCGGCCAACGCAGCGCGGAGCGGCGCCAAGCAAACCACAAGACCGCCATCAGCAAGGTCGCCACCATCGTGATGGCATCGAAGCCGCGATCGCGGATATCCAGCATGCCCAGCGGGTCCGTGCCATAGTGCCGCCACCATCGCGTCACAAACACCGCACGACCAAGGGCACAAGCCGCCAGCACGCTCCACCAGAGGGCCTGCTCGGCATCTTGCTTGCCCCGACGCGCGAGGGTATGAGCAGTCACCTGTGCGGTGACAAGCCCCACCAGACAGGCCCAGACCACGGCCGGCAATGCCAGGGGTCCCAATGACACTACGCCTGCAGCAGGCTGTAACCCGCCTGCTGCAGATGGTCCAGTGCGGTGACCGCGGAATAGGCCATCGCGACGCCCGGCAGCAGCGCCGCAGCCCCCAGGCCATTCATCGTCATGGCCTGCGCGCAGACCACAACTTCAACGCCATCCCTCACCAGCTGCCGAATCAGCGTTGCGTCCGCGTGCCGTCGCGCCTCCTGATCTGGCGAACGCTCATCAAGCACAGATGTAAGCGCGGCGCCACTGACTACCACGCTGACCTGCAATTGCGAGGCGGGCACTCCCGCTGCCGTGTATAGGCGCTGGACCCGCGCCACCCGAGCCAACCCCGGATGCCCCAGGCCCTTGCCCGGTGCCGATGTCAAAGCGAAAACCAGCCGATGAGATGCTCGCTCATCGGGTCGGTAGCGAAGGCTCGTCCCGACATCTTCCCCGGCGAAGACCTCCGGCGCGGAGGCCTCCTGCCCCAAGCCAGATGGCAGCTTCCCGAGTCCCATCACAGCTTTCAGCGCACCCGATGGCACCTGCGATGGCGCATCTTCGTCCATCAGTGGTGAACAGATGCCCTCAAGCAGGGGAGCGATGCTTGGCGCACACTGCTCATCGACCACGTAGAAGACCCGGCGAGCTCGACGCTCCTGGCGTATCAGGCCCTCTTCCCTCATGCGCGCCAGATGCTGTGACAACGCTGAAGGCCCAATACCTAGCTCGTGCGAGAGCGTACCCGCGCACGCCTCTCCCTGCGCGTGCAATCTGCACAGGATCCGCAAGCGTTTGGCGTGGCCAAGAGCCCGCAGCAGCGCAGCCGTTCGCTCCGCGCGAATTTGTAGCAAGGTTGAGGCAGGCACTTTTTATATTTCACTTAAATATAAATACAAGTGTGCATGTGCCAATGCCGGTTGTCCATGCCTGCTCCGGCCTGGCTGAAGAAAGGCGTGGCCGGCTGGTACCTGCCACGCCTTGCACAACGCTCCTGACGGAGCCCATTACCAACCGATGGTGAAAGTCACATCCGTGGGTGCATTGGTGTGCAGCGACGGGCTGAAGCCACCGACATCGTCGTAGGCAAAGCCATAGGCCTTGGCATCGATACTGTGGTCATGCCAGAACTTGGCATACCAGTTGGCGGCTTGCCCGGCCGGATAATGCGCCGACTGGTCGTACCAGAGTGAAGGATTCTCGGCGACATGGCGATTGAGCGCCGCGCAAAGCTGGGCCTGGATCTGCAGCTGCACGCCGACATCGCTGGCACCAGCGGGATCGTTCAACAGGCCATTGCCCAGGAAAACCTCTTGCGTGCTCGGCTCACCGTTGATGTAGTAGGTGCCATTGGCATTGCCGCCGGTGAAGACAAACGTGTTGCCCTCGACATGACCATGGAAGGTACCCATGTTGTCCAGCGTGAACACCAGATCATGCGTGCGGAAATAGCTCCACACCGAGTCGATGTAGCTCTGCATGTAGTTGACGTTGGCCTGCCCCGAGCCAAAGCTGCCGTGAGCCGGTGCCACAATGCGATACGGCGAATGCACCAGCGAGGCAAACTGTGACGGCAGCTGCGACTGAAATTCCGACATCAGCTGGCTGCGCGACTCGGTCAGTGGCTCACCCACGGTCTGGTCGTAACCATTTAGCCCCTGCACGCGCAGCTTCAACGGAAAGCCGAACTGATCCACACGCGTGGTGTTGACGAAGATGCCCGGGTTGGCATTGCTCGGCGGCAGGATGGCCATTTCGCCGAAATCGAAATAGACGTCTATGTTCGGATCGCTCGGATTATCGATATTGGCGCCCGCATAACCGATATTGCCGTTGGCGTCCTTCACCACGCGGATATACATCGGCGAGCCCACCGAGAACAGGATGCGTGCCGAGTTGATCGGAGGGATGGTCACCGCGCCGGCCTGTGCGATGGTGTGGAAGTAATTGGTGTAACCCACGCCATCTTTGACCAGCGCGCCATTGTCGGCGGTGGACATCGGATGCAGGTTGCCTGACTGGTCCACATAGACGAACTTCCCGGTGTTCCAGTCCTTGCCGATGATGGCCCAGTAGACCTGGTTGTCGGCCCACTGCCCGTTGGTGTGGTTGACGATATGGAACGTGGTCTGCCCATTCCAGCTGCCGCCACTGCCATTATCGCCACCGGAACCGCCGCCGGTATCACCACTGACGGTGTAGCTGTAGGTCGCGCTGTTGTAGGCCGGCGTACCCTTGTTGTAGGTGAACCAATAACTGATGGTGCCGCCAGCGGATACCGGTGACAGCGCTGTCTCATAGCGTCCGTTGACGGCACTCATGCGCAGGTTCTGCTGACTCCCGCCATTGAGCGTGTAGTGCACATCCACCCAGCTGGTGTCCGTGCCAGTCGGCAAAAACCAAATAGTGGCGGTGGACCCGGACACATCCACGCCCTGGCTGTAGTCGCTGGCCGTTTGTGCCTGCGCGGCAGGTACCAGCAACATCAGACATGCCATCAGCACGCCCAACCATAAGGTAAACCGTTTCATAGCTGCTCTCCTTGGATCAAGTCCTTCTGACGATTGTCGGGCGCATGCGCCATGCACCCGGCTCGCACGCCCCCACGTGCAAACCGCCATCCATACTGGGAGTGCCGGCGTCAACGATTTTCGACCTGCGTCCGGTTATGTGAAAACTGATCCGACAGAAGCGCGCACTGCTTCACAGACCCGCCATGGGTCCAGGTCAACATTCATGTTCATGACGCCGAGCTTGGCGGCGGGAAGCGAAAGGCGCCATGCTCGGCGTGCCTCTACAGCACACGGAGATCGCTCTGGCCATGGACCCACCTCGACTGAGCTTCAGCACACTGGAGACACGTCTCGATCAGATGCCGCAGCATGCATCGCTTGATCTGCGAATGGGAAGATTGGAAAAGACCGGGCTGGCATTGATCTGCACCGCAGGTGGCGGCAGCCTGTTGCTGGCCAAGCTTCTGCCACACCAGCATGAGTGGACGCGCTGGGTGCTTTTCACCGCGCTCGTGCTCGAACTGGTCGGTCTGCTCATGCTCGTAGCAAGCACCCTTCCACAGATGTGTAGAGGACTCAAACATGAGCGACGAATCTTCGCCGAGGTGCTGGACTTCGATCTGCCCCAGCGGCTTGAGCTGACCGCCTGGCTGCGTCAATACCCTCAGGCCCAACTGGCAACACTGCATGCGTTCGCAGCACAACGCCAGCAGCTGATGATGCAGAAAACGCCACTGATCACCGGCAGCCTGGAAAAGCTCGGCGTGCTGCCACTGCTGGCTGCCCTGTTTCTACAGTTCAAGGATGCCCACTGGCCGCCCCATCCCTCGTGGCTGCAGGTCATCGGTTTTTGCGCCTTGGCAGGGATGTATTGGCAAAGCTTGATCACAATAAGCCTTCGGATCCGGCTCGGCGTTTACACGCAAGTGCTGGCCGAAGCGATGCAACCACCAGCCGCACGACCAACAACCGCACCCGAGTATGCGCACGACATCGTAGCCACCCGCCAGAGACATCAATGTGACGATCGGTCTGGTACCACCTGATGTGCAGGCCCCGACACCAGACGCGTGAAGTAATGTGTATGTATCGTTGGTTGGCCGTCGTACCCCACCGCGGTTTCGACCATGTGCCGGCCATCGCTCTGTACGCTGTACACGCGGGTTGAGGCGGGCATGTGGTTCTTGCCCAGCGCCAACACCAGCACATTGGCGCGCGGCTCGATCATGGCGGCTTGATCGGCCTCCGGCGTGCCCGTCACCCTGACCGCCGAACCATCCAGCGTAGCGACATTGTGACTATGCACCTTCGAGCCATCGGCATAGGTGATGGCGACATCCATGCTGAGTCGGTGCGTGGCTACCCGAGACAGGGTGATGATGACGCGCTTGGGTCGCGCCGAGGGTGACATCGGCAGACGCGAGGTATCATCCAACGACCTAGTAATGGCGAATCTTTCGCCGTTGCCAGTGGTGGCGCCAACGTCAGGGCCCCCAGAACCGCCATCGCAAAAAACCCTTTATGTCGAAGCATAATCGCATCTCCTTGTGGCCCAAAATCTCGACGTAGCCTTGAATTTACGCCGCGCGGCCGATCCGATCCAGCGTACAGGGCGGATAGCTCGTTTTAAAAAAACATTAGACAAAGGTTGAAACTGGAGAAAGAGTTGGGTAGCGTTACCTCCACGCACACGCATGGACGACATTCCACACATGAATGCATGGCCTGTGCGGAGACGGTTCGGGAATAAGACTGTTGTGACAGCTTTACTCGCACCGTTTTCCGGTGCACTGCCCGTCTCGCGGAGATTCAAGGGGTTGACCAAGCTCTGCGACTTTCGAAAGTGGTATCGCGTGCCCTAGGTAACGTTACCGTTCACTTGCGGGCAAACGAATGGAAGGCATGACCATGTCATGCAGGCGCCGCTGCATCGGCGATTCATTACGTCCAAATTTTGGATCGTTCTAATCAAAACCAGAGGAGGACATGCGCGTACGGCGAGACCTGCAGGCTCACGCCCTTTCAGTTGACCTAGAGATACGACCCAGCGATTCACATTTTTTCGATCGACACGTTCCGGGCCCGGCAAGCCATCGCGCCTGCCCTGCGAGACATAACATCAGCCGTTCCATGAAGGCACATCGCACCAACCGGATCAGGACGCACTGACATTCGTCACCGTGACCTTACATGTGGGGAGGGACCACAAAGTGAACAACCAATCCAAGGCATTCGCACGCAAACCGCTGTATACCGCCATCGCCGTGGCCACGCTATCGGTGGGCGGCTACCTGGCCAGCACCGGCATCGCCATGGCGGCGCAACCGGACGCAGCCGCTTCGCCGGCCACCACGGCCGTGCAGCAGTCGACCAGCAACAAGGCCGCCAAGGCCAAGATCGCCAAGCAGCAGGCCTCTGACCTGCAGACGGTGGTGGTCACCGGCTTTCGTCAATCGATCCACGAGAACCTGGAGCAAAAGCGCAACTCCAACGCCGTGGTCGAGGTCATCAACGCGCAGAACATCAGCCAGTTCCCAGCCAAGAATATCGCCGACGCGTTGCAGCGCGTGCCTGGCGTAATCATCAGCCGCAGCGAGGGTGAAGGCAAAACGGTCAGCATCCGCGGTCTGGCGCCGCAGCTGACGCTGACCGAGTTGAACGGCAATTACGTGGCCTCCGCCGACACCTCGGCGGGCCTGAGTCGCTCGTTCAACTACCTGCTGCTGCCCTCGAACATGTTTTCCAGTGTGAAAATGTACAAGAGCCAGCAGTCCAGCCTGGATGAAGGCGGCATCGGCGGCGTGGTCGAGCTGCACACGCGCCGTCCGCTGGAAATGCCGTCCAACAAGGGCTTCGTCTCAGTGGAAGCTTCCGGTGAGGACGCCAACCACAAGACCGAACCCAGCGGTTCGGCGCTGTACTCCTGGCACAACAAGGACGACACCTTCGGCTTCCTGCTCGGTGGCACCTACCGCAAGCGCCATCAGACCGAATATTCGGCCAACGCCTCCAGCTGGCACTGGTGGGCCAACGACTACGACGCGCAGCCGCCGACCAATGTCCACGGCAACCAGTTCAACCCGATCTGAGGAGTCGAACATCGACCTGTGGCCAGGTGGTGGCGTGGTCGACCAGGCCGGCAACACCTACTCCGGTTACTTCATGCCGCAGCAGTTCAGCACCAGCCAGACCCAGCTGGATCTGAAGAACACCGGTGTGCAGGCCACCATGCAGTTCAAGCCCACCGACAACTTCCTGCTGACGGCCAACTATTTCCATTTCCAGGAAAAGCGCACCCAGATCACCAACGTGTTCGAGATGCCGGAGTGGAACCTGTCCAACAGCCCCTACTCCAGTGAGCAAGGCCGCCTGCTGGCGCCCAATGGCCTGACGTTTGATTCGTCCGGCACCATTGTCACCGGCGCCAACTATCAGCTGCCGGCCGCGGGCACCGGCTGCAACGCGACGGTCAATCCGAGCACCGGCGAAGCGCGCCAGGCGGTGGACGTATGCTCCACGCAGACGCCGTGGCTGACCGGCAACTACTCAGTCGAGAAAGCCACCTCGCAGGTCGCCAACATCACCGGTGAATGGAGTGGTGATTACCTGAGCGGCTCGTTCAACATCGGCCGTACCTGGGCCAAGGGCGGCCCGTCGGTGGAATTTGGCGCCGCTGCCAAGCCGCGCGTGTTCGTCAACGGTCACTGGGAGGACGGCAGCCAGATCAGCCAGTGGACGCTGAACGGCAAGCCGACCATGACTGCATCGCCGGATGTGCTGCAGAACATGCTCAACGGTATCGGCCAGATGGACTTGGGCTCCACCGGTTCGGGTTTCGTCAACACCGACACCTCGCAGAACTTCGCCCAGTTGGACTTCACCTGGACGCCCAACGTCAGCTGGCTCGATTCGATCCAGTTCGGCGCCAAGTACCGCGACACGCACGCCCATCAGCAGGGTGGCGAAATCCGCTGGTATTGCCCCGGCACGACCGAGCAGTTCCAGTCCTGCGATCCAGGCGCCGGTACGCTGCAGTCCAGCTTCCTGCTGCCGCATTCGCTGACCTCCAACACCCGCGTGTTCAGTGACAGCATCTTCCCGGGCCTGAACTTCCCGGCCTACTACAACTATCTGAACAACACCTACGACACCCAGCGCCTGATGCACCCGGACGACCAGTCGTTCATCAAGGAGGCGATCTCGGCAGCCTATATCCAGGCCAACTACAACACCGGCAATTGGCGTGGCAACGTCGGCGTGCGCTTTGTCAGCACCATGCAGGACGTCTATACGGCCGACAAGATCACGAAGAACCACGCGGTCTACTACCACGACGCCAACGGCAACATCCTGATCTGCCCGAACTCGGGCGTGAACGCCGGTGGCGGCGCCTGTGCACCGGGTGACTTCCAGTACCTTCCGCGCAGCCAGCAGTACACCGAAACCTACGCCATCGACTCGGAACGTTCGCGCTACACCAATGTGCTGCCGAGCTTCAACATCGTCTACAGCCTGCCGCACAACGTGGTGCTGCGTCTGACCGGCTCTAAGGCCATTGCCCGCGCCAACTACGGCGATCTGGCCCAGCTCGGCAACCTGACCTACTACTCGCAGGACTACTACAACGACCGCAAGCAGTTCGGTTCGCCCCTGCCCGGCTGGTACGGCAGCGGTGCCAACAAGAACCTGAAGCCGTTCACGGCCACCCAGTTCGACTTCGGTGCCGCCTGGTACTACGCGCCGAACTCGGTGATCGGCATGAACCTGTTCGACAAGACGGTGAAGAACTTCGTGGTGCCGGTCACGGTGACCAACCGCACCGTCAACGTCGACGGCACGCCTGAACAGTTCATGCAGTACAGCACCAATGCGAACGGCCGCAAGGGCACGTCCAAGGGCGTGGAGATCTTCACCCAGCACGACTTCTCCAACGGTATTGGCGTGATCGCCAACTACACGCTCAACAAGACCAACGAGACGGCGGTATCCATTGGCGACACCAAGGTCGGCGAATCGGCCCTGATCGGCAGCGCCAAGTTTGCCGGCAACTTGTCGGTGTACTACCAGAATGACAAGCTGCTGCTGCGTGCTTCGTCCAACTGGACCGGCCGTGTGGTCAATGGTCTGGTGGCCGGTCTGACCGAGTATCAGGCGCCGTACCACCAGGTGGATCTGAACGGTGACTATGAGTTCAACAAGCACTTCATGGTGACCGCTTCGATCATGAACCTGACCCGCTCCACGACCCGTTCGTATCTTGGTGATGACACCAAGCTGCGCCTCAACTCGCTGGGTTATTCGGGTCGTCAGTACTACCTGGGCGTGACCTACAAGTTCGGCCCCGGCAAGTAAATCGCACGTTCCCCTCGCGTAGCGGGAGTTTGCTCGGCCCCGGGTAAACCCCGCTGCGAAGTGCGGCCCCGGACTCGGTGACGAGTCCGGGGTTTTTTTGTATCACCGCGGGAGAACAGAACTCGCCATCCTGCATTTAATGTTATATTATAACAATCAAAGACAGCCGCTTATCGCAGACAACACTCACGCCTCCCGATACCCGCCAGGACACTCCTCGCCCGTATTCATTGGGCGCCGCCGGCCACAGCAGGCCCAGCCATCTCCTTGCAGCCCCATGAACCACTCGGTTTCCGATTCCAACGCCCGCTCACCGATCTCGTCGCCGCAAGCCGACGCACATCGGCGATCGTGGTGGGCGCTTCTGTCGCTGGTATGGGTGGCGTTGATGGCCTTGGGCCTTGGCGTGCATCACGGCAAGCTGGTGGTGATTTCCGCCATGGCTCTGGCGGCCATGCTGCTGGGCTGGCTGCTGGCGGAACTGACGCTGCCCGCCGGACGACGCGGCCTGGCCATCACCGACGGGCTGGCCGCCGGCACCATGATCGCCAGCGCGTGCCTGTTCCTGTTGCCCTCGGCGCTGCACGGCGACCCACGCGGCGGAGGCCTCGGCGTGTGTATCGGCCTGCTTCTGGGCATGGCGCTGGACCGTTTGCTGACTCCCCACCGCCCCCATCGCGCTGGCGGCGACAGTGCACTGATATCGATCACCGTGCACGCGGCAGCGGCCGGCGCGGCAATGGGCCTGGCCTATACCGCCGTGCCAACGCTGAGCGTATCCCTTGGCTTAGTGATCATCGCGCATAAACTACCCGCCGGCTTCGCCATTGCGCGCATGCGCAAGCGCATCGGACATTCACGCCTGCCCCTCCTGGCGCCCTCCTGCGCGGTGGGACTGGTAGCCATTCCCGTCGCCATCTGGGCGGGCCATTCCAGCAATCACGGCGACGGCCTGCTCAGCGGCCTGGCCACTGGCATATTCCTGCACGTGGGCCTGGATTTCTCACGCCAATCCAACGATGAGACACCCATCAACACCACCAGATTCATAGGTGCTGCAGCTGCAGCCGCGCTGGTAGTCGCTGCGGCGCGTTTCGGATGGCATTGAGAGAAGCCCCAGATCGACACCACACCTGGCGCGCAGTGCTGGCCGACGGCCATCACCTCATCGCCCGCGAGCATCTGACAGCCGGCAACCTGGTCGAGCCTCTTCACAGCAATGTCCTGCAGACGCCACGCACGTATCTACGCGAACTTAGCCGGATGCCCTGGTCGCGTCAGTGTGCAGGATAAGCACGGCGGCACAGCTCGCTGACCAGCCCACGCAACCAACGCTGTGCGGGATCGGCGTCCAGTCGTGGATGCCATATCGCGCTGATGGTGAAGCCAGGTAGCGCCAGCGGCAACTCGAAGTGTTCCACCCCGTGCGCGCTGGCGTCCTCGCCGATCATCGCATGGCCCAGGCAGGAATGTGGCACCACCGCGACCAGCTCCGATGCCGCGGCCATACGCATGGCATCAGGAAACCCTGGCACTACCACACCGACCTCGCGCACAAGCCCCAGCGCGTCGAGCGCCTCATCCGCCACACGGCTCACCCGCCCACCCGGCGCGGCAACCGCGTGGCGATAGCGCGTCAGGTCGTTGGCGGTGATGGTGGGAACTGCCAGCAAGGGGTGGCCGCGACGCACCAGACCCACCCAGCGATCGTGGAACAACGCTTGCGTGCGCAGCTCCGGCGCCGCGTCATCGACCACGCCGATTTCCAGATCAATGCGCCCTTCCCGCAATGGTGCGGGCGCCTTGTCCGGTTTGGCCACGAAGCGCAGCTGCACACGCGGCGCGACCTTGGCCACAGCGGCCACCAGTGGCGCGGCCAGCAACTGCACAAATGATTCGTTGGCGCGCAGTGTGAAAGTTTGCGCCAGCGTGGCCAGCTGCAAGCGCTCGCGCGGCGGGCTGAGCACCGTCCGCACTTCCTGCGTCAGACCCTGCACACGTTCACGCAAGGCCAGTGCATGCGGTGTCGGCACCAGACCGCGCCCGGCCCGCACCAGCAGCGGGTCCCCAGTCACCTTGCGCAGTCGCTTCAGGGTACGGCTCATCGCCGACACACTTAAGTCCAGGCGATGCGCCGCTGCTGTCACGCTGCGCTCGGCCAGCAGTGCGTCCAACGCCAGCAGCAGGTTGAGATCGATGTCTGCCATGGACACCAAGCATAGCGGCTAAAGCGCCCATAGAAGCGTTTGATGCAACTATTTGTTGCAAGTCTTGCGTCTGGCGCATGCCTTATTGCCAGTGCCACCATGACGGCACCTTCCCACCAGGCACAACGCATGTCGCAACCACGCATACTCATCATCGGTGCTTCGCGCGGACTGGGCCACGCCATGGCCGCGCAGTTCCTGCACAAGGGCTGGCACGTCACCGGCACCGTACGTGCCGATGCCGGTACGCCACTACACGCACTGGCTGCCCAGCACACCGACGCCCTTGACATCGAGCAACTGGACATACGTGACGCCGCTCAGTTGCAGGCGCTCAAGCAGCGCCTGGACCATCGCCACTTCGACATCCTGTTCGTCAATGCCGGCATTACCAACCGCGATCCGAACCAGACCATCGGCGAAGTCTCCACCGAGGAATTCATTGAGGTGATGCTGACAAACGCGCTCAGTCCACTGCGCGTGATCGAGCAGCTTCAGGACAAGGTCACCAGCGACGGCATGATCGGCATCATGTCCTCTGGCCAGGGCAGCATCACCGACAACACGCGCGGGCAGCGCGAGCTTTACCGGGGCAGCAAGGCCGCGCTCAACATGTTCATGCGCAGCTATGCGGCCCGCCACGCCTCCGGCCAGCGCGCCATGGTATTAATGGCGCCGGGCTGGGTACGTACCGAACTGGGTGGCGCGGACGCGCCCTACAGCATGGATGAAAACGTACCGAAGCTGGTCAATGTGCTTCTCGAAAAAATGGGCCGCCCGGGTCTGGAATACCTGGACTTCAGGGGCGACACCGTGCCGTGGTGATGGACGCGTCATAGCGGCATGCCTTCTTGCAGTTGCAAACACCCTGGCCCGCTTCGCATAGTGAGCTGGTACGTGCCGCAGCGGTTGCGGCCACGATCGTCCCAAGGGGTTTGCACATGAAGACTGCCGCTCGAGGCCTGGCGCTCGCTTCGCTGGCCTATGTTCTCTCGACCGCCGCGTTCGCGGCATCGCCGGGCCAGCACACGCCGCAGGTAACGCCGGACATGATCCAGACGCAGTCGGACATTCCGGCGCACTGGAATCAGCCGCAAGGCAACTTCAACTACATCAAGCGCGACGTGATGATCCCGATGCGCGACGGCGTCAAGCTGCATACGGTGATCATGATTCCCAAGGGCGCGCACAACCTGCCCATGCTGCTGGAGCGCACGCCGTACAACGCCAGTGGTTTCGCGCCCAATGACAGCCCGCACATGGCCGACGCCGTGTGGTCCGGCGACAAGGACTGGGCCGATGGCAGCTACATCCTGGTGTGGCAGGACGTGCGCGGCAAATACGGCTCGCAGGGCAAATACATCATGACGCGCCCGCCAATGGGTCCGCTTAACCCAACCAAGACCGACGACACCACCGACGCCTGGGACACCATCGACTGGCTGGCCAAGAACATCAAGCAGTCCAATGGCAAGGTCGGCATGATCGGATCGTCCTACGACGGCTGGACCGTGGCGATGGCGCTGCTGCACCCGCATCCGGCACTGAAAGTCGCCGCGCCGGAAAGCCCCATGATCGACGGCTGGATGGGCGATGACTGGTATCACTACGGCGCGCTGCGTCAGGTCAACCTGGACTATTTCACCGGCCAGATGACTGCCAAGGGTTCGGGCGACGGCATTCCGCGCGAAAACTACGACGACTACACCAACTTCCTGCAAGCTGGCTCCGCCGGTGCCTACGCCGACGCCAACGGCTTCAAGCAGCTGCCGTGGTGGAATCGCTTCTCCGCGCACCCGGCCTACGATGCGTTCTGGCAGCTGCAGGCGCTGGACAAGCTGGTCGCCAAGCATCCGTCCAACGTGCCGACCATGTGGTTGCAAGGCCTGTGGGACCAGGAAGACATCTACGGTGCCGTACACGCCTGGGAAGCCCTTAAAGAAGCCGGTCACGGCGCCAACAACCATCTGGTGATGGGTCCGTGGTGGCACAGCCAGATCAATCGCGACGGCTGGCACATTGGCCCGCTGAAATGGCCGGGCAATACCACCGCCGAGTTCCGCCAGAACGTGATCATCCCCTGGTTCAACCACTACCTGCGCGGCACGCCGATGGCCAAGCCGCTGCCGGCAGCGATGATCTACAACCCCACTGAAAAACACTGGGATCGCTTCGCGACCTGGAAAGTGGCTGGCAACCAGAAGCTGACGCCGATCTATCTGCAGTCGCATTTCGGCTTGGGCTTTGAACAGCCCAGCGGTGGCAGTGACAGCTACGTCTCGGACCCGGCCAAGCCGGTGCCGTACCTGCCGCGCCCGATTCCGGCCAAGAACGAGGACCGTTGGCGCACCTGGCTGGTCCACGACCAGCGCTTCGTCGAAACGCGCCCGGATGTGCTCTCCTACACCACGCCGGTGCTGACCAAGACCGTGCGTGTCACCGGTGCGCCGGTTGCCGATATCTTCGCCCGGACCACCGGTACTGATGGCGACTTCGTGGTCAAGCTGATCGACGTCTATCCGGGCAGTGTGCCGACCAACCCCACCATGGGGGGTTACGAATTGCCGGTGTCAATGGATATCTTCCGCGGCCGCTATCGCAAGAGCTTTGCGCACCCGTCGCCGATTCCGGCCAATACCACCCAGGAGTACAAATTCCGCCTGCCGACGGTGAACTACGAGTTCAAGCCGGGTCACCGCATCATGGTGCAGATCCAGTCGACGTTGTTCCCGCTGTATGACCGCAACCCGCAGACTTACGTCAAGAATATCCTGTTCGCCAAGCCGGCCGATTACCGCAAGGCCACCATCACCATCGAGCACAATCCAAGCGCCCACAGCGCCGTGCTGCTGCCAGTGGTGTCGCGGACCGAGGTATCGTCACTCAAGGCCTCGGACTGACATTCACCCCGCGTGTGCAAAAAAAAGCCTGGTCCTCGAAGGACCGGGCTTTTTTTAATGGTGCGTCAGTCCACATCACGTAAATAAGCGACCAGACCGGCGCCGCTCACGAAGCCGGCTCGGTCGTCGACACCGCAGTTGCCACCCGATGAGCAGGCCCCATCGCAGATGAGGACTCCAGCGCCACACTATTGCCACCGCCATGCTTGGCCTGATAGAGCGCATTGTCAGCTCGCCGCAACAGGCTGTCCTGGGAATCATCCGTGCGCACCAACGCGGCTCCGAACGAGGCCGTCACCTGCTCCACTGAGGGTACCCTGAGCGCGGCAATATGGCCTCGCAGCTGCTCGGCCAGCCTTCGCAGACCAGTGAGATCGATGCCCGGCACGACGACCAGGAACTCCTCGCCGCCCCAGCGAGAGATGCACTGACCTTCGCGCAGCAGCGCCTGACAGCGCGAGGCAACCGCCTGCAACACCCGGTCCCCCACCGGATGACCATGGGTATCGTTGACGGCCTTGAATTGATCCAGGTCGAACATGATCACACCGCCCGGCAAGGTCGATGCCAGCACCTCTTGCAGCCGCAACTCACCAAAATGACGGCTATGTACACCGGTGAGAAGGTCACGCTGCAACAAGCTTTGCATTCGCGCCTGCTCCGCGGCCATTTGCCGGATGGTGCCAGCCAACCCGTGCTGCACGGGCAGCAGGGCCACGACCATGATACTGACCGGCCCATAAGCCATGACCAGATCGCGTCCACGCGGCGACATCAGCTCCTGTGGATGAAAGCCCAGATACACCAGAATGGGCAAGGCGATCAGTGCCCAGCTCAAGATCGCCAGAACAAAGGCCCGCCTGCCGGGGATGAATGTCATCACCATCACCAGGAGCACCACGAATAACGAGGGAATCGGGGGCAACGTATGGATCAACTCCAGACCCGGCGTGAAGGCGGCCTGCAAACTGTAGAACCACGCCGGCGCGATCAATGCCAGACCGCTTGCCAGCAAGCCAATACGGGCAATGCCCAGCACGCGCTCGGGATGACGTAACAGCAGCACGATCAAGCTGACCAGAGCAATGCTCATGGTTGGCGGAATGATCTGATCCATCAACCGGTGCACTGGAGCCAGCCAGCTGATCACCGTGGCACATAGCCCCGATACAAGGGCCAACGACAGCATCACCAATACCGCGATGCGGACATACCGCCCGTCCGGCTCGTGCGTTTGCATGCGCTATAAAAAACCTGAAAAGCTCAGGGCAAAGTGTACCCGACGAGACAAGGCAGCGCGGTGTGCTGTCAAGACGAAAAGCAAGCCGCATTCACTGACCCGCGAAGGCGACCATGGGGCTGCGCCGCGCGAACCCGGCCGCCTTGTGCTGTGGCAGAAGGCTCAAGCCGCCGGCCGCCAAAAGCGCGAAGTCATCGAAGTGGCGCGGTCAACTGCCAGTCGCCGTGCTCATCGATCTTCAGGCACTGATGCGCTTTGGTCGGACAGTGTCTGGTGACGTGAATGGCATGGGATGGAAGACCCAGCCGCCACGACAGCCCCGCCACACCCACGGCGTAGAAACGATGCTGATCAGGGACCTGCACCCACAAGGGTGTCGTCACCTTGCGGTGCTTCAGATCGGTGAGCAGTCGCTCACCCCAGCGCGCACGGCCAATCAAGCCGGGATGATCGAGCATGCGCGTGCCCTGCACCGCCACCCACGAGGATACGGCGATCAAGCCCAGCATCAACAGCAGGCGTGGATGGTCGAGACCGCAACGCGCCAGCACAATCACCGGTAGGATCGCGGCGATCGCCGCATAATAGGCATAGCTGTTCCAGGCAAGCAGGAAATACGGCCCGTACGCCAGCCCTGCAAACATCACCATGCACGCCCACTGACGGCCGCTCAGCCGCGAGCGCCGCTGCCAGAAACCCAGGAACATCGCAATCAGCATCGGCAGCGCCGTGGCCGCCACCCAGGCCAGTGCCAGTAGCCGGTTGCCCGTTACCGCCATACGCAAGGCCTCGCGCGGCACATTAAGCATCCACGCCACGAAAGCCAGCCCGTTGCGGAGCACGTTCCCGCCCAGCTCCAGCTGGTAGGTGTCATCGGTCTGCGCTTCAAAGCGCGCGCGCAGCACCAGCCATATCGCGCTGACAAGCACACAGGCAAGCAAACTAAACCATTCGCCGCGGCGCATCCGCCACGATGCAGTGAACAATTGCATCACCATCATCAGCCCCACGGTGAGCACCGCCGACTCCTTGCTCAACAAGGCCAACGCGAGAAGAAGCGGCGCGGTCATCAGCAGCGCGGCGCGCCACGGACGCTGCGCCAGGGCGGCATATAGCCAAGCCGCCACGCACAGACTGGTAAACAGGGTCAAAAACGAGTTGTTCGCAGCCGCGGCCCAGTGCACCGGCAGCATGTGCATGCCCAGCCCAAAATAGATCACGCCTGCCAGCGCCGCCGTCATGCGCGCCCCAGACCACTGGCAGCGACGCGCCACCATCAGCGCAAGCAAGCCGACACTGGCACTGGCCAATACATGCAAAACCAGACTCACGGCATGAACGGCCACGACGTTGTCGTGCAAGCAGGCATCAACCAGGCGCCAGTAGCCTTCCTGCGAAAGCGGACGCCAGAACGGCACCGGGTGCATCGGCCAGAAGGGCGACCACCATGGCTGGGATGACGCGTTGGCCGCGTGCGCGGCACTCAGGAAAACATAGTCATCGCCCCAAAAGGGCGTATGCACAGCGGGTAACCACATCAGCAGCGCAGACAGTCCAAATAGCGCGATGCCAATGCCAGCCCCTCCGCGCCGACCTCCACCGAGCATTCGCATACGCATTGCCCCCTATCCTGGCCTCTGGCCCACGCCAAATACGCCACTTTAGCCCTTTCTTCCCCATGGAGCAGCACCGTCCCGGTCACGCGATGCTTCTGAATGGACACGAACAGGAACCGGATGCTCACGCTTGTCGGAAAAACTTACAAAAAGCGTTCAGATCATCACCAAATGTGATCTTACTATTTTGATTTAAAATATATTTTTATTGTGGCACCCATTTTGCTTAAGTGCATCACAAGCAAACATACCATCCATCCTATTCAACAGCGGAGGACACCATGTCTCCGCACCGCAAGAACCGGGACGCCTCTCCAGGGCAGACCGGCAAACAGGGGACATTCATGAAAGCCAAATGGTCACTATGGTTGGCGGCGCTTAGCCTGTCAGCCGTCTTCTCCGGTGCGTCCGCAACCGTCCTGCATGACTCGTACAACGGTTCCAATGGCCACAATTATGGTGACGTGGTCGCCAATCCCGGCGTGGATACCTTCAACGTCGAGGGTCTGACATCCAGCATCGCCGGAAATCGGCTCACCGTCAGCATCTACACCAACTTCGCCGGGCATGCCGGTGTCGATTCGCAATACACCACGAACCATACAGGCATCGGCTACGGCGACCTGTTCCTGTCGACCGGCTGGAGCCCCTACGGCTCGGGGAACTACAACAGTGACAACGCCGCCAATGGCAACCACTGGACCTACGCGTTCTCGCTGGATGATCCGCTCAACAATACCGGTGGCAACGGCACGATCTACGCGCTGGGCGCGGGCAACTCGCGCAATCACAACCCCGACGCTCTGCTATCGGACCACTTCATCAATTGCTCGGGCCGTTGCACCTATCGCAATGGCCAGGAAGTGGCGGTCAACAAAAACCGCGCGACCGCTACCAGCAACACGGGTAGCTGGAGCGTCGGCGACGGGGTGCTGAACTTCAGCTTCGACCTCACCGGCCTCGATCTGGATCCAGAAGACCTGGGCTTTCACTGGACCATGTATTGCGGCAATGACGTCATCGAAGGCCTTGACGGTGCCACTGTGACATCTGTGCCGGAGCCGGGCTCCTGGGGCATGTTCGTTCTGGGATTGGGGTTGATCAGCCTGGGTGTGCTGCGCCAGCGCAAAGCCGTTCGGAAATAAGCGGCGCAAAGCGTTTATGAAGACCTCAAAAGTCTTTTAATAGCCTGACAAGCCTCGTGCTTGTCTATGGCGGATAATCCTGCATCTTGGCCGCCTAGTGATGCCGGACGCAGCGCGGGGTATCAACCATGCGCTGCGCCAGGCATCACGGTGAATGTGATCTGGGACGGATAAACACCCCCATGGTGAACGGCGTTATGGGCCTTCACCCAATGCTTGTCGGCCTCATTGTTGCCGCCGGTATTGAGATTGCGATCAAAGCGCGGGAAGTCGCTGCTGCTGACTTCCACCCGCAGCCGGTGCCCAGGAAGAAACGCATTGCCGATATCGATCGGCTGGAATCTCACCTTGTACACCTGATGCGGATGCATCCAGACCGGCGGCCGGTTATAGCCTTCGCGCCAACGCATGCGCTGGATGTTGTCGACCAGGTCATAGGCCTTGCCATCCGGATAGACGTCGATGACCTTGAAGGTGAAATCGGTGTCTCGTGCGCTTGATGACACGTACAACGTCATGCTGACCGGACCGGTCGCGACCATGCCATGTTTGAATGGCTGGGTCTGATAGACCAACACATCCTGGCGCGTTTCGAAGGGTGTCTGATCCATGGGCCCGGCATGCCTCAAGTCACCAATACAACACCCGCCATGCGTCAGCACCGGGTGCGCCGGATCATAGGTAAAGCGGTCGGGGGAGTCGCCCACGGCCGGTTTTGCCTGCAACGAGCCGTCACCGCGCAACGTGTTGGCCTGGCCCGCGCTGTGGAGGTAGAAGGTTTGCTTTACCACACCGGCCGGCGGCCAGGTGTCGGCGTGCTTCCAGGTATTGGCGCCCAGCAAGTAATACATCACCTTCGGTTGCCTTTGCAGAATGCCGTTGTGCTCGCCTTTCAGAAAGTGATCGAACCAGCCGTAGATCAGTTGGTCATAATCAAAGCGCGCATCGCCTACGTCCAGCTGGCCGACCTTGGTGTCCTTTTTCTCCATGCCATAGGCGCAGTGAAGATCAGGGGCGATGACCGCATATTGCTTGTCGGCCACCGCTTTGGGCGCATGGTCGCGCACATAGTTATAGGCCGCGAGGTTGGGCGAAATGGAATAGTCGTACCAGCTCATGAACCATAGCCCCGGCTTGGTGATGGGCATCGATTGATGCCAGAGCCCACCTTGGCGCCAGGCCGGGTCACTGGGCGTGCGATCAATCATGTCGCCGCCATCGGGCACGGGCATGGCGTGCGAAAAGATACCCGCCGGTCCACCGGCATGCCTGATGATGTCGCGCACCGGCAGATGCCACAGCGCCTTGTCCCATTTGACCGCTGGCAGGTGCGGCTCCAGGTCATACATTTTCGCCGCTCGCACGCGGTCAGCGCGCGACATGTCATGCGAAAACATGGGGCGCAGCGTGTTCTGCTCGTAGTAGAGCCACTCGATGAATGCCATGCGCACAGCGCCGCCGCGAAACCAGTTGCCCTGCTCGTAATAGGGCCCCACGTGACCCACGCCCGCGCCGAAACCCTGCACGTTGAAGGTGGCTAACCCGGGGTCATCGCGCGCCACCACCGCCAACTGCCATTCGGCGGACGATGAGCACCCCATCGTTCCGACCTTGCCGTTGGACCACGGGCGCGTGGCCAACCAGTGGACCTCGTCACTGCCATCGGTCGTGGGCGCACCCAGAATGTCGTAGTTCCCTTCGGAAAAGTAATGACCGCGTTCGGTGACCACCGCGAACGCGTAACCATGCTTGATGGCCGGAAGCGCCAGCTTCTGAAAGTCGGCGGGCGCGCCCAACGTTACATCCCAGTAGTTGGTGTTGTATGGGGTGCGCCAGAGGATCACCGGCACCCTGCCCTTGGCGTATTTGGGTCGATAGATATCGGCCGCCATGCGCTTGCCATCGCGCATTCTAATCATCACCTGGCGATCAATAACGGCCAGATGCTGCAGCTGGTGCTCCACCTTCCAGCGCTGGGCGATCAGCTTGGCCTTGGCCTCGCTCTTTGCCGTTGAAGCGTCCGCATGAGCCGCTAATGGCAGAGCAAAAACCATCCCGACAAGCGTCATCATCCGTGCCCAGTGCATGTGGACTTCCTTTTCGTTGTGGTGTGAAAACAGGCGTCTCTCTCGAGAAAGTGCCTGCACCCGATCATCCTTTCATAAATCGGGGAACCAGGCGTACTCATCCGCAGGTCAATCGCTGCCCACAAAAAGCGGCGGGGAGAATCATCGACTCTCCCCGCCGCATGCTTTCCAGCCTGCCTGACTCAGACAGGCGCCATCAGGCTTTTGGCTTTACTTGCTCTTGGCCACCGGCAGGTCGATGTAGGTGGTGTGCGCGGGGCTATGGTAGATGCGCTGGGTGGCCTCGATATAGTCAGACGGCTTGGCCTTGAAGATGTTCTTGACGAACTTCTGCGGGTTGCGGTCGTACAGCGGGAACCAGCTGGACTGGATCTGCACCATGATGCGGTGACCCGGCAGGAACACGTGGTCAGCGGCCGGCAGTGCAAAGCCGTAGGTCAGCGGCTTGTTCGGCGTCAGCGGCGTCGGGTGCGACAGGCTCTGGCGGAAGCGTCCGCGGAAAATATCCATGGCCACGGCCAGCTGATAGCCGCTCATGTCCTGCTCCTTGGCATCCTGCTGCGGATAGACGTCGATCAGCTTGACCACCCAGTCCGAATCGGTGCCGCTGGTGGAGGCGATCAGGTGCACCATCGGGCGTCCGCTGATGCGCACGGCATGCTTGAGCACCGGCGTTTCGTAGGTTTCCACATCCGGGCGTGCGGCGGCCGGACGCTGATCGCCGACCAGCCACTGCGGCCAGGTCTTGGTTTCCGCCGGCGGCACCGGGCGCGCACGATACGGCACCGGCGTATCCGGGTTGGAAATGTACTGGTCGTAGCCCTTGCCCTGGCCCGCCGTCGGCTCGCTGAAGCTCAAGCCATGATCGGCCTGCAGGTAGATCGGATCGTGCTGAATGGAGCAATCGCCCGGGCACGCCGGCCAGCTTGGCAGCTGCTCCCACTTGTTGGTACCGGTGACGTAGGCATTCACATGCGCCAGGTGTGCGTCGGCGCCATCACTCTTCAGATGCTGAGCCAGGAACGGCATCAGGAAGTGCTTGCGGAAATACGCCGAGGTATCGGAGCCAAACTTGATGGCACCCAGGTGCGTGCCGTGCCCGGCCTCTTCACCGTGGAACCAAGGGCCCAGCGTCAGATACAGGTTCTGGCGGTTGCCGGCCTTGGCATACAGCGCGCGATACACGGCCAGCGCGCCGTAGATATCCTCCTGATCCCACTCGCCGGCCACCAGCATGGTCGGCACGGTCAGCGGCTCCTTGGCCAGAATCTTGTCGACCGCCTGGTCCTGCCAGAACTGGTCATACGAGGAATGCTTGACCAACTTGTTCCAGAAGCCCAACTGCTCCATGCCGTGCTGCTTGGCCAGCACGCTGGGGTTACCGGCATCCAGGTACATGGTGTAGTCGTCGTGATAGTTCGACCACCACTCGTCCTTGTTGGCGCGCGTGGCCTCCTGCGAATAGATGTACGGCATCATCTGCTCGCGGAAGGCGCCATTGTGGAACCAGTCGTCGCCCTTCCAGCCATCGACCATCGGGTTTTCCGGCACCGCCGCCTTCAGCGCGGGGTTGGGATGCACCAGGCCCATCAGCGCCTCGAAGCCATCATAGGAAATACCCATGATCGCGACGCGGCCGTTGCTCTGCTTCACGTGCTTGACCAGCCAGCCGATGGTATCCGAGGCGTCGGTGGCGTCGGAGACCGGCGTCGGGTTCAGCGGACCGCGCACGTAGCGGTTCATGACGTAGTCGCCTTCCGAACCGTACTTGCCACGCACATCCTGATACACGTGGATGTAACCGGCCTTCAGGATGGCATCGTGCGATTCGCGATCGTTGCTGGCGAAATGGTCGGCGTTATAGGGCGTGCGCTCCAGCACGATACCGGCGTTGTGCGCGCCCTTGGGAATCACGATCACCGTATTGAGCTTGATGCCATCGCGCATCGGCACCTGCACCACCCGCTTGGTGTAGTCCATGGCCTTGGTCACCGGCTTGAAGTTCGCCGGTGTCTCGCTGGGCAGGTTCGGATAGTGCGAGTGCGTCGGCGGCGGCGCGGAAGGCGCAGCGACAGCCGAGCTACCCAGCGCCAGCGACACCACCGCCGACAGCAAGGACAAGGAAAAACGTGCAGAAGCCATGATGTACACCGATGGGGGACAGCCATCGAACCTAACCCGCTACACACGACCGGACATGTGCATGAAGGCATACATGAGCCAAGGCCATGTAGCCGCCGGCAGCGCGCACCCGGGTGACCACAAGGCTTGATCCATATCAAAGCGCCCCAGAGCGGGCAGTCCAGGCTCGGGTTCATCCGTACCGATCCATGACGAACGTCAATGAGGAGGGGTGCCGTGAAACGTATCAAGCTGGCGGCTTTGCTCGTCGCCGCTGTGTCGTTATGGGTTCTGCTGAGCCTGCCTGCGGGCGCCACCGTCATTTACGGCTGGCATACGGTCCAGGATGATGGGACTTATCCCGTGCCATCCCATGCAACGTTCGAAGTCACCGATGCCGCCTACCGCGCCGGCAGCATGCATTACGAATTCCTGCACTATGGCATCCCGGAAGAGGATCCCCACTCCCCCCTGCTGGGTACCGATTTCAGCGGACGACTGCTGTCGCCGAGAGCGCAAGAGGGATTCTCCTACTGGGCGATCCAGACAAATGTTCAGTTCACCACCTACTTGTCCGGCAGCATCACGGTCTTTGACCTGGACCACATCTACCAAATGACTTCCACAGCAGGGCCATCGTTTCCCCTTTGGAGCGTGAGCTATATCGCCGACAAACTCCGAACCTTGTCATCAGGACTTCTGCTCGGGAGCCAGCGGCTACTGGCAGTTGGAGTCAGGACGGACCCGATACCGGTCCCCGAGCCCAACCTGCTCGCCGCCTTCGGGCTGTTGGCCGTCGGCTTGTTGGCAACCAACGCTGCCCGACGCCGCCCCTGGCGCGGTTCAGGCGCGCATGCCATCACGTCTTTCCGAGACAGCACAACGGCCAGTGAATACCCGTCCAAACGTGGCCTGAACACGCCCCCCCCGACTGTGATCGGCTTGCTTGAAGTCATGCCTCACCCCCGAGGAGGATGGGAACCTCTCGCAAACGCTGGAGGACTGACCATGTCAGACACCAAGCATCCTTACCGTGTGAATCGCTTCACTGATCGCGGAAAGCACAGGGGCGAGGGCTACACGCTGGAAATCGAGCGCCTGGAGACGGAGCCGGGTGGTGTCGCCATCTTCAATCTCAAGGGGATCGAGTGGCGCGGCGGTAAGCAGCTGGCGCGCTTTGAACGCTCCCACATGGCCAACTCCGAGAGTTTGGCACTTTATACTTCCCACAAAATCGCGCGCGAGCGCATCGATCAAAAACTGCTCGGACGCTGACCCGCATCGGACGGGAAACTCAAGACAAGAGGCCGCCGGTCGCGACCGGCGGCCTTTTTCGTTGTGCTCGTGCCCCCGGCAGAAACTCCGGCAATGGCAGCTTGATCGGTCTCCGGTTTACCTCCAATCGGCTCAGGGCGACCTCATCGTACCCACCGCCCGATCGATCTCCGCCACGTCGGCACTCTGGCGCTGGGTGGACGCGGCAATGCGCCGGATGTGATCACTCACATTAACCGACGACAGCAGAATATCCTCCATGGCCTGGCGCGCCTGGGCGGCATGACCCGTGCATTGCGTCAACGCATCGGCGACGTGCTCGATGACCTGGCGAATCTGTGTCGCGGACTGACCGCTGCGGGTGGCCAGCTCGCGTACTTCCTTGGCAACCACGGCAAAACCCTGTCCCAGCGCACCGGCATGAGCCGCTTCGACCGTGGCGTTCAACGCCAGCAGGTTGGTCTGAAAGGAAATGCCATTGATGGTGCTGACCATCTCATTCATGTCCTTGGCGTGTTGGTTGATCGCCGAGATGGCCTTGTCCAACTCGGCAACGGTGTGACTGCCCATCTTGGCCCGTTCGCTGGCGCTGGAAGCCAGACTGGCCGCCTCCATCGACTGCTCGGCGATGCTTGGTATCGCTGCGGACAGATCCCCCAGTGCCTTGGACATGCACATCGATGCCCGGGTGCGCGCGGTGACATCCGTGGCGTACTTCACCACTTTCACCGGACGACCGGCGGCATCAAGGATGGGGTTGTAAGTGGCCTGTATCCACAGCTCGGAGCCGTCCTTGCGAAGACGCTTGAACAGCGCCTCTCGGTATTCGCCCTTGCGCAAGTGGGCCCAGAAATCGGCGTACGCCTGCGACTGATGCTCTGACCCAGGCACGAAGATGCGGTGGTGGGCACCAACGATCTCCTCCAGCGCATAACCGGTGGCGCGCAGGAAGTTCTCATTGGCATCCAGAATAATGCCGTTCAGGTCAAACGTGATGACAGCCTGGGAACGGTCGATGGCGGCAAGACGCCCGCGCATGTCCGCCTGTCTCAGCAGATTATCGGTGACATCGACGGCGTGCTTGACCACTCCCACCACACGCCCTCGCCGATCGAAAAGCGGACTGTACGTGCCCTGGATCCAAACCTCACGCCCTGCCTTGGTGTAGCGCTTGTAAACGCCTTGCTTGAACTGGCCATGGGCCAGATCGGCCCAGAACGCACGATACTCGTCCGTCTCGGCGTGATGGCCGACAAACATGCGGTGGTGATGTCCGATCACCTCATGGCGCGCATAGCCGAACAGCTGAAGAAAGTCGTCATTGACGCGCCGAATGGTGCCATCCGCGTGGAAGTCGATCACCGCCTGCCCACGGACCAGGGCCTCCCGGTAACGATGTTCGGCAGATCCAAGCTTCGACGCAATGGAACGGAAAAACTCAACGGCACTAAGCATTGGACGCGGGAACTCCATTCCGGCCACACCTGCCTCTTGCAGGCTATATGCACCTTCGGCACCTGCCTGATCAAGCTTTAGGTCCTCGAACCTATTCCTCAAGGATTGCTTTCAAATACGTGAATCACGTCTCAGGATCACGCCACCAGGCTGACCTCCACCAGTGCCTGGGCCAGCACCGGTTTCATCGCGCTCCCTCACTTATAGCGCCCCGCCGTGGCCGTCAGCGGCCATCGCATCCACATCAAGTGCGCGACAAACGGTTCAACGGCTATGTCAGTGGCCTTCTTCCCGCCAATGCCAACTCCACCTCGCCTTGAAGATGGTTTCGTTGCCAGACGCGTGCGGTCATCACATGGCGGGCGCCGTTGCCCTTCGACTCCATCACGACCATGGCGGTGACGGTTCCATTGGTCACCCCGGTTCCCGCTGAAAGCCGCACGCCAACATCATGGCTGGACGCCCCAAAGCCATGTGCGCTCACGAAGCGATGCACATGGCCACCTCAGAGTCCGCCCTTTCCAATGCGGGGCGGCTGGAGCCAGTGCAACCGCGACGGAGCGGGTCGTATCTACGATGTCGCACGGTCACTACCCGCCATCGTTTGCAGGTATCCGTGGCGTCTTCGCGCTCGGATCTGCATGGTTTTGTCGTCCACCTTGCGCCTATGCAGCGCCAGCGGCGGGCGATCCGGACCGGCACCACTCCCCAGCCGGAGTGACGCCATGAACAGGCAGACCATCGTCCTTGCGCTTGCCCTCGCCAGCCTCGGCTGCGCCAGTACGCCGGCTCAGGACGGCTCGGCCTCAATCCCGACTTCAAAATCCTCACCCTGCCATTGGCCACTTTCCTGCCAGCGGAACGTGAATTGCAGCCGGGAGGCTTTGCCTTTGGCAAGCGCAGGGATGGTCGCAACATGTCCGAACTGCCAGTCGCTGGAGGCCACATCCTGGATGTCCCGCCAGCCATCGACGCCCCAGTGCAAGGTGAAAGGCGCATCCAGCAACACGCGCAGCTCCTGACCGGCGCCAATGACACTGGGCCGTTGCTGAAATCGCCAGAGACGGAAGCCCGGTTGCGGACGTTGCCCCTGATAGCGTGCCCAGGTCGCCGCTGGTCGATCCACCGGATAACCCAGAACACGGCTGTGACACAATTTGATGAACTCCGCGTGCGCCCAGACCAATGGCATCGCCGAACCGCTGGGCTGCCCCGGATACAGCCCCCGGTCCGGGATGGGAGCGTCGTCCCAGACCTGCTCGGGCAGCAAACCGCCAGCGCCAGTCATCCGCGCCATGGTCTCGATGTACGGCAACACGTCATCCCCGGCCGCTGCCGCGTAATGACCGCGCTCACCGACCAGCAAAGGCCATCCCCGACCGATGCCGGTGCCGTCGAAGGGCGCACCATCAACATGCTCGCCATAACCGTCTCCCGTATATCGATGCCAGACCGCCCCGCATGGTGTGTCGGTCTTTAGCAATCCGTCCATCACCTTTATCGAATCGACAACGGCCGGGGCATCCGCGGCACGCAGGCCATAGCGAACCAACTGCAGAAAATCCGTTCCCACCTGCTGGTCGGCCGATAAATGGGGATCTTCCGCGCGATTCTTGATCAGCAGCCATTCGTCCTTGGCCGCCTCGTTGAGCAGCACGCCGGCCGGGCTGATGCGCATGTAATATCCGCGCGCACCATGTCGAGCGGCCAGCGCGCTGCCATCCACGAAGGTCCAATCCTCCAGGCGCGCATTCCAGTCATCGGCCACCATCAGCGCACATGCCCTGGCCTCGCCCTGCAGAAACTGGCTGCCCTCCACCAGGGCCGCAATCACCACGGCCAGCGTGAAGGTATTGACGCCACTGTCTTCCTCCCAGCGGTCCTGCACAGTGGCAGGTCCATGCGCAATGATGAACTTCAGTGCCCGCCAGATCATGTCATGCACGGCCACGTCGGCAAGCGCGCCCTGCCCGCTCAGCGCCGCCGCCAGCAACACCGGAAAGGCCGTCTCGTCCAGCTGTACGCCCTGCCAGAATGGCTTTCCACCCAGCCATTGATTCTGTAGCCAGTGGCCATCGGCCTGTTGCGTGCTGATGAGATAACTCAGAACATCGCGTGCCTGCTGCACGGCGCCGACCGCCAGAAGCGCGCCGGCCGATTCCACCAGATCCCTGGACCACACCAGGTGATACCCGCCGCGGCTGTCGCTGGCCTCGCCCCAGGGGATGGAAAGACTGGCCACCATGGCCCCCGGAAACGTCCGATCCTCGTGGCAGCGAAGTACCAGGCCCGAGCGCCGGTAAAGCAGCCTTGCCGGCTCGCTCAACGCCTGCAGCACCGGCTCGGGCGGAAGGCACTGGTGACGCCATGCATGCCACTCCCGGCGGTAGGCATCGCTCACCGGGGCAAAGCCCTCTGTCAGCGAAGACCACGCCAGCGTGGCCGCCGACTCCTTGCTGGTGCTCAGGCCCAGGGCAATCGTGCCACGACGAGGCAACTCCCCGCCCATGGCCAGTTCACCAGGTCCGGCATGCTCGTAGTGCGCGCGCATGCGGCCGTGCAGGTGAAAGTCCTGCCACAGATCGCTGGCGCCCACCTCGCCGACCGAGCTGCGGCCGAGTGCGCAGCTTCCTTCCGCATCACGGCAAGCCAGGGCCAGTCCGAACGGTCCCTGCTCGGCCCACAGCACGCGTCTGCCAGCCCACGCCCCAACCCATGCCAGGTTATTGGCGGCATCCTCACCAAGCCGTGCAGCGCATAGCAGATAGGGGCGAAGTGCCGGATCCCCTTCCAGCACATAGTCCACCAGCAACACATCGCGCCGGGGGTCCACGCATACCTGCATCGAGAAGGTAAACCGGTCGCAGTGGTGCCGCACCGACGGCAAAGGCACGTCAGCATCCTGGAACGATATCTCGGCCTCAGGCCGTGCCTTGAGCTCCCGCCAGTAGCCGTTGTCATCAGCGACGATGAAGCCCAGATCGCGGACCTGCGGAATATCGATGCGCGGATAATAGACTTCAGTGACAATGCCCGAGCCCACGGTGAACCATAGTCGGGAAGTGCCTAGCGCCGTGCCCACGCCATCCTTTCGCGCCGTCGACCAGACGGGGTGGCGCCAAGAGGCCCGGGGTGCCTGATCGGACATTGCACGTACTCCTCGATGCGCGGCCCGCCCGCGGTGGTCGACGCGCTGTCCGCACGCTGGAACCATACACCGCGGCTGGCTCACAACGCATCACCGAAAACGATGCTGACCACGCACAGACAGCCGCCTTTGCGGCACCTCCCGCGGTGGCCGCGTGTTTCCCCTCATGTCTGGGCTGGACGTCTGCCGCACACAGCTGGCGGCAGAATGCGCCCTGAGCCGCTGGAGCGGAGCGCAGGCCTCGACGCACACCAACCTTGTCGAGCAGGTCCAGGCGTTCAACTACGCTGAAGGGGCAGGCATCGGGTCCATCTTCGCGTGCGCTTGCCGCCGCAGGATACGGACTATCCGCTTGTAGACGACATTGGTCAGCAGCTCCCGATCACCGCCGGTGGTGCTCACGAACTCGACCACGACCGTGTCGATGTCGCGGTGATAGCGCGCAATGCTGTGGTAGCCCGGTAGCCAGCCGGCATGTCCGTATTCATAGACCGAGGCATAAAGAGCCCGCTCCTCGGGGTCGAACAGACTGCCATCGTTCAGAGCCCGCACGAAGACTCCGACATCACGCGCCGTAGCCACCATCGAACCGCCGGGCGTTTCAAAGTCCAGCGTTTTCAGGTCCGCGTCGATCCCGTGCTGATGGCCACTGGCCAGGTCGGCGGGGTTCACATCGCGCAGCGAACCATAGGTGTGGTTCAACCCCAGCGGCTTTAGCAACTCTTGCTGGATATAGCGTTGGTGGCTGTAACCCAGTGCCCGGTCGAGGATGGCGCCGATCAGCAGGTAGTTGGTGTTGGAGTAACGGCGACGCTCACCCGGCGCAAAGTCGGCCGGCTTGTCCAGTACCAGTTTCAGATTGTCGTTGGAATCGGCCTGTCGCCGCGCCCAATCGAAACCGTCAGCGTCGACGAAATTGGGAATGCCACTGCGATGCTGCAGCAGCATGCGCAAAGTGATGCGATCGGCGTTGGCAATGTGGCCGGCCAGTTCCGGCAGCCGCTGGGCCAGCGTGTCATCCAGCGAAAGGACATGCCGGTGCACCAACTTGACCGTCGCCGCGGCGATGTACAGCTTGCTGATACTGGCGATCTTGAAAAGCGCGTGCGGATCGGCCGGCACCCGATGCGCGGCATCCTTCCAGCCAGCCGCGTATAGCCGGGGTGCCCTGCCACCCTGATCGACATACACGATGACGCCATCCAGCCCATCGTGCACGGCGTCATCGACCTGCTGCTGAACGCTATCGGGTAACGGCGACAACCAGGCCTTGATGCCCGCCCACGGTGGCAGCGTCACGATGCACACCAGTGCCACCAGAGGCATGACAACGCGCAGGATGCGGATGATGCGTTTCTTGTCGACGTTCATTCGGCGGCTTCCGTGCATCGGCACGCATCATCGCCAGACTTGGCGGAAACCTGAGCATACATGCTGGAGGTGGCGGTCCGGGGACTCAGGTGGCCGCGTCGCGCCGACCGGCCGTTGATAGCCCCGCGGCAAGAAAGCATTGGACCACCTCGGGCCGCATCGGATCGCAGCAATGACGTGTCAGCACGTCGTCCTCACGCAACGTGGAATGCACCCGCGCGACGGTGAACACACAGCCACCGTCGCGCTTCCATACCTTCGGTAAACGCTATCTGGTCAGGAACTGCCTGCGAGCAGCTCATCGAGCTGCGCAAACTGCTCGGGCAAGCCTTCGGCCGAACCGGCGAGAGCTTCTTCCAGGGCCGCAGTGGTGGGATAGCGTTCGTGGAAGGTCACCTGCGTCTTGCCGGCGCGTTCCTGGAACGTCACCGTGGTCACGGCGCCCTCGCCGCTTTCCTCGTTCGTCCAGACGATACGCTCATTCGGCGTCACCTCCTGGTACGTGCCGAAGAACGCCATCGGCTCTTCGCTCATCGGATGGCGAAACACCAGCCGGTACGTGCCCCCGGTGCGAACATCCATGTCGCACGACAGTAGCGTCAGGCTCACCGACTTCGGGACCCACCAACGCGCGAACAGTTCGGCTCGGCTCCAGGCCTCGAAAACGATGTGCACCGGGGCGTTGAACGTTCGCGTCACGACAAGTTCGCGGTCGGACTTGCGTTCCACGACGGTGCGGTTCGTGGCAGCGGAACTACCTTCTTTTGCGACTGGCATGTGCCTTCTCCTTCCGGTTCAAGTCTTCAACAACCTCATCCAGCGCGTCGAAACGCGCGCTCCAGAGCTGGCGGTGTTGCTCGATCCACGCCGCCTCTTCTTCCAGCCGGCGCGGTCCCAGCCGGCAGGTTCGTACACGCCCGACCTTTTCCGTGGTCACAAGCCCCGCCTGCTCCAGGACACTGACATGCTTCTTCATGCCCGTCAGGGTCATCTGGAACCGCTGGGCAAGATCAGTAATCGAGGCGTCTGAACGTCCCAGTTGCTCCAGCACACCGCGCCGGGTGACATCGGAGAGCGCGGCGAAGGTTGTGTCGAGACGGGCCTTATACTGAACCATATGGTTCACTGTATAGGCGCCATCAGCCGCGTGCAAGAAGATTTCGAAAACGCCCCCGGCGCTAATCAGCACCGCAAACGACGAGACACCGGTATCTCCCAGCCACGCCAAGGGCCATAAGGAAAGACAAACCGGAAATCATGAGAAGACTCGCCCCACGGCACCCGGCCTGAACTTGCCCCACGGCAATAAGCCACCGGGCACCGGAGGAAGGTTCCGTCGGCGCCAGTGACGTCGACGCCATCTCACCGCATCAATCTGCGCTGTGGGTGGATTCCTTCGCGGCCTGGGCGCGGTAGGCCGCCATGATCGCCGACAGCAGCCCCGGAAAGCGCTGCTCGATCTCCGCGCAGCGCGTGGTATTGCGCATTTCCACGCCCTGCCGCTCGCTGCGGATCAGGCCGGCCTCGCGCAGCGTGCGGAAATGCTGCGACAGCGTCGACTTGGGGATGGCGCGGTCGCTCACCTGCTGGAACGTCGAGCACGTCTGCGCACAGCCCGCATCGACCATGCCCAGGTAAATCGCCGTGCGCACCGGGTCGGAAAGGGCATGCAGAATGCCCTCCACGGTGACATCGTCGATGGACGGGTGAACCAGCGGTTTCATAAGGGAAAGCGTAGCAAGCCTTGATTTACAGTTCTATAGTTCATAATTTACGAACTTCGGAACAACAACCTCTCATCCGCCACAGGAAATCCCCATGAACACGCTTGAAGGCAAAGTCGCCGTCGTCACCGGCGCATCCAAGGGCATCGGCGCGGCCATCGCCCGCTCACTGGCCGCGGCCGGCGCATCGGTTGTGGTCAACTACGCGTCCAGCAAGGCTGGTGCCGATGCCGTGGTCGCGGACATCGAAGCGGGCGGTGGCAAGGCCGTCGCCGTCAAGGGCGACGTGTCCAACGCCGCCCAGGCCAAGGGTATTGTCGACGCCGCCGTGGACACGTTCGGCAGGCTGGACGTGCTGGTCAACAACTCCGGCGTGTACGCATTCGGCGCCCTGGCCGACATCACCGCCGAGGAATTCCACCGCCAGTTCAACATCAACGTGCTGGGCCTGCTGCAAGTGACCCAGGCCGCCGCCGCGCACATGCACGACGGTGGCAGCATCATCAACATCGGTTCGGTGGTGTCGCGCTCGGTGCCGGCGGCCAGCGCCGTCTATACGGGTACCAAGGGAGCGGTGGACGCCATCACCGGCGTGCTGTCGCAGGAGCTGGGACCGCGCCAGATCCGCGTCAATGCCGTGAACCCCGGCATGGTGGAAACCGAGGGCACACACACGGCCGGTTTCATCGGCTCGGAGATGCAGACAGGCATCGTCTCGCAAACCCCGCTTGGCCGCCTCGGCCAACCACAGGACATCGCCTCGATCGTCACCTTCCTGGCATCGGATGCATCCTACTGGCTCACCGGTGAAAAGATTTTCGCCGGCGGCGGTCTGCGCTGACCCGGTAACCCGCAACAACGACCGGCGCGCGCCAACGCGTGCCGGTCGCACCACGCCGCGTACCCACGGCAGCGCCAACGCTAATACACGCTGAGCTTGGGTACGCACGCGCCAGCAAAGGGCCTTCCCTGGCCAGAACCTGCAGACACCCAGCTCCACAAGGGCGGACACGAGCCGCCCAGTCGGTTCGCTCCAACCCCAGAGCGCCCCATGACCACTCCTGGGTGCACCGAAAAGCTTGGGCATCAATTCAGAACGATGCCCATGCGTCTGCGTCGGTGCCTGCACTCTCATGGTCGCGGGAACGATGGCCGCTCTGATGTGAGTGACTGAGCATCCGTCCGTGCGCCATACCTCTCTCCCCATGCGCCGCAGTCGGCGTTGCCGTCCGCGCCATGTCGGACGCATCGACGGCGCGACGGCGGGAGGTCTCGTGCCCTTCACCTGCCGCGAGGGTGTCACTGGTACGGAAGAAGGCGACCTGCTCAATCAGCCGGTTGGCCTGTTCCTCCATGGAGCGGCTGGCGGCGGCCGCCTGCTCGACCAGCGCCGCGTTTTGCTGCGTGGTCTCGTCCATGCGCATGACCGAGGTATTGACCTCGTCAATACCGGTCGACTGCTGCTGACTGGCCGCGGCAATCTCGGCGACGATCTCCGTGACCTTCTTGACGCTTTCGACAATCTCGGAGAGCACTTCGCCACTCTCGCCAACCAGCTCACCGCCGACCTTCACCTTGGCCACGCTATGGGTGATCAGCTCCTTGATCTCCTTGGCCGCGGCAGCGCTTCGCTGCGCCAGGCCGCGTACTTCCGAGGCCACCACGGCAAAGCCTCGTCCCTGATCGCCAGCGCGCGCGGCCTCCACCGCTGCATTGAGCGCCAGCAGGTTGGTCTGGAAGGCGATTTCGTCGATCAACCCCACGATATCGGCAATATGCCGGCTGGAAGTGCTGATGTCTTCCATGGCCGATATCGCCCGCGAGACCACCTCTCCGCCACGTTCGGCATGTGTACGAGCACCGGTGGCCAATTGGCTGGCAGCACTTACGCTGTCGGAGTTCTGTTTGACTGTCGCGGTCATTTCTTCCATGGCCGACGCAGTCTCCTCCAGGCTGGCCGCCTGGGACTGGGTACGCTGACTCAAGTCATCGTTGCCCAGGGCAATCTGACGCGCCGATTCACTCACCGACGCCGAGCTCTCGCGCACCTCGCCGACAATCCGACTGAGTGTCAGGTCCATCTGCCTGAGGCTGCGCAGCAATTGGGCGAATTCGTCGTGCCCTTCCACATCGACCGAGTTGCCAAGACGGCCTGCCGTAATCGCTTGCGCCAAACCGGCGGCGCGAAACAGCGGGCGAATGATCATCCTGATCAAACCGAACGCGATGAGCGCAAAAACGACCAGTCCCGCCACCAGCAGCACGGCTTGGGCCACACGGGTGTCGCTGTAGACAACCGTCGCCGCACCCTTGGCACGGTTGGCTTCATCCACATTGATATCCACCAGGCTATCAAGAGCACCGATAACCACTGGATAAAGCGTGCGCAGTTCGCTACGGGCCAGGGCTACCGCGCCCGCTCGATCGCCGCTCTGAAACACCGCCAAAACGCGGTCTTGCGCCGCCTCGTAGGCCGATTGAGCCGTAAGGTACTTCTTGGCCTTCGCCAACTCCGCCGGGTCGGTGACACGCTCCGGATAATAGCCCGCCCAGGCCTTGGAACGGGCGTTATCGTGAGTCTGGAAAGTCTGCGCGAGCGTCGTGATGTCGGCCTTTGGGTCAATTTCCGCCACCAGGATCGCATCGCGATTGCCAGCCACATGCTTGCGCACCTCGCTGAGCAAGCGCAGGGGCATGACGTTGGAATTGTAAATGCCCTCAATCTGACTATTGAGCCGATGAGACGCCCAAAACGCGGTCCCACCGATGGCCACAAGAACGACCGCGCAGGCCGCCATGGCCAGGCTGATCTTGTACTTAACACTCAGTCTGAGCTTGAGCATAAAGCTCCCCCCGATTTTATAAGGACACCCTTGGCGGCTATAGCTGCCTGCATCGCCGGCTCGTCCTTGATCTCTCCAGGGGAGATGGCCCCCGCAACCATCGGCTGTGCGGGAAGGGCCTAATCGACTTATCGGCCGAACATCCAGGAAGTTTAGGCATTTCGTAAGGTTTCGGTAATATCTGGGATGAAATCCCAAACCGCAGCGATGCGCTGAAACACGAACCTGACAAGGCGCCGCCCCTTCATGGCCAACGCATGCACGCCCAGAGGGCCCGCAGCACCACCGGCAAGCAGCACGGCGTAAAGCGACCGGCTTCACGTCTAAACCTACGCGGCTCGGTCGACGGTCTTGCGCGGACATAGATATGAGACGCATTCTTGAATGGAGTGATATCCGCAGACATGAAGTCCCGCGATGAACACGTCCTACTCCAAAAGCGCCCTGGTATACCGGCAGGTTAAATGCCACCTTCGATCAGGGCACTACGCTCCTGGCCAACGCATTGATCCGGCCATGCTCGCCACCCAGTTCCGTACCAGTCCCACGCCAGTCCGGTTCGCGTTGTACCGCCTGGTGGGCGAAGGTCTGGTCGCCGACCATGCCCGCGGTGGACTACAGGTACCGTTGCTCAATGAAGTCGCCCTGCGCGACCTGTACGACTGGATGGAACGCCTGCTGCTGATGGCCTGCGACAGGAACCTGGCGTCGGCTGAGCACAGGCACGGCACGTCGGATGCAACGCTCAACGGTGACATGGCCAAACGGACATGGCAGCTGTTCGATGCGATGGCCCGCGCGACCATGCATGACTCCTTGCAGCGCGCCATTTGCCACGCCAACGACCGCCTGGCGCCCGTGCGCCGTGCCAAGCAAAGCCTGGTCAAGCAAACCCAGGACGAACTGTCGCAGCTGATGACCTGCTGGCAGAAGAGCGATATACCTGCCTTGAAGTCTGCGCTCCGGGACTATCACGAGCATCGCAAAAAGCTGGTTCCCTGCATTGTGAGCCTGCTCAGTGAGCGTGCAGAAGACCTTCACTAAAGGCTCTCATCGCCTGCTGGAGAAGCGGTATCGGCTTGCCCCCCTGGGGCTGGAACAATTCAAGCCAGGCTCTAACAAGAGCCCGAAAGATCGCCTTGCTTCGGCGCCCATCGAAGCCGGCTTGACTATCCATAGCCGCGCAATCCCATGGCGCGAGACGTTCGCCCGACATAATCGAGCTCGCAGCGCGCGGCCTGATCGCTGACACTGAACTCGCGCCCGATCATACGCATCATGGAACGGGAAATCGGAGGATCGCCGCTTTTACGCGCGATGGACCAGATTGCATCCATCATGCGACCAAGCGTCGATGCCATGCCGTAGGAGATTGAACGCACGTGCTCGATGGACCTGCCCTGGATGCTGGCGAGCGAGGCAACAAACTGGCGAAACGTCAGTGGCTCTTGATCGGTGATGAAAAAGGCGCGCCCACCCTCGCCGTGCTGCAGAGCACATTGGACCGCTTCGACCACATTGTCGACATGGCAGGTGTCGAAGGCATAGTCACCTCGGTCGACGAAGGCAAACCGTCCAGAGTCGATGGCCTGAGGTAGCGCCCGGCTAAATGGGTCACCAGGGCCCCATAACGCCGGCGGACGAAGCGCCAGCGTGCGGAAACCTGGCATGTTGGCCATCAACACCATCGATTCCGCCTGTGCCTTGCTTGCCAGGTAAGCCGAGAAATGGTCCGGGAATGTCGCTGCCTGCTCATCGGCACCATGCACGGGCGTGCCAGCTTCATCCATGATGATGCCTGCCGCACTGATGTAGATGAAAACCTTCGCGCCGGCCTCCTTGGCCCATGCCAGCAACCTGCCGGTACCGTCCACATTGGTACGGAAAAACGGTTCGCGCGGTCCGGAAAACCGAAACAGTGCCGCTGCATGCACGACAGCATCAATCGCCGGGAGCGATGGTGGCCCCGTGCTCGCAAGGTCGCCATCGACCGGGGAGGCGCCCAATGCCCGCAGCGGCCCATGAGACGCCGATGAGCGAGTCAGGGCAATCACCTGGTGGCCCGCTTGTGCAAGTTGCCGGATCAAGTAGCCACCAAGAAAACCGGTGCCTCCCGTGACAAGAATACGCATGGCGATCAGCCCTCCGATACAGCAGCTGGAACCAGGATGGCGCTCAATGCGTTTGCGCAAATGGCCTCGAGAACGCCCTTGGTGGGTGGCTCGGTGCCACGCAGTTGGGCCGTTACATACAGTTGCGACGCAGCGTTCGCCGACGCCCACATCAGGTCAGCGGCAACCTCGACTTCAAGTGCAAGCCGCCCCTCATCTTGAATGGTTGAAATGCGCTCGAGCAGAAGCGCGAACGCCTGCTGGGCCGCCGGAATCTGGGCGCCCTGAAGGACACGACTCATCATCGCGGCATAGATGCGAGGACGCGCCGCAGCGAAGCGGACGTAGTCATCCCAACCCTCTCGCAGGGCAACGACCGGATCGCTGGACTTCGCTGCCGCTTTCTTGCTGGCCAGAAACTGGGAGAACGCCTCCGTCATCGCTGCGCTCAACAGCCCATCAGCACTCCCGTAGTGGTGATAGAGCGTGGGGGCGGTGACCTTGGCCAAGTGACAAACGGCACGCGTCGAGAACCGAGCCTCGCCTTCGTTCTCGAGCACCTTCAAAGCAGCAGTAAGCAAAGCGGCACGCATGTTCATGCATGAACTATAGCGGCGATACAATCAGCCGTATAGCGATGATATATAAATTGCAGTCGCCACTTGTGCTTCGAATGATCGCCGGAACCCCACTGTCAGTGTCCGCTCGACTCCATTCTGGGCCGGTGACTCAAACCAGACGGGATGCTCACTCGTTGATGACAACCGCGTGGGTTCGGCAGCCAACTTCCTCGCTCTGAAAGCCTGCAACGACGGTTGAACGCATCACGACTTCAGCTGTGACGGGCGTCACACTGCGTAAATAATTATCAGATAATTAATTGATAATTAAAATATTTGCTTCCTACGTTGCCCTCGCCATGGAGCCGCGACGACGCCAACAGTAGGAGACTGATATGAACGCCCACCAAGACACCCGCACCCAGGCGTCGGAAGACGTGATCGAACTCGGCTTGGCCAGCGTCGATACCCAGGGCGGCCTCGGTAACGATGAGGCCATCGGTGGCACCCAGGTCATGGGTATTTCCGAAAGCTGACCCCTTGGGACGCGTCACTGGGCGCGTCCCTTTTTCCTGGGCCACGACGATGATCGGCTATCTGGGTGAAGACCTTTCGTTCTGCCAACTGGACGGTCGACTGTTTGTCCTCGACATCCGGAAGGACCGATATTTTCAGCGGTGCCAGGCGCTGAAACGTCAGTTGCGCGATTACCTGGACACCCCCAACCGAACGGACGTCGATGGAACGGACGTCGATGTCGCTCCACTGATCGAGCGTGGTGTGTTCTCCCCCGAGGTGCCCACCTCGTGCGCCACCACCAAGACCATGGCGCCCAGGCATGGCGCGCTTGAAGTGCCCAACGCCGACATCCCAGCTTCGGTCCCGGCGGCAAGCCAGGGGTTTCTCAGCGTCGCGGCGATACGCAGGCAACTGAACACGCGGCCCCTGAAGTCCATTCTCACGACCTTGAGCGGCTACCGGCAGCGGAACGCTTTACCACCCGGCGACGATGATGCCCGCTACCACCAGCGCCCGCTGGAAGCGTCCATGCAATGCCATCGCGGGCGTCCTTTCGTGCCCATCCCCACGCGCCGCCTGATCGACCCGCTGGCGATGGTCCGCTTTCTCGCCGCCCACGGCCTGCACGCTCGGCTCGTGTTGAGCATCGCTGCCGATCCATTCTCCGCCCACGCATGGGTTCAACACGGCTCATGGGTGTTGAACGGAGCCCTGGGCACCACGCAAGCCCACGTCCCGACCCAGGTGATCTGATGAGCCACCGCTATATCGCCTTGACCGCCAAGGCTTTCGGAGAACAATACGTCAGCACACTGGCCACCCAGCGCATGAGTTATCGGGGACAGGTTGGCCACATGATGGTGTTCGCCGCCAGAGAAGCACCCGTAATGACGCTGCCCGGCGGTGGCCTGCTGCTCGGCGAACTTTATGACAGGCACGGACGCCCCGTGGTGAATCCCATGGACCTGCCCGCCGCGCCAACACCCGCCAGGTTCCGGCAGCAACTGCTTGAGCAGCTCTGGGGCAAATACCTGTTGTTTCAGCCGGTCGAGTCCAGCTCCGGGGGCTTCACCGTGATGCGCGATCCATCGGGGGGCCTGGCGTGCGTCTATGACCTTGCGCAGGGTCATGGATTCATCACTGGCGACCTGGCGCTGGCATCTGGCCTTGGTCTGTACCGGGACTGCATCGACGAGGAATTCGTGCGACACAACGTACGCCATCCGCACATGAAGATCTCCCGCACCGGCCTTGTCGACGTGCGTGAATTGCTGCCGGGGTGTCTGCTTGCGGTCGATGCAGGAAATACCGCCACCCACCTTGCCTGGTCACCGTGGCAATTCGTCGCCGAAACGCAGCGGCAAACCGACCCTACCTAGGCCGCGCTCATGCTGCGGGAGGCCATCACAACAGCCGTCCAGGCCAAGGCCGAAACCGATCGCCACGTGCTACTGGAGCTTTCCGGCGGGCTGGATTCGTCGATTGTTGGAGGCTGCCTGTTGGATGTGGATAACCCAGGGCCAAAACCTCGCCACGGCGAGGGCCGCCTGTTCGACTTGTGCATGATCGAGATCTGGGTGCGCAATCACGCCTGACCCGGCCTGCGCTTTTCGCACCAAGGAACGGCCATCCATACGCAGCGCCTTGCGGTAAGACGGATTTCCTAATCTTTTATATTTTTTATGTATGAATGGAACTCCATATATCTTACAAATATCTATTTATTCAATGACTTCCCTGCTTAAGCTGATCATTCATCCCGCCTTCGCCTGCAAAACCGAGATTTCCTGCTAACAAGCCTTTTATGAGCGTGATGCTTGATTCGACCCTGGGCCCATTGACCCAGGAAAGATCATGAAAAGCATGTTCGATTCGATCACCCAGGACTGGACGCACCGCGTGCTTCAGACCATGGCCGACTGCCTGGACCCGGCACCTCCCGTGAGGCGTCCTGGCTTGGCTGAGGCACTGACGTCGGCCGTCCGCTGGGAGGGATGCCCTCGTGCCAATCAGATGGACCGGTCCATTGAATCCGGGCGCTTACACCGCCTGCCGCTGGCCGACCCGGCAGACACCGGATACAGCGTGCTGCTGATCGTCTGGCCCGCCGGCTACACCACGCCCATCCACGATCATGACGGACTATGGGGCATCGAACTGGTGCTCGATGGCGTGCTGGAAGTGACCTCCTATCAGCTCACCACGTCGGCACAACCTCAGTTGGTGCACAAAGACACCACTGTGCTCGGCATCGGCGACCACACCATGTTCAGTGGGGCCGACTACGCGCATCAATGCCGCAACGCATCCCTGCACCGGACCGCGCTGTCGCTGCATGTCTACGGCGGCGATCTGCAGCGCTACCAAGTATTCCAAAAGGACACTCGCGGCCACTGGACCACGGGTACGCCATCGGCGCTGAGCGAACACACGTTCGCCTGAGCCAGGGTTTTCAGCACAAGCGCCGTTGCCCATGAGGGCGACGTGTCCGCGACCGAACATGAGAGTCAAACCATGTACAACATCGCGATCATCGGCGGTGGCGCGGCCGGCTCGGCCGTATTTGGTGAACTGCTGCAGGCCACCGCCGTCGGCACGGTGCATTGGGTCACCGGCGGTCAGGCCACCGGCCGTGGTATTGCCTACGCCACAGACAACGAGCAGCATCTTCTCAACGTACGCGCCTCGGGCATGGGCCTGTTCGCCGAGCACGAAGAGCAATTCCTGCAACATGCCATGCGCCACCGCGCGGGCGTGTCCGGCGCGGACTTCCTGCCCCGTGGGCTGTTTGGTGACTTCATCGAAGCGCAGATACAGGGGCGGATGGAAGAGGCGCGGATCCGCGGACGGCATTTCCAGGTGCACGAACCATCGGCCGAACGTATCCAGGCCTTGCCGGATGGTTCCCTGGTGGTGCAGCTGGCCTCAGGCCATCGTATCCAGGCGCATTCGGTGGTACTGGCCCTGGGCGCCCTGTCGCCGCGCCCGCTGCGGGCCGTGACGCAGCGAGCCTTGGCAAGTGGACGCTACGTCGTCGACCCATGGCGCCCGCCTGAGCTTGAAAACGCGCCCCGCCGCTATGTGGTGATCGGCACGGGTTTGACCGCCGTCGACACCCTGCTGTCGGCCGCATCGCGCTGGCCGCACGCCGAGCTTGTAGCGGTGTCCCGGCACGGCCAGCTGCCGTTTCGGCACCCTGTCGAGCCGCTGGCGCCATGCCCACACCAGGCCCGGCTCAACGCCAGGTTGCTGGCCTGCCATGGCCCGTTGGCGATGCTGCGCCAGTTTCGCCGAGCCATGCACGAAGCCCCCACCAGTGACTGGCGCAGCCTCCTTGATGGCATGCGGCCCATCAACGCGCGTCTGTGGCAGTCGATGACGCTGGAGCAACGCAGGCAGTTCCTGCATCGCCTGCGCTGGTTGTGGGAAGCCGGCCGCCATCGCATGGCGCCGGGCTCGGCTGATGCCATCCAGCGATTGATCGACAACAAGCGCCTGCAAGTGCATGCGGCGCGCGTGCTCAAGGTGGATGGCGAGGACAACCTTCAGGTCCACGTGCGCCACCGAGCCACGCAGGTTCACAGCACACTGCCAGCAGATGTCGTAGTCCAGGCCACCGGGCTTGATACCACGGTGGGCTATACGCGCCACCCGCTGCTGTCGCAGCTCATCGAGGACGGCCTGGTCCGTGCCGATCCCCTGCAGCTGGGCTTGGCCGCGCTACCCAACGGGGCGCTGATAAACGCCCAGGGCCGCGCGATGGGCCGGCTGTATGCCATCGGGTCGCTGCTGCGCGGTTCCCAATGGGAGTGCACGGCCATGCCGGAGATCCGCGTGGCCGCGAAAGCGTTGGCGGGCGCGCTGCAATCGGGCCAGAGCCAAGACACCGTAAACCCACCGCACTTGGCAGGTGACGCATCGCCTGCGTAGTCACCACGCCATAGCTCAGGAACATGACGACAGCATCCGTGCGCCACCGGCATAGGCGGATGGAACGCCCACGCCCGCTTATTCCACACGCTGGCGCATCATTCGCCAGCGTGCATATTGCGTCCGCCTGGAAGGCGCCGGGTCCTCGCAGCCATGCAGCCAGAACCGGCACCCATCCCGGTTCCGTTGGTACACCGCCAGCTTGTGCCGAGACCGAAACTTGTTGCGTGGCTAATCGGGAAACACGTACAGGTCCGCGCGATGGTTGGGCATCAGCGGGATGGCATAGCCAAGCGAGAACATGTATTCCTGCTCCGGAAGCGGCATCAGCATCGGGCGTGAATCCTGTCCAGATTCAAGGTGGGTGAAACACGCTTTTGGTATCTCCGCCGACGGAAAAGTGCAGATGTCACTGACGGCCGCGTCAGCGAAGGCCTACATACGCGACGCCGTTTCAAACCCACACTTGCAAAGCCGCCGAGTCAGGTCTGATCCGACAGCGCGTCAGGCTCACGCCGACACATACGTCAGGCCAGCAGGCCGATGACGCGGTCTCCTTCTTGTGCCTGGTCCAGGTCGCCCGCCGATACCCGCTTGCCATTGCCGGCAAACGGCATGTGCCTGGCCGCCGGACGGCACCGGCCATGCCAGCGCGCAGGTGCTGGAGCGCCGCAAGTCCGCCGCCGTCAGCCTTACCGTGCTGACCTCGGGTAAATCGAAAACATACGGTAGGAACAGGCAGCTCGGACGCGCCGACGGTGTGGCCATGCCGCACCATGCATCTGGCAGAACGGGGTCAGGTTCACTTCTGGCCACAGCCCAGGGGCGCATTGACCGGCATGGATTGCGGCGGCGTCAGGCGACGGCCGCCTCGGTTAATCCGAGACGTACCTGCAAATGTGGCCAGCATCCAGCCCGGCGGGCCCTGCAATGCAGGAAGTCCGGCCAATGCCTTGATCCCCGGTTGGAAACAAACATTGACCCCAATCAATACTCGCGCGACCTGAACCGGCCAGCGTCCCCTTGTCAGCACACGCATCGTCGTGAAGGCAGCCCGGAGGACGCCATGAAGATGACACGCATTGCGACGCTTCTCAGCGCCGCAGCATTGCTGCTCGGTTCAATGAACCCGAAAGCCGACGCCTCGGTGATCTATACGTGGCAGCCAGTGAACGACAAGGTGCCAAACACGGCGCCAGATGGGGCCTGCTGTGCTTTCGACCTGTGGCTGGAAGTAACGGACGAAGCGTTCAAAGCGGGCAGCATGAACTACAGCTACTACGGGTATCCCAATCCAGGGGCGCCCATCATCGCCTTTTTTTCATCGACCGCTTTGATGACACCGCCGTCTGGAAATCACCAGCCATGGACATGGGAACTGGAAACAGATGTCCAGTTCGGCGAGTACCTGACAGGCGGCATGTACGTCAATGATGGCCAAGTCAGTTACTACATGGGAGGTCGCAACCAGCTGTGGACAGTCCGTGACTTCCGTGCGGACGACCCTTCATGGGGGTGTTACGACGAAGGCTGTTCCGGCGCCACCGGATACTGGGTGACTGACTCGGTGCCACCACCGGTGCCAGTCCCCGAGCCCGACCTATTCCCCGCGTTGGCACTTCTGGCAGCCGGTCTTCTGGGGGTGGATACGGCGCGGCGCAAGAGAACGGGGACAGGTTCACTTTCCCGCGCAGCCTTAAGGTGAACAAACGCAAGTGAACCCGCCCCCGTTTGGAAAGCCATGAGTGCGGTACGGAGCTTCGGATGGAAAATGCACGCTGCTGCGCTTTTACTCGCGCATCAACTCAACCCCAACGTGCCCGGACGAACCGGCGAATTTCCGCCTCGAGCTCCTGGTCCTCGGGCGTCCCGCCCATGAAGCCGCCGTGGGGCATGGCTTCAAAAACATGAAGCTCGGTTGCTACGCCAGCCTTGTGCAACGCGCGATGCATGCGGACGGTGTTCGACAGAAACAGGTCACGTGTGCCTGTCTGCAGAAATGCTGGCGGAAAGCCACGCAGATCACCGAACAACGGTGACAGGTAGGGATCGGCAAGATTCGCGCCGCCTGCGTAAAGCAGGTTGTTGGACATGAGTGGGCGAGGCAACACGAGGTCTACCATCTGGTTGGTCTGAAAGCTGTCCCCTGCTTCGGTCAGATCCACTTCGGGTGACAGCAACACCAGGCCGGCAGGCATCGGCAAGCCTTCATCCTTCGCCCGCAGCAGCATGGCAGCCGCAAGGTTTCCGCCTGCCGATCGCCCGCAAATGACAACGCGCTCGGACGCATGGCGATCAAGAACGAAGCGATACGAAGCCATGCAATCGTCGAGGGCAGCCGGATAAGGATGCTCAGGGGGCATCCGGTAATCGACGCCGTAGCAGCGCACGCCGTGCAGGTCGGCCGCCCGGCGCGCGCCCACGCGACAAGCCTCTCCGCCACCAACCACCAAGGCGCCGCCATGAAGATCGATCACGGCAGCGCTTTCATCAATAGGAGCCTGCGGCGTCGCGATGTGGATCGTTGCCTGTTCGACAGCGACGGTTTCGAGCGCGGAGTGCAGATTCCCCGCCAATCCTTTAACCGCCTCGGCATAGTGCGCCTCCGCCGCTGCCTTCATCGCCATCCACCCCGCGAAGTCATCCGGAGAGGGCATCTCGTGGCGTGCATTCAGTGGCTGCCCGGACTCATCGACAAGACGCGACAAGGCCGCTCTGGCTTCGGCGCTTATGGACTGGGGAGCGGCTATCGTTCGCTCGGGGATCTTTGCGCAGCGCTCGGGTTCGCTCATTTTTCCTGCTCTGTCTTTTTATAGGTCAGCTATCTTCGCAGCCGCGAAACACTGTGTCAGGTCCACTCTCCCGCGCTAATCCACCGGGTGTGCGCCTGGGCAAGACATGCGAGAACGGGGGCAGGTTCTCTTTCCCGCGCAGCCCTACGATGAACAGGCGCAAGTGAACCCGCCCCGTTTTGACGCTGCAACACGTTTGCGCACCTGGTCGTCAAAACCCTCGGGGCGGTTTACGCCTGAAGGCAGGTCACCTGATCAGTCCATTCCCCGGTCGGTCACCGCCACGCTACGAATCGCCTCGACCACCGCCTGCGGTTGCTCACGCTCGATGTTGTGCCCGGTGGCCACATAGCGATGCGTGCCGCGCGAGAACGTGGCAAATAGCGCGGCATGCTCCGCCTTCCATAGCGCCTTGCCCCGCGAGGTCTCCTCGAACACGAAAGGCTTGTCAGCCACGCGGGTCGAGGTCAGCAGCGCGACCGGAACATCGGGCATGATGCGTGCGCGGGTAGCGTCCGGGCTTTCCAGTTGGGCCACCAGAATGCGGTAGTCGGCTGCCATCTTCGGCGGCAGCATGGCCAGCAGCGCCTTGTCGTCGGCCAGCACACGGGCGCGATCGGCCTTTAGGGTGTCGTGCCGCTGCCCCCAGGTTGCCGGGTCGACCAATACCAGCCCCTGCAGGCGCTGCGGATGACGGCGTGCGTATTCGGTCGCCAGCAGCCCGCCATAGGAATGGCCGACCAGCACCACCCTGCCCTTGGGCACGAGCGTATCGATCACGGCAGAGAGGTCTGCAACGTGCTCCTTGATGGTCTTGGCCTTGCCGTCCGTGCCGGACCTGCCTAGCCCGGCGCGAGCATACGCGATGCAACGGCACTGCGCGCCGAGGTCGGTGATCACGTCCTTCCACACCCCCGGGCCCTGCCCAAAGCCGGACTCGAAGACCACTACCACTGGCCCATCGCCCTGCACCTGCGCCTGCAGCGTGTATGCCCCGCGGTCCACCGGCACGTCGCCGGCGTGCACCGCAGTGGCCATCAGCAAGACCGACGCCACCAGCCACGCTCGTGCTACCAATCGCTTACCCATGTCATGCCCCTTCCCAAGATGCCCGGCCAGGCCGGTGATGCGCCGACGCTTGTGCGCCGCGTGTACTGACCGCGCCCGCGAAAGCCACACGCCACCACGCCGTGTGTCGCCATCTGCGTGCGCGCATCAGTGTTGGTATGCTAGTGATGTAACACACCAAACAAAATGTGCCACATGGCATAGACCCGAATTGCCGATACACGCCCTTGCCGCTTTCGGGAGAGAGCTGCTTCTCCATACCGCAGATGGGGGCTTCAACCGGGTTGATGGCCGACGAACACGTGCCGGCGGAAGGGCCATATGTGCTGCGAAAGGGGGCAACGCTGCCAGATGCCTTATTGAAGGCCCGATGCTTTGCCCGCGCGCGCCGCACTCACACGCTGTGGAAGCCATCTGACTCGTGCCGCATGACGCAAATGCGCGTGCGCATTCCTGGAACCGTTTTGCGAATGCGAAGGGGCGCTGCCGCGGTGTGTTGACGATGGCCTGCACGACATGTGGCACCGTTTCCAACCCTATTTGTTCGCGTTTTGGGCATCATGGGCCACCTCCAAGAAGCACGCGTGACTATGCTTACCTCCCTGCCCTACTTCCTGCGCCTACCGCTGGCGCTTGTGTTGCTTGTACTCAACAGCGTGCTGCACATCGTGCCGCTGATGGTGCTGGCGCTGATCAAGGTCGTGGTGCCGCTGGCGGCCGTACGCAAGCCGCTCTCGCGGGTGATGGTGGCGCTGGCGGAAAGCTGGATTGGCGTCAACAACGCCCTGTTCCGCGTGTTCACGCGTATCGACTGGCAGACCCAGGGGCTGGATGGCTTGCGTCGCCAGGGCAACTATCTGGTGCTGTGCAATCATCAGAGCTGGGTGGACATCGCCGTGCTGCAGAAAGTGTTCAATCGGCGCATTCCGTTCCTGCGCTTCTTCCTGAAGCAGCAACTGATCTGGGTGCCTCTGCTGGGCATGGCCTGGTGGGCGCTGGATTTCCCCTTCATGAAGCGCTATTCGGCGCAGACGCTGAAGCGCCATCCCGAGCTGCAGGGCAAGGATCGCGAGACCACCCGAAAAGCCTGCGAGAAGTTCAGGCACCTGCCCGTGTCGATCATGAACTTCGCCGAAGGCACCCGTTTCACACCGGCCAAGCACGACGCGCAGCAATCGCCGTACCGCCACCTGCTGCGACCCAAGGCGGGCGGCGTGGCGTTCGTGCTCGATGCCATGGGCAAGGCACTGCATGCAGTGCTCGATGTCACCATCGTCTACCCCGAAGGCCCGTGCACCATGATGGACCTGATCGCCGGACGCGTGCGCCAGGTGCGCGTCCACGTACGCGAGCGATTGCTGGACCCGGCATGGGTCGGCAGCTACGACCAGGACCCCGACTTTCGCGAGCGCATCAAGCGCTGGATGCAAACGCTGTGGCAGGAGAAGGACGAACAGATGGCACTCATGCAGCGGCAAGACTGGCTGCATGCGAGCACGCTTCAAGGGGCTGCAAGAAGTTAGAGAACGCCGTCGGCGTCGGGCCACTTTCCCGCACCAATCACTGCAGATAGGCCTCAAAAAGGGCGTAGGTGAAACTGGCCAGGGGGCATCGATCTTCGATCCCGCCGCCCTAGGGTGTCATCTTCCGACCTCCCTTCTTCGTCGCCATCGCCTGTTCATAGGCCGCCTGTAACTCGCCGAACACAGAGCGAGCCGGACGCGGCGCCCCCAGATGGAGGTAGCGCAGTTCCTCCATGAAAGCGTCCCAGAGCGCCGGCCCGCCGCGCTCCAGAAGCTCCGCCCGCACCGACAGCGCGCGGCTCGGGCGCGTGTGTCGGCGGCCCCAGGCCCCCATCTGTGCCAGCAACGGCACCAGCTGGATCGCCGGTTCCGTCAGGCTGTACAGGCCCCGGCCCTTCGCGGGCGCCCCGGGGTCCGCTGCGTGCTTCAGCAGGCCCGAGGCGACCAGGCGCTTAAGGCGATCGGCAAGAATGTTCGAGGCGATGCCCTCTTCGCTGTGCGCGAGCAGCTCACCATAACGGCGTCGGTTGCCGAACATGATGTCGCGGATGACGATCAGGCTCCAGCGGTCGCCGAGCTGTTCGAGCGTCAGGTTGATGGGGCAGCCGGAGCGGCCGGATCTGGGCATGGCGGAAGGATTCCGATTGAACTTGCAAAATGCAAGTTGTATGGTCTGAACACTTGCAATATACAAGTCATGACGGGAGAGTCGCTATGTCGCTCGTGCTGTACGGTCATCCCTTTTCCTCCTATACGCAAAAGGTGCTCATCGCGCTGTACGAGAACGCCATGCCGTTCGAGTTGCGCTGTCTGGGACCGGACACGCCGCAACACAGCGCCGAGTGGCTGCGGCGCTGGCCGCTGGGCAAATTCCCCCTGCTGGTCGACGGCGAGCGCGACGTTGCCGAAACCAGCATCATCGTCGAGTACCTGCAACAGACCCATCCTGGGCCCGTGCAGCTGCTGCCGACCGATCCCGTGGACGCCCTGGACGTACGCTTTTTCGACCGCCTCTTCGATCTGCACGTGATGACGCCGGTACAACACGCCGTAGGCGCCGCCATGACGGGCGACCCCGAACAGCGCCGCGACGCTCACGCATCGGCCCGCGACAAGCTGGACCGCGCGTACGCGTGGCTCGACCGGCAGCTGACCGACAGGACATGGGCGACCGGGGAATCGTTTACGCTGGCCGACTGTGCCGCCGCCCCGGCGCTGTTCTACGCCGACTGGACCCACCGCATCAGCGAAGACCACGCTGCGCTGCGTGCATACCGCGCGCGGCTGCTGGCAAGACCCTCATTCGCCCGGGCCGTGGACGAAGCACGGCCGTTCCGCCACCTGTTTCCGCTCGGCGCACCCGACCGCGACTGAACGCGGCCAGTGCGCCCGCATCTGCAGCCACGCTCGCCCCGTACAAACGAGAGCGGGTCCATCCAGATAACCCGCTCGGTTCACCGCGCTCTATCGCTCATCCGGGCATACCGCCCGGGCGAACATCCCATCACCCTCTTGAAGGCGGCGCTGAAGGCATTCTCCGAATCATAACCGTAAGCCCTTGCCACCTGCGCCAACGGCTCACCGGTCGTTTCAAGCCTTTCGGCCGCCAGAAGCATGCGCCAATGCGTGAGGTAGGCTATCGGCGTTTCTCCAACCCGGTCGCGAAAGCGCTGTGCGAAGGACGAGCGCGACACCCCTGAACGGCGGGCCAGCTCGGGAAGTGTCCATGGATGTGCCGGATCGGCATGCATGGCTTTGATCGCACGGGCAAGCGGCACGTCCGACAGCGCATAGAGCATGCCAACCCGATCTTCCGAATGTTGTGAAAGGTAGAGCCGGAAGGCTTGCAGCAAAATGAAATGGGCCAGGTGATGCGCGGCCAACGAGCTACCAGGACGTGCTTCACCGGTTTCGAACATCAACTGTCTGATGCTCCAGCGCAGCACATCCTGGTGGGTGGCTCCGCGCAGATGCACGAGCGCGGGCAGAGCGCCAAGCAGGCTTTGCGCTTTGCGCCCGTCCACCTCGAAGCGCGTTCCGATAAGCCGGAAATCCCCGCCGCCCTGATGGACGACCATTTCACCCGCTCGAGCCGTGCCGAGCAGATCACGCGCGGGAACGGGCGCTATACCCAGGTCACTTGCAAGCGTGAAGGAGCGCGCGTTGGGCACAATCACGCAATCTTCCGCCAACAGACGCACCTCGCGTTCGCCATCGACCACCAACCAGCACTCGCCGTCCATGATGGCGTAGCACTTGATCGCTCCGGGTTGGTTTTCGAAACGCACGGCCCAGCCGCCTCCGGCGTCGAGACCGGCGGTGAGGTAACTCTTGGGTTTCAACAGGGCGAGCAGATCGGAGAGTGGGTCCATGGGTTTGGACTATGGCGTAGAAATTAGCGACGATCAAACATTGATAGTCCACGGGTGCGACGTATTCTTGGGGACGTCACAAATACGAGGCTTACCCGATGATTGTCGTAACCACCCCGACCGGAAATATTGGCCGCCATGTCCTCGGTCGGCTACTGGATGCGCAAGCCACCATCCGGGTGATCGTCCGCGACCCTGGCAAGCTCCCGCAGGCAGCCCGAGATCGGGTCGAGATCGTGGAAGGGTCCCACTCCGATCCAGGTGTGGTCGATCAGGCCTTTCGCGGTGCGCAGGCCGTATTCTGGCTCTGCCCGCCGACGCCGCAGAAAACGCCCGATGCCGCCACCGTCGAATTCTCGCGGCCCGCCGCCGAAGCGATGCGTCGCCACGGCATTGGTCACATCGTCGCGTTGACCACGCTTGGACGCGATACGCCCTGGCAGGAGAAGGCTGGCATGGCGACGTCTTCGATCCATATGGTCGATCTGCTCAGGGAGACCGGTGCGGCGATACGCGGGCTCGCCTCGCCGGGCTTCATGGACAACGCGCTGGGTCTCGTCGACAGTCTCCGGCAAGGCCACATGTTCGGCGCGATCAGCCCCGACAAGAAGCTGCCCCACACCGCCGTTCGGGACATCGGCGAAGCCGCTGCCGGGCTGTTGCTGGACCGTTCCTGGACAGGGCAGATCGACGTACCTGTGCTCGGCCCCGAGGAATATTCCTACAACGACCTCGCCCGCATCATTTCCCAGGTGACCAGCCATGTCGTGCGCTATCAGCACGTGCCCTTCGAAACCTTGAAGGCACGGCTGGTCACGTCCGGCTGGCCTGACGCCTTCGCGCAGGCTTTTATCGACATGATGCGCGCCAAGGACGAAGGCATGGACAACATGGCCCCGCGCGCCTCCGCCATTATCGGCCCCACCCGCTTTGAACAGTGGGTCGAGGAGGAATTGAAGCCGGTCCTGTAGACGCCTTCCAAAGAACAAGGTCAGCTACGGTTCCGCATGACCCCATTCGAAGGAGCGTAAGTGAGTCTGACCCCGTGGACATCCAACAACGGCGCCCTCTCCACGCAAGGAAGATTATCGCTCGCCCGATTCGCTTCGCGGAAAATAGTTAGAGCTGGCCACACGGTTTTATGACCGTGAGCGGCTGTCGTACTGAAGACGGTTCCCGTCGATTGTCTCGCGTTGTGTCGTCGCCCACTCAGCCAATCGTCGGACGTTTTGCACTAGGGACAGTCCGAGCGGCGTCAGGGAATATTCGACCCTCGGTGGCGTACTGGCGTGGACCATTCGTTCCACCATTCCATCACGCTCCAACGACTTGAGCGTCCTCGTCAACATTTGTTGCGAGATACCACCCACTTGCCGTGCGATGTCGTTGAAGCGCCGTGGGCCGAGTCGAAGCGCGACGACAACCTGGATTGTCCATTTCTCGCCGACCCGACTGAGAATTTCTCTTACGCCGCGGCATTCGGCTTGAGCATCCGAAGCACTCACATTCATTTGACCTACTCCTAAACATATGCTTTGACGGGATTTTTCAGATTACATAGGTTGTGGCTGCCAACAAACGAGACGTCCTCAAGGCAAGGAATTGATGAGGGGAAGTCCAACATATGGAGACTACTATGGTGCTCTACTACTATCCGGGAGCTTGCAGCCTCGCCAGTCACATCGCGTTGATCGAAGCAGATCTTCCCTACACGCTCATTGGGATCACCCATGAGAAAAAGACTGAAGATCGTCGTGACTTCCTGTCAATCAATCCCAAGGGCTACATCCCAGCGCTCGAACTCGACGATGGAGAGGTGCTCACGGAGAATCCGGTTATCCTTAATTACATTGCCGAAAACAGCGGCAAGCTTCTTCCCGAAAAAGGCATCGAAAAATGGCACATCCTGGAAGCGCTTGCCTTCATGGCTTCTGAAATTCATGGAAACTACGCGCCATTCTTCATGGATTTTACAGAGACGGAGAAGGAACGGGCTCGAAAAAAGCTTGCAAAGGCCTTTTCTATCCTGGATGACCAGATGGGCGACAAAAATTATCTTGTCGGCAAGAATCTCACGATAGCCGACTGCTACCTTTTCTGGGTTCTGATGGCGTCTGCCAGGAGTGGCCTTGAGCAGACGGAGCGCCTTCAAAGCTATTACGATCGGATGAAGCTGCTACCGTCCGTAGCCCGAGCATTTTCTGAGGAAAACCTGACGGCGGGATGATTCAAGCAAGGGGTCAGAGTCGACTTTCGAGAGAGTGCGCTCTGATCCCTGTTTTGCCTGCAGCAGGAAAGCGATCTAGGCCGACGTGACTTCAAGAGAGCGGGGCCAATTTTACCTTCCCGCACCGCATACCGCAGCACATCGTCCAGCGTGGCAACCATCGCCTGACGTGCTTTCTCGGTGACGCTGATCGTGGCCGTCAGCGGAACCTGTGGCGAGAGGCGATCCTTGCCACGCGATATGCGCCGCACGCCTCCGTGTTGATGAACAAGCACGTCCATTTGCCGGTCACACTGCCCGAGGTCGGCTGGTCGCCCGCCTCATGAAGGAGCTGGCGCGCCAAATACGCCCATCAGTTCCATGCGCGTCACTGGCGCATCGGCACACGCTGCGAAGGCCGTTACACATCCTGCATTGTTGACAGCTGCAACGATCCGTTGAGGTGCTGTCGCTACATCGACTTCCATCCGGTACGCGCGCGGATAGCGGATGACCCTGTTGCATTTCCCCGCTCTGGCATAGCTGGCGCTGCGACGTCGCCGGCAGACGCAGCACGAGTGCGGGAATTGACCTCGGGCCTATATGTACCTGGAACCGTTTTCAGAGGGATATCGGCAGGTTGATATCTGCGTTCGTCGGGAGGGCTTCTCTGGAAAGAAACCCTCCCCGGCGCCTCACGCACCCTCTGTCACTTCAGGCCGCCGGGACGCTCCGGCAAGGGAGCGTTCCGGCTTCTGAGGGGCAGAAGTGCGTGAGAGTCCGATCCTCACACCTGTGCCTGGCCACCGTCGACGAAGAGCTCGGTGCCGTTGACGAAGCTGGAGTCATCGGAGGCAAGGAACACGGCCGCACGGGCGATCTCCACCGGCTCACCGACGCGGCCCAGCGGCACCTGCGTGGCGAGGAAATCGAGCAGCCCCTGCTGCTGGGCCGCATCCGGTCCGGCGAGACCGACCAAGCCCGGCGTGCGCGTGGGGCCAGGGCTCAGCGTGTTGAAGCGGATCCGGCGACTCTTGTCGACGTCGAGAATCCAGTTGCGGACGAACGTCCGCACCGCCGCCTTGGATGCGCCATAGACGCTGAAAGCGGGCGAACCGGTGGTCGCGGCGGTGGAGCCGGTCAGGATGACCGAGGCCCCTTCACCGAGGATCGGCAACAGGGTCTGCACGGTGAACAGCGTGCCCTTGACGTTGCGGTTGAAGGTGTCGTCGAAGTGCTCCTCGGTGATCTCGCCAAGCGCAAGCATGGAGCCGCCGCCGGCATTGACGAACAGTACGTCCAACTGCCCCTGCTCGGCGCTGATGCGCTCGGCGAGATGCTGCAGGTCGCCTAGCTTGGCCGAATCCACCTGGACCGCGATGGCCTGCGGACCGATGGAGGCTGCCGCAGCTTCGAGTTCGGCCTTGCGGCGGCCGGTGATGTAGACGGTGGCGCCTTCCAGCGCGAACTGGCGGGCCGTCTCCAGGCCGATGCCGGTGCTGCCGCCGGTGACCAGCGCGATCTTGTTTTCGAGTTTGCGTGACATGGGTGGAACCTCATGGGTGAGTGACTGACAGCGAAAAGATATCGACGAAATGTTTGTAACTAAATAGAATCAAATGAAATCCATCGTTTCAAAATTGATATGTCCAAGTTGCCGGATTTCGAAGGGCTCGCACTGTTCGCCAAGATCGCCGAATGCCGATCGTTCCGGGCCGCGGCGCGCGAGCTCGATCTTTCGGTGCCGACGCTCTCGCGGGGCATCGCACGGCTGGAAAAGCGCCTGGGCGCGAGGGTGTTCAACCGGACCTCGCGCCAGCTCGCGCTGACCGTCTTCGGCAGCAACCTGCTGGAGCGCGCGACGCAGCTCTACCGCGATGCCGAGGAGGCCGAGGCCATGGCGCGCGACCAGTCCGCCTCCCCGCGCGGGACGGTCCGGATTGCCGTGCCGATGACATTCGGCGTGCGCTGGGTCGCTCCCTTGCTTCCGGACTTGCTCAAGCGCTATCCGGAGTTGTCCGTCGACCTGCATCTGTCTGATGCCGTGGTCGACATCATTGGCGACGGCTTCGATGCGGCGCTGCGCATCGCGTCGCTGCCCGATTCATCGCTGGCCGCGCGGCGCTTGTGCAAGGTGTCGCGGTTCACCGTGGCGGCGCCGGCCTATGTGCAGAGGTACGGCGCACCCACGCACCCGCGCGACCTGGACCCAACCCATTGCCTCGCCTACGCGTTCCGCGCGGGAAGCGATGCATGGCGTTTCCGTAACGGCCGCCGGGAGCAAGTGGTGCACCCTATGGGCCGGCTGCGCGTGACCAATTCGGAAGCGCTGCTCCCGGTGTTGCTGGCCGGTGAGGCCGTTGCCGCCTTGCCCGAGTTCATCGCCGCCGAGTACCTGCAAGACGGCCGCCTGCTGCCACTGCTCCCCGACTGGGAGCAGTCCGGCGGTGGCCTGTACTTCGTGTCCCCGACCACCCGTCACCGGCCGGCAAAGGTAGAGGCGGTGGCCAACTACTTTGCCGAAGTGCTAGGTGATCCGGTGTGGCGCTGGCCAAGCCAAGGGAGCGCGATCAAGTAGGTCTATAAACGGGTCAGAGTGATTTTCTGCCCCGACAATGGTGGCTTGCCCGACAGCCATTGGGCCCCAGCAAGGACATCGCCGTCGGCAAAACAGCGCCATGCCGGACTTTGCCTAGTTACCGCGAGCGCCTGCTCTTCGTCTGCGACGCGGGCAACGCCGACGCTCTCATGCCGCCTCGGGATCTTGATGCAAGGCACCAAGATCCCGTAGCCGCTTTTGCAGCGCTCCGGTGCTCAGATCAAAGCCATTGGGCCATCCCAACGCGCCCAGCTCAATGAAGTAGCGGGCGAAGAACTCAGGCTCGGACAAGGGCTGCGTCATGACGGTGTTCGCTGCCACGAAGGGGGCGAAGTCGTAAACACCGGCAGTGCTGTCCGAGAAATGCAGCAACAGGTGGTAGTCGCCTTTGGGTTCCACGGCTTTGAGCTTAATCATTGTCCGCTCCCGCGAAATAGATGCGTACGTAGATGCCGAAGTAGCTACAGATGATAGGCATGGTCGCGTCCCGCGATATTGAAGCACTCCGACTGGAAGACAAACCCCTCCCCCTCGACCACGACCTTGCCACAGAAGAGGGAACAGCGCGCGGCGTCGCTAGTGTTAGCGCAAGAGCCAGCACTCCCCGCATATTGCAACAACATGCCCCGCCAACTTCCTACAGCGCCTGGGTGACCTGGCAGAGGTGTCGCATATCAGCGCTGCCATCCACTGCGCAGAAAGTGACCACGTTCGCGTTTAAAGCCATGGGTGTCCACTAGGCTGACTGGTAAGACACTCTGCATGAGACTCATTCTTGACTGGACGATGTCCGCAGACATGGAGTCCCGCGATGAGCACAACGCACTCCAAAAGCGTTTTGGTGTACCGGCAAATCAAGTGCCACCTGCGATCAGGGCACTACGCTCCTGGGCAACGTATTGACCCGGCGACGCTCGCCGCTCAGTTCAGTACCAGCCTGACCCCGGTTCGATTCGCCCTGTATCGTCTGGTCGGCGAAGAGCTGGTCGCCGATCACACACGTAGTGGCTTGCACGTTCCCATGTTCAGTGAGATTGCCTTGCGCGACCTCTACGACTGGATGGAACGTCTACTGCTGATGGCGTGCGATGTAGGTGCTGCACGCCATACCCGCCAACGAGGAACCCTGGCCGTTGCGCCCAATGAAGACGTGGTGAAACGCACCTGACATTTTTTCGATGCGATAGCCCGCTGGACGAATCACCGTGCTCTTCAGCGAGCCATTAACCAAGCCAACGACCGCTTGGCCCCCGTGCGCCGCGCCAAGCAAAGCTTGCTCAACCAGGCCCATGAAGAGCTGTCGCAGTTGCTGGCTTACTGGCCCAGCAACACCAGGGCGCTGAAGTCCGCGCTACGCGATTATCACGAATACCGCAAACAGCTGGTGCCCTGCATCGTGGAGCTGCTCGACGAGCGCACGGACGATCTTCGCTAGAACTATCGTCAGTTCCTGCCTCATCACTGACGCCGTAAGGGCGGCCAAGGCACACGGTTGCGCCGCAGGAGGCGTGATCGGCGTCACACTGAAAAATAATCACCGGATAATTCAATGAAAATCATTTGAGTATAAAAATACTTGGTCCCTACGTTGAACCTGTCATGGAACTGCCATGACGCCAACGGTAGGAGACTGACATGAACACCAACGAAGACATCCGCACCAACGCGTCGGAAGACGTGATCGAGCTCGGCATCGCCAGCGTCGATACCCAGGGAGGTCTCGGTAACGATGAGGCCATCGGCGGTACCCAGGTCATGGGCATCTCCGAAGACTGACCCACCGGGGCGCGTCGCAAGGCGCGCCCTTTTTTTCCTGGGTGACGACGATGATCGGCTATCTGAGTGATGACCTTTCGTTCTGCGAACTGGACGGTCGGCTGTTTTTCCTCGACATCCAGAAGGACCGATATTTTCAGCTGTCCAAGGCGCTGGAACGCCGGTTGCTCGACTACCTGGACGCCACCGACCGAACGGATGCCGATATCGGGCCGCTGATCGAGCGCGGCGTGCTGACGGCCTCGGTGCCCACCTCATGCCACACCGCAACAACAACGGCACCCAGGCGTAGCGCGCTTGAAGTACCCAACGTCGATATCCCTGCTTCGTTCCCGATGGCAAGCCAAGTGTTTTTCAGCGTTGCGCTGATGCGCTGGCAACTGAACACGCGGCCCCTGAAGTCCATCCTCACGACCTTGAGTGACTACCGGCAACGGAAAGCATCACCACCCGGCGACGGTGATGCCCGCTGCCGCCAACGCCTGCTGGAAACAGCCATGCACTTTCACCGCGTGCGCCCTTTCGTGCCCATTCCCACGCGCTGCCTGGTCGACTCGCTGGCGATGGTCCGCTTTCTTGCCGCGCGCGGGCTCTACGCCCAACTGGTGATGGGCATCGCCGCCGATCCATTCTCCGCCCACGCATGGGTTCAACGCGGCTCATGGGTGTTGAACGAAGCCCTGGGCACCGCGCAAGCGCACGTTCCAATTCGGGTGATCTGATGAGCCATCGCTATATCGCCTTGACCGACAAGGCTTTCGGACACCAGCACGCCGGCGCACTGGCACTTCAGCACCTGAGCAATCGGGGACAGGTCGGGCACATGATCGTGTTCGCGGCCAGAGAAACACCAGTGCTGACACTACCCGACGGCGGCCTGCTACTCGGCGAAATTTACGACAGGCACGGACGCCCCGTGGCAAATCCAATGGATCTGCCCACCGCACCGACGCCCGCCCATTTGCGGCAGCAACTGCTTGAGCAGTTCTGGGGCGAATACCTGTTGTTTCAGCCAGTCGAGTCCAGCTCTGCAGGCTTCACCGTGATGCGCGATCCATCGGGGGGCTTGGCGTGCGTCTATCGCCTTCGGGAAGGCCATGGATTCATCACCGGCGATCTGGCGCTGGCGTCGGAACTTGGTCTGCATAAGGACCACATCGACTGGGAATTCGTGCGACACAACGTGCGCCATCCGCACATGAAGATCTCCCGCACTGGCCTTGTCGGCGTCCGTGAATTGCTGCCGGGATGTCTGCTCGCGGTCGATGCAGAAACCACCACCACTCAGGTCGCCTGGTCGCCGTGGCGATTCGTCGCCGAAGCGCAGCGGCAAACCGAACCCACCTCGGCCGCACTCATGCTGCGGGAGGCGATCACAACAGCCGTCCATGCCATGGCCGAGACTGACCGACGCCTGCTTCTGGAGCTTTCCGGCGGGCTGGATTCGTCCATTGTTGGCGGCTGCCTGTTGAACGTGGGCGCACACGTGGACTGCTGCACCGTGACCACACCCTTGCCCGGTGCCGATGAGCGCGAATACGCCAGTCTGATTGCGCGGCAACTGGGCATCGAGTTGTTGCAGCACCCGCTCAGCTTTGCCGATGCGGACATTGGCTTTGAGCTGCCAGCGCATTCCCCCAGGCCCGCCGCCTGGGCACTGGGCCGAGCCGTGGCACACGCCATGGACCATGCCGCCGAAACGCAAGGCGTGCATAGCCTTTTCTCCGGTGGCGGCGGTGACAGCGTCTTCTGTTACCTGCATTCGGCCGCACCCGCCGCCGACGCGCTTCGCATCAAAGGCCTGGCTGAAGGCGGCAAGGCCATCGTCAATCTGAGCAGGCTCCATGGATGCACCGTGGCCAAAGCCACGCGGCTGACGCTGCGTAAGCTGTGCCGCCAACCCAAAGCCCCCTATGAGTCCCATCCCCGGTTTCTGGCGGACGCCAATGAAAGCCTGCCGCCGCTGGAGCTGCACCCGTGGTTCGATGCGCCGCCTCGTGCGCTGCACGGTGATCGCGAGCGCATCTTCGACCTTGCAGGCAACCAGTTATTCAGGGATGGCACGCTGCGCGCCGCAGGCCGGCGCGTCCGGTTTCCCTTGCTTTCGCAACCGGTCATGGAGGCCTGCCTTCGCATACCCAGTTGGATGTGGATTACCCAGGGCCATAATCGCGCCATGGCCAGGGCCGCCTTCGCCAACCAGCTGCCACCGGCGGTGCTGCACCGGCGCAGCAAAGGCACCTTCATGAACTACACCTTCGCGGTGTACCGCAAGAACACCCAGGCCATCGGACGCTTTCTTCTGGACGGCCAGCTAAGCGCACACGGTCTGCTGGACACACAGGCGCTGCATCAATTCCTGCACAGCCCGCTGCCGGCGCTAGACCGCACCTTCATGCGCGTGTTCGACCTGTGCATGATCGAGAACTGGGCACGCAATCACGCTTAGCGGGCAGCTTCAAGGCGCCGCGCCAACACCCGCCTTTTTCACGTGCTGACGCATCACGCGCCATCGCGCGTATTGCGCCTTTTTGGAAGGCACCGGGTCCTCGTAGCCCTGCAGCCAGAACCGGAACCAATCCAGGTTCCGCTCGTACACCGCCAGCTTGTGCCGAGGCCGGAATTTCTGATGCGGTTCGTTGGGAAACACGTACAAGTCCGCCCGATGTTCGCGGATCAACGGAATTTCGTAGTCCAGCGCATACATGTACTCCTGCTCGGAATGCTGAAACAGGATCGGGGCGCGGATCGCGTGCAGATTGGCGGCTGGCGAGAGCACCTTCCAGCGCGCGGGTGTCTGGCTGGGCGAACCCACGCCCCAGTGCTCACGCAGCCCCTCGCCGAAGGCCTTGCCCTTCATGCTGCCTATCAGGCGATACAGCGGTGATACCACCGGATTGGCCACCGAGGCGGCCGCCAGCAGATGCGACTTCATCACCGTCCACATGGTGACTTCGCCGCCAAAACTAAGGCCCCCCATACCCACACGCGTGCGATCGATCCGGCCCTTGGACGCCAAACGTTTGACCACGCTTCTTACCGCCGACAACCCCTCGCCGTAGCGAGCCACTGCGTCCATGGTGTAATCCGGTCGCCGATTGATACACAGTGCCGCTATCCCGTCCTGTGCCAGCGTGGCAAGCGGCCACTCATCACCCACTCCGCCACGCACGAATCCGGGACAGCTGTAGTAAGTAATGAACAGCGGCGGAGCACCATCGCCATCGCGCCGCGCCGCATAGAACTTCCCTGTGAACCATCGCCCCTGCGCATCTTTCCACTGCAACAGGTGCACCGGGATCTTGGCCATGTCCTGGGCAAGCACCGCATTCGGATCGAACAGCACGTGACGCTGCCCACCCGGCAGGTCGATACGCTCCAATCGTGGCGGCTGCCCGGCCGATGCGGTGACACAGGCAAGTGCCTTGGCTGACGCCCCGCATTGCCACGTCGTACGACGCCCACCGTTGACCAGACCGGAAGCTTTCACCACCCGCTGAACCTGCCCCGTCGCCAGCTTCCAGCGATAGATGGACTGCGCCAACCCCCGACGCGGATCGGTCACGGTGAACAACACCTCGTCGTGACCGGGACGCCATTGAATAGCCGAAATGGACTTGCCCACGCACATGGCCGCCTTGCAGACCACCGCCTGTGTGGCCTGCGCATTTGGTAGCGCTGAAAGCAGCACACGCGGGCGATATTCCTGCCCGTTGCGTTTGCCCACGCGCGTAAGCCAGGCCACCTTGCCGCTCCCTGCATCACGCGCGGATTTCCATGGGTCCCCCGGCACCCCGGCCGTACCAGGATCAAGAGAGGGCCGGCGCGGCGTATTCGGCTTGGCCACCGCGTGCGTTTTACCCGTGGCCAGTTCAACCGCCCTCCAGCGAATCGGTGCGTCGGCGAGCAGGGGCACGCGGTTGAACCACACCTTGCCAAATCGCTGCGTCGCCAAGCGCCCATCAACATAGGCTGAGCGAAACAGCCCCTGCCCAATCGGCACCGACGCATCGATGTGAATGCCATGGTCGTACTCGGCCCGCTCCGCCGCTCGCACCGCTGCGCGGGTGGCCCCCACGCTGTACTCCAGCACACGACCATCCGACGCCAGCCTGAAGTGGCGCACGTTGCCTGCATCGTGCGTAACGGGCGCGGCACCGGAGCCATTCGCCGCCGCACGCCACACCTGGACGTTTCCGTTGATCAAGGCACGGAAGTAAATCCAGCGTCCGTCCGGCGACCACACCACCTTCGGCGATAGCGCTTCTCCCGCCGAGTCACGCAGCGGCACGCCACCATCGCCGACGCGCTGGGGCAGTGGATCATCCAGGCCCTGCACGTACCAGACGCTGCTGTAAGTGTCGCGAGCCACCGAGGCCCGCTCCACTCGAAACGCCACACGTCCGCCATCTGGCGATATCACTGGGCCGGCGATATCGGCCACTTCCAGCAACCGGCGTGGCGACACCATCGTCGCATGGGCCACGCTTGCTCCCATCGCCAGAAAAGCGCCCACCATCAAACTGCGCCACATGGCGCACTTCAACTTGAACATGGCTACTCCTCCACTACCGGGGCCGATCGCGGCCGGCCCCGGCGTGCATTACCAATGCTTGGATACGGAAACGCTCAGGAAGCGCCCAACCGCCGAATAGTTGGTCGAGTCGTAAGGCGCGTAACTGAGCGACGTGACGGCATACAGTGGCGGCGCCCGATCAAGCAGGTTCTGCGCCGACAGCTCCCACGTCAGATGGGCCCACGCGTCATCGCGCCGTCCGGTGTCATAGCGCAACGTGGCATCGAACGTGGTGAACGAGGCACCCTTGCTACCGTCGCGGGTATCGGTAACCCCGTCCTTGTAGTTGCCGAACAACGAGGCGGCAAAACCGCCCTGCTGCCAGATGGCGCCGACACGCCCGTTGATCTTGGCCGGATAAAACAAGGTTCCGGCCAGGTTGTAGGGGCTTTGCGCCGCTGTCAGCGACTGCGTGCTGTGCAGCCAGCTGGCCGAGCCGCGCAATGTCAGCGTGCCCGCCCCCGCGTCCAGCCGATACGAACCTGATAGATCGGCGCCTTTGATCCGCTGCCGCGCCACGTTGACATTGCGGCCATCAATGATCGCCACCACCTTGCCGGGATCGTAGGGTGAGCCGACGTAGTTGTAGTAGTTGCTGGCGTTTGCCAGCGCTGCGGCCTTCGCGGCGTCGCTGGGGTCAAGTTCGACAAAGTCCGCGTAGGTCGGGTTGCCAAACACATCCAGCGTGTTGATGGGTTTCAGAACGCGCTGCGTGTAATCGATATGGAACCAGGTCAACTCGGTGTTCAATCCCGGCAAGGCCTCCGGGTGGAATGACAGCGAGGCACTCCACGTGCGGGCCCGCTCCGGATGCAGATGCGTGTTGCCACCTGCCAGCCAAAGCACCGTGGCTTCCGCCGGATAGTCGCCGCCAAACGTGGACGCCGGGTAATAGATGGTCGTCTGCGAGGCAAAGCGCTGATCAAGCGTAGGCGCCTTGAACGACTTGCCCCAGGATGCCTTCAACGACACATCGGCCCCAGGCGCGTAGATCATGCCCAGCCTGGGTGTGGTCACCCGGCCGTAGTCGCCATTCTGGCTGCGCAACGCTGCCGTGAACTCGAGCCGATGCAGGCCCCCGATACCCTGCTGCGGCCCGATCACCGGAAGATTCAACTCGGCGTAGGCAAAGCGGCTGCGCGTATCCCCATCGGCCCTGACCGTGCCGGCGCTCTGGTACTGGTAGCTGTTGTAGCGATAGCCCACGCCTGCAGCGAGACGCGCCTCCCCGCCAGGCAGGGTAAACAACGGCCCTTCCCCGCCCAGCTCGTAGGTACGGCTCTTGTTCCTGTAATTGACGTGGCTCTCGCCCGTTACCGTCTTATCGGAACGGCGCACCGTTGTTCCGGAAAGCGCGTTGCTCTCCTTGCCCAGTGCGCTACTGAGCGTCAGCGTCCAGTCCCCTGGCAGCCACATGTCGACACTGGGTGCCAGCATTGTGGTGTCGGTCTTTACCCCGGTGGGGCTGTAAGTGCTGGCATAGGCCAGCGCCGTGTGGATATCCCGCTTGCTTTTGAGCGCATCCAGATGCGCTTCCACCTTCTGCCCCAGCATCTGGTGCAGGCTGAGCAAACCACTGCGCAGATCGTTGCCCTGCCATAGCGTGGACGGCCGGTACATGTCACGCGTGTAGTCACGCTGATCGGAATAGATCGGGTCGTTGGTGGCCTTCTTCCCAGCCACGATAAAGCCGCCGCTGTCCCAGGTGGTGCCCGCCGTGGCGTGATATTCGTGCGTAATCCGCCCACCCTCGGTGGCTTCGCCATAACGCGAACCCACCGTCAGGCCCTCGAAGTCCTGCTTCAAGATCACATTGGCCACGCCACCCACGGCATCGGAGCCATAGATGGCTGATGCTCCATCCGGCACCACCTCAAGCCGCTGCACCGCATCCACCGGTATCGCGCTGATGTCGACCACCTGCGCGAAGCCGCCGTAGGCCATGCGGTGACCATTTAGCAAGGTCAGCGTGGCATCGGGCCCCAGACCACGCAGATTCAGGCCCGAACCACCAGTGATGTTCTGGTCGCTTGGCCCGCCCTGCGCGGCGCCTGCCGCCACGCCTGGGTTCTGTCCGCCAGAGAAGTTCTGCGGCACGCTGCGGATGACCTCGCCCAGGTCCGCGAAGCCCTCCTGCTTGATCTGCTCGCCGCCGATGCGGATCACCGGCGATGGCGTCACGCCGCCGCGAATGCGTGTGCCGGTAACCGTGATCACCTGCAGATTGGTCGGCGCCGATGAGGCCGCTGCCGGTGCATCACTGGTCGGATAGTTCTGTGCGCCTCCCGCTGGCGCCCTGCCCTGTTCCTTGGTTGTAGCGGTGTCCTGCGCGATCGCCCATCCGCTTGTTCCGACGGCGACAACGAACGTGGTGACAAAAAAGGACCTTCGTAACGTGCTTCTACGCATGCTGCGTTCCCTCCCCTTATGGCTCGCCACTCGATCCCTGGTCCTGATGCTTCCCGTGGAAAGTCGACGACCCTGGCTTAACCCGTGATCTGTGCCTTTCCCCTGGCAGCTCGGTTGTGCACTTCTTCGCAAACCCCAGGAAAAAGCTCCCATGGCTACGATAAACGTAGCACTGTTAACACTACGTTTTACGTAGTATCGAAGTCAAGCGCTGGTCAGGAAGCTGCTGCATATCGGAAAGGGATATGCAGTCATGACGGAGAAACAGCCAGGAAGCATCTACGGGCGCCGCCTACGCGAAGCACGGAATAGCTACAAATTTTCCCAGACGGAACTTGCCATCGCGGCGGCGCGCGACATGGACAGTGGTAGCCCTACAGTCAGCCGATACGAAAACGGTGTTCATCAACCGAAGCTGGCACTGCAGCAACGATTCGCGGATGTCTTAGAACTGCCTCTCAAGTATTTCTATACCGAGGATGACGAAGAGGCGCGGCAGATCGCCGAGGCTTCCCGCAGCGATAAGCCGGTGCAGCTGAGAATCAAGATCCAGGAGATGTTGAAGCAGAAGTAGCACCCGGAAGCGTCGGTCCTCATCAGTCAGCACTGTCCGCACACCAGCCGTAGCCCGCGCCCAACAGCCAAGCACCCGGCGCACCCTGCGTTGTGGGCCTGCACTGCGATCATTCAATCGAACACAACCGGCACAAATTCGGCGGCGCGACTACGTACCGAGTCCACCGTCAACGGAAAACTACGTTTATCGTAGTATCGTAAGAGCATGTGGATCTGGAAGCTTCCATGTATGGAAGTTCAGGACACATGCAAACGTGGCTGACAAAGGGCCACTACCTATCTACAGCCGCAGGCTGCGTGAAGCGCGCGAAGCTCTAGGCATATCGCAACGTGCGTTGGGCATCGAGGCAGGCTTGGACGAATTCGTCGCCAGCACGCGCATCAACCGCTACGAAACAGGCGTGCACCAGCCAGACCTTCAGACGCTACAGAATCTCGCTGCCGTACTACAGCTGCCCGTGGCCTACTTCTATGCCGAGAACGACGAACTCGCGCAACTGATCAAAGACTTCAAGAGCACGGGCAAGCGCAAACGCTGAAGGCGACCGCCATCGTCTGTCAGACTGAAAAACATGGTCTTGTGTGATTGGACTGACGGAAAAGTGCAGATGCCCCTGACGCCGACGTCAGCGAAGGCCTACTTACGCTAGGCCCTCCCACCACCACACTGACATAGCCGCCGAGTCAGGCCTGATCCGACAGCGCGTCAGGCTCACGCCGACACATACGTCAGGCCAGCAGGCCGATGACGCGGTCTCCCTCTTGGACCCGATCCAAGTCACCAACTCGCACAGATCCATCGACGGTGAACGTCGATGAAGAGAGACACTGTCTTTTTTTTGACCGCACAGGCTGGTGAATCAACAGTGGGGATATCGCGCGCGCTTGAACCTCACGTGTTAGCCGCATTCTCGGTCGTACTCGGTACATGGCACAAACGCGCCGAAACGGGTGCACGCGGATGTTTGTGCGCTGCTTCGCGAAGGTCTTGCAGCCTCCCGACGGATAGGCGGTCGAAGCTCTTTATGTCACCGATTGGAACCACCTTGGCCATGCCGCTGCCGATGACGATGCAGAACCGCTCGCTGCACTGTAGCAATCGCGGTGTATCACCAAGGCCTTTCGCTGACACTACCTGCACTGTGGGAAAGCGTGACGCATAGCCTTCGCACACTTTACTGGCACGGTCAGCGCCCAGCACATCGAACGATCCCACGGACAACACCATCACCAGGCCCAGCGCAGCGAAAACGGCGATAAAAAGAACATCGCCAATACGCTTCCACTGAATGTCCATGCCAGGACGTTTGAAGGCGACTTGGCCGTCGTAGACAAACGCCTCTTGACGCAGACCACAGCGCGCGTTGTCCAGCCCTTCTTTTCGGCAAGCCATAAGACAAAGCCCACACCAGCCAGCATACCGATGAACGGAAGCTCGCTCCTAAGCAGGTCAGGATAAGCGTGCCCGATCGCAGAAAACCCTTTGTTGGCAAGGTTCCAGTAGGCAAGGAACGCCCACCAGTAAGCATCTGTGGTCGAGGTGGGAAAGAGCGATGCATTAACGCCGAAATAGCCGATGTATGCCTCGTGATATGCCCGGCCCTGAAGATAGAACATGGCAGCAAGCAAAACGGCGGCCGGAATTGCCACTCTTGCGTTGTCTGATCTGCGTCGATCCCCTACTGAGGTGTCGTTCACGGCTTGTTTGGCGCCCCGCTGCCGTTTGTAGTACGCCACCCGCTTCCCATCTTTCATCATGGCTCCCTGCGCCGCCGAACATGGGCAAATGCGGGAACATTTCACTATACCAAGTCAGTCGAAATACGAGATCGTGGTCATGGCCCGCAGCGGCCATTGGTCTCTTTTCCCGCATATACCCGATGTGTCCGACAGCGCCGACCGTGCTGGCGCGCAATCCGAGAACATGGAATCAGATTCACTTTCCCGAATTGCCCAACGACGAATAGCCGACACACCACGGCGGCATGGCCTGCCGACCCCGATGCGACCTTCCCGACATACCTATGCACATCTAAACGCGCGGATGACGGGCCACCCGACCGCTTCGGGCTGCGCGGCGCACCGCGGCGCCCCAAACCCGCTGATCTGCCATCACCAAGCCTATCTGTCTGGACTTCGGCGTATCCATCAGCGAACGCGTCGACGCCTATCGCACGCTGCTGCGAAAGGTCCTATCCGGCGACACGCTCCAAGAGATATGCCCCTACCTGCAGCAACAACGCGCCCTTGGACGAGACGACTTCCGTGTCATGTTCGAAGCCAGACCCCGCTGTCTCTCCGGCACCCCCCGTCCAACGGCCACCACGCGACACTTGACGATGGAGTAAGTGAACCTGACCCCGTTTTGCAGGGGTCTGGATTATGCTTGATCTCTAACAAACTCATTCTCTATCAATGTGGCAAAAATCCAAACACCAGCACCCGGAAGTATCCAAATAAATAAAATTAAACCATAAACATATAACTCTGGAGCGAACAACATATGAGACGCACCGGAATGGACAAATGCCCTATGTGCGGCATAAATATTAATACCTAAAATAAATTCCAGCAACACGATGAAAAGAGAATTCCCATGCTCCCGAAGATGACGATAGGACGAAACAATACCTTCTTCATTCGACTGCTTGGATCTAGCATGCGCTAGTCGCTTATAAAAATAATATGACCTCCCCTTTAAGAAAATTGCTATTACAACGATCGCAACCGGAAGACACAGGAGAACTATCAGAGTGCTCTGCGCCAACCTCCCAATCTGCAAATCCACATCCCTCTGCCGAAGCAAAAAAAATGGAATAAACAACACTGCCATAACCATGCTGTAAGCTATCATAGGAATGATGACAGGTAGTGACTTCTGCCAGAAAAAAGCAGCTTTTGACCTCATTATTGGTCGAGTGCTAGGCAGTAATGACCTACCTACATGAAACACTAAGATTGGCACACTTGAGATATAGCAATATACGAGTCCATAACACCCCAAGACGAGAACCCTGGTCATCCCTGAGCTTGGCAATAACGTGGAACAAAATACTTCGCGCAAAGGATGATCAACCTTAATCAAGTTAGCAACAATAAGTCCGCCAACAACTGTACCCATTGCATATCTGACAAAGTAAAACTCCCACCAACGTGAGCCCGTCATTTTCTCAGTATCCATGGCAAATTCATACGCCTAAAAAAAAACACCACTCTCACCTCATGAAAATCCAAAATCTAAATATTCTTCACACTATCGCTTCCACAAAATAGTACGCACACAGTTCAACCTGACCCGCTTATATTTTCATTCCTGGATTACCTTGGCGGAAGATTTCTTGGGCGATACGAAGTATCAGCATCGTAACGTTCCCAAACGCTTTTATCTATTTTTGCCTCACTCGGGATATTTCGCTCACGTGAACCCAGAATATGCCACCACTTTACGTAGGACTTATGTATACCCATCGAACTTTCCAACCCACTTCTCGAGATAGCCTGAACGGAACCTTAGACCCTTTTCTTTTGCGTGGTTGACCATCCAATGAAACGGTATATTTGCTAACGAGTGATCCCCGTATCCACCACCAACATCACAATGTACACCAGCAAACCAAACCTGCTGTATCTCTTGACCTGGAAGAACACTTTTCTCGTTCCAAAGTGATACTGGAAATTTAGTACGCTTTTCGTCAATAGAAATTGCATGATACGCGTAAGAAAAAACCAAAACAGGGGTCAGAGTAGACTTTTCCGGCATGCATTATCGGGATGTGCCGACAGACGCCACCCAGTGAGCATTGAATGCTCGTGGCAACCTCGCCTGCCACCTTCATCATGCCATGACAACCCCGACTCGACCTTGCCGGCATCGCTCAACACATCGTACAGCGCGGCAATGATCAGCAGCCATGTTTCTTCGACAAAGTCGACTACGTTCGCTATCTGGACGAACTGCGGGAAATTGCGCTGCGAGAGGATTGCCGCGTTCACGCTTACGTCTTGATGACCAACCACGTGCACCTGCTGATGACGCCCCCGCCCCCGGAAAGGTTGCCCGCGTCATGCAACGTCTCGGGCGGCGCTACGTGCGGTACGTGAATGATCGCTACCACTGCACCGGCACGCTGTGGGAAGGCCGCTACAAATCGTGCCTGGTCGACAGCCAGGATTACCTGCTTCGATGCTATCGCTACATCGAGCTCAACCCCGTTCCCGCCCGCATGGTGGCGGACCCGCTGGACTACGCGTGGTCAAGCCATGGTCACAACGCACGAGGCCTAACCGACCGACTGGTGCGGCCGCACCCCTCCTATCTGGCTCTGGTACACTCGCCTGCAGCGCATCCGAGCCCACCTACAACAGGAACGCGTGCTGGGAGACGCCAAGTTCCAGAACATGGTCCAGAAAGCCTTGGGTCGGCCCGTTTCAGTCCGGCCCCATGGGCGCCAACCAGCTGCGACGACGGGAGCGAACGAAGACGCGGGCATGACTTAATTGCCTCCGTCCCCTTTGCCCCGCGGCGTCCGGCTTGCCGCTGTCCATATCAAACCGAAACGCATACAGGCCAGGCTGCTCGCCCGTGGTGTAAGAGCCCACCAGCAGATCGACCGTGGCCGCCGAGGCGACAGACGGCAGCAAGCTTGCGGCGAGCACCATCAGCCGGAAGAAAGACAGATGGAGAAGCTCCTGAAACCTGCAGGCGCATCGCGACTGCCTGGGTGGGCTTGAATGATCAAAGGAGATTAACTGACCGACACGCTGCAGCGGCAGCGGGCGCCTCGCCCGCGCCAGGCCCGCGTCTGGATCAACAAAAGAAACAGGGCTCAGAGTCGACTTTCCCAAGCGAAAAACTGAGAGAGTGCACTCTGACCCCAATTTTGCTTTATTCCGCGCCTTTTGACCCCGGCGGCCCAATGGTGACTCCGCTTCGGACCCCATTTCGATTTGACCCCGGCGGCGAAATGGTAACCCGGGTTTTTCCCAATCACAGAACGGGGCCACCAATGCGGTATACGCTCGATGCGAATTCATCAACGCGGACGAACTCAATTGACGGCCAAGCTGCAACGGCCGTTTGAACACCCAACCCAGGGTGGCCGTGACTATTGACACCGACAGCTGCGATTGCACAGCTAAGGTCAGGAAACGCATGAAGCAGCGCCGAGTTAAAGCTCAAATCTGAACCGTGATGGGGGAGGCCAAGCTGGCCAACCATAGGCGCATAAGTAGAGTAGTACCGCAGCAACGCATCCCGGCGCACCTGGACGCTAGCGTCAAAATCTCCTGTCGAAACCCAACCCGGCTGAACCATTCGCCGGACGAAGCGGCCGTGCCACGCCGTATTTCGAAGCTTTCCGCTTGGCACGGTTGCAGGACCAGCGTAGAGAGCCATCGAATGCAGATTATGGGTCCTCCAGACCGCGTCATAGCACGCCCTCAAGCTTCTGCGCCCGACCGCAGAACGCGCAGCTTCTGCATAGTCTTTCGCAGTTCGGCCCGCCCCAAAGTGGTGTTCCAGTTGCTGCTTAAACAAGAGCATCTTTTGGGCGGGAGGCTTAAACGCAAACGGTGAAAGGACCCAGTTCAATGTTTTTCCGTTCACTCGCACTGCTGCCACCGCACCTCGGCCTAACAGATCTACCTGCGCGCGACCACTTGACCGGTCACCTTGATGGATAGCACGCGGAGGTCTCGACCATTTAGTCTCCGGCGGCAGTCTGTCGTCCCCCACACGGGTTAAATCTTCATCGTCCCCCTCGGGCATATGTGAGTCTGGATCAACCCTGTCTGGCCCATCGATCGCCTCTCCGCTATCTTCGTTGTCATCACCTGCTTCGATATAGACAACGCGACCGACGCCTCGTGCGCCGAACCAGCCCGCTGGGTCAGCCGCGAGATCGACAAGACTTCCGAACAGCCTCCCGTCTGACACTGCGGCCGAGAGGTGCAGCGCCCAATCGTCGTCGCCGAGATATGGAAGAACTAGTTGATCGACCCCCGACGCTGTGAGTAGGAGCTGATCCAAACCAACCACGTGATCGCTGTCAAGATGCGAAAGGAAAAGAACGTCAAAACGCACGCTCCTAACCTCCTCGATCTGCGTTGCCAACGCCGACAACTGATCCGACCCGCAATCGTAAGCCCAATTGAAGAACTGTGGCCCTGTAATAACCGGAGCCAACCGCTGTGGGAAAGCGCGCCATAACAGCGAGCCGGTGTGAAAGCCGCCTTGACCAACGGGGCGCTGAATCTGCAGAAAATGAATCTCGTCCATAAACAAAAGCCCCCACATCCTGCTTCCAGAACTTAACCCCGCCTATCAGCCCAGCATTGTTAGCAGTTTCTGCTGACGCGCACAGGACCCACCTGGCCTTGGTCGAGGACAACACCACCCGTCATATTGTCTACCGCGCATCAGTCGTCGACACGTCGACCACGCAAAACACACTGAGCTGCGCGAGGACACTCTGAAGCAATTGGTCTAATACGGTGACGCCACCAAATGAGACACCCACAAACGAAGACACCCAGCATACTCCACACAACGCGTACCGGGCGCGCCTACTTTGCCTCGCCGCGAGACGCGCCGGCCGCACGCGAAGACTCGATTCCCCACAAAGACTGCGCTGTAGTTTCTATTTTCAAAACAAACTTGTCTACATTTAACCCAGCCACAAAAGCGAGTGCGTAAAAGCCAATCTCACTTGCGTTCGGCTGAGTGTTCGATTCCAGCACCAGAAGCCCTGCTTTAAGAAACAAGAAACTTGCTCCCCCACAGATGCAACTTGCAAGGGGACGAAGGAAGTACCACGTGTACCAAGTCGAGTCCCATTGTTTATAAACGCACTTATTGAGATAAACTGCACGTACGCAATAAAGACACCCCCCAATAGCCGCCACCGCACACGATGTCGCTGCAATACGTATGACATTTAGTTCAGAAGGAAGCCAGCCCAAGCAAGATAGCGCTATGAAGTAAGATGCCGCGGCGCATATAGCAAATAAGTAAACTATAATAACGATGAGCATGACCTACTGCTCCATCTCAGTGGGATATTCAGCCTGCGGCACAGGAGACCATCCCTCACGCTCTATGCCCACGCTAAAGTTTAGGTCCCTGCCTTCGGTTGCTGCCCAGTGCGCACCTCGGTGCATAAAAGCACGTTTAACGACATCACGCGGATGATCTTCATCAGCCTTCGCAGAACTACATACCGCGCTAAAGATCGTTTTTTCAGGAATCGCAGGCAACCGCGGTCCTAGCAACTTATCGAGAATCTCGGTTGAGACGTTATGTCGCCCACCATGATGAGGTACCTGGACGTAGTTCAAACCAGGCAACGCAAGTCCTATCGAAGGAGCATACTGAATGGCTTCGGAAAGAGCTTCTCGCCCGGCGTCACCCGTCAATAGGATCTTCTTGCCATTCAGGCATGCGTATTGAACTACACTTTGCTCGTTTTCCTCACTGGTACCGCCTGGAGGAAAATACTCTTCACCCCAGGCAGCTCTTATTCTAGCTACCAAGGCCTTAACATACTGCCCAGCGGATGCCATCGCGCCCGTAAGTCGCGCCTCAGTCGTGGGCTCCGGCGTTTTGTCCGAATCCACCACTAATTTTAGGTATTTCTCCTTGCTTGGTGCCAAGACGGTAAACTTTCCAACAACAGCTCCCTGAAATGGCTCTCTAATGCTTATGTCTTTTTCGAGAGCTATCTTTTCAAGGGCATCCAACGTTGGATAGGCCCTCCGCAGGGCGCGCTCCAACGCATCTGTAGAGTTGTAGGTTTTGAACCGCGTTATTAGAGTATCGACGTAGAGCCAAGGGCGATTCATCCAAAGTGCCCCTACCGTAAAATGCTCAAGAACCTTACGAAGGCCATTCGCGTGATCGCCGTCCGAGTGAGAGAGAACGACGTGATCGATGTAGGTAGCTCCTCTGTAATATTTTTCTATGTGTGCAACTACTTGTTCCCCTGTATCGATATAGCCGCCATCGACAACATGGATCCACTCCTCACCTTGCTTCCGATAGCGAATGGTAATCGCGTCACCACTCTTGGCGGTTTCAACCCCCAAGAAGTCGATCTCAAAAAAGTCTTCCATAACCGCCCCCTTTAAACGTATTTTTACCCAGTAGTGGCGCGCAACCTACATATTCCTTCGATAATCCCCACCCACATCATAAAGCGCGTGGTTAATCTGCCCGAACGAGTTGTACTTCACCACCTCAACCGAAACAGGGGTCAGAGTGCACTTTTCTATGCAGCATGGAAAGTAGACAGCGTCTACATTACATGCGTCAGAGAACGTGCGTACTTCTCGGCACTGCCCCCCACCACCACGTCAGTCACACCGAGATCCACTCGATCCGTTCCACCGCCTTACCCAGCGCACGACGCGCCTCCTCCAGATCATAATCGGCCTGCAGCCCGAGCTAGAACCGCTCACTGGTGCCCAGCGCCACCGCCAGGCGCACGGCCGTGTCCGCCGTGACGCTGCGCTTGCCGAGCACGATCTCGTTGATGCGGCGTGGTGGCACCTTGGCCGCACGTGCCAAAGCGCTCTGACCGATGCCGAGGGGAGCGAGGAACTCCTCCAACAAAACGTCGCCGGGATGAATATTGGGGAATGTCGCTGTCGCGGGCTTGCTGGGAGCGATGGAATCCGATTCCATGAGCGTGACTTCCTTGTGTTCTGTTGCGGCGCGCTAGTACGTGCCTGGTTCGATATGCCCTGTCGGGCGCCACCAATGCGTTTCCATTAAAGATAGCGCCACTTTTCGGAAATCGCACGTCGCTGTGCGTAGTGGCGGGTAAGGCGCTGGATCCCAGCGTTCGCTGGGATGACGGGCCGGGTGGTGGCTTGGGGTGGCTGAGCTTGCGGTGAGTCGGGATTTTAGAACCCCTCACCCTGCCCTCTCCCACGGCTTTGCCGCAGGAGAGGGGAATAGCTGGCCAGCGTTGCTGGTTTGGTGCTGGAGCGCTTGGTGTTGGAGCGATTGGTGCGGGAAGCGCGCCGGCGCGACGGCTTACATATTGCGGCGGTATTCGCCGCCAACCTCGTACAGCGCGTGGCTGATTTGGCCAAGGGAGTTGTACTTCACCGCTTCCATCAGCTGCTGGAACACATTGGCGCGTTCGCGGGCGGTGGTTTGCAGGGCGGCGAGCGAGCCGGCGTCGTGGCCGTCGCCGGTGACGGCCTGTTCCGCCTTCACGTTGGCGTGGGTGCGGTTGCGCACGGCCTGGTAAGCCTTGACGTTGGCGATCTGCTGCCCTTTCTCCTCCGGCGTGGAACGGATCAGCTCGATCTCGGTGGCTACTTCGCCGCCGTGCTCCTTGGGCAGGAAGGTGTTCACGCCGATCAGCGGCAGCGAGCCGTCGTGCTTCTTGTGCTCGTAGTACATCGATTCTTCCTGAATCTTGCCACGCTGGTACATGGTGTCCATGGCGCCGAGCACGCCGCCGCGATCACTGATGGCCTCGAACTCCTTGTAGACCGCCTCTTCGACAATATCGGTCAGCTCGTCGATGACGAAGCTGCCCTGCCAGGGGTTCTCGTTGTAGTTGAGGCCCAGTTCCTTGTTGATGATCATCTGGATGGCCACGGCGCGGCGCACGCTTTCTTCGGTGGGCGTGGTAATGGCCTCGTCGTAGGCGTTGGTGTGCAGGCTGTTGCAGTTGTCGAACAGCGCGTACAGCGCCTGCAGCGTGGTGCGGATGTCGTTGAACTGGATTTCCTGCGCGTGCAGCGAGCGGCCGGAGGTCTGAATGTGGTACTTCAGCATCTGGCTGCGCTTGTTGGCGCCGTAGCGCTCGCGCATGGCGCGGGCCCAGATGCGGCGGGCGACGCGGCCGATCACCGTGTATTCCGGGTCCATGCCGTTGGAGAAGAAGAAGGAAAGGTTCGGCGCGAAATCGTCGATGTGCATGCCGCGCGCCAGGTAATACTCGACGATGGTGAAGCCATTGCTAAGGGTGAAAGCCAGCTGGCTGATCGGGTTCGCGCCGGCCTCGGCAATGTGATAGCCGGAGATGGACACCGAGTAGAAGTTGCGCACGCCGTGGTCGACGAAGTACTGCTGGATGTCGCCCATCATGCGCAGCGCAAACTCGGTGCTGAAGATGCAGGTGTTCTGCGCCTGGTCCTCTTTCAGGATGTCCGCCTGTACGGTGCCGCGCACCACCTTGAGGGTGGCTTCCTTGATGCGCGCGTAGGTATCGGCATCGACCACCTCGTCACCGGAAACGCCGAGCAGGCCAAGGCCCAGTCCGTCGTTGCCCTCGGGCAGCTCGCCGGCGTATTCCGGGCGGCCACGTTCGGCGTACAGCGCTTCGATTTTTTTCTGCGCCTTGGCCCAGCGCGCATCGTCCTCGCGCAGGTATTTTTCCACCGCCTGATCGATGGCGGTATTCATGAACATGGCCAGGATCATCGGCGCCGGGCCATTGATGGTCATGGACACGGAGGTGGTGGGCGATGACAGGTCGAAGCCCGAGTAGAGCTTCTTCATGTCGTCCAGCGTGGCGATGGAGACGCCGGAGTTGCCGATTTTGCCGTAGATGTCCGGGCGCTCGGCCGGGTCTTCGCCGTACAGGGTGACCGAGTCGAACGCGGTGGAAAGGCGCGCCGCCGGCAGGCCCTTGGAAAGGTAATGAAAGCGGCGGTTGGTGCGCTCGGGCGTGCCTTCGCCGGCAAACATGCGGATGGGGTCTTCGCCGCTGCGACGATACGGATACACGCCACCGGTGTACGGGTAGGCACCGGGCAGGTTTTCGCGCATCAAGAAGCGCAGCAGATCGCCCCAGTCACGATAGGTGGGCGGCGCCACCTTGGCGATTTTCTGGTGGCTGAGCGAGGTGCGGTAGTTCTCCACGCGAATGGTCTTGTCGCGCACCTTGTACTCGTTGATTTCCTCGGTGACGGCCTTGTAGCGCTCGGGCCAGGCCTGCAGCAGGTCCACGCCCTCGGCGGAAAGCTCCTTCACGGCCTCGTTGTAGCGCTGGCGCAGCAGCAGCAGGGTGCGATCAACGCGCTCTTCCCCCTCCCCTGCCTGCGCGGGAGGGTTGGGGCGGGGTGCTTCCCCTGCATGCGAGGGCAGGAGATCACCCGGGGCGTAAAGCGACAGCTCGGCCGGCAGCTTGGTATCGCCCAGCTCCTTCAGGCTGACGTAGCAGCTTTGCGCCTTGCTGGCGGCATCGGCCTGGCGCTGGATATCGGTATTGATGCCGCGGCCCTGCTCGGCAATCTCGGCCAGATAGCGCACGCGCTGGCCCGGAATCAGCACCGTGGCGCGCGGCTCCTTGATGGAGGTGTCCAGGTTCGGCTGGAAATCGCACGCTTGCGAGCCGATGCCCGATTTCCCCTTCTCCACGCCCAGCTTTTCACGCAGCAGGCGGCACAGGTTGGTGAACATCCAGGTGACGCCCGGATCGTTGAACTGGCTGGCGATGGAGGGATACACCGGCACCTGATCGTCGGCCATGTCGAAGGCCATGCGGTTGCGCTTCCACTGCTTGCGCACATCACGCAGGGCGTCCTCGGCGCCGCGCTTGTCGTACTTGTTGAGCACGATCAGCTCGGCGAAGTCGATCATGTCGATCTTCTCCAGCTGGCTGGCCGCGCCGTAGTCCGACGTCATCACGTACATGGGGAAATCGACCAGGTCGACGATTTCCGAATCGGACTGGCCAATGCCGGCCGTTTCCACGATCACCAGGTCGTAGGCCTGGGCTTTCAGGAACGCGATGCAATCGGTAAGCACGGTGTTGGTGGCCGCATGCGCGCGGCGCGTGGCCATGGATCGCATGTACACGCGATCCGAACGCAGGCTGTTCATGCGGATGCGATCGCCCAGCAACGCGCCGCCGGAGCGCCGGCGCGTGGGGTCCACGGCCAGCACGGCGATGCGCATCTCGGGGAAGGCATGCAAAAAGCGCAGCAGCAGCTCGTCCACCACCGAGGACTTGCCCGCGCCGCCGGTGCCGGTCAGGCCCAGCACCGGTGTCTTGGGCGCGGTATCGGCCTGGGAGCCCATGCCCCAGCCCTTGCGCAGCAGGGTCAGTTCGGACTCGGAGAAGGTGCCGCTCTCCAGCGCCGAGATCATGGCGCCAATGCTGATTTCGTCGGTGACGTCCGGCTTGGGATGCTGCGGCGAGTCGCCATGGTCGAAACGCGCCTGGCGCGCTTCGCCAGCGCGGCGCATCACGTCCTCGATCATCTCGGTGAGGCCCAGCTTCATGCCATCGTTGGGATGGTAGATGCGCTCGACGCCGTAATCCTGCAGCTCGCGGATTTCCTCCGGCGTGATGGTGCCGCCACCGCCGCCAAACACGCGGATGTGGCCGGCGCCACGCTCGCGCAGCATGTCCACCATGTACTTGAAGTACTCCACGTGGCCGCCCTGGTAGGACGACAGCGCGATGGCATCGGCATCTTCCTGCAATGCCGCGCGCACCACATCTTCCACCGAGCGGTTGTGGCCCAGGTGGATCACCTCGGCGCCCTGTGCCTGGATGATGCGACGCATGATGTTGATGGCCGCATCGTGGCCATCGAACAGGCTGGCTGCGGTGACAAAGCGCAGCGGCGTGGCGTCGGCCTGGGCGGCGCTCGCGGGAACGTTCGTGGCGGGCGTGCTCATATGAACTCCGGACATGAAGCCTAGTACTGGGCCCGCCATTGTATCGGCTGGCGGGTGACAAGCCGTTGTGCAGCGCGGCGAAAATGCGGCTGACGGGTGTCGGCGTCATCACGTTGCCCGCCATTGCCTGAACATCACCGACGTTCAAGTCAACGGGGCGCGTACACCCCACGTTATATGGCCTGCGGTTGACGCCGCAGATGACGGAGACATGCCATGACGATGTTTGGAAAATTCGCCCTGCTTGGCGGCCTTGCGCTGGGCCTGGGCACCGTGGCGCACATGCCCGAGGCGCACGCTTCAAGCTATGTGAGCATATCGGTCGGCACGCCGCCGCCACCGCCGCGCTGGGAGCGCATCCCCTCGCCCCGGGCGGGTTTTGTCTGGACCCGCGGCTACTGGCACTGGAACGGCTTTCGCTACGTGTGGATCACCGGGCGCTGGTATCCGCGTCGCGCCGGTTACGTGTACGTGGCGCCGCGCTGGGAGCACGTAGGCCGCCACTGGGTGTTCCATCGCAGCTACTGGCACCACGGCCGCGCGCCGGTCTACTACCGCCACTATCGCTACCACCATCGTGATTACGACCACGATTACTCGCGCCGGGTGTACCACCATGGCTACGAGCGCGGATACCGTCGCGGCGAACGTCATGAAGCGCGTCACGACCGCCACGTGGTGCGCCGCGTGGAGCGCCATGATCGCCGCCACGACCGCGACCATGACCGCCACCGCGACTGGCACCACGACGGCCATTGAGGGCCACACTCCAGCCGACAAAGGCCGCCGTCCATCGGCGGCCTTTGCATGTGAGCCGCACGAACCGGCCACGGTGCGTAGATGAATGCCCCGCGCGGCCGGTCGGCGCGAAAAACTGTCGCTTAACGCCCGGAAGGGCTACACTACGCGCCGCCAAAACACCGCTTCGGCCTTTCGCCAAGCGGTTTGTTTTTGATTACAATCAACAAGTTGCATGTTGGAATTCGTGCGATTCCGGGTACGAATACTTAAGCGGTCCGCATCCCCATGTGGGCCCTCATTGACGGAGTGTGTGTTCCGATGATCTTTGAAACCATCGCCAAAACCGGTCACGAAGAAGTCGTCTTCTGCCACAACAAGGATGCCGGCCTGAAGGCCATCATTGCCGTGCACAACACGGTGCTGGGTCCGGCGCTGGGCGGCCTGCGCATGTGGCCGTACAAGACCGAGCAGGAAGCGGTGAACGACGTGCTGCGCCTGTCCCGCGGCATGACCTACAAGAACGCCGTGGCCGGCCTGAACCTGGGCGGCGGCAAGGCCGTGATCATCGGCGATCCGTCCAAGGACAAGTCCGAGGCGCTGTTCCGTGCCTTCGGTCGCTTCGTCAACTCGCTCAATGGCCGCTATATCACCGCCGAGGACGTCGGCATTGATGTCAACGACATGGAGTGGGTGTTCCGCGAAACCGAATTTGTCACCGGCGTGCACCAGGTGCATGGCGGCTCGGGCGACCCGTCGCCGTTTACCGCCTACGGCACCCTGCAGGGTCTGATGGCCGCGCTGCAGCACAAGCACGGCAACGAGGACGTGGGCAAGTACAGCTTTGCCGTGCAGGGCTGCGGCCATGTCGGCTTCGAGTTCATCAAGCTGCTGCGCGAACAGGGCGCCAAGGTGTTTGTCACCGACATCAACCAGGAGCTGGTGCAGCGCTGCGTCGACGAGCTGGGCTGCGAGGCCGTGGGCCTGGATGACATCTACGACGTGGACGCCGACGTGTACAGCCCGTGCGCGCTGGGCGGCACCGTCAACGAGCAGACCATCGACCGCATCAAGGCCAAGGTGATCTGCGGCGCGGCCAACAACCAGCTGGCCACCGACGAGATTGGCGACGAGCTGAAGAAGCGCGGCGTGGTCTACGCCCCCGATTACGCGGTCAACGCCGGTGGCGTGATGAATGTGTCGCTGGAAATCGACGGCTACAACCGCGAGCGCGCCATGCGCATGATGCGCACCATCTACCACAACGTCGGTCGCATCTTCGAAATCTCCGAGCGCGACAACATCCCGACCTACCTGGCCGCCGATCGCATGGCCGAAGAGCGCATCGCCGCCATCGGCAAGATCAAGCTGCCGCACATGGGCAACAATGCCCCGCGCTTCCAGGGCCGCATGCGCGGTCAGTAAGCGCGACACACTGCCCTACCCGGCCGCCTGAGCACCGGCGGTCCTTCAAGACGCCGTCGCATCATCACCTGATGCGGCGGCGTTCTTGTTTTCAGGGCGCGCTGGCCAAGGAGCCGGGCATGGCAGCCATGCCAACGCGGCGCTCTCCGACCGGGCGCGCTTTTGGTTACCCTTGGGGCTTGCCCTGATTTTCTGCCGCAAGGAGCCCACCGCCGGTGTTTGCCCGCCTGATGCAGAGCCTGCGCCGCCTGAGCGCGCCCGAGCGTTTTGCCGACAGCCTGCGCGTGCTGCTGGCGATGGGCAGCGTGATGCTGGTCACCGGCAATCAGCCGCACGTGATGATCGCGCTGCAACTGGGCGTGATCGCCGCGGCGCTGGCCGAAACCGACGATGGCTGGAAGCAGCGCCTTGCCGCCCTGGTCGGCACGCTGGTGTGCTTTACCGTGGCGGCGTTCGCGGTGGAGCTGCTGTTCAACCTGCACTGGCTGTTCGCACTGGTATTGGCCGTGGGCAGCTTTGCGCTGGTGATGCTGGGCGCGGCCAGCTCGCGCTATGCCACCATCACCAATGCCACCCTGCTGCTGGCCGTGTACACCATGATCGGCATGGACCAGCACGGCGCGGCGCAAAACCCGATCTGGCGCGAGCCGTTGCTGCTGGTCGCCGGCGCGGCCTGGTACGGCGTGCTGGCCATTGCCTGGAGCGCGCTGTTCGTGCAGCACCCGGTGCGCCTGGCGCTGGGCCGCGTGTACGATGCGCTGGCCGGCTACATGCAGGCCAAGGCGCAACTGTTCGAGCCGCTGCGCGATCTGCCGGTGGCCGAGCGTCGCGCCGAGCTGGCGCAGCAAAACGCCGCCGTGGTCGATGCCTTGAACAGCTGCCGGCTGGTGCTGATCGATCGCCTGGACCGGCGCCGCCCGCGCGCCTCGCTGGAACGCGCGTTGCAGCTGTATCTGGCGGCGCAGGATATCCACGAGCGCGCCAGCTCGTCGCACTATCCGTACCAGACCCTGGCGCAGGCATTCTTCCACAGCGATGTGATGTTCCGCTGCCAGCGCGCCATGCAGCAGCTGGCCGCCAGCTGCCGCGACCGCGCCGAGGCCGTACGCGTGGGCGCCGACTATCACGACAGCGGCCATGCCGAAGCGGCAATTGCCGACCTTCGCGAAGCGCTGGCGCAGCTCAGCTACACGCACGCCGAGGCGCCGCATGATCTGCGCCTGGCGCTGCAACGTCTGGGCCAGAACCTGACACGCCTGAACTCGGCCATCCAGGGCGCCGAGAAGGCCTCGGCCGAAACCGCCGACCGCGCGCTGCAGAATCCCTCGCCGCGCGGCCCGCGCGAGGTGCTGCGTCGCACATTCATGCAGATGACGCCCACCTCCACGCGCTTTCGCCACGCGCTGCGGCTGGGGCTGGCCATGCTCGCCGGCTACGGGCTGCTGCGCCTGGTGCATCCGGACCAGGGCTACTGGATCCTGCTGACGGTGATGCTGGTGTGCCAGCCCAATTTCGGCGCCACGCGCACCCGCCTGGTCCAGCGCGTGACCGGTACGGTGGCGGGCTTGCTGGCCGGCTGGGCGCTGCTGAAACTGTTTCCTGCCGAGCACATGCAGCTGGCGCTGACGGTGGCCGTGGGCGTGCTTTTCTTCGTCGCCCGCTATCGGCAGTACCTGCTGGCGTCGGCGGCGGTGACGGTGTTCGTGCTGCTGGCCTTCAACCAGATTGGCAACGGTTTCGACCTGATCCTGCCGCGCTTTCTGGATACCGTGCTGGGCGGCGTGGTGGCGGTGGCGGCCACCTTCCTGGTGCTGCCGGACTGGCGCGAGCGCGAGCTGCGCCTGCTGTTTGCCGAAACCCTGGACGCCGATGCGCGCTACCTGCGCCAGATCGTGACCCAATACACCACCGGCAAGCGCGATGATCTTGCCTACCGCGTGGCGCGTCGCGATGCGCACAACGCCGATGCCACGCTCAGCGGGCATTTGACCAGCGCCCTGGCCGACCCGTTCGGCCAGCGCATCGAGCCCGAACGCGCCCTGCGCCTGCTGGCCGCCTGCCAGGAGCTGATCGGCCACCTTTCCACGCTGGGCGCGCACCGCCAGAACCTGCCCGATCATGGCTTGAACGCAGCACTGATCGACAACGGCGAGGCCATTGCCCAGCAGTTGCAAACCATGGCGCACACGCTGCGCACGCGCGGCCTGCCCGACCCCGCCCATCGCGGCGAGGCCCCCGGCCAGGCGCCGCTGGGCGACGATGGCCCGATGCTGGTCGAGCAGGATACCGGCGAGGAAGTGCATCGCCTGGTCGCCGCGCAGATGCGCCTGCTGCAAAGCCAGTTGCCGACGCTGGCCGCGCTGTCGGCCACGCTGGCGCAACGGCGCGACTGAGCCCGCGATTTTCCGTGCGAGGCCTCGCAGGCCGCTCGCCGCAAGTCGCGTAACGGCGCGCCCTGCCACCGACACGCCAGCGGTGCACGCCGCACTGCGGCATGCCTCGCGGTACGGCGCTGGGCTACCATGGCCAGCCTTGTTCGTGAAAGGAAGTTGCCATGCGTCCGTTCTCTTTGGGTGACGACATCGACATGCTGCGCGAGGCCGTGCACGGCTTCGCCGAGAAGGAAATCGCCCCGCGTGCCGATCGCATCGACCGCGAGAACGTGTTCCCGCAGGATCTGTGGGCCAAGCTGGGCGACATGGGCCTGCTCGGCATCACCGTGCCCGGCGACTACGGTGGCTCGGAGCTGGGCTACCTGGCGCATCTGGTGGCGATGGAGGAAATCTCCCGCGCCTCGGGTTCGGTGGGCCTTTCCTACGGCGCGCACTCCAACCTGTGCGTGAACAATATCTTCCACAACGGCAACGAGGATCAGCGCCGCAAGTACATCCCCAAGCTGTGCTCGGGCGAGTACGTGGGTGCGCTGGCCATGAGCGAGCCCGGCGCCGGTTCCGACGTGGTCGGCTCGATGAGCTGTCGTGCCGAGAAGAAAGACGGCGTGTGGGTGGCCAACGGCTCGAAGATGTGGATCACCAACGGCCCCGACGCCGATGTGTTGCTGGTGTACATGCGCACCGCCGGCCGCGAGGCGGGCAGCCGCTGCATGACCGCCTTCATCGTCGAAAAGGGCATGAAGGGCTTCCGCACCGCGCAGAAGCTGGACAAGCTGGGCATGCGCGGCTCCAACACCTGCGAGCTGGTGTTCGAGGACTGCGAGATTCCCGAGGAAAACATCGTCGGCGAGGTCAACGAGGGCGTGCGCGTGCTGATGAGCGGCCTGGATACCGAACGCCTGGTGCTTTCCGGCGGCCCGATCGGCCTGATGCAGGCGGCCATCGACATCACCGTGCCCTATGTGCGCGAGCGCAAGCAGTTCAATGCGCCCATCGGCACCTTCGGCGTGATGCAGGCCAAGATCGCCGACATGTATACCGCGCTGCAGTCCTCGCGCGCCTACGCCTACATGGTGGCGCAGCAGTTCGATGCCGATGTGCGCTCGCGCATCGATCCGGCTTCGTGCCTGCTCAACTGCTCGCAGAACGCGGTGCAGGTGGCGCTGGAGGCGATCCAGGCCCTGGGTGGCAACGGCTACATCAACGAGTACCCGACCGGTCGCCTGCTGCGCGACGCCAAGCTGTATGAGATCGGCGCCGGCACCAATGAGATCCGCCGCATGCTGATTGGCCGCGAGTTGTTCCACGGCAAGGCTTGAAAGGCCGGCAATGGTGAGCCGGGAATGGGACATGGCGACCTGCAGACATCACCCGTGTCCGCAGGCCACCCAACGCCGTACCTGATCAGAACGTCCAGCGCACACGCGCATCCAGCGTGCGCGACTGCTGATGTGCGGCCCAGGCATGGGCGTAGTCCATGCTCAGACTCAAGTGTGAGCTGAGCGCAGCCTGGGCCTGCAAGCCCAGACGTACGTTGCGGCACATCAGGCCGATGCCGGTGAGCGGCGCCCAGGCATCCAGACCGGTATAGCTGGCCGCGAACACATCGCCATGCGTGGCCAGCGCCTGCTGGTAGCGCGCGGTCATGCCCAGCCGCAGCCAGCGTGACGCCCCCTGCCGCCACTGGCGCGCCAGCCGCACGCCAACACCACCGCGCCAGCGCTCCAGTTGCTGCGCGCCCGCCTTGAGACCAAACCCCGCACCGCCCTGCTCGCGAAAGCCATCACGGTTCAGGCTGACGTACTGCAGTTCGGCGAACGGCGTCACGCGCAGCCGCGCCACATCAAAGCCGTAGCCGCTTTGAAGGTGCGCCACCGCGTAACGCCCGTGCTGCAGCGTGCCGACCGGCAGCATGCCACCGCCCAGCAGCAACTGGCGGTCGATGTCCTGACGGTAGTACCCGGTGCCGAGGCTGCTCTGCGTGTACCAGTGGCTTTGCCGCCAGCCGAGGTAGCCGCGCAACTGGGTGGCACGGCTGCGGTTGCGGTCCAGCCCGGCGCTGGCGCGTTGCAGGCCGTGGCTCTGCCCGATCACGAAGCCGCCCAGCCAGTGCCGGCTGAACCATTGATCGGAACCGGCCTGCCAGCCATCGAGCTGATAACCCACGTGCTGGAAGCCGCTTTGCGCCATCGCGCCGCTTTCACTGAGGTTGGCGTTCCAGAAGCCGGCACCGGCCTGATAGCCCTGATCCAGTCGCGCCATCAGGTGCTGGTCCAGGCTGCGCCCGGCGGCATCCACGGCATCCAGCGCCAATGCCGCCGAGACCGCGTGCATCTGGCCGGAAAGGCTTTCCAGCGTCGCCTGCGCCGCCTGCAAACTGGCGGTATGTTCGATGGCTCCCGCGGCGGCGACAAAGTCACCGGCCGCGGCGCCGGACTGGCTGCCCCCGGTGGCATCGAGCGTGCTGAAGGCGCCTTCCAGGCGCTGCGCGCTGGCTGCCGAGGCCGCCGTGTAGCTCATGCCCTGCACCTGGGTAATGGTCACGCGCTGGGTATCGAGCCAGACATCGTTGCTGTCGTAGTGGATGGAGGTGTCGACAAACACGCCACTGGCGAAGGTCAGCGCATCGAACTGGCCACTGACGCCGGCCTTGGCGGTAAGCACGTCCTGGTGATCGGTGCCGACATAGCCATCAGCCTGGCCGATCACGTGCAAATCGCCACCGGACAGCGTGGCGCTGCCGGCCACCTTCAGTACCGAACCCAGCTGCACCGACAGCCTGCCGTTCATCTGCTGCAGATAGTTGCCACCAATGGTGGTGTCGCCACCGGAGACCACCAGCACGCCTTCGTTGTCCAGGCCGCCACCTATCGAGGGCGTGGCCGATAGCGTGCCGTTGGCGCCGATGAAGGCCCCATGCGCAATGCCCTGGCTGGCCTGCAAGGTGCCGCCGGTGACCTGGGTGCGTCCGGCGTAGGTATTGCGGCCGCTCATCACCAGCGTGCCGCCACCGTCCTTGATCAAGCCCCCCTCACCGCTGATGTCGTTGGACCAGGTGGAGGTGCCGGTGTCGAAGCTGACGCTGACATCACCCCAGTCGAAACGTGCCGGCCCGTGCACGGCCTTGCCGACATCCAGCAGGCCATAACCAAAGGTGGCGTCCGGTCCCGGATCGCCCAGGTCCTTGGCGGTACCCAGCAGTGTCTGGCGCACCAGATCGTTGCTGAAGTAGGGATAGGCCTGCCACACCAGTGCGGCGGCACCGGACACCTGCGGCGCCGCGAACGAGGTGCCGGTAATGATGTAATAGCTGGGATTGCCGACGGTATCGTTGGTGACGGTGGCGATGACATTGCCCGGCGCCACCAGGCAGTAGTCCATGGCGATGCCGCAGGCGTTGGAATAGTCGGCCAGCTGATCGGGATGATTGGCGTCGATGGCCGCCACCGCCAGCCAACCCTTTTCCAGCTGTGGCGCCAGGCTGGGCAATGCGGCGGTATCGGAGGGATTGGCGTTGCCGTCGTTGCCGGTGGCAAACACCACCAGCCCGCCCCACTGATTCACGAACGGATCGTAGGCGGCGGCAAAGCGCTGCGTGGTGCCATCGTTGTGATCCCAGTACAGGCCGCCCCAGGAGTTGTTCATCACCTTGACGCCCTGGTCGATCAGGTCGGCATTGATCTGCGGCAACGGATCGGGCGAGGAAACCTGGTTGCCCTGGCCGGAACCGTCGTCGCTGGGCTCGGTGTCGTTGATCAGGCGGGCCGAGACGATGTCGGCGCCAGGTGCGATACCGCCTGGCCACTGCCCGAACGAGGTGCCGGCGGCGATCTGCGCGCCCCAGGTACCGTGCCCGGCCACATCGTCCACGCTCAGGTCATTGCTGGCCGGGTCGACGTAGTTGAGATTGGCGATGACACGGCCATCCAGCGCCGGATGATGGCGGTTGACGCCGGTATCGATGACCCCGATGGTCACGCCCTGGCCGGTGAAGCCTTCGTCGTGCGCGGCATAGGTGTCGGTCAACGCCAGATGGGCATCGATGGGTGGCTGTTCGTCTGTGCTGCCGCCGCCACCACCACCGCCATCGGGTGGCGGCGGTGGTGGCGGTGTATCCACGCGCACATTGGAGTTCCCTCCTCCGCCTCCGCCACAGGCACTCAACCCCAACATGCAGGCCAGGCTCACGGCGGCCGCCAGCGCCTTCAGGCGCATTCCATAGCTGATATCCATAAGCCCCCGCCCATGGTGCAAATATCCCCGAAGGACAAAATTAGCGCGGTGGGCGACGAGAGGGAAGCACCCATGCCGATCGCGCATGCCTGGTTTGCCGCCTGCTTATGGCTGGCGTCATAATGGACGGTCTCTCCGGCGCCATAATGGTGCCCCCAACACCTTCCCCATGGAGCAGGTCATGTCCGATATCGTCATTGTGGCTGCCAAGCGCACCGCCATCGGTTCCTTCCTCGGTCAGTTCAACGGCGTGCCCACCCCGACGCTGGGCGCCACCGCCATCCGCGGCGCGCTGGAAAGCGCCGGCGTGGACGGCGCGGCCGTGTCCGAGGTGATCATGGGCTGCGTGCTGCCGGCCAACCTCGGCCAGGCCCCGGCACGCCAGGCCGCGCTGGGCGCGGGTCTGCCGACCTCGGCCGGCTGCACCACCATCAACAAGGTTTGCGGCTCGGGCATGAAGGCCGTGATGCTGGCCCACGACCTGCTCAAGGCCGGCTCGGCCGACGTGATCGTGGCCGGCGGCATGGAATCGATGACCAACGCGCCGCACATGGTCAACGCCCGCAACGGCCTGCGCTACGGCGATGCCGCGCTGGTCGACCACATGGCCTGGGATGGCCTGACCAACCCCTATGACGGCAAGGCCATGGGCGTGTTCGGTGAAAGCTGCGCCGACAAGTACAGCTTCACCCGTGAAGACCAGGACGCCTACGCCATCGAGTCGGTCAAGCGCGCCCGCGCCGCACAGGAATCGGGTGCCTTCAGTGCCGAGATCGTGCCGGTCACGGTGAAGGGCCGCAAGGGCGAGCAGAGTTTTGACGTTGACGAGCAGCCCGGCCGCAGCTCCATCGACAAGATTCCCAACCTGCGCCCGGCTTTCCGCAAGGAAAACGGCACCATCACCGCCGCCAGCGCCTCGTCGATCTCCGACGGCGCCGCCGCGCTGGTACTGATGCGCGCCGATGATGCCAGCACCAAGGGCGCCAAGCCGCTGGCCCGCATCGTGGCCCATGCCACGCACTCGCAGGAGCCGGAGTGGTTCACCACCGCCCCGGTCGGTGCCATGCACAAGGTGCTGGACAAGGCCGGCTGGAGCGTCAGCGACGTGGATCTGTTCGAGGTCAACGAAGCCTTCGCCGTGGTCGCCATGGCAGCCATGAAGGAGCTTTCCATCGACCACGCCAAGATCAACGTCAACGGTGGCGCCTGCGCGCTGGGCCACCCCATTGGCGCCAGCGGCGCACGCATTCTGGTCACGCTTATTCACGCCCTGCGCGAGCGCGGCGGCAAGCGCGGCGTCGCCTCGCTTTGCATCGGCGGCGGCGAAGCCACGGCCATCGCTGTGGAATTACTGTAACGCTTGGGCACTCCAATATCGTGGGCACGTTTTAAATGCGTGCTGAAAGACTGCCGGCGTCCGTCTGGCGCGGCGCCGGCGAACACGCTATTAATGTGGCCGCCATCACGGCATTCCACGGTTAAGGAGATGCAAATGAAATTCACGCGTACGCTACTCGCCGGTGCTTTGGTCGCGCTGCTGGCGGCTTGCAGCAATGGCGCCCAGGATTCGGCGCAGGACGCCCAGCAGTCCGCTGCCAAGGCTCAGCAGTCGGCCGACGAGGCCCAGCAGGCGGCGGATAAGTCGCAGAGCGCGGCTGCCGACCAGGCGGCCAGTACCGCTCAGCAGGCTGCCGACACAGCGTCGCAGGCCGCCGACCAGGCGCAGCAGGCTGCTGCTGCCGCCAGCGCCGGCAACGACAATGCGGCCGACATGGCCAACAAGGCCGAGGACAAGGCTGACAAGGCCGAGGACAAGGCCGAGGACGCTGCCGACAAGGCCAAGGATGCCGCTGACAACAAGAACGACAACGGTCACTGATCGTAGCGTTTGTCAGGTTTGAAAAAACCGGTCGCTTCGGCGGCCGGTTTTTTTTATGTCCATACCCTCCCACGCATTTTCAAAACCCAACCGGACATTAATGGATGCCCTTCAGCATGAACCGCTGCCATCGTGATTCTTGGCTTCGGTCAAAAACCCGTCCTCAGCGTGGTTCAATATCAGAGCGCCTTCCCAAAAACGGAGTGCCCAACATGTCCAAGCATCTTGTCCACGCAACACGTATTGCCTGCGCCATCGGTCTGGCATTTGGCCTGGCTGCCTGTGGCCATACCGACAACGAGCAGAACAAGCCCGCCAATGGCATGGCCACACCCAGTACCAGCGCGCCCGCACCGATGAACCAACCGGCGGTGCCCAGCACCACACCGCCGCCTGGCGGCACCATGCCGCCCGCCGCCAGCACGGCGCCTGCCGGCGCCATGATGAATCCGCCGAGCACCTCGACGGCGGCCAAACCCAGCTCCAGCGGCGGCGATGGTTACTGATTGATCAGATAGTTAGCCGCCTTGCCGACGCCCGCGCGCCAACCTCTGGCCGCGGGCGTCGGCGTGTCCGCGCCACGATTGGCGTCACAAGGCTTTGTGGCAACCGGTGACGGCCACGTATGATGCGTGGCCTGAATCGCATGAGAAGCATTCCGGATGAGCATCATTGAATCGCGTATCGATCCCCGTTCGACCGACTTCGAGGACAACGCCCGCCAGTTGCGCCAATTGACCGATGACCTGAGCGCTCAGCTCAAGCGCGTCGGCGAAGGCGGTGGCGAGCGCGCACGCGACAAGCACGTCTCACGCGGCAAGCTGCTGCCACGCGAACGCATCCGCGCCCTGCTCGATGCCGGCTCGCCGTTCATGGAGCTGTCACCGCTGGCCGCGCACGGCATGTACGACGACGCCGCGCCGGCGGCGGGCCTGATCACCGGCATCGGCCGGGTTTGCGGGCAGGAAGTGCTGATCATCGCCAACGATGCCACCGTCAAGGGCGGCACCTACTTTCCGATGACGGTGAAGAAGCACCTGCGTGCGCAGGAAGTGGCGCTGGAGAATCGCCTGCCCTGCATCTATCTGGTCGATTCCGGCGGCGCCTTCCTGCCGTTGCAGGACGAAGTCTTCCCGGACAAGGAGCACTTCGGGCGCATCTTCTACAACCAGGCGCGCATGTCCGGCCTGGGTATCGCGCAGATCGCCGTGGTAATGGGTTCGTGCACCGCCGGTGGCGCCTATGTGCCGGCGATGAGCGACGAGACCATCATCGTGCGCGAACAAGGCACCATCTTCCTGGGCGGCCCGCCGCTGGTGAAGGCGGCCACCGGCGAGGAAGTGGACGCCGAGGCGCTGGGCGGCGCCGACGTGCACACCGCCCAGTCCGGTGTCGCCGACCACTTCGCCGAGAACGACACCCACGCGCTGGCGATCGCCCGCGACGTGGTGGCCAGCCTCAATCGCAGCAAGGCCATGCCGCTGGCCTTAAGCGAGCCGCGCGAGCCGCGCTACCCGTCCGAGCAGCTGTACGGCGTGATTCCCCAGGACACGCGCCGCCCGTTCGACATCCGCGAGGTGATTGCGCGCATCGTCGACGATTCGGAATTTCACGAGTTCAAGGCGCGCTACGGCAAGACGCTGGTCTGCGGCTTTGCGCACATCCACGGCTATCCGGTCGGCATCATCGCCAACAACGGCATTCTGTTTGCCGAAAGCGCACTCAAGGGCGCGCACTTCATCGAGCTGTGCAACCAGCGCAACGTGCCGCTGGTATTTTTGCAGAACATCACCGGCTTCATGGTCGGCAAGAAGTACGAAAACGCCGGCATCGCCAAGGACGGCGCCAAGATGGTCACCGCCGTGGCCTGCTCGCACGTGCCCAAGTTCACGGTGATCATCGGCGGCAGCTTTGGCGCCGGCAACTACGCCATGTGCGGTCGCGCCTATGGCGCCCGTTTCCTGTGGACCTGGCCCAACGCGCGCATCAGCGTGATGGGTGGCGAACAGGCAGCCAGCGTACTGGCCACGGTCAAGCGTGATGGCATCGAAGGCCGTGGCGGGCAGTGGAGCGCCGACGAGGAAGAGGCCTTCAAGGCGCCCATTCGCGAGCAGTACGAAACCCAGGGTCACCCGTATTACGCCAGCGCCCGATTGTGGGATGACGGGGTGATTGATCCGGCCGATACACGGCGCGTGCTTGGAATGGCCATTTCCGCCTCCATGAATGCGCCTATCGAGCCGCAGCGCTACGGCGTGTTCCGCATGTAAAAGGCGCCGCGCGCAGGTATCATGTAAGCGTTTTCAGGCACTTCCCCCTCGCATGCCTCCCCACACAACTCATATCAGCATCTGCGGTGCCGGCCTGGTCGGCGCCCTGCTGGCCACGCTGTTGGCCCGCCAGGGATTTTCCGTGGATGTCTACGAAAAGCGCCCCGACCCCCGTCGCGGTGGCGTCGAAAACGGCCGCTCGATCAACCTGGCCCTGGCCGAACGCGGCCTGGCCGCGTTGCGCCAGGCCGGGGTTGGCGACGACGTGCTGCAACGTGCCGTGATGATGCGCGGGCGCATGGTGCACGAGCACGACCGCGCGCCGAACCTGCAGCGCTACGGCGTGGACGATTCGGAAGTGCTGTGGTCGGTATCGCGCGGCGCCCTCAACGATCTGCTGCTGGACGCGGCCGAGGCGGCCGGCGCGCGGCTGCATTTTCATCTGGCGCTGATCGCCGCCGACCCCCTGCACGGCCGGCTGACGGTGGAAGACACCCACGGCCAGCAGCGCGATCTGCGCAGCGATGCCATCATCGGTGCCGATGGCGCCGGCTCCGCGCTGCGCGCGGCGATGCGTCGGGTCACGGACCTGGGCGAACGTGTCGAGCCTTTGGGTCACGGTTACAAGGAACTGGAGATTCCGCCCACCGCATCGCGCGGCTTTGCCATCGAACCGCACGCGCTGCATATCTGGCCGCGTGGGGCCTATATGTGCATTGCGCTGCCTAACCTGGATGGCAGCTTCACGGTGACGCTGTTTCTGCCGCATGAAGGTGCGCAACCCAGCTTCGAGAGTCTGGCTGACGAGGGCGCGCCGCGGGCATTGTTCGAGCATGACTTTGCCGACGCATTGGCATTGATGCCCGGCTTCGACCGCGATTTTGCCGAGCACCCGGTGGGCAGCCTGGCTACGCTGTATCTGAAGCGCTGGCACGTCGGGCGCGCCTTGCTGATTGGCGATGCCGCGCATGCCATCGTGCCGTTCCATGGTCAGGGCATGAATGCCGGCTTTGAAGACGCCGCCGCGCTGGCCCGTGCGCTGGGTGCTCAGACCGAAGTGGAGACGGTATTCGCGCACTTTCAGGCCGAGCGCAAGCCCAACGCCGACGCCATCGCCGCCATGGCGCTGGAAAACTACACCGAAATGCGCGACGCGGTGGCCGACCCGCACTATCTGCGCCGGCGCCAGCTGGCCATGGCCCTGGCCGAACGTGCGCCCGATCACTTCATGCCACGCTATCGCATGGTGACATTCACTCACCTGCCCTACGCCTACGCCTATGAGCGCGGCAAGGCGCAGGGCGAGCTTCTGGAATCGCTGCTTGCCTCCACACCGGACGTGGACCTGGACGTGGCCGAACGCACCTTGCGCGCCACGCTACCGCCACTTCCGGAGTTGTGCCGTGGATGAAGCCCTGCTCAAGGCTTACAAGGAAAGTGACTACCGAGTGCGGCTGCCGTCCGGCGGACACGCCAGCATCCGTGTCGACCAACCGCTACCGGCGCCACTGGCGGCCATGCTGGCCGACGAGAACGAACCGTGGATCTTCATCACGGCATGGAATCCACGCTCGCGCCCTCACCCCAACGTATTGAACCGGATGGCCCAGCGTGATCTGCTGAAAGCATTGCGCGAAGCGGGCGCGCGTTCGGTTTGCGCCGCCCTGGGCGTGGGTCAGGATGGCTGGCGCGAGTCGAGCCTGTTCGCCCTGGGCCTGTCACCCGTAGCCCAGGACATTCTGGTCCGACGCTTCGACCAGAACGCGTCGATCCGTGGTATCGGCGCGGCGCCCGCTCGTCTGCACGTGATGCAGCTGGACTGAAAACAGCGCTGTTCGGCCGGAACAGCCCGTTGCGGCAGCCGACCGCATGGACAGCCACGCCGCGCGCTGGGAAACTTGTACGTTCACGTCTGCCGCCGAAACGCTGTGACCGATACTTCCGCCGCCCTGCTTGAAGCCCGCGGCCTGACGTTTCTGCGTCGGGACGAACCGGTATTCGGTCCGGTCGACTTCGCCCTGCGTGCGGGCGAGGTCGCGCTGATCGAGGGCGACAACGGCAGCGGCAAGACCACGCTGATGCGCGTGCTGACCGGCTTGCTGCACGCTGATGAAGGTTCGCTGCTGCTTTACGGCGAGCCATTGAGTGTGGAACGTGCGTCCGGCGAACTGGCCTTTCTGGGCCATCAGCTGGGCCTGAAGCTGGAGTTGTCGCCACTGGAAAATCTGCGCGTCGCCGCTGGCCTGTTCGGTCAGCGCAAGGGCGTCTCGCCAGCCAGCGCTCTGGCCAGCGTGGGCCTGGCCGGCTATGAACACGAGCCGGTACGCCGGCTGTCGGCGGGGCAGAAGAAGCGCGCCGCGCTGGCGCGGCTGCTGCTGATTCCGGCCGCGCTATGGCTGCTGGATGAGCCTTATGCCAATCTGGACCGTGAAGGCATTGCGCTGGTCAATCGGCAGGTCGAGCGCCACGCCCACGAAGGCGGCGCGGTGCTGGTCACCAGCCATGGCGCGGTGACCTTCCTCAACGGCGCCTATCGGCGCATCGCGTTGGCCTCATGAGCGGCGCACGCGTGTCATCGGCCTGCGCCGCGGTACTGCGTCGCGACCTGCTGCTGGCCTGGCGCCGTCGTGGCGACATGGCGCTGCCGGTGCTGTATGCACTGATCGTGGCGACGCTGTTTCCCTTCGCGCTGGGCCCGGAAGCACAACTGCTGGCGCGCATTGCTGGCGGTGTGGTGCTGGTCACGGTGCTGCTGGCCATGTTGCTGGCCTTTGATGGCCTGTTCCGGCCCGACCTGGAAGATGGCTCGCTGGAACAGTTGATGCTGGCACCGCAACCGCTGCCGTTGCTGCTGGCGATGAAGATCGCCGCGCACTGGCTGACCACGGCGCTGCCGTTGATGGTGATTGCGCCGCTGATGGCCGGCATGTATCACCTGCCGTGGCCGGCCATGAAGGTGTTGCTGCTGGCGCTGCTGATCGCCACGCCACTGCTGAGCCTGCTGGGCGCGGTGCTGGTGGCGCTGACGGCCGGCACGCGCCGCTCTGGTATGCTGCTGGCGCTCATGCTGCTGCCGCTTTGCGTGCCCGTGGTGATCTTCGCCGCCGGCGCGGTCACCGCCGCGCAGCAGGGGCTGCCGTGGGTAGCCCCTATCGCCTGGCTCGGCGCTGCTCTGGCGCTGGCCCTTGTCCTGGCGCCACTGGCCTGCGCCGCCGCCCTGAGAATTGCCCTGGACGCATGAACAAGCTCGTCTACTGGTACCACAAGCTGGGGTCGCCCCCTACGTTCTATCGCTTCGCCGGCGTGCTGCGCCCGTGGTGTCTGGCCATTGCGCTGATACTGGCCGTGATCGGCCTGTATGGCGGCCTGTACCTGGCCCCGGCCGACTATCAGCAGGGCGATGCCTACCGCATCATCTTCATCCACGTGCCCAGCGCCTGGATGAGCCTGTTCATCTACGGCGTGATGGCGGTGGCGGCGCTGGTCGCGGTGGTCTGGCGCATGAAGATGGCCGAGGTGATCGCCATGCAGTCGGCACCGATCGGCGCGGCATTCACGTTCATCACGCTGTGCACAGGGTCGCTGTGGGGCAAGCCGATGTGGGGCACCTGGTGGACCTGGGATGCGCGCCTGACCTCCGAGCTGGTGCTGCTTTTCATCTATCTGGGCATCATCGGGCTGTTCCACGCCTTCGAGGATCGCCGCCACGGCGCGCGCGCGGCGTGCTTCCTGATTCTTGTCGGTGTAGTGAATCTGCCGATCGTGCATTACTCGGTGGTGTGGTGGAACACGCTGCATCAGGGCACCACGGTGCGCATTTTCGGCAAGTCCAACATCACCACCAGCATGTTGTGGCCGCTGCTGGTGATGATGTTCTCGACCAAGTTCTACTACGCCGCCAGCCTGTTCGGGCGCGCCCGCGCCGATCTGCTGGACCTGGAATCGGGCAAGGCCTGGGTCAAGCAGATTGCCAGCGACGAGGAGGCCCGCTCGTGAGCCTGCACGAATTTCTGAGCATGGGTGGCTACGCGCAATACGTGTGGCCGGCCTATGCGCTGTTCTTTGTGATGCTGATCGCCGATTACCTGGCCGCCGGCACGCGCCGGCGCCGGGTCTTGAAGGAACTTCGCGGCCGCATGGCCCGTCAAAAGGCGCGCGAGGCGCGCCGCCGTTCCTGACCCCTCTCGCACCCTGCGCCCGTCCGCTCTAGAGACACGCCTTTATGCATCCGACCCGCAAACGCCGGTTGATCATCGTGCTGCTGATGGTGGCCGCCGCCGCCGTGGCCATCGGCCTGACCGTGTTCGCCCTGCAGAAAAACGTCACCTATCTGTTCTCGCCCACCGAGGTGCTGAACGGCAAGGCGCCGGCGCACTCGCCGTTTCGCCTGGGCGGCGTGGTCAAGGAGCACAGCATCCATCGTGATCCCAGCTCGCTGAAAGTGGACTTTGTGGTCACCGACCGCTTCCACGACATGCCGGTGCAGTACACCGGCATTCTGCCGGACCTGTTCCGTGTGGGACAAAGCGTGATCGCCACTGGCCAGATGGACGGCAAGCACTTCAAGGCCACGGAAATACTGGCCAAGCACGATTCAACCTACATGCCCAAGGAAGTGGCCGACGCCATCAAGAAGGCCGAAGCCGCTGGCCGCGCCAAGAACGCCGAACACAAGACCGCGGCGCCGGCAGCCCCCACGCAAGGCGGAGATGCGCATTGATTCCTGAGCTTGCCCAATTTGCCCTGGTGCTGGCGCTGCTGCTGGCGCTGGCGCAATCGTTGCTGCCGCTGGCCGGTGCCTGGTCGGGCAGCCGTGCGCTGATGTCGGTGGCACGTCCGGCCGCCTACGGCCAGGCGCTGTTCGTGGCCGCCGCCTTCGTGCTGCTGGCCTACAGCTTTCTGGTGCACGATTTCTCGGTGGCCTACGTGGCCGACAACTCCAACCTGGCGCTGCCCTGGTACTACCGCATTGCCGCAGTGTGGGGCGCACATGAGGGCTCATTGCTGCTGTGGGCGCTGATTCTCAACGTGTGGACGGTGGCGCTGTGCGCCTTCAGCCGCCAGTTGCCGGAGGTGTTCGCCTCGCGCGTCATTGCCATACTGGGCCTGATCAGCGTCGGCTTCCTGCTGTTCATGCTGCTGACCTCCGACCCGTTCACGCGCCTGCTGCCGGCACCGGCCAATGGGGCCGACCTCAACCCGGTATTGCAGGACCCGGGCATGACCTTCCATCCGCCGGTGCTGTACATGGGCTATGTCGGCTTCTCGGTGGCTTTTGCTTTCTCCATCGCTGCGCTACTGGGCGGCGGCATGGAAAAGCACTGGGTGCGCTGGGCCCGACCGTGGACCAACGTGGCCTGGGGCTTTCTGTCACTGGGCATTGTCGCCGGCAGCTGGTGGGCCTATGCCGAGCTTGGCTGGGGCGGCTGGTGGTTCTGGGATCCGGTGGAAAACGCCAGCTTCATGCCGTGGCTGGTGGGCGCGGCGCTGATTCACGCTCAGGCGGTGACCGAAAAACGCGGCTCGCTGAGCGCGTGGACGGTGCTGTTGTCGATCTTCGCCTTCTCGCTGAGCCTTTTGGGTACCTTCCTGGTGCGCTCGGGCGTGCTGACCTCGGTGCATGCGTTTGCCTCCGACCCCAAGCGCGGCGTGTTCATCCTGATCTTCCTGGCCATTGTCGTCGGCGCCTCACTGCTGCTGTACGCCATTCGCGCGCCGAAGGTGGTCAGCGGGCGCTCATTCGCCGGCATGTCGCGTGAAACCGGCATTCTCATTGGCAACCTGCTGCTCACCGTGGCCGCGGCCATGGTGCTGCTGGGCACGCTGTTCCCGCTGATTGGCGATGCCTTCGGCTGGGGCCGTATCTCGGTGGGCCCGCCCTACTTCGGCACACTGTTCATCCTGCTGATGGCACCGCTGGTATTCCTGATGCCCTTCGGCCCGTTCGCGCGCTGGGGCCGCGCCGACAACGGCGAGCTCAAGCGCGTGCTGATCCACTGCGCGCTGTTCGGCCTGATCGTCGGCGGCGTGCTGATCGCCTGGCTGTGGTCGCGTGCAGTCGACCATCTGCAACTGGTGCTGGGTGCGGTGGGCGCGGCCTATGTGCTGCGTGGCGTGATCATGTATGTGCTCAAGCGCTGGCGTGGCGTACCGCGCGGGCGGCGCTACCCGGCCGAGATGGCCGGCATGCTGCTGGCACACCTGGGCGTGGCGGTGTTTCTGGTCGGCGCGCTGCTGACCAACGCGCTGAGCATTGAGCGCGACGTGCGCATGGCACCGGGCAAGCTGCAGGAAATCGGTGGCTACCAGATGCGCTTTGAGGGTGTGAAGCACGTCAAGGGCCCCAACTGGACCGCCGAACAGGCCACCGTCACCGTGCTGGACGATGGCAAGACCATCGCCGTGATGCACCCGCAAAAGCGCACCTATGATGGCGGCCAGATCCAGACCGAAGCGGCCGTGGACGCCGGCATCACCCGCGATCTTTACGTGGCCGTGGGCGAGGACCTGGGCGATGGCGCCTGGGCCATGCGCCTTTACGACAAACCCTTCATCCGCTGGATCTGGGGCGGCGGCGTGCTGATGATGGCCGGTGGTTTCATCGCCGCGGCAGATCGGCGCTTCCGCGTGCGTCGCCAGGTCTCCGATGCACAGACCAACGCCCTGGTGGAGAGCCAGACATGAACCGCGTCACGCGCCTGCTGCCGCTGATCGCCTTTGGCGTGCTGGTGCTGCTGTTCGGCTTTGGCATCTGGTGGAACACGCGCCACAGCCAGACCGAGGTGCCCTCGCCGCTGATCGGCAAGCCGGCGCCAGCATATACGCTGCCGTACCTGTACCAGCCGGACAAACAGTTGAGCAAGGCGGACATGCTGGGCCAGGTGTATCTGGTCAACGTGTTTGCCAGCTGGTGCTTTGCCTGCGGCCAGGAGCACCCGGTGCTGATGGCCCAGGCCCAACAGCTGGGCGTGCCGCTGATCGGCTACGACTACAAGGATGCGCCTGATGATGCCAAGGCCTGGCTAGCCAAGCACGGCAACCCGTATACCTACGTGATTGCCGACCGCAAGGGCGACACGGCGATCAATTTCGGTGTCTACGGCGCGCCGGAAACCTTCCTGGTCGACGCCAAGGGCATCATCCGCTACAAGCGCATCGGTCCGATGACGCCGGCGCTGATCCACGACGTGATCGAACCGAAGATCGCCCAGCTCAAGCAGGAGGCGTCCCGATGAGCGCATTTCTGCGCCCCTGGCGCATCCTGTTGATTGCCGTGGCACTGGCCGTGGCCGTGCCCGCGGCGCATGCCATCGACCCGCTGCCGTTCAAGGATCGGGCGCAGGAATTGCGCTTTCAGAACCTTACCCGGCAGCTGCGTTGCCTGGTCTGCCAGAATGAGGATCTGGCCGATTCCAACGCCGACCTGGCGCGCGACCTGCGCCATCAGATCTTCAAGATGATGCAAGCCGGCAAGACCGATGCACAGATCAAGCAGTATCTGGTCGAGCGCTATTCCGATTACGTGCTCTACAAGCCGCCGGTCAAACCCAGCACCTGGCTGCTGTGGTTCGGCCCCGGCGTGATTCTTCTCATCGGCGCCTTTGGCGTGGCGCGCTACGTGCGCGGCCGCGCCCGAACGGCGCCATCCATGCCGCCACCGGCTGACGGTGACGACTGGTAACCCCTTGCGAGCCTATCCAAGCCCATGACCTACGTGTTCTTCGCCCTAGCCGCCGCGATGGTGGTGCTGACCCTGGCTCTGCTGCTGGTGCCGATGCTGCGCAGTGGCCGCCGCAGCGGGCGCCCGCGTGGCGTGTTCGCGCTGGCGCTGGCGGTGGCTTTCGTGGTGCCGGTGGCGGCGGTGGCGCTGTACGCGCATGTCGGCAACCTGGCCGGCCTCAAGCCGCAGGCCGCCAAACCACCGCAGATGAGCATCCCCGAGGCCGTGGCGCGCATCAAGCAGCGCCTGGCCAAGCATCCGCAGGACCTGCAGGGCTGGGTCATTCTGGGTCGCACCTACACGTTGATGGACAAACCGGCCAAGGCCCGCGACGCCTTTGGCAAGGCACTGGCCCTGGACAGCGACAATGCTAACCTGATGGTGGCCTGGGCCGAGGCCGACTCAATGGCCCGCGATGATCACCAGATCAATGGCCGCTCGCGCCAACTGCTGCAAAAGGCCGTGAAGATCGACGCGCACAACCAGCGTGGCCTGTGGCTGCTGGGCATCAGCGATTACCAGCAGGGTGATTTCGTCAACGCCGCACTGACCTGGCGCCGCCTGGACACGCTGCTGGAGGGCGGCTCCAAGGTGAAGGCCGCCGTGCAGCACCAGATTGCCATGGCCGACCTTCGCGCCGACGGCAAATCGCAGGCCCAGGCCGAAACCATGGTGGCCAAACAGGACGCCAACGACGCCCCTGCGGGCAGCAATGCCGCCAGCAAGGCCCAGCTGGACGTGCACGTAAGTGTGAGCCCGGCATTGAAGGCAAAGCTCGACCCCAAGGCAACGGTGTTCGTGTTTGCCCGCAATCCCAGCGGTGCGCCGATGCCGCTGGCGGTGGCAAAGCTCAAGGCCAGCGCTCTGCCGGCGACGGTGAAACTGACCGACGGCATGGGCATGACGCCGAGCATGCAGCTGTCCAGCGCCTCGACCGTGGTGGTGACCGCACGCGTATCGAACTCGGGCCAGGCCCTGCCGCAAAAGGGCGACCTGGAGGGCAGTACGCAGGACGTCTCCACCGATGGCGAGCAGCAGGTCAAGGTGCTGATCGACCACGTCAACCCGGGCTCGTAAGGGCCACTCCAGACGATCGGATATGAACATGTGACGGCGGCTTCTTTGGCCGCCGCCGCGGCGCCGTTATACAGTGGCCGCCCACCATGTGATGCACGGTCCATGCCTGACGCACGAAAGTATTTCGAGCTGCCCTCGCCCTTCGCCATGAAACGCGGCGGCGCCCTCACTGGCGCCCATGTCGCCTACGAAACCTGGGGCGAGCTTTCGCCCAGGCGCGACAACGCCATCCTGATATTCACCGGGCTCTCGCCGGACGCGCATGCGGCCTCCAGCGAGGCCGACCCGTCGCCAGGCTGGTGGGAACGCATGCTGGGGCCGGGCAAGCCGATCGATACCGAGCGCTGGTTCGTCATCTGCGTCAATGCCCTGGGTAGCGACAAGGGCTCGTCGGGTCCTGCCTCGATCAACCCCGCCACCGGCGAGCCTTACCGTCTGGACTTTCCCAAGCTGACGCTGGAAGACGTTGCCAACGCCGGTCATGCCCTGGTGAGCGAGGGCCTTGGCATCGAGCGCCTGGCCTGCCTCATCGGATGCTCCATGGGCGGCATGAGCGCGCTGGCCTACATGCTGGCGCATCCGGGTCAGGTACGCGCGCACATCAGCGTGGACACGGCACCACAGGCGCAGCCCTTCGCCATTGCCATCCGCAGCCTGCAGCGCGAGGCGATCCGCCTGGACCCGAACTGGAACGATGGCCATTACAGCCGCGAGTGCTACCCCACCAATGGCATGAGCATGGCGCGCAAGCTGGGCGTGATCACCTATCGCTCGGCGATGGAATGGAACGGCCGCTTCGCGCGCATACGCCTGGACCCAGACCAGCGCGAGGAGCAGCCGTTCGGCGTGGAGTTCCAGGTCGAGTCCTACCTGGAAGCGCATGCCCAGCGCTTCATCCACCAGTTCGACCCCAACTGTTACCTGTATCTGTCGCGCGCCAGCGACTGGTTCGACGTGGCCGAGTATGGCAATGGCAGCGTGCACGAAGGCCTCAAGCGCATCTGCATCGAGCAGGCGCTGGTGATCGGCGTCACTACCGACATCCTGTTTCCGCTGGAACAACAGGAACAGATCGCACACGGTTTGAAGGCGGCGGGCGCCAAGGTGGAGTTTGTCGCCCTGGATTCGCCGCAGGGCCACGATGCGTTCCTGGTCGATATCGAACATTACGGACCGGCCATCGGCGGCTTCCTGGAGCGTCTGCCCAAACCCGACTGAGCCATGCGAAGGCGAAAAATGCGCGCTATCATGGTGGCCTGATCTTGCAGGTGACCTTATGCTCGCACTCGATTTTCCCGGCAGCCGCACTCTGGTCGACGCACTGGACGCGGCGGTGGACCATGCCTCCACCGCCGACATTACCGACGCCCTGCGCCGCACGCTGTGCCGCCTGATCCGCGAGCAGAGCGTGCAGTTGCCCGAATGCGTCTACGAGGCCGCCGACGATCATTACGCGCGTCGCGAGCTGTATCGCAGCGAGAAGCACGGCTATTGCGTCACCGCCATGACCTGGGGCCCCGGTCAGGGCACGCCGATCCATGATCACCAGGGCATGTGGTGCGTCGAGGGCGTATGGCGCGGCCAGCTGGAAATCACCCAGTACCAGCTGCTCGAGCACGACGAGCGCCGCTATCACTTCAATTCGGTCGGCTCCATCCAGGCCGGCCAGGGCTCGGCCGGGAGCCTGATTCCGCCGCACGAGTACCACACCATCCGCAACGCCAGCGACGATGCCATCGCCGTCAGTCTGCACATCTACTCGGGGCCGATGACCCAGTGCGCCATCTTCAAGCCGCTGGAAGATCACTGGTATCAGCGTGACGAACGCAAACTGACCCTCGACCACGTGCACTGATTCGGGCATACTCGCCCGCCTGACACTTGCCGAAGTGGCGGAATTGGTAGACGCGACGGACTCAAAATCCGTTTGTGGTGACACAGTGAGGGTTCGAGTCCCTCCTTCGGCACCAGCACTAAAGAAAAAGCCGCTCGATGAGCGGCTTTTTCTTTGCCTGAATAGGGCTCTCGGCACCTCAGCGGTTATCCCGGGAGAGATGTGGGCTCGCACCGAGATCAATCATGGATTTCATCTGACCATTCCAAGAGACGTCTGGCAGCTCAAGTACTAGCCTGTTGCTCTCAGGACTTGCATGAATCACAAGGCCAATTGGCTTTCTTCAAGGGCTGCTGTTGCCTGCAGCGCCACGCAGTCCGAAGTCGCAAAGGCTCAACGTCAAGCTCGTAGCGGCCCAGTTGCCTCAGTTTTCACAAGTCGTTGCAAGCTCAGCGGGCCGGTACGAACCTAAAAGAACAATATGCAAACATACGAAGGATGAGCGATAACGGAGCTTATTGGCCGCCGTGCTGACCTGCATTGCTAGGCAATGGCTGGCGCTTGGGCCCATCCGGCTCCCCCCACATCTCTGACTCGTAACCAGAGCGGGTGTTGGACCGGAAACGTCGCATATCGTCCGTGTTGCTCACCAACGCTACACGCCCGCCTTGAGCCTGTGACTCAGTAATCCAGTGATACGAGCCCGCCGGCAATGGCCTTGCCGAGACATACTTGAAGTGCATGTTGTATTTACCGTTGGGCATCTGCTCCGTATCCGTGGTCAGATACATCAACATCTGGCTATTGACGGGCTTGCCATCATCGCTCTGCGCGGGATGGGTGATCATGGCCTCCAGGTTTTTACGCAGTGCACGTTGCATCCTGGGCGAGAGCCGATGTGCTGGACTTACGTCCTTCACCTTGCCGTCGGCATTCACCTTCACGTAGACCGCCAGAACCTTGGGCGAACCGTCACTATCCTTTGCACCACTATCCACTTGTGCCGCGTTTGTTCCAGCCGAAGCACACAGACTCATCACAGTCAGAGCAACGGGGATAGCCAAATATTTATTCAGACTTTTCATGATGCGCTTATCCTCATGGAGGGCAGCTCTTATCAATTTTCTATGAAGGTTAATGTCCACTGAATGCCCCACTTTGGTAAGGCGTCATGTCCGGCCCGATGGTATCAGGCTCATCAAAGCTACGAACCAAAGCCCTGCCACCTGGGGAAACTGGCCTGCTTGCCCAGCGATAGGTCCCGGCGGGTAATGGTTTGGCCGCCACGTACTTGAAACGCATCTTGACCTTGCCAGGCGCCACTTCCTTCGACACGGGTGTGAGGTACATGATCATCTGGCTATCCACCGCCTTTCCGTGGTCCTTGGCGGGCTCGGTGATCATCGCCGCGATGTTTGAGCGCAGGATGCGCTGCATGGATGGCGTCAGTGAGTGGTCCGGTTTGACGGCCCGCACCTTCCCCGTATCATCCACCTTCACATAGACTTGCATGATTTTGTCTGGATTTGGTGAGCGCTTGACCGCATTCGGCTGCGCCGCAGCTCCAACCGAAAAAGTCATTCCGGCCGCTATTGCGACAATTAGCCCCATCCAGCTATTAATGTGTCGCATAACACCTCCTTTCGTTGCGACTCCACCTGCGACGGTCGCCGAAGGCACGCGCAAGGCGACACATCACAACCAAATTTCTGACAGCGCTACCGCCCCTCGCCGGTACCATCGTATTGTCTTACGCCGGCTATGAAACGTTGTCAAATATGACCTCGCTCCAGATGAGTCCGCAAAAAAGGCGCGGGAAGTTCACACCCCCCGCGCCCTATCCGCAGCGTACGCTATTTACTGACCCAGGTCGGTCAGGAAGCGCTTGGTGTATTGCAGCTGGCTGGTGCCGCTGACCGAATTGCAGGTCGGCGAGGCATAGTCGGTGCTGCCCGAGCACGGGGTGTCACGGTCCAGCGACCAGAAGTGCACGCCGGCCAGGCCCTGATTGATGGCGTAGGTCGACACGGTGTCGACGTCGGCCGCGGTGAAGATTTCGCTGGAGACATCGTTGCGCCCGATCATCGGCGTGACCTCGATATGGTCAGGCGTGATGCCGTAAGTGTGCTCGAGGTTATTCACCGCCTGGATGGTCGACTGCCCCATCTCGCATTGCCCGTTGGACACCACGCACACGCCAGATCCCGCGCTTCCGTAGTCCATCGTCATCAGGTTGATGGTGTAGTGCTGAAGCCCGGCGGCCTGAATGGCCTGGATTACTTCGTTGCCCAGGCTGTTGACGCCGCCGTAGCTGCCATCGGAGGCGGCCAGCGTGGCCAGCGTGAAGGAGAAGCGCAGCGTCGGGTACTGGTTCTCGGCGTAGGCCACGGCGTTGACCAGATCATTGATCTGCTGCTGGTTCTGCCCACCTTCGATATCAAAATCCACGCCCAGCATGTGCGGGGTGAGGTAGCGCTGGATGAACTGCACCATGCCGCTGGGGCTCGAGCAGGTGAAAGTGCCGGCCTGACCGCCGGTGGACACCACATAGTTGATGTTGTTGCTGTCCAGCGTGCCGATGTTGGCATTGGCAAACGCGTCCGCCGAGACGCCACCCCAGCTCTCGCTGCCACAGGCACCGGTGGCGAAGGCCAATGTGATCGCATGCAGATTGGGCAGTACACCCGGGGTCAGGCCACCGCTGCCCACCACGGGAATGGCCGAACCGGTCACCTTGGTCGACATGATGTTGGTGTTCCAGTTCAAGTTGATGGTGACGTCCTTGTACGGGCTGAAGATGAAATTGTCCGCTGGAGGATTGGCCGGTGGCGTGCCGGTGCCTCCCCCGTTGCCACCGCCCGAATCACCACCACCGCCATCACCGCCGCCGGAAGAGCCGGTGCAGCTTCCCTGTGAGGTCCACGGCTGGCCCGAGCCAGAACCGCCGTTATGCGTGGCCGGATCATCGCCGCGTGTCCACCAGTTGGCCAGATAGTTGATGCCGTTTTCGCTGGCCGTGTCACCTGCCGTGTATACCGTGCCGGCGCTCCAGGCGGCGGCACAGCTGGTGCTCTGCGCATGCGCGCTGCTCACCGGAACCACCGCCAGCAGCCCCGCCGCCATGACCGAACCTGCCACGCTGCCGCACGCGCCGATGGCGACGCGTGACCACTTCACCGAATGCTTCACGAACATGGAAACTCTCCTGTTGCCAAAGTTGGGTGATGGGCGGTGCCGCGACCGTCGTGCTCCCCAGGGTGGTCGCGCGGGGACAGGCCGCCCGGTGCCTCCCTGCCTGTCGCGCTTTGGAATACTCCCCTTGCCATGGCGTGATAGGCGATCAATGACAACGTTGTCTAATTTTGTCTTTATGAAACGTGACGTGGTTCCGACCGGATAAGGCGACCTGTCGACTGCATCACGTTGAGAGTCGTGGCGTTGACACGTACTTTGAAGCAAAAGCTTGGTTTCATCTCGCCATTACTCCAAGCGCTTCGAAATTCTTCGAACGAAGGCCCCTTCATCGATAATCTGAGAACCAGCCTCCTGCCGAATGACAACATTGTCACCAGGCCTGTCTCAAAGAAAAACCCGCCAGATCGGCGGGTCTCCGTGTGGGCCGAAAGCGATGGCGAAAACCACTACATCTGCGGCACGGGCGCCTTGCAGTTGCGGTCGATGAAATCCTGGTGGGGCGGCATCGCATTGACGCAACGCTCCACCACGCTGCCCACGTTCTGGATGAAGCCGAGCAGGTCGCGCTCGGAAAGCTGGTCCACAAACGGGTGATAGCCGCTCGGCACGATGCCCTGCCCGATCATCACCTGCACCCAGCTCAAGTGCGCGAACAGCTCATCGCCCTCACGGAAGAACAGACCGCTCTCGGCGAACAGGCGCATGTTCTCGGCTAGGCTGTCGGGGATGGGCATGTCGCGGCAATAACGCCAGAACGGCGAGTCGTCGCGCGTGGTCGCCTTGTAATGCAGGATGAGAAAATCGCGGATACGCTCGAATTCGGTAATGGCCTGCTCGTTGTATCGGCCGATCAGCGTTTCGGACATGCCCAGACGCGGGAACAGCTGCATCAGCCGCACGATGCCCGACTGGATCAGGAAGATCGAGGTTGACTCCAGCGGCTCCATGAAGCCGCTGGCCAGCCCCAGTGCGACCACGTTCTTGTCCCAGAACTTGCGGCGCATGCCGGTGGTGAAACGAATCTGCCGCGGCTCGCCCAGCGCCTTGCCGTCCAGCTGCGACAGCAGGCTGGCGGTGGCTTCGTCCTCGCTCATGTACTGGCTGCAATAGACATGGCCGTTGCCGACGCGATGCTGCAAGGGAATGCGCCATTGCCAGCCGGCCTCACGCGCGTTCGAGCGCGTGTAGGGCGTTGGCGGCCCGGTACGCTCGCAGGGCATGGCCACCGCGCGGTCGCACGGTAGCCAGTGACTGAAATCCTCATAGCCGGCATGAAGCGTCTGCTCGATCAGTAGACCACGAAAGCCGGTGCAATCGATGAACAGGTCACCCTCGACGACGCGACCGCTTTCCAGCGTCACCGATTCAATGAAGCCGCTCTCGCCATGCTGTTGCACGGAGACGACACGCCCCTCGGTGCGCTTCACGCCACGCTTTTCGGCATAGGCCCGCAGGTAGCGGGCGTAGAGGCCAGCGTCAAAATGGTAGGCGTGGCCGATGTTGGCCAGCGGCGAATTGGCCGGCACATCCTTGGCCGAAACCATGAAACGCCCGCGCTCGGCGGCCAGCGTATTGAGCGAATAGCGCCCCAGCGGGCCGGCCTTGCCCATGTGATGGGCCTTGAGCCAATACTGATGGAACGGCAGCAAGCCCAGCTCGGTGCCGATGGAGCCGAAGCCGTGCACGTAACTGTCGCCCAGCGCGCCCCAGTCGTTGAACTGGATGCCCAGCTTGAAGGTGGCCTGGGTGGCGCGGACAAACTCGCCTTCCTCGATCTCCAGTAGCTGGTTGAACAGCTTCAGGTGCTCGACGGTGGCCTCGCCCACACCGACCGTGCCGATGTCCTCGGACTCGACCAGCTCGATGTGATACGAGCGATCAAGCACCTTGGAAAGCGCGGCCGCCGCCATCCAGCCAGCGGTACCGCCACCGACCACCACAATGTTTTTCACGCGCGGTGTATTCATCGAGCCCCCATGTCGCCGTTGCTTCATCTGCATAGACAAAAGGCAGCGCCAAAGACGCTGCCTTTTGTCCGATAGGCCATGGTATCGGCCGGTCCGGCGCCGATACCACCCTCGCCTGGCACGCCTTGTTAGAAGCGCATGCCCAGCTCGAACTTCACGGTACGCGGTGCGTAGGTGATGTTGCCGTTCTTGTTGTAGACCACGGTCTCGTTGCCCGGGCCGGCAGTGATGTCGGAAATCGTATCGACGTAGTTATTGAAGTTGAACACGTTGATCAGGTTCAGACGGCCGTACAGGGTGATGCCGTGGCCCAGATCGAAGTTCTTGGTGGCCTGCAGATCGACATCGCGATAACCCCAGACCTTGCCACCGACAAGGAACTTGCCATTGCCATGCGGGGTGGCCGCATAGGCCTCGCAATAGCTGCCATTGGGGAAGGTATAGACCGGCGCACCGCCGTCACCATTGAAGCAGGCCGAGGAGTTCATCGGCGTCGGCGTCTGCAGCGTCAGCTTGGCGCCCAGCGTGATGCCCCACGGACCATCGAACGTACCCGAGGCGACGAAACGGTTCTTCGGCGCCGCATTGGAGGCGATGAACGGGTAGTCACCGACGGTGGCGTAGTCGAACGAGTAGTGCTCGTTGACGTCACGATTCTGGTCGGCGTCGATCAGGGTATAGGCAAACGTCGCACCCCAACCCGATTCCTTGGTGTACGGCTTGTTGGCCGACAGCAGCAGCTCGTTGTTGCGCGACTCGATACCGTTGTTGCCGATGATCAGGCTGCCGAAGCCCGGCACGCCATTGCCCCACGGCTGGCTGTGGTTCTCGAAGAAATCACCGTTCGGATAGCGGTTGCCCAGGGTGAAGGCAAAGCCATTCTTGTAGGTGATGTGCACGAAGGTGACGTCGGTCAGCCATTCACCAATCTGGTTGGACATGCCGATGCTGAACTGATCCGAGTACGGCGCCTTCATATTGTTGTTGAGCAGATCGACCTCGGTGCCTGCGTTGCTGGCAGAGCCCTGCAACTGCTGCACGCTGGACAGGCCATTCAGGTAGTCCGGGTTCCACGCCACGCACGGGGTGCGGCCGCCCAGGCACTCGCCGGTCTGCGGATTCTGGAAGTAGTAGGTGTACTGCGGCAACGCCGACTTGGTGGTCTCCAGCTGCAGATAGTTGTACAGGTTGCGATCGTAGGAACGACCGGCACCACCGTGGATCACGTGACGCTCGTCGTCGAACAGGTCGTAGGAGAAGCCAAAGCGCGGCTGCCACTCGCCCTTGTAGTTGGAGCGGTTGTGACCATTGCTGATGTAGTCGGCCACGTTGACGCCACCCTTGGCCAGGCTGTCGGCATAGGTCTGGCCGGCCGGCGCATTCGGATCCTGGCTGTACAACGCGTCGACCACGTTCTGCGGCGTGACGAAATTGGTGTAGGACGGGTTCTTCTCGTAATCCCAGCGCACACCCAGGTTGAAGGTCAGGCGATCGGTGATGTCCCAGTCATCCTGGATGTAGGCGCCGAACTGCTGATCCTTGGTCTTGACCGTCGGGGTCAGGCCCAGGCCGGTCACCGGCTGGGTGAACAGCACCTTGTACGGCGTGGCCTCGGTACCGTTGTCGGTCACGTTGTAGGTGAATTGGGGGTTCACATTGGCCGCATCGGCCGCCATCAGGTCCAGCTTGCGATAGGTCACACCCATCTTGACCACGTGGTCGCCGTGCCACTGGATATCGTTGAAGGTGAAGTCGTCCTTCAGCAGCCAGCCCTTCTGGCTCTTGTCCTGCGCCGCCAGCGGCGAGGCCGGGCCGGTGGTGATGATGGTCTTGGGATTCTGCACGCCGGACGTGTAGATATAGCCATTGCCATAGCTGCGCGGCGACGGGTTGTAGACGGTGTCCTGGTGGCCGATGATCAGCTCGTTGAACCAGGCCTCGGCGCTGTGATCCCACTTCAGGTTGAAGCGCTTGTCGTCATTGATCTTGTTGATCGCAGCCGACGCGGCGGTCTGGTTGCCGATACCGCTGACAGCGGTTTCCTTGCGAATCTTGCCCGACAGCTCGAAGCGATCGCGATCGGTCGGCTCCCAGTCGATCTTGCCGAAGTACAGGTTTTCTTGGAATGGCAGGCTGGCCGGGCCAAACTGCGACTGCACGTTGGCCGGCAGCTGATCCTGCAGGTACGCATAGTCAGCAATAGGCGTGACGGCGATGGGCTGGTTGAAGCGCTTGCCCTCGTAGGTCACGAAGAAGTGCATGGCGTCCTTGATGATCGGGCCACCCAGCGAGGCACCGAATTCCTTCTCCTGCGACACCGACTTGCTGCCGTCGGCATTCTCGGCCGGCGTGCGCGCACGGTACTTGTCGCTGGTGTAGCGATCGAAGACCTCGCCGTGGAACTCATTGGTGCCCGACTTGGTCTGCGCGGTCACCGCGGCGCTGGAAATCTGGCCGTACTCGGCCTTGTAGTTGGAGGTGATGACCTTGTACTGGCCAATCGCCAACTGCGGGAACGGGTTGCCCTGGCTGTCGCTCTGACCGGCCATGCCGCCGCCCATGACGTAGCTCTTCTGGCTGACGCCATCGATGAACACGTTGGTACCGTTGGAGTTCTGCGCACCGGCCTGCAGCGAGGTGTTGCCGTTGGCATCGACCTTGAACTGCACGCCCGGGACCACGTCGGCAAACTCGAGGAAGTTGCGCGAAATCTGCGGCAGCTCCTGGATCTGGCGCAGCGACACGGTATCGCCCACCTGCGAGGTCTTCACCTCAGGCAGCGAGGAGGCCGACACGGTCACCGACTGCAGGCTCTGCGCGTTGGCCGGCGAAGCGGTGGCCGTGGCGGCGCCATTGCCGCCCTTGAGGTTCAGGCGCGAGGTCGAGGCCACCGACAGGGTTACCGTCTGCGCCGGACCATTGCCCGCTTGCACCGAATAGGTGCCCGGCTGCAGGCCCACCAGCGTGAAGCTGCCATTGGCGCTGCTGGTGGTCTTGCGCGTGGAACCGGTGGCGGTATTGAACGCGGTGATGGTGGTGTTGGCCGGCGCGGTACCACGCACGGTCGCCAGGTTGGTCTGGGCGAACGACACGGTCGGCATGGCGATGGCAGCAGTCACCGAGGCGGTAATCACGGTGGCCAGCAGGCGCTTTTTCAGCAGACGGGCGCCCAGGCGGCTATGGAACATGGAATGGCGTTGCATGGAGTTTCCCCTCAACAAAGGACGGTGGGTCTCGTTTTGTCGTTATGCAGTGGTGATGGCGGGAGCCGGCCGACCGCGTGGTGACGGAACGGACGTCGCCCTGAAACCGCACGAGTCGCGAATCACGAGCTCGGTCGGCAAGGTCTGTTCGGACACCACATAGGTGTCCGGTGATTCCACGGCCATGGCCAGTTGGGTCAGCGCCGAGCTTCCCAGCTCGGCAATGGCCACGTGAACCGTGGTCAATGGCGGCGTCAGATAACGCGCCATCGGAATATCGTCAAAGCCCGCCAGGGCCACATCCTGCGGCACGCTCAGACCCGCTTCGCGGATCGCCGACAGACAGCCGATGGCCATCATGTCGTTGGCGCAGAAAATGGCCGACGGCGACAGCTTCAGGGCCTCGCGTCCCATGCGATGCCCCGACTCCTCCGTGAAATCACCTTCCAGGCTGAGCGCCGTTGCATCCGGCAACACGCTGGCCATGCCTTCCATGTAGCCGCGCAGGCGCTCCTGCGCGTCGAAATTGACCGCCGGGCCGCCGATAAAGGCGATCCGGCGATGACCACACGCGGCCAGGTGCTCGACCATGGCACGCGCACCACCCACGTTGTCGGGCATCAGCGTGGTGTACTGATGCCCCAGCCCGTTGCGCACATTCATCAGTACGCTGGGCAAATTCGGCGACAAGTTCTCGCGCAGGAACGCATCGTCGGCATGCGGTGACATCACCAGCAGGCCATCGACCCGTCCGCGCATGGACTGCAGGGCTGCCGCCGCTTCCTGCGCACTACCGTGCGAGGAGGACAACAACAGGTGCAAACCGTGCGCCCGTGCCGCCAGGTCGATGCCGCGTATCAGCTCGGAAAAGAACGCTCCGTGCAGATCCGGCAGCAAGGCCCCGACCGCATGTGTGCGTCGCGTGATCAGACTTCGCGCCGCGCCATGCGGGATGTACTTCAAACGCTCGGCCGCCTCGCGGACGCGGCGGCGCGTACCTTCAGTCACGCTCTGGTGACCATTCAACGCACGTGAAACCGATGCCACTGATACGCCTGCCGCCTTCGCCACATCTTTGATGGTGACCGTCATGCCGCCGCGTATCCCCGAAGCTCACAAGCTCGCCGGCGCGCGCCGACGGAAGCGGAATGTAAGCGTTTCCATACGTGCATGCAATGAAATTTTTACGCACGATATGTTGCGACGCGTCATTTCTGCATGAATTTCATGTAACCGTTTTCATCACACCATTGATTTTCCACGCCCTGAAGGTGGTCTCATAAAAGCCGCCATATTCGGCGCTTTTTGCGTGATCCCGGTTTACATGCGACGCATTTGCTTGCGCCATCAAGGTGAAGCGCGGCTGTCTGCCTTGCCCTCGCCGCTTTGTTGCATCGCAACACCAGCGGTGTAATCCAGATAGGTGAAATTCAGCTGTGTGACGTCGAGGCGACTTGGCATGAGGCCGGCTCGATGCCCTCGGCGTCGCGACTGCGGCAGGCTTTCACGCACAAAAAAGCCGGGCGCACGCTGGCGCCCGGCTGCCTGTTTGGACGAGGGCTGACCACCAAACACGGCCAGCCCCGGCCGCCCTCAGCTTTCCCTGAAAGCCTTCTCGATGCGATCACCGATGTTGGCGTCGATCTTGCGCCAGTACTCGAACACGCGCTTGAGTACCGGTTCGGTAACGCCGTCCTTCAGATGGCCGACGACGTTGTTGACCAGTCGCTCGCGCGCGGCGTCGTCCATGGCCTTGTTGACCAGCGCATTGGCCTGCACGAAATCGTCGTCCTCGGCGTGCCGCTGGTAGGCCGAACGCAGGATCTCGCCCTCGGCGTGCCAGGTGGAATCATCCTTGACGTTGGGATCGGGTTGCGGGCCACCTTTGGAGTTGGGCCAGTACACCGGATCGGACACCTTGTTCATGCGCATGGCGCCGTCCTTGCTGTAGCTGTGCACGGGCGCCTGCGGCGTGTTCACCGGTATCTGCTTGTAGTTGACACCCAACCGCGCACGATGGGCATCGGCGTACGAGAACACGCGCGCCACCAGCATCTTGTCCGGGCTGATGCCGATACCGGGCACCAGATTGTTGGGCTCGAACGCGGCCTGCTCGATCTCGGTGTGATTATCGGTCGGATTGCGATTGAGCGTGAGCTTGCCGACCTTGATCAGCGGGTAGTCGCCATGCGGCCAGACCTTGGTCAGGTCGAACGGATTGAAGCGGTAGGTCTCGGCGTCCTTGAACGGCATCACCTGCACGTACAGCGTCCAGCTGGGCGCGTTGCCGTCCTTGATGGCGTTGAACAGGTCGCGAGTGTGGTAGTCGGCATCCATCCCCGCCATCTGGTCGGCATCATCCTGCGTGAAGCATTCGATGCCCTGGTCGGTCTTGAAGTGATACTTGACCCAGAACTTCTCGCCGTCCTTGTTCACCCACATGTAGGTGTGGCTGGAGTAGCCATTCATGTGGCGCCAGCTCTTGGGAATGCCACGATCACCCATCAGCCAGGCGACCTGATGCGCCGATTCCGGTGACAGGGTCCAGAAATCCCACTGCATGTCATGGTCGCGCAGGTTGTTGTCGGCACGACGCTTCTGCGAGCGGATAAACTGCTGGAACTTGAGCGGATCACGAATGAAGAAGACCGGCGTGTTGTTGCCGACCATGTCGTAATTGCCTTCGCTGGTATAGAACTTCAGCGCAAAGCCGCGCGGATCGCGCCAGGTGTCCGGACTGCCACGCTCGCCGGCCACGGTCGAAAAGCGCGCCAGCACGTCGGTCTTGGTACCCGGCTGAAACACCGCGGCCCGGGTGTAACGGCTGATATCGTCGGTCACTTCGAAGTGACCGAACGCACCGCTGCCCTTGGCATGCGGCTGACGCTCGGGAATCCGTTCGCGATTGAAATTGGCCATCTGCTCGATCAGGTAATGATCGTGCAGCACAATCGGACCATTGGGCCCGACGGTCAGGGAATATTCGCCACTGGCGACCGGTATGCCGGCGTCGGTCGTGGTGCGCTTGGGAGTGTCGCTTGCCATGCTGAGGCCTCCATCTAAAGTGCTGGTGTGTGCCTGCCGCTACCGTTGAGCCCCCGCCACGTAACGGTTGATGCCCGGGCGAATGCCGGAACACTGCCCAGCATAAGTTTCGCCAGTGAACCTGGCGTAAAAGCCGGCGCCCACCATGCCCTTGCATGGCAACGCGTCGACAGTGCCGCCCCCGCTAGCGCGGTGTCGGTGCCGATTGCGGCAGCAGTCCCTGCTGCTTGAGCTCGGCCCACAGTTCGGCCGGAATGGTCGCGCGCATCAGCTTGGCGTTCTCGCGCACCTTGTCTGCGTGCTTGGTGCCGGGAATCACCGCCGATACCACCGGGTGCGCGGCGCAGAACTGCAGCGCCACCGCGCGCAGATCGGCCTGGTAGCGCTGGCAGATCTCGGCGATGCGCTGGCGTTTGTCGAGCATCTCATCGGGCGCCTGGCCGTACTCGTAGTGCGCCCCGCCCGCCAGCAGACCGGAATTGAACGGGCCGCCCACCACGACGTGCACACCGCGTTCCTGACAGGCCGGAAACAGCTGATCCAGCGCCGGCTGGTTGAGCAGGCTGTAGCGCCCGGCCAGCAAAAACACATCGGGGTCGGCCTGATCGAGCGCCTTGATGCAAGGCTCGACCAGGTTCACGCCCAGTCCCCAGGCCTTGATCACGCCCTGCTCGCGCAACTGGGTCAGCGCACGCGCGCCGCCTTCGATGGCGGTCTTGAACTTCTCGCTCCAGGCGTCGCCGTGATGGTCGGCGGCCACGTCGTGGATGTAGGCGATGTCGATCTGTGCCATGCCCAGGCGCTGATAGCTGTCCTCGATGGAGCGCATCACCCCGTCGTAGGAGTAGTCGTACTCGAAGGCGAACGGCAGCCCGTTGACGAAAGGCGGATTTTTCGGCGCGCTGCGATCGGCGTGGAACACCCGGCCCACCTTGGTCGCCAGGGTGAACTCATCGCGCGGATACTCGCGCAACACCTGGCCGAAACGGTGCTCGGACAGGCCGCTGCCATAGTGCGGCGCGGTATCGAACAGGCGGATGCCGCTGTCCCATGCCGCACGCAGCGTCTGGCTGGCGGTGGCCTCATCCACTTCATCGAACATGTTGCCCAGTGGCGCGCCGCCAAAACCCAATGGTCCCGGCGGAGAAAAGTGCTTGCTAGACATGACGGCTCCTCATGGCTTTGAGTGATCGACGCGCGGCCACGCGCTCTCATTAAGCTGGGCGCGGGCGGGACTAAGCCAACCACCGCTTCCGCCCGGCATTCAGCCCGCACTGGGCCTGGCGCGCGCATGGTGAGCCGGCGGATTTGAAATACAGCGCCGCCGGCATCACGTTTTGCCGTGATGCACCTTTAAGTTCACAAGGAGGCCCGCCATGGCCACCGGATGGGCGCGCGAAGGCGCCGTTCAAGACCAGATCGACAGCACCGTGGCCGACGGCGTGGCCGCGGCGCGAGAACGCATGCAGAACCGTGGTCCCAGCCTGGCGTTCTGCGAAGAATGCGACGAGCCCATTTCCGAGGCCCGCCGCAAGGCCGTGCCCGGCGTGCGCCTTTGCATCCAGTGCCAGGAGGCGGCCGATCGCGACGCGCAACAAAGCGGCCTGTTCAACCGTCGCGGCAGCAAGGACAGCCAGCTGCGCTGAAGTGACCCTCCGCCGCGACGATCCTGCCACCGGTTACGGTGTGGGCGCGTGGCTACCTTGCCAGTGCTTGCGCGCGAGATTGTCCGTCGGCGTATCCAGATAGAAATAAGCCACCGCGCTCCAGTCATCGTGACGGAAGTAGTTCACCCAGCCATCGGGGAAGTCCTTGTCCGAAAGCTTGGGTGGGTGCTGCATGGTAAGCAGGTTGGAAATGTGGCCGTTGGCGTCGACGCTGATCAGCTTCATCGGTGCGCCGTGGGCAGCGTGCTCGCGCACTTCGGCCAGCGGACCACCGCCAATCTGCTGCACCGTCACCTTGAGGTCGTGCTGGAAATACACCGGATCCGGCGCGTGATAGCGATAGCAGGCCCAGCGCAGGGTCTTCTTGTTGGCAATCACGCAACCGCTGTCGCGATTGATGAAGTGGCTCATGCCCCAGGCGGTGCCGAAGTAATCCTCCACACCGGTGCCGACCAGGCTCGGGTAGCGGCGGTCGCCATCGATGTACATCTTCACTTCGCCCTCGCCCCACCAGTGAGCGCCATAGATGGGGTCGGCGCGCACGCCAATGTTGGTGCCCAGGTAGGCGCCGTGGCCTTTCACGCGCGGCAGGATCACAAAATCCTGGCCCAGCGGAGGCGTATTGCGATGCCAATAGGCGTGCAGATAGGCCATGTGTGGCGGCGCATGCGGCCAGCGCTCGTAGCTGACGTTGTAGTAGATGTGCGTCAGCGGCGTGTCACCATCGTTGTAGATGGCAATGTGCGCGCCGGTGCGATACGGCATGGGCAACGTGCTGGTCAGCGAGCGGCCCTCGGCATCGGTGAACCACACCGACTGGTACGGCTTCATGGCGCCAAAGGCCAGCCCGAAGAACGCATCCAGCGGCACGGACACCGCCGGCTTGTCGGCGTGGTCCCAGGTCATCACGATGCGCAGTTGCTGCCAACGCTTGGCGCTGCGATCGCTGGTTGAAAGCTTGATGCGCTTGACGATACCGGGGCCGTCCACGTTCAACAGGTCGACATGGCCATGCGCCGGGATGGCATCGAAGGCATGGCCCTTGGCGCCCTGGTTGAGCCTAGCACCCTGCCCTTGCACACCGTTGTGATTCTCCGGACTGCTCATCCGCGAGACCACACCTGGCGGAAGTTGATAGACCGATTGCGCCATAACCGCGGTGGAAAACACGGTAGCCATGACCAGCAGGGTCCATCGCAGCACCGATGAGCATTGAGTAGAGAGAGATTGTTCAGTCATGGCTGCAAGCTTGCCAGAGGGGCACGTGACTGCCAAAAGCCTGACGCCTTGAGTACAGCGTACACATAGGCGAACACCTCGTTTCCTGAAACGCAACAATGGCGCCTATTTTATTGTTTTAAAATAACTTTCCTTCAAAGAAGCATGCTGGCGACGTACGCGCCTCACATCGCAATTTCACTGAAGTTGCACGCTCTTTTGTGCACATTGTTGCGCTGGTGCAGCAGGCCCGAGGCCTACTGCACACAAGGTGACACAGGGCCATTGCGGCCTATCGGACGTGCCACCGGAGAAGGATATCGCCCGATAGCACCGCCACGTGGCCACATCGCCGCCGCGCTATGGCTGTGCCCGATCACCTGGATTTCGTACAGCATCGCGCCCTGCGGCCGATGCGGAGCTGAAACATGAAACGATTGTCCCTGCCTCGCCTTTTTGCCCACCGCGCTGACTTGCACGGCAAGCTGGCGGCCATCGACCGTAGCCAGGCCGTCATCGAGTTCGATCTTCAGGGGCATGTGCTGGATGCCAATCAGCGGTTTCTGTCGACCATGGGCTACACGCGCGAGGAAGTGCTGGGGCAGCATCACCGCATGTTCGTCGATCCTGTGCTCGCCGACAGTGACCACTACACTGCGTTCTGGCGTCGCCTGGCCAAAGGGCAGTCGGAGAGCGGGCTCTACCGGCGCCAGGATCGCCACGGTCGCGATGTCTGGCTGCAGGCGAACTACAACCCGGTTCTCAACGCCCTGGGGCGGCCGGTGAAGGTGGTCAAGTACGCCACCGATGTCACCCGCCAGCGCGAAGAGGCCGCGGCCATGCACAGCCGGCTGCGCGCCATCGATCGTTCGCAGGCCTGGATCGAGTTCGATCTGGACGGCTATATACGCAACGCCAACGAGAACTTCCTGCGCACCATGGGCTACGAGGCCGAAGCCATCATCGGCCAGCACCATCGCATGTTCGTCGATCCGCAGGAGGCACGCTCATCGGCGTATGCCTCGTTCTGGCGGCGCCTGCATGACGGTCACTTCGAGGCCGGCATCTACCAGCGCTTTGACAGCCACGGGCAGCCAGTATGGCTACAGGCCACCTACAACCCGTTGCTGGACGCCGAAGGCCGTCCCACCGGCGTGATCAAGTACGCTACCGACATCACTGCGCAGACGCGGGCCACTCAGACGCTGCAGTCGGCGGTCGGCGGGCTTTCCGGCACCGTCATCGACAATGGTCGCAAGGCGGCCGACGCCCAGCATATGACTCGGGATGCCGTGGACGTGGCCACACGCGGCGGCGATGTGGTCGAGAACGTGGTGCGCACCATGCAGGCGATCCAGGACAGCACCCGGGATGTGGCCGAAATCCTGGATTTGATCAACACCATCGCCTTCCAGACCAACCTGCTGTCATTGAACGCCGCCATCGAGGCGGCGCACGCGGGTGAACTGGGCAAGGGTTTTGCCGTGGTGGCCTCGGAAGTACGACAACTGGCCAAGCGCAGCGCCGATGCCGCTACGCAAATCCGTACCCTTCTAGGTACCGCCGGCGAACGCGTCGATGAAGGCGCCCAGCTGGTCGGCGGCGCCGGTCAGGCCATGCGCGACATCATGAGTTCCGTCGCTCAGCTCAAGCAGGTCATGGACGATATCTGCGCCACCTCTGGCAGCCAGTCCGAAGGCATCAGCGAAGTGCATGTCGCCGTGCAGCAGCTGGAGTCGTTGTACCGACGCGAGCAGAAAGCGTTGGCCTGCTGATGTTTTCTGGCCCACTCATACCTGCTTGTCGAGAGCTTGTCGAGGGTCGGGTCAGTACTCGACGGTAACGGTGATCTGATCGGAGTAGGCCCCGGCCCTAACGTACTGGCCGGGCGCAACTGAACCATACACGGTGAGGTTCATCGATGCCGCCAGCAGCGCCGCCACTGTGACCATTTGCGAGCCCCCGGACCCGTCGCCCCATACCGAAGTGCGCGCGCTGCTGGTGAAGAGGTTGTATCGAAGCGACTGCCCTCCGGCCATCATCCTCCGGGTTGCATAGTTCGGCCCCTGCCCGCGCGACAGGCGAATGGTCGCGGCAGGGAGCAAAGCAAACGTGTAGCCGCACGCCAGACGAACGTTCCCCGTGCTGAGCGATGGACTGGGAGCGGACGCATCGTAGGTTCCAAAGTTCACCGAGGTGGCGCTGATGGTCACCGGATCAAGCGCGGTGCCGCAGAGCGCCGCACGGGATGGCGCAGCTCCCAGCGACAGGATAAGCGCAAATCCAAATAGGCACACTTGCCGATCAACGCGCACCATGACGCCCCACCCGGGTGCAGAGAACGGGCCCCAACCGTTGCATGTGGCCATTCAGGGGCACAGCCGGAAGATCGACCGAGAACTGGCAGGCCTCACCTTGCCAAACCACCCACCCGCGCAGATGCGGTCGGGAATGGCTGAGATAAATCATCCCGTGATGACCCAGCACAGTGCGGCTCTTGCGGCCCCGGAACGTCACAGCGGCGCCGGCCGGAGGGTATGTGCCATCTCGTAACGCAACGGCCATGAGCAAGGGTCGGCCAGATGAAGGGCCGAGGTCGACCACGATGCCGCTGTGGCGACGAGGAACCACCTGTTGCCTGGGGTGATCGAGCACGACATCCATCGGATAGTCGGTCGGGTCGACCGACAATTGGTTGGTGACGTATGGGCTTAGCCCCGTCACCACGGCGTTGCCCTCGGCATCACTGGTTGCTACCACGCGATGATCACGCTGCACTTTGATATGGGGTTTCCCAGTGCGCACCAGCGCAAATGCACCACCTGTAGTACGGGTGGTGAAAATGTCGCCGTTCATCCATATCAGCGATCCCGCTCCAGATAGCCGTTCGGCGGTCCGCCGCCCATCCTGGGCCATCTCCGCCCAGGCGTGACCATCGCTTCCGACCCAATCAAGGCGGGCACGGGCATAGTGTCCAAGATCGTCCCCTCCGGCCAGCCGGTAACCGAATCCTCCATCCGGATCTGGCAAGTGGTTGTATTCCGCTCGCCAGGTGCGTTGATGCTGATGTATTCCCAGGGAAAAGCCGGCGCTGCGATGCTCACCCAGCGGCAGCGAGAAGTAAACCTGCCCCTGTGCATCATGGCTACCGGCATCGTATAGCGCGGTGAACGCCAGATATGCACCTGCGCGAAGATGATAGCGATAGCTTGCCGTCCATAATCTGGTACGCACGCCATCTTCGTTGGTAGCGACCCATGACAGGGCAACATCCGCAGCCTCTCCCAGTGGTACACCAGCTCCTGCCTGAGCACGGAACCGGGCTGGGGCGGGGCCATAGAGGCTGCCCACATCCCTGTAGCCAGGCGAGGTGTATTCGCCACTGGCATAAACACTGAGTGCACCCATCTGGCTGTTAAGCGCCACGGACGCCAGCCCACCCCAAAGATCGTATGCGTGGCTGGCCGCGGTGGAAATCTCCACCACCCCGAAGGGTTGTACCGCGAAGGCTATTCCTCCTCCTGCCAGGGATACCGGGCCGGACCACTCGCCGTGGGCACCCAATGTAAGCTGACTTGAAAGGCCCTGTCGCCAACTCGCCAACAGTGCGGGCGCGGCGTAGTTGAAACTATCGACTCCGTACCCTCGCCGCAGCCATCCGGCGTCCAGCGAGTAGCTCTTCAGTCCTGTCTTGAGCAGACGACTGGAGGTAAAAAAGGGCACCGTCTCGCTGGTCTCCCGGCCAAGCACATCGCGTGTCACCACGGTGGCCTCACCGGGGCCTGTGAGCACGGGAAGATCGCGAATCTGAAAGGGACCGGCGGCGAGGTTATGCTCGTGCAGGATTCGCGACGAACCAATGTAGACATCAAGATCCGTCGGTACGGTACTGCCTCCGGAAAATTGCGGTAGTGGAAATGTACGTAGACTTGGTTGCAGTGAGTAATCGCTGGCAAGCTGCACGCCTGCGAGGCGAACCGATCGGCTCCAGCGAACCGCGCCGGATACTGTATCGCCGAGCACCAATCGCCGTAGACGCGCTGGACGTTCAATAATGATTGAGGTATCCAGCCGGACCCGCTGGTGCCGCTGTCCGGTATCCAGGGTGAACCCCGAGGCCAGCAGACGCCACCCAGGTGTGAAGTAGGTACCGCTGAAGGTAACGCCTCCTCCATCACCGGCGCCTCCTGCGCCGTGGGTGGCTACTGCGTCATAGTCGAGGGCAAGGCCACGACTGGAGGTCGGTACAGGTTCATCCTTGCTTGAAGCGAGATCGAACACAGCAGGATAGAGGCGCGCGTCCACCGCCTGGATCATCAATCGCTGTCTGGCCTCATCCACACGCGCCGTGAGGCCGCGAAGCGCGTCAAACGCAACCTCAGGAAGGTCTGGATCACTGGTATACGGCCGCAAATGCACGCGCTTCAAGAAATTGTGGCTTACGTAAAGAGAGTCGCTGCGTTGTTTGACTCGCGCCACCAGATGGCGATTGCTGCCATTTACCCAGACTTCCAGCAGGAGGTCACGGTTTGCTAAACGCCGGCGGAGCGCGGGTTTGTTGACGCTAGAGACGCTATTGACGTGAGAGGACGCATTCATCACCAGCAGAAAAAGCAAGGCCGAGCCCATGTGCATCACGGCACCAAGGCTGGCACATCAAGATCCACGTTCAGCGTTTTTCCTGAGTCAGCGTAAATGCCGTGTACCGACACATGCTGGCCAACACTCAGGGAAATCTTTTCCAGCGGCCAAGTACCCCGGCTTCCGGCCAGCACGTAGTGCAATGCATGATCAGAAACCGGCGCCGTCCTTCCATCGGACGTCTGGATGGCCAAATGCGTCAATTTGGCTCGCTCAAGCCCGCTGTTTTTCACCTGCAGCCACCACCGCCCCTGACGGTGATCGAGTGACCAGCTCAAACGCGGAGCTGCGTTGGAAGGAGTGTTTTCAAACACCGGAACACTTATGCGAAGCAACACATGCACGCCCTGCCCGGCACTGGCATTGGGCAACTCGGACACGATCAAGCGATAGGTGTGCTCGCGCCCGTCACTAACAGCAGGCACAGCGATCCGGACCAGCTGCTGCTTGCCCGGGTTCAATTGCATTAGTGGGGGACTGATTTCGACGCTGGCATTGGGCTTAAGCCGATTTCTCCCGTTTGTCTGGACCCAGGTGAACCCCTCCACCTGCGCCACCACCGGCGCATCTCCACGGTTGGCGACATGTAGAATCAGCATGCCGCCACGACCGGACACCTTCAGCGTTGTCGGCGATACGGAAATAGCATCGGCATGCGCTTTACCCAACGCGATACCGAACAGCGCGACAAGCGCGATCCCGGAAATCCGCATGTCGCAGGCTCAGTAGTTGAGTGTAGCGGTCACGCTGTCCGAATAACTTCCGGCAGGCACGGTCTGACCATTGGGAATTTCCGCATAGACCGTAATCGCCTGGCTTCCTCCGGAACCGGAGGCGGACACCGTATCGGTGCCGGAATTGCCATCACCCCACAGCGAGGTATGCGAGGCATCGGTATAAAGGTCGTAGGTCAGCTGATCGCCATTTTCACTGACCATGTGCCTGTTCGCCACTGTGCTGCCGGCATTGCTACCTGCATCCAGCGCTACCGTGTAAGGCGTGCCATTGGTACACAACACGCTAAGGGTGCTGCTGGTGTCACTGGGGGAGCCTGCGTTGGGATCGTAAATCCCAAAATCGACGTTGGTGGCTGAAATCGTGCAGTTGGACTGCACGGTAGCGTTGACGGTAAAAGTGGTCGAAGAGGTGGCTGCATACACCGCTCCCGAAACCGCAACGCCTATCGAAAACAGACTCGCCAACATCGCGGCCCGCACTCTGCGCACCGAGATACGAACACCTTTAACTTGCACCATGTTCCCCGCTCCCTGCGAACGTGCATGCTTCTGACAGAAGCGCTCCCCTAAGCGCAATTAGAAGCTAACACCTGCAATGTCACTGTCAAGACAGTGACATTGCTTTCCCCGCAGACGTTCACGCATGGGCCTTGAGCTTGAACCGCCGCACCTGGGCCATCAACGCCTCGGCCTGATCACGTAGGCCCTGGCTGGAGGAAGACATGCGTTCTACCAGTGCAGCGTTGTCCTGCACGCTGGAATCGATGTGCGAGATGGCCGCATTGATCTGGTCCACACCCTGCGACTGCTCGCGTGTCGCCTGCGCCACCTCACCGATGGTCTGATCCACCGACCGGATTTCCTCGACGATGCTGGCCAGCGCTCGATGGGCCCGCTCCATCAACTCATTGCCGGTGGTTACCTTCTCCCCGCTGGTCTTGATCAGGCTGCGGATATCGCGCGAAGACACAGCACAACGCTCGGCCAGGGTACGTACCTCGCCGGCCACCACAGCAAAGCCCTTGCCCTGCTCGCCGGCACGCGCCGCCTCCACCGAAGCATTGAGCGCAAGCAGGTTGGTCTGGAAGGCAATGTCGTCAATCACCTCGACAATCTGCGCGATACGCTGGCTGGCCTGCTCGATCTCACCCATGGCGCCGACGGCCTGGCCCAGAACGCCGTGCCCCTCGTTGGCGCGCTGGAAGGCGGTATTGGCCAGACTCGATGCCTGTCGCGCATGGCCATCATTATTGGAGACAGTGGCCGTCATCTGCTCGATACTGGCGGCCGTTTGCTCAATACCCGCGGCCTGCCGGTGGGTACGTTCTGACAGCGCCTGATTGCCGTCTGCAATCGTTGCGCTGGCCTGCATGATCGACACGCTGGTGGTCTGCAAAGTCGCCACCATGGTGTTCAACGACACGTTCATCTGGCCCAGCGCCTGCAGCAGCTCGGCGGTTTCATCGCCGCCCCGCACCTCTTCATCTGGATGGCTCAGGTCGCCCGAAGCCACCCGCTTGGCCACGTGAAGGGCGCGGCGCAGCGGCAAGGTGATACCGCGGGTAATGAACAAGCCAAGACCAATGGCCAGCAGCGCCGCCACACCGGAAAAACCAGCCAAGGCCCATCCGGTCGCACGCATTTGACGCTCAAGCTGGGCGGGCACGGCATCGGCTTGAGCCTGTGCATGCTCACGGATCACCTCCGAGCGCGCTTCCATATCGTGCACGGCGCCCTTGTAGCGACTGAATTCGGTATTGGCGGCGGCCGTATTGCGCAGTGCCCCGGCCTTGAGCATTTTGTAGGTGGCGGCAAAGCCGCCGGCATAGCTGGTCAGCGCCGTTTTCATCTGCTTGATATTCGCCGCCGTCTTCGCGTCGGCCAACGGCTCCATCTTTTTCAGAGCGGAGTGCAGATCAGCCAGGGCGGTTTCCCATTTGGCGTGATAGGCGTCCACCTTGGCAGCATTGCCCATGTTGATGAAAACGTCCTTCTCATACCGACGCTCAGTCAACACTTGTATGCGCACATCGCCGGCCAGCTGCGCCAGCCGCACATCATGCGCCAATGTGTACTGCGCCTGCGTGTGCAACCGGTTGATGCCATACCACCCGGCGGCGCTGGCAGCCAACAGCATGACCACAAGCAGCATGAACGCCACGCCCAGACGCGTGCCAATCTTGAAACGATGAAACATGGGGGACTCTCCAAACAGGATCACTTTCGCGCCGGAACGCGATCAGAACTCTTCCCACTGCGAAGACGTTGCCGTGGCAAGAGACTCGGCGGTGGACAACTCGCGACTATCCGACGGCTTGAACACACGCTTCGGCGCAGCTTTTTGGACATGTGCAATTGTGCTGGGTGTGGGTGCTACCGGCGCCGACGAGAGCCGGGCCGAATCATCCGGTAAATGGAAGAACGCCATCTCGTGCATCAGCTCGTCCGCCTGCTCCTGCATTGCCCGGCTGGCGGCCGCGGCCTGCTCGACCAGTGCTGCGTTCTGCTGCGTGGCCTCGTCCATGCTGGTGACAGCGGTATTGACCTGGTTGATGCCATCGGACTGCTCTTCACTGGCGGCTGCGATCTCGGCAACGATGTCGGTCACGCGACGGACACTGCCGACGATTTCATCCAGCATGGCGCCGGAGCGGCTGACCAGGCCCGAACCGGCCTCGATGCGCTGCGAACTCTCCTTGATCAGCGCCCCGATGTCCTTGGCCGCCACCGCGGTGCGCTGGGCCAACTGGCGCACTTCCGACGCCACCACCGCGAACCCCCGGCCGTGCTCACCTGCTCGTGCCGATTCAACAGCAGCATTCAATGCCAGAAGGTTGGTCTGAAAAGCGACCTCATTGATCAGCGTGACAATGTCGTTGATGCGCTTGCTCGATTCGCCAATGGCCTGCATGGCCTGCATGGCCTCGCCCATGACACTGCCACCGGCTTCGGCCTGTGCACTCGCACTTTGCGAGAGCTGGCGGGCCAGCCCGGCGTTCTCGGCGTTGTGCTTGACAGTGGAGGTCATCTCCTCCATCGAAGCGGCCGTCTGCTCAAGGCTGGAAGCCTGGTGCTGGGTTCGCTGCGAAAGATCGTCGTTACCCTGGGCGATCTGCTTGGCCGCTTCGGAGACGTTCTCCGAACCTGAGCGCACCACGCTGACCACCTCCACCAGACGTTGCTGCATCTGCACCAGCGCCGCCATCACACTACCCTGGTGAGGAGCCGGCCCGTCGTAACGTTCCAGATGACCACCGGCCACACGCTGCGCCAGTGCTACCGCCGTGGCCGGTTCGGCACCCATCTGACGGCGAATGCGGCGCATGATCCAGGCCACAATGGACAGCACCACGGCACCAAAGATGGCGGCCGCTGTGAGATGTCGCCATAGGGACTTGTAAAAGCTGGCGTTGACGTCTTCCACGTAGACGCCCGAGCCCACAAACCAGTCCCATGGCTGGAAGTGCTCGACATAGCTGATTTTCGGCTGCGGCTTTTCCGCGCCTGGCTTGGGCCACTTGTAGTCGACGAAACCACTGCCATGCTGCTGGCCCATCTTGACCATTTCCTGGAACAGCAGCTTGCCATCCGGGTCCTTGCTCTCACCGACGTTCTGACCGACCAGCTGTGGCTTGACCGGGTGCATCAGCATCACGGGAGTACTGTTGAAAATGAATACGTAACCAAACCCCTTGTCCCAGCGCAGGGTCCGGATCTGATCCAGTGCCCGCTGCTTGCCCTGGGCCTCGGTGATCTTGCCGGCCTGGACCTGGGCGTATTCACTCTTGATCAGAGAGCTTGCTGTCTCGATCTCATATTGCAGCGACGACCGGCGTTCCTCGAGCAGAAGATTTCGCGTGTGCCAGGCACCGACCATGCTCAATCCCAGCATGCCCAACACAATGATGCCCAGTATCAGCCACAACTGCCCGCGCATACTCATGATGCCTACCTCCTGAACGCACCCGTCGTGGACAGACCACAACGATCCTTGTGTCAGGAATATCGGCTTTTCACTCAGTTACTTGAGTGATACTGGACGAACCTTTCCATTTCGTAAGAAAAGGGCGCCCATGGGGTGCGGACAAGGTGTTCCCGTCGCCAAGACGAACGGCCACTGAATACGCTCTCGCATGGGCGAACTTTTTGCCCGTCGCGGCACTCCAATGTAACGAATCGCCGTGAGGCGACCAAAGATGAGTGGCCCTGCAAGGCGCTCATCGAGGGGCCGGTCATCCCTCTCCCTCCCCCATGATCACCGGCCCGACAAGGCCCCGGCAGCTCCTCCCCTGGCTGCCGGGGCTTTTACTTTGGCGTTATCGGCTTTGCTGCCTGCCAGACGCTAACGCGTCATACCCGTGACCTCACTACGGGCCAGCGCGGACGGCTCAGGCGCCGACGCCGTTACCGTGTCCGGTCATACGCCGGATCATGTAATTCTCTATCTGTCGTTCGCTGACATGCCCGGTATGACGGGTGTCGATACGCTGGAAATGACGCACGGTGAAGCTCATATGCCCACGCTTGGCCTCCTGCTCGGTGAGAAAGCCATCGTGATCCTGATCACTGTTGATGAACTTCTTGTGCACCCGAGCAACTACGGACTGCATCAGCCCTCCAGCGCTCGAACCTGCAGCCGCTGGTACCTTCGGCGAGGCAACCTGGGTCTGGGCCTGTAGCGGCACCACAGGCATGACACATACGAAAAAAAACGATACGGCAAGGTTACGGATGGCAATACGCATAGGGCTCTCCTTGGCTTACAGCACGTCGTTCACAGCCCACCATGAGCCGTGAAAGGGGCAATCCGAGCCGGAAAGCATTCTGCGCTGAAACCGCCGCACATCCGGCACGGCACTTCTGATCGATAGGCCTGATGGCACGGCAATCGACCCGCGTACACCAGACGACGCCTGGTGCAAGCCAAGCATCGCCGAGGCGGCGCAGGTGAGGGCCAGCCCACGTGGTCAGAGGACACCTGGCCCCTGGCCAGTCGGCCTGCCCAATGGTCCCATCAGGACCAGGCAAGCCAGCGCCAGCGATCACACGCCGACTGAATGACTACTGCCAGCGTCCAGCAGTCCATGCACGGTCATCAGGTGAGCCAAGCCCAACACATGCTCGACCTCCAGTTTGTCCAGCAATCGCTGCTTGTAGGTGGAGATGGTCTTGGGGCTGAGGTTGAGATGGACGGCAATGTCCTTGAGCGGCTTGGCGCGCACCAGCATCATGGCCACCTCCAGCTCGCGACTGGACAGCGAGTCGAACGGTGAGCCCTCTCCGTCAAGCGTGGCCAGTGCCAGCTGCTGCGCCACCGCCGGTGCCAGATAGCGACGCTTTCCGGCCACCTGCCGGATGGCTGCCAGCAGCTCGTCGGCCGAGCATCCCTTGGTAAGGTACCCCAGGGCCCCGGCATCAAGCAGGCGCTTGGGAAACCGCGCGTCCTCGACCACCGTAAGAATCACGATCTGCGTGCGCAGCTTGGCGCGGACCACTCGCTCGGTCAGTTCCACGCCACTCATCCCCGGCATATGCACGTCAACCAGGGCCACGTCCGGCTTACGACCGCGAATCAGACGCAAGCCGTCCTCTGCGGTGCCCGCCTCCCCCAGCACGCGCATATCCGGCTGCTGATCAAGAATCATCTTAAAGCCGGTACGCACCAGCTCATGGTCGTCAATCAGTACGACACTGATCATGCGAGCGATCCTCCCTAACACTCCAACCCAACGGTAGGCGCATGCCGTATGGCCTGTCCGTAGCCACACACCCGGAAATGGCGTTCACTGACGCAGGCACTTCCGCCATGGATTTCCCCCTGCACGATTATGGAGGGTTCCCGGGACGGCGAAAAAGTGGGCGGCATGCGATGCAAGTGACTACTGTGAGGCAACCTGGTCCGTCAGAGGAATCCGTGAATCTTTGTAGGTTAACACTTACATATGAATAGCTGCATGGGATGAGAAAAGCGTGTACTGATTCAGTGCGGGAGGCATCAAGCCTTGCTGCCGCGCGCTTGCCGGCGCGCTGCATTGCCACTTGGCGAAGTTCGGGGTCGATATCCGGGGTGGCCGATGCTCACTGCTCGGCGGTGCTGAAAACCGGGCAGATCGGCGCCCGGCCAGCGGCTCACGCCGAACCCATCAACTCACGCATGACCACCGTGGCGTAGGCGCCCGGAGGTAGGCGAAAACCGACCTCCAGCGAGGTGTCGTCCAGCCATTGCCAGGCCAACTCCGACGGCATCAGTCGCAGCGGCCGGCGATCCTGATCCATTCCCGCCGCCTCGAGCCCGGCCGTAAGCACCGTGTGTTGGTCGGCGATGGCCTGCTCGATCTCGCGCGCGGCCTCGGTCGTCGGCAGCTGGCCACGCCCCCACAACATGCCGGACGGATGGATGTCGCCACGGGCCAGGCGCTCGGCCAGGGTATCGTCATAGGCCTCCGGCCCGAACCACGAACGCGAGCCGGCCAGCGCCCAGATCTCGCCAGCCAGCGCCTGGTTCCAGGTACCGTCACTGACGCGCCGGTCCAGCACCGCATTGAACAGATGCGAGCGAGCGGCCGACAACAGCAGCGAGCGCGTCTTGCGGTCCACGCGCCGGCCCTCGAACATGGCTTCGGCACGGGCCACGTTGCCGCCTTTGCGACCAAAACGCTGCTCTCCGTAATAATTGGGCACGCCATGTTCGACGATGGCCGCCAGCACCGCCTCGGCCGCCTCGCGTTGGCCCTGAACCTCGCGCAGCGTCAGCACGAAACGGTTACCGGTCAACGCGCCGCGCTTGAGCTTGCGCCGATGCCGACCCAGCGATGTGACCTTGGCGTGGGGAAACTGCACCCAGTCCGGATCGGCCTTGCCCGGCAGTTGCACGGTAAACGCTTGCGTGGTGACCGCATGGCGATCCTTGAGACCGGCGTAGCCCACACCCACCGGCGACACGTCGGCAAAACGCGCCAGCTCGCGGGCAATCCAGTCGGTGTTGTGTCCGCGCTTGGTCACTTCCAGCAGTGCGTGCTCGCCCTCGCCATCGGCGCCGAAGCCCAGGCACTCCTCGACAATGAAGTCTTCCGGTGTGGCGCGCAGTTGGGCCTCAAGCGGCGGACCACCATGGGCGTAGGCGAGCTGTTCGATGGCTTGGGTCATGGCAACAACAAAGATGGGAGAAAACGATACGGCGGGCCGAGACCGCGCCTTTAATGCAACAGGAACAGCGAGGCCAGTCCCAGGAAGATGAAAAAGCCGCCGCTGTCGGTCATGAAGGTAAGGAAGATGTTCGAGCCCAGTGCCGGGTCACGGCCCAGGCGCATCATGGTGATGGGAATGGCCACGCCCATGAACGCCGACAGCAGCAGGTTGAGCGTCATCGCTGCCGTCATTACCAGGCCCAGCGCCACGTTGTGATAAAGCACGATGGCGACCAGGCCGATTACCGAGCCCCAGATCAGGCCGTTGATCAGCGACACGCCCATTTCCTTGCGCCACAGGCGCATCATGCTGGACGGGGAAATCTGCTCCAGCGCCAGCGCGCGCACAATCATGATGATGGTCTGATTGCCGGAACTGCCGCCGATGCTGGCGACAATAGGCATCAGCGTGGCCAGCGCCACCAGTTGTTCGATGGCACCCTCGAACAGGCCGATCACGCGCGAGGCCAGGAATGCCGTGACCAGATTGATGGCCAGCCACGCCCAGCGATTGCGCACCGACTTCCAAACCGAGGCGAAGATGTCTTCTTCCTCGCGCAGGCCGGCCCGGCCCAGACGTTCGGCCTCGCCCTCTTCGCGGATCAGGTCGACCATCGCCTCAATGGTCAGGCGTCCGATCAGGCGATGCTGGCTGTCCACCACGGGGGCCGAAATCAGGTCGTAGCGTTCGAACGCCTGCGCCGCCTCGTAGGCATCATCACTGGGCGCGAAGGTGTTGACGTCACGCGCCATGACCTCGCCGACGCGGTAGTCGGGTGAGTGCACCAGCAACTGGCGCAGCGGCAGTACACCGGTAAGCACGCCTTCCAGATTGACCACGAACAGCTTGTCGGTCTGCTCGGGAAGCTCGTCAAAACGACGCAGGTAGCGCAGCACCACTTCAAGCGTGACATCCTCGCGGATCGTCACCATCTCGAAGTCCATCAGCGCACCGACCCGATCCTCCGCGTAGGACAGCGCCGACTGCACGCGCTCACGCTGCTGCGCATCGAGGCTGGCCATCAGCTCGGGCAACACCTCGGTCGGCAGATCATCGACCAGGTCGGCCAGTTCATCGGCGTCCAGCGGCTCGACGGCGGCCAGAATCTCGTGATCGTCCATGTCGGCGATCAGTGATTCACGGACCGCGTCGGACACTTCCAGCAGAATGTCGCCGTCACGCTCGGCCCGCACGCGCTGCCAGACCTTCAGGCGCGCATTGAGCGGAAGCGACTCCAGAACGTAGGCAATGTCCGCCGGATGCAGCGCATCCAGACGCTTTTGCAGGTCACCCTGCCATTCGGCGCGAAGCGCCTGCTTTGCGATGGGAAGCGGCGCCTCGCGCGCGGCTTCCTCCAGTTCGGCCAGCTGGTCCAGCCTTTCGTGGATGGCAACCAGTTGGGCGTGCAAGCGCGTCTGCGGCTTGCTGCTTTCGACTTCGCTCATGACGTGCTCCCGCCCCGGAAGCTGAGCACGCCGCCGGAGATCACCAGGTCAGGATGGCAAACCAGAATCGTCGATAAGATCGACTGGGAAGTTCCATGTCAGGTCTCCGCGGCCGCCGGTCGGCGGGGACGCGCATCATAGCGTACCCGGCAGGTACTGGGCGGACTTTTTTTGCGACGCAGCAGATGTCATGGCGCGGGCGGGCCCTCAGACCTCCGCGCGCGGCAGCAGCAGCACCACTGCCTGCGCTGCCAGGCCTTCGCCACGTCCGGTGAAACCCAGCTTTTCGGTGGTGGTGGCCTTGACGCTGACCGCATCCACCTTGCAACCCATGTCCTCGGCCATGGCCTGACGCATCGACTGCGCATGCGGGCCCACCTTCGGGCGCTCGCCGATGATGGTGATGTCGGCGTTGCCCAGCATATAGCCACACTCGCCGGCCAACGCCATGCAGTGGCGCAGAAACTGACGACTGTCGGCGCCGGCCCAGCGCGCATCCGATGGCGGAAAATGCTGACCGATATCGCCCAACGCCAAGGCGCCGAGAATGGCGTCGCACAGCGCATGGATGGCCACATCACCATCCGAATGCGCCTTGACGCCCTGCTCGTGCGGCACACGCACGCCGCCCAGCATGATGTGGTCGCCCTCGCCGAAGGCATGCACGTCGTAACCTTGGCCAATACGGATATTCAACGCGTTCGCTCCCACAAAAACTCGGCCAGCGCAAAATCGGCCGGCGTGGTGACCTTGAGGTTGTCCTCGGCACCTTCGACCAGCAGCGGACGCAAGCCGGCGCGCTCCATTGCCATGGCCTCGTCGGTCACGGTCAGTTTGGCGTCGAAGGCGCGATGCAGACCACGCGTCAGCACGCCACGGCGAAACATCTGCGGCGTGAAGGCACGCCAGCGCCCCTCGCGTGATTCGGTGGTATGACTGCAGCCATCGGAGCCGGCGCGCTTGAGCGTGTCGCGCAGCGGCGCGCCCAGCAGACCGCCTTCGGCGTTGCCACCCAGCTCGATCAGCTTGTCGATATCGGCCACGCGCACGCACGGTCGCGCTGCATCGTGCACCAGCACGAAGGCCTCCGCATCGACCTGTTCGGGCAGCGCCTCCAGTCCCCGCAGCACCGAGTCGGCACGCTCGCCACCACCGATACAGGTCAGCACCTGCGCCTTGCCGATGCGATCGATGCCCGGCCAGTGCGGATCGTCCTCGGCCAGCGCCACCATCAGGCCGCCCACGCGTGGATGCGAGGCCAGTCGTTCCAGCGTGCGCAACAACAACGGCATGCCGTGCAGCGGCAGGTACTGCTTGGGCACCTGGCCACCGAAACGCCGCCCGGTACCGGCCGCCGGCACCACGCACCACAGGGGATAATCACTCATGGCCGATCCGTCTGCGCGCTGGATGCCGAGGCCGGCTCGACGACCTGATAGAAGGTTTCACCGGGCTTGATCAGCCCCAGCTCGGCTCGCGCGCGCCCTTCCACGGCCTGCTCGCCGTGCTTGAGATCGCTGACGTCCGCCTCAAGCGCATCGTTGCGATGCTTGAGGCGGACGTCTTCCTTCTTCTGCTCGGCCACGCTGTGCCGGAGCGTATGGACCTCGTGCACGCCATGGTCGCCCACCCACAGCATCCACTGCAGGGCTACCAGCAACACCACGAGGACCACGGCGATCCAACGGAACATGGCGAGGTCGCTCTAGTCGTGACCGATCAGCCCGGCAGCTTGGCCAGGTTCGGGAACGCGTTGCGACCGGCAAACACCGCCGCGCTGCCCAGCTGCTCTTCGATACGCAGCAGCTGGTTGTACTTGGCGATGCGATCGGAGCGGCTCAGCGAGCCGGTCTTGATCTGCGTGGCGGTGGTGGCCACGGCAATGTCGGCGATGGTGGTGTCCTCGGTCTCGCCGGAGCGATGCGAGATCACCGCCGCGTAACCGGCGGCATCGGCCATGGCGATGGTTTCCAGGGTCTCGCTCAGGGTGCCGATCTGATTCACCTTGATCAGGATGGCATTGGCGATACCGTCGTCGATGCCCTTGCGGAAGATCTTCGGGTTGGTGACGAAGTTGTCATCGCCGACCAACTGGATGCGATCACCCAAACGCTCGGTCAAAAGCTTCCAGCCGGCATCGTCCTGCTCGGCCATGCCGTCTTCGATGCTGATGATCGGGTACTTGTCGCACCAGCTGGCCAGCACGTCGACGAACTCGGACGAGCTGTACACCTTGCCCTCGCCGGACAGGTCGTACTTGCCGTCCTTGTAGAACTCCGAGGCGGCCGCGTCCAGACCCAGGAACACATCCTTGCCCGCGGTGTAGCCGGCCTTATCGATGGCTTCGAGAATGGTCTCGATCGCTTCCTCGTTGGAGGAAAGGTTCGGCGCAAAGCCGCCCTCATCGCCCACGGTGGTGGTCAGGCCACGCCCCTTCAGCACGCTCTTGAGCGCGTGGAAGATCTCGGTGCCGGCGCGCAGCGCCTCGCTGAAGGTCGGCAGGCCCAGCGGCAGCACCATGAATTCCTGCACGTCGACGTTGTTGTCGGCGTGCGCACCGCCGTTGATGATGTTCATCATCGGCACCGGCAACTGCACTTCGCGGCCGGCCGCCAGATAGCGCCACAGCGACTCGTGGCGGGCATTGGCCTCGGCGTGGGCGGCGGCCATCGACACGGCCAGCAGCGCATTGGCGCCCAGCTTGCCCTTGTTGTCGGTACCGTCCAGCTCGATCAGCTTGGCATCCAGGCCTTTCTGGTCGGCCGCATCGAAACCGGCCAGGGCTTCGGCAATCGGGCCGTTGACGTTGGCCACAGCCTTGGTCACGCCCTTGCCCAGGTAGCGGCTCTTGTCACCGTCGCGCAGCTCGACCGCTTCGCGGGTACCGGTGGAGGCGCCCGACGGCACCGCGGCGCGACCCATGGAGCCGTCTTCCAGCGTCACTTCGGCTTCCAACGTGGGGTTGCCGCGCGAATCGAGAATCTGGCGGGCGTGAATCTTGGAAATGGTCGTCATGTGCGCAACCTGCCTCTATAGCTTGGGGGAGGTGAAAAGGAACGATCGCCGCGCCTGACAAGGCAGCGGTCACCGCGTGTTGTGTTTAGGCGAAACGCTCGAAACCGTAACGCTTGGTGGCTGTATCCAGTGCCATCAGCGTTTCCAGCAGCGCTTCCATCTGATCCAGCGGCCAGGCATTGGGGCCATCGCTCAGGGCCTTGGACGGGTCGGGATGGGTTTCGGCAAACAAGCCGGCAATGCCCGCGGCGACCGCCGCACGCGCCAGCACCGGCACGAACTCGCGCTGACCACCGGAGCTCGCGCCCTGCCCGCCCGGCAACTGCACCGAATGGGTGGCATCGAACACCACCGGACAACCGGTATTGCGCATCACCGCAAGGCTGCGCATGTCCGAAACCAGGTTGTTATACCCGAAACTGACGCCACGCTCGCAGACCATGATCTGCTCGTTGCCGACGGCGCGCGCCTTCTCGACCACGTTGACCATGTCCCAGGGCGCGAGGAATTGGCCCTTCTTGATGTTGACCGGCTTGCCGACGCGCGCCACGGCCTGGATGAAGTCGGTCTGGCGGCACAGAAACGCCGGTGTCTGCAGCACGTCGACCACCTCGGCCACCTCGTCGAACGGGGTGTACTCATGTACATCGGTGAGCACCGGCACGCCGACCTGACGTTTCACTTCGCCGAGGATGCGCAGGCCTTCTTCCATGCCCAGACCGCGGAAGCTGGCACCGGAAGAGCGATTGGCCTTGTCGAAGCTGGACTTGAAGATGAAGGGCATGCCCAACCGCGCGGTCAGCTCCTTGAGCTTGCCGGCCGTGTCGACCTGCAACTGCTCGGACTCGACCACGCAGGGGCCGGCTATCAGAAACAGCGGCTGATCCAGTCCGGCTTCAAAACCACACAACTTCATAGCGCCCTCTCTAGACATTCCGATCGGCAAACACCCACACCAAAAACCTATCCGGCACGAACCTCAAGCTTACGCGCTGGCCGCATCCGACTCGGCCAGCGACTGGCCTTCCCGCACCGCCTTCAACTCACGCGCGGCACGCACGAAATCGGTGAACAGCGGATGGCCGTCACGCGGCGTGGAGGTGAACTCCGGATGCGCCTGACAGCCCAGGAACCACGGATGCTGCTGGCGCGGCAGCTCGACAATTTCCACCAGCAGGTCATCCATCGACTTGCCGGAAATGACCAGGCCCAGATCTTCGAACTTCTGGCGGTAACGGTTGTTGAACTCGTAGCGATGGCGGTGACGCTCGCTGATCACTTCGCGACCGTACAGCTCGCGCGCCAGCGTGCCCACCTTCAGGCGGCACTCCTGTGCGCCCAGGCGCATGGTGCCACCCAGGTCCGACTCTTCCGTGCGCTGCTCGACTTCGCCGGTGGCGGTGGTCCATTCGGTGATCAGCGCGATCACCGGATCGGCGGCGTAGCGGTTGTTCTCGCTGGAGTCGGCATCTTCCAGATGCGCCACATGGCGGGCGAAGTCGACCACCGCCGCGTGCATGCCGTAACAGATGCCGAAATACGGCACCTTGCGCTCACGTGCATATCGCGCGGCCAGCACCTTGCCCTCGAAACCACGCTTGCCGAAGCCGCCCGGCACCAGGATGGCATCGACATCGCCCAGCATGGCCTCGGCGCCGTCGCTCTCGATCTGCTCGGAGTCGAGCCATTTGAGCTTGACCCGCGTGCCCTGCTTGATGCCGCCATGGCGCAATGCCTCGGCCAGCGACTTGTAGGCATCCTTGTGCTCGACGTACTTGCCGACGATGGCGATGGTGACCTCTTCGCGCGAGTTCTCCACCGCCTCGACGGTGCGCTCCCACTCGGAAAGATCGGCCTCGCCGGCCTTGAGCTCCAGCCGGCGCACGACGATGTCGTCCAGGCCCTGCGCATGCAGCCACAGCGGCAGCTTGTAGATGATGTCCACGTCCACCGCGCTGATCACGGCTTTTTCCTGCACGTTGGTGAACAGGGCGATCTTGCGGCGCTCGGTATCGGGCAGCGTCTGCTCGGTACGGCACACCAGAATGTCCGGCTGGATGCCGATGGAACGCAGCTCCTTCACCGAGTGCTGCGTCGGCTTGGTTTTGATCTCGCCGGCGGCCTTGATGTACGGCACCAGCGTCAGATGCATGAACAGGCACTTCTCCGGGCCGTGCTCGGAACGCAACTGACGAATCGCCTCCAGGAACGGCAACGATTCGATATCGCCCACGGTGCCACCGATCTCCACCAGTGCCACGTCGTAGCCGCGCGTGGCCTCGTAGATGGTGTGCTTGATCTCGTCGGTGATGTGCGGAATCACCTGCACGGTGGCGCCCAGGTAATCGCCGCGGCGCTCCTTGCGGATCACGCTCTCGTAGATCTTGCCGGTGGTGATGGAGTTGCGGCCGGTCAAGCGCGTGCGCACGAAGCGCTCGTAGTGGCCAAGGTCGAGATCGGTCTCGGCACCATCATCGGTGACGTAGACCTCGCCATGCTGGAAGGGACTCATGGTGCCCGGATCCACATTAATGTAGGGATCGAGCTTCATCATGGTGACGGACAGGCCGCGCGCCTCGAGGATGGACGCGAGCGAGGAGGCCGCAATGCCCTTGCCAAGCGAGGACACCACACCGCCTGTTACGAAGATCAACGGGGTCATGGACTAAAGCCGTACCGGTAAAACCTCATTTTACAGACTCACCGCGCTTGCCGCGACCTTGAAAACGTTTGCGTCACCGGCTACGCGCGTCAGAGAGGGTTCCGGCAAGCATTTTTCACACCTCCATGCGACGGCGCTTTGCTAGCATCAGCGCATGAATACAGCCATCCCCCACCGCCTTGCCGACCTGCGCAAGGCCATGAACAAGCATGGCGTGGCCGCCTGTCTGGTGCCCAGCGCCGATCCCCACCTTTCCGAATACCTGCCCGAGCACTGGCAGGCCCGAGCGCACTTTTCCGGCTTTACCGGCTCGGCCGGCACGCTGGTGGTCACCGCCGATTTTGCCGGTGTGTGGACCGACTCGCGCTACTTCGAACAGGCCGAGAAGCAGCTGGAAGGCACCGGCGCCCGCCTGATGCGCATGCGCATTCCGCACACGCCCGAACATCTTCAATGGTTGGAGGGCGCGCTCGGTCAGGGCGATGTGCTGGCCGTGGCCGGCGACAGCCTGTCGCTGGCGGCCAAGCGCCAGATCGAAACGCACCTGGTCGACGTCGGCGCGTCACTGCGCACCGACCTGGACCTGCCCGGCCAAGCCTGGACCGACCGCGCCCCCCTGCCGCAGGCACCGGTGCGCGAACATGCCGCCGGCTTCGTTTCGCGCTCGCGAAGCGACAATCTTTCCGCCATTCGCGAAGCCATGTCCAAGGCCGGCGCCACACATCACCTGGTGTCGAGCCTGGACGATGTGGCCTGGATCACCAACCTGCGCGGTGCCGATGTCGAATACAACCCGGTGTTCCTGGCGCACCTTCTGATCAGCAGCGATCGCGCCACGCTGTTTGCGCACACCGGTGCCTTCAGCGATGAACTGCGCCAACGCCTGGCTGCCGATGGTATCGAACTGGTCACCTACGCCGATGCCGCGGCGGCACTGACCGCCCTGCCGCCCGACGCCCGCCTGATGCTGGAGCCGGGCCGCGTGGTCGTGGCGCTGCTGGGCGATCTGCCCGCGTCGGTGCAACTGGTCGAACAGCGCAACCCGTCCACGCCGCTGAAGGCCATCAAGAACGCGCACGAGCTCGAGCACGTGCGCGCCACCATGCGTCACGATGGCGCGGCGCTGGTCGAAGCCTTCGCCGAGATCGAGCGTGACCTGATCGCCGGCGACACCATTACCGAGCTGGACGTGGAAACGCGTCTGCGTGCCTCGCGCGCCAAGCGCCCGCATTTCGTCGGCGAAAGCTTTGGCACCATCGCCGGCTACATGGCCAACGGCGCGCTGCCGCATTACAGCGCCACGCCGGAAGCTCACAGCACGCTGGGCCGCGACGGCCTGCTGCTGGTCGACTCGGGTGGTCAATACGAGGGGGGCACCACCGACATCACCCGGGTCTGGGCCTTCGGCCAGACCACCGAGGAACAGCGCCGCGACTGCACCCTGGTGCTCAAGGGCATGATCGCGCTCAGCCGCGCCCGTTTCCCCGAGGGTGCCAGCGGGCCGCAGCTGGACGCACTGGCGCGCGCGCCACTGTGGGCAGCCGGCGCCGACTTCGGCCACGGTACCGGCCACGGCGTGGGTTATTTCATGAACGTGCACGAAGGCCAGCAGGGCATCCGCCCGCCGCGTTCGGGCGGCGAGATGGTGGCGCTGGAGCCGGGCATGATCAATTCCATCGAGCCGGGTATCTACAAGCCGGGCCGCCACGGCATCCGCCACGAAAATCTGGCCGCCGTGGTCGATGCCGGCGAAACCGAGTTCGGACGCTTCCTGTCGTTTGAAACGCTCACGCTGTGCCCCATCGACACCCGCGCCATCGAGCCGGCGCTGCTGGAGCCATCCGAGCGCGAATGGCTCAACGGCTATCACCATTGCGTGCGCGAGGCGCTGCTGCCACTGATCGAGCATGACACCGACCGCCAATGGCTGAAGGAGCGCTGCCAGCCGGTCTAGAGCACGGCGCGGCACCTGTTTTGCGTTTCCCCACCCACCTCCCACTAGGAGCCAAGCGATGAAGAAGCTGCTGATGATCACCGGCGATTTCGTCGAGGATTACGAAAACATGGTGCCTTTCCAGGCGTTACAGGCCTTCGGTTGCAAAGTGGATGCGGTGTGCCCCGGCAAAAGCGCCGGCGACAGCGTGCGCACCGCCATCCACGATTTCGAGGGCGACCAGACCTATTCGGAAAAGCCCGGCCACAACTTCACCCTCAACGCCAGCTTCGACGAGGTGGATCCGTCCGCCTACGACGGCCTGGTGATTCCCGGTGGCCGCGCGCCCGAGTACCTGCGCCTGACGCCGAAGGTGCTGGAAATCACGCGGCACTTCTTTGCCGCCGAAAAGCCGGTGGCGGCCATTTGTCATGGGGCCCAGTTGCTGGCCGCCGCCGGTGTGCTGGACGGACGCAAATGCTCGGCCTACCCGGCCTGTGCGCCGGAAGTGGAAGCGGCCGGCGGACAGTTCCAGGACATTGCCGTCGATCAGGCATTTGTCGATGGCCAACTGGTCACCGCACCGGCCTGGCCGGCCCACCCGCAATGGATCGCCCGTTTCGTGCAAGTGCTGGGCTTGCGCGTTCAAGCCTGAACAAAAGAAAAGCGCCCGGCACCATCCGGGCGCTTTGCGCTGGCCACAACGCTGGCGTTGTTTCATGGCGCCAGATCAGTGACCGCCGTTGCCGTTGGCACTGAGATTGCCGTCGGCTGCCAGGCTCCCGCCGTGCGAGCTGGCCGAACCGCTGGCATGGCCATTGCCGGAAAGCGAGCCATGGCCGACGCTGGCATGGCCATGTGTCTGGCCCTGTACCGAACCCGAAGCGTTGCGCGCGGAATGGAGCGCATGACCGACCATGTGGCGCGAATGATGTGTCGCGCCTTTGGCACGATCGCTCGCCGCCGCGCGCGCCCGCTGCGCGCGCGCCTCGGCGCGCTGCGCACCCTGGTCTACCGCATGGCTGCCGGCGTGCGCAGCGCCGCTGGCCTGCATGCGCGCCGAATGGGCATCGGCCCGGGCGGAAGCGGCCGCCGAACCCGATGCGTGCGCGGCGGCACGACGATCAGCGTTGGCGCGCTGTTCGGCCTGATGCGTGGCCTGCTCGGCACGCTGGCGCGAGCGCTTGGCCGCTCGCTGGGTCTGGTGGCCCAGATTGTCGGCCTGGTGCTGCACCGGGTGCGTCAACTGTCCGGTGTTCATGGAGCCGTTGAGATGTCCAGCCGCCTGGCCGTTGAGGCCGCCGCTCATGCCGTTGGTTTGGCCGGCGACACCGCCGGTGACCTGGCCCGCGGCGTGGCCGCCCAGCACCTGGGCACTGGCGGCGCCGGCAACACCCACGGCACAGGCGATACCGATTGCAAACATTGTCTTACGCATAGGTGACCTCCTTCGGTGACGCGCCCGGGGAAAGGCGCATGGCGTGGCAGTGCCACGACGCGGAGCCACGCTAGGCCGCCTCTGCCGTCTCCCCCATGAATACACGCCAGAGCGATTCAGGCAGGCGCCAGCCGCCTGAACCGCGGCCATACTTGACCACCGCACGGGCGCCGGCCATGCTGCTTCGCCTTGGAACATGAGCCTCGCCCTACTCGCATGAGCAACCGCTACAACGCCGCCGACATCGAAGTTCTTTCCGGTCTTGACCCGGTCAAGCGCCGCCCCGGCATGTATACCGACACCACACGCCCGAATCATCTGGCGCAAGAGGTGATCGACAATGCCGTGGACGAAGCCCTGGCCGGGCACGCCAGGAATCTGGGCGTCACCGTCTACAGCGACGGCTCGGTGGCGGTGTCCGATGATGGCCGCGGCATGCCGGTGGATATTCATCCCGAAGAAGGCGTCTCCGGCGTCGAACTGATCCTCACCCGGCTCCATGCCGGCGGCAAGTTCTCCAACAAGAACTACGCCTTCTCCGGTGGTCTGCACGGCGTGGGCGTGTCGGTGGTCAACGCGCTGTCCACACGCGTGGACATCGACATCCATCGCGACGGGCAGGCTTTCCACATCGCCTTTGCCAACGGTGATCTGCTGGAACCGCTGGAAGTAACCGGCAGCGTCGGCAAGCGCAACACCGGCACCACGCTGCGCTTCTGGCCCGATGCCAGCTATTTTGACTCGGCCAAGATCTCCATGCCGCGCCTGAAGCACCTGCTGCGCGCCAAGGCGGTGCTGTGCGCGGGACTGAACGTGAAGCTGGTCGAGGAAGCGACCGGCGAGACCACCGAGTGGCACTACGAGGACGGCCTGGCCGATTACCTCAAGAGCGAGCTGGACGGCGTCGAAATGCTGCCGGCCGAGTTACTGGTCCATAAAGTGGCGCGCAACACCGAAGGCATGGATGTGGCCCTGACCTGGGTGCCCGAGGGCGAGCTGGTGCAGGAGTCCTACGTCAACCTGATTCCGACCGCCCAGGGAGGTACGCACGTGAACGGCCTGCGTACCGGCCTGACCACGGCCATGCGCGAGTTCTGCGACCTGCGCAACCTGCTGCCGCGTGGCGTCAAGCTGGCGCCGGAGGATGTCTGGGAGCGGCTTTCGTTCGTGCTCAGCGTGAAGATGCAGGATCCGCAGTTCGCCGGCCAGACCAAGGAACGCCTGTCCTCGCGTCCGGCCGCCGGCCTGGTAGAAAACGCCGTGCACGATGCTTTCAGCCTGTGGCTGAACCAGCACGTGGAGATCGGTGAACGCATCGCGCAACTGGCCATCGAGCGCGCCAGCGCGCGCCTCAAGGCAGCCAAGAAGGTGGTGCGCAAGAAGATCACGCAAGGCCCGGCCCTGCCCGGCAAGCTGGCCGACTGTGCCGCGACCGACCTGACCCGCACCGAGCTGTTCCTGGTCGAGGGCGATTCGGCCGGCGGCAGCGCCAAGCAGGCGCGCGACAAGGACTTCCAGGCCATCCTGCCGTTGCGCGGCAAGATTCTGAACACCTGGGAAGTCGAATCGACCGGCGTGCTGGCCTCCAACGAGGTGCATGACCTGGCCGTGGCCATCGGCTGTGATCCGGGCAAGGATGACCTCTCGGGCCTGCGTTACGGCAAGATCATCATCCTCGCCGATGCCGACTCGGATGGCCTGCACATCGCCACCCTGCTCTCGGCGCTGTTCATGCGTCACTTCCCGGCTCTGGTGCAGGGCGGGCACGTGTTCGTGGCCATGCCGCCGCTGTTCCGCGTCGATGTCGGCAAGCAGATGTTCTACTGCCTGGACGAGGAAGAAAAAGCCAATCTGCTGGCGCGCATCGAGCGCGAAAAGATGAAGGGCGCGCTTTCGGTCACCCGCTTCAAGGGCCTGGGCGAGATGAACCCGTCGCAGCTTCGCGAATCGACCATCCACCCGGACACGCGCCGCCTGGTGCAGCTGACCATCGACGACACCGACACCACCGCACAGCTGATGGACATGCTGCTGGCCAAGAAGCGCTCGTCCGACCGCAAGGCCTGGCTGGAGACCAAGGGCGACCTGGCCACGCTGGAGGTGTAGCTGCCCGCCAGCTATCGCCGCGCCGCTTGATGGACGTCAACGCGGCGTGCGCGGTGCGCCGCATACTGCGCACCATGCCTCATCCTGACTGGACACGCCAAGCGGTACGCGCCCTGGAGGCCGAAGCACATCGCTCGGCCGACACCCACCTGATCCGTCTGGACCTTGCGGCCTTTCCCGGTATTGCGCTGTACCTCAAGGACGAGTCGACGCATCCCACCGGCAGCCTGAAGCACCGCCTGGCGCGCTCGCTGTTCCTGTATGCCTTGTGCAATGGCTGGCTGCACGAGGGGCAAGCGGTGATCGAGGCTTCCAGCGGCAGCACGGCCATTTCCGAGGCCTACTTTGCACGCCTGCTGGGCCTGCCGTTTCACGCCGTGATGCCGCGCTGCACCTCGCCCGACAAGATCGCCCAGATCGAAGCCTTTGGCGGTCACTGCCAGCTCATCGACGGCACCGACGTTTACAGCGCCGCCCAGGCCTTGGCCGTGCGCCTGGGTGGACACTACATGGACCAGTTCACGCACGCCGAACGTGCTACAGACTGGCGCGGCAACAACAATATTGCCGAGTCGATTTTCCGGCAGATGCAACTGGAGCCCGAGCCCGTGCCGCGCTGGATCGTGGCCTCGGCTGGTACCGGCGGCACCTCGGCCACGCTGGGACGCTATCTGCGATACCGCGGCCTGCCCACCCAGCTGGCCGTGGCCGACCCGGAGCATTCGGTCTTTGCCGCCTTCCACCGTACGGGCGATGCCCATCTGCGCTGCGAGCGCGGCTCGCGCATCGAGGGCATTGGCCGGCCGCGCGTGGAACCATCGTTCCTGCCCGGCGTGATCGATCGCATGATCGAGGTGCCCGATGCCGCCTCGGTGGCGGCGTTGGGTTGCCTGGAGCAGCTTTTGGGCCGACGCGTAGGCGGCTCCACTGGCACGCACCTGGTCGCCGCCCTGAAGCTGATGTGCCAGATGCGCGAGGCCGGCCAGACCGGCCCCGTGGTCACGCTGATCTGCGATGGTGGCGAGCGCTATCGCGCCAGCTATTACAATGAAGCCTGGCTGGCCGCCGAAGGTCTGGATGTGGCGCCTGAACGCACCCGTCTGGACGCCATACTTGCCGACGGCCAATGGCTCGACTGACCGGACCTTCCCCATGCCTCTTGCCCCCGCCTTCAACTTCCAGCAATGGATCGATGACAACCGCCACCTGCTCAAGCCGCCGGTCGGCAACAAGTGCATCGTCGATGGCGATTTCATCATCATGGTGGTGGGTGGCCCCAACCGCCGCAGCGACTACCACTATGACGAGGGGCCGGAATTCTTCTACCAGATCGAAGGCGAGATGGTATTGAAGGTGCAGGACCAGGGCCGCGCGCGCGACATCCCTATTCGCGCGGGCGAGATGTTCTACCTTCCACCCAAAGTGCCACATTCGCCGCAGCGCATGGCCAACTCCGTGGGACTGGTGGTCGAGCGTCGCCGGCTACCGCACGAGCGCGATGGTCTGATGTGGTATTGCGGGCACTGCAACCATCTGTTGTACGAGGAGTACTTTTCGCTCGAGAGTATCGAGCGCGACTTCCCGCCAGTGTTCGAGCGCTACTACGCTTCGGAGCAGGCACGCACCTGCGCCGCCTGTGGCCAGGTACAAGCGGTTCCCAACGGCAACTGAGGGCGGAATCTTCACTAAAGCGTGACTGGCGCGGGTCGATAAAGTCAGGACACCCGTCAATGCGCGCATTTCATGGAAGCCACCTCCCGCCTCTCCGGCCAGCCCGTTTGTCGCCAATGCATGGACAGCCCCGCCCTGGACTTCGACTTCCAGATGGCGATGCAACCCATTGTCAACGTCGCGACCCGTCAGATCTTCGCCCATGAAGCCCTGGTACGGGGGCCGAGCGGCGACTCGGCGGCGCCGGTGCTGGCCAAGGTGCATGACGGCAACCTTTATCGCTTTGACCAGGCCTGCCGTACCCGCGCCATCGAAACAGCATCCAGACTCGAGATACCGGCGGCCATCAGCATCAACATCATGCCCAACGCGGTGTACAAGCCCGAACTGTGCCTGCGTACCACGCTGCAGGCGGCGCAGCGTTGCCAGTTCCCACTCGAGCGCATCATCTTCGAAATCAACGAGGCCGAACGCGTCCAGGACATGTCGCATCTTCGCGACATCGTCGAACACTACCGCGAGCGTGGTTTCAAGGTCGCCATCGACGATTTCGGCGCCGGCTATGCGGGCTTGAACTTCCTGGCCGAGTTCGACACCGACATCATCAAACTGGACATGGCTCTGATCCGTCACATTGACCGCGATCCCAAGCGCCAGATCATCGTGCGCGGCATCACCGACATCTGCCGCGAGCTGGACGTGGATGTGGTGGCCGAAGGCGTGGAGGATGTGGACGAGTTTCGCGCCCTGGCCGACTTCGGCGTCGAACTGTTCCAGGGCTATTTCTTTGCCCGGCCGCAAACCGACAGCCTGCCCGAGATTCACCTGCCCGCCTGACACCAACGCAGCCTGCCTAACCGTCGCAGCTATCGTCGGCAGGTGGCACTTGCGCGGCTGACGACAAATACGTACATTCGTACATCATGAGTACGACAGCCCTTTCCCACCGTCAGCATCAGGTCCTCGCCTTCGTGCGCGATTACGTCAATGCTGAAGGCCGGCCGCCGACACTGCGCGAAATTGCCGACAGCCTGGGCTTTCCCAGCCACAGCTCGGCGCAATCGTGCATCACCTCGCTGGTGAACAAGGGCGTGCTGGAGCGCTCGTCGCATCATCGCGGGCTGCGCCTGCCGGATGCGCCTTCCTGGCACCGCCAGAGCATCGAACTGCCGCTGGTTGGACGCGTCGCCGCGGGCGCGCCCATTCTGGCCGCCGAGCATATCGAGCGACAGGTCGAAGTCGATCCGGCCCTGTTCCGGCCACAAGCCGACTACCTGTTGCGTGTGGTGGGTTTGAGCATGCGCAATGTGGGTATTTTTGACGGCGACATGATTGCCGTGCACCGCACGCCGCAGGCCGAAAACGGCCAGATCGTGGTCGCCCGCATCGACGAGGAGGTCACCGTCAAGCGTCTCAGGCGCGAACGCGATCACCTGCTGCTGTTGCCGGAAAACGAGGATTTCGAGCCCATCGTGGTCGAGGCCTCGCAAGCGGAAAGTTTTGCCATCGAGGGCCGCTGCGTCGGCGTCATCCGCAGCCTGTAACGCCCTACTTGTCTTCATTTGCGCCAGCTTGCCGCTCCGCTGCCGGCAAGCTTCGCGCCCGTCCCATGAAGGTACGCCATGAGCCACGCACTCGCCGATGTCCTGCACCACCCTGCCGCCTGGCGCCAAGCCACCTCCGGCATGGCCCATGTCCGCACTCGTTCCACCGGACGGGCTGAACTGGATGCGCAGCTTCCGGGCGGCGGCTGGCCCCAGGGCGCCTTGAGCGAAATGCTTTCCGAGCACGATGGCCTGGGTGACTTCAACCTGGCCTTGCCGGCATTGAAGGCACTGACCCGTGAAGGCCGCCGCGTGGTACTGATCAACCCGCCCTATGTGCCCTACGCACCGGCGCTGCGAGCGGCCGGCGTGGATCTTCGCCAGCTCAATCAGCTTGCTGCCGAGGGTCCCGAAGCGGTGTGGACCATGGAGCAGTGTCTGCGCAGCGGCGGTTGCGGTGCGGTGATCGCCTGGATCGGCCAGCTGGACTATCGCAGCCTGCGCCGCCTGCAGCTGGCCGCCGAAAGTGGCGACAGCCTGGCGCTGCTGTTTCGCCCGGCCGCCGAGGCCGCACACAACAGCCCAGCCGGTCTGCGCCTGCATGTGTGTGCCGAGCACGGCCATACGCGGGTCGATGTGCTGAAATCACGCGGTCGCTTTCAACACCACGCGGTGACACCGCTGCCACGCGGCCACCTGCTCTCCAACTAACGCACGCCCACCCGAGCGCTGGGCCGCCGCACACTCGCTAACAGTTATTGCGAGGCCGGCGGTGTCGGCTGCACGTCGGTGGCCTGGCAATGCAACGTCTTGGGCCAGGGATCGCTGTGGCGATGTCCCTTGGCATCTCGATAGACATGGAACAGGCGCCCGCCGATGCAGTGCGCCTGCCCCGCCTTGCGCGCAATATCCACCTGGCACATTACCTTTTGCCGCCCCGCCATGGAGCGGCAGGGTGCGAACTGGACCACCGGGTTGGTGACCGGCTCGCTCATATCCTGTCCGTGGGCGCGATAAACCGCATAGCCGGCCAGCGCCAGAGTGGCTGCCGCACCGATACCAATCACTACATCAACGGCTTTCATGCGCGCCTCGACTCAGCATACGGACGTGGCAGCGTACCGCGACTTGGCCGTGAGAGGGAGCTTCCCGATCACCACGCCCAGGAGATGGGTACATTTTCGGAGCGCGGACATAGAAACGCCCCGCAGGGACGGCGCGTCAGTATCGACAGGGGGGAGGGGGAGAGGTCGATACTGCTTGTTAGCGCCGCCTGCGAGGCGGTGTCCGCTGCCCAGGGGGAGGGGGTGGCAGCGAACGTGGAGCGAACTTTACGTGCAGCCATTGACCAAATCCAATATATTTTTCGTGCCCTACTTATTTGGTTTACATATATGTTTGACCTGCGCCAGTTACGTTACTTCGTGGCGGTGGCCGAAACGCTGAGCTTCACGCAGGCGGCGCGACGCCTGCACATGTCGCAGCCGCCCTTGTCGCAGCAGATCCAGGCGCTGGAGCAGGATCTGGGCGTCACCCTGCTCGACCGCAACAAGCGCCGCGTGGCGCTGACCGAGCCCGGTCGACTGTTTCTTGAGGAAGCCCGCGACATCCTGGCCCATGCCGATGGCGCACGTGCACGCGTGGCCGACGCGGCGGCTGGGTACACCGGGCGTTTGCGACTGGCCTACCCTGCCTCGGTGGCGTTTCATCCGGCGCTGCCGCAGACGCTGCTGCGCTTTTCCAGCCACGCTCCTTCGGTACAGGTGGAGCTGACCGAGATGTATACCGAAGCCCAATACACCGCCCTGGCCGCCGATGATCAGATCGATGCCGGCCTGGTTCGCGCCCTGCCCAAACATCGCCAGCTGGAACAGAACCTGCGCCTGATCGTGCTTGATCACGAACCCCTGCTGCTGGCCATGCCGGCCAGCCATCGGCTGGCGACGCGCGAAAACCCCATCGCCCTGAAGGAGGTGGCCGACGAGGCCTTTGTAGCGCAGCCGCGAGCACACAGCACCACCTTGTACGACACGCTCACGCGCCTGGCCGCCCGCGCTGGCTTTCACCCGAGCATCCGCCAGGAGGCACGTCAGGTCACCGCGCTGCTGGCGCTGGTATCGGCGGGTGTGGGCATGGCGCTGGTGCCGGCCTCGCTGCGTGCGGTGCAGCTGTCTGGCGTGGCCATGCTGGCGCTGTCCGATCCGGGGGCCAGCCAGTTGCTTGCCTTGGCCTGTCGGGCCGATAATCGCTCGCCGGTGCTAAAGCGATTTGTCGATACGCTGGAGCCGCTGCATGGTGATGCGCCCAAAGGCTTGCCATAAGCCGGATCGGTCTCTATAATTTCCGCTTTATTTCGCTTTGATTCATCAGGAGCCAGCCGTGAAGGTGCTTTCCTCGCTCAAGTCCGCCAAGTCGCGCCACCGCGACTGCAAGGTCGTGCGCCGTCGCGGCAAAGTGTTTGTGATCTGCAAGAGCAACCCGCGCTTCAAGGCGCGTCAGCGCTGATCGACGCTTTGCCGGATGTGCGGAAAAGGGTCGCCCCGAGGCGGCCCTTTTTTGTATCTGCACGTGGCGCCCACCATGAGTCGCAGCCATGGCTAAGCACGCGCGCTTCTGTTAAAAATGGGCCTGACACGGCGCACAGGCGCCACGGGGAGATCGCTCATGTCCAAGTTCGTGCTTGCCTTGCCGCTGGCTATCATGGCCGCCTTGATTGCACTGCCTGCAACGGCTCACGCCGATGACCTGCTGATGCGTCGCGTACAGCAGGAGAGTCACATGCCGATGCCCACCCGCGGCATGAGCATGGCGCAGGTGGAAAAACACTTTGGCCATCCGCTGCGCAAGCTCAGCCCGCGCGGCGGCGATGCGCGCCTGCATCCGGTCATCCATCGCTGGGAATACAAGCACTACATCGTGTATTTCGAGCGCAACCATGTCATCCACTCGGTGCTCAACACGCCGGCCGGCAACAACCGCCATCCGCAGAGCGCCCGCTAGAGACGCCACGCACGACATGACTGTTTCCGATCTTCGCCTGCCGGCCGAATGGGAGCCGCAGGCCGGGGTGCTTATTGCCTGGCCCCACCAGGGCACCGACTGGGCGCCACGCCTGGTCGATACCGAAACCACTTATATCGCCCTGGCCTGCGCCATTGCGCGCTTCGAGCCGCTGCGCATCTGCGTGGCCGACCAGGCCTTGCGCGAGCGCGCCGAGCGCTTGCTGCGCGAGGCCGGCGCCGAGCTTTCGCGCATCGATTTTGTCACCCTGCCCTACGACGACACCTGGCTGCGCGATTCCGGGCCGATCACGCTTGTTTCCAGCGACGGCCAGCGCGTGCTCAACGATTTTCGCTTCACCGGCTGGGGCGGCAAATTCGGCGCCGAGCAGGACGATGCACTGATCACCGGTCTGGTGGCGCGCGGCCTGTTTGCGCCGGCCGCGCATCAGCGCATCGATTGGGCACTGGAAGGCGGCGCCATCGAAAGCGATGGCCACGGCACGGTGCTGACCACCTGGCGCTGCCTCACCCAGCGCCACCCGTCGCTGTCACGTGAGGCGATCAGCGAGAGCCTGCGCCGCAGCCTGCACGCCTCGCGCGTGCTGTGGCTCGACCACGGCTACCTGGAGGGCGACGACACCGACGCCCACATCGACACCCTGGCCCGCCTGGCACCGGATGACGCCATCGTCTACCAGGCCTGCGACGACAGCAGTGACAGTCATCACCAGGAGCTCCAGCGCATGGCCGACGAACTGGCCGCACTGCGCACGGCCGACGGCCGTGCGTACACGCTGCATGCGCTGCCCTGGGCGCAGCCCATCATCGATGGTGAGCGCCGCCTGGCCGCCTCGTACGCCAATTACCTGATCGTCAATGGCGCCGTGCTGATGCCAGCCTACGGCGACCCTGCCGACGACCAGGCCGCCGCCGTGATCGCCCAGGCGCATCCAGGGCGCGAGGTGGTACCGGTGCCATGCCGACCGCTGATCTGGCAAAACGGCTCGCTGCACTGCGTGACCATGCAACTGCCGCAGGGCACGCTGGCCTGAACGGGCAGCCGGTGACCATTCATCGACCGGGTTTCACCATGATGCTCATGCGATGCCTTCTGGCCAGCTTGCTGTTGGCCGTCAGCGCGGGGGCGCAGGCGGATGCCATGCACCTTGAGGTGACCGGCGCCAATGCGAATGGCCGCCTGGCGCCACGCTATGCGTTTGATGGTGGCGATTGCGGTGGGCAGAACCTTCGCCCCACGCTGCACTGGCATGGTCAACCCAAGGCGACGCGGAGCCTGGCTATCGGCGTATTCGACCCGGATGCGCCTACCGGGCATGGTTGGTGGCACTGGTTCGTGCTGGACCTTCCTGCGACCACATCCGGGTTGGAGCAGGATGCCGCACTGCCACCGCCAGCCTTCGCCCTGCGCAACGATTACGGCCAGCGCGGCTGGGGCGGCCCCTGTCCTCCACCAGGCCCTGCGCATCGCTATGTGTTCACGGTCTACGCGCTGGACCAGGCGCACCTGGCGCTTGCGCCGGACACATCGCCGGCCAATGCATTGCGCGCTGTGCAAGCGCACACGCTTGATAGCGCGCAAGTTACCCTGACATATGGACGCGAGCGCCCCTGAGCGCCCCATTCCAACCGCCAAAGGATGCTCCGGCATGACCCGTTCCCTCTCCGTTGCCCTGCTGCAGGAAACCGACCGCGGCAGCCGCGAAGCCAATCTGGACGCCATTGAAGCAGGCCTGCGCGAAGCGGCCGCCGAAGGCGCCGAGCTAGTGCTGTTGCAGGAGCTGCACAACGGGCCGTACTTCTGCCAGAGCGAGGACACCGACACCTTTGATCTGGCCGAATCCATTCCCGGCCCGGGTACCAAGCGCATCGGCGCGCTGGCCGCTGAGCTCAAGCTGGTGGTGGTAGCGTCGCTGTTCGAGCGCCGCGCCGCTGGGCTCTATCACAACACCGCGGTAGTGTTCGATCGTTCGGCGGACATCGCCGGCACCTATCGCAAGATGCACATTCCAGACGATCCCGGGTTCTACGAGAAGTTCTATTTCACCCCGGGCGACCTGGGCTTTGAGCCGATCCAGACCTCTGTCGGCAAGCTTGGCGTCCTGGTGTGCTGGGACCAGTGGTATCCGGAAGCGGCGCGGCTGATGGCGCTGGCCGGTGCCGAGCTGCTGTTGTATCCCACCGCCATTGGCTGGGACCCGGCCGATGGTGACGACGAAAAGGCACGCCAGCGCGACGCCTGGGTTACCGTGCAGCGCGGCCACGCGGTGGCCAATGGCCTGCCGCTGCTGGCCTGCAACCGCACCGGCTTTGAATCGGACCCCAGCGGCCAGGGCCGCGGCATCCAGTTCTGGGGCACCAGCTTTGTCGCCGGCCCGCAGGGCGAGTTCCTGGCCCAGGCAGGCACCGAGGAGCGAGAGCTTCTGATGACGCGCATCGACATGGCGCGCAGCGAGAATGTGCGCCGCATCTGGCCATTCCTGCGCGATCGTCGCATCGACGCCTATGGCGACCTGCTCAAGCGCTTTCGCGACTGAACCTCGCGCCACGCGCGGCCTTCGATGAGCGCGGGGGCGCTTGCCCCGCCCCGTGGTTGCCGCCATGCTTGCCTGCTTCCTGTACTGACCGCCGTACCCATGACCGAGCTTTCCACCGATACGCCACCCGACGTTCTCGACAGCCAGCCGATCGAGCACGTGCGACGTGACGGCGTGGAATACGTGGTGCTGGGCACCGCGCACGTCTCGCGAAGCTCGATGGAGGCGGTGCAGGCCATCCTTGAGCGCGAATCGTTCGATGCCGTGGCGGTGGAGCTGTGCGAAAGCCGCGCCCAGGGCATGCGCGATCCGGAAGCATTCAAGCGCATGGATCTGTTCCAGGTGATCCGCCAGGGCAAGACCGGCATGGTCGCGGCCAGCCTGATTTTATCCTCGTTTCAGCGCCGCCTTGCCGAGCAGCACGGCATCGAACCCGGCGCCGAAATGCAAGCCGGCATGAGCGGCGCCGAGGCGCAGCAATTGCCGCTGTGGCTGGTCGATCGCGAAGTGGGCACCACGCTCAAGCGCGCCTGGCGCAACGTGGGCTTTCGCGAAAAGATGGGCATTCTCGGCGGCCTGGTCGGCAGCCTGTTTGAACGCGAGGATATCGGCGAGGACGATATCGAGCAGCTCAAGCAGGGCGACATGCTCGAAGGTGCCTTCCGCGAGTTTGCCAGCTCTTCGCAGTCGCTTTATCAGGCCCTGATCGCCGAGCGCGACAGCTACATGGCCGCACGCCTGCGCCAGGAAGCCAGCCAGGCACCCGAGGTGCGCCGCGTGCTGGTCATCGTCGGCGCCGGCCACATGAAGGGGCTGATCGGCCATCTTCGCGACACCGATATCGAGCCAGCCACCGAAGTGAGCCAACTCAGCGCCACCCCCAAGGGCACGCCCTGGTTCAAGTGGATGGCCATGGCGCTGGTGCTGGCCGTGTTCGGCGTGATCATCTACGCCTTCCATAAAAACCCGGCACTGGGCACCGACGCATTGCGCGACTGGGTGCTCTACACCGGCGGCCTCGCCGCCCTCGGTGCATTGCTTGGTGGCGGACACCTGCTGACCGCACTGACCTCCTTCGTCGCCGCGCCACTGAAGCCGTTCCGGCCCGGCATTCCGGCCGGCGCCGTCGGCGCGCTCACCGAGGTATGGCTGCGCAAGCCCAAGGTGGCCGACTTCGAGGCGCTGCGCCATGACATCACCGAATGGAAAGGCTGGTGGCGCAATCGCGTGGCCCGCGTGTTTGTCATCTTCACCCTGGTCAACATCGGCACCATCATTGGCGAGTACGCCGCCGGCATCCACATCGTGCGAAGCCTGTTCTAGGCGCGCCCGGCACCCGCTTGCAAACGCTTGGCGACACCAGCGTGCGCAACGCGCTAGGCTTGGATCGCGATACCACCCGGCGCCAGGGGACGCCGTGCGTTGCGACACCGCGCCGCGCCCTTGTCCAGGCCTGCATGTGACAGGCTATACTTAACGCTTTACCGACGCGGCCGCGACGGCCGTTCACAGCGGGAATGACACCCATGACGCGATCGCTACTGCTTGCCACGCTGACCGCCGCTGCGCTCATGACGTTCGGCAGCGCGCATGCCGAGGGCAACAAGGCCAACGGCAAGACGCTGGTCTACACCTGCGCCGGCTGCCACGGCGTACCGGGCTACGAAAACGCCTACCCCAATTACCGGGTACCGAAGATTGCCGGCCAGAACGAGCAGTATCTGATCAACGCGCTCAACGGATACAAGACGGGCAAGCGCAAGCATCCGACCATGGACGCGCAAGCCGAGAGCCTGACTGAGCAGAACATCCAGGACATCGCTGCCTACTTGTCCAGCCTGGCCAAGAAGTAAGCCCGTAAAAGGATCGAGGACCGACGCATGAAGAGCGTGATCACCCTGTCCGTGCTCGCCGCCGCCCTGGCGCTGAGCGTACCTGCCGCGCATGCCGGCAACGCCGCTGCCGGCAAGAAGAAAGCCGTGTCGTGCTTCGCCTGCCATGGCGCCGACGGCAACGCAGTCGACCAGCAGTACCCACGCCTGGCCGGCCAGTACGAGAACTACATCGTGCAGGCGCTGAAGGAGTACAAGAGCGGCCAGCGCGACAACGCCATCATGAAGGGCTTTGCCGGCCAGCTTTCGCAGCAGGACATGGAAGACATTGCCACCTATTACGCCACGCTGGATGGCGGCAAGCTGCATACGCTCAAGAATTACATCCAGGGCGACAGCAACTGACCTGCGCAGCTCGCACCTGCACGGCAGTAAAGATTTATGAAAAGGCCCGGATCGCTCCGGGCCTTTTCATATCCGGCGAGTCACTACCGTGCTTCAACCCACCGCCGAAGCGCCCTGTTCGCCACTGTAGTAGGGGTTCTCGCCGCTGGCATGGTCGGTGGCGTCGCGCACTTCGGTGATCTCCGGCACGCGGGTCTTGAGCGTCTTCTCCACGCCCTGCTTCAAGGTCACATCAACCATGCCGCAACCATGGCAGCCGCCGCCGAACTGCAGCACCACCACACCATCGGCACTGACTTCCAGCAGGCTGATGCGGCCACCATGCGAAGCCACCTGCGGGTTGATCTCGGCATCGATGACGTAGCGCACGCGCTCGACCAGGCTGGCGCCCTCACCGGGAATCTCGCCCTTGATCTTGGGCGCGCGGATGTTGAGCTGGCCGCCGGTGGCGTTGATCTCGAAATCGATGCTGGCCTCGTCCAGCCAGCGCACGCTGTCGCCGTCCACATATATGTTGAAGCCAGTGCACTCGACGGTCCACTCGCGGCCATCCAGCTCGGATGGCTCGCAAAATTCGAGCGCACAGTTGGCCGCTGGCGTGCCGCCCTGCACCACTGACAGGCGGATGCCCTGCCCTTCCACGCCCTGCTGCTCGAGCAGGTGGCGGAAGTAGTTTTGCGCGCGTTCGGAAATATCGATCATCACGGGTCCCGTCACTAGCTTCTGGAAAACAGCACCATTTTAGTACGAATTCAACGCCACGCTAAGGCTTTGACATTTGCCGGCACCACCGGGAGGCTAAGCTACCTTTCGCATCCCAAGGAGCCGACATGACCTACGAGGAACTTCTGCACGAGCATTGCCAGCCGCGCAAGGGTGCCGGCGACGGCCTGGAGAAGGCTACCGCGCAGTCCATGCTCGAGGCACTGCCGGGTTGGTCGCTGGCCGATGACGGCAAGGCCATCGTCAAGGATTTCAGCTTCAAGGACTTTCATCACACGCTGGGCTTCATCAATGCGGTCGGCTTCATTGCCAATCGCGAAGACCATCATCCCGACCTGGAAGCCGGTTACGGCCACTGCCAGGTGCTGTTCAGCACGCATGACGTCGGTGGCCTGTCGCTGAACGACTTCATCTGTGCCGCACACGTCGAGGCGCTGCAGCGCTGATGGCAAGACCCACGGCGCCGCGCACGGCACGCATCGCCAGCCTGTTGTCCGGTGCCGCCATCATCGTGGCACTGGCCGCAGCGCTGTACCTGCTGGCCGGATTCGTTACCGGTCACGAGTTGGCGCGCCGGGGTGCCGTGGAGCTGCAACAGCTCAAGCAGGGAGTCACGCCCTGGCACTGGCGGCTGCGCGGTCCGGCCAACCTGGTCGCGCAACGCCCATTCGGCCAGGCACGCGCCGGCAGCGAACGCGGGCAGCGCCTGCGTCTGACCGCCGAGTCGAACGCGCCTTATGAAATCGGCCTGCCCCTGAGCCGCCCGGCCGACCTGGCCACCGCCCACTGGCTTACCCTGGAAGGCGGCGGTCAGCGTCCGCTCCACATGGCCCTGATCCGCAGCGCCACACTCGATGGCGCCGGATGCCGCGCCAGCCTGCCGCTGTCGCATTGGCCACGCTGGGATTTGGCGAAACTGGACTGGCGTCCGGACCAGGCCGGCGCCTGCCGCAGCGCGCACGCCACCGTGTTGCGCCTGGCGCTGACGCAACCGGCGGGTAAAGCGCTGACGCTGCGCAAGATATCGCTGCGCGCCGATACTTCGCTGGCCATCGCCCAGCACGTCGTACCACTACCCGATGACTTGGCTCGCGCCCGCGCGCTGCTGGCGCAACTGGCAGCTGCCACACCCAGCAACGAGTGGCTGCAGATTGCGCTGCCGGCGCTGGCATCATCCCAGCGCATTCTGGCTTTGTCAGACCTGACCCATCAAATGCTGCCGGCAGCGACCGTGGTGCTGGGCAGCGAAACCGGCATCACGCCACCCGCGCCGCCGCAACGCGCCTGGATCGTACTGCTCATCTATGTGCTGCTGATGGGCGCCAGTATCGTGCACCGGCGCGCCGAGCGGCCGCAGCATCCGCGGGCCTGGCGCATGGCCCAGCTGGCGCTGGCGCTGGCTGGGCCGCTATGGCTGATCGCCGGCATGCATCTTGGCCTGCACACACGCTGGCCGTATCTGCTGGCCGCCGTCCTGGGCATCGTCTACGGCGGCTGGGTCTCGCGCCGGCTTCGTCTGGCCGGCGCGCCGCGTGCGGCTTGGCTGGGGCAGGCGCGCGCCTGGACAACGCCGTGGCTGGTGGTTGTCGCGGCGCTGATCCTGGCCTGGGGTGCAGGCCACATCTGGCAACCCCTTGGCTGGCGCCACATCGCCACCTACCTGGCCTGGGCACTGTTGCAGCAGTGGCTGATGCTGGCGGTGGTGCTGCGCCTGTTCGAATCGGCATGGCCCACACGCACGCGCCTGGCGGTGATCGGCACGGCGCTGGCCTTTGCCTTGCTGCATACGCCCAACGCGAGGCTGATGCTGCTGTGCTTTGGTGCCGAGCTTTGGTGGGCGCGAAGTTTCCTGCGAAATCGCGCCATCATACCTATCGCGCTGGCCCATGCGCTGGCCGCCTTGATCCTGCAATCGGCACTGGCTGACGGCTGGTTGCGCTCACTTGAGGTGAGCGCGCGCTATCTGCTGGGAGGCTGACACACTGCCCAGCCTCAGGCGTGACCGGCCAGCCGGTCGATGACCGCCTTCAGGTCGTCCGGCAGCGGCGCGGAAAAGCTGTACGCCTTGCCCCCGAGCTCGAATTCGAAGCGCGCCGCATGCAGGAACAGGCGCTTCAGGCCCGCCTTGCGCAGGCGCTGGTTGGCCTCACGCTCGCCGTATTTGGGATCACCGCCCAACGGATGGCCCGCATGGGCGGCATGCACGCGAATCTGATGCGTGCGGCCCGTGTCCAGCGTCACCTGCATCAGGCAGTCGTCGGATAGCCGTTGCACTTCGCGGAAAAAGGTCAGCGCCGGCTTGCCGTCATCGGCCACGCGCACCATGCGCTCGCCACCCTGCAGCACGAACTTGCGCAGCGGCGCATTCACATCAAACTTGCCGCGCCTGGGATGCCCGGTCAGCAGGGCCAGGTACTGTTTGGTGACGGCACCTTCGCGGATCAGCGCCTGCAGCCCGGTCAGCCCCGCACGGCTGCGCGCGAACACCAATACGCCGCTGGTATCGCGGTCCAGGCGGTGCACCAGCTCCAGCGACTCGTTCGGGCGCGCCGCACGCAGCAACTCGATGGCGCCGTGACTGATACCGCTGCCACCATGACTGGCGATGCCGGCCGGTTTATCGATGGCCAAAAAGTGCTTGTCCTCGAAAATAACCGCCTCGGACACCCTCTTCAGCAGCCCCGGCGGTGGCGTGCCCGGATCGCGTTCGGCAGTGCGCACCGGCGGAATGCGCAAGGTGTCGCCCTCGGCCAGCCGCGTATCGGGCTTGGCACGCTTGCCGTTGACCCGGACCTGGCCGGTGCGCAGCAGCCGATAGATCAAGCTGCGCGGTACGCCTTTGAGCAGCGCAGACAGACAGTTGTCCAGGCGCTGGCCATCGCGATCGGCGCCCACCTGGACTTGTTGTACGGTGTTAAGTGTGTCACGCGAAGTTGCCGTCCGCATTGAAAAAATCCGAAATCGAAAGGTATACTCCCCGCGCGCTCTAGCCAGCGCCGAGGGCGACATACGCCTCGGTACGGCACCTGTCCGTCACGCCGGCGCGTCACGCCCGGCCGCCCTTTTTCCACGCGGCCGAAAGCTGATCGCCACGCATCGTAACGGTTCGGGTCGATGTTTGTCCGCCACGCCTTTGATTTCGTGGTGGTCGCCCACATCGTTTGGCGCGAGGCACCCGACAATTAGTGCCGGAGCAAAAGGCAATGCTCTGGACCCATGCCGCTTCGAGGAAGCTGCGGCGCGATCCCCGGCAGGCCGCCACGAGTCAAGGCGCCGCCGCGGCGCGCGGCCGCGCGGCCTCAAAGCCGAGGAATAACGACAATGAAACGCATGTTGATCAACGCAACTCAGCGTGAAGAGTTGCGTGTGGCCATCGTGGATGGCCAGACCCTCTACGATCTTGATATCGAGATCCCCTCCCGCGAACAGAAAAAGGCCAACATCTACAAGGGCCGCATCACCCGCGTGGAGCCTTCGCTGGAAGCGTGCTTCATCGATTACGGCGCCGAGCGCCACGGCTTCCTGCCGCTGAAGGAAATTGCCCGCGAATACTTCGCCGACGGTGCCGATCCGCACAAGTCGAGCATCCGCGAGCTGGTCAAGGAAGGCCAGGAAGTCATCGTCCAGGTCGAGAAGGAAGAGCGCGGCAACAAGGGTGCGGCGCTGACCACCTACATCAGCCTGGCCGGCCGCTACATGGTGCTGATGCCCAACAACCCGAAGGCCGGTGGCGTCTCGCGCCGCATCGAGGGTGAAGATCGCGCCGCGCTGAAGGAAGCGCTGGAGCATCTGTCGGTGCCCGATTCCATGGGCCTGATCGTGCGCACCGCCGGCATGGGCCGCGACGCCGAAGAACTGCAGTGGGATCTGGACTACCTGCTGCAGCTGTGGAAAGCCATCTCCAACGCCGCCAGCGCGCAGAAAGCACCGTTCCTGATCTACCAGGAATCGAAGCTGTTCATCCGCGCCCTGCGCGACTACCTGCGCAATGACATCGGCGAAATCCTCATCGACGAGGAAGCGCTGTTCAACGACGCGCGCGAATTCATGCAGCAGGTGATGCCCAACGCCCTGCGCAAGCTCAAGCTTTACAGCGACACCACGCCGCTGTTCTCGCGCTACCAGATCGAAACCCAGATCGAGAGCGCGTTTGATCGCACCGTGCGCCTGCCCTCGGGTGGCTCGATCGTGATCGACCAGACCGAAGCGCTGACCGCCATCGACATCAACTCCTCGCGCGCCACCAAGGGCAGCGACATCGAGGAGACGGCGTTCAACACCAATTGCGAGGCGGCTACGGAAATCGCCCGCCAGTTGCGCATTCGCGACGCCGGCGGCCTGATCGTGATCGACTTCATCGACATGGACAGCCCCAAGCATCAGCGCGAGGTCGAGGAAACCCTCAAGATCGCGTTGAAGCTGGACCGTGCCCGCGTACAGGTCGGCCGCATCAGCCGTTTTGGCCTGCTGGAAATGTCGCGTCAGCGCCTGCGCCCAAGCCTGGGTGAAGCCACCCAGATCGTTTGCCCGCGCTGCGATGGCCACGGCCACATCCGCAGCATTGAATCGCTGTCGCTATCGACCCTGCGTCTGGTCGAAGAAAACGCCATGAAGGACCACACCGGCCAGGTGCTGGTGCAGGCGCCGACCGACGTGGCCAACTTCCTGCTGAACGAAAAGCGCGCTGGTGTCGTCGAAATCGAGATGCGCCACAAGGTGCATGTGGTGGTGGTCGCCGATGACAAGCTGCAGACGCCGCACCTGGAAATCAGCCGCATCCGCGAAGCGGAAATGGGCGAGCACGCCAAGCCCAGCTACGAGCGCCTGACCCCGGTCGAACCCGATGCCATGCGCAAGATGGGCCAGAACCTGGGCAGCAGCGACGAGCCGGCCGTCAGCGGCATCGTGCCGGCGACGCCGGCACCGTTGCGCGAAAATGCGGCCGCAGCCGCCGCCGAAGTTCCGGCCACGCCAGCACGCGCCCGTCAGCCCGCCCAGCCGGGCTTGCTGGCCCGTTTCCTGGGCTGGTTCCGCGGTGATGACAACACCACCGAAACCGCCGCCAGCGATGACAAGTCGGCCCGCCGCGCGCGCCAGTCGCAGAGCAACCGCAGCCAGGGTCAGAAGCGTCAGGACAGCCGCAAGCCACGCAATGAGCGTGCCGAAGGCGAGCGCAGCTCGCGTTCGCGCAACGAGCGTGGCAACCGTTCCGGCAACGCCAGCAATGGCAACGGCAACGGACAAGGCAAGTCGCGCAACGAGCGCAACGCCAAGGCATCCGAGGGCAACAAGCAAGGCGGTGGTCGCAACCGTCAGGACAAGCCCGAGAAGAAGGAGCGCCCGACCAAGGCGGCGCCGCAAACGGCCAACCAGGAGCGCAAGGACACCCGCCCCACGCCGGACAACAAGCCCGCCGAGGCCAAGCCGAGCAACCAGGTCAAGAGCGAGCCGGTGAAGAACGAGGCGCCCAAGCCGCAGCCGCCCAAGGCCGAACCGGCGCCGGTGCCGAGCAAGAGCGACGACAGCCATACCGTCGACACCAGCACCCAGAGCCAGGGCCAAAACCAGAACGGCTCGGCAAGTCATCAGGACGCATCGAACGTTGGCAACGAGAGCGGCGCCAACGGCCAGCGTCGCCGCCGCGGCCGTCGTGGTGGCCGTCGTCGTCGTCGCCAGGACGGTGCGGAAAACACCTCCGGCAATGGCAACGCTAACGCCGCCTCCGACAGCGACGCCCAGGACAACCTCACGAACAGCCAGGCGCAAGGTACCGCCAAGCCGTCCCACACGGGCGAGCGTAAGCAGGCGCCGGTGAAGGCTGACGCTCCGAAGTCTGAGGCCCCGAAGGCCGACGCTCCGAAGTCTGAGGCTCCGAAGTCTGAGGCCCCGAAGGCCGACGCTCCGAAGTCTGAGGCTCCGAAGTCTGAGGCCCCGAAGCCCGAGGCCGCGAAGGCTGAGGCTCCGAAGGCTGAGGCTTCGAAGGCCGAGGCTCCGAAGGCTGAGACTCCGAAGGCCGAGGCTCCGAAGGCCGAGGCTCCGAAGGCTGAGGCTTCGAAGGTCGAGGCTCCGAAGCCCGAGGCCGCGAAGGCTGAGGCTCCGAAGCCGGAAGCTCCGAAGGCTGAGGCTCCGAAGGCTGAGGCTTCGAAGGCCGAGGCTCCGAAGGCTGAGGCTCCGAAGCCGGAAGCTCCGAAGCCTGAAGCTCCGAAGTCTGAGGCGCCGAAGGCTGAAGCTCCGAAGCCCGAGGCTCCGAAGGTCGAAGCCCCGAAGTCCGAAACCCCGAAGTCTGAGGCGCCGAAGGCTGAAGCTCCGAAGCCCGAGGCTCCGAAGGTCGAAGCCCCGAAGCCCGAAACCCCGAAGCCTGAGGCTCCGAAGGTCGAAGTCCCGAAGCCCGAAGCTCCGAAGGCCGAGACTCCGAAGCCGGAAGCCCCGAAGCCTGCCGTGCCGACTCCTGAGACGCCCAAGCCGCAGGCGCCGAAGCCGGAAGCGCCCAAACCGGTTGAGCCCAAGCCAGAGGTGAAGAAGCCGGAATCCCCGCGCCAGGCACCGACCCAGGGCGACTTGGTGGGCGATCAGACGCGTAGCAAACCGGATGCATCCAGCACGCCGTAACGCCACTCCAATCTGATAGAGAAAAGCCCGCGACCTCACAGTCGCGGGCTTTTTCATGAATGGCACAACCAACCGAACTGGACAAGCTGCACCCCCGTCAAGCTAAGCTCGGCACCATGCATTCGGCCCTGCCGCCCACGCCACTCACTCCAGGCCTCCAGCACGTCTTGCTGGAAGATGGGCGTCACGCAGTGATCAAGCATCGACCCAATGCACCCCCGGGCTTTTTTGACAGCGAGGCAAATGGCCTTCGTACCCTGGCCGAAAGTGGTGGCCTGCGCGTCCCCGACCTCTGGTACGCGGATCAACGGACGCTGGTCATGGAGGATCTGGGTCAAGGGCGCCAAGGCACCGACTTCTATCCACGCGCCGGAACGGGCCTGGCCCGCCAGCACAAGCACATCGGCCCCGGCTTTGGCTTCGATCATGACGGCTGGTGCGGCGACTCTCCCCAGGCCAACACGTGGCATCAGGACGGGCACCAATTCTTCGCCGAATGCAGACTCTTGCCACAGGCGCGCCAGGCGCTCGATGGCGGACAGCTGTCAAGAAGTAGCGTGCAACGCATTGAAACCCTTTGCGCCCGGCTATCGCAGTGGATTCCCACGCAGCCGGCCGTACTGCTGCACGGTGACTTGTGGAGCGGCAACCTGCACTGCACCCGTGAGGGCGAACCTGCCCTCATCGATGCCGGCGCTGTGCACTACGGCTGGGCAGAGGCCGAGCTGGCCATGCTGACGCTATTTGGCGCCCCGCCCGAAGCGTTCTTTTCAGCCTACGCTGAGAGCGGCGCACTGGCCGCCGACTGGCGCGAACGCGCGCCGCTCTACAACCTTTACCATCTGCTCAATCATTTGAATCTGTTCGGAGCCAGTTACAGTGATGCCGTGCATCACGCCATGGAACCATTTGTATGAGTAACGCGAATGTAAGGCTTTCCCTACATGGTTGCGCGACCTCGCCCGGCATCCATGTCCCCTGACTTTGGGCACACTTACCTCAACCGCTCGTCACGGGGGGGACGCAAGGATGGCGTGCCGGCAGGATGCCACGTGGCGTGCGGCAGGACATGAAAAGGCCCGGGCTTATCGCTCGGGCCTTTCTATTTGCGCCACCGAAACACACAAAACGCCTGCATAAGACGGGCTCTAGAGTTCACGCATCACGCGGAAACCGACCCGGCCACTTCGCGTATCGGCCGCCACGCCCAGACGGAAAGCCGAACGATCCTGGTCGGGTGCACTGCCCCATGACCCACCACGCACCACACGCCGCGCGCAGCCGGGGTTGACCCAGGCCGATCCATCACGTGGGGCCCGTGTGTAGTTGTCGTGCCAGCAATCGTCTACCCACTCGGAGACATTGCCGTCCATGTCGTACAAGCCAAACGGGTTGGCGGCGAACGACGCCACCGGCGCCGGACCCCAATAGCCATCACGGTAACCGGCAAACGCATTGCTCCAGCGTCGACCGATGCTGGACCGGTCGCCGCTTCCGGTCAGGTTCTCCACCCGGCTCGACGGGCGGCCATTACCCCACCAGTAGCGGCTTTGGGTACCGGCGCGCAAGGCATATTCGAACTGTGCCTCACTGGCCAGGCGATAGGACTTTCCGGTGTGCTTGGACAGCCACGTGGCGTAAGCACGGGCATCGTTCCACGACACATTGACCACCGGCTCGTCGTCCTGCGCGCGATGGCCTTCATAGTCACTTTTCCAGGTGGCGCGGCCGTCTTCGCGCATCGCGCCACTTTTCTCGTCGTAGACGCTGGAGCCACCCAGCCGTACCGAATCGGGTACATAACCGGAAGAGCGCACGAAGTCACGGAACTGCGCCACGGTGATTTCGGTGCGGCTGAGGGCAAAACCTTCGGCAATGCTCACCTGATGCTGCGGCGACTCGCTGGATTCGTGGCCACGCTCATTGGATGGCGATCCCATCATGAACTTGCCCGTGGGAATCACCACCATCGCCGGCGCGCCGCCGGGCATGTCCACAAACCGGTCATGGAACACCTGTCCGGGCTTGTAGTTGGCGTATAGCTTGGCGTTGCTCAGGCGCTCGTTGAAGTCGTCAATGCCCGGCACATCGGTACTTGCCTGCATGGCCTGGGCTGCCAGCTGCTGGGCCAGTTTCACATTGCCGCCATCGAGCGCCGAGCGCGCCTGCGCCAGCAGGCTCTCCGCACGCTGGCGTCGCAAGCCCTCAATGCGGCCGCGCACATCCTGCAGGTTCTGCGAATCGGGCGAAATTTCCGCAGCGCGTGCCAGCGCCGCATCGGCGGCATCGAAATCCTCCTGTGCGGCCGCGCTCAAGGCCTGATCGAGCGAGTGCTGCTGGATGCGTGCCAGTCCCTGCTCGGCCACCGCATTACCCGGATCGATCTGCATCACCTGGCGATACACCGCCAGCGCGTTGTCATCGCCTTGGCCCACCGACTTGCCCTGCTGCATCAACTGAGCGGCATGAGCCAGCAGCGGGCGTACCTGCTGCAACGAATCCAGGCTCTGCTGCAGGCGCTTCACATCGTCTGCCGAGCGCGGCAGCGACTTCAGGGAAGTCAGTGCCTGCGAGGCGCCATCGGCATCGCCTGCAGCCAGCGACTGCTCGACCTGGGCGATTAGCTGTGTGCGCACTTCCGACAGCCCCGACTGCGCGCGCAGACTCTTGGAATCGGTCTTTAGCACGTTCTGGAACAGTGCCGCGGCACTGTCGTCGCCGCCGACCAGATTGCCCTTGTCCAGCGCCTCGCGCGCGCGCTTGAGCAAGGCCGCCACCTCCGGACTGTCCGGGGCCTCGGCAACGCTGGCAGCCTGCGCCGGCGAGGACTGACTGGCCATGCGCTTGCGAATCACTGCCGATGGCGCCAGCGACAAGGGCGGTCCGGCATCCAGCTCGGCATCGGCTGGCCGCTTCGGTCTGGAGGCCTCAGGCCGCTGCTCGAAGCCCATCAGCGGCGACATCGATCCACTGACCGGCGTAGCGTTGTTGCGCGTGCCACCGCGTTGCACGTGCAGCAGGCCAGGAAAAAAATGATAGACCAGCGCAAAGCCCAGCAGCGCCGAGCCTATCGCCCCTCCCAGGGCGCGTTGGCGGCGATCGGACTCGGAACTGGGCATGACAAGGCAGGTCCTTAACGGAACAAAAGGCGCACCTGACGTGCGCCGACCTGCAAAGCATAACCGCAACCGGGGGCTTTGCTCATGCCCCGATGCACACGTCCTGCTATCGTTGGCGGCCTTGGCTTTCAAACTCTCGGCGCGTGACCGCAACCGCGCGCCCTTCGTACGGGAACATTTCTTGAGTCAGACATTGAACCAGGCCGGTAGCGCCGCGCTGGCCCCGTCCGCCGACTGGATCGACAACGCCGCCCAACTGGGCGACTGGCTGGCCGCCGTGCCGGCCGAAGCGCCGCTGGGTATTGATACTGAATTCATGCGCCGCAACACCTTCTATCCGCAACTGGCGCTGCTGCAGCTGGGCGCCGCTGATCGCTACGCGCTGGTCGATCCCACGCAGTTCGACGCTGGCCCGGCATTGAGCCAGGCACTGTCCCGGCATCTCGGCCCGCGGATCATGCACAGCCCCAGCGAGGACTTCGAAGCGCTCGCCCCGCTGCTGCCGCGGGGCCTTGGCCACTTCTTCGACACCCAGCTGGCCGCCGCCATGTGCGGTTATGGCCTGGGCCTGAGCTACCGTGCACTGGTGCTCCAATTCTGCGGCATGGAGCTGGACAAGGGTGAAACCCGCTCGGACTGGCTGCAGCGTCCACTCACCGCCTCCCAGCAAGCCTATGCCACCCTCGACGTGGTCTATCTGGAGCCCATCCAGCAAGCGCTGCAAACCAGGCTGGAGTCACTCGGCCGCACTGCCTGGCTGGAAGAGGACTGCCAGCGCATGCTGCACCGCGCCGCCCAGAGTGGCGACGAGCAACCGCAACGTGAATTCCGTGGCGCCGCCGAATGGTCCCGCGAGAACCAGGCCCTGCTGCGGCGTATTCTGCTATGGCGCGACCGCACCGCTCGTGAGCTGGACACGCCGCGCCCGTGGCTGTTCGAAGACGCCATGGCCATGAGCATGGTCAGCGATCGACCGCAGACCGACAGCGAACTGGCCGCGATCACCCGCGGCCGCCGCGCCCTGCGCGGCGCCCAACGGCGCGAGCTGATGGCCCAGCTGCAAACACCGATCAGCGCTGAAGATGTCGACGCCACCGCCAGCATCCCGCCCGCACCGCAGGACGCGCAAAAGCGCGCGGTGGCCGCCATGAAACGCGAAGTGGATACCCTGGCCCAGGAACTGGACCTGCCCGCCGGCCTCTTGTGCCCACGCAAGGCCATCGAGCGCATCGCCATCACCGGTGAGTGGCCGGAAACCTTCGACGGCTGGCGCGGCCCCCTGCTGCGCGAGCGCCTGGCGCCGCTTCTGCCTTGAGGGCTTGGCGAAAGCCCCTCATTGCGCTAACATGCGCCGCTCGCGTGGGGCGGTAGCTCAGCTGGGAGAGCGTCGCGTTCGCAATGCGAAGGTCGGGAGTTCGATCCTCCTCCGCTCCACCAATCGATTCAACGAGAAAGGCCGCCTTAATAGGCGGACTTTCTCGTTTCTTGCGGACAGCATCTGGTGCCGTGTAATCGGTTAATGCCCCTTTCCGGTCGCCGCATACACACCCATCACCGCGCCGACGAAACCGCCGGCGGTCTGCGTGGAAAGAATGGTGCCGTCGGCATTTCGCAGCAACGTGGTCCAGCGTCCCTTTTGGGTGGCGTAGCGGAAGCTGTATTGGCCGCCTTTGGTGTCGATGCCCAGGTAAAGGGGCTGCCCTGGCGCCAGCGTGATGGTTTGACGTGCAACGACGGCTCCCTGCTTGGGGTCATCCGCGCCGGCGCGTTTATCCACCTGGATTTCGGTGTGGCCGTGCGTGCGGACCAGGCCGACGAAGTAGAAGTAATCATCGTTCTGCAAGGCGACCAGGCCGGCTTTGTCACCATCATGCCGCGGCGTGAAAAGCATGCGCGTTTCGACGTGGGCATCCATATGCTGCTGGCGGCGGCCGAGGAATGACGGGTTGCCCTTGTCGCCCAGATGCACGGCGCGCGCTGTGATGGTCAGACCGTGGCCGGTGTGCCACCAGCTGCTGCGCGGATTGCGCAGCATCATCCAGTCCAGCGGCAGGGTTTTGCTGTCAAAACGGTTGCGGATGTGGAACGCACCGGCGGTCGGCTGGGCAGCACGCCCCAGGGGCAGATGGGGGCGCACATGCACGTAGGGCACGCGCGCGCCATGCGGCAGGATGACCGGCCAGCCCTGCTTCCAGGTGACCGGCAACAGGAAGGTTTCGCGGCCGGTATTGTAGAAATTGCCCTTGTACGGTCGCACCGCCAGAAAGGTGGCCCACCAGGCGCCATCGGGCGTCTGCACCATATCGGCATGCCCGGCCGAGGTGACCGGCAGCGCCCGACCCGCCGGCAGGTCGCGCTGGGTGAGAATGGGGTTGTCGGCGTAGGGCATATAAGGGCCGGTGATCTTTCGCGCACGCAACACCACCTGCGAATGTTGCTCGGCGGTGCCGCCCTGCGCCGCCGACAGGTAGTAATAACCGTCATGCTTGAGCAGATGTGGCCCCTCGATCCAGACCGGATGGGTTTGCGGATGCACGCCGCCGTCGACCAGCACAGTGCGCGGTCCGATCATCTTTTGGGTCTTGGGATCAAACTGCTGCAGCCAGATGGCGCGATGGCCTTGATAGCGTGGTTTCTCGGGCGGCGGCCCATTGTTGACGATCCAGGCACGGCCGTCGTCATCAAAGAACAGCGAGACGTCAATGCCATCAATCCCCGGCAGCCAGACCGGATCGGACCAGGGGCCCGCCGGGTTCTTGGCGGTGATCAGATAGTTGCCACCGCAATCGACGCAGGTGTTTAAGATGTAGAACAACCCGTCGTGATAGGTGATCGCCGGCGCGAACACGCCACGCGACAGGCGCAGGTGTTTGAAGTCCAGCTGCCCCGGCCGGCTGATGGCATTGCCGATCTGCGTCCAGTGCACCAAGTCGCGGCTGTGGAACACCGGAATGCCCGGAAAATAGGCAAACGTGGAGCTGACCAGGTAATAGTCGCGTCCAGCGCGAGTGATGCTGGGGTCGGAGTAGAAACCATGCAGGATCGGATTGCGATACGTGTCCGGTCCCGCCTTGATCATGTCCGACGGATCGCCACCGCGATAGTCGAACCATGAGAAGTGTGCACTGAGTGGTTTGTCCTGGGCAAAGCCGAGTAACGGCACCAGTGCCAGCAACCATGCCCACATCCACCTGCCATGCTTCATGTCCGAGTCCTCGTACAAGCGGGTAAATCAATAACGGTAAAGATGCACTTCGCGTATCACGAACTGGTCTGCGGGCAGTTGCAGCCATCGCCCCTGATTGGTGTCATCGCCATTCAACTGGCGACCGCGCAGCCAGTGGCCATGCTCGAAATGGCCTTCCCAAACCGAAGCGATACCCACCCGCGAAGTGCCGTGCGATGCGCTTGAAAACCTCAGCGTGGCGCCGATGCCGGCCACCCAGAAATCATCCGGGGCGCCGCGGATAATCAGCGCGGCATGGACTCCATCAGCAGTAGCCTCGTTTTTTGCGCCAATGGATACAGCGCCCTTGGGCCGATAGCGCGTGGTGAAGGTGTACGCACCCATGGTTACCTGCTGGGGCGTGAGGTCCGCCTTGCCATGGAAAGCCGCAGGCGGCAGCAGCATGGTCATGGATGATGTGCCCTGCCGGGCCAAGATCATTGGTGTGAGTTGCTGCACCACGCCGAAGGCCTGGCCCAGCGCTTTGGCGTCGGCAGCGGAGAGAAATTCGGGCGCATACGGTGACACGCCCATGGCCTTCAACGCGCCGTACGCATACAACGCATTGGCGCCCATCTGCGCGCCGGACACACGCCCGGTTTCGGGAATGAAAAAGCCCTGCTTGCGCGTGGCGTAGCGCTGCGCCCACGCACTGAAATTGGGGAAGTAGATATCCGGCGACAGCATGTCGATGGCCGGCGCCGCTGCGTGCCAGATATCGAACAGATGCGGCAACGGCCCGCCACTGGGGTACTGACCGGGTAACGTGTGTGGACGAACCAGCGCCGCGTTCACGTACATCGGCAGGTCATACACCGCCTTGCCGCGCGCCGCGACCTGCCCGGTGTAGCGCGCCTCGGTCCAGGCGGTGAACAGTTCGTCAGTCCAGACGCTTTTGCCAAAGGTTTTGATCCAGGACGCACCCTGGCGTTCGCCGTGCGCGCGCCAGGCTTTGCGTAGCGCTGGCGCCAGTTTGGAACGATGCGCTTTCAGGTAGTCAGTCAATGCGCGCGGCACGGCGGCCTTGAACGCGGCATTGGCCGCCGCGCTGTGCTCACGCGCCGTCGGCAGCATGCCGACCTCGTTCTCCACCTGCACCATCACCACCGTGTGCTGGACGCCGTCCATCTGCTTGAGATGGCGCATCAGGGCGACGAAGGCACGGCTATCGGCCTGAAGATTGTTGTCGCTGAGCGCGGACAGTATCTCCATCGGCGCACCGTCGGAACCCACCGCCCGCGGGAAACGCGCGGGATCGCGCTTCACCCACGCCGGCACGTAACTGGACATGCTGTTCTTCCAGCTGCCAAACCACAGCAGCACCACGTGCATGTGATGCGCCCTGGCCTGCGCGATCAGGCCATCCACCGTCTTGAAATTGAAACGGCCTTCGGCAGGCTCGATCAAATCCCAATACGCCGGCGCAATCACCGTGTTGAGATGTAACGCCTCAAGCCTTGGCCACAGCTTTTGAAGGTAGGCCAGACTCGAGGCCGAAGAGTTTTCCAGCTCGCCGCCGCGTATCAGCAGAGGCTTGCCGTCGACCACCAGCTGCACCGCTCCGTGACGATGAACCAGCTGCGGCGTCACGGCTTTCGAGGGTGTCGAGGCGACAGCGCCGTACGGAAACAAGCCCGCCATACCCATTGCGCATGCCGACACCAGCCAGCACCTGAAACGGCGCGGCACGCTCATGCCCGATACCCTTCTCGCCAAGGCCCGAGTGGACGTGGACGCCTTTGTAGAAAAGTGCTCGGCCATATGCTTACTACTGACTTCCTTCTATGTGAAAAATAGACGTTTAGACGTCCATATATTTTATTCGACACATCACCACCGTGATGACTTGTCCGGCGCGGCATCTATACAGGGCCGCGCTTAGGGCGCCGCTGACGCCGCCGTCGCACTCGTCAACGCCTGCGCCGCATTGGCGGTAAGAATCCATGACGAGGCGGTGTCGATGACGTACTCGCTTTCGTACCAGAGGAACGGCCAGTGCGCCTTCATCTCGGGAAAGTCCGGCTTGACGATCAGCACGCCCGGCACCAGGCCGCCGGCGATGAAACTGTCATCGGCGCGGTTGTTGCCGTAGGCAGCCAGCCGCGATTGCGTGCCCACCGCCGAGACCATCGACAGGTTCGAGGCCGGATGCCGACCGAGGATGTAATCAAAGCCTCGCAGCGTGTAGCCGGTGCCGACCACATCCGGGAACGCCTTGTGCAGCATGTACATGGCAAAGGCGAAGCGGCTGACTTGCCCGGCTCCACCCCAGGTGGCGCGGCTGATCGGCACGCCAAAGGGGTTCTTCGCCAGCTGGTCGTCCAGCTTGGTCTTGTAGGCACGCAGCGCGGCTTTGAGCGATGCCTTGTAGCGGGCATCCATGTACGGGATGGCCTGCACCGCGATCCACCCAACCCGATCAAAGTGCCGGCTGATGGCCGGCTGCAACGCTTTCAGCCGTGCCTTGATATCGGCACGGCCGTGCGTGGCGAGTATCAGCTGTACGGCAGCGGCGGCCTCTTCCATGCGCAGCGGACCGCCGGTCATGCCGAATTCCTTCGGCATCGCGGGCTTCTCGGCATGCTCCTGGGCCCAAAGCTTCAGCGCCACCGTCAGACAACGTTGCGCCAGCGCGGCGTCATGATCACGCAACGTGCGGCTGGCCGAGGCCAATGCGCCTGCGGTCAGGTAGTCCAGCGACGACGAGCGCGTGGTGAATACCCAGCGGTCATCGGGCACGCCCGAATGAACGCCGTCGCGCTGCAGCGGCCCCAGCTTCGAGTCGTAGATCAGGCCGTCGGTTTTCGACGCCGCGTCGCCCAGATGCGTGTACTGGTGCAGCGTTGGCGCGATGATACCCAGAGCCGCATGGCCGAAGGCGTGATACTGCGCCAACAGTTGCAGCGCACCATGACGCGCCTGCTGCACCGCATCGGGCACGCCATCGGGCTGGCGCATGGTGACCTTGCGCGCCTTCTCGTCTACCGACAGGTTGTCCCAGTCGGTGTGGAACAGAACATCGGCCATGGCCAGATCGCGCACCACGTAATCCTGGCTCTGGGTGCGGATGTCGTAGTCCCCGGCATCGAACCAGCCTCCCACATTCAGCCCCGGCACGTGCTGACCGGCCTTGAACGGCGAATCCAGATGCGCACCCATGCGATAGCCGTCGAAATGCACGTGGTTTGGTGGCGCCTGACGTGCATCGTCGCGATGCGAATCGCCGTGCCATACACGATAGTTCTCGCGCACCTTCACATGATCCATTTCCACCGCCAGGTAGGAATCGAGCGATGGCTGCCACACCCCCTTGGCGTAAAGGTCTGGCGCAATGCGGAATGGCCCGAAGGTGTGCCCCTGATAGCGGATGGCGTAGATGCCCGGCGCATGCACGCTGGAGAAATCAAAGCGCGCATAGTTGTAGCGAAGCCAACGCCCCCAGGGCTTGATCGGACCCCGGTAGACCTCGCGGTAGCTGCCGTCGGCCTGCACCTTCATCACCCGTGCCGTGTCCGGCGCATCGTGATCGTTGGGATCGAGCTCGATCATCGCCACCTTGGCGCGCCTGGGCGTATAGCCGACCTGGTTGTACGAGACCACGGGCTTGCGCACCCACCCGGGCACCACATGCGGATGCACATGCCAGACGATGGCGTTCTTGGTGGCGCCGGCGGGAATCAGAGCGCGCACCACGAACCAGCCGTTCTGCGCCTGGCCGCGCGCGTCGTAAAGCTTCAAGGGGGCGGTGTCAGAGGTGATGGCGACCCGTGTCGAAGGATCCTCCGGCGACAAGGTCATGGTGTGGCCGCCCTGCGCCATCGGCAGCGGCTCCTGTTTGCCGTCAGCACGCGTTCGCATGGGCCCGGTGGCCGGATGGCGCGGGAAGATGCCGGAAGCTGCCCCCAGTAGATAGCTTTTGCCGAAGTAGGCACTGGGCAGAAAGTCCAGGTTGAAACCGGCCTTGCCCACCAGTTTTTTCGGCAGCGGCTGATCCAGGTTGACCGCGACGCGAAATCCGCCACGCCCTTCCGGTGTCACCACGATGTGATACATCAGCGGGATGTCGCGATAGCCGGAGCGCACCACCAGCTGGTTGGGCACCTCGCCATGCGTGCGGCGCACGAACAGGGGCACCGGGTCCCATTGCTCCGGCGTCGGCATCAGCCGCACTTCACCATCGGTGGCGATGCGCCGGTCCTCGAGAATGATCTGGATGCCGGCGTTCTTTTCGTCGCGGAACACCGGATGGAAAGTATTCTGGTGCACGACCACGTCCAGCCCCTGCATGGACAGCACATCCTGCGCATCCAGTTTCAGGCCCGAGTCGGCGGCAAGTGCGCACACGGGCCATACCGCGGCCACAGCCAGCAGTGTAAAAGCCTTGGTTCTGAGCATGTTCTTTCCCTTGATGACCAGCACCGGCATGGCTTTCGCTCATGCCACGTCGATGAAGGTATTGATCGACAGCCGCCCGTTGCCTGGGTCGGCGGGCGGAACCCGCTGACTGTCGATACACCCCGAGTGCAATGAATGGCGCCGATAGACCACCAGCCGGTTGAACCGCGCGTCCACCTTGGCCACCTGCTCGAACAACGCCGTGTCGCCATTGATATAGCCGGCCGCCGGTGCCTGTGGGCCAAGGCTTTCAGCCTCCAACTGGCGGAAGTAGGTCTCCCGGCGGGAACGGTCGATATATTCAAAGCCGGTGCCGCGGTGCCGGTAGAAGGCGGTGCCACCCCACGCACCGGGGAACAGGTAATGCACGCTGGCCAGCCCGTTGTCCTCGACCGAATCGATATGCGGCATGCGCTGCGCCATTTGCAGCTGCTGCGGCGGCGTGCAGACCAACGAGTAGTGGCACATGGAAAAGGCGAAGCGGCCGGGCTGGATGCCAAAATGCTCCGGCAGCAATGGCTTCAGAACCGACTCAAGCAGAGCCTCATATGCGGCCGGCGCACGCGCACGGATGCCCGGAAAATAGGCGCTGCGTACGTTGAAGGCGCTGCGCCCGGCCTTGTGCACCAGGCGCTCGGGCTCGGCGACCAGCGCATCAATGATCAGCAGCGGCGCACGCTCACGACCAATCTCGCGCTTTTGCACGCGAAGTTCAGGATGGGACTCGATCAACATCGCTGGCCCCTCTGCTCACGCCGGCATCGCGTGCCTTCGCGGCCACACGTCCGGCGATGCCTTGCAATAGCGGTCGATGAATGCCTGTTGCTGCGGCATCCGTGCGACGGCGTGATCAATCGGCTGTCGGATACTGGCCAACAGACGCCCCAGGTCGGCGTCGGACAGTTCGCGCGGCAACGGGTGATGCTGCCGGGGCATGACTTCCTGGCCCAGCAGCACGTGTATCCAGGAAGTGGTCGCGAACAGCTCGGCCTCTTCATGCCACACGTAGGCACGATCGCGCCAGGCGTCGATGCGACGCTGCAGTGAGTCGGGCAGCGTCATCTGCCGGCACTCGGTCCACATTTTCTCGTCGCGCTGATTGGCGTGGTAGTGCAGGATGATGAAATCGCGAACGTGCTCAAGCTCACGTCGGCAGCGGTCGTTGTAGACATCCACCAACGCGTTGGAGATGCCCTCGGAGGGAAACAGCTCGACCAGCTGCATCACCGAACTCATGGCCAAATGAATGCTGGTCGACTCCATCGGCTCGATGAAACCGCTGGCCAACCCCAGCGCAACCACGTTCTTGTTCCAGGCCTTCATGCGGCGGCCGGTACGGAAACGGACCAGCCACGGATCACGCACCGGCTCGGCACCGACATCGTTGAGCAGGCGGGCGTGAGCCTCATCGTCGGACATGTAACGGCTGTCGTACACCAGTCCGCAGCCGACGCGGTGCTGCACCGGAATGTTCCAGCGCCAGCCGGCCTCGTGGGCAATGGCTCGCGTGTACGGTTCGGGTGACGAGCGTGTCGAGTGAGCCTGCATGGCCACGGCACGGTCGCAAGGCAACCAGTGGCCCCAGTCCTCGTAACCGGTGTTCAGTGTCTGCTCGATCAGCAGGCCGCGAAACCCTGTGCAGTCGATGAACAGATCGCCATCAATCACCTGCCCGTCGTCCAGCACCAGCGCCTCTACATAACCGCTCTCGGCGTTCTGGCGGACTTCGGTGATCTTGCCTTCGACCTGCCTGATGCCGTAGGGCTGGAACTTCTTGCGCAGGAAGCGGACATACAGCGCTGCGTCCATGTGGTAGGCATAGTTGATGCCCGGCTCATCGATGATCGCGAAGCGGTCCGCCAATGACGCCATCGCCTCCAGGCTATATTGCGGCAGTTGCGAGGCCATGCCGCGCTGCAGGCTTTCCAGCCAGAACTGCTCGAAACCGGCCACCAGCGTGCCCTTGCCGGTGATGCCGAACGGATGGATGTAGCGGTGTCCCGGGCGCACGAAATTCTCGAACGAGATCGATAGCTTGAAGGTGCCGGCCACCTCGCGCAGAAACTCGCGCTCGTCGATGTTCATGAAGCGGTGATAGTTGCGTATCGGTGGAACCGTGGCCTCGCCGACCCCCACAGTGGCAATGCTGGACGACTCCACCAGCGTGACCTCCAGCTGCTCCTTGAGCTGATAGGCCAACGTGCTCGCCGCAATCCACCCTGCCGTGCCGCCACCGGCGACCACCACTTTGCGAATTCTGTTGCTAGCCACGTCTATACCTCTCCAGACTGGATCGAGCGCGGTCCTTCACTGCAAGCGCCGCGAGGTGCCCGGCTGCGGTGTTCGGCTGGCCACCCGCGTGCAGCAAATATGCGGGTTTTCCTTGCCTTGCCATTCATCGGTTCAACTGGTGGATCAGCATGGCGCGCAGCTGCCGGGCAAGGGTTTCATCGAGCGGCCCGAGCACATCACGCGCCGCTTCGGGCAGGTGCTCGCCGGCGCGCTCTGCAGGACCAAACACGTAGTAATCGAAGATCGCCCGCCAGGCGCGCTTTTCCTGCTCGGGACGATCGCGGATGCTCCAAAGTGCGTGATACAGCGCGTGCATCGGCGTCGGCACATGCGCCGGCATGCTGCTCCACCAGTAGTTGAGCAGCACGTTGAATGACTCCAGCGCCTCGACGTGGTGCCACCAGGGGTTGGGAATGAAAAGGGCATCACCAGGCTCGAGCACTGAACTGCTCGACGCGGCCAGCGCGTCGCGAAAACGCGGATAGCGGGTAAAGTCGGGTGCGGCAAAGTCGACCACACTGACCGCCTGCCCGCCCGGCGTCGGTTGCAGTGGCCCAGGGTAGAGATTGGCCACCTGCTCGGGAGGGAAGAGCGTGACCCGGCGTCGCCCGACGACGTTGCAGGCGATGTTGTTCATTGCATCGTAGTGCGCCGAGGCGATGGTGCGGTTGCCGATCCAGATGCGTGGCGGCGCATGGATGCCACAGGCGGACAAATTCAGATCCCCGCTGTCGCGAAGGCCCGGCAGCAAGGCATCCACAGGCGCCGATGCCATGTACCAGGTCGGCGGGCGCGGATCGTCCAAATGCTCAGCTATGGCATCGAGCAGTTCGTCCAGGCGGCCACGGCGAACTTCGCAATTGATGCGGGTGAAATCCTCGGTGTAGAACACCCGGCCTGCGATATCGGGCGCCCCATACGAATACTGGATGGGACGCTGGTTGTAATGACCGCGAAGACAGCTCATGGCCTCGGCCACCGAGTGCTGTCCGGCCTGTGTCAATGCCCAGTCACATGCCAGACCGCGCAGTACGACGGGCTGTCCGGCTGCCAGCAGTTCGTCGATGGGCAAACTGTCGGGCCGGATATCGGCTCGCTCATGGATGGGCGACGGGGAAGGCGCCATCGTCATCAGCCGGCGTTTGCCGCCACTTCCAGCAGCCCCAGGCGACGCTGCTTCTCGGCAATCAACCGGCGCAGGTTGTGCATGGATGCCATCACCAGATAAGCCCCTTCCAGATAGCCCGAGCGATGCAGCGCGTGCAGTGAAGCGGCATCCAGCGCGGCCAGACGCTCGCGATCGATGCCCAGCAGGCCGGTGACATTGGCGCCGTGCTCGTCGTCAAACTTGACGTCCAGCGTGATGGGCTGGATCAGGCCTGCAGCCGCAAAGGCCTGGTACATCGCCTTGCCGCCTTCGGTACCGTCCCGAATACCGCGCAACACGGTGGTGACATGTTCCAGGTACGGACTGTTGCCGCCGCGGGGGAGAAACACTGGCTCGCCATCATCGGTAGTGATGCGCGGATGGTCCAGGTCGACGCTGATCACCGCCTCATTGCGAAGCTCGCCATCGACGTCCTGCTCCTGCAGGCCGATCAGGAACGGCCCCTTGGCAATGTGCCCCGGCACGTAGCCGGCATTCCAGCGCCCCCCCTGGAGATAGAGGTTCTCGTCACGTCCGAAACCCAGCAGCACCACCGAGCGATACTCGCCGCTGTCGCTGTCTTTCTGGAAAAAGATCGGGTACTCGCGCACCAGTTCGGCATATTCGGTGGGATAGGCCGGCACCATGCCAACCGCATCTCCGAACGCTTCGCCAAAGCGGGTGTCGACGCGCAGATCCTTGTGCGCCACGTTGTTGAGCATCTCGTAACGCGCCATCTTGGCCCCCAGATCCCTTCACAACAGTTGGATATGTCGGCAACCGTTCGATTGGCCGCCAATGACGGAGGCGGAGGCCCTCGATGTGACCTCCGTCTCCTGCTCTGCCGGGCCGGTCAGAACTTGTAACGTACGCCAAGTGCGTAGCGAGGCTTCTGATCCACCACCCGCACAAACTCCCTCTCGGTACGTGCACGCCAACGCACATTCTCGCCAGTCAGGTTGATTCCTTCCAGCTGGAACGAAAGATGATCATTGACATCGTAATTGATGCTCAGATCGTACTGGTGATAGGCGTCCACATAGTACGGATTGCGGCTGTTGCCGTTCTGATTGGCCGCGGTCAGGAACTCACCACGCCAGTTCCAGGCCAGACGCACCGAAACACCGTACTTTTCATACATCAGCACCGCATTGGCACTGTCACTCAGGCCGGTCAACGCAAACTGGTCGACCCCCGGATCACCGGCATCGTTGTAATGCACATTGCCGTCGACGATGGTGTAGTTGGCCAGGATGCCGAAACCGGTCTCACCCAGGAAGTACTGCCCGCCGAATTCCCAGCCATGCAGCATCGCGTTGTGCACGTTTGCCGGCTTGGATACCGCGAAGGTGTAGAGCGGATCGTCGGGATTGGCGGTGACGTCATACTTGCTTTCCAGCGCCAGCGACTGGGCGTCGGTGCCGTTGTAGGCGGCCAGGCCGCCGGTCTCCGGATTTGAAAGCAGTGCGACGGCGGCGAACAACGAAGTGTCGTTGACCTCGCAAGGCGCCCCTGTCTGAGCCGCACAGGCGGCGCTCTTCAGGAACGCCATGGCCTGTTGGGCACGCGGGCCCGATGTCGGATCGCGTTCCCCATACAGGTTCTGGTTCGTTACCGAGGTGCCAATGAAGTTGGCCACACGCTTGTCCCAGAACGTCACCGACACATAGCTGGACTTGGCAAAGTACCAGCCAAGCCCAAGGTCGAGGTTGTCCGACGAGAGCGGCTTCAGACCCGGGTCGTTCTGGCTGCCGCTCGCCTGCGAGGACGAGTTGATCAGCGTCGAACCCGTGGGAGAGCCTGCGGTTGCGCCGGCGTAGAGATCACCGTAAGGCGCCCGCGCGATGGTCTTGCTGTAGGACGCACGGCCCTGCAGTGAGTCGGTGATGTTGATACTGAAGTCGATGTTGGGCAACAGGTTGCTGTAACTGCCCCGGGCACTGACCGGCTGCACATCCGAACCGGTCGGATTCTGGAAGTCGTTGTTGGACTGCCAGACGATGCCGCTGGGCAGACCCACCTGTGAGGTGGAATCGACGTTGGTTTTTTCGTACCGCAAGCCGAACCGCGTAGTGGTCGGCATGTCGCCCACCTGGTTGTAAAGCACCAACTGCGCATATACCGCCTTGGTGTTCTCGATGACGGTGTTGTCGGCAGCCAGGTTGGGGCTGACCCTGTAGCTGGCGTTGGGGTACTTGCTGGCCGCCCACTTGGCCAGGTCATCGGCGTTGCCGATCCAGGTGCTCTGCGCGATGCCCGACGTGTTATAGCTATCGAACAGACCGGCGGTGTTGACCGCCCTCAGGTGCTCCATCAGATCGGGATACTTGCCGGCGTCGTTGACGCCCCAGTTGCCCAGGTCCGAATAGCGCTGGGCCGCCTGGGTGCGATGCAACTTGGTCTTGGAGAAGTCCGTCCCGAACTGGAAGCGGGCGTTGTCGAAGTCCATGCTGCCGCCAAGCTTGGCTTCCTTGACCTCGGTGGTCTGCGACTGGGCGTCGATGCGCAGCGGCTGCGTGCCCAGGTTGTTGGGACCAAACGGCTGGTTGACCAGCCCGGTACCGGTGGCGTCGGACGTCGGGTACCAGGTGCGTGTGGCGATCGGCAAACCGTTGTTGAAGAAGAACTCCTGCCCCCACGAGCCGCCGCACTGCGGCCCGGTGGCGCAGTTGTTGCTGCCGGCAATACTGATGAAGGTGGCGCCGCCCCCTGTCACCGGATCGTTGGGCAGGCTCTGGCTTTTGGCGTCATGCAGGTCCAGCGTCAGATTGAGGCGGTCGTTCACCTTCCACTCGGTGTTGAAACCGATGTCGTCGAGCTTGTACTCCTGCGCGTAGTGCTGCTGCTCCAGACCGAAGTCCTTGGTACCGACCACATCACGGATGTAGGTCGGTGTGGCCACCGCGTTGCCGGTGTCAAAGGTCACGTCGGAAAAGTTCTGCTGCTGCAGCCACATGCTCTGCTCACCACGATCGGCATCGATCTGGTAGCGCGAGTAAAGGTAGTCCAGCGTCATGGTCAGGCCGTCGACCGGCGCCAGCTGGAACACCGCATGGGCGTTCTTGCGCTTGCTCCTGAAATCGTAATACGCGTAACGCACGTCGTTGGGCATCGCGTACAGCTGCCCCATCGCCGGTTCATTGACGATGTTGGTGTCGGCATTGAAACCATTGGCCGTGCCCGTCCAGGGCTGTACGGCCCAGGTGTTCTCAGTCGCCTGCGCGTTGCCACCGTGACGCTTGCTGAAACTGGCGTCGATGCCGATACCCCAGGTCTTATCCGGGTTGGCGTAGCTGAAATTGCCGGAAAACTCAGGCGTAACGCTGTTGCCGAAGGGCTCGGAAGTGTCGTACACGCCCTTGGTGCCGACCGTGGCGATCACCTTGCCGCCCTTGTGATAGAAGGGGCGATCGGTCTTGATGTCGATGGTGGCGCCGATGCCGCCGCTGGCGACGTTGGCGCGACCGGTCTTGTAGACCTCCAGCGCATTGATGCCGTACGGCGACAACTGGGCGAAGTTGAACGAACGCGTGCCGCCGTTGACATTGCCGATGGGAACCTGACCCGGTGCACCAAAGGCATCGGCGCCGGGAATCGTGCGGCCGTCCACGGTGACCATGTTGAAGTTGGGGCCAAAACCACGCACGGTGACCTGCGAGCCTTCGCCGTTGCGTCGATCAATCGATACGCCGGTGACGCGCTGCAGCGATTCGGCGAGGTTGGTGTCGGGAAACTTGCCGATGTCCTCCGCGCTGATTGCATCCACCACGCCGATGGCATCGCGCTTGATGTCCATCGACTTTTCGAGACTGTTGCGAAGGCCCGACACCGTGACCACGCTCAGTGTCGTCGCATCATTCTCGCTGGCCGGTTTGCTTTGCTTCTTCGCAGAGGCCTTGTTCGCCTGCTGCGCACTGGTCTGTTGGGCTACGGGCGTCGACACCGGCTGCTGCACGTCTTTGGCAAAGGCCGGATTGATGATGACCGCGCCGCCAACGATGGTGAATAAAGCCCTGGACTTGAAGCGGCCCAGCTTGTCCTGATTCATGTTCATCCCCTCCCCATCTGGCGCTGTTGTTGACTGACTTCGTGCTTGCGGGCCATACCGCGGCCACTGCCGGGCACATCGACCCCGTTTCTGAAGCTGATCATGGGTTCCCCTCCCTTCCTTAGTTGATGGATGGCTATTTCCACTTGTCTCGGGTGTTGTCCTCGAGCCCCATCCCAAGCCCGTTCACCCCTACCTGCCCCGGAATGGGTACGACACGCGCCCTTTCCGCGATGTCGTCGTACCGGTTCTCGATGACCCCTGGACGTGCCAAAGCTCCACGCAGCGTCGACGAAGCCACCGCTACGAATCGGATTTGGCTGTCTATGGGTCGGTCGGGTATGCGCGCTGCGGGCACGACGACCTGCGCCTAGGGCACGGGCCGGGCCTATGCCAGCGCGGCGACGGCGTTGCGCCGTCATGTGTTGGAGGTAGGGACACGCTGGATGTCCCGAACCAGCGCCAGCTGGTCTGCTGCACTCGTGAATGCTTCATGTTTTCTCCCCCCGGCATGCGCCGGCCCCTCATTCGCATTTGGTGCTTCTCAGACGATTCTTGATCGTTCTTTGCGATCTATTGAGAAGTCGTCTCTTTTGTTAGCGCTACCATATTAGCAGCCAAAAAGAAAAGCAATGCATCCCATGCATCTTGTCTATGCTAACGGCTAGGAATAATTCCGACCCATCCTAAGACCTCCCCATGTTGTCATGCGCGAAAGCGTTCCTGGCCGGCACCGGGCGCCTGCCCAGATGGGTGACCGACCAATGGATAGGCCACATCGCATCCGGCGTCATTGCCATTCCATCAGAAACCACGCCGATCGCGTCTGTCCGGGCTCGAGGCGCTGCGGGGCCAGATTGAATGCATCCGGTGGGCCAGTCTGGGGTTCGAAACAGCTCGCCTGTGTCTGCTCGTCATAGACCACCCAGTGATCGCAGTCGGAAGTCAGAACCAGCTGTTGTCCGTCACGCTGCAACAGCACCGGTTCGTGGTTGACGAAGCAGTCATCCCATGGGCCAGTCACGGGCGCAGCCAACGGTCGCACGGCGATCCCTTGCGCATCCCGCGGGTACATGCGTTCCGGCTTGAAATGGACTATTTCGGGTTTGCGAAACCACGGATGCCAGCCGAGCACCACGGGCATCCCCTGCTTGCCGGCGGTAACCGTCAGCTGCATGCGCAGCCGCATGTCAGATTCGATGGCCACGCGGTGACGGGCCGAGCCACCAAAAGGCCAGTACTCGTTCTCCGGCAGTTGCAAAGTCATCACCGCATGCTCGGCGGCGTGTTCTTCCACCTGCCAGGGCAGCGCAAAGCCCACGCCATGAATGGCGTGCTCGCCGAAATTGCGCGAAAGCTGATATTCGCGCTGTTCGAAGTTGAAGCGCCCCTCACGCAGGCGCCCTGCCCAGGGCAGCATCGGGTAACAGCCCCAGGCGATCATGGCGTGCTGCTCCACGCTGCGGTCGACCAGCCAGGGCTCGCCCTGATGGGTGATCTGCGCGATGCGGCCACCGGCGGCAGGTTCGATATCCACCACAAGGTCACCCCGCTCGATACGTAGCCGCGGCCCTTCCGGCGCCGCATCAAGCGCATCGCCGATCTGTCCAGGCGCCTGACGACCAACGCTCATGCGCTGGCCACCGGCTCGCCATAGGGATGGATGGTCTGGATGCGGCCATCCTCGTCCATATGCAGCTCGACCACCTTTACCGAGCGCAGATGTGTCACACCGCCGGACAGCACCGAGTCGTGATAGTAGAGCCACCAGCGGCCATCGAATTCGACAATCGAATGATGCGTGGTCCAGCCCACTACCGGCGACAGAATACGGCCGGCATAAGTAAACGGTCCGTAGGGCGAGTCACCGATGGCGTAGCACAGGTAATGCGTGTCGCCCGTGGAATAGGAAAGGTAGTAACGGCCCTGATAACGGTGCATCCAGGGGCCTTCGAAATAGCGCCGGTCGTGATCGCCGGCGCGTAGTGGCTGGCCGTTTTCATCGACAATCACCACCTCGCGCGGTGCTTCGGCAAACTGCTTCATGTCGGCATCCAGACGCGCCACGCGCGGGCCCAGCGCCGGCTGGTCAGCAGCAGGCTCCTGGTGATGCTCGCCGTACACGTTGTCGCGGTAGCTTTGCAGCTGGCCGCCCCACAGCCCGCCGAAATACATGTAGTGCTCGCCATCGTGATCGGCAAACACCGCCGGGTCGATGGAATAGCTGCCGTCGATCGCCTGCGGCTCCGGCGCGAACGGGCCTTCCGGATGCTGACCCACGGCCACGCCGATCTGAAAGATGCCGTCGGCACGTTTGGCCGGAAAGTACAGGTAATAGCGGCCGTCTTTGCAGGCCGCATCCGGCGCCCACATCTGGCGTTCGGCCCACGGCACATCGCGCACGTGCAGCGCGACACCACAATCGTGCGCCTGGCTTTCGGGCGAATCCATGCGCAGCACGTGGTAGTCGGTCATGCCGAAGTGATCGCCGTTGTCGTTGAAGGCGATGCCGGCATCGATGTCGTGCGATGGATAGACGTAAACCTTGCCCTGGAAAACATGCGCAGACGGATCGGCTGTGTAGATATGCGTCACCAGCGGCTGGGATACCGCCTTTCCAGCCAGCGCATCCAGTTGCTCTTGGGTCAGTTCTTCAGACATCCATTCGTCTCTTCTTGGATAGGTTTCACAACGCCGCCGCACTGGCAGCGACGGCGGCGCGGCGATCACCCAGCTCTCGCTCGATGCGCACTTCCATCGGCTTGTCGATCTCGTAGAAGAACAGCAGCGCCACACCCAGCAGGAACGGAATCGAGCAATACAGGCTCACCGAAAGGCGTATGCCCTCGACCACGTGCGGCGCCTGCGTAGCGGCGCCGGCTTCATAGCCGTAGGCGGCAAGGATGCCGGCCACCAGCGCACCGCCCACACTCAGCCCGGCTTTCAGCCCGCACAACATGGCCGAGAAGATGATCGCGGTGGCGCGGCGGTTGTTCTTCCATTCGGAGTAGTCGGCCACATCGGCGATCATCGCCCACAGCAGTGGCGTGGTGATGCCGTAGAAAAAGCCGTGCAGGATGTAGGACACCATCACCAGCCACACCGCCGTCGGTGGGTAGAACCAGAACGCCAGCAGGCACAGCGTGGACAGGAACAGCGCCCCGCCGAAGGTATCGCGCTTGCCGAAGCGGTCGGCCAGCCGGCGCGAAAAGCCGATACCGACGATCATGAAAATAATGCCGCCGGCATTGAACAGGCTGAACGCCGAGGTCGGCGGATCTTTCGGCCACTGGAACCGCGCCAGGCCCATGCCGGTCAGCGTGTGATTGAGTCCGTCGATCATCCGATCGAAGCCGATCACATCCAGAAAATGCGCCAGCTGCGCGCCATCCATGTAGTACTTGAAGTAGTACACATACATGCCGCCTTTCAGCGCCAGGTTGATGAATACCAGAATGGTCAGCGCCAGCATCACCAGCCACGGCCGGTTGCGCGCCAGATCGGCCAGATCCTCGCGGATGCTCGAACGCTGCTCGCTGGCCTGCACCACCCGCTCGCGCGTCGTGAAGAAGGTAATCAGGAAAAATATCGTGCCGATGATCGCGAACACGACCATGGTGTTGCGAAAGCCCACGGCCTTGTCGCCGCCGCCCAGGATCAGCACCAATGGCAGCAGCAGCACTTGGATGATGAACTGGGCGATCATCACCGCCACAAAGCGGAACGAGGACAAGCTATTGCGCTGGTCCATGCTGCCGGTCAGCACGCCGCTGAGCGCCGAATAGGGAAGATTGTTGGCGATGTAGATCAGTACCAGCAGCGTGTAGGTGGCCAGTGCGTAGGCCACCTTGCCGTACTCGCCCAGATGCGGCGTGGAGAACGCCAGCATGGAAAGCACACCGAACGGCACTGCCGTCCACAGTATCCAGGGCCGGAACTTGCCCCAGCGCGAACGTGTGCGGTCGGCCACGAAGCCCATCACCGGCGTGAACACGAATGCCCCGATCAGGCCGACCACGAAGATGATGGTCGCCGCCACGTCGGCAGGGATGCGATAGACGTCGGTGTAGAAGAAGGCCAGGAAGGTGACCAGGGTCTGGAAGATCAGATTGGCCGCCAGGTCGCCCAGGCTGTAGCCGATCTTTTCACCGACTGAGAGTTTTTCGGAAGTACTTGTCATCGCCGCCGCACAGTTGAGATGAACATTCGTGGCCGAATGCGGCCACCCCCTGTCCCACGCCCGCAGACGCGGGCGTGGGGTGCCATGACACTACTGCATGCAACGGACGATCAGAACGTGCCGCGAATACCCAGCATCACCGTGCGACCGGGATCGAAGTAGCTGTAGGCCGCATTGTTGTACTGGAAGGTCGAGCGCATCGCCTGATCGGTGATGTTGGTGACGTCCAGCGTGATCTGCGGCTTGGAAACCACATGCTCCAGCGTGTAGCTGGCCGAAAGATCCAGCTGCCCGCGAGCATCGGTCTTGATCCGTGCGAACGAGATGCCGTTCTGATTGGCACCCGAGGAGATCATCTTGTCGGTCCAGGTATAGGACAGGCGAACCGAGCCCGGACCATGCTCCCAGTACACCGTGCCGTTCCACAGCTTGGGCGCCACGCCCACGGCTACCGCCGGCACGCCCTCGCCCGAGGCGGTCTGGTTGACGTGGGTGAAGTTGGCGGTGAAGCCCAGGCCATCCACCCAGCCATCCAGCGGCTGCACCCAGGTCACTTCCTGGCCGTAAATCTTCAGCGTGCCGTCGGCATTGACCTGCGACTGCACCTGCACGGTGGCGTTGTCCGGGCCACCGCGCTGCTGCAGTGCCGTCTTCTGATACGGCAGCAGGCTGTCGTAGGACACACCCAGCTGATTGAACGGAATGGTGCGAATACCATTGACGGTGAAGCCGTTGATGCGCTTGTTGAACAGGTCCAGCGCAACGTAGCCGGCACCACCGGTATACCACTCGCCGCCCAGATCGAAATTGGTCGACTGGTACGGCTGCAGGTTCGGGTTGCCCTGCGTGGCCGTTTCAGCCGACGGATCGCTGAAGTTGGTGTTGGGCAGCATATAGCTGGGGTTGGGGCGGGTCATGGTGCGCGAGGCGGCCATGCGCAGCACCACGTTGTCGGCCACCGTCCAGGCCAGATTGAACGACGGCAGGAAGTCGTCGTACTTGGAGTTGAACGACTTCCAGATTGTCTGATCACCGGAGGTGACTGGGCCACTGATGTCCTGCTTGGTGGTGACGTAACGGACACCGGCGTTGAAGCGCAGGGGCCGGTTCAATAGCTCGGTAGACAGATTCGTCTCGATGAAGAAACCCCAATTGCGGTCCTTGAAGCTGCCGGTGGTGGCGCCGGTGTTGGACGCCTGCGAGACAGGAGCATTGGCGGCCAACTGGTAATAGTTGGTCGCACCCATGATCGCCGCATAGTCGGCGGTGATGAAGCCGGCCGGGCCGGGAATCAGGTACGAGGCCAGGTCCGACTGAGGAATCGCCGAACCCGCGCCACCATCACAGGTATCACTACCGGTGCCGTGGCAGACCACCTTTTCCCACGCCGGGCTGTTGTCGTAGCCGACGATCGAACGTGCTTCCTGGTCATAGTCGAAACCCAGGTCGATATTGTTGTCCTCGTCACCGATCTGGATATCCGAGCGCACGCCCTTGGTCTCGGTCACACGATGCTCTTTCTGCAGATTGACACGATTCCAGGTCCAGCCGGCATCGGGATTGTTCAGATCCACACCCGTGGTCCAGGTCGGGTGATCACCACCTGTGTTGCTGTACTGGACCGTGGTAAACGGCGAATTGACCAGGATGGAGGGGATGGTTCGGCGCATCCAGCTGCGATTGACGTGCCCCTGCACGTGCAGCTTGATGTTGCCGCTGTCACCGAAGTAGAAGTCGGCACCTGGATTGACCGCCCAGAAGTGGTCCTTCTCCGAATACGGGCGTTCCTCCAGGAAGAACTGTGCGTTGGTGAAGGTGGCATCGGTCACCACGCCATTGCCATCGACCTTCATGTTCAGCGGGATCATGTTGCCATTGCGGCCAATCAGGTCCATGTCCATGCGGTTGGTATCACGCTGCGCTTCCGAATACAGCGCGTCCAGATAGAAATGCATGTTCTCATTGGGCTTGTACTCAAACGACATGACGCCGGAGTGGCGCTTGCGGTCGTCGTTGAGGAAGGTGCTGCGGCCCAGACGCGGGATCAGCGCATTGCTGATCTGGCTGATGTTGAGATCGGGATTATGCGCCAGCAGCCAGCTGGCATCGATCGGCTGCCCGGCAACCAACCCCTGCCCTGCCGTGGCCGGCACCGTATCGGGAATACGCCAGTTGCCTCCGCCGATGGAGTTGCACGCATCAAGCGTGGGCTGTCCCGTGGTAGCGGTGCCGGCCGGCGGATTGATACCGCATTGGGCATAGGTCAGCCCCGGCGTGGTCCAGCCGATGCTTTCCCAACCGTCGACGTGCAGCTTGCTTTCCGACGACGACACGCCCACCAGCGCACCGAAGGTATTGTCGGCGTTGGTCCAGCTGCCGATCAGTGAGGCGTTGGGACTGTACTGCTTGCTGTTGCTGTTCCAGCTTTCCTTGACGTTGTAGGTCAGGTGCGTGCCCGGATGATCGAACGGACGCAGCGTGCGCATGTCGACGGTGCCGGAAATGCCGCCCTCCAGCATGCTGGCGGTCGGCGTCTTGCTGACCGTGAGCTGGGTGAAGAACTCGCTAGGCAGCAGGCTCAGATCCACTTCGCGATCCTGGCTCTGCTGATCCTGACCAATGGAAGCGGTTTCCACGCTGCCACCATCCAGCGTCACGCGCGTGAAGCTCGGCCCCAGACCACGAATGGATACGTTCAGGCCCTGCCCGTCCAGCCCTCGCGTCAGCTGCACGCCCGGAATGCGGTTCAGCGATTCGGCGATGTTGGTGTCGGGGAACTTGCCTATGTCCTCGGAAAACACCGTGTCGACAACATTCACCGCATTGCGCTTGGCATCGGTGGAAAACTGGATGCTGTGCCGGTACCCGCCCGACACTGTCACGCCCTGAAGGTTCTCCGGCTGAGATTGATCGCCAGAGGATTTTTTCTTCGTCGATGACTGTGTGCTGGTCGTCTGTGCCGCATTCGCCACTCCCTGCGTGGCGAATGCGCTGGCGCTCATGCCGAGCAGAATCAAGCCCACGGCCTGGGACAGCGTGGTACGTGCCAGATGCTTGTTCATGTAGCCCTCTCCCCTAGTCAAATGACAGGTTGATTCGAATGGTGTGTCCACGGTTCTTGTAGTGGCCTGGCCTGCGTGACAAGTCAGGCAATCCAATTCGCGCAGCATGGTAGCGCTACCATTTCCAGGACTCACGCTGCAGGGCAACATGACTCGTATAGACGAACGGAATACGATGATAAAGCATCGATTTGGCGCGCCAGTCGCGCCAGATGTGTGCGCCATAGTCAGGCCATCGGCGGAGTCGGAGGATACGCCGACGTATGCAATGACTTGGCCGTCAAAAAATGTTAGCGCTATCAATATCAGGCTGCTTGAATCATCACACCGGCTGCTTCGCCACGCCGCTGCCACCAGCTCCTGAAGGCCGCCATTTTTCCGTTTACAGCTACCGGAATGTGCATGAAATCGACAATGCCTACGGCAACCAGTACCACCACCGGCATCGGGCGCTATCGCTGGCGCGTGTGCGCCATGTTGCTGTTTGCCACCACCATCAACTACACCGACCGCCAGGTGCTGGGCGTACTGGCGCCGTTCCTGCAAACGCACTTTGGCTGGACCGAGCTGCAATACAGCGACATCGTGATTGCTTTCGAGGCCGCCTACGCGATTGGCCTGTTGTGCGCCGGCGCGGTCATCGACAAGCTCGGCACGCGCATTGGCTATGCGCTGGCCATTGGCATCTGGAGCCTGGCGGCGATGGGCCATGCGCTGGCCTCGGGCGTGGCCAGCTTCGCCGCCGCACGCTTTGCGCTGGGACTGGGTGAGTCAGGCAACTTCCCGGCCGCCACCAAAACCGTGGCCGAATGGTTTCCGCGTCGCGAACGCGCGCTGGCGGTGGGCATTTTCAATGCCGGCTCCAACTTCGGCGCGATCATTGCGCCATTGATGGTGCCGGTAATGACGGTGGCCTTTGGTTGGCAATCGGCCTTTCTGTTTACCGGCGTGCTCAGCGCCACCTGGGTCACCATCTGGCTGCTGTGGTATCGCAAACCGGAGGTGCAGTCGGCGCTGTCCAGCCAGGAGCTGGCCTATATCCGCAGTGACCCGGCCGAACCCACGGCGCGCCTGCCGTGGTCGCACATTATTCGCCATCGTCAGGCCTGGGCGTTTATCGCCGCCAAGTTCATGACCGATCCGGTGTGGTGGTTCTTCCTGTTCTGGCTGCCCAAGTTCCTGCACGCCCAATACGGCCTCAATCTGAAAGGTCTCGGCGTGCCGCTGATCGTGGTCTACGTGATGGCCGACATCGGCAGTATTTTTGGTGGCTGGATTGCCGGGCGCTTTGTACGCCTGGGTTGGAGCGTGAACCGTGCGCGCAAGACGGCCATGGGCATCTGTGCGCTGGCGGTGGCACCGATCATGTTTGCCGCGCACGCCAGCCATCTGTGGGTGGCGGTAGGTTTGATCGGCTTGGCCACGGCCGGCCATCAAGGCTGGTCGGCCAACGTCTATACGTTGACCTCGGACATGTTTCCGCGGCGCGCGGTGGCCTCGGTGGTGGGCATTGGCAGCTTCGCCGGCGTCATCAGCGGCATGATGGTCGCCCGCGCCACCGGCAAGCTGCTGGAAACCACGGGCAGCTACATTCCGCTATTCGTGCTGGCCGGCATGGCCTATCTGCTGGCGCTGCTGGTGGTGCATCTATTGGTGCCGCGACTTAAACCGGTGGCCTTCGATCGCGCAAGCTCCGATACGGTATGAGCATGACGCACGCCCTCTCCCGCCTGGCATCATCTGCACGCCGACGTATCGTCTACCGAAGCGCCCTGTCCCTCCTGCTGGGCCTGGCCTGCGCCTGTGGCGCTCAGGCACAGACATCGGCGCGCTGCGAGGTGCCAGCCGCCATATGCACAACGTCGGGTAATGATCGGCTGGCACTGATCGCCCACGACAGACCGGTATCGATTCTGGTGGGTTCTGACAACGACGCCGGTGTGCGCCGTGCCGCGCATGATCTGGCGAACGACTTCAAGCGCGTGAGCGGGCATCGCGCGCCCGTGCCGGACGCCACGCAAGCGGCGCCCACAACAGCCATCATCGTCGGCACCCTGGGTGTGGACGCGCGCATCGATCGGATCGTGCACAGCAAGCATCTGGACACCCATGACGTGCGTGGTGTCTGGGAGGGCTACCTTATGCAGGTGGTCGATCATCCGCTACCGGGCATCAAGCGCGCGCTGGTGATCGCCGGTGCCGATCGGCGCGGCACCATCTTTGGCATCTACGAGCTTTCGCGGCGCATCGGTGTGTCGCCGTGGGTGTGGTGGGCCGATGTGCCGGTGCGCCATCGCGATGCGCTCTACATCGCGCCGGGGCGCTTCGCCGATGCACCCAAGGTGCGTTATCGCGGTCTGTTCCTGAACGATGAAGATCCGGCGCTTGGCGGCTGGATGAAACAGCATTTCGGCGGCGACAACCACCGCTTCTACGCGCATGTGTTCAAGCTGATTCTGCGCCTGAGAGGCAATACATTGTGGCCGGCGATGTGGGGCGATCGCGCCTTCGCTGCCGATGATCCGTTGAACGCCAAACTGGCCAACACTTACGGCATTGTCATGGGCACCTCCCATCACGAGCCAATGATGCGCGCACATGCCGAATGGGCCCGCGACGGCCACGGACCATGGGATTACACGCGCAACAAGAAGGCACTGGATGCGTTCTGGCGCCGAGGTATCCAACGTATGGGCCATGACGAAAGCCTGGTCACCATCGGCATGCGCGGTGATGGCGACAAGCCCATGACCCAGGGCGTGGCCACGCATCTGCTGGAACGCATCGTCGCCGACCAGCGACGCATCATTGCCAGCGTCACCGGCAAGAGCGCCGATCAGACGCCGCAGGTGTGGGCGCTGTACAAGGAAGTGCAGGATTACTACGACGCCGGCATGCGCGTGCCCGATGACGTCACCCTGCTCTACTCGGACGACAACTGGGGCCATCTGCGCCGGCTCCCACCGCTGGGCGCCAAGCGTCAAGGCGGCTACGGCATCTACTACCACTTCGATTACGTCGGCGGCCCGCACAGCTACAAGTGGATCAACACCAACCAGATCGAGTGCGTGTTCGAGCAGATGCACATGGCCTACGCCTACGGCGCGCGCCAGCTGTGGATCGTCAACGTCGGCGACCTCAAGCCGATGGAATTTCCCATCAGCTTTTTCATGGACTACGCCTGGAACCCGCAAGCGTTCAGCATGGCCGACCTGCGTCGCTATCCGCGAAAATGGGCCGCGCAGCAATTTGGCGCCGCCCACGCCAAGGCCATCGGCCATCTGCTGACCCGCTACACACAGTACAACGCCCGTCGCAAACCGGAAATGCTCAGTGCCGACACCTTCAGCCTGACGCACTTTCACGAAGCGGCACGCGTGCTGGCGCAGTGGAACGGGCTGGCAAAACAAGCCAGGCGCATCGGCCAACAGCTACCGAAAGCCGATCGCGCCGCCTACGTCGAGCTGGTCGAATACCCGGTGTTGGCCAGTGCCAATCTCAACCGCATGTATGTGGCGGTGGCGCGCAACCATCTTTATGCGCGTCAGGGGCGCGCCTCGGCCAACGCCCAGGCAGCGCTGGCGCGCCGCTATTTTGCGAAGGATGCCGCGCTGACCAAGCTTTATGAGCAAGGCATCGCCGGCGGCAAATGGAATCACATGATGTCGCAGGCCCATATTGGGCCCGGTGCCGAAGCCTGGCGCGACCCCACGACCAATACCTTGCCCGCGTTGAAGCACGTCGACGTACCGGACGCCGCCGCGCTGGGCGTGGCTGTCGATGGCGATGCCCGCGCCTGGCCAGGCCCAAAGGCAGTGGCCACACTGCCCACGCTGGATAGCCTGGAAAGCACGCCGGCGACCATCAGCGTGTTCAACCGCGGCCGCGGCGGGCTGCGCTTTACCGCGCACACGTCCGCGCCCTGGCTTCATGTTCAACCGTCGCAGGGCCCCTTGCAGCAAGACCAGCAGCTGCACGTGCGCGTCGACTGGGCGCATGCACCCGTTGGTCGCCACACCGGCGAGATCACGCTTGCCGGCAGTGATGGCAGTCAGCTGAAAGTCAACGTGCCCATTCGTCACCGCACCGACAACCGCGACCTGCACGGCTTTGTCGAAACCCACGGGCGCGTGGTGATGGAAGCGGCGCACTACACCCACGCCAAAACGCCCACCGGCATCACCTGGAAACGCATCGACCACCTTGGCCGCACGCTGGCCGCCATGACCGCCTGGCCGGTCACGGCGTCCACCTCGCCCACGAATGCCCACGATGCGCGGCTGGACTATGCCATGCACCTGGAACACGCCGGCCGCTACATAGTGCGGGTGCTGGTCTCACCAACGCTCGACGTGTTGCATCGCGGCGGCCTGCGCTTTGCCGTTTCACTGGATGGCCAGGCACCCAAAGTGCTGACCATCCAGGCCGATGCCGAGCCAGGTCACTCCCACTTCAAGGCCTGGGAACGCGCCGTCAGCCACAACATCTACGTGGCCAAGACGACACTGGATATGCCCAGCGAAGGCCAGCACACGCTCACACTGTGGCGCATCGACCCAGGTGTCGTGTTCCAGCGCATCGAGTTGAGCCGGCACCCGCTGCCAGCCAGCTATCTGGGCCCGCCGGAAAGCCCTCGCCTCCCCGTTTCAACCTCCAAGCACGGATCATCATGAGCCAAGCACACCCGCTCACCCTGCAAGAAGATCGCCTGTTCGCCTCCGACCCCACCCAGCGCGCCATCGCGCGACGGCTGTATGCGCACGTGGCCGGCCTGCCGATCGTCAGTCCGCACGGTCATACCGACCCGTCGTGGTTTGCCGGCAACGCGCCGTTCGCCAATGCCACCGAGCTGCTGCTGGTGCCCGATCACTACGTGTTCCGCATGCTCTACAGCCAGGGCGTGTCGCTGGACGCGCTGGGCATTCCGCGTGCCGACGGCTCGCGCGCCGAGGTTGATCCGCGCGAAGCCTGGCGCGTGTTCGCGCGCCAGTTCCACCTGTTCCGCGGCACCCCGTCATCGATGTGGCTGAACCACGTATTCCACGAGGTGTTCGACCTGCGCGTGCGGCTGGATGAGCACAGCGCCGATCACTACTACGACCGCATCACCGCGGCACTGCAAACGCACGCATTCCGGCCGCGGGCGTTGTTCGAGCGCTTCAATATCGAGGTAATCGCCACCACCGAAGGCCCCACCGACAGCCTTGAGCATCATCAGGCCATCCGCGACAGCGGCTGGGGTGGCAAGGTGGTCACCGCCTATCGCCCCGACCCGGTGACCGATCCCGAGCACCCGTCGTTTGCCGATGCGCTGGCGCAGTTTGGCCAGATCACCGGCGAAGACACCCATCAATGGGACGGCTATTTGCGCGCGCACCGCAAGCGCCGCGCCGAGTTTGCCGCCATGGGCGCCACCTCGACCGACCACGGCCATCTGACGCCGGCCACCGCCGACCTGGATGCGGGCGCCGCGCGCGCCTTGTTCGACCGCGTGGTCGCCGGCCGTGCTTCGGCCGCCGATGCCGAGCTGTTCCGCGCACAGATGCTCACCGAAATGGCGCGCATGAGCCTGGATGACGGCCTGGTCATGCAGATTCATCCGGGCTGCTATCGCAACCACAACCGCGCCTTGTTCGAAACCTTCGGCTGGAACAAGGGCGCCGATCTGCCCCTGGCGACCGAATACGTGCACGCGCTGAAACCGCTGCTGGATCGCTTCGGCAACGAGAAGGATTTCCGACTGATCCTGTTCACGCTGGACGAGAGCACTTACTCGCGCGACCTGGCGCCGCTGGCCGGACACTACCCCAGCCTGTTCCTGGGACCGGCCTGGTGGTTCCACGATGCCCCCGAGGGCATGTGGCGCTTCCGCGAGCAGACGCTCAGCGCGGCCGGCTTCTACAACACCGTGGGCTTCAACGACGACACCCGCGCGTTCCTGTCCATCCCGGCGCGCCATGACGTCGCGCGCCGTGTCGACTGCGCGTTCCTGGCCAAGCTGGTGGCCGAGCACCGCATGGACGAAGACGAAGCGGCGCAGGTCGCGCACGATCTGGCCTACCGCCTGCCCAAGCAGGCCTACAAGCTGTAAGCCCAAAAAGGACGGCAGGCCCCATCGCACGGCCTGCCATCCTGCGTCATTACACGATGCGGATCGCCTCACGCGTGGCTTGCGGCGAACCATCGCCCAGTGCGGCGTAGGCTTCGGTGATCGACTGGCGAATACGTGCATCGCCCGACCACGGCGCAAAAACGCTATCGAGCGCCAGAAAGGCGGGCACATCCGCCTCGGCCTGACCGCTGGCAGCACGGCCCAGTTCGCCAAGCCGCGCTTCCAGCGGATCGACCAGACGTTCGCCAGCCTGCGCTTGCCGACGCACAAAGTGCATCCAGGCGGCCACCGGCAAGCACAGACGCGCGATGTCCGCGCCAGCGTCCAGCGCATCGGCGATGGTGCCCATCAGGCGTACCGGCAGCTTCTGCGAACCATCCCAGGCAATCTGCGAAAGCTTGTGGGCGATCGCCGGATTGCGAAACCGCGCCAGGATGGCGCTGGTATAGGCCTGGGCATCGAAGCCCTGCGGAGCCTTCAATGTGGGCGCCATATCCTGACGCATCAGCCGTTCGACAAAACCAGCCAGCGCCTCGTCACGCATGGCCTCGGCCACGGTACCGATGCCCATCAGCGAACCGACATAGGCCAGCGTGGAATGCGGCCCATTGAGCAGGCGCAGCTTGGCGCGATCGTAACCGGCAATATCGTCACTCAAGGTCACGCCCACGCTTTCCAGCGCCGGGCGCGCATTGCAGAAACGATCTTCCACCACCCACTGCGTGTAAGCCTCGCGCTGGATCGGCCAGGCATCGGCCACGCCCAGCTGGCTGCACACACGCTCGCGCAGGGCATCGTCGGTCGCCGGCGTGATGCTGTCGACCATCGAGCGTGGAAACGCCACCTCGCGCTCGATCCACTGCGCGAGCGCGCTGTCGATACGTTCGGCGAAAGCCAGTACAGCGCCGCGCAGACGCCCGCCATTGTCGGCCAGATTGTCGCAACTGAGTACGGTGAACGGTGCCGTACCCTGGCGATGGCGCTCGCGCAGACCGGCGACCAGATAACCGATCGCCGAGCGCGGCGTCTGTGGCGAGGCCACATCATGGACGATGTCCGGGTGCGCCATGTCCAACCCGTCACCGGCCAGGCAGTAGCCTTTTTCGGTGATGGTCAGCGTGACCAGTTTGATCTGTGGTTGGGCCAAACGCGTCAGCACCTGCGCCTGCTGCTGGGGCGCACACAAGATTTCACGCAGGCTTCCAATCACACGCAGCGAAGGCTGCTCGTCCAACAGCGCCAACGTGTAAAGGCCATCCTGCGTGGCCAATGCATCGCGCACACCGGCGCTGTGCAGCGATACCCCGCAAATGCTCCAGCGCGGATCGGTGGCCAGCAGCGCATCCAGATACACCGCCTGGTGCGCGCGATGAAACGCGCCCGGGCCAAAGTGCACGATGCCGATATCCACATCATCCAGCGCGTAGTTTGGCCGCTCGACGGCGTCGGGTAGCGATGACAGCGTGGCGCGACTCAGTACCGCGCGCGTCGTCTTCGTGCTCATCAGCGTTTTACCTCCAGGCTGTCGTCATCGAGCAGCGCACGGATGGCCGCTTCGCCCACCCGATTGACGTCACCAGGGATGGAGTGTTTCAGGCACGCCGCGGCGACCGCAAAGTCGAGCGCATCACGGCGCTCCCAGCCACCCCAAAGCGCGTGCAACAGGCCGGCAGCAAAGGCATCGCCGGCGCCGATGCGATCGACAATCCCGGCCAGTTCGAAAGCGCGGGTTTGCAGCACGCCCTCGCGTGTGGCCATCAGCCCGCGCAATTGCTGTACCTCCACCGATTGATGCGTGCGTTCGGTGGAGGCCATGCCCGCCAGTTGCGGCCACGCCTGCAAGGCCAGCTCGCTGGCGGCCTGAAACCGCGCCATGGCCGAATCGTGTGCAAAGTGCTTGCCCAGCAACAAGGCGATATCGCGATCGTTGCCGAACAGCCAGGTGGCCTCGGCCACCAGCGCCCTCAACACGGCGGGCGCTTCGTGCAATCGATCGCCCCACAACTTGCTGCGGAAATTGCAGTCGAACGACACGCCCATGCCAGCGCGACGCGCGGCGCGCATGGCCTGACGCGCCGCTTCGGCCGGTGCCGGGCCCAAGGCCGGCGTGATGCCCGAGACATGCAGCCAGTCGGCGCCCTCCAGCAGCACCGGCCAGTCGTAGCGATCAGCGGCGGCGCAGGCGAAGGCCGAATCAGCGCGGTCGTACAGCACTTCGGCGGGGCGCTGCATGGCGCCGGGCTGAAGAAAATACAGCCCCATGCGCCCCTCGTCCGTGCGCACGGCGCAGGTATCGACACCATGGCGGCGCAACTCGCCTGCGCACGTAGCACCCAACGCGTTGTCGGGCAGCGTACTGACCATCACCGCCTCGTGGCCCAGGTAGGCCAGCGAAGCGGCCACATTGGCCTCGGCGCCACCAAACTGCACATCCAGCCGCGGCGACTGCAGCAGGCACTCGCGACCCGGAGCGGAAAGCCGCATCAGCAGCTCACCGAAACACACCACACGCCGCGGCCGCCTGTCGGCGTGGCTTGTCCTGCTCATCGTCATGTTATGCCGTTCCTGCGCGTGTCTTACCAGTCCCACATGCTGCCGTCTTCCAGCCGCGCCACGGGCAGCTGCTTGGGCGAGTACGGATATTTGGCGGCCAGCTTTTCATCGATCTGGACACCATGGCCCGGCGTGTCACCGACATGCAGGCGACCGTCCTGGAAATGGTAGTCGTGCGGAAACACGTCGTTGATGGGGTCGGTGTGGAACATGTATTCCTGGATACCGAAATTGGGCACCCAAGTGTCAAAGTGCAGCGCCGCGCCCATGGTGACCGGCGACAGGTCCGTCGCACCATGAAAGCCGGTGCGCACCGAATGCAGGGCGGCAAAATCGGCAAGCCGGCGCAGATGGGTGATGCCGCCGCCGTGCACGATGGTGGTGCGGATGTAGTCGATCAGCTGATTCTCGATCAGGTACTTGCAATCCCAGATGGCATTGAACACCTCGCCCACGGCCAGCGGCGTGGTCGAATGCTGGCGAATCAGCTCGAACGACTTCTGGTTTTCCGCCGGCGTCGCATCTTCCAGCCAGAACAGGCGATAGGGCTCCAGATCCTTGGCCAGGCGCGCGGCCTCGATGGGCGTCATGCGGTGATGCCCATCGTGCAGCAGGTGCACCTCGTTGCCATGTTCGGCGCGAATGCGCTCGAACAGCTTGGGCGCTGTTTCCATATAGCGTGGTGTATTCCACGCCGTTTCCAGCGGCAGTTCGGTCTCGGCCGGCTCGTACGGCTTGCCCGCGGTGGAGACGCCATAGGCCTTCTTCACACCCGGTACGCCGCACTGCGCACGCACCGCCAGGAAGCCCTTTTCGATGTACGCGCCGACCTCGTCGCAGGCCTCGCTGATGTCACGGCCATTGGCATGCGCGTAGACCAGCGCACCTTCGCGCGAACGTCCGCCCAGCAACTGGTAAATCGGCATGCCGGCCATCTTGCCCAGGATGTCCCACAGCGCCACGTCCACGGCGGCGATGGCGGTCATGGTCACCGGCCCGCGGCGCCAGTACGCGCCGCGGTAGAAAAACTGCCAGATATCCTCGATTCGCCCCGCATCGCGACCGATCAAATTCGGCACCAGGTGATCCTGGAGATACGATGCCACGGCCAGCTCACGGCCGTTGAGTGTGGCGTCGCCAAGGCCGGTGATGCCCGATCGCGTGGTGATTTTCAACGTGACGAAATTGCGCCCGGGACAGGTGACAATTACCTTGGCGTCGACGATCTCACGGTCGCGCGCCGAACCCTGCGCGTCGGTTCTGGGGGAAGAAGCCTCTTTCATCGGACACGTGCTCTGCTGATGGAGAAAAGACAAAGCCCCGGCGCCAAGCGGGAGGAACGAAAGCGGGCGCCGGGGTGGAGAAAGCGATTGAAGAAACGCGGCAGGTCTTCAGCCGGCGGCTGCTGCGCAGCATGCGAGGGCTGCAGGTTTTGCACGGCCGTGCCGGCATTGAGCCATCCGCGTCCACCGAGAGCGCATTCACGTGCACGGTCAAAACCTTGCACAGGCTCGTGCGAACTTTCCGTTAACGCTACCATGCGTAGCCTGAAGGTCATGAAGCGGCGATCCTGCGACAATGATGTGCGTATCGATAACAGCGATAGCCATCGCGTACCCGGTTGGGGCCGGGGCTGATCGCCTGCACTGCCGGACTTAGACAAGGGACGCCTGTGGCAACGGCTAAGAAATCGGGACGTCGCAAGGGGCGTGCCACCACCATCGATGAAGTCGCGACGCTGGCCAATGTGTCGCCGATGACGGTCTCTCGGGTCATCAACGGCAACGGCAACGTGCGCGACACCACGCGCGAACGGGTCATGCAGGCGGTGGAAAAGCTTGGCTATACGCCCAACCTGGCGGCCAGCTCGCTGGCGGCGGCCAAGACCGCCCGCATCGCGCTGATCTACACCAACCCCAGTGCCGCCTACCTGCGCGAATTGCTGGTTGGCGCCCTTCGCGGCACCGCGCAAACGGCCGTGCAGTTGGTCATCGAGGCCTGGGACGACTTGAGCGCCGAAGGCAAGCGAAGCTCCGCGCGGACGCTGGCCAAGAGCGTGGCCGGCGTGATCCTGCCGCCGCCGCTGTGCGAATCCAAGACCGTGGTCACCGAGCTGGTCAACGCCGGCATTCCGGTGGTGTCGATCGCCTCGGGCTGGAGCAGCGAGGCGATCTCGCGGGTACGCATTGACGACTTCCGCGCCGGTAAGGAGATCACCGAGCAGCTTATCGCGCAGGGACACACCCGCATCGGCCACATCAAGGGCCACCCCAACCTCAGCGCCAGCGCACGCCGCTTCGAGGGCTTTCAGGCCGCACTGGACGAAGCCGGCCTGAAGCTGGACAAGACGCTGGTACAACAGGGCTACTTCACCTATCGCTCCGGTCTGGAAGCGGCGGAGAAGCTGCTGGCGCGCAAGCGTCCGCCCAGCGCGATCTTCGCCGCCAACGACGACATGGCCGCGGCGGTGGTCTCGGTCGCCCACCGCCAGGGGCTGGATGTGCCGGGTGATCTGTCGGTGGTGGGCTTTGATGACACCTCGGCCGCGACCACCGTCTGGCCGGAACTGACCACTGTGCATCAGCCGATCGCCTCGATGGCCGAATCGGCCATCGACATCCTGATGCGCAATATCGGCCGCAAGGACAACGAAGTGCGCACGGTGGTCGATCATGTGGTGGGCCACACGCTGGTCAAGCGCGACTCGGTGGCCAAGCCGCGCGCCGCCGGCAAGCGCTCGGCCGACGACTGAGCGGCAGCGACCGACACGCTCTGCGTGACGGTCGCCCATGGCTGCGATGAGGGCCGCACCGGTGCGCATCAGCCGTCCATGTGCTCCAGTTCCTTGCCCTTGGTCTCGTGCACGAACTTGAGCACGAACACCACCGACAGCAGCGCGGCCAGTGTGTACAGGCCGTAGGCTGCGGCCAGGCCCAGACCGGCCAGAAGAATCGGGAAGGTGATGGTGATCAGGAAGTTGGCTATCCACTGCACCGCACCGGCGGCGGCCAGTGCCGAGCCGCGGATCTGGTTGGGGAACATCTCGCCCAGCATCACCCACATCACCGGGCCCCAGGACATGTTGAAGCACACCACGTAGGCATTGGCCGCCACCAGCGCCAGCACGCCGATGCCGCCGCTCAGCGCGACCTGTCCATGCGTGCCGGTGTGGGCGGTGGAAAACGCATAGGCCACCAGCGCCAGCGTGATCGCCATGCCCACCGAGCCGCCCCATAGCAGCGGCTTGCGACCGACCCGATCGATCATCAGCATGGCGCCGATACAGGCGGCGATGCTCAGCGCGCCGGAAAAGACATTGATCAGCAGCGCATCGGCCTCGGAAAAGCCCACCGCCTGCCACAGCACGGCACCGTAGTAGAACACCACATTGATACCGACCAATTGCTGGAATGCGGCAAGGCCGATTCCGACCCAGACGATCGGGCGCACGCGCCGGCGCTGGCGATCGATCAGATCGGAAAAGCGCGGTCGATGCTGGTCGGAGGCGAGCGAAGCGCGGATCTCATCGAATTTGGCTTGCCCGCTGCGTGGACCATAAAGCCGCTTGAGCACCGCCAGCGCCACCGACTCGTGGCCCTTGGCCACCAGGTAGCGCGGGCTTTCCGGAATGAACATCAACGCCACCAGGAACGGTATCGCCGGCACCAGCTCCATCCAGAACATCCAGCGCCAGGCGTCGTAACCCAGCCACAGCGGCTGCGTCGAGGCGCCGGCAAAACGCGCCAGCAGATAATTGCTCAGGAAAGCGGCGAACAGCCCGAAGATGATCGCGATCTGCTGCACGCTGGCCAGCCGGCCGCGATAGCGCGCCAGCGATACTTCACTGATATAGGCCGGCGACATCACGCTGGCCGCGCCCACCGCCAGGCCGCCGATGATGCGATAGACCACAAACTCGGCCGACGAGGTGGAAATGCCCGATCCCCACGCCGAGATGATGAAGCAGGCCGCGGCCACGATCAGCACGCTGCGACGGCCGTAGTAGTCGGCCAGGCGCCCGGCGAAGAACGCGCCGACCGCGCAGCCGAGCAGCATCGAGGCGACATTGAAGCCGGTGCCCACCGAGTTGGAATGAAAGGCCTGCTGCAGGCCGTCGACGGTGCCGTTGATCACGCCGCTGTCAAAGCCGAACAGGAAGCCGCCAATGGTGGCCACCAGGCTGATCAGCACGATGAATGCCGTGTTCTCCTCGCTATGGTGCGTCGCGTTTGCAACGTCCATATCCCCTCCCTTGTATGTGCAACCGTGTCGTTGTGATTGTTGTGCGACACGGGCCGCGGCGCCCCTGTGACACCGCGGCCCCAGTGGTCATCAGCGGACCAGGTAACGGTTGATCAGGTTCTCGTAGGCTTCCTGACGGCCGCTGGTCTGCTTGGGCTCGCCGGCGGCCTCGGCGTGATCGCGCAGGTCAGCCAGCGACAGCTCGCCGTTCTCGAAGCGCTGACCGTTGCCCTGGTCGAAGCTGGCATAACGCTCGCCACGCCAACCCTCTAGCGGCGAGCTTTCGATCAGCGCATGGGCCACCTCAAGACCACGCGCGAATGCATCCATGCCGCCGATGTGGGCAAGGAACAGGTCCGCCGGATCGGTCGACTCGCGACGCACCTTGGCGTCGAAGTTGAGGCCACCCGCGCCCAGGCCACCGTTGCGCAGCAGCACCAGCATGGCGCCCACGGTGTCGTACAGATTCACCGGGAACTGGTCGGTATCCCAGCCGTTCTGCGGATTGCCCATGTTGGCGTCGATGCTGCCCAGCAGACCGGCGTCGGCCGCCACCTGCAGGTCGTGCTCGAAGGTGTGCCCGGCCAGCGTGGCGTGATTGCCCTCGATGTTGAGCTTGAAGTCCTTGTCCAGCCCGTGCTCGCGCAGGAACGCCGCCGAGGTGGCCGCATCGAAATCGTACTGATGCTTCATCGGCTCCATCGGCTTGGGCTCGATCAGGAATGAACCCTCGAAACCGATGCTGCGGCCGTAATCGCGCGCCATGGTCAGGAAGCGACCCATGTGCGCCAGCTCGCGCTTCATGTCGGTGTTGTACAGCGAGGCATAACCTTCACGCCCGCCCCAGAACACATAGTTCTCGCCGCCCAGCTCCACCGTGGCCTCGATCATTGCCTTGACCTGCACCGCGGCGCGCGCGACGACGTTGAAGTCCGGATTGGTGGCCGCGCCATTCATGTAGCGCGGATGGCTGAACAGGTTGGCCGTACCCCACAGCAGCTTCATGCCGGTGGCCTGCTGGCGCTCCTTGGCCAGGCCCACCATGTGTTTGAGGTTGCGCTCGAACTGGCCCACATCGTCGGCGTCCGGCGCCATGTCCACGTCGTGGAAGCAGTAGTACGGCACACCCAGCTTGGTGAAGAACTCGAACGCGGCGTCGATCTTGGCCTCGGCGTTGGCCATCGGCGCGCCGACCTGATCCCACGGATAGTGGCGCGTGCCGGGGCCGAACGGATCGTGGCCGGCATTACAGAAGCTGTGCCAGTAGCAAACCGCAAAGCGCAGATGCTCGGCCATGGTTTTGCCACCGATGCGCTTGTCGGCATCGTAGACCTTGAACGCCAGCGGGTTGTCCGACTCGCGTCCTTCAAACGGGATGGTGCCAATGCCGGGGAAAAATTCCCGGGCGCCAATGAAGGCTTGCGTGCTCATCTGCAGCTCCTTGTTGCGTGCTTCATGGGAATGCGTCATGCCGTGTACAGAGGACGCACGACGTCAAGTTGATCGAGAAAACGCTGGTACGGCGCGCGGTAGGCCTGCACGCGTGCGCTGTCGGGGTGGGCGGTGCGGCTGGTATCCAGGCGTACATGCTCGGCGACCAGATCCGGTAGCGAGATGTCATCGCCCTGCCCGCGCCGGTACGACCACAACGCCTGCAGTGCGGCACCGAAGGCGCCACCTTCGGCCAGCTCCGGCACCTCCACTGGCAGGTTGAAGATGTCGGCCACCATCTGCCGCCAGGCCGCGCTGTTGGCGCCGCCGCCGGTCAGCACGATGCTGTCGAAGGTCATGCCGGCGCGGACGAAAGCGTCGTAGCCATAGCGGATGCTGTAAGTGGCGCCTTCCATCGCCGCGCGATAGACATTGGCCTGGCTGGCGTTGGTCAGATCCATGCCGCTCAGCGAGGCCTTGCCGCGCGGTAGATTGGGCACGCGTTCGCCACTGAAGAACGGCAGCATGGTCAGGCCGCCGGCGCCAGGCTTGCTGGCGGTGATGCGCGCATCACCATCGCGGCTGGAAAAACCGAACATGTCGGCCACCGTTTCGGTGGCCACCGTGCAGTTCATGGTGCAGATCAGCGGCAGCCAGCCACCGGACGAGGAACAGAACGCCGCCCAGGCGCCATCTTCGTCCACCACTGGCGTATCGGCATAGGCAAACAGCGTGCCCGAGGTCCCCAGGCTCATCGCCAGGCGCCCCGGCACCACCGCGCCGGTACCGATCGCCGCCATCATGTTGTCGCCACCGCCGACGGCGACCACGGCCTGCGCGCCCAACCCGAGCTCGCCAGCCACGTCGGCGCGCACGGCAAAAGTGCGGCCCAGCTCGACAATCGGCGGCAGGCAAGCCTTGAGGTCGCGATCGGGGTCGGTAGCCTGCAGCAAGGCATCGGACCACTGACGCGTGCGCACATCCAGCCAGCCGGTGCCGGAGGCATCGCCGTACTCGCAGAAATATTCGCCGGTAAGGAAGAAGTTGAGGTAATCGTGCGGCAGCAGGATGTGCGCCAGCTCGGCATACACCTCGGGGCGATGTGTCCTTGTCCACGGCAGCTTGGATGCCGTATAGCCCGGCATGATGGGGTTGCCGGCCAGCTCGATGCAGCGATCGACACCGCCAACGGCCTGCATGATCTGCTCGCACTCATCGCTGGTGCTGGTGTCACACCAAAGCTTCACGGGCGCCAGCACCTCGCCCTCGGCATCCAGCGGCACGAAGCCGTGTTGCTGACCAGACACGGCCAATGCCGTCACCTGCGCCTTGAGCGCCGCGTCGATCTCGGCAAAACAGCGGCGCAAGGCCTGCACCCAGTCGTCAGCGCGCTGCTCACGCACGCCGCCCTCGGCGCTCATCAGCGTCAGCGGTGCCGAGGCGCTGGCCACCATGCGCCGGTGGTCCGGATCATAGATGACCACCTTCAGGCCCTGCGTTCCCAGATCAATGCCCGCGACCAGGCTCATGCGCCCCTCCTCCTGCTTTTGCATACATGTTCATCAACGCTCTCCGTGTGGCCAATGCAACTGGGCATTTCATGACCGATCAGCATGATGTTAGCGCTAACAAATTTGTCTATGAAAAAAGGCGCGAACATCCAGGAAATTCTGCACCTTGCTCATGGCGTGCCCCGCGTTCAACGTCACGGCGCACGGTATTTGGTTACCCCTACTCTACCAGCATCTGCGAAAAAGCCATGCTGCAGCGCGGAATGACGGAGCGGCCGTCAGCGCGGGCAACGCCACGGGTGCTTCTCGCGCTCACGTCCCGGTTCGACCATGTTGCAGGGCACGCAAACCGACCGAGACGCCAAGGGGCGAATCGAAGCCACGCGAGTTATCCGATTTGCTAGAATCGGTCGCTCGCGGCTCCGTAGCTCAGCTGGATAGAGCGTCCCCCTCCTAAGGGGAAGGTCGCAGGTTCGAATCCTGCCGGGGTCGCCATCTCCCACCTTCGTTTGCACCACTTTTGTGCACTGCGACGGGCGGTTTCGGACAGCTCTGTTAGACTTGATCGTTTCGCGTGGTGCGCCACGCCCAACGTTGTGAAGCAGGAGATTCCATGTCCCACGAGGTTCTCAAGGCACTGGGCCTTTCCGACGTCAATTCCGGTACTTATCTGGGCAATGGCGAGTGGTCCAAGACCACCGACGCCGGCACCATCGAGGTGACCAACCCCTCGACCGGCAAGGTCATTGCCAAGGTGCACGCCTCCAGCCAGGCTGACTACGACATCATCATCGAGCGCGCGCAGAAGGCCTTCCAGACCTGGCGCACGACGCCGGCGCCGCAGCGCGGTGAAGCGGTGCGCCTGTGCGGCGAAGCGCTGCGCAAGTACAAGGATGAGCTGGGCACCCTGGTCAGCCTGGAGAACGGCAAGATCAAGCCCGAGGGCGACGGTGAAGTGCAGGAGATGATCGATATCGCCGACTTCGCCGTGGGCCAGAGCCGCATGCTGTACGGCTACACCATGCACTCGGAACGTCCGGGTCACCGCATGTACGAGCAGTACCAGCCGCTGGGCCTGGTCGGCATCATCTCGGCCTTCAACTTCCCGGTCGCGGTGTGGGCCTGGAACGCCATGCTGGCCGCCGCCTGCGGTGACATCTGCATCTGGAAGCCGTCGCCGAAGACGCCGCTGACCGCCATCGCGACGATGAAGATCTGCAACGAGGCGTTGAAGGACGCCGGTTTCCCGGAGATCTTCTATCTGTTCAACGATGCCGGCACCGAGCTGGCGCAGCAGTTCGTCGATGACAAGCGCGTGGCGCTGATGAGCTTCACCGGCTCCACCGCCGTGGGCCGCAAGGTCGGCGTGCGCGTGGCCGAGCGCATGGGTCGCTCGCTGCTGGAGCTGGGCGGCAACAACGCCATGATCGTGGACGAGACCGCCGACCTGAAGCTGGCCATTCCGGCCATTGCCTTTGGTGCCGTCGGTACCGCCGGCCAGCGCTGCACCAGCACGCGCCGCCTGATCGTGCACGAGTCGATTGCCGAAGAAGTGACCGAGAAGCTGGTCAAGGCCTACAAGCAGGTCGAGACCAAGATCGGCGCGGCTACCGATGCCGGTACGCTGATGGGCCCTTTGATCGACCCGGCCTCGGTGGACAAGTACCTGGCGATGATCGAGAAGGCCAAGGCCGCCGGCGGCAAGGTCGCCACGGGTGGCGCCAAGGCCGAGGGCAAGGGCAGCGAGCACTTCGTGCTGCCGACCATCATCACTGGCCTCAAAAACAGCGATGAAGTGGTGCAGACCGAGACCTTCGCGCCGATCCTGTACGTGTTGCCGTACAAGACCCTGGACGAAGCCCTGGCCATGCAGAACGACGTGCCGCAGGGCCTGAGCTCGGCCATCTTCACGCTGAACATGCGCCACGCCGAGCAGTTCCTGTCGGCCACAGGTTCCGACTGCGGCATCGCCAACGTCAACATCGGCACCTCCGGCGCCGAGATCGGCGGCGCCTTCGGTGGCGAGAAGGAAACCGGCGGCGGCCGCGAGTCAGGCTCGGACGCCTGGAAGGCCTACATGCGTCGTCAGACCAACACCATCAACTGGTCCGATGCGCTGCCGCTGGCCCAGGGCATCAAGTTCGACATCTAAGGCGCTTGCATCCATTTGAAGACGCCTTCAAGGGCGGGTCCGGTTTCCGGGCCCGCCCTTTTTCTTGCGACCTTGGTCGGAAACGATGTGGCGTCTTGGCGAACAGTCAGCCCGTGCCGGGTATGCTTGGGCGTCCCCCGGTTGGAGCAGCAGGCTACGATGAGCACCACCTTCCCCACCTTTGATTTTTCCGATTACCGCGTCGTGATTGCCGGCGGCAGCAAGGGCATCGGCCGCGCCATGGCCCTGGCCTTTGCCCAGGCCGGCGCTGCGGTATCGATCTGCGCCCGCGGCACCGAAGCGCTGGAGGCGACCGGCAAGGAACTGGCCGAGACCGGCGCCAAGGTGCATGTGGCGCGCTGCGACCTGGCCAACGCCGACAGCGTGGCACGTTATATCGAACATGCCGCCGATGCCCTGGGTGGCATCGACGTGCTGGTCAACAACGGCAGCGGCTTTGGCTTCAGTGACGACGAGGACAGCTGGCAGCGTGGGCTGTCGGTGGACGTACTGGCGCCGGTGCGCGCCTCGCGTCATGCCCTGCCCTGGCTGAAAGCCTCGGCGCACGCCAGCATCCTTAACATCGTCTCGATTGCCGCCTTGCGCCCGCGTGGCGGTGGCGCGCCGTACGCCGCGGTGAAGGCAGCCATGACCTCGTACACCAGCTCGCAGGCGCTGGCCCTGGCCAGCGATGGCATCCGCGTCAACGCCATTGCGCCGGGCTCGATCAAGTTTCCGGGCGGACTGTGGGAAGAGCGCGAACAAAACGCGCCCGAGGTGCACGATCGCACGCTGGCCAACATCCCGTTTGGTCGCTTTGGCGAGCCAGAGGAAATTGCCGGACCGGCGCTGTTCCTGGCCTCGCCGCTGGCTGGCTGGATCACTGGACACACGCTGGTGGTCGACGGCGGCCAGATGCTCAACGGCTGATCGCCATGACTGACGCCAAGCCGCTTGCGTTGAAGGAAACCGAGCGCTTCTCGCGCCGGGTCGAGGACTACGTGCGTTATCGCCCGTCCTATCCGGCACGGCTGCCGCACTGGCTGCATCGCGATGCCGGCGTGGCACCAGACGCGCTGATTGCCGACATCGGCGCCGGCACCGGCATTTCCACGGAAATGTTTCTTTCGGCCGGGCACGAAGTGACCGCCGTGGAACCCAACGCGGCCATGCGCGAGGCCGCCGATGCCTGGCTGGAGGCACGTCCCGGCTATCGCAGCGTCGCTGGTCAGGCCGAAGCCACCGGCCTGGCCGACGCCAGCGTGGACGTGGTCACCGCGGCACAGGCCTTTCACTGGTTCGACCAGCAGGCGGTGCGTCGCGAATGGCGACGCATCCTCAAACCCGGCGGCGTGGCCGCGGTGTTCTGGAACAGCCGACGCCTGAGCGGCACGCCCTTTCTGGACGGCTACGAGGCGCTGCTGCAACGCTTTGGCACCGACTACGCCGCCGTGGCCGAACGCTACGCCAGCGACGAGGCCATGCAAGCCTGGTTTGGCCAGGGCCTGATCGCGCGCACGCGCTTTGAGTACGTGCAATCGATGGTTTTTGACGCCCTGGCAGGGCGCCTGCGATCGTCCCCTTACGCGCCGCCGCCCGATCACCACGACCATGCACCGATGATGGCCGCCTTGCGCGAGCTGTTCGACGCCTGCGCCGAGCGCGATCGCGTGGCCATGGTCTACGACACACGTATTTTTGTCGGCACGCCTTAAGCGCCACGCAAAGACAAGCCGCCGACAAACATGGGATCATGTGCGGTTGTTGAGCCATGTTTCCCGGTGCGTCGGTCACTGACCGTCAGGCGACGCCACACGCGTACCGGGCCCGATTGAGCATCTGCATGAACACATACGCGCTGCTGCGCCCGCTGCTGTTTGCGCTGGACCCCGAACACGCGCACGAAATGACGCTGGACCTGCTGGAAACCGGGCACCGCATGGGCCTGGGCCGACAGAAGGTGGCCGCCGCGCCGGTCCAGGCATTCGGGCTGTCGTTTCCCAACCCGGTGGGCCTGGCGGCTGGCCTGGACAAGAACGGTGCGCATGTCGACGCGCTGGCCGCGCTGGGTTTTGGCTTCCTGGAAGTGGGCACGGTCACGCCCCGCCCGCAGCCGGGCAATCCGCGACCGCGCCTGTTCCGGCTGCCCGAGCACCGCGCCATCATCAACCGCTTCGGCTTCAACAACGACGGCGTCGATGCACTGGTGCACAACGTCGGGCGCGCGCGTTTTGGCGGCGTGCTCGGCATCAATATCGGCAAGAACAAGACCACGCCCAACGAGCACGCGGTCGACGACTATCAGTACTGCCTGGAGCGCGTCTACGCCGCGGCCAGCTATGTCACCGTCAACATCTCCTCGCCGAACACGCAGGGGCTGCGTGACCTGCAGCAGGGCGACGCACTCAAGCGCCTGCTGGGCCGCTTGCGCGAGGAACAGGAGCGCCTGGGCGCGCTGCATGGACGCCGCCCGATGCTGCTGAAGATGGCGCCGGATGTCGACGAAGCCGGCATGGACGCGATGGCGCAAACCCTGGTCGACCTGCGCGTGGACGGGCTGATCTGCACCAACACCACGCTCGATCGCCAGATCGTGCGCGACCATGTGCACGGCAACGAAGCCGGCGGTCTTTCCGGCGCGCCGCTGACCCAGCGCGCCACCGAGGTGCTGGCCGGCATGGCGCAGCGCCTGGAAGGCAGCGTGCCGCTGGTCGGCGTCGGCGGCATCATGAGCGGCCGCGATGCGCTGGCCAAGCGCCAGGCCGGTGCCTCGCTGGTACAACTTTATTCCGGACTGGTCTATGCCGGTCCGTCCCTTATCGACGACTGCGTACGCGCCTGGCGCGGCGCCTGAACTTTCCAGGCCTGACATGACCCAGCCTCCGGTAGACATGGGCGGCTATCTGCTCACCGACAACGCGCCACTCAAGGGCCGCAACACGCTGCGTGTGGATGCACGCGCGCGGCTGCTGGCCGAGATCCGCGACCCCACCGCCCTGCCCGGCCTGCTGGCCCAGCCGGCTGTGGCCGCTGGCGACATTCTGGTGCTGGGCGAAGGCAGCAATGTGCTGTTCGCCGGTGATGTCGATGCCACGGTACTGGCCATGGCCACCCAGGGCGTGGAGATGTTCGAAGATGCCGAGCGTCCGCGCCTGCGTGTGGCGGCCGGCGAGCGCTGGGACGATTTTGTGCGCTGGAGCCTCGCTCGAGGCTACCCGGGCCTGGAAAACCTGATCATGATTCCCGGCACGGTCGGCGCCGCACCGATCCAGAATATTGGCGCCTACGGCGTGGAAGTGGCGGAATTTGTCGACATGGTCGAGGCTTGGGACACGCAGGCCGGCGCCTTTGTCGAGCTGTCCACGGCCGACTGCGCGTTCGGCTACCGCGATTCGCTGTTCAAGCGTCAGCCGGATCGTTTCATTGTCACCGCGGTGACCTTCGGCCTGCCTCGCGATCGTGCGCCGAACTTGAGCTACGCCGGCATCGGCGATGAGCTCAAAAAAATGGGCATTGCCAAGCCCGCACCGATTCACATCGCTGAAGCCGTGGTCAGCCTGCGCACGCGCAAGTTGCCGGATCCGGCGGTGATCGGCAATGCCGGCAGCTTTTTCAAGAATCCGTGGGTGCCCAAGGCGCAGGCCCAGGCGCTGCAAACCGAGCATCCGCAGATGCCGGTGTGGCCGGCCAGCGACACCCTCGCCAAGCTCTCGGCCGGATGGCTGATCGACGCCTGCGGTCTGAAAGGGGCACGCGACGGCGATGCCGGCATCTCCAACCGCCACGCGCTGGTGCTGGTTAATCATGGCATCGCCAGCGGCGCCGAGCTTTGGGCCTTCGCGCAAAAGGTGCAGCGCAGCGTCGGCGAACGCTTCGGCGTGACGCTGGAGCCGGAGCCGCGAGTACTGGGCCACACGAGCTGAACGGCTGTCCTCAGCCCTATGCCATTGGTTGACTAGGCGCGCCCGCAAAGCGCGCCTAGCATGGACACTCCAGGCGAAGGATGCGCCGACCACACGCTGATCGATCTCCGCGCGGCGGTCTGTGCACTTGAGCACCAGCCACCCATGGGGATTTTCATCATGCGCAATTGCTTCAAGCCACTGGCTCTGGCCATGGCCCTGTCGGGCCTGCTGGCCACGACCGCTCCCGCTGCGGCCGCCAAGGCGCCGGTTAAGACCCGGAATCATGTCCTGCGCGCCACGCTGAACAACGGCCTGCGCGTAGTGATTGTGCGCGACACGCTGGCGCCCATGGTGACCACGCAGATCACCTACCTGGCCGGCGGCTTCGAGACGCCCAGAGGCTTTCCCGGCACGGCACACGCGCTGGAACACATGATGTTCCGCGATTCCAAAGGCATGACCGGCGCCCAGCTCAACGAAATGACCGGCAAGATGGGCGGCGAGAACAATGCCTTCACCACCATGGATGCCACGCAGTACTACTTTGTGGCGCCGGCCGCCTACACCGATGTGCTGCTGCATATCGAAGCGGCACGCATGGAAGGTGCCAAGCTGACCAACAAGGATTGGAACCTGGAAAAAGGCGCCATCGAGCAGGAAGTCTCGCGCGATATTTCCGACCCCGGTTACCTGGCCTTCCAGCAGGCCGAGCGCACGCTTTACGCCGGCACCGGATATGCCGAGGATGCGCTGGGCTCGCGTCCATCGTTCGACAAGACCGACTCGAAGATCCTGACCGGCTTCTACCGGCACTGGTACGCCCCGAACAACGCCATTTTCGTGATCGTGGGCGATGTCGACCCGGCCAGCACCTTGCAAAAGGTCAAGCAGCTGTTCGGGGATATTCCCGAGCGCCCCACACCCAAGCGCACGCCGGTGAAGCTTGCCAAGGTTAAGTCCACCACCATCACCAAGACCACTCCCGACGCCACCGGCGCGGTGCAATTCATGTACCGCCTGCCTGGCCTCAAGGCGACCGATGCCGCCGCGGCCCAGGTCCTGATGGACGCCCTGGGCAACCCGCGCAGCGGCCTGTCGAAGCTGGCGGCCGACGGCAAGGTGCTCAGCGCCGACACCTGGGCGCAGAACTTCAGCCGCGGCGCCATCGGCGTGGTCGAGGTCGGCGTACCCAAGGACGGCGACGCCGGCGATGCCCGCCAGGCCATGAATCAGGTCATCGAGCGCATCCGCCAGCACGGTGTACCGGCTGATCTGGTCGCCGCCGCCAAGCGCGCGGAGCTGGCCCAGTCCGAGTTCAACAAGAACAGCTCCGTGGATCTGGCCAGCGCCTGGTCGCAGGCACTGGCCTGGCAAGGGCTGGATTCGCCCGCCGCGGCCGATGCGCAGATCCGCAAGGTCACCGTGGCCGACGTCGACCGCGTGGCACGCCAGTATCTGACCCCGGACGCCCGCGTCACCGTGGTGCTGACGCCCAACCCCAATGGCAAGCGCCCGCCGCAGAGCGCCGGCTTTGGCGGCAGCGAGTCGTTCGCCAGCAACGACAAGCTGGATGTACCGCTGCCCAGTTGGGCCGAGCACGCGCTCAAGCAGCTGAAGATGCCGCACTGGACGCTCGACCCGACCACCATGAAGCTGGCCAACGGCATCACCCTGATCGTGCAGCCCGAGCATGTCAGCAAGACCGTCACCGTCTATGGCCAGATCGATCAGAACGAAAACCTGCAGGCGCCCAAGGGACAAAAAGGTGTCAGCCGCGTGCTGTCCTCGCTGTTCGACTACGGCACCACCCACTTAGATCGCGATGCCTTCCACAAGGCGCTGGATGCCATCGCTGCCCGCGAGTCGGCCGGTCCCAGCTTCTCGCTGGCGGTGCCGGTGCAGCATTTTGACCGCGGCATGCAGCTGCTGGCCGACAACGAGTTGCACCCGGCCCTGCCGGCATCGGCGTTCACCATCAAGCAGCACTCCATCGCGCGCGAGCTGGCCGGGCAGATGCAATCGCCGCGCTACAAGATGAACCGCGCGCTGATGAAAGGCCTGTATCCGGCGGGCGATCCGGATCTGCGCCAGGCCACACCCGCCAAGGTGAGCAAACTCACCCTGGCCAATGCCCGAAAGTATTTCGCCGACACTTACCGTCCGGACATGACCACCATCACCGTGGTCGGTGACATCACCCCAGCGCAGGCCAAACAGGTCGTGCAGAAGTACTTCGGCGCCTGGCACGCCCAAGGCCCCAAGCCGGACGTCATCAGTCCGAAGGTGCCGCTCAATCCGGCCCATTACCAGGTGGTAGCCAACCCCTACGCCTCGCAGGACACCGTGCTGATGGCGCAGACAGTGGATCTGAACCTGCACGACCCGCAGCGCTATGCACTGGAACTGGGCAACGACGTGCTTGGAGGCAACGGCTTTGCCTCGCGACTGATGGTCGATGTGCGCGTGCGCCACGGCTATGCCTATGGCGCCAGCTCCGGCCTCAATTTCGGCCGCTCGCGCAGCATGTTCTACGTCTACTATGGCAGCGACCCGGGCAAGGTCGCCAAGGTTGATGCGCTGGTACGGCAGGATCTGGGCGACATGCGCACCCAGCCGGTGAAGGCCGACGAACTGACCAACGCGCGCCAGTTCGAAATCCGCTCGATTCCGCTGCAGGTGGCCAGCGTCGACCGCATTGCCCGCTCGTTGACCCAATGGAACATCAATGGCGAGCCGCTGGACCAGCCAATGGTGGCCGCGCGCCACTATCTGAACCTCAGCGACCGGCAGGTGCAGCAGGCCTTCTCCACTTACCTGAAGCCTGATCACCTGGTGCAGGTGGTTCAGGGGCCGGCACCCGCCAAGCACTGACAAAATCTCACGGCCGGCACGCCGCATGCCGGCCGCCTTCACGCAGGCGTGAACCCCGAGCACGCGCCTTGCCCACATGCACTTCACGCCAGGTTGGCAAACCGCATGACATCTTGAGGCCGGATATTCTCCCTCGACCGGGCGAATCCAAAGACCATTCGACACGTAATGGCAGTCCGACCCTACAGTTTTATGTTGTGCATGCCGTCACAGAAAAGGCGACAGGCATCTGCAATTCACGGCACAATCGGGCTGCATCGATCAAATACTCAGGGGGGACGTGTCAGGACACGGCACCGGCCACAGTCAAATGGCCACGTGACCTCTTGGCGCATACACATGGCAGGGCAACGCATAAAGCAGCGTCTGTGGTGCGCCGCCCTGTGGTGCTGGGTACTGTTCGCGCCGATGCTCGCCTTCGCCGCCGACGCCACGGGCATGATCGGCCACTGGCGCCCCGTCACTCTCGGTGACACACCCTCGAAGGTACTGACCGACCTGAGTGCTGGGCGCCTGCAACCATTTTCGCCCGAACAGATGCAGTCCTTTGTCGATTCCCCCAAAGGGGTATGGGTGGTGCTGCAACAGCCTCCGCCATGGACCGAAAGCCGCCAGACACTCTCGATCCGCTCGATGCCGTTCGCGCCGGTGACCCTGTATCCGCATGACGGCAGCGCCGCGTACACCAATGCACTGAACAATTTCAGCGCTCCCGAACATGGTTTTGACAGGGTCGTGTTTCGACTCCCGGCCGACCGGCTGGGCAATGAACCCATATTGCTGAAGTTGGGCGGCGGTGCGGCGCTGCCCACGCCGGTCAGTTTCTCGCTGGATTCCAACGCCAACTTTGCACTGCACAACCAACGCTGGCTGACCCTGGCCAGTCTATGCTTCGGTGGCATGCTGGCCATGGCCTTCATGGGGTTATGCTTTTCACTGATGCTGCGCGATAGCGCCTTCGCCTGGTATGCCGGATACATCGTGGCCTACTGCGTGCTTCAGGCAGTGCAGACCGGCTTTCTTTACCATCCGCTTGGCCTGGCGAGCCTGGCCGACTTGCCGCTGACCATCGGCAACGTTGCGCTGGCCATTGCCATGGCCTGCTCGTGCATGTTCATGCTGGGATTCTGCCAGGTCCGCGAACACTCGCGGCTGGCGTACGTCCTCATCCTGGCACTGGCCATCTACACCGTGGTGGTTGCCCTGGCTCGCGCCAGCGGCCTGCCCGGTGTCGACGGCATTGCCCAAGCGCTGCTCAACCCCCTGTTGATCATCGGTTCGCTGCTGATGCTCCTGGTATCGCTGTTCACCGGGATTCGCGGCTCGCGCTCGGCCTGGTACTTTCTCGCCGGCTGGACGCCGCTGCTGGTGCTGACCGCCATGGCCAGCGCGCAGGCCGGTGGCGCGATGCCGTCGCTGGTATGGCTGAACGATGCCGGTATACCCGCTGGCGCCATCGAGGCCCTGATTCTTTCCGCCGGCCTTGCCGACCGCGCACTGACCCTGCGCCACGACCGCGACCGGGCTCGGGCACTGGCCGACAAGGACCCGTTGACCGGTGTGCTCAATCGGCGAGCCTGGATTCTGGCCGTGCAGCAACGCCTGAAGCAGGTGCCCATGCGCCCACAATCGCTGCTGTTCCTGGACCTTGACCACTTCAAGACCCTCAATGATCGCCGTGGTCATGGCGCCGGCGACAAGGCCCTGATCGCCGTGGCCGAGGCACTGCGCGTGGAGCTGCGTCCGACCGACCTGCTCGGCCGCTATGGTGGCGAAGAATTCGTGGTACTGCTGGACGGTGCCGATCGCGTCAACGCAACGCATATCGCGATACGGCTGCGCCGCCGCGTCCACCGCCTGGAAATTCCCATTGATGCCGAACGCGACACCAAGCTGCTGCTCACCATCAGCATCGGTGTGGCCCAGGCGCGAGAGGACGACACCATCGATACGCTGGTGCACCGGGCCGACACAGCCATGTACACCGCCAAGGCCGATGGCCGTAATCGCGTGGTCAGCGAGCTGGAGCTGCGCGGCAAGGTGCTGGATGGCCCGCGCCTGACCGGCCCCGATGACGACCTACCCGGCTCGGCCCCGAATCGTGACCTGCGCGCGACGCTGACCTCGCTGCCCACACGCACCGCTCAGGCGGGGCGTACCGGTAACCGACAGCCGGCCAGCGACGAAAACGAGGCTTGAGTTCCGCCTGAGCGCGCTGTTCAGGCAGGTACCTGCGCACAAAAAACGCGGTCCCTGGACCGCGTTTTTCCCGGGTCACTGCTTGAACGCCGGCTCAGCGACGTGACTTGGCAATCAGGCGCAGCAGCTCCATGTACAGCCAGACCAGCGTCACCATGAGCGCGAAGGCACCATACCACTCCATCTGCTTGGGCGCGCCCTGAGCACTGGCGCGCTCGATCATGTCAAAGTCCAGCACCAGGTTTAGCGCGGCCAGCCCTACCACCAGCAGGCTGAAACCGATGCCCATGGCACCACTGCCGCTGATGAACGGGATATCGATACTGGTGAAGGCGCGCAGGCCAAGATCAAGCAGGTAGACCAGTGCAATGCCGCCGGTAGCCGCGACCACGCCCATGCGGAACTTGTCGGTCACCTTGATCAACCCCGACCGATAGGCCAGCAGCATGGCCGCCAGCACGCCCACGGTCAGCATCACCGCCTGGAACACGATATTGGGAAAACGCAGCTCCAGCATCGCCGAGATTCCGCCCAGTGCCAGGCCTTCGGCCAAGGCATAGGCCGGCGCGCTGATATGCGCCCAGCGCGGCACGAAAGCGGTCACGAGGGCCAGCACGAAGCCGGCAATCAGGCCGCCGATCATGTACGCACTGACCGCATCCATGGCCGCTGGTACGCCGCCCACGGCCAAGGCGCTGGAAAAGCGCGCCCAGGTCCAGCCGCCACTGATCACGACCAGTACCAGAAGCAGTGCCGTCTTGCCGATGGTGCCATTGATACTCATGCGCTCGCCGGAGGCGTGCGCGTTCTGGAAGGCCTTGTTTTTCCAGGCCGGATTACTCGAACGCATGGGGCTTTTCTCTCTTCCGTGCGAATAGTTGTCACGACCATGGTAACGCCGCGACGCCATCAGGTCTGTATCGGTTCATCAATTGGTCAAGTTTTATCCAGCACGGCCGATAGTCCAGCCAGGGGTGGCATACATGCCGTCAACCAAGACCCGCCCTGGCGAGGATGAGATCAATGGGTATTTCTACGAACAAAGCCCGCTTCCAAATGACCCTGAACGCACGTTTGTGGCTGGTGGTGCTGACCGTCGCCATCGGCATGCTGGGGTTGGCCGTGCTCAGCGCCTTCGAATCGCGTGCGCAGCAAATGAAGTCACTGGAAGGCAAGCTGCAGTCCCATATCGAGTCGGCCGTGGCCGTCGCCGATGCCTTCCGCAAGCGTGCCGAAGCCGGCGAGATGGATCAGGCCACCGCCGAGCGCGAAGCGCTTCGCGAGATTGGTGACCTGCGCTGGAACCACGGCAAGGGCTATATCTTCGCCTTCGACTCCAATCTGGTCCTGCGTCTGCATCCACTGCGTCCCTCCGCCGTGGGCAAGGACATCAGTCAGGACACTGACGCCAATGGCAAGCATCACTACCGCATCATGCGTGACCGGGACCGCAGCGCTGGCCACGGCCTGACCCGCTACACGCAGATCATACCCAAGACCGGCAAGGCCAAGGACAAGATCAGCTATTCGCAGCTGTACAAGCCCTGGGACTTGAACTTTGTCACTGGCGCCTATTTCGAGGACATCGATCAGGCCTTCCATCGCCAGCTGATCTATGACCTGACCCGAACCGGCTTAGTCGTGCTACTGGCGTTGCTGGTGGTCTGGCTGACCATTCGCTCGATTCGCCGCACTATCGGCGGTGAACCCGGTTATGCGGTGAGCATCGCCGAGCGCATTGCCAGTGGCGACCTGCGTGCCAGCGGTGCCGAACACGAGTACATCGAGGGCAGCCTGTTGCGAGCCCTGCACGACATGCGCCTGCGCCTGAAGGGCATCGTCACCAATGTGCAGCAGAGCAGCCAGCAGGTGTCGAGCACCGCGCAGCAGATCTCCAACGGCAACGACGACCTGTCACAACGTACCCAGGAGCAGGCTTCAAGCCTGGAGGAGACGGCCGCCTCCATGGAGGAGATCACCGCATCCGTGCGACACAATGCCAACCACGCCTCGCAAGCCGACCAGATGGCCCGTGGCGCACGCGAGCATGCCGAAGAAGGCGGCCAGGTAGTCGAACAGGCCATGTCGGCAATGGCCGACATCAGCCAGTCCAGCCACCGTATTGCTGACATTGTCGGCATGATCGACGAAATTGCCTTCCAGACCAACCTGCTGGCACTCAACGCCGCCGTCGAGGCGGCCCGTGCCGGCGAGCATGGCCGGGGCTTTGCCGTGGTCGCCTCGGAAGTGCGCCAACTGGCGCAGCGCAGCGCCTCGGCCGCCAAGGACATCAAGACCCTGATCGGCGAAAGCTCAGCGCGGGTCGAGTCCGGAAGTGAGCTGGTCGGCCGCTCGGCGCAGGCCCTGCAGACCATCGTCGCCAGCGTGCAGAAGGTGACCGACCTGGTCGCCGAAATTTCGGCCGCCAATCAGGAGCAGACCTCGGGCATCGACCAGGTCAATCGCGGCGTGATGCAGATCGACGAGGTCACTCAGCAAAACGCCGCGCTGGTCGAGCAGGTGGCCGCCGCCGCGCGATCCATGCATGAGCAGGCCGACGCTCTGGCCGAACAGATCGCCTTCTTCAAGATCGACGCCTCCGATCCCTCATCGGTGGCACGGACTACGGCGACGCAGCGCGCCACCTATACCGGGACCGAACTGGCCACCGTTTGAAAGTCCTCGCGTGCGGCCTGGCCTGGCATTTGACTCAGGTCAGGCCGCCGCATCGCGATGCTGCCTAGACTTGCCCTCTCAGGATCATTCGAGGGTTTGTCCATGCATCATGACGTCGCCATCATCGGCGCCGGCCCGGTGGGCCTTTGTCTGGCCCGCGCGCTGGCCGATCAGTCGCTGTCGGTCGCACTGATCGAGCGACAGCCGGCCAAAGCGCTGGCCGAGCCGGCCTTCGACGGTCGCGAAATTGCCCTGACCCAGGCCTCCATGCAGCAACTGCGCACGCTGGGCGTGGCCGCGCACTTCGACGACGAGGACATCTCCCCACTGCAGCGCGCGCGCATCATGAACGGCGCTGGGGAGCAGGGACTGTTCGTCGATGCGCACATGGCACGACGTCAGCAGCTGGGCCACCTGGTTCCCAACCAGGCCATTCGCCGCGCCGCCTGGACTGCCGCCCAGGCGCACCCCGATATCCACCTGCACGACGGCGTCGAGGTCACTGGCACCGGTGCCGATCACGAGCGCGGCTGGGTGCAGCTGGGCCATAGCCAACGTGTGCACGCCGATCTGGTCATCGCCGCCGACAGTCGCTTCTCCGAAACCCGGCGTGCCCGCGGCATCGGCGCGCATATGCAGGATTTCGGCAAGACCATGCTGGTGTGCCGCATGCAGCACGAAGGCGAACACGCGCACACGGCGTGGGAATGGTTCGACCATGGCCAGACATTGGCCCTGCTGCCGCTGGCCGAGCATCACGCCTCCATCGTGCTGACCGTGCCCGACATGCAAGCGCAGGCGCTGCTGGAGATGGACGAGGCTGATTTCAACGCCGATATGCGCCGCCGCTTCGCCGACCGGCTTGGCGCCATGACGCTGCAAAGCAGCCGTCACGCCTACCCTTTGGTGGGCACTTACGCGCATCGATTTGTCGCACCACGGCTGGCGCTGGTGGGCGATGCCGCGGTGGGCATGCATCCGGTCACCGCACATGGTTTCAATTTCGGTCTGGCCAGCGTGCGCCGTCTTGGCGATAGCCTGCGTCAGGCATTGGCACGCGGCACGGATCTGGCCGACCCCACGCTGCTGGCGCGCTACCAGCATCGTCACCGCCTGGGCACCTGGCCGCTGTATCAGGTGACCCGCGGCATCGTCGGCCTGTATACCGACGAACGCGCACCGGCACGCGCCATGCGCGAAGGCCTTCTGCGACTCAGCCAACGCGTGACACCGTTCCGAAGCGCCTTGGCGCATCTGCTGGTCGACGACGGCGAGCGCGGCGTGCTGGGCCGCGTCGGCAGCAAGGGGCGTGAGAGGCTTGGCGCCCTGCTGCCGCGGCGGCGTGCGGTCGACTAGGCCAGCTCGCCGGCCGCCCGCACCACGTCGTCTTCGCCCGGCAACACGGTCAGTGCGGCGCCGGCCAGCGGTGTGAAGGTATCGGCGCCGACCACGCGCCGCAGTGGCGTGGCGCCGAAGCCGCCTTCGGCCATCGCGGTGATGATGCCCTCGCCAACCCCGGCGCTGCGCCGACCCTCGTCGAGCACGATCACGCGCTGCGCCGAGCGCACCTGCTCGACGACAAACGCTTCATTGAGCGGCACCAGCCAGCGCAGGTCGACCACGCGCACCTTCCAACTGTGCTCGGCTTCGATACGCCGCGCCGCGCGCAGCCCCATCGGCACGCCATTGCCGAAGGTGAGGATGACCAGATCGTCACCCTCGCCGTAGATGCGGCCTTCGCCAGGGGGCATGGCGGTGCCGGGCGCCGGATAATCAAACTGCCAGGCGCCATCGCCGGCCTCGTAAAGATCCTTGGTCATGTACAGCGCGATCGGCTCCAGGAACGCACACACGCGACCGTCCACCTTGGCCAACGCCATCAGCGTGCGCAGCATCGAAGCGGCATCGTCACCGCGTGACGGACAACCGACGATCAGGCCTGGGATATCGCGCAAGGCGGTAATCGAGTTGTCATTGTGGAAATGCCCGCCAAAGCCCTTCTGGTAACCCAGGCTGGCCACGCGCATGACCAGCGGATTGCGGTACTGGTCATTGGAGAAGAACTGCAGGCTGGCTGCCTCGCCGCGAATCTGGTCGCAGGCATTGTGGAAATAGGCCAGATACTGGATCTCGGGGATCGGCAGCATGCCCATGTTGGCGTAGCCCTGGGCCAGGCCAAGAATGGTGGTTTCATCGAGCAGCGTATTGAACACGCGCGCGCCCTTGAAGGCCTTGTTGAGGCCACGGGTCACCGTATATACGCCGCCCTTCTGCGCCACGTCCTCGCCAAACAGCAGCGACTCGGGGTACTTGGCCATCACATCGTGCAGCGCCTGATTGATCTGGATGGCCAGATGCCGGGGCGGCTGGCGCTCGGGCAGCTTGTCGGCGCCGCCGAACACGCGCTCGCGCTCGTCGGCATAATCGGCGCGCTCGGCCTCGGCCTTTACGGCCTCGGGGGTATACGGGGCCAGCGGCTTGATGACCTCTTCCAGCGAAACGAGTTTGGGCCGTGTATCGGCGGCCTCGGCGGCCTCGAAACAGCGCTGGCGGGTGGCTTCGTACAGCGCCAGCAATTCATCCTGGCTGTAGAGCCCTGCCGAAAGCGCGATATCGGCCGAACGCAGCAGCGGATCGGACGCCTCCAGCTCGACCAGCTCCTCGATCGAGCGCCATTCGATCTCGAAATCGGTACCGGCGTGGCCCATCAGACGCGTGGTGCGCAGATGCAGGAAGGTGGGTCGGCGCGTGCGCCGGCAGTGCTCGACCGCACGCTGCACGTCAGCGTAACCACCGGCCAGATCCAGACCGTCGGCGTAGAAATAATCCAGGTTCGACCGCTGGCTGAAATTGGCCGCCACCCAGTCGCGCGGCGTCTTCACCGAAATGCCGATGCCGTTGTCCTCGCAGATGAAAAGCACCGGCGCCGGCAGGCCCTGATAAGCGCTCCATGCCGCCGCGTTGAACGCGCTCTGCGCGGTAGCGTGGTTGGACGAGGCATCACCAAACGAGCACAGAGCGATGGAATCGTCCGGAATGGGCAGCGTATGGCCGATGCGTCGCGCCTGGCCGATCGCCACCGCGGTGCCAAAGGCCTTGGGCAGGTGCGAGGCAATGGTCGAAGTCTGCGGCAACACCCACAACGGCTTGCTGCCCCAGACCTTGTGCCGCCCGCCGGAAGCGGGATCTTCGCTGGAGGCGGCGAACGACAGCGCCGAATCCATCACCGGGTCACGTGGTTTGCCATCGGTGCCCGGCAGTTTGCGAAAGCGCTCGGCCATGAAGCCACCGGAGCGATAATGCAGGAAGGCCGGGTCGGTATGCCGCGTGGCGCGCGCGACCATGGCGTTGCCTTCGTGGCCGGACGAACCGATGGTGTAGAACACCTTGTTTTTGACGCGCAGCACGCGTGCCATCAGGTCCAGATGGCGACTGATCAGCTGCGATTCGAACAGTTCGCGAAAACCGGCCACATCCAGCGCGCTGTCTTCGCTCACCGGGGCGTCCTCAGATGACCGCTGGCGCACCTTGCCGTGCCACTGGCGCACGAATTCGGTGAAGTTGGTATCGACGATGTCGGCGCGGTTGAAGCCCTTGTGGCGGGCGGCGATGGGTCGCTTGCTTGCGGTCATGTCGTACCAGTTTCGAAAAAGAGGAATGTCCACGCGCACCAGCGCGCGCGTCAGTCAGGAATCGGGCGACGTGGGCCACAAGCGCATCAAGGCACCGGCGGCGCCATAGGCCGGGTCAGCCCCCGGGTGCGGCACGTTGGCGATCTGCGCTCGTTGCCTGGCCATGCCGCCGCCAGCACGATGCATGTCCACCCCGGCTCCGCGCGGATACGCGCCGACGGCAACAAAATCGGCGCTCGCCTCCAGCCCGCGGTGCGCGGTACCGGCGGGCAGCACCAGCACATCGCCGGCGGTCAGTTCCACATCAATACCGTCCTCACCACCCAGGCGCACGCGTGCCGACCCGGCGGCGATGCCAAACGCCTCGTGGGCGCTGGCGTGATAGTGGTGATACGGGTAGATGCCCGCGCGCCATTGCGCCGGCCAGTCATGCGCCCGGAAGCGGGCCTCGAACGCTGCGGCCAGATCAGCCGTGCTTACCGGCAGCACCTGGCGGTAAAGCAGCAACGGATAGCGCGGGTGATTGGGTACATCCCGACCTGGCGCCAGTTGCAGCGCATGGGGAAGCACGTCGTTCATGGGCGAGCAGCCTGCCAGTCGCGGCGAGACTGCGACCACAACTCCACCTCGGTGCCAGCGAATGGCTCGGGCATGTCGACCCGTTGCCGGCACTGTGAACCCAGGCGCGTGGCAACGGCCCGGGAGGCATCGTGCCCAGGCGGAATGTAGTGCACCACCTCGTCCACCTGCAGGTGCGCAAACGCCCAGTCCCGCGCCGCGCCGGCAGCCTCCAAGGCATAGCCACGACGCTGGAAGCGGCGCGCGATACACCAACCCACTTCCAGCCCGGCCCAACCTTCCGGCTGCCAGGCGCCGGTGGTGCCGATCCACTGCCGACTCTCGCGCTCGATGATCGAAAACAACGAGTGCCCCTGCACGACCCAGGCGCCGACCGCGGCGATGAAATGCCGCCAGGCCTGGGCGCGCGATCTGGCGCCGCCCATGAAGGCCATGGCCACCGGGTCGGCCTGAAACGCCGCCCACGCCTCAAAATCCTGCGCTGTCGGCGGGCGCAGAACCAGACGTTCGGTATCGATGCGTGGCGCCGGCATGGCGATCTCAGAACGCGTTGATGCCGGTCAGCTCGCGGCCCACCACCAGCTGATGCACGGTCTCGGTACCCTCGTAGGTGATCACCGATTCCAGATTCAGCGCATGGCGAATGGCCGCGTGCTCAGTGGTGATACCGGCGCCGCCCAAGATGTCACGGCACTCGCGAGCCGCATCCAGTGCCATGCGCACGTTGTTCCACTTGGCCAGGCTGACCTGCGTCGGTGCCAGCTTGCCGGCATCCTTCAGGCGACCCAGCTGTAGTGACAGCATCTGCGCCGAGGTGATACGCCGGGCAATATCGGCCAGCTTCAACTGCACGGCCTGGTTGGCGGCCAGCGGGCGACCGAACAGCATGCGCTCGGCGGTGTAGTCCAGCGCCTCCTTGAGGCAGGCCTGCGCGGCACCGATGGGGCCCCAGGTAATGCCGTAGCGAGCCTGGGTCAGGCAGCCAAGCGGCCCCTTCAGGCCCTTCACGCTGGGTAGGCGCTGGCTGTCGGGAATGCGCACGTCATCAAAATACAGCGCGCTGGTCACCGAGGCGCGCAGGCTCATCTTCTTGTGCACTTCCTGCGCACTGAAGCCCTTGCTGTCGGTCGGCACGATGAAGCCCTGGATGCCATCGTCGGTCTGTGCCCAGACAATGGCGATGTGCGCCAGATTGCCGTTGGTGATCCACATCTTGGCGCCATTGATGACCCAGTCGCCGCCATCGCGCTTGGCATGGGTCTTCATGTTGGACGGGTCCGAACCGCCGTGCGGCTCGGTCAGGCCGAAGCAGCCAATCACCTCGCCGGTAGCCATCTTCGGCAAGTACTGGCGCTTCTGCTCCTCGCTGCCATAGGCGTAGATCGGGTACATGCACAGCGAGCTTTGCACCGAGGCGAAGCTGCGCAGGCCCGAGTCGCCACGCTCCAGCTCCTGGCAGATCAGGCCGTAGCTGACCCCGCTCATGCCGGCGCAGCCGTATTCCTCGGGGATGGTGGCGCCAAGCAGGCCCAGCCCGGCGATCTCGGGGATCAGCTCGGACGGAAAACGGCCCTGGTCGAAACAGTCGCCGATGATCGGCAGCACCTTCTCATCGACAAAGCGCCCCACGGTGTCCTGCACCATGCGCTCCTCGTCGGTCAGCAGCGCGCGAACGTTGTACAGGTCCAGCGGATCGAGCCGTGCAGCCATGCGTCATTCCCATTCGATGTATGCCGAGCGCGCCATTGTAGACGCCCGCTCCGGGCGCGGTCATGGCGCCCTGCAGCACGCGTTCAGGCGGCAGCGTCGTCTGAGCCCACGTAGGCACGCCCCAGAAAATGCCCGCGCACGTAACGCCCGTAGAGCCACTCGAACAACAGCGAAATCAGCGCGAAGGCCGCAAACACCACCACGCCAAAGGCATTGCCGCGCCAGGTGTGAATCAGCAGCACCACCAATGCACCGGCGCAGCTCAGTGCACCTAGTGCATACACCCACGACGGCCCGCCAATGCGCGCCCGCAGGCGCCAGGCGCTGGCCCCGACCAGCGCGAACACCAGCAGGAAACTGGCACTACCGATGATGGCGATGTCGGTCAGGTCGATCAGGTTGGCCAGCACCATGGCGATCAGCGCGGTGGCAATGACGCCGGTCACGGGCGTGCTGGCCCGTTGGCGCGCAAAGCGCTGCGGCAACTGACCATCCTTGGCCAGCACGTAGCCCAGTCGCGCGGTACCGTAAATGGTGGCGTTGATGGCCGAGAACGTGGCCAGCAAGGCGGCCAGCGCCACGATGATAAAACCTGCGTGGCCCAGCGCCGGCTCGGCGGCCACCGCCAGCACGTAGTCTTTGGCCTTGAGCAGCTGAGCTTCCGGCACGGTACCCACGGTAATCACCGCAATCAGCACGTAAAGTGCGACCACGAACAGCACGCAGGCCATGAATGCGCGCGGCAAGGTGCGTGACGGCGCGGTGATGTCCTCGGCCGAATTGGCAATCAGCTCAAAGCCCTCGTAGGCCACGAAGATAATAAGTCCGGCGGGAATGGCCGCGCCCCAGGCCGACGGCGGCGTGGCCGTCATCGGGCCTAGCTTCACGTACGGCGCACTGGCCACGATCACCAGCGCGATCAAGGCCACCTTGAGGCCCACGATGGCCGTCTCCGAACGGCTGACCAGACCGGCGTTGGCGATGTTGATCAGCATCGGCAAGGCGATGGCCGCGGTAATCAGCACATGATGCAGCCACGGCGCACGCGGGGAGGCGAAAAAGGTTTCCGCATACGAGGCAAACGCCGTGGCGTACAGCGCGATGGTCACCAGGTAACTCAACCACAGCATCAGGTTGACGCTGCCCGAAAGCAGGTTGTTGCCAAATGCCTGGTCGATGAACACCACCGTGCCGCCGCGACTGGGAAACGCCACCGAAAGATGTGCGTAGGCCAGCGCGGTCAGCCAGGCCAGCAGGCCGCCGGCCAGAAACGCCAGCGGCGTGGCGCCGTGGGCGATGGACACCGCCTCGCCAAGCACCGCGAAGATGCCACCGCCGACCATGCCGCCCACGCCAATGGCGATGGCGCCCCAAAGGCCCACCGACCGTCCAGCCTGCTGCGACACGCTTGCCTCCTTGTTCCGCTCCACAGGCACGCCAGGAACGCGCGCCGAAGCCGGGCATGATACGCCAACGTTCCCCAGAAACTCGCGCATTTGCGCGGTGATTTGGGCGCGCGCAACATCTTGCCCGAGCTCTCAAGTTCAAGCTGCAAAAACGCCACCCACTCGGCCAGCGGCGGGCGTATGATGCCGATCCTCGACCTTTCCGGATGACGCGCGACAGGCCAGGCCCACGCATCATCCGCCGACATTCACCGCACAACCCAAATCGCCATGTCCGACACCTTCACCATTCGCCCGATCCGTCCCGCCGACGAGGCCGCCATGGCCGCGGTGATCCGCGCCGTGATGCCCGAGTTCGGTGCCGACGGCCCAGGGTTTGCCATCCACGACCCGGAAGTGGACACCTTGCACGGCGCCTACGAGGTACCCGGTCGCGCCTACTTCGTGGTGGAAAAGGATGGCCGGGTCATGGGCGGCGCCGGCATCGCGCCGCTTGACGGGCAAGGTGACGGCACCTGCGAGCTGCGCAAGATGTACTTCCTGCGCGAACTGCGGGGCCTGGGAGCCGGCCATGCGCTGATGGCGCGCTGCCTGGAAGCCGCCCGCGCCATGGACTACACGCGTTGCTACATCGAAACACTGACCGGCATGGACGGCGCCAAGGCGCTGTATCTGAAATCCGGCTTCACGCCCATCGCAGCGCCGCTGGGCGATACCGGGCACTTTGCCTGCGACCGCTATTACCTGCGCGAACTGGCCTGAGACTGCCCGCATGATCCGCATTGCCCGCGACGGCGACGCCGCCGCCATCGCCGCCATCTACGCGCCCACCGTCACCGACTCGGTGATCACCTTCGAAACGCAGGTGCCCGATGCCGAGGCCATGCGCCAACGCGTTGCCGATCGCCTGGCGCACTATCCGTGGCTGGTGCTGGAAGACCAGGGCCGCGTGCTCGGTTACGCCTATGCCTCGCGCTTTCGTGACCGCGCCGCCTACGACTGGATCTGCGAAACCTCTGTCTATGTGCATCCGGACGCGCGCCGCCGTGGGGTGGCGCGCCGGCTCTACACCGCCCTGCTCGATACCCTGGCCATGCAGGGCATCACCCAGGCGTTGAGCGTGATCACCCTGCCCGGCCAGGTCAGCATCGCCCTGCACGAGCGCTTCGGTTTCGTGCACACCGGCACCTGGTACAAGGCCGGCTACAAGCTGGGCCAATGGCACGATGTCGGCGTGTGGCAAAAGCAGCTGGCCGAGCCGGCCACACCGCCGACACCGGTGATCGCCTTTGCCGAACTGGCCGAACGCGAGGATTGGCAAGCCAGCCTGAACCGCTGAGCCACCGGCACCACACGACTGGAATGCTCGTCATCGCGATTTGGCATGAAACGGCTACAATGGCCGGCTTTCTCGTACCCGCAATTGATTGGAGGTCCGCATGCAGCTCGACAAGGTCAAGGCCATCATCACCGGTGGCGCCTCGGGACTGGGCTTTGCCGTGGCGCGCCACTTCGTCGCCAACGGCGGCCAGGTGACGCTGTTCGACGTCAACCAGGAAAAAGGTGAGGCTGCGGCCGCCGAACTGGGCAATGCGGCGCGCTTCATGCGCACCGATGTCGCCAGCGAAGCCGAGGTGGTCGCGCAAGTGGCTGCCGCCAAGGACGCCATGGGCGGGCTCAATACCGTGATCAACTGCGCCGGCATCCTGGGCGCCGGGCGCGTGCTGGGCAAGCAGGGGCCGATGCCGCTGGACACCTTCTCGCGCACCGTCACCGTGAACCTGATCGGCAGCTTCAACGTGGCCAAGGCCGCCGCCGACCAGATGCAGCACAACGAGGCAGGAGAGGACGGCGAGCGTGGTGTCATCGTCAATACCGCTTCCGTGGCCGCCTACGAAGGCCAGATCGGCCAGGCCGCCTATTCAGCCTCCAAGGGCGGCGTGGTCGGCATGACGCTGCCGATGGCGCGCGAACTGTCGCGATTTGGCATCCGCGTGGCCACCATCGCTCCGGGCATCTTCTGGACACCGATGGTCGATGGCATGCCTGAAGCGGTGCAGGAATCGCTGTCGGCCTCCATCCCGTTCCCCTCGCGCCTGGGCAAGCCGGAGGAATACGCCGACACGGTGGCCTTTATACTCGGCAACCGCTATATCAATGGCGAAACCATTCGCCTGGACGGCGCGGTTCGGCTGGCGCCCAAATAGAGCGGGAGTGAGTGGCGAGGAGTGAGAAGTGGGAGAAAGCTCGCTGCCCCCACGCTCCCTCACTCGTCACTGCTCTTCACGCTTATCCTCTCACTCCACACTTCTCTCTACTCACTCCTCGCTCCTATGAAAGCTTCCGATATCAAGAAAGGCAACGTCGTCGAATACAACGCCAGCGTGTATCAGGTTCGCGACATCGAGCGCAGCGCTCCGACCGCGCGCGGCGGCAATGTCACCTTCCGCTTCACCATGTATTCGATTCCCGGGGCGCAGAAGTTCGACCTCAGCCTGCGTGCCGACGACGACCTGAAGGAAGTGGAATTGCTGCGCCGACTGGCCAACTTCTCCTACAAGGAAGGCGAGCTGTTCGTGTTCATGGACCAGGAGGACTACACTCAGTACATGCTGCCCCCGGAACTGGTGGGCGATAACGCCGGCTACATCACCGACGGTCTGGAAGACTGCTACGTGCAGCTGATCGACGATGCGCCGGTGGGCTTGCAGGTGCCCTCCACCGTGGTGCTCGCCGTGGCCGAGACCGCCCCGGAGCTCAAGGGCGCCAGCGCCACCAAGCGCTCCAAGCCGGCCACGCTGGAAACCGGCCTGGAAATCCAGGTGCCCGAATACATCACCACTGGCGAGCGCGTGAACGTGAACACGCTGACGGGCGAGTTCTCCGGTCGCGCCTGAGCGCTGCCCACCACGCACGCAAAAGGGCTGGCCCGGCAAGGCCGGCCCTTTTGCGTATCTACAGCGCACAGACAGCCGCGGTGGCGCACAATTAAGCCACTTCCCCCAGCCCACCGACGACGACATTCGCCGCCCATGGCCGCCGGCTCCTATTCGCTTCGCACTGCATTTCTCACCTCACTGACCCAGTTCAAGCGCCCGGACGTGCCGCTGCGCGTAGCGCTGCGCAATACGCTGGCGGTCGTGCTGCCGCTGGCCCTCGGCTTTGCCAGCGGCCACGCCGAGGTGGGCGTGGGCCTGGGCGCCGGTGCGCTGAACGTGATGTTTTCCGATCAGCCCGGCCCCTATCGCCAGCGCCTGCTGATGATCGGCCTGGCCTCGCTGGCCGGCGCGCTGTCGGGCCTGGTCGGGTTTCTGATCGGCACGCACAGCCTGTGGCTGCTGCCGGTGGTGATGATCTGGAGCTTTTTGGGCGGGCTGCTGGTGCTGTTCGGCCCCAACATTGCCCGCGTCGGCATGATCAGCGTGATCCTGCTGGTCATCGCTGCCGCCGAACCACTGGCCGGCACCCGCGCGCTGGGCGCCTCGGCGCTGATTCTGGGTGGTGGCCTGCTGCAGGCGGTGCTGGCGATCATGGCCTGGCCGCTACAACGCTACCGTCCCGAACGTCATGCGCTGGCCCGCGTCTATGAAGACCTGGCGACGATGGCGCGCCAGCGCCCCGGCGACGGCGACGCGCCGCCGCTGACCGAGTCCATGACCGAGTTGCAGCAGACCCTGCTCGGCCGCAGTGGTCGCGGGCGCGCCATGGAAGCGTTCGTGGTACTACTGGAACTTGCCGAGCGCATGCGCCTGGAACTGCTGGCCATGGCCGATATCGGGCCGCACCAGACGCGTACGCGCCAGCGGGTGGATCTGGCCGTCGCTCGCGTGCTTTTGGGCATTGCCAAGGCGCTGACCGAAGCCGAGCCGCCGCATCATGCCGAGCGCGCCCTGGAGCGTCTGAAACGTCTGGAAGCGGGTAACGCGCAACAGCTGCCCCGACCGCTGGGCCGACATCTGCATACGCTGATCGGCCAGCTTGGCGCCGCGGTGCGCAACAGCCGCTGGGCCGGCAGCCGCGGCGAGCTGCGCGCCAGTGCCGCCGAGCGGCGCCTGCCCAAGGCGCTGCGCATGACCTCGGCGCAGGCCACCGTGCGTGCCAATCTGCATCTGCAGTCCTCGGCCTTTCGCCATGCGCTGCGCTGCGCGGTCTGTGTGGGGCTGGCACTTATTACCGGGCGCATCCTGCAATTGCCGCACGGCTACTGGATGCCGATGACCGCCGCCATCGTGCTGCGCCCAGACTTTGGCGCCACCTTCAGCTTCGGCCTGCTGCGCGTGGTCGGCACCATTGGCGGCCTGCTGCTGACGACCGCCATGCTGGCGCTGTCGCCGCACGATGTCTGGGCCCACCTGGCGCTGATGGCGCTGCTGTGTTTCGCCTTCCGTTACCTGGCCACCGCACACTACGGCGTGGGCGTGGCCGCACTCACCGGCACCGTGGTGATCCTGCTGGCCTTCGAGGGCGTACCGTCGGGTGAAGCGGTGGTCGATCGCGCGCTCAACACGGTGCTTGGCAGCATCGCCGCACTGACCGCCTACCTCGTGTGGCCCACCTGGGAGCGCCGACGCATCCGCGTGGTGCTGGCCGAGATGCTGCGCGCCTACGCCGACTACCTGGCCACACTGGCCGCGCCCGATCCGGCCGAAGAGCGGCGCGAGGCACGCACTGCCGCCCGCGCCGCGCGCAGCCAGGCCGAGGCCTCGCTGGGCAAGCTGCGCAATGAGCCGGGTACCCCGCCGCGCACACTGGAACTGGCGCAAAGCCTGCTGGCCAACGGCAACCGCCTGGTGCGCACCGCCATGCACCTGGAAGCGCTGCACCAGGAGGCCGACGAGGTTCCCTGGCACCCGGCCACACAGGCATTCATTGATGCCTGCGTCGAGGCCACACGCGAGCTGGCCAACGCCCTGGTGGACGGTCACGCGGCCAACTTGCCGGACCTTCGCAGCCGTCAGCGCAAGCTGGCGCGCACCCTGCACGATGACGAAGCACTCGATGACGACGAACACATCGGCACCCTGCGCGGCCTGTGCGATCGCCTTACCGACAATATCAATACCCTGGGCCACGTGCTGGCGCGCAGCCACGCGCCGGATACGGCCGACAGTCCTCTGCCCGCCTCGCAGGCGGTGCACTGACACGCCCCTTTAATTGCGGCGCTGCGCCATGAGTCGGCGCGTCCTTGCCCCTACACTCGATGGCATGCTCAAGATCGACACCCACGCGCACCTGTTGCCGAGGGACTGGCCGGACCTGGCCCGCCGCTTCGATGAGCCGCGCTTTCCGGTCATGCATCATCGCGATGGCCGCCACCTGATCTACAAGAACGGCCAGTTCTTCCGCGAAGTGTGGCACAGCGCCTTCGATCCGGCACTGCGCATCGCCGCCTACGCCAAGCACGGTGTCGACGTGCAGGTGGTGTCCACCGTGCCGGTGCTGTTTTCCTACTGGGCGCGCGGCGAACAGGCACTGGAACTGCATCGTTTTCTCAATGACGACATGGCTCAGGTGTGCGCCGATTACCCCGATCATTACGCCGGATTGGGCACCGTGCCGCTGCAAGCGCCGACGCTGGCCATACGTGAGCTGCAACGCTGCATCGGCGAGCTGGGACTTTCCGGCGTGCAGATCGGCTCGCACTGCAACGACTGGAACCTGGACGCGCCGGAATTGTTCGAGTTTTTCCAGGCCGCCGCCGAACTGGGCGCCGCGGTACTGGTGCATCCATGGGACATGATGGGCCGCGAGACCATGCCCAAGTACTGGCTGCCGTGGCTGGTCGGCATGCCGGCCGAACAAGCACGCGCCGCCTGCAGCCTGATTTTTGGCGGCGTGTTGGAGCGCCTGCCCGGCTTGCGCGTGATGCTGGCCCACGGTGGCGGCAGCTTCGTGTTCACGCTGGGGCGCATTGCGCACGGCTTTGCCATGCGGCCGGACCTGGTGGCAGTCGACAACGACCGCGATCCACGCGAGTATCTGCAACGGCTGTATTTCGATTCGTGCGTGCACGATAATCGGGCGTTGCGATGGCTGATCGAAGCCGTGGGGGAAGATCGCGTCATGCTGGGCACGGATTATCCGTTCCCGCTGGGCGAACAGAACCCCGGCCAGGGCATCGAGGCGCTCGATCTGAATCAACGCGGCCGCGAGCGCCTTTTCAGCGGGACGGCGCTCGAGTGGCTGGGCCTGGATCCTTCCCGCTTCGTCTCTTCCCGGAATCTTGCCGATGCCTCGTAGCGCTAAGCTCGCCGCCGTTGTTGCCCTGATGCTGGTCAGCCCGCTGACGCTGGCGCACGACTGGTCGATGGTCGACAACCAAGTGCACTTTTCCACGCCCGATGACTGGACGCTGATCCTGCAAAGCCACGGCGAGGAAGAAATGATGGCCTTCCAGATACCCGATCCGTCCGGCGCCAGCCAGAAAACGCTGCCGCGCATTACCGTGCAGGCCGAAGCCGCGCCCAACCGCGCGGCCTTTCAGAACTTCATCGCCAGCGCCCACGAACACGCCCAGGCCCTGCCCGGTTTCAAGCGCAGCGCCAGTGGCAAGCAACGCCACCTGCTGGTTTATCAAGCCACCGAAAACGGCGTCGAGCAGATCTATCGCGAGCGCTACTACCTGCGCGCCGGCCACGCTGTGCAGCTGACCTGCATCCGGCCGCTGAAAAGCCCGGACAAATGGGCCAGCCACTTCGACGCCGGATGCGATCAGGTGGCGGCGGCGCTGGCGCGCTAACGCCCTTTTTTGCGCGCGGCCGATACCAAAACGGCGAGCCCGAAGGCTCGCCGTTTTGCGTGCACTTATATGGAGCCGTACAACGTCAGCGCAGACCGGTTTCACCGCGGGCGATGACCATGCGCTGGATTTCGCTGGTGCCCTCGTAGATTTCGGTGATCTTGGCATCGCGGAAATAGCGCTCCAGCGGCATTTCCTTGGAGTAACCCATGCCGCCGTGGATCTGCACCGCCTGGTGCGTAATCCACATCGCCGCTTCGGAGGCCACCAGCTTGGCCATCGACGCCTCGGCGCCAAAGCGCCCGCCATTCTTCGCCGCCTCACCCTTGGTCCAGGCGGCACGCAGCGTGAGCAAGGTGGCCGCGTCCAGCTTGCACTTCATGTCGGCAATCTTGGCCTGGGTCATCTGGAACGAGCCGATCGGCTGCCCAAAGGCCTTGCGCTCACGTACCCATTCCAGCGTGGCGTCATAGGCGGCACGGGCAATACCCACCGCCTGCGAGGCAATGCCGATGCGACCGGCATCGAGCACACCCATGGCAATCTTGAAGCCCTCGCCCTCGTTGCCGAGCAGGTTGGCGGTCGGGCACTTGTAGTCGGTAAATTCGATCTCGCAGGTGGCCGAGGCGCGAATGCCCAGCTTCGGTTCGGTCTTGCCGCGATGGAAGCCTTCGGCCTCGGTATCGATGATGAAGGCGCTGACACCGCGGGCGCCGATGCCCGGCTTGGTGATGGCAAACAGCACGATGTAGCGGGCCACCGGACCGGAGGTGATCCAGCTCTTCTTGCCGTTGATCACATAATGGCTGCCATCGGCGCTCTTGACCGCACGCGTGTGCATGTTGGACGCATCCGAACCAGACTGCGGCTCGGTCAGCGCGTAGGCGCCAATGGCCTCGCCCGAGGCAATGGCCTTCACATAGGTATGCTTCTGCTCTTCGCTGCCGTGCGTCAGGATGCCGTTGCAGAACAGCGAGTTGTTCACCGACATGATGGTCGAATGCGCGGCATCGGCCGCGGCCACCTCGATCATGGCCAGCGCGTAGGACACCGGGTCCATGCCGGCGCCGCCGTACTCGGCCGGCACTTCGATGCCCATCAGGCCCATCTGACCCATTTCCTGGATATTCTCCAGCGGGAATTCGCCGGACTGATCGAATTTCGCGGCCACCGGCGCAATGCGCTTTTGCGCGAAATCACGCGCAATGGACTGGATCGAAAGCTGGTCGTCGGTAAAACGGAAATCCATAGGGTCCTCCGACGCCGCAAGGCATGCGGCGAGGTACAGGTAGTCGTTATTGGAATCCGACGTATGCGTCGGAGCCGCCCATTCTAACGCGCGTTTGATCATCTGCCCATGCATGTCGGCAAAACGTCGCTTGACGGGGCTTCGCGCGCGGCCTAGCCTTTCATATCTCTACATCGCGATAAAAGGATGCGAATGGACCTGTCTGCCGCCTCCGCGCTGCTGCGCCTGCTGGCCGACCCGACCCGGGTTCGCCTGCTGGCGCTGCTTGAGCGCGAGGAACTGACCGTGGCCGAACTTGCCAGCGTACTGCAACTGGCCCAGCCGCGCGTGTCCACACATCTGGCCAAGCTCAAGGAGGCCGGACTGGTGCGTGACCGCCGCGCCGGCGTGTCGGCCTATTATCGCGCCAACGCCGAGTTCGACCCCAGCCAGAACGCCCTGCTGGTCGCGCTGCGCACCAGCATCGACGACGCCCTGCTGCGCGCCGACGAAGAGCGCCTGCCGGCGGTGCTGGCCCAGCGCGCCAGCGAACAAGGCTGGGCCGATACCGTGGCCGGCGACATGGAGCGCCATTACTCGCCGGGCCGCACCTGGGAAACCCTGGCCCGCGCGCTGCTGCAGTTGCTGGCTACCGGCGATGTGCTGGATATCGCCTCGGGTGATGGCGTCACCGCCGAACTGCTGGCACCGCATGCGCACTCGATCACCTGCATCGACGCCAGCGAACGCGTCACCACGGCAGCACGCCGGCGCTTGAAGCCATTTGCCAATGTCCAGGTGCACCAGGGCGACATGCATGCGCTGGATCTGAAACGCGATTTCGATCTGGTGCTGATGCTGCACGCCCTCACCTATGCCGAACGCCCGGCCGACGCCGTGGCCGAGGCCGCGCGCGTGCTGCGCCCGGGCGGGCGGCTGCTGGCCGTGACCCTGGCCCGACACGACCACCGCACCGCCATCGAGCCGTTCGATCACACCAACCTGGGCTTCACCGAGGACGAACTGTCCGGGCTGGCCACGCAGGCCGGCCTTCACGTGGTGCAGTGCGGGCGCATCTCGCGCGAGCGCAAGCCGCCCTATTTCGAAGTGTTGTGCCTGCTGGCGCAAAAGCCGCAGTAACGCCTTCCTTTATCGCCGACGGACTTCTCCCATGAGCGACCATCAACTGCCCTGGCTCCGCCCGGAACGCGCCAACACGCTACTGGCGGCCCTGGACCAACGCATCCTGATCATGGATGGCGGCATGGGCACCATGCTGCAGGGCCACAAGCTGGACGAAACCGGCTACCGCGGCAAGCGTTTTGCCGACGGTTACGACAGTCAGCACCATCAGCACGGCGCCGACTGCGGTTGCGAGCTGAAAGGCAACAACGATCTGCTGAGCCTCAGCCAGCCGGACATCATCACCGATATCCACCGTGCCTATCTGCAGGCCGGCGCCGACCTGGTCGAAACCAACACCTTCAATGCCACGCGCATCAGCCAGTCCGATTATCAGCTGCAGCATCTGGTCTACGAGCTCAACCGCGAGGGCGCGCAGCTGGCACGTGCTGCCTGCGCCGCCGAAGAGGCCAAGGATGCGGCCAAGCCGCGCTTTGCCATCGGCGTGCTCGGACCGACCAGCCGCACCGCCTCGATTTCGCCTGACGTGAATGACCCGGGCTTTCGCAACGTCAGCTTCAGTGAGCTGGTGGACAACTACACCGAGGCGGCGGCCGGTCTGCTCGACGGCGGCGCCGACCTGCTGATGGTGGAAACCGTCTTCGACACGCTCAACGCCAAGGCGGCACTGTTTGCCATCAACCAGTTGTTCGGCGAGCGCGGCGCGCGCCTGCCGGTGATGATTTCCGGCACCATCACCGACCGCTCCGGACGCACGCTTTCCGGCCAGACCGCCGAAGCGTTCTACGTCTCGCTGGCGCACGTGCGGCCGATGTCGATTGGCCTCAACTGCGCCTTGGGCGCCGAGGAATTGCGCCCACACATCCAGGCGCTTTCCGACATCGCCGACTGCCGCATCAGCACGCACCCCAATGCCGGCCTGCCCAATGCCTTTGGCGAGTACGACGAAACCCCCGAGCAGATGGGCCATACCATCGAAGGCTTCGCCCGTGACGGCCTTCTGAACATGGTCGGCGGCTGCTGCGGCACCACGCCCGGCCACATCGAAGCCATCGCCGGCGCAGTGAAGCATCATGCGCCGCGCAAGGCCCCCGGCGCCATCTCAGAGGCGGCTTGAGGCCATGGCCCCTTTGGCGCGACGGCAAGCACGCGACCGCGCCGCGCACGCGCGACATCTCCTCCTCCTGTTTACAGGGGGAGGCCGGGAGGGGGTAAACCCCTTGCCCTATCGCTACACGCTGCCGTCGCGCAGTCCGTTCAACGCATGGAATCTTGCATGACCCGCTATACCCGACTGTCCGGCCTTGAACCCCTGGTCCTGACCCCGGACCTGAACTTCATCAACGTCGGCGAGCGCACCAACGTCACCGGCTCGGCGCGCTTTCGCACGCTGATCAAGGAAGACCGCTACGAAGAAGCCGTCGAGGTGGCGCGCCAGCAGGTCGAAAACGGCGCACAGATCATCGACGTGAACATGGACGAGGGCCTGATCGATTCGGAGAAAGCCATGGTGCGCTTTCTCAATCTGATCGCCTCCGAGCCGGATATTGCCCGCGTGCCGGTGATGGTCGATTCGTCCAAGTGGGAAGTCATCGAAGCCGGCCTGCGCTGCCTGCAGGGCAAGGGCGTGGTCAACTCCATTTCGCTGAAGGAAGGCGAAGAACAGTTCCTGGCCCACGCGCGCACCATCATGCAATACGGCGCGGCCGCGGTGGTCATGGCCTTTGATGAAACCGGCCAGGCCGACACCCGCGAGCGCAAGATCGAGATCTGCACGCGCGCCCACAACCTGCTGACCGACAAGCTGGGCTTTCCGTCCGAAGACATCATCTTCGACCCCAACATCTTTGCCATCGCCACCGGCATCGAGGAACACGACAACTACGCCGTGGACTTCATCGAGGCCACGCGCGAACTGCGCAGGCGCTTCCCGGAAAGCCATGTCTCTGGCGGCGTATCCAACGTGTCGTTCTCGTTCCGCGGCAACAACCATGTGCGCGAGGCGATCCATTCGGTGTTCCTGTACCACGCCATCGCCGCCGGCATGGACATGGGCATCGTCAACGCCGGCGCGCTGGCCATCTACGACGACCTGGACGCCGACCTGCGCGAGCGCGTCGAGGACGTGGTGCTGAACCGCCGCGCCGACGCCACCGAGCGCCTGCTGGAGATCGCCGAGCGCTTCAAGGCCAAAAAGGGCGAGGTCAAGGTCGAGAACCTGGCCTGGCGCGAAAAGCCGGTGGCCGAGCGCCTCTCGCACGCGCTGGTCCATGGCATCGACGCTTACGTCACCGAAGACACCGAGGAAGCACGCGTCGCCGCCAGCCGCCCGCTGGATGTGATCGAAGGCCCGCTGATGGCCGGCATGAATGTGGTTGGCGACCTGTTCGGCGCCGGCAAGATGTTCCTGCCGCAGGTGGTCAAATCGGCGCGCGTGATGAAAAAGGCCGTGGCGCACCTGATCCCCTACATCGAGGAAGAAAAACGCCGCACCGGCGATGCCGGCAAGAACAACGGCACCATCATCATGGCAACGGTAAAGGGTGACGTGCACGACATCGGCAAGAACATCGTCGGCGTGGTGCTTCGCTGCAACAACTTCGAGGTCATCGACCTGGGCGTGATGGTGCCCACGCAGAAAATTCTGGAAGAAGCGCGTGCGCACGGCGCGCAGATGATCGGCCTGTCCGGCCTGATCACGCCCTCACTGGAAGAAATGAGCCAGGTCGCCAAGGAAATGCAGCGCCAGGGTCTGGAGCTGCCGCTGCTGATCGGCGGCGCCACCACCTCGCGCGCGCACACCGCGCTGAAGATCGAGCCGCACTATCAGGCGCCCACGGTGTGGGTAAAGGACGCCTCGCGCGCGGTCGGCGTGGCCCAGTCGCTGCTCAGCAAGGAGCTGGTCGACGAATTCATGACCAAGATCCGCGCCGAGTACGCCGAGGTGCGCGAGCGCCACAAGAACCGCGGCAGCGGCAAGCGACTGGTCAGTCTGGCGCATGCCCGCGGCCAGCGCTGGCAGGGCGACTGGAACGCCTACACGCCGCCCAAGCCGCGCAAAAAAGGCCTTACCGTCTTCGACAACTACGACTTGGCGGAACTGCGCCGGTACATCGACTGGACACCGTTCTTCAACGCCTGGGAACTGGCCGGGCGCTTCCCTGCCATTCTGAACGACGACATCGTCGGCACGCAGGCCACCGAGCTGTATCGCGATGCCCAGGCCATGCTCGACACACTGATCGCCGAGAAGTGGCTGACCGCGCGCGGCGTGATCGGCTTCTGGAAGGCTTCCGGTGTCGGCGACGACATCGAAGTCTATGGCGACGATGGCAAGGTGCGGACCACCCTGCACCAGTTGCGCCAGCAGGTCGACAAGCCGGCCGAGCGTCCGGATTTCTGCCTGTCCGATTTTGTGGCGCCGAAAGATACCGGCGTCGAAGACTGGGTGGGCGGCTTCGCGGTCACTGCCGGCCTCGGCATCGAGGCGCATGTGAAGCGCTTTGAGGATGCACACGATGACTATTCATCGATCATGCTCAAGGCCCTGGCTGACCGCCTGGCCGAAGCCTTCGCCGAGCGCATGCATGAGCGCGTGCGTCGCCAATACTGGGGCTACGATGCCGACGAAACGCTGGACAACAACGCGCTGATTGCCGAGAAGTACCGCGGCATCCGCCCTGCCCCCGGCTACCCGGCCTGCCCGGACCACACCGAGAAGGCGACGCTGTTCCAGTTGCTGGACGCCACCGCCAACACCGGCATCGAACTGACCGAAGGCTTTGCCATGTATCCGGCCTCGGCGGTATCGGGCTGGTACTTCTCGCATCCGGACAGCCAGTATTTCGTGGTCGGGCGTCTGACCCGCGAACAGGTAGCCGACTACGCCCGGCGCAAGGACTGGAGCCTGGAACAAGCCGAACGCTGGCTGGCGCCGAACCTCGACTACGACCCGGATTGAGTGTTGTCGTCGTTGCGCGGATGACCGGTGACCATCTTGCGTTCGCGCTCGCTGCGGTAGAACACGATCAGGTTATAGACCGACACAAAGGCGGGAAACACGTTCGACATGATGCCGACCGAGTCATTCTTGCCGAACGTGAAATAAGACAGAAGCATCATGCTGCCGCACACCGACAGCCACCAGAACGCCAGCGGCATGACCACCCGCTTGTGCTTGCGGGTGTAATAGAGCTGCACGAACCAACGGCTGGTGAACAGGGCCATGCCAAGAAAGCCGATGGCTTTCCATGGCGTAATCTCGAAGGTACGCAGCGCATTGATGATGTGCTGCCATTCGTGGTGCAGAAAGTCCATGGGCTCAAGTCGGCTAACGAAAAATAACGCGCGATTCTAGCAACTCTCGCTTGCACCCACACTCGAGTCAGGCGACATCGTGGCGCGCAGCAGCCATTCAAGCAAAAAAGTGTTGACGGATCGACAATCCATCCCTACCATAGCGCGCTCTCTTGGGGCGGTTAGCTCAGCGGTAGAGCACTGCCTTCACACGGCAGGGGTCACAAGTTCGATCCTTGTACCGCCCACCAAGATTCAAGAAAAAAGCCCGGCATTGCCGGGCTTTTTTCGTTTCCAGTGCACGTATCCACCCTGCATTTGCGCTGGCGCAAGACAGCGCGAACAGTGCCGGCCGAGACTGGAAGGCGTACGATACGCATGGCGCGCATCGCTCTGACTGGAGCCATCGCTTGACACCCACTGCCCTGCCCGGCCTTCTCGTGCCCTGCGTGGTCACCCTGGTCCTGAGTTTCGTGCTGGGACTTGAGCTGCATGGCTATCGACGCGCGCAGGATCAGCCACTGGGTTTTGGCACCACCCGCACGCTCTCACTGCTGGGCCTTATCGGCTTTGTGCTGTGGCAACTGGACAATGGACCCGCGCACCTATTGTATGGAGCGGGTCTTCTGTCCGCCGCGCTATGGCTGGGGCTGGCCGCCTACCCACCAAGCCGAAGCCGCAATGCCCAGGCCGGTACGGCTATGCCGCTGTGCGTGGCCCTGATCACCTACTTGATGGGACCGCTGGTGCTGACTCAGCCGGTGTGGCTGGTCGCGGTGCTGACCATGGGGCCGATACTGGCCATGGCCGAGATGCCACGCATCCGGCGCTTCTCTGATGCCATGCCGGTCGCCGAAGGCGCTACCTTCGCCAAGTTCCTGCTGCTGGCCGGTGTGGTTTTGCCACTGCTGCCCAGGGAGCCGCTACCCGGCCTGCCGGGACTGAGCTTCTCGAGCGTATGGCTGGCCGTGGTCGTGGTCTGCGGTATCTCCTACGCCGGCTATCTTGCTCGACGCTACCTGTTTCCACGTGCCGGCATGTTGCTGACCGGCGTGCTGGGAGGCGTTTATTCAAGTACGGCGACCACCGTTGTGCTGGCACGCCAGGCCCGCAACGATGCCGTGGCTGCGGCCCAGGCGCCGTCAGCCGTGCTCATCGCCAGCGCGGTAATGTACGTCCGGCTGTGGGGCATTGTGCTGATGCTCGGCTCGTGGGTGCTGGCACGCCGGGTACTGCTGCCATTTGCGCTGCTGATTGTGATGACCGCTGGGGTATCGGGCCTGCTGTGGCGCCGTACAAGGCAGCATGCAACCAGCGCCCCTCCCGCCGTATCCCGCCACCCGCTGGAGCTTTCGGTGGCGTTCGTGTTCGCCGCCCTGTTCGTGCTTTTTGCCGCCATTACGCACTATGTGACGGCGCACTTCGGCAACGCCGGCCTGCGTGTGCTCAGCATCGTGGTGGGGTTTACCGATATCGATCCCTTCGTGCTGTCGCTGCTGGGAAGCCCAGGGCGGGCCAGCACCCCCATGATTGCCGGTGCCATAGTGCTGGCGGCCGGCAGCAACAACCTGCTCAAGGCCTGCTACGCCATGGTGTTGTCGCGGCAGCGCAGCATGCTTCCGGCCGCGCTGTGGCTGGCGGCCACGCTGGCACTGTCACTGCTGTGGGTCGCCCTGACCTGAGCCGCCACACTCCTGCGTGGCTGTGTATTGCCCCCTTGTATGGCCGTTGACGCGATGCCTCAGTCGGCACAGGGGGTGTGCTCTTCGGCCATTACCTGCGCGACCAGATGCTCCATGAATGTGTCGCGCGCGCGCCGGAAGTCGGGGTGCATTGGGCCATGGGCAGCACGGGCATGCAGTTCGTCATGGGCGTGCAGGAACGCGTCATCCATGCTCGGATGATGGCGCAGATATGCGCTGACACCACATGAGGAGGCGGCAAAGCGCCCCCACAGATCCGATTCAGAGGCCAGTGCCACCAGGCGCTCCTCCCAGACCACGGCCGAGGCAAGCGCGCCCATCGCGGTCACCGGCCTCTGCGTATGCCATGGAACTCGAAAGTTGGGCAACCAGTGGTCAAGCTGTTCTTCCGGCATTGGCCGGGCCAGCGCGAAACCCTGACCGGTATCCGCATCCAGAATCAGCGCCGCCTCCACCAGCCCCGCACTCTCCAGCCCCTCCAAGGTGACCTCCATGTCCAACTCATGCCCCAGCCGCACCAGTTGCCTGATAAAGCGCAATGTCTGCAAGGGTTCCTCACGAACCTGGCGAACGATCGCCTGATCGATCTTGACCCGGTCGAACGGCCATTGGCGCAAGCGGATCAGCGAGCTGTAGCCCGAACCCAGGTCGTCCTCCACCAGCCGGGGGCCCAGCGCTTTCAGTGCCAGCAATCCCTCACGCTCATGGGCATCACCGAAAACATCGCCACGCCCCTCATCCATGCTGAGTGGCGACTCAAGCACCTCCAGAAGCACGGCGCCGGGAGGGCAGGACGTGGCGGACAACACCCTCTCGGCGGCCTGCACGTAACGACGATCATGCAGTGCCGAAGCCGGCAGGTTGACGGCGATATCCAGCTCGCGCCCGGCGGCGAACTGCCGCTGCCGGCACGCGGTGGCCTGCTGCAACGCCCGCTCGAACAGCAGTAGCAGGTCGTCCTCACTGAACGCATGAAGAAAGCGCCCAGGCAACAGCCACTGGCCGTTCTCGTCACGCAGCCGCGCCAGCGCCTCCAGCTCGATCACCTGGCCACGGCGAAGACATACCAACGGCTGGTAGTGCATTTGCAGCGCTGGCGTAGGCAACAGGCGGCGCCAGCGATCACGCACCACAAAAGGAAGCAGCTGAGCCTCATGCCGGCGTGGCGAAAGCCTGGCCAAGGCCAGATCCAGCACAGTCTTCACTTGCTCCAGAAAGGCCTGCTGATCGTCACTGCAGAAGCCGCCCGGAAACGAGGAATACAGCGTCAACAGCGCCTCGGGCTTCCCTGGACTGCGAAACAGCGGCACCGCCACGTTGGAACGCACCCCGAGAGACAGCGCGACATCGCGCCAGGGACTGGCGGCAGCATCGCTGGCGTAGTGTCCAGTGCGCTGAATACTGGCGCTGCGCCAGGCACGACCACTGGGCCCACTGCCACCCGCCAGGCTCTCCCTGACGCTGATGGGTGCGGCCTGGCCGGCGGCTACTGCCCTGAGATAAGCCTTGAACACATCACCACCAACAGCCTCGTATACCAGGCAGCCAGCTTCGTCGGGACGACCGACCGTGCATGCACAGGCCTCCGGATCCCGGATAAGGACATCCACCACGCCCCGGATCAACTCCAGATAGCTGCTGGCCGACCAGGCCAACGCACTGACCTGCGACAGCAGGCGCATGCGCGTGCGCTGCAGCTGGCGCATGCCCTCAATCTGCCATTGTCGCTCCATCGCCAGCCGTTGCAGAACGATCCCCACAGGCCGGCGATCGCGATGCGTGGCTGCGCCAAAAGCGCTGGCTACCAGGTCGCGAAGATACTCGGCCGCTTCCAGCAGCGTGACTTCCTCCACGCCACTGGCCGCGAACATGCAGCCGAGAATAAAAGCCTGGCGACGCTGCTGTCTGAGGTTCACGCGGGCGGCCAGCAGTTGCCGCACACGCCGCGCGAACAACGCCTTCAGCCGCTGCAGATCCTCGTCGGGAAGAACCTTGAGTACGCGTTGCGCACCGGCATGCTCCTCCAGCCAGGAGACCAGATCACCCACAAGCGTTGGCACGAGGGCTTCAAAACACGCCGTCCACGGCATCAACGCCGCCGCTGCATGTGCGCCATGCGGCGTGGTGACAGGCTCGGACACGTTTTCCGGGTCAGGCACGGAAGCCCCGGCGTGTGGCAACGACCACCACTGGGATCGGTGCTGCTTGTCCGCCTTGACGCGGTACATCGCCTGGTCAGCGAACCGCAACAATTGGTCACCACTGCCGCTGGCATGGTCCGGATACAGGGCAATACCGAGACTTGCCGAGAGCTCGAACGATTTGTCGTCAATGCTGATCGTCCGATGCAGAGCCTTCCATATAGGTGCCAGCCACACGTCCAGGTCAAGCTCACCATGAACAAGCTCGAACACGAGCACAAATTCGTCGCCACCCAGTCGCGCGGCATAGCCCTGAGCCGGTAGCGCTGCCTGCAAGCGTTTGGCAATGCCGATCAATACCCGGTCACCCACAGCATGGCCGTAGGTGTCGTTGATCGGCTTGAAGTCATCCAGATCCAGCAGACCCACCGCCAGCGCATGCCCTCTGGCGGTCACCTCTGCCAGCGCCGTATCCAGGTGGATCTCAAGCGCCCTCCGGTTGGGTAATCCGGTCAGCGGATCGTGCAAGGCAAACTGGGTCTGACGCTCACGCTCCTGCGCCAGCGCATGGTGTTGCCGGTGCCGTTCCAGGGCCAGCCCCGCCGCTTCGGCCAGTTCGTCGAACAGATGGTGCATCTCGCCATCGAACGCATCGGCCTCGTAGGTGGCGACCGCAAAGACGCCAGCGGGCTCCCCGTTGGTGCCGCCGGAGAACGGCCAGCAGCCCAGCGCGCCCATCGTATTGAGAGCGCTGTGCTTCCAGGTTTCAGACACATCGTCACGGCTACCGGGACGGACCCGGACGACTGCCTGACCGCTCATGAATGCCTGCGTGGGCATGTAGGGAACCGCGTCCGTGCTGGTCTTTCCGGGCTCGGGCAGCCCGGCCATGGCTTCGGCCATGGGACCGGCAAGCGCCCGTCGCACCAGTGTTTCGCGACCTTCCTCGGCGACGAACACGCCCACGGCGGCAGCACCGGCCACCTTGACCAGTTGCTCGGCCAGTGTATGAAACACCGCGTCGGGATCGGGTTGTCGCAGCAAGGCACGCTGGATACGCCGCTGTGCCTCGCGGTAACGACCCAGCCGAAGATCGCGCTCCAGCAGGGCCTGATGGTCCCAGAATCGTGCCATCTCGGACACCAGTCGCTGGGCCCAGTCGGCAAGATCAGGGGACTGCGTCCAACTGTGGTCATCGGCGTATACGGCCAGCGAAATATGCCCGCCTTCATTGGTCGCCGATACCGCCACGATGGACGACACCAGGCCGTAATGTCTGGCCGACGCCTGCCAGGGTGCGAAGATGGGCGAGTCAACCGAGACCAACTGTACACGCGCGTCACGTAGCGCCTGTGCCAGCGGGCTGCTGACGTCCGGGCTACCTTCTCGCAGGCTCAGATGCAGGGTCTCGGCATAGCCCTTGGCCGAGCCGGCGGCGGCCATCACCTCCACGGCCAGGCTTGCGGCGTCGATCCAGCCGATCCAGACCAGGGGCACCTGTAGGGTCGAAGCCAATGCATCGGCGACTTCGCCGAGCGCCTGACGACGATCCCGTCCTCTGGCTGCGTGCAGCAAGGCCAAGGTCTCGGCCACGCTGCGATAGAATCGCTCGCGGTGCGCGCTGTTGACCGAAGATATGCCCCTGTCCACGGCTTCTCCCGACGCGTGTTTGTGTGCGGGCAGCCTTGCGCCCCTGCGTCATCATAAATCAGCCGCCGCGCTCGCGCCTCCGGCGTCGATCAGGACCTACGCCGGCGCGCTCCGACATAGGCGTGAAAAGGATGTTGCAAGGTCCTTAGAAACTCGCGGTGTCGTGGAGCGACATGCTCCAGATGCCGGTAGACCACGCGCTTGACCCAGTCGGTCAGCAGCGACCAGACCAGTGAGTAGCCCCAGATCAGGCCGATCTCGGCCCAGGAAATGCGCGCCACCAGGCCCAGGCCCCAAGCGCACAACAGCGTGGCCGCCACCTTGGTGACAATGGCCGACCACAGCATCACCGGCGCCGGCCACGGCTTGCGCCAATAGGCGCCGCGGGTGCGCGAAACGAACAGTGTCAGGTGCCCGGCCACGGCCATCTTCAGGAAGATGTAGGTCTGCACCTTGGGCGTGGGCAAGTGCAGGTAATCGATGGCCACGTACAGCATCAGGAAACTGCCAATAGTGCCGGTCAGGCCCATTGCCGTGGCCGCACTCAGCACACGGCGCATGTCCCAGCGCACCGGCTTGGGGTCCAGCGCGGTGCGATCGTAGGCGATGGTCATGATCGGCACATCATTGAAGAAGGCCAGCAGGATGATCATCACCGCAGTGATCGGGTAGATGTTGTAGGCCAGCATCGCCAACACCACGAACACCATGATGCGGATGGTCTCGGTGATGCGATACACGGCGTAGGCGTTCATACGCTCGAAGATGCGCCGGGCCTCTTCTACCGCCTTGACCACCGTGGACAGGCCCGGTGCGGTCAAGATCAAGCTGGCCGCCGCACGCGCGGCCTCGGTGGCACCGGATACCGCCACGCCCACATCGGCCTGTTTCAAGGCCGGCGCGTCGTTGACACCATCGCCGGTCATGGCCACCTGATGGCCGGCCGCCTGCAGTGCCTTGACGATGCCGTACTTGTGCTCGGGGAACACCTGCGCAAAGCCGTCGGCGGCATCGATGCGCTCGGCAAGATCGGCCGGCGCCGCGCCATCGGCACCGAACACCTGGTTGGCCGCCAGAATGTTGCGCCCGATGCCTACCTGACCTGCCAGCTCGCGGCCAATCGCCTGGTTGTCACCGGTGATCATCTTCACTTCGATGCCGTGTGCGCGGGCCTCGGCAATGGTGCGTGCCGAGTCCTCGCGCGGCGGATCGAACAGCGCCAGCATGCCGTCGAAGACCCAGGCGCCAGCGTCCTCGCGGTGGGCCACGCCCAGTGTGCGATAGCCGCGTTCGGCCTGCGCGTCGATCCAGGCCTGCGCGCGCTGGCGCGTCTCGGCGTCAACGCCGGCCAGATCCAGCATCACCTGCGGCGCGCCCTTGGCCGCCTCGCGCGTGCCGCCTTGGGGTGTCTGCCAGGCGCCCAGCGAGCGCTTGCTGACCGGATCGAACGGCACGAAGTGATCCAGCGTATAGCCCTCCGGCACGCGCCCGTCGGCGACGGCGGCAAACACGGCGCTGTCGATGGCGTCGGGATTATCGGCCTCGCTTGCCATGGCCGCATCTCGCAGCAGCCACTCGGCACTGTCGACGCCGAACAGCTGCGTCTCGCCGAGCGTCAATTGGTTGCGCGTCAGCGTGCCGGTCTTGTCCGAGCACAGCACATCGACACCGGCCATTTCCTCGATCGACTCCAGCCGCGAGACGATGGCCTTGTCCTTGGAAAGATTGAGCGCGCCCAGCGCCATGGTCACCGACAGTACCGCCGGCATCGCCACCGGGATCGAAGCGACCGTCAGAATCAGTGCGAATTGCACCAGCTCCAGCCACGGCAGGCCGCGCATCAGCTCGATACCCACCAGCACAATGACCAGCGCCAGGCTGATATAGATCAGGTAGTCACCAATCGACAGCACCGCTTTCTGGAAATGCGAGGGCGCGCCAGCCTTCTGCACCAGCTGCGCGGTGCGTCCCAGGTAGGTGTGCGCGCCGGTGGCGTATACCACGCCCTGCATCTGCCCTTGCCGCGCGATGGAGCCGGAATAGATCACCTCGCTACGCCGACGCTGCACGGCCAGCGATTCACCGGTCAGCGCAGACTGGTCCACGCTCAGGTAATCGCCCGCCACCAGCTTGATGTCGGCCGGCACGATATCGCCCAGCTTCACGCTGACCACGTCGCCGGGCACCAGCTCGGCCGCATCGATGGCCTGCCACTGACCGTCCCGGCGCACGCGTGCCTTCATCGCCAGTTGCTGCTTGAGCGCGTCGAGCGCGCTGGAAGCCTTGTACTCCTGCCAGAAGCCAACTGCGGCGTTAAACAGCAGCAGCAGCACGATGATCACCAGGTCCGCCCAGTGCCGCACCAGTGCCGACAGCACCGCGGCGGCCTCGATCATGCCCGGTATCGGCCCCCAGAAATAATGCAACAGGCGCCGCCAACCGCTGCGTCGGTCTTCCGGCAGGCGATTGGGCCCATATTCGTCAAGACGCGCACGGGCGGTTTGGCCGTCCAGGCCGTCGGCGGTGGTTTGAAGGGTAGCCAGCGTCTCTTCGACCGAGGCGCTTTCGGCCTTCTTGGTGTCAATCGTGATGGGCACGGACGCCTCCCTTGCGGTGGGCGTGCAGGCGTATCGGCTCGCCGTGACCGGGCATGCGCCATTCCTGGCCGCGCGCGTCCAACTGCTCGCCAAAAGCGCGCATGCCGCGATCATAGTCACCATGCACGAGGAACACCTCGCGCGGATGCCCGCACGCATCCAGCCAGGCCAGCAATTCATGCTGCCCGGCATGGGCCGAGAAACCATTGATGGTGTGGATGGCCGCACGCACCGGAATCTCTTCGCCAAACAGACGCACACTGCGTGCACCATCGACGATGATGCGCGCCAACGTGCCCTGGGCGGCATAGCCGACGAAGATCACACTGTTATTTTGATCAGCCAGATTCTGGCGCAGGTGATGACGGATGCGTCCGCCCGTGCACATGCCCGAGCCGGCCATGATCACCGCGCCTCCGTGAATGCGGTTGATGGCCATCGAGTCGGCCGTCTCGCGCGTCATGTGCAACCCCATCAACTGCATCGGGTCGCGCTTGGCCAGCTCCTCGCGGAAACCGGCCCGCAGCGCCTCGGGATGATCCATGAATATCTGCGTGGCCGAAATGGCCATCGGCGAGTCCAGGAACACCGGCAGATGCCTGGGTAGGCGGCCCTGCTCAATGGCCTGGTAAAGCACGTAAAGCACGTCCTGCGAGCGTTCCAGCGCAAAGCTCGGTATCAACACGTTGCCGCCGCGTTCGTAGGCACCATGGATGGTGTCGACAAACTCGTCCACCGAGGCCTGCCAGGGACGATGGTTGCGGTCACCGTAGGTGGTTTCCATGACCACATAATCTGGCGTATGCGGGGGTGGCACGGGATCATCAAGCAATGGCCGGCCGGGACTGCCCAGGTCGCCGGAGAAATGCACCGTGACGCGCTCACCGTCGTCCTCGATCTCCACGAACACCGACGAGGAACCCAGGATGTGCCCGGCGTTGACGAAGGTGGCGCAGATACCCGGCGCCACTTCGCGGCGCTGACCGTAGGCCACCGGATCGGCAAAATGATCCATGGTACGCAGGGCATCCAGCGTGCCGTATAGCGGACCGGGCACGCTGCGACCGCGGGCATGGTGCTGCGCACGGCGCGCGTCTTCTTCCTGCAGTCCGGCCGAATCGAGCATCACCAGCCGACCCAGCTCGCGCGTGGCAGCGGTACAGTGGATGCGCCCGTGAAAGCCGCGCTTGACCAGCAACGGCAGGCGTCCGCAATGATCCAGATGCGCGTGCGTCAGCAATACTGCATCCACCTTGCTGGCCTCGAAGCCGAAGCCCTCGGCGTTTTCCTCGGCCAGCTCGCGGCTGCCCTGGAACATGCCGCAATCGATCAGCACCCGCGCGCGGGAGGTTTCGATCAGATGGCATGAGCCGGTGACCTGCTTGGCCGCACCGTGGCTGCTGAAGCGGATCATGCCGTCACCTCCGTGACGCGCGGCGCCACAAGCTCACGCACACCCTCGGCCAGCGCCGCGCTGATGTCGATGAGCGCCGTTTCATGCGCCACGCTGGTGCTGCAGACTATTTGCGCGGCGCCGGCGGCGCGGATCTGCGCCATGGCATCCCCGGCGAGCAGGCCGTGCACGGCCACGCAGACCGCCGGCACGCTGTGCGCCTCGCGCAGATGCTCTAGCGCACCAACCAGGGTGCGACCGCTGGAGATGATGTCGTCCAGCAACACCGGCGTATGTTCGGGATAGTGACCCAATTCGGGCACCGTCACGCGTACATCGGTATCGCCGAAGCGCTGCTTGCGCAGCACCAGCACCGGCGCGTTGATGCGCGCGGCGACATCGCGCGCCCACTGCTCACTTTCGTCATCCGGACCGATGATCAGCGGCCTGGGAACATGCGCCTTGATCCACTCGGCCAGGTACGGCGCGGCGTGCACCACGCGACTTTGCAGCGCGTAGACTTCCGACAGCTGCTTAATGCGATGCAGGTGCGGATCGACCGTCACCAGCCAGTCGAAATGCGCCGACAGCAACGCGGCGTAGCTGCGCGCCGAGACCGCCTGCCCCGGCGCAAAGCGCTTGTCCTGGCGCATATAGGCCAGGTACGGCGCGACCAGCCCGACCCGCCGCGCGCCCAGTTCTCGCAGCGTGGCGGCCGCCGCCAGCAGCGGCACCGTCTTGGTATCGGGCCGGTCCAGCGTGCACACCAGCACCGCCTCAGTGTCCGGCGCCGGCGGCGGCAGTTGCACCATGCTCTCGCCATCGGGAAATGCATGCACCGATACCGGCTCGCAGCGCACGGCATAGTCGCCGTCCAGGTGGGCGGCCAGCGCCCCTGCCGTCGGCGCGTTGCCGGGCATCGTGTACAAACAGATCATGCAACGCTCTCCAGATGTAAGATGGCCGGGTGCCGGCCGATGAAGTCCAGCGCGTAATCGAGTTCACCGCGCGATTCGGCATGGACATCGAACATTGGCTGCCCGGCCTGAACCGCGTCACCGACATGCGCGTGCAGATACACGCCGGCGGTGACCACGTGCGGCGCACCGGCCAGCTTGGCCACGCGCGCCAGCAGGCGGTTGTCGATGGCCTTGATGTGGCCGCTGGTCGGTGCGCAAACGGCATGTCGCTGGCTGGCACGACCGGGCTCGCGAAGCCCGCCCTGGGCCATGCAGATGGCCTGGAACTTGCGCCAGGCACGGCCGTCGGCCAGCACGTTCAAGGCCAGCCCATGCGCCGCCGCGCCCTGCGCCAACCCGCCCATCTCGATCACCGCCGCGGCCACATCCAGCGCCCGCGCGCGAAGATCAGCCGGCGCTTCCGGGTGGTTCTGCAGCACCGCGAGCACATCGTGGGCCTCCAGCGCCGGACCGATGCCACACCCCACCGGCTGGCTGCCGTCGCTGATCAGGCCGTGCAGATTCAGGCCGATGTCCTGTGCGGTGCGGCGCAGTGCGGTCAGCAGCGCCTGGGCCTCGGCCTGGCTGCGCACCTTGGCGGTGTCGCCCACCGGGATGTCGATGACCACGTCGGTGGAACCAGCGGCGGCCTTCTTGGACAACACCGAGGCCACCAGCTGGCCCTCGCTGTCCAGATCGAGCATGCGTTCGACGCGGATCAGCACGTCGTCGGCGGGGCTGAGCGCCATGGCGCCACCCCAGACCATGCAGCCGCCCTCGGCTTCGACCACACGCCGCATCGCTTCCAGATCCAGGTCGACGCGGGTCATGGTTTCGATGGTGTCGGCAGTGCCGGCCGGCGACGTGATGGCACGCGAGCTGGTCTTGGGCATGATCAGTCCCAGCGCGGTGACGATCGAGACCACGATCGGCGTGGTGCGGTTACCGGGCAGGCCACCAATGCAGTGCTTGTCGACCACGCGCGGATGCGGCCAGCTCAGGCGGCTCCCGCCGTGGACCATGGCGCGGGTCAACGCGGTCACTTCGGTCGGCGTCATGCGCCCGTCGGCGCAGGCCACCAGAAACGCGGCCATGTCGACATTGCTCAGGCGACCGGCGACCACTTCCCCGATAATCGCCTCGTATTGGCCCTCGCCCAGCGTGGCACCGTAGATCTTGCCGCGCACGTGGCTCATCGCCTCGCTGGGCACCGGATGACGAAAACTCAGGCGCTCGCCCGGTTGCGGATCAAGCTGCGTCCATGCCGATTCGGAGAGGCCCACCTCGTCCTCGTCCAGCATCTGGCCGGCGTGCAGAATGTACAGCGTGGCCAGGATGCTGCCACGCGGCGAACTGACCTCGACGCGCGCATGCGCCTCGAAGCCTTCGGCGCGGCACACCGGCGCATCGGCGCGCAGCACCACCACTGCCTCGTGCTGCGTATCGACGCCCAGCCGGCGTGGGCGCAGCGTACCTGTCGCATTCACGACCGACTCCACTTTCGCCTCAGACATGGCCGGCGCCATCGGCCGTGGTGTGGCGCGGCCAGCGCCATTCGGTCACCGCCGGCATGTCTTCCAGATGCTCGCGGATATACGCCTCGTGGGTGGCCAGCAGGTGCTCGCAGTGTTCGCGCAGCGCCTGTGCCGGCGCGTCGTCGCGACCGGCCAGGTCCAGCGCCTGGCGTGCCAGGTGATAACGGCTGACCCGGTTGCGCACCACCATGTCGAACGGGGTGGTGGTGGTGCCTTCCTCGCGATAGCCCTCACTGTGAAAACGCGCACCATGGCCACGGGTCTGCGCCAGGCCGTCGATCACGTGCGGATACCCATGGAAGGCGAACAGCACCGGCTCACGCTGCCCGAACAAAGCCTCGTACTCGGCCTCGGCCAGGCCGTCCGGATGATCCAGCGGATGCGCCAGCGCCAGCAGGTTGACCACATTGACGACGCGGAACGAAAAGCCGGGCACATGGCGGCGCAAAAGGTCGGCAGCCGCCATCACTTCCAGCGTCGGCAGGTCACCGGCGCAGGCCAGCACCACTTCCGGATACTCGGCGTTGCCGCCCTCGGCAAAGTGCCAGCGCGAGGCACCGGCTGCGCAATGGGCATCGGCCTGCTCAATCGGCAGCCACTGCGGCATGGGCTGCTTGCCGGCGATGATCAGGTTGATGCGATCACTGGAGGCGAAGGTGTGGCGCGCCACCGACAGCAGACAGTTGGCATCGGGCGCCAGATACACACGCACGTGGCGATGCTTGCGGTTGAGCACGTTGTCGATGAAGCCCGGCCCCTGGTGGCTGTAGCCATTGTGGTCCTGGCGCCAGGTGTGCGAGGTCAAAAGGATATTCAGACCCGGCACTGGCCGTCGCCAGGCCACCTCGCTGGCGGCCTTCAGCCATTTCACGTGCTGGTTGATCATGCTGTCGACAATCGGCGCAAAGGCTTCGTAACAGGCGAACAGACCGTAGCGGCCGGTCAGCGTGTAGCCCTCCAGCCAGCCCTCGCAGCAGTGCTCGGACAGCACCTCCATGACGCGTCCGTCCTGGCTGAGCGCCTCGTCCGAGGCGCGGATCGGCTGCATAGTGCAGCGCGCGGTCACCTCGAACACCGCATCCAGACGGTTGGACGCCCATTCGTCCGGGCAGAACATGCGCACGTTGTGATGGCGCGCGTTGGCCACCAGAAGCTCGCGCAGCCATACGCCCAAAGCCCGCGTGGACTCGGCATCGACCTGTCCCGGTCCGTCCACGCGCACTGCCGCCGTATCCAGCGCCGGCAGGTTCAGGTCGACGCGGCGCCGTCCACCGTTGGCGGCCGCGCAACGGCCCGGCAAATAGGAGGCGCCAGGCAGCCCCTGCAGCAGCTCCGGACGGGGCCGCCCGTGCTCGTCGAACAATTCCTTGGGCCGGTAACTGGTCAGCCACTCGGCCAGTTGCTGGCGCTGTTTTTCATCGGAGCGTGCGCGCGTCAACGGCACCTGGTGCGAGCGAAAGCTGCCTTCGACCGGGTGCCCGTCCACCTGCTTGGGACCGGTCCAGCCCTTGGGCGTGCGCAGGATGATCATCGGCCAGCCCGGCGTGCATTCGTGCGCATCCTGCTGGCCACGCCAGCGCGCCTGGATGGCCTTGATATCGGCCATGGCGCTGTCCATCGCCGAGGCCAGCGCCTGGTGTACGGCCTGCGGCTCCTCGCCGGCCACCACCAGCACGCGATAGCCCAGTCCCTCGAAGTGCTTGACCAGCGCGGCATCGTCCATGCGCCCGAACACGGTCGGCGCCGCAATGCGCCAGCCATTGAGGTGCAGCACCGGCAGCACCGCACCGTCACGGCCGGGGTTGAGGTAGTGGATCGACTTCCAGGCGCCGCTGGCCGGGCCGGTCTCGGCCTCGCCATCGCCGACCACCGCCAGCGCCAGCAACTCGGGATGGTCGAACACCGCCCCGAAGGCATGCAGCAAGCCATAGCCCAGTTCACCGCCTTCGTGCAGCGAGCCGGGCATGTGCGGGCCGACATGGCTGGACACCCCACCCGGCGTGGAAAACTGCCGGCACAGCCGGTGCAGACCCAACGCACTGCGCTCCAGCGACGGTTCGACCTCTGCATAGCTGCCTTCCAGCCACACGTTGGCCAGCACCGCCGGCGCGCCATGGCCGGGGCCTGCCACGAACAACGGGTGCAGCTGATGCTCGCGGGCGGCACGCAGCAAATGGGTGTAAAGCAGGTTCAGGCCGGGGCTGGTGCCCCAGTGACCGAGCAGCCGCGGCTTGATGTGTTCGGCTTCCAACGGCTCGCGCAGCAGCACATTGTCTTTCAAGAAAATCTGCGCGGCCGCCACGTAATTGGTGGCCCGCCACCAGCGTTCCACCCAGGCAAGATCGTCTTTATCGAGCGTGTGGTGCGACTGACTGGACATCGTCATTTCCTGGAGTGAGGGCGTGCTGACCATTGTTCGCAGCGACCCCGGCGCCTGTATTGACGCAAGTCAATCGTGTGAAGACGTCCAGCATTTGAGGACATGTCACCGCGCCTCCGGTTGACCCATATCAAGCGGCCCACATGCCGCGATGCCTACGCTTTGTGCCGCGACGGAGTCCGGCTCTGTTGCCATGCGCCACCCCGCCCGTCAGGACCTGCCATGAGCCTTGTCTCAACACCGGCCCAGCCGCCGGCCTATATCGAAAACCGTACCTTCGACGAAATCGCCGTGGGCGACAGTGCCAGCGTCTCGCGCACGGTTACCCGGCGCGACGTGGAACTGTTCGCCATGATCTCCGGGGACGTGAACCCGGCTCACCTGGATGCCGACTACGCCCGCAACGATCCATTCCATCACATCGTCGCGCACGGCATGCTGGAAGCCGGACTCATTTCCAACGTGCTGGGCACGCAGTTGCCCGGGCCCGGCACCATTTACCTTTCGCAGGACCTGAAGTTCGTGCACCCGGTGGGCCTGGGCGACACCATCACCGCCACGGTGACGGTAACCGCTCGCGAGGAAAAGCACGGCGACCTGACCCTGGCCTGCCGCTGCGTGAACCAGCACGGTCTGCCGGTGATCACCGGTACCGCGCGCGTACGCGCTCCCCGCGAGAAAATCCGCCGGCCGCGCATCGAGCTGCCGGAGCTGCACCTGAGCCGTCATCGTCGCTACCGCGCCCTTTTGGCTGCCGCCGAGGAACTACCGGCGGTGGCCACGGCCATTGCCCATGCCTGCGACGAACATGCCTTGCGTGCCGCTGTCGATGCCGATGCTGCCGGCCTGATCATCCCCCTTCTGGTCGGCCCAAGACCGGCTATCGAGCAGGCGGCCAAAGAAGCGGGGCTGGATATCAGCCGCTTCGAGATCATCCATGCCGAGCATGCGCCCGACTCTGCGCGGCGCGCCGTGCAACTGGTCCGCGAGGGCCGTGCCGCCATGCTGATGAAGGGCGCGCTGCACACCGATGAGCTGCTGCACGCGGTGCTGGCGCACGACAGCACGCTGCGTACCGAGCGACGCTTGAGCCATGTCTACCTGATGGATGTGCCGCGCTACCCGCGCCCGCTGCTGGTCACCGATGCCGCCATCAATATCGCGCCGGACCTGGCCGCCAAGCGTGACATCGTGCAGAACGCCATCGACCTGGCCCATGTCATCGGCATCGGTTGGCCGCGCGTGGCGCTGCTTTCGGCGGTGGAAACGGTCAACCCCCAGCTCAGTTCCACCCTGGATGCCGCCGCGCTGTGCAAGATGGCCGAGCGCGGTCAGATCCATGGCGCGGTACTGGACGGCCCGCTGGCCTTCGACAACGCGGTCAGTCCGGAAGCGGCCGCCGACAAGGGCATCATCTCGCCCGTCGCCGGTCAGGCCGACATTCTGCTGGTGCCCAACCTGGAGGCCGGCAATTCACTGGCCAAGCAGCTGATCCTGCTGTCTGGCGCCGACGCCGCCGGCATCGTGCTGGGCGCGCGCGTACCCATCGTGCTGACCAGCCGCGCCGACAACGAACGCACCCGCATCGCCTCGTGCGCGGTCGGCGTGATGCTGGCCTACCGGGCCGACCGCGCCCCGCAGGCGGCATGACGCCCATGACCCGCGCCCTGCTCACCCTCAACGCCGGCTCATCCAGCCTGAAATTCGCCCTGTATGGACTGGGCGCAAACGACGCGCTGGACCTGCACGCACGCGGCCAGCTGGAATCGATCACGCAGGCGCCGCACCTGACTGTTCACGACCGCGATGGCCATTGCGTGCACGAGCAGCGCTGGGCCCACCACGGCAGCGGCTTTCACACCCTGCTCGGCCACGTGCTGGACTGGTGCGACAGCCACCTGGGCGGCGACCGGCTGGTCGGCGTGGGGCATCGCATCGTGCATGGCGGCCCCGAACATGATCGCCCACAACGCCTGACGCCGGCGCTGATCGCCGCTATCCAGGCGCTTGTCCCATTGGCGCCGCTGCACTTGCCGCACAACCTGGAGCCGGTGCGCGCGGTGGCCGCGCATCGCCCGAAACTGGCGCAGGTGGCCTGTTTCGATACCGCCTTTCACCACGCCATGCCCGAGCACGCCAAGCGCTTCGCGCTGCCCGACCCGATGTACCAGGACGGCGTGCGTCGCTATGGTTTCCACGGCCTTTCCTATGCCTACATCGCCGAACGCCTGCGCCAGCAAGCGCCCGAGCTGGCGGCCGGGCGAGTCATCGTCGCGCACCTGGGCAACGGCGCCAGCGTCTGCGCCATGCGCCATGGACACAGCCAGGACACCAGCATGGGCTTCACCGCGCTGGACGGGCTGGTCATGGGCACGCGCTGCGGACGGCTCGACCCCGGCGTGGTGCTGTATCTGCTACAGCACGAAGGCCTCTCGGCCGATGACGTGCAGGAGCTGCTCTACAAGCGCAGCGGCCTGCTCGGCGTGTCGGGCATCGATGCCGACATGCGCACGTTGCTGGCCTCGCACGATCCGGCCGCCGAACGCGCCGTGGATCTTTTCGTGTACCGACTGGTGCGTGAGATCGGTGCCCTGGTCGCGGTGCTTGGTGGCGTGGATGGACTTGTCTTCACCGCCGGCATCGGCGAGCACGCCGCGCCGATACGCGCGCGCACCTGCGCCGCACTGGGCGCCTTTGGCGTGCAATTGGACGAGACGGCCAATCAAGCGCACAAGGTGTTGATCAGCGCGCCCGACTCACGCGTGCAGGTCCGCGTGATGGCCACCGACGAAGAGCACATGATCGCCGCCGAGACGCGCCGCGTGCTGGCACTCTAGCGCAGTCAGACTTCCAGCGCGTCAGCGCCGTTTGGCTCGGCATCCTCGTGCAGTTCGCTGCGCAGGCTGACGATGTGGATGCCGTCATCACGCCGCTTGGCAATGCGCTTGGCCTGCGCGGCCATGCTGGCGACCGCTTCTGGATTGTCCGGGTAGACATCGCTCACACATACCGCGCCCACCGACACCGTGGTCAGCGGAAAGAAGCTGCCGCGACCGTGGCGATCCTCGGCCTCGATGCCGCCGCGCTGGCGATCGGCCTCGTCGAACAGGTCCAGCGCACGCGCGTTGAACGCCTCGCGCATGGCCCGGCAACGCTCCAGCCAGTCGCGGCTCTGAAACAGCATGACAAAGTCGTCACCGCCGACGTGGCCGACAAAATCGCGCCCCACGTGCTGTCCGGTAAGGGTCTCGGCCAGCAGGCGGATCATCTCGTCGCCGCGGAAATAACCGTACTGGTCGTTGAAGGGCTTGAAGTGGTCGAGGTCGAAATAGGCCACCGCAAACGGCCGGCGCGCGGCCAACAGACGCGCCAGATGCTGGGTCAGCGGAATATTGCCCGGCAGGAAGGTCAGCGGATTGGCGTAGCGCGCCGCCTCGATGCGCAGTTCGGTCACCCGGCGTACCAGCGATTCCCCCGTGCCCAGGCCTTCATAACCGCCCTGCCGGGTGACGATGAAGCCATCGGACAGATAGCGCTGGTCCTCACCGCGCAGGATCGCCTCCATGCTTTGCAGCGACTGCTCGACATCACACACCAAGGGTCGCGCCTGCATGAAGGCGCTACAGCTCTTGCGATCGAACAGCTCGCGCGCGAACGGCTGCGCCATGCGCTCGGTGAAATAGCGCCGGTTGATCAACCCGACCGGACGCTGCGCCTCGTCGACCACCGCCAGCGCGTGCAGGCTGGGATTGCCGACGAAAATGTCCGCGACCTCGCGATTGCACTGGCGCACGGTCACCGCTGGCGCACGGATCAAAAGGTGTTCGGCCTTCAGTGGCCGCACCGTCACCGGACCGCGATGGCGAGGCGGCACAGGTACGCTGTCGGCCAACAATGCCTGCGCCACCTCGGCATCGGTCAGCGTGGTCGGAAACTTCGCCGGGCGACCAATGAAAAAGCCCTGCGCGTAAGGAATCTTGAGTTCCGCCAGCATGCGCAGATCATCCGGGTCCTCCACGCCCTCGCCAATCAGGTCCGCGCCCAGCGTCTCGGCCACACTGCACAGCGCACGCACGATGGCCAGTTTCTCGGCACTGCGCGAGAGGCCGTGGATCAGGTAGCGGTCGATCTTCACCACCTCCGGATGAATCTCGTTCCACATCTCGAAGTTGGAATGGCCATTGCCGAAATCATCCAGCGCGACACGCACACCGCGTGCGCGCAGAAAGCCCAGGCGATGGGCCAGCTCGGCGGCATTTTCGACCACGTCGCGCTCGGTCAGCTCAATGGTCACCCGGCTGGCATCAAGGCCTGGTACACGCAGTGCCTCCAACACGTCCTCAGCGCAGAGGTCATCGCGCAGGATCACCCGCGCGCTCAGGTTGACCAGCAGCCGGCCCGGCAACGCGCGTTCAACAAAGGCGTGGGCGATGCACTGCACCGCGGTCAACTCGAACTCGGCCAGACGACCACGCGAACGCGCCAGATCCAGCAGATCGACCGGCGTCAGCGTGGCGCCGGCCAGTGTGGAACGGATCAGCCCTTCATAAGCCACCACCTCCCGGGTCTGAAGGCGCATCACCGGTTGGAAATGAGCGGTCAGTGCCCCCGGATCCAGTGCCCGGTCAAGCATGGAACGCCCCTGTGCCATAGGCTTGGACGGCAACCGACTCATGCAGAGCATCCTGTGGCAGGCATGCGGTGTTGTGGTCGTTACGCAGGTCCAGCGTGGTTTTTTGGACCCAGTCGCTTTCTTGACCGCGCGCTGACGCGATCTGAAGGTGGCATTCGGCGGCCATTTTCGATCCCGGCTGAAAACGTTTGGACAACACCGGAACCGGCCTTCCATGTGCTTGGGTGGTGCGGTGGCGAGTATGCGTCGCGGCGATGACAGAACATCGGGTGCGTGATGACAGAACGGCGTCAACACGCGACCGGCGGCAGCACACGAGGGTTTGAGTGATCGGCATCACGCAGGACGGAAATGGCACCATGACGCGCGCGCCAGCCCAGCTCGCGCCCTACCCGAGAGGCGTCGTAAACGCGGTCGATCGAGACTGGAAGCGGCCAGCCGCGACGTTGCATGGCGATGACCAGGCGCGGTGCGCGACGTGCCAACACGGTGGCCGCGTCGGCGTGGAGCTCGAGCACATCCGAGCGCTGCAACGGCGTTGGCGCGGCGATGATCCAGCGCCGGAATGGACCCAGCGTATCGCCCAGCGACATGGCACAGGCGCGCGCCACGTCGCGTGCATCCACGCCCCTGTGCAGACGATACACCGCCATCAGATGGGCCGGTTCGGGAAAACATCGCGCTACCCGCAGAATACGCACGGCAGGTCCACCGCTCCTGCATTGCGCCTGCAGCCACGCTTCGGCAATCAGTTTGCTGCGGTGATAGATGGTGCGTGGCTTGGGATCGAGCGACTCATCCACCCAGCCGGCACGCCCGGTCGGCGTGGCCGCGGCGCCATAAACGGCCGTGGAGCTCAGGAAGACAAAGCGCGACACGCCACGCTCGGCCGCCATCTCGTACAGACGCCGCGTGGCATCGACATTCACCTGCATGAAACGCCGCTCACTGACCAGGCCCACGTGCGGCGCATGCAGCGCCGCCGCATGCACCACCGCCTGCACGCCATCCAGCGCCGCCGCCACATCTTCGCTACGGGTGATATCGCAACGCTCTACCCCGGCCGTACATGGCTCCAGATCGGCACCATGCAGCCTGGAGCCACCCAGACCATGCATCAGCATCGCCTGGCCTAACCGGCCGGCCGCACCGGTGACCAGTACGATGCCGCTCCTTTTCATCATCAGCGCAGGATAGACCGGCCATCAGGCACAAAAAAACCCCGGGCGCCGCGGCACCCGGGGCTTTTTCACACCTTACGCGATTACTTCTTCTTCGCGGTCTTGGCCTTGACGGCCTTCTTGGCGTGATGCTTGTGCGTGTGATGATGCTTCTTCACCACGTGATGCGTGGTCGCCTTGGTGCCGGTCTTGGCGGCCGGAGCGGCCACGGAGACGGCGGACAGGGACAGGCCCGCGATCAGCAGGGCGGCGGCCAGAGCAATCTTGCGCATGATTGAAACCTCTCGAGGTTGAGCCGCGGACCCGGTCGGAACCCGACGTCTCGGGTAGCGCGGCGCCGCTAATGTGCGCCTTGATCGGCAACCGGCGCTGAACGAAATTCACGCCAATTTCACGCCGTCGTTGAACCAAATCCTCAAGCTGTTGTCATGCCGGCCTTGCCATCACCCTCAGACAGGTTTTCAGCAACTCGCCCAGCAGTGGCTGCACCTTCTGCGCGCGTTCGGGAAGATACTCAAAACACTCTTCATCCATGTAATTGAGCTGGGCCATTTCCATCTGTACGGCATTCACCCCATCACTCGGGCGTCCGAAATGACGGGTGATGTAGCCGCCCTTGAAACGGCCATCGGTGACATGGCTGAAACCGCGCTGGTGATCGAGCACGTCCTGCAGCGCCTGACGCAGGTCCATGGCGCTGGCCTCGCCATCGGCAAAGCCCAGATTGAGGTCCGGCAACTGGCCGTCGAACAGCATCGGCACGCGGCTGCGGATGGAATGGCCTTCCCACAGCACCACGCGCGGATGCAGCGCGCGCAGGCGGGTCAGCTCGCCGGCGAGTGCGGCGTGATAGGGCTGCCAGTAGTGCGCCACACGGTGACGGATGTCCTCGGCATCGGGTGCCCTGCCGTCCAGATAGATCGGCTCGCCATCGAACATGATCGTGGGCACAAGCCCGGTTTCCTGCCGCCCCGGATACAGCGCATGGCCATCGGCCGGGCGGTTGAGGTCAATCACATAACGCGAATGCGTCGGCGCGATGATGCTGGCGCCCAGCTCCCGCGCGAAGGCATACAGCTGGCCCACATGCCAGTCGGTGTCGGGCGAGCGCCGCGCCGCCGGGCGCATGCGCCCGGCGATGGCCTCGGGAATGAAGCTGCCGTCGTGCGGCAGGCTGATCAACAGCGGCGCGGTGCCGCGATGCAGGTGGTAGATGTCGTTCATGGGCATAAAGTCTAACCAGACAGGCAACCATCGTCCTGATGCGGTGCGTCAGCGCATCAGCACCATTTCTTCGGCCGAGGTGGGATGCACGGCCACGGTATCGTCCAGATCGACCTTGCGCGCGCCCATCTTCACGGCCACGGCAAAGCCCTGGATCAATTCCTCGGCTCCGGCGCCCAGCGCATGTACGCCGACCACGCGTTCGTCTTCGCCCACGCAGACCAGCTTGAACACGCTCTGGTAGCCGTGGTCGGACAATGACAGATGCATCGGGGTGAAGCGCGAGCGATACACCTTCACCGCCTCGCCATGGACCGAGCGCGCATCCTCCTCGGCCATGCCACAACCGGCCAGTGGCGGGTGAGCGAACACCACGCTGGGAATGTTCTGATAATCCAGGTGCGCCTGGCGGCGGCCGCCAAACAGGCGGTCGGCCAGACGCCGACCGGCGGCAATGGCCACTGGCGTCAGCGCCAGCCGGTCGGTGACATCACCGATGGCGTAGATGCCATGGGCCTCGGTGTTCTGGAAGGTGTCGATCAACACATGGCCCTGATCATCGCAGGCGACACCGGCTTTCTCCAGGCCGATGTTGTCGCTGTTGGGCACGCGCCCCACCGCCCATAGCACCTTGTCATACGGCCCCAGGCGGTTGCCAGCGGTGCAATTCATGAACAACTGATCGCCCTCGCGCATCAGCTTGCTGACCTGGCACTGGTAGTGGATGTCGATGCCCTGCGCGCGCATGCATTCGCCCAGCGCCAGCGCCATTTCCGCATCGAAGCCATGCATCAGATGACCGCGCGCGTAGATGTCCACCTGAGCGCCCAGCGTGTGCATTACGCCGGCCAGTTCCACCGATATGTAGCCACCACCGACGATGGCCACCTTGCCCGGACAGGCATCCAGATCGAAAAAGTCATCCGAAACCATGCCCAGATCGAAACCGGGCACATCCAGGCGCTTGGGATGCGCCCCGGTGGCCAGCACGATATGCGGCGCCTGCAAGGTACGCTCGCCAGCCTTAACACGCCCCTGCCCCAACAGACGACCGCGCGATGCGATGACCTCGATATCGGCCTCGGCCAGCCGCCTGTGGTAACTGGCATGGATGTTGGCGATATACGCCTGGCGCCGTTTCACAAAAGCCGACCAGTCCAGCGGACCAGGGGTGACGTCGAAACCGTAATCGACCGCCAGTTGCTGCGCCTCGGCCATCTGCGCGGCGTGCCACATGGCCTTCTTCGGTACGCATCCCACATTGACGCAGGTGCCGCCCAGTTGGTTGGGCTCCAGCAAGGCCACGCGCGCGCCATGGCGGGCGGCACGGAAAGCGGCGGCCAGGCCACCGGAACCGGCGCCCAGCACAATCAGGTCAAAGCGGTCTGACATCCTTTCAAGCTCCTCGTTGCGTCTGGCTCAGCTGACTGATGCAGCAGGCAGGCTAAAAGGCGCGAAGTCAAACCGATGCGACGATTCAGCGTGAAGTCGCCCTGCGCCGCGTCACAGCCCGAAGCGTGACGGCGCGTATGGCGAGGGGTCCAGCAGCGGCGCCGGTCCGGCGCACAAGCCGGCCACCAGCTCGGCCGTGGCAGCGGCCATGCTCATACCCAACATGCCGTGACCGGTCGCCAGCATCAGATTGGACCAGCGCGCGCTGGGGCCGATCAGCGGCAGTTCGTCCTGCACCATCGGCCGCCAGCCCCACCAGCGCTCGGTCAACTCGGGCCCTTCGCTCACCTTCAGATAGGTGGCCGCCGCGCGTCGGATTGCCTCCAGCCGCCGCGTGTTCATGCGCTTGTCATAGCCGGAAAACTCCATGGTGCTGCCCAGGCGCAGGCCATCGCTCCAGCCGGTGACGCACACCGACGCCTCGCGCAGTGACAAGGGCCGCTGCGGCATCTGGCTGGAAGGCGAGAACGTCAGCGAATAGCCCTTGCCCGGCTGCATCGGCAAATGCAGCCCGAGCTGACGCGCCAGTTTGGGCGACCAGGCACCGGCGGCCAGCACCACGCGCTCGGCGCGGAAGCGTCCACGCTTGGTATCGACCCGCGTGATCGCCCGCGAGCGCGTCTGCAGGTGGCGCACCGGCATGCGTTCCTCGATATGCCCGCCCAGCACACGCACGCGCTCGGCCAGGCCCGCCACCAGTTTTTCCGGGCGCAGGCTGGCGTCATCCGGGTGGAAAAAGCCGCCGGCCACGCCATCGGCCAACGCCGGCTCCATCGCCGCCAGTTCGTCGCCATCGAGCACCTGCACGGCGGTGCCCAGGCGCTGCAGCCACTCGGCGTGCCATTGCTCGGACTGGAGCTGGCGGCCGTCGCGGTACACGTACAAGGTGCCGGTGCGCTGCATGCCGGCGTCGATCTGCTCGATCTCCAGCAACTCGTCCAGCACCGTGCGCGAGCGTTGCAGCAGCGCCGAGCGTGCCTCGGCAATGCGCGAGAACTCGGCCCAGTTGCAGAACTTGGTCATACCGGCCAGCCAGGCAAAGCGTGCCGGATCGGGCCACGGGCTGACATGCAGCGGCGCATCGCGACGCCACAGCGAACGCAAGGCGCGCCCGACCGCTCCCGGTGCGGTAATCGGTGCAATATGGCTGGGCGTGATGGTGCCGCAATTGCCGTGCGAGGCGCCGGCGCCGACCTGGGCGCGTTCGATCACGCGCACGCTGGCCCCTGCTTTCAGCAGGTACAGCGCACAGCTCAGCCCGATGACGCCACCGCCAATGACGATGACATCGCTAGTTGAATCGCTCATGCGGCCATTCTACCCGCTTCCACGGGCACGCCGTGGCCGAGCTGGTCGCAAACCGCGCGGCACCAGGCCGCGTTCGACCAGCTCGAAGATGCCCTGCACCGCCAGTGCCAGCACCGCCGCCGGAATCGCCCCCTGCAGGATCAGCCCCATGTCATCCAGCCGGATGCCGGTGAGAATCGGCTGACCATAACCGCCGGCGCCGATCAACGCGCCCAGCGTGGCCGTGCCGACGTTGATCACCGCGGCCACCTTCACGCCGGCCAGGATCGAGCGCAGCGCCAGCGGCAGATCGATGCGCCACAGCTTCACCCGTCGCGGCAGCCCCAGCGCATCGGCCGAGGCCAGCAGCGCCGGATCAATGCCGGTCAAACCCACATGCGTATTGCGCACGATCGGCAGCAGGCTGTAGAGGAACAAGGCGGCAATCGCCGGCGCCGCGCCAATGCCGAACAGCGGGATCATGAACACGAACAACGCCAGCGACGGCACTGTCTGCAACACGCCGGTCAGCGCCATCACGCCCTGCCCCAGCCGCCGGTAGCGCGCCGCCACCAGCCCCAGCGGCAAGGCAATCACGATCGCCAGGCCCAGTGAACTGGCCACCAGCGCCAGATGCTCCAGCGTGCGCCGCCCCAGCCGGGTCCAGAAACCGGCCTCGCCCGAGGCCGCCTTCACGCCCAGAAAATCCCCGGCCACCGCCGTTTCACTGCGCCCATCCAACTTCACCGCCGCATTCATGCGCTGCATCGCCGCCTCGTCGATACGCCCACCCAGGCCGTTGAGCGCGGCCAAGGCCTGCGGATGCGAGGCAGCCCAATCCAGCCGATACAAAAACACCGCCCGGTATGACGGGAAGAAATGCCGGTCGTCGGTGAGCACGCGCAGGTGCTGATAGGGAATTTCCGCATCGGTGGTGTAGACGTCGGTCACGTCGATGGCGCCGGCCGCCAGTGCCTTGTAGGCCAGGTCGTGATCCAGGCTGCGCACGTGGTCGGTGGGCAAGCCATAGCGGCGCGCCAGACCACGCCAGCCGTCCTCGCGATCCATGAACTCGTTGGATAGCCCGTAACGCACCTGCGGATGCGCGCGCAGCTGGCTGATGCGCTCGATACCCAACTGGCGAGCGGTCTTGCGCGGCATGCCCAGCGCATAGCTGTCGCTGAAGCCCAGCGGGGCGGACATGCCCAGACCCAACCGTTTCAGCCGTGCCCGCAACTGCGCCAGTGAGGCATCGGAGGGCGCACCGGGCAGCAGCTCCTGCACCAGCGTGCCGGTGTACTCCGGGTACACATCGATACTGCCGCGACGCAGTGCCTTCCACAGAATGCGCGTGCCACCCAGGTTGCGCTGATGCGTGGCCGCAATGCTGTGCGCTTTCAGCTCCAGCCGCGCCACTTCGCCCAGCACAATGGATTCGGTAAACGCCTTGGAGCCGATGCGCACCGGCGCGCCGGCCGCCGTCGCCGCCGATGCCGCCAGAGCCAGACCCAACGCCAGGCACGCCGCCAGCACCCAATGCAGCGCGCGCCTCATGCGTCCGCCTGCGGCAGGCCGCGCCCAGAGGCGACAAAACGGCTGACAAACGCATCGGCCGGCCGGTCGCGTAGATCGGCAAAGCTGCCATCCTGTCGCACACGGCCGCCCTCCAGCAGCACCAGGCGCGAGGCCAGAAACGCAGCCTCGGCCATGTCGTGCGTGACCAGCACCACGGTGGTTTTCAGCTCGGCAAAAATGCGCGCCAGCTCGTCCTGCAAGTCGTGGCGCACCACCGGATCGAGCGCGCCCAGCGGCTCATCCAGCAGCAAGGCGGGTGGATCAAGCATCAACGCGCGCGCCAGCGCCACGCGTTGGCGCTGGCCGCCGGAAAGCTCGGCCGGGTAGCGACGCAATACGTCAGCCTGAAGACGCACAAGGTCCAGCAACGACGTCACACGCGCCTGAATGCGCGTCGCCGCCCAGCCTACCGAGCGTGCCTGCAGAGAAAGATTCTGCGCAATGGTCAGGTGCGGAAACAGGCCGCCTTCCTGGATCACATAGCCGATGCGCCGGCGCTGCGCGGTCAGTGCGCGGCGCGTCAGTGGCGAGCCCTCCATGCACACCTGCCCGCGATCGGGCCAGATCAGCCCCATCAGCAGTTTCAGCACGGTGGATTTGCCCGAACCACTGGAGCCAATCAGCGCCGTGGTGCGCCCGCGTTCGATGCGCAGATCCATCGGCGCCAGCGCCATCTGGCCCGCATAGCGCTTGCCGGCATCGCGCAGCTCGAACATCGGCACGCTCGATGCATTGTCAGTCATGGCGGCGCCGTCCAGGTTCCATTCCCGCATCATCCCGAGCCCGCCCGGTGCGCACAACCACGCGCCAAAGAATGCATATCATTCGTCGATGGCATGCATTATGCTTTTCTTACACCACGATCCCAAGCAAGCACTGCCCATGTCCGCGACCACTTTTGAAACCCTGCTCGCCCTGCGCAACCCCGAATCGGGATGGCTGGCCGTGCTTGCCTGTGTGCTGGACGAGGCCAGTCGCGATCCGGAATTCGATGCCCATCAGCGGCGTCTGCTGGCGCAGCTGATCGTCTCCGGCGAGCCGTTGCCGGCGGCGGTGCTGGATGCAGCGCGTCAGCGCGCCGATCATTTTGAAAACGAGCTGATGGCGCAGAACCAGGCCGCCATGATGGAAGCGCCCGCAGCGTCCCGCCCCAAGCTCACGCTGGTGGAAAGCCCGGCACGCGAAACCAACTTCGCGTAATACCCCACCTGTTTGCCGTAAGTCGCTGATGGAGCTAACATCGCATTGAGCCCTCACCGGATCGATGCGATGTTAGCTGGCCCGACCGTCCCCACTCGCCCCTTCTTGAGCGCGCGTGCCGGGACTGTCCTGCGCCTGGCTGCCACCGGCGCCTGCCTGTTGCTGGCCGCCTGCGCCAGCGCACCGCGCCATCACGCCGCGCGCGCACCGCAACGCACCTTCACCCACGCCGATCACGCCGCCGCCTCGCCCAAAGAGGCCAACGACGTGCTGTTTCGCGCCATCAGCCTGGTCGGCACGCCCTACCACTGGGGCGGCAACACGCCCGATTCGGGCTTTGATTGCAGCGGCCTGGTCGATTACGTCTACCGCACCATGACCGGCATCAAGCTGCCGCGCACCTCGCACGCCATGTCACGCATGGACACGCAAAAGGTGCACCGCTTGAACCGCCTGGCCAGCGGCGACCTGCTGTTCTTCCGCACCGAAGGCCATCGCATCAGCCACGTCGGCATCTACGTCGGCCGCGGCCGTTTCGTGCACGCCCCCAACAGCGGCGGCACCGTGCGCCTGGACACCCTCACCAACCGCTACTGGGGCAAGCACTTCGCCTTCGCGCGAAGGATTATTGAGTGAGTCATATGGCCCGAATCGGTCGGACATGGACGATGCGACCAATTCTAGCCGTCATGCCCCCGACTTGACCCCGACCAAAGCACCCGACCACCCGACAGCGCTATGCTCGGCCCCTAGTCCACTGTCAGGAGCTGTGTGATGAAGGTGCTGTATACCGCGACTGCAACCGCCAAGGGCGGGCGTGAGGGCCATGTCCGCAGTGACGATGGCCGTGTTGACCTGGACCTTTCCGTGCCGCGTGAACTGGGTGGTGCCGGTGGCGAGGGAGCCAATCCGGAGCAGCTGTTTGCCGCCGGCTATGCGGCGTGCTTTGAGAGCGCGGTGCGCTACGAGGCGGCGCAGCGCAACATCAAGCATGACGATGTCAGCGTGACCTGCCATGTGGGCATTGGCCCGCGCGAAGCCTCGGGTTTCGGGTTGACGGTGCGCCTGGATGTACATATTGGCGGCGTTGACCACGACATGGCGCAAACGCTGATCGAGGCGGCGCATCGGGATATTTGCCCGTACTCGCACGCCACACGCGGCAATGTCGATGTGGACGTGTCGCTGGCCCCATAGGCTGACATCAAGGCCAATAAAAACGGGCGCCGCGGCATACGCCGGGCGCCCGTTTTTTTGCTTTTCGCAGCACCTGTGTGCCAGCGAAGCGCTTGATGCTTAGTGCTGATGACCGCCGACGCCGTGGGCGTGGCCGTGCTTGAGCTCTTCCTCGGTGGCCTCGCGCACGCTCAGCACCTCGATCTCGAAGTTCAGCGTCTTGCCGGCCATCGGGTGGTTGAGGTCCACGTCGATGGTGGTCATGCCGACTTTCTGCACGGTGACGATGCGCTGGCCGCCTTCCTTCACGTGCAGCACGGTGGCATCGCCCACCTTCAGGCGCTGCGCGTTCTGGAAGTATTTCTTGGGCACGCGCTGGGTCAGGCCATCCTGACGCTCGCCATAGGCTTCGTCCGGGCCCAGTTCCACCGTGAAGGTATCGCCGCCTTCGTGGCCTTCCAGCGCCTTCTCCATGCCCGGGATCAGCTGGCCGCGGCCCAGCAACAGCAGCAGCGGCTGGCCCGATTCACGTGAGTTCTCCACCTGCTCGCCATCGGAGCTCAAGATGTAATGGAACTCAACGACGCTGTCTTTGGACGCCTTCATGCTGCTTACTCTCCGCCGAAACTTATGGGAAACGTTAAAGCCGGGCATGGTAGCGGGCGCGGCGGGCGCCGTCACCTGCCCGGCCGTGATGGCGCCAGGTTACGCTTCGACCGACTCCACAAAGCGCGCGTTGTGGCGCTCTGGCCCCAGCCAGGTAAGGATGGCCAGCAGCAGCGACACGCCCACCAGCCACAGCGCCATCACCGTGGCGTAATTGCCGTGGTGGGATTCGGCCAGCGCCGCCTGCGCAGTGGCCGTGGCGGCGGCCAGCAGGTTGCCCAGCTGATAGGCAAAGCCCGGCAGCGTGCCGCGCACATCGTTGGGTGACAGCTCGTTCAAATGCGTAGGCACCACACCCCAGGCGCCCTGCACCATGAACTGGATAAGGAACGCGCCCAGTGCCAGCAAAGCGATCTGCCCGCCCGCAGCCAGGCCCAGCCACTGCCCGATGACATTGCCGTAGGTCCACAGCGGAATGGTCGGCAAGGCCGCCAGCGCGGCAATGATGATGGCGCGGCGTCGCCCGATGCGCTGCGACCACGCACCAAAGGTCAGCCCGCCGACGATGGCGCCCAGGTTAAGAATCGCCGTCAGCGCCGACACCGTGCCCGGGCCGAAGTGCAGCTGCGATTTCAGGAAGGTGGGATACATGTCCTGCGAGCCGTGGCTGAACATGTTGAAGCCGCCCATCAGGATCATCATGTAGACCAGCACGCCCCAGTGCCCGCGCATGGCCTGCCACACATTGGGCCGCTCGCGCCGGCGCTGCCCGGCCTGCCACACCGGCGACTCGGGCACCTTGGTGCGCACATACAGCACCAGCAGCGCGGGCAAGGCGCCTACCACGAACATGCCGCGCCAGCTGAAGCCCATCACGCCCACCACCAGCCAGTAGGCCAGCGCGCCGATGAAATAGCCGCACGGGTAGCCGCTTTGCAGCAAGCCCGAAACCAGCCCACGGCTCTTGGCGGGAATGCTTTCCATGGCCAGCGAGGCGCCGATACCCCACTCGCCGCCCATGGCAATGCCGAACAAAAAGCGCAGCACCAGCAGCACCATCAGACTGGGCGCAAAGGCGCTGGCCAGTTCCAGCACGGAAAACAGGATCACATCGACCATCAGCACCGGCTTGCGACCAAAGCGATCGGCCAGCCGGCCGAACAGCAGCGCGCCGATCGGGCGTGCGGCCAGTGTCAGCAGGATCGCGAATGTGACCTCGGTGGTTTTGGTACCGAAATCGTGCGCGATATTGTCAATGATGAAGACCAGCAGGAAGAAGTCGAACGCATCCAGCGTCCAGCCCAGAAAGCTGGCCAGCACGGTGTGGCGCTGCGCGCTGTCAAGCTCACGCAAGGTCGAGAACAAGGCCACGTCTTACCCCTGAAGTCGATGATCGAAGCAGGCTAGCACAGCGCCCGGCAAGCGCTGTGCGCCACTGGTAACAATGATCGGCGGCCACTCAGCCGCGCGACGGCCAGTCGGGAATGCGCAGCTGTGCCGGACAATTGCCCTGCTTCTGCGGCGACATCATGAAGGCCGCAGCCTTGGGGAAATCGCCCAGCTTTTCACGATGCACGGTAAACCACAGCTGCGCCAACTGCGCGTTGCCATTGTCGTGCTCGCAGCGCAGTTGCAAGGCGCGCCGCGTATGCACGCCAAAGGTTTTGGAGAACGCATCCAGCACGGCTTTGCGCGTGACCATCTTGCCGGCGTGCGCGGCCAGATACTGGCCAAACGCGCTGTCGGCAATGCGCTGGCGCAAGGTGATTTCGTAGGCGAAAAAGCGCGGCGCGTTGAAGCCAAAGCACTGCACGTGCTTGTGAAATTCGTGCTCCAGCAGGCTATCGGAAAAATGCGGCATCAGGGCGCTGATGGCCTTGCGCTGGGCGGCATCCAGCGGCAGCGCCACACGCGCATCACCACCGAGCAGCTCGCAGCCATGGCGCCAGTAGGTTGGCGGCACCACGCCGGCGCGAATCAGCGATTGCGGGCGCGAGGCCCAAAGGCCGTGAATACCCAGGCGCACGTCGGTGGGCTGCGCGGTGGTGCAGTGGCCATTGCACATGCCCGGCAACCAGGCCAGTGCCAGCGTGTAGTGATCAAAATCGCCGTGCTGGCGCGGCATCGGCACCTTGTCCGGCTGCGCCTGCACAACACCCAAGGTGAAACACAACGCGAGCGCCGCCAGGGCGCGAATGGCACGGTTCATGATCGTATCCAGCTGCAAATGGCGTACGTTACAACACCCCGGACAAAGCGCCACGCCTCAGCCTTGCTCTCCCGGCGCCCACTGTGTCAGGGGCATGGGGCGACCCGGCAGATACCCTTGCGCAAAATCGACACCGACCGCATGCAGGCGCTCGACCACCGCTGGCGTCTCGACGTATTCAGCAATGGTCTGCGACCTACTGACACGGGCCGCCTCGGCAAAGCAGCGCACGGCCACCTCGTCCAGTGGGTCGTCCACCATGCCGCGCACGAACTGGCCATCGATCTTAAGGAAATCCACCTTGAGTCGTTTGAGATAGCCAAACGAGGATGAACCGGCGCCGAAATCATCCAGCGCCACGCGAACGCCCAGCTCCTTGCATTGCAAGAAAAACTCCGCCGCATCGGCCAAATGCGTCACCACTGCGGTTTCGGTGATCTCGATGCACAGCCGCCGGCAGGTGGCCGCTCCGGCCTCCCGCAGCATCTGCAGGGCCCAAGCGTGGAACGCCCGATCCCCCAACGACTGACCGGAAATGTTCACCGTCAGCATGGTTACCGCCTCGACGCTGTCGCCGGCAGCCAGCCACTCCAGCACATGGCTCAATACCCAGCGATCGACCCGAGAGGCAAAATGGAATCGCTCCACGGCGGGCATGAAGGCGGCGGCCGCGGCCACTCCACCCTCGCCATCGGGCAGGCGCAACAGAACCTCGGCCATGCGCGAAGCATCGGCGCCGGGTTTCTTGCGCCCATGTAGCGCATCGACGGCGACAATGGGTTGCACGTAGAGCTCAAACGCGTTGCCCTGCAAGGCCTGCTCGATACGCGAGGTCCATTGCATGTCCCCATGTCGCGCCCGCAGTGACTGCTCGCTCTCCCGCCACACCTCATAGCGATTACGACCGTTTTCCTTGGCCGTATAACAGGCCGCATCCGCCGCCTGCTGGATGGCGGCCACGCTGGCCCAACGCGCGTCGACGCTGACCAGACCAATACTGGCACCGACACGAAACACACGCTCCTCGTGCGCAAAGCGGTAGTTGTCCACCAAGGTGCAGATGGTGGCCGCGACCCGTTCGGCGCCCTCCAGGGGGCACCGCGGCATCAGCACCGCAAACTCGTCGCCGCCCAGGCGTGCCACGGTATCGGACTGGCGCACGGCCGAGGTAAGCAACTTGGCCACCTGTCGCAGCAGACGATCGCCCTCGGCATGGCCACAGGTATCGTTGACGATTTTGAACTGGTCAAGGTCTATGAAGGCCAGTGCATGCGTAGCCGAATCACTCTCGATGCCGCTCCAAAGCCTGGCCAGGCGGGCCTCGAACTCGGTGCGATTGAGCAGTCCGGTGAGCGCATCATGCTGCGCGCGATGGCTCATCTCGCGTGACAGCCGGCGCTGCTCGGTCACGTCGTGGAACACCATCACCGCGCCCAGTACCTCGCCATCGGCTCGGCGAATCGGCGACGCCGAATCCTCGATGCCGTATTCGCTGCCATCACGCGCGATGAGCACCGTCATTTCTTCCAGTCCGACCGCACGATTCTCGCGCAAACACACATCCACCGGATTCAACGCTGCGCGACGGGTTTCCTCGTTGATCATGTGCAGCACGCTATTGAGAGGACGGCCGACTACATCATCCAGGACCCAGCCACTAAGCCGCTCGGCGACAGGGTTCATCCAGGTGATGCGGCCCTTGGCGTCGGTGGTCACCACACCGTCGCCAATGGACGCCAATGTCACGTCAAGAAGTTCGTGCTGGCGGGCCAGCTCCTGACGCATCAGGTAACTGGCGCTGATATCCTGCAAGGCGCCAATCAACCGTGACGGCCTGCCGTTTTCCATCTGTACCTGCCCCATGGCGCGCACCCATACGCGCTCCCCGGTGGCCTTGATGAAAGGCAACTCCAGATCCCAGCCCTCGCCGGTCTCCATGGAACGGGTCAAGGCCTGCTCGATCACCGGGCGCGCTTCGGGGGCATAGAACTGCAGGGCTTCGCTCACCTGCACACGTGAGCCCGGTTCCAGACCATGGATACGATAGGTCTGTTCCGACCACTGCACTTCCCGGCTGTCCAGATCCAGTTCCCAGCCACCAATGCCGGCAACGCGACCGGTACGATCAAGGAGAGCCTCACTTTTGCGCAATTGGGCTTCCTGCTTCTTGCGCTGATCAATGTTGAGGTGGATACCGAACACCCGCTCGGGGCAGCCATCGGCCGACCACGTCGCCACGCGGCCACGTTCAAGTACCCAGACCATGGGACCGTCACGGTGGCGTAGACGCAACTCGCACTCATAGAAGTCGGTGCGCTCCACCACATGTTTGTTGAACACCTCTCGCACCAGCCCGTAGTCCTGCTCGTGCATCAGCGCAGCCCACCCATCGGGGAATGTCAGGCTGCTCAGTTCCTCAAGGCTGTAACCGGCCAACTGCGCCCAGTAATGGTTGCAGAACACCTCGCCCGTGCGCAGGTTGATCTCCCAGGTACCGGCCCGGGTCGCATCAATGATGTATTCAAGCCGCTCGTGACTGCTCTTCAGCGCGCGCTCCGCGCGCTTGCGCTCGGTCACGTCATCCAGGATGGTCACCACGTGACGAGGATGGCCCTCGGCATCGCGATGCAGCACGGCGGACAATTCGACATCCAGGCATCGGCCCTGGCGGTCGAGCATCTGGTAAGGCAGACGTTCGGCATACCCTTGCGCGAAGACATGCGGCAGCCCCACCGATTCGGCGTGTTCTCGCGAGCGCTGCGTGAAAAACTCCACGGATCGACGTCCCAGCACTTCCTCGCGCGAGTAGCCCAGTCGCTCGCACCAAGTGTCGCTGACGTATACCAGATGGCCGTTGTGATCCATCACGTAGAGCATCGCCGGCGTGCTTTCATAGAAGCGACGCAGGCTGTCCTTGGCTTGGGCCAACTCGAGCGCCACCCGGCGCGACTCGGTGATGTCTTCAACGGTACCCACAAAGCCGCTGAGCTGGCTGGTCTCCTCAAGCAAGGGGCGCACGCGTACGCGCACATGGCGCTCATCGCCATCGATCCGGCGAATACGGAACTCGTCGGCAAACTCCTCTCGCGCATCCCGTGCCCGACGCCAGCGTTCACGTACCCGCTGGGCATCGTCAGGGTGCAGCGGTGACAACCAGCCGCGCCCCATCACCTGCTCGCGCTGTAGCTGCGCCATCTCCAGCCAACGGGCATTGACGTACTCGCAGTCACCCTCGGCATTGCACTGGAAAACACCCAGTGGCGAGGCCGCGCTCAAGGTCTTGAAACGGGCCTCGCTTTGCGCGATCTGGCGAATGACGCTGTGACTGGGGCGAAGGTCCCGATAGATCTTGGTATATCCGCCATCGATCTTGCCGCCCCCGGAAACATGTGGCACCAGGGTGGCGGTCACGGGTATGGAATGGCCATCGAGCGGCACCAGCAATGCCTCATATCGCGTGGCGGTGCCGCTTTGCAGCCATTCATCGTGTTCGGCCAACTGGTCGGCCTGAACCTCCTCGGACAGCACCGCGTCCAGGCCACGGCCAAGCATTTGGCTTTCTTTCAGGCCCAGTAATTGGCAGGCACTGTCATTGACGAAACTGATGCGGTGGACACTATCGCAACTGAGCACGGCATCGTTGCTGGCCGTCAGCAATCGCCGAAGATGCGCGCCACGGCCACCCGACGACTGCAAGGCGGTGCGACGCGCATCAAGCGTGCTGGCGGCCGAGGCCGCCAGCTGAAGGAGCACGTCCTTCTGATGGTCGCTCAGTTGCTTGGGCTGACGGTCGATGACACAAACCGCGCCGACGCGCTGACCATTCCTTAGCGTGATCGGGGCACCGGCGTAGGCCCGGACATGAGCATCACCGGCGACCATGGGGTTGTCGGCAAAACGCGGGTCGGCGCTGGCATCGACCACTTCAAAGACACCCTCCTGTGCAATCGTATGAGCGCAGAAAGCGACATCGCGAGGGGTCTCCTGCACCCCGGGAAGACCGACATTGGCCTTGAGCCACTGACGTCGCGCGTCGATGAAGGTCACCAGGGCCACAGGCATATCGGTGGTCAGGGAGGCAATACGCGCCAGCGCCGAGTATTCGGGCTCATCGTCGGTATCGAGAACTCCCAGGGCGTACAAGGCGCGAAGGCGCTCGGCTTCGTCGTCGGGAAACGGCGCATCCATCGTGATGCGTCTCCTATACAGCTGCGTGCATCAACGCGCCGACCCGGCACAGGCCGCACGATGACCTCTAAGGTTTTACATGCTGAGGTAAGCGACGGCCACCCCGCGGGGTCTCAAACCTGTCAGCGATCACGGATTCGCGCAGTAAGCACGTGGTCTTCCCAGGCTCCGTTGATGCAAAGGTATTCACGCGCATAGCCTTCGCGTTCGAACCCTAAGCGTTCCAGCAGACGTGCGCTGCGCTGGTTGCGCGGCATGTAGTTGGCCATGACCCGGCGCAGCGCCAGATCGTGAAAGGCGATGCCCATGCCGCGCGTCAGCGCCTCGAACATCAGCCCCTTGCCCTGGCAGTCGACGGCCACACCGTAACCCAGGTGACAGGCCTGAAACACGCCACGCACGATGTTGGCGAAGGTGAAGGTGCCCAGCACACGCGTGCGTGCCGAGTCGAACACCACCAGCGGATAACCGCGATCGGTGCGTGCAGCCTCGATGCCGGCGGCAATGGTGCGCCGGCAGGCCTCCAGCGAATAGTAGCTTTCCTCGCGCGCCGGCTCCCACGGCCCCAGATGATCGCGATTGGCCCGGCGATGGCGCTGCACGGCCGGCGCATCCTCCGGCCCGGCCAGGGCGATGAGGGTGCGCTCGGTCCGGTATTCGCTCTGGATCATCATGCACACGATTGTAGCGTGGTCGCAGCGCCAAGCGCTGATGGCGGGGGGAAAATTTCCGCAGCGGCGAGACGCCAGATCGATTACACTATGCGCCCAACCTCCCCGACCGATCACCGCCTTCCGCGGTGCATCCGCTGCTGTCCCCGCCTCGAGATTTCCCATGGCTTCCGATTCCGCCGCGCCTGCGGCCGCCCTGCACTTTTCCGACCTGGCCCTGCCCGAATCTGTGCAGAAGGCCCTGGCCGATGTCGGCTACGAGTCGCCTTCGCCGATCCAGGCCGCGACCATCCCGCCGCTGCTGGAGGGCCGCGACGTGCTCGGCCAGGCCCAGACCGGCACCGGCAAGACGGCCGCCTTCGCGCTGCCCGTGCTGTCACGCCTGGAACCCAAGGCCGGCAGGCCGCAGGCCCTGGTACTGGCGCCCACGCGCGAGCTGGCCATCCAGGTGGCCGAAGCCTTCCAGCGCTACGCTTCGCACATCCCCGGCTTCCACGTGCTGCCAATCTATGGTGGCCAGGGCTACGGCCCGCAGCTGGGCGGCCTGCGTCGCGGCGTGCATGTGGTGGTGGGTACGCCGGGACGTATCGTCGACCATATCAAGAAGGGTTCACTGGACCTGTCCGAGCTGCGCTTCCTGGTGCTGGACGAAGCCGACGAAATGCTGCGCATGGGTTTTGCCGAGGACGTGGACACGGTGCTCTCGGCCTGCCCGGAATCGCGCCAGGTGGCGCTGTTCTCGGCAACCATGCCGGCGCCAATCAAGCGCATTGCACAGACGCACCTGAAAAACCCGGTGGAAGTGGCCATCGCCGCCAAGACCACCACGGCCAAGAACATCCGCCAGCGCTACTGGTGGGTCAGCGGCCTGCACAAGCTGGACGCGCTGACGCGCATTCTGGAAGTCGAGTCGTTCGACGCCATGATCATCTTCGCGCGCACCAAACAGGCCACCGAAGAGCTGGCGCAGAAGCTGCAGGCGCGCGGTCTGGCCGCGGCCGCCATCAACGGCGACATTGCCCAGCCGCAGCGCGAGCGCGTCATCGGCCAGCTCAAGGACGGCCAGCTGGACATCCTGGTGGCCACCGACGTGGCCGCACGTGGCCTGGACGTGGAGCGCATCAGCCACGTGCTGAACTACGATATCCCCTACGACACCGAGTCGTATGTGCATCGCATTGGCCGCACCGGCCGCGCCGGTCGCAGCGGCGAGGCGATCCTGTTCGTCACCCCGCGCGAGAAAGGCATGCTGCGTGCCATCGAGCGTGCCACGCGCCAGAGTATCGAGGAGATGCACCTGCCGACCGTGGATGACGTCAACGACCGACGCATCCAGCGCTTCAAGGATGCCATCACCGACACCCTGACTGGTGGCGAGCTGGAACTGTTCCGCAACCTGGTCGAGCAGGTCGAACAGGAGCAGAACGTACCGGCGGTGGACATTGCCGCGGCGTTGGCCAAGCTGGCCCAGGGCGGCAAGCCGCTGCTGCTGGATCCTCCCCCGCCGCGCGAAAAGCGCGTGCGCGAAGACCGCGCCCCGCGTGAGCGCGCCGAACGTGGCGAACGTGGGGAACGCGCGCCGCGCCCGGTGCGCCCGCACAGCACCGAGCCGGGCAAGGTCACCTACCGTCTGGAAGTGGGCCACGGCCATGGCGTGAAGCCGGGCAACATCATTGGCGCGGTGGCCAACGAAGCAGGATTGGACAGCCAGTTCATCGGCCGCCTGTCCATTCGCGGCGACTACAGCCTGCTGGACCTGCCCGAAGGCATGCCGGCCAATCTGGTGGCGCATTTGAAGAAGGTGCGGGTGGCCGGTCAGCCGCTGCGTCTTAGCGAATGGGACGGCAAGGATGACGGGGGCGGTTTCGTGCCGCCGACACGTGGCCCCGGCGGCCCGCGCCGTCACGGCAAGAAGCCCGGCGGCTTTGGTGGCCCGTCGCGCAAGGGGCCGCCGCGCGGTTCCAAGAGCGGCTTCAAGGGCGGCAAGAACCGCTCTTCCTGAGCGGCCAAGTGTTCGCCATCTGAAACACAGTGGCGCCACAGCGTGGCTTACATTGCCACGCGGCGCCATGCACACTTGGGTTTTTGCGCCACTTGGGGCGCGATTGTTCTTTTGTCATGCCCGTTCTACCCACGCTGTTCATTTCCCACGGTTCACCCATGCTGGCGCTGTCGCCCGGTCGCACCGGCCAGCACCTGGGTTCGTTGGCCCGGCGCCTGCCGCGACCGCGCGCGGTGCTGATCGCCTCGGCGCACTGGCTGACACCGGCGCCGACGCTGGGCTCGGCCACCGCGCCGCAGACGCTGCACGACTTTGCCGGCTTCCCGGATACGCTTTATCACCAGCATTACCCGGCCCCGGGTGATCCGGCGCTGGCGGCCGAGGTGGTGGGCCGCCTGGCCGATGTCGGCCTAGAGGCGACTCTCGACGAGCACCGCGGCTTTGACCATGGCGCCTGGATTCCGCTGCAGTTGATGTACCCACAGGCGGATATTCCGGTGTGCACGCTCTCGCTGCAACCGGCACGCAGCCCGGCACATCATCTGGCGCTGGGACGCGCACTGGCGGGCTTGAACCGCGACCGCGTGCTGGTGATCGGCTCGGGCAGCGTTACGCACAACCTTGGCGATCTGCGCCCAGGCGCGCTACCGGCGGCCTACGTACGCGACTTCACCGACTGGATCGACGACGCGCTGGCCGACAGCGACATACCCGCCTTGCTCGATTACCGTCAGCGCGCGCCGCATGCGGTGCGCGCGCACCCCAGCGACGAACATCTGCTGCCACTGTTCGTGGCCCTTGGCGCGGCCGGTGCCGGTTGTCACAGCACACGCCTGCACGCCGGTGTCGACCTGGGAGCCCTCGCCATGGATATCTACCGCTTCGACGCGGCTGCCTGAGGCACCGCCGCAGCCCGTTTCAGGCACTGCGTGGCAGCGGGCGGAAATCATCCCCCGGCGGACGTTGCCAGTCTTCCGGCGTCAACGGCACCAGGCCGTGAGCATGCCGCGCCTTCTCGCACTGCGCGCTGGGACGGCCAAACTCCCAGGCCGGCTCCACCTGCCGGCATACCGACGGTTTGATGGCGTGAATGGAGCAGCCGGCGGCCTTGCCGATGGTGCCTTCCAGGGCCACGCAATGCGACGAGCGCGACTGCGTACCGCGCATCACCACGCGGTGCGGGTCAAGCTTTTCGGTCAGCTCGGCGGGCACGGTGCCGCCCAGGAACGGGTCGGCCTCGGACCAATGGAAAGCCACTCGAAAGTGGGCACAACAGGCGCCGCAGCGCAGGCACGGATGGCTCATCGATGGGAATTAGACCGCACCCCTCGGCGCGGAGCGAGCGCATTCTATGCCTGCCAGCGCGCTTGTAAAGCCCCTCGCCTCGAAGCAAGCGGCCGCCCGCCGCATGCGCGGCCTTCACGCGCAACGCGCTTGTATCGACGGCGGTGGCCGTCCATAGTCGGGTGGCTGCCTCATCGCGTGCAGGCAAGGGCCGCGGCTGGCTCTTCCGGTACGCGCCGCACTACCTTCCCGGGGAGGAGCCCATGCAAGATTCCGGTCAAACCGTCCACCGCAAGGCCGCTGACGACAGCCGCCTGAAACGCGATGTGGGCATCGTCGGCCTGCTGTTCACCGCAGTCGGTTCCATCATTGGCTCAGGCTGGCTGTTCGGTGCCCTGAGCGCGGCGCAGATTGCCGGCCCGGCGTCGATCCTGGCCTGGGCCATCGGCGGCGTAATGATCATCCTCATCGGCCTGTGCTACGCCGAGCTGGGCACCATGTTCCCGGTTTCCGGCGGCGTGGTGCGCTTCCCGCACTACGCTTTCGGCTCGTTCGCCAGTTACACGCTGGGCTGGATTACCTGGCTGGCGGTGGCCTCGACCACCTCCATCGAGGTGGAGGCTGCCCTGCAGTATTCGACCAATTACCTGCCCTGGCTGCAGCATCTGCAGGATGGCGTGCCGGTGCTGACCACCGCCGGCTTTTTCGTCGCCGCTGGCCTGCTGGGTCTTTTCAGCCTGATCAATGTGGTCGGCATCCGCTGGTTCGCGCGGCTTAATAATGCGCTGGTGTGGTGGAAGCTGATCATCATCACGCTGGTGGTGGTGGTGTTCCTGTTTACCGCCTTCCATGGCGCCAACTTCCACAGCGGCAATATGGACTCGGCCCACGGCGGCGGCTTCATGCCGTTCGGCTGGAGCGGCGTATTCGCCTCCATCGCCACGGCGGGTATCGTGTTCTCCTACCTGGGCTTTCGCCAGGGTGTGGAGTTGGCCGGCGAGACCAGCAACCCCAAGCGCAACGTGCCGATCGCGGTGATCGGCTCGGTACTGATCACGGCCGTGATCTACGTTGCCCTGCAGGTGGCCTTCATCGGCGCGCTGCCGGAGAAGGCACTGGTCAACGGTTGGGCGCACATCGGCACCAGTTTCTCCGGTGGTCTGGACAACATTGCCGCCACCTACGGTCCGCTGGCGGCGCTGGCCGAAGTGATGGGCCTGACCTGGCTGGCGGTCCTGCTATACGTCGATGCGTTCATCTCGCCCGCCGACACCGGCCTGATCTACACCACGGTGACTGCACGCATTGCCTACGCCATGGGCCGCAACGGCAACGCGCCCAAATCGCTGGCCAAGGTGTCCGAGCGCGGCGTGCCGTGGGTCAGCGTGATCCTGACTTTCATCGTCGGGCTGATCTTCTTCCTGCCCTTCCCCGGCTGGCAGAAGCTGGTCGGCTTCGTGACCTCGGCCACGGTGCTTTCGTTTGGCTCGGGACCGCTGGCACTGCTGGCCATGCGCCGCCAGCTGCCACGGCAGCAACGACCGTTCACGCTGCCATGGGTACACGTGATTGCCTACCTGGCGTTCCTTTCCTCCAACCTGATCGTGTACTGGTCGGGCTGGTCCACCGACTGGAAGCTTGGTATCGCGGTGCTGATCGGCTACGTGGTGCTGGTCATCCATGAGGCACGCTATCGTGGCCAGACCCCGAAGCTCGAGCTCAAGGCCGGCGCCTGGGTGGTGGTATGGCTGGCCGGGCTGATGGTGATCAGCTACCTGGGCTCATATCCGGAAGCCTCCGAACATGCCGGTAACCTGATGCTGTTCGACTTTGGCGAGGCGGTGATCGTGATCGGCCTGTTCTCGGCCTTCGTGATGTGGATGGCACTGAAATTCCGTCTGCCCACCGAACGTGTGGAAGCGCACCTGGCCGAACCGCTGGGTCCGGAGTCATCGGCCAAACCACCGATTCAGCAGGAAGGCTGAATGTACGCGCGGGCCGCCGCTGGCGGCCCGCGCACCATCACGGCATGATGCGATCTGCCATTTTCAGGGGACTCCTTGCATGCATGCACTTTCGATGACCCAGCTGCCGGCACTGGCCGTGCTGGCGGTGGTCCTTCTTCTGGCCGCAGTGATGTACGCCGTGGCGCGCGCACGCGGGCGTTACGGCATCAAGGCGCCAGCTATCACCGGTCACCCGGCGTTCGAGGCCATCTTCCGCGTACAGGCCAATACCGTCGAGTCGGTGGTGATGTTCCTGCCCACGCTGTGGCTGGCGGCGCGTTACTCCAACCCGACCCTGGCCGGTGCCCTGGGCCTGTTGTGGGTGCTGGCCCGCGCCTGGTATGCGGTGGCCTACGCGCGGCGTCCGGCCAGCCGCGAGGCACCCTTCGTGGTCGCCAGCCTGCTCTGGGTGGTGCTGCTGGTCATGGCGTTGGTCGGCGTGATCCGCGCGCTGATGATTGCTCCATGAATCGCGCATCACTGTTGACGAAAAAGGGCGCCCCGTGGGGCGCCCTTTTTTTATGCCTTGCGGGGCCAAAGACTCAGTCGCCGTCAGCCTCGGGGGCGTCCATCAGGCTGACCCGCACACGCTGGATGCGCGCGCCGTCCATATCCACCACCTCCAGCATCATGTCCTCGTGCAGCAAACGATCACCCGGCGAGGGCAGGCGCGCCATCCGGTCAAGCACGAAGCCGGCCAGCGAGCCGAAGCCGTCCTCGGCCGGCAGCCGGCGCTCGATCAGGTGCTCGACGCGACGCAGGTCGATACCGCCATCGAATAGCCAGCTGCCCTCGGCTTCGGCCACCGCCGAAGGCTCCTCGCCCTCGGCCTGGGGGAACTCACCGGCGATCACTTCAAGCACGTCAGTCGGAGTGACGATGCCCTCGATGCTGCCGTATTCATCCACCACCAGCGCCACCTGCAGGGGCGACTTGCGGAATTCTTCGATCAGACGCAAAACGCTGAGCGACTCGAGCACCGTCAGCGGCTTGCGCACACTGGCGTTCTCGTCGATGCGACCGTGCTGCAACACATCGGCGACCACGTCGCGGGCGCGTGTCACACCCAGCAACTGGTCCAGATCACCACGTGCCACCGGCAGCCAGTGATGGGTGCTGGCAGCGGCCTCCCGCAGCACGTCGGCATCGTCCTCGATATCCAGCCAGTCCATCTCGTGACGCGGCGTCATGATGGTGCGCACCGGACGCTGCGCCAGATCCAGCACGCCCTGCACCATGGCGCGCTCCTCGACACCGAACATCGGCGCATCCTCGCCACCCTCCGGATGGGGCTCGCGATCGTCCGGCGGCGGCTTGTCGCGACCGGCACCGAGCATGCGCAGCACCGCCTCGGAGGTACGGTCACGCAGCGTCAGCGCACCGGCAAACAGACTGCGGTCGTGGTTGCGCCGCGCCACCTGATTGAACACCTCGATCAGGATTGAGAAACCGATTGCCGCATACAGGTAGCCCTTCGGGATATGGAAACCGAAGCCCTCGGCCACCAGACTGAAGCCGATCATCAGCAGGAAGCTGAGGCAAAGTATGATAACGGTGGGACGCGCATTGACGAAGGCCGTCAGCGGCTTGCTGGCCAGGATCATCAATGCCATGGCGATGACCACGGCGATCATCATGATGCTCAAGTGATCGACCATGCCCACGGCGGTGATCACCGAATCGAGCGAAAACACCGCATCCAGGATCACGATCTGCGTAACCACCACCCAGAAGCCGGCACTGACGCGGTTTCGACCACTGTGCTCATCGCCACCTTCCAGGCGATCGTGCAGTTCCAGCGTGGCCTTGAACAACAGGAACAGGCCGCCCGCCACCAGGATGATGTCGCGCCAGGACAGCGAGAATTGGCGCCATTGCACGATGGGATCGGTCAGGCGCACCAGCCACGACATCGCGGCCAGCATCACCAGGCGCATCAAGAGGGCCAGGCCCAGGCCGCTCAGCCGCGCACGGTCACGTTCGCGCGCCGGCAGCTTGTCGGCCAGGATGGCAATGAATACGAGATTGTCGATGCCCAGCACGATCTCCAGCACCACCAGGGTGAAGAGACCGGCCCAGGCGGTCGGGTCGGCAAGCCAGTCGAAAGCAAACATGGGTCGACGCGCTGCGCGCCAGCATCCTCCTTAAAGTCAGGCCGCCACTATACAGGCAAGCTCGCCGCGGTTGCCGCCCGTCGCGTGCGCTCCGTATAGTCCAAAACTCAAGGACAACAGGGCAAGGACAGGCATGAGCGAGCAGGCACCAAGCATCGATACCCACCCTGCACTGCCGGACAGTGGCGCCCCGCCGCAACTTAAGCAAACCAGCGCCACACCACCGCCGGGGCCAGGTCGCGCCCTGTTCGTGGTGCTGATGTACCTGTTCCTGGTGCCGCTGGTGGTCGGCGCCGTGCTGGGGTTCGCCTGGGCAGTCGCGCATGCCCATGATCCCCAACACGGCATGGACGTTCCCGGCATCAAAGCTGCTTTTGGCCTGACCTCGATTCTTGCGGCCTGTGTGTTCTCATTGATCTACGTACGCCGGCGCTGGCCGACGCTGTGGTCGCTCGGCACCTTGCCCGGAATCGGCATGGTACGCAGCACCCGTGGTGCCCTCGTGCAGGGGATGGGGATGGGCTTGGCTGCGCAGATCATCGGTATAGGTGCGACGGTACTGATCAACGGCATGCATCCGCCACGCCAGGACATCATGCAGGCGCTGTACAACCTGCCGACCGCCACGGCCTGGATTGCCGGGCCGGCCATTCTGGCGCTGCTGGTGTTGCTGGTACCGTTCACCGAGGAAGTGGTGTTTCGCGGCGTATTGATGTCAGGGCTGGGCCGGCGCATGCGCGCACTGCCGGCTGCGGTGACGGTGACGCTTGTCTTTGCCGCCGCGCATCTGCTCGGCGTGGGCGGGCATGTTTCCGTGCTGGTAGGCGTTACCTTACTCGGCAGTGCGGCCATCTGGCTGCGCCTGCGTCACCAGTCGCTGTATCCGGGCATGGCCGCGCACATGACCTTCAACGCCGTGGCCATGATCGGCGTGGTGGTGCACATGCTGCACGGCAGCTGAGGCAGTGCACGTTCATTTGCGCTGACCTAGCATGTCCTCATTCGACGTACGCTGCCATCACAAGGAGCACGCCATGGAACATCGCTGGGACTTCTTCAAGGAACACGATTCCTCGTTCGGTCTGTTCTACCCGATCCACTACACCATGATGGCGTTCGAGGACTTCGAGCGCGCCAAGGAAGTGGAGCACATGCTGATTGGCGAGGCGGGCTTTCCCGATGAAGACGTGGCCGCCGCCTCGGGGCGCTTCGTGGTCGAGGAGGTCGAGTCTCAGGACGATGCCAACTGGCTCGACCACATGCAGGAAAAAATCGCCCGAGTCGTCGGCACCGAAGCCGGCTACATCGAGGACGACATCAAGCACGCCCGTAACGGCGGCGCTTTTGTTTTCGTCTATACGCCCGATGACGAACGCATCGAGCGTGTGCACAAGGCAGTGGAGCGCTTCCACCCGGTATTCGCACGGCGTTATCTCACCGCCGGCATCGAACGCCTGACCTATCCGCCGCAGGCCGCCATCTAGACCGCCACGCTAGCGCCGGCGTCCCCGCGCCGGCGGCACCAGTGCCGGGCATTCCAATGCCGCCACCTTGCGCATCAGGCGCGGACTCAAATAGCAATGCGATCCCACCGGCATCAGGCCCACCTCGGCAAAGGCCTGCAGATACCAGCGTGGCGAGCGCGCCTTGAAGCCCTGCCGGTCGCCGGCGACATCATCACGCATGGTGTAGACCTCAAGAAACGCCAGGCCTTCCAGCAACTCATCGAAACCGGCGAGCCCTTCGCGAATTTCCGAGGGCGCCAGATAGTGCAACACGTCGGTACAGATGATCAGGTCGAAAGCGTGCTCAAAGCGTAGCTGCCCAAGCTGGCCGAATCGCGCCAGGCCAATATTCCGGCTGCGCGCATAGCGCATGGCCACGTACTGGCTGGCGTCGAGTCCGCGATAGTCGATATTCGGGCGCAGCTTGCGCAGTGGTGCGCGCCAGCGCCCTTCCCCGCAGCCCACATCCAGCACGGTGCGTACCGAACGCCCGAGGTAGAACTCGGCCTGAGCCAGCACCATCGCCACCTTGCGCTTGAGCTCGGCCGGCGAGGCCACCGCGTGGGCCGGGTCGCGATACCACTTGTCGAAGTAAGCCTGGTCGTAAATCTTGCCGCTCATGTGCCGGGGCTGCCATGGATGGGCCGCCTAGCCTAACCCAAACGAGACCGGCGGCCCGACGCGCCCCTGCTTTTTCGCGGCCCTTGCAGGCCACTGTCAACCGATCTTCGACGGCTGCGTTTTACCCCTGCGGACAATGCCGACCCGGCTGTTTCCGGCCTCCGCCAGGTGCCGCAGCGCCTGATATCTCGCCAAAAGCAACCCCAGCGGTGCGGCGTAGAAAAGTGTAAACATCTTGTTGACATTCTGTCATCGACAGGCGTACTTTCGATGCCGAGGTCACGATGTCATGACAGGAGGATGGGTCGGCCAATCATCGATGCCACAGGTATCGCCTTGCAGACGTCCATACGTCCAAGTCGTCCGCTTCGCCATCCGCGCCGCGGCCTGTGACACACGATGCACCGCCGGTCCGCCAGTCACCGTTGGAGGCGGCGACTGAGCTTCCCCATGCATTGCCCTCAGGTTACGACCGCCGGTCGTGACGCAGGTTCCCCTTTTTTAGCCTGCGTGGCGCCATGCGGCCTTCCCGCCATTTTCGGCATTCGCTTTGCTTGGCCACGCCTCATTCGTGGCCGCATTCACCACATGCTGGGGAGTAGCACCTGATGACTCTAGTGAAGGTTTCCACACGCCGCCTGCGGCGTGCGCTGCCGCATTCGGCCCTGACGCTGGCCATCGCCGGCGCCATCGGCCTTGCCAGCCTGGCTGGCGCGCCATTGGCCCACGCCCAGTCCACCACAGGCACCATCTTTGGTACCGCACCGGTTGCGTCCGGTGAATCGGTGGTCATTTCCAACGCCAGCACCGGCGTCACCCGCACGGTGTCGGTAGGCAAGGACGGACGCTACTCGGCCAGCTCACTGCCGCTGGGGAGCTACACCGTGACGCTGATGCAGAACGGCACCACCGTGCAGACGCAGAAGAACATCCAGCTGACCGTCGGCGCGGGCAGCAATGTGTCGTTCACCGGTCCGTCCAGCGCCAATGCGCAGGGCCTGTCGCAGGTCACCGTGTCGGCCAGCGCCATGCCGCCGATCGACGTCAGCGGCTTTGACTCGCGCACCGTGGTCACCTCGCAGCAGCTGGCCAAACTACCGCTGCAGCGTTCGGCCGAGGCGGTGGCGCAGCTGGCCCCGGGCGTCAACGCCGGCAGCGGCTACTTCACCGGCCCCACCGGCAGCCCACTGGTCTCCTTCGGCGGCTCGTCGATTGCCGAGAATGCCTATTACATCAACGGCTTCAACACCACCGACCCGTTGCACAACTTTGGTGGACTGACCCTGCCCTACGGTGCCATCGACCAGGAGCAGGTGCTGACCGGTGGCTACGGCGCCAAATACGGCCGCTCCGACGGCGGCGTGCTTAACATGGTCGGCAAGCGCGGCACCAACACCTGGCACTTCGGTGGCCAGCTCTTGTGGCAGCCGGATTTTGCCCGTGCCGATGAGCGCAATACCTACTACCCGACCGGCCCCGAATACGGTACCGGCGCCAATTCGCGCCAGGGTCAGATTTACCAGTACCGCAAGGACAACAACAAGGGCACCACCGGCACCGCCGATGCCTATTTCGGCGGCCCCCTGATCAAGGACAAGCTGTTCATCTTTGGTGCCGTCGAGGCCGAACGCCGCTTCAGCAACACCTACAACGGCGCGGTCGACAATCAGACCGGCACCATCGCCCAGACCCAGACTCGCTCGCACTACACCAACCCGAAGTGGTACGGCAAGATCGACTGGAATATCAATGACAACAACATCCTTGAGTTGACAGGGGTGTCCAACAAGCACGAATACTCGGGCAACAACTACGCCTACACCTACCAGCCTGGCAGCGACAAGGGCGTTGCCGGTGCCTACCTGGGCGGTGACACGCACGTCAAGCAGAGCACCGACATGTGGTCGGCGCATTACACCGGCTACATCACCGACAGCCTGACTGTCGAGGCGCTGTACGGCGAAATGACCCAGCGCAATTACCAGGTCACCCCTGGCTACAATCCGGACGCGGTGTACATCGCCAACGCCGGTGCGGAAAACCCGGCCTATACCGGCGGCCGCACCATCGTCGGCAACCAGACCATTGCCTCGCTGCAAAATCCCAACGAGCACGACACCACCCAGAACTACCGTCTGGACATCAACTACAAGATCGGCAATCACTCGATCACGGCCGGTATCGACAACCTCAATACCCACGCCTACGACATCGGCCAGAACTATTCCGGCCCCGGCCAATACATCTGGAACTACGGCCAGTCGACCGACCCGAGTGCCCCAATCAGCACGCTTCGTGGCTCGGAGGTGGGCGCGCCGGGTGGCGAAGGATATTACGTGTCCAAGGTGATCTACACCAACGCGGCCTCGGCCCGTGTCGCACAGCGTGCACAGTACATCGAGGACCAGTGGCAGGTGAGCGACCGCGTCCTGCTGTCGCTCGGCCTTCGCGATGACCAGTTCACCAACTACAACCCCGATGGTGTGCCCTACTTGCGCCTGACCAAGCCACAGTGGTCGCCGCGCGTTGCCGCCACCTGGGACGTCAATGGCGATTCCAGCTTCAAGATCTACGGTAGCGCTGGCCGTTACTACATCGATGAGCCGGCCAATGTGGCCATCCGCGGCGCCGCGGCCAGCACTTATACCAACCAGTACTTCACCTACACGGGCATCGACCCAACCACCGGCGTACCGACCGGACTGACGCAGATTCCACAGGGCCACTACCCGGGCGTGTCGGCCAACAACGAGTACGGCGTGCCGCCTGACCCGAAGACGGTGACCAGCAAGAACGCCAAGGCCGAATACCAGGATGAGTACATCCTGGGCTTCGACAAGACCCTGGGCCACGCCTGGGTGTATGGCGCCAAGGCCATGTACCGCAACCTGCGCAACGACCTGGATGACGTCTGCGACGACACCGTGATCGAGGATGCCGCCTCGGCCCAGGGCATCGATCCGCAGGCCGCGCTGGGTAGCACCGGTTGCTACATCATGAACCCGGGCCGTGATGCCAAGATCAACGTGTCCAACGGCAACGGCGGTTACCAGGTCCTCAATATCCCGTGGTCGGCCTGGGGCATGCCCAAACTCAAGCGCAAGTACTACAGCCTGGAAATGTACCTGGAGCACCCGTTTGACGGCACCTGGTACGGCAAGGTCGATTACGTGTTCTCGCGCAGCTACGGCAACACCGAAGGTTCGGTGCGCTCTGATATCGGCCAGACCGACGTCAGCCAGACCGAGGACTGGGACAACAAGGCGGTGATGAGCTATGCCAATGGCCCGCAGTCCAACGACCGCACCCATGTGCTCAAGGCCTATGGCTACTACCAGCTGACGCCGCAATTCCTGCTCGGTGCCAATCTGCTGGTCGAATCGGGCACGCCCAAGACCTGCCTGGGTTACTACGGCCCGACGGGAACCGATCCGTACGGCTACAACAACAACCCGCCGAACGATGCCTACCACTGGTGCAATGGTCAGCCGAGCCCGCCGGGTGCGGTCGGTCGCACGCCGTGGCAGGAGATCGTCAGTGTCGACGGCACTTATACGCCCAAGTGGGGCGACGGCAAGCTGCAGTTCACGGCGCAGATCTTCAACCTGTTCAATCAGCAGCGCCCGACGCAGTACCTCAACGGCTACTCCAACGGTGCTGGTGTCGGTGGCCCGGCGGCGCCGACCTACATGATCCCGGTCAGCTACGAGACCCCGCGCTACGTGCAGCTGGGTGTGAACTACAACTTCTGATCCCCAGATGCCGGACCGGCCATGACCGGTCCGGCCACTTTCCTTTTTGGGCGCCTGCTAGGTTTCGGGGGCGCCCTTTTTTTGTGCGCGGCGCCGCCTGTGGCGAAGATTTGCTAACGTCGGGACTTTCCATCACGAGCGACCCTCCATGCGCGCACCACGCACCGTCTTTGGTCTGACCCTCGCCCTGCTGGCCGCGGCGCCGGCGCTGGCCAAGGACACGCCCAGCAGCGAACAGATTCTCAAGGCCTCCAAGCCCTCGGAATGGCACCGCCTTTCGCCCGAACGCACAGCCTACCTGGACCTGCCGGCCGGTCGCGTGGTGATCGAGCTGGCGCCCACCTGGTCGCCAGCGCACGTGGCCAACCTGAAAACGCTGATGGCCCAGCACTATTTCGACGGCACCAGCGTGTATCGCGTGCAGGACAATTTCGTTAGCCAGTGGGGTGATCCGGACAGCGACACGCCGGCCAAGGCCAAGTCCATGGGTACAGCGAAGAAAACCCTGCCGCCGGAATTTGTGCGCCATGTCGACGCCTCACTGCCCTTCGTCAAACTCAAGCGTGATGTATATGCGCCGGAAGCCGGCTTCTCCGGTGATTTTCCCATCGGCCGTGATCCGGCCAAGCACACCGCGTGGATTGCGCATTGCTACGGCACCGTCGGCGTGGCACGCGATGTGGCGCGTGACAGCGGCAACGCCAACACGCTGTATGCAGTGATCGGCGCAGCACGGCGCATCGATCGCAACCTGGCCGTGGTCGGACGCGTGGTCCAGGGCATGCAGTACCTGTCCTCGTTGCCGCGCGGACCGGGGTCGATGGGTTTCTACACCGACACCGCCAAGCGCACACCGATCAAGCGCATGGTGCTGGCGGCCAACCTGCCGGCCAGCCAGCGCACGCCGCTGGAAGTGCTCAAGACCGACAGCGCCACCTTCCAGCGGCTGCTCAATGCCAAGCGCCATCGCCATGATGCGTTCTATACGGTGTCCTCGGGTACCGTCGGTGTGTGCGACATGGATATTCCCGTGCGCGCCGCTCCAAGCAAATCCCACTCGCACACCTGACACCCGGTCGGCGTGATCCTTGGCCGGTGACCGCGGTGCCACCTCGGTCACCGGTTGTAATGAAACACGCGCGGTGCCGGTCTTACCGATTGAACGCCGTGTTTCGGCCCTCATCCGTAGGAGAAGCCCATGCCCCGTCAACTGCGCATTCTGCTGGCCACGCTGGCGCTTGTCGTCACCGCCTGTGCCGGCGCCACGCCAAGCCAGGCGCCGGAGTTTGCCGGCATCAGCCACTGGATCAACAGCCCGCCGCTGACCATGAAACAGCTGCGCGGCAAGGTGGTGCTGGTCGATTTCTGGACCTACTCGTGCATCAACTGCCTGCGTACGCTGCCGCACCTGAAGTCCTGGTACGCCAAGTATCACGACAAGGGGCTGGAGATTGTCGGCGTGCATTCGCCGGAGTTCGATTTCGAGAAAAACTACGCCAACGTCAAGCGCGCGGTGAACAAATACGGCATCACCTGGCCGGTGGCGATGGACAGTGACATGCGCACCTGGCGCGCCTGGAACAACCATTACTGGCCAGCCGAGTACCTGATCGACAAACAGGGCAAGGTCATCGAATCGCACTTTGGCGAAGGCAACTACGAGCAGACCGAAAACGCTATCCGCAAGGCACTGGGCATGGGTAGCGCGCAGATGGACGAGCACGCGGCCGATTTGTCCGGCATTGGCTCACCGGAGATGTACTTTGGCCTGGACCGCGAGGAATACATGGCGCCGCCGCAGCGCCCTTCGGCCGGTGCGCGCATGTACACCACGCCCGACACCATCGGCCTGAACCAGTTTGCGCTGACCGGACGCTGGAAGATGACCGGCCAATACGCGCAATTGGTGGGCGACAAGGGCCAGATCCACCTGCACTTCAAGTCCGGCAAGCTGCACATGGTGGCCAGCGCCGAGCATCCGGTCACGCTGAAAATCACCGTCGACGGCAAGCCGCAGCCCAATGTCACCGTGCGTGACAGCCAGCTGTACACCTTGTTTGACAGCAACAGCTACGAGGACCACGTGGTCACCATCCGTGTGGTCGGCTCGGGCTTCAAGGCGTTCACCTTCACCTTCGGCTAGGGCGTCACCGACACCGCTCCAGACTGTGTCACGGGCGGGTCTTTCCTGCCCGTGCCAAAGGCGGCATGCTGCACACCCATTCCCCAGCTCAAAGGCGTGTGCAGGTGCCTCTCTCGACCCAGGGCAAGGCCCAATTCCAGATCCATTTCTGTGTGTTGCTGTGGGGCGTGACCGCCATCCTCGGCAAGGCCATCACGCTGCACGCGCTGGATCTGGTGTGGTGGCGCATGCTGATCGTCACCGTGGCGCTACTGGGCTTCCCGCGCGTGTGGCGCGGTCTTGGGGCCATGTCCTGGCGCACCATCGGCGCCTATGCCGGCATCGGGGTGCTGGTGTCGCTGCACTGGCTGAGTTTTTACGGCGCCATCAAGCTGGCCAACGCCTCGGTCGGCGCCATCTGCATCGCCATCGCGCCGGTATTTTTGGCCTTTGTCGAACCACTGTTCACCGGTAGCCGTTTCAACCGTCGCGAACTGCTGATCGGCGTCGGCGTGGTTCCCGGTGTCGCGCTGATCGTTGGCGGCGTGCCCGATGACATGCATCTGGGCCTGCTGGTCGGCGTGGTCTCTGCGCTGTTCGTGGCCTTGTTCGGCGCGCTCAACAAACGCATGGTCGGGCGCGGCGATGCGCTGACCGTGACCTGCATCGAGCTGGGGGCCGGCACTGCCTTTCTCACCCTGCTGGCGCCCTTCATGCCGCACGCCGGCGCGCTGTTTCCCCTGCCCGACCTGCACGACACCGTGCTGCTGCTGATCCTGTCGCTGCTGTGCACGCTGCTGCCATTTGCGCTGGCACTGGACGCGCTCAGGCACCTGAGCGCCTTCGTGGTGCAGATGACCACCAACCTGGAGCCGGTCTACGCCATCGTGCTGGCCATGCCGCTTCTGGGCGAACAGCGTCAGTTGGATATGCAGTTCTACCTCGGCGTGGTGATCGTGCTGGCCGCCGTATTCGCCCATCCCTATCTGGTGCGGGTGAAGAAGCCGGCGCCGGAGATGCTGGCCACCGCCGAAGCCAAGAACCTCAGCGAGTAAGCGCAAAGACGCACCGGAGTGCAGACAGGGCTTGTCACGACATATCTTGCGATATATCTTTAGATCGCTTCTTACGATATATCTTTAAAAGGACCTGCCATGCGATTCCGTGACTTTTTTTCCGACAACGAGCACTTTTCCCACCACCATCGCCGCCTGCACGCCCACATGCATGAGCGCATGCACGAGATGCGCGAAGCTATGCGTCACGGCCGCCGCGGCGGCTTTGGACGCTTCGGCGGCATGGACAACGACTTCGAGGGCCAGGGCGGGCGTCGCGGCGGCGGCCGTTTTGGCGGTGGCCGCATCTTCGGCCACGGCGACCTGAAACTGGTGCTGCTCAGCCTGATTGCGCAAAAGCCGCGCCACGGTTACGAACTGATCCGCATCATCGAAGACATGTTCGAAGGCCGCTACGCGCCCAGCCCCGGCGCGGTCTACCCCACCCTGACCCTGCTCGAGGAAATGGGCCAGGCCAGCGTCGAGGCCGGCGAAGGCGGCCGCAAGTGCTACGCCATCACCGACGCCGGGCGCGATTTCCTGGAAGAAAACCGCGAGGCCGTGGAAGCGGTGATGTCGCGCCTGGAAATGGCCGCGCGTCACATGAAGCGTGAAGCCACCCCGCAGGCGCTGCGCCGGGCCATGCACGACCTCAAGCACGCGGTGATCCTGCACGGCGCGCGCGGCAGCAGCGAGGAAGCCGAACGCATCTGCGCCATTCTGGAACGCGCCACGCAGGAAATTCTGGGTGATCGTGACTGACCAGGCGTACGCCGACAAGCAACAGAGCCTGCTCGATGCCCTGCAGGCTCTGGCCGTTTCTCTGACCCGCTCGCGGCGGGCGCTGATACGCGGCCTGGTCGAGCAGGCACATGCCTGCGATGCAGTGACGCTGATGCAGGCCGCGCGCCGGCATCACCCGGCGACCAGCCTGGGCAGCACCTATCGCTTTCTGCGCCTGCTGGAACAGCACCAACTGGCCATGGTGTAGCGTTCGCCCCACGGCCGCTGCCAGTGGCGTCTGGCCGATCAAACCGGTACGCCGCCGCACGCGGATCTGGCTGGCGCCGTGAGCGCGCTGCAAGTCCTCGCCGCTCGGCTGGGCTATCGGCTGGAGCCGCTGTCCGGCAACGGGCCACGCCGCGAGGCCAAGCGGTCGGCCAAGCGCGTCGGCTCCGGTAACCGATAGCCGCCGTCGAAGGCCAGCACCTGGGCCACCGCAGTGTCATGACTGAGCCGATGCCCGGGCGACACGATCAGCGGCCGCACCCGGTGTTTGCTGCGTAACACCGTACCGATGCGCTCGCCGCGGTGGAGCAACGGTACCTGCGCGCCACGCATCTCGGCCAATGCTTCGTGCCTGCCACACAGCACCTTCTTGGCCACGCCAATGGTGGCAAGGTCGGTGGCTACGCCCAGATGCGCGGCAATCCCCAGACGCCGTGGATGGGCGATGCCGTGACCGTCGACGAACACCAGATCCGGCCGCTGATCCAGCTGCTGCAACGCCGCAATCAGCGCCGGCAGCTCACGGAAAGACAGCAGGCCCGGCACGTAGGGCATTACCGTCGGCTGGCGCACCAAGGCCTGGCCGATCAATTGCCTCGTGTCCGCCTTGAGCAGCACCGCCGCCGCGCGTGTCACCGCACCGCCCTCCTCGAAACCGACGTCGACACCGGCCACGCAGTTAACCGGGCCAAAGTCATCGCCAAGGCGCACGCGCTCGGCCAGTGCTTTCTGGCGTTGCCGCGCCTCGGCGGCATCGCCGTGCCAGGCAAAACTGGCTTCATCGATGTCCAGCTGGAACATGGCCGCGCACCTCTTGTCAGACAAATCACACGCCGCCATACGCACGCAAGGCCTTGAATCACCGTCGGATCACCCACGGTTAAAGCCAATCGGCGTATTGTTGGGCCTATCGCGCCGCGTGGCGACGCGTCCCGACCTTATCGAATCTTGCTTAAAAGGGAGCGAAATTAAGGATGCGAATCGGACTGATTGGACTGGGCCGCATGGGTGGCAACATTGCTCGCCGCCTGATGCGAAACGACCACGAATGCGTGGTGTTCGACACCAACGAGGAGGCCCGCGCCACGCTGGCCAAAGAGGGCGCTGTCGCGGCCGACTCGCTCAAGGACATGGTGTCCAAGCTGGAATCGCCGCGTGGCATCTGGGTGATGCTGCCAGCCGGTGAGATTACCGAAAACACCATCGGCGAGCTGGGCGAGCTGCTGGACAAGGACGACATCGTCATCGATGGCGGCAATACCTACTACAAGGACGACATCCGCCGCGCCAAGAAGCTGGCCGAAAAAGGCGTGCAATACGTCGACGTCGGCACCTCCGGCGGCGTGTGGGGCCTGGAGCGCGGCTACTGCATGATGATCGGCGGCAAGGAATCGGTGGTGAAGCACCTGGATCCGATTTTTGCCACGCTGGCGCCGGGCATCGGCGACATCGAGCGCACCCCGGGCCGCGAAGACCGCGATCCGCGCGTCGAACAGGGCTACATGCACGCCGGCCCCCCGGGCGCGGGTCACTTCGTGAAGATGGTCCACAACGGCATCGAATACGGCCTGATGCAGGCCTTTGCCGAAGGCTTCGACATCCTGCGCAACAAGCAGTCCGAAGCCCTGCCCGAGGATCAGCGTTTCAGCCTGGACCTGGCCGACGTGGCCGAAGTGTGGCGTCGCGGCAGCGTGGTCAGCTCGTGGCTGCTGGACCTGACCGCCTCGGCCCTGGCCAAGGCGCCGACGCTGGAAGACTTCTCCGGCTACGTCAACGATTCGGGTGAAGGTCGCTGGACCATCGAGGCGGCCATTGAAGAGGCCGTGCCGGCCAACGTGCTGACCTCGGCGCTTTACACCCGCTTCCGTTCGCGTCAGGAGCACACCTTTGCCGAACGCGTGCTTTCGGCCATGCGCTTTGGCTTCGGCGGTCACGTCGAGGGCAAGGGCAAATGAGCCAACGCGCCGCACCCGATACACGCGAGCGCCCGTCCAAGTCGAAAGCCTCCGGCCCGTGCCTGATGGTGATTTTCGGCGCGGCGGGCGATCTGACCCATCGTCTGATCACGCCTGCGCTGTACAACCTGGTGCGGCGCGGCCTGCTACCGGAAAGCTTTGCCGTGGTCGGCGTCGACATCAAGGAGATGGACGACAACGGCTGGCGTCGGATGATGAAACAGGCCGTGCACCGCTTCACCGAGGCGGTGCACACCGAGATGGAAATCGACCCGCTGGACGCCGATGCGGTCGACTGGCTGACCTCGCGCACGCACTACCTGAAGGGCGATTTCAGCGAGCCGGCCACCTACAAGCGCCTGCGCGAGCTGCTGACCAAGCTCGATGAGCACCACGAGGCCGGCGACAACGTGCTGTATTACCTGGCCACGGCGCCGGGTTTCTTCGAGCCGGTGATCCGTCAGCTGGGCAAGGCCAGGATGGCGCAGGAGTCGGACAAGACCGGCTGGCGCCGCGTGGTCGTGGAAAAGCCCTTTGGCCATGACCTGGCCTCGGCCAAGGCACTGAACGAATCGATCGGCCGCGTGCTGCGCGAGGACCAGATCTTCCGCATCGACCATTTCCTGGGCAAGGAAACGGTGCAGAACATCCTCTCGTTCCGCTTTGCCAACGGCCTGTTCGAGCCGATCTGGAACCGTGACCGCATCGACCATGTGCAGATTACCGCCGCCGAAACCGTCGGCGTGGAAGATCGCGGACGGTTCTACGAGCACACCGGCGCGCTGCGCGACATGGTGCCCAATCATCTGTTCCAGCTGCTGGCGCTGGTGGCGATGGAGCCGCCGACCTCGTTCAGCCCCGAGGCACTGCGCCAGCGCAAGGCCGAAACCATCGCCGCGATCCGGCCGCCCAAGCCGCACGATGCGGTGCGTGGCCAATACCGCGACGGCGCGGTCAAGGGCGAGCTGGTCAACGCCTACCGCGACGAACCCAATGTGGCGCCGGATTCGGATACCGAAACCTTCGTCGCCCTTAAATTGGCCGTCGATACCTGGCGCTGGGCCGGCGTGCCGTTCTATCTGCGCACCGGCAAGCATCTGGGCGCGCGCACCACGGAAATTGCCATCCGCTTCAAATCGGCGCCGCTGGCACCGTTCCGCAGCACGGCGGTGGATACCTTCGGTCCTAACTGGCTGGTGCTGCATATCCAGCCCAACGAAGGCATTTCGCTGCACTTTGACGTGAAACGTCCGGGCACCGAAGTGAACCTGTCGCCCGTGCGCATGGATTTTCGCTATCGCGACTGGTTCCGGCCCGAGCATGGCGTGGGCTACGAGACGCTGCTGTACGACTGCATGACCGGCGATGCTGCGCTATTCCAGGATGCGGCCATGGTCGAAGCCGGCTGGCGTGCCGTCCAGCCAGTGCTGGATGCCTGGAGCGAGCAGCCGACCGATGGCTTTCCCAACTACGCCTCGGGCAGCGCCGGGCCGGCTTCGGCCGATACCCTGCTGGCGATGGATGGCGGGCGTAGCTGGCGGCCGCTGACGGCCAGTCTGGAGCCGCCGCCGCGTCGCCCACGCCGGGCCACCAAGAAAAGTCCGGCCAAAAAGAGCACCGCCAAGAAAATGGCGACGCGCAAACGTGCAGCCGCAGCGACGATGGGCAAAGCCGGCAGCACCAAGGCCTCGCGCCCGGCCAGCAGCAAGCGTACGCCGTCGCGATCTGCTCCCAAGGCGACCTCGAAGGCCAGCAAAGGCAAAGCTACAAGCACCGCCAAACGGGCCAGCACAAAAAAGGCCACCAGCAAGAAACCGGCCTCCTCGGGTAAATCCAGCGACAAGGCATGAAGACCCCGCTGGTGTTCATGGGCGTGTCCGGCTGCGGCAAAAGCACCGCGGCGTCGCGCCTGGCAAAGACGCTTGGCCGTCCGTTTCAGGAAGGTGACGAACTGCATCCGCCTGCCAACGTGCAGAAAATGCGCGATGGCCAGCCGCTCACCGATGCCGACCGCGCGCCATGGCTGCGCGCGGTCGGCCAGTGGCTGGAGGCGCACGCCCAGGACGGCGGCATCATCACCTGCTCGGCGCTCAAGCAGAGCTACCGCGACACGCTGCGTGCAGCCTGCCCGCCGCTGCACTTCATGCTGATGGATGTGCGCCGCGAGGAACTTGAGCGACGCCTGGCCGCGCGCAAGGATCACTACATGCCCGCCTCGCTGCTGGACAGCCAGCTGGCGACGCTTGAGCGACCCGGACCGCGTGAGCCGATCAGCATCATCGATGCCAACGACGACGCTGACACTACGCAGCAACGCGTGATGCAGGCGCTGGGCGATATCGAAGACTGAATCGCCCGCAACCTTTGAAGGCGGCCGGCTAAACCAGGTTCACCCGCGCGGCGCTATCACTGAGCACGCCCTGTTGATAGCCCGGAGTCGCCATGACCCGCCCTCGCCGCGCGCTGCTGTGGACCGGTGGTCTGCTGCTGGCGCTGATTGCCGCAGCGGTCATCTTCATCCTCACTTTCAACTACGACCGCTTGCGGCCCTGGATTGATGCCAGGGTCAGCGCGGCGATTGGGCGGCCATTCGAGATTCGCGGTCACCTGCGCGTGCACTGGACGCGCGACCGCTATGACCACAGCTGGCTGCCCGGCCCGCAATTTACCGCTCACGATATTCGCGTGGGCAACCCGGCCTGGGCGGGCCAGCAGAATTTTGCACACCTGGATGCGTTGCGCTTTCGCCTCTCGCTGTGGCCGCTGCTGTCGCACACCATCGACGTGCCGACGCTGATTCTGTCGCAACCCAGCGTGCATCTGGCACGCGAAAAGTCACGCAACAACTGGACCTTCAAGGCGTTGCAGAACAAGTCCGGCAAGCCCTCGGCCTGGCACGTGCGGCTGAACCGTATTGTCTTCGACCAGGGCACGCTGAGCCTGCACGATCCGGTCGACAGCGCGCAGGTGACGGTGCATATCAAGCCACTCGACCATGGTGTGGCCTACAAGTCACCGAGCCAGTCCGCCCACGGAGCCAAGGTTGGAGCCAGCGATACAGCCGTGCGCCCGTATGCCTTCGCCTTCGATGCCGATGGCCACTATCACGGTGCGATGGTGTCGGCGCACGGTCGCACCGGCGGCGTGCTGGCCCTGCGTGATGGCGAGCAGGCGTTTCCGCTGACCGCCCACGCCCAGGTCGGCGACGTGGTGATCGACCTCACCGGCCATCTGCAAAACCCGCTGTCTTTTGGTGGCTTGGCCATGCGCCTGAAGGTGTCGGGCAACTCGATGGCACATCTTTATCCGCTGACCGGCATCACTCTGCCCGACACGCCACCGTTTGAAACCGACGGCGATCTCACCGCGAGCTTCAAGCCAGGCGATGAGCGCTTCAACTACCGCCACTTCAACGGCCGCGTCGGTGCCAGCGACCTGCATGGCGATTTGAGCTTCACCATGGCCGCGCCCCGGCCCAAGCTCAGCGGCATGCTGCACTCTGACCACTTGTCATTCGCCGATCTGGGCCCGTTGATTGGTGCCGATACCGGCAGCCATGCGCACGCGCTCAAGGCCAAGGCCGTTGTCGGTCAGGCCATGGCCACCCCGCCCAAGGGCCAGGTGCTTCCCACCACCAAATTCCGTACCGAGCGCTGGAAGGCGATGGATGCCGATATAAGGCTCACCGGTGAGCACATCGAGCACGGCAAGAATCTTCCCATCAGCCATCTGAAAGCGCATTTGGTGCTGGACAATGGTCGCCTGACCTTGAATCCCCTTAACTTCGCCGCCGCCGGCGGCACCCTGGAATCGCGCATCGATCTCGACGGCCGTGCCCAGCCGATGAAGGCGCGGCTGCGCCTGGACGTCAAACACATCAAGCTGCGCCAGCTTGCACCGCAGATAAAGACCATGCGCAAGGCGCTGGGCGAGATCAACGGCAACATCGCGCTGTCGGCCACCGGCAACAGCGTGGCGGCCTTGCTGGGCCACTCCAACGGCCAGATCAAGCTGCTGATGAACGATGGCGTGGTCAGCCGCGAGCTGATGGAGCTGGCCGGTCTCAACGTTGGCAGCTACGTGGTGGTGAAACTGTTTGGCGATGAGCCGGTGCCCATCGATTGCGCCGCCACCAACCTGGTCGACCGCGACGGCGTGATGCGCACGCGCCTGGCACTGTTCGATACCGACAACGCGCTGGTCAATATCAAGGGCAAGGTCAATTTTGCCAATGAACACATGGACCTGGATATCACCCCGCATACCAAGGGCTTGCGCGTCTTCTCGCTGCGCTCGCCACTGTACGTGAAAGGCACCTTCGCCGATCCGGATGTCGGTGTGCACGCCGGCAAGCTGCTGTTGCGTGGCGGCGGTGCGCTGGCACTGGGCGTGTTCGCCACACCTGCCGCGGCGCTGCTGCCGTTGATCGCACCCAGCCAGGATGCCAACACCAACCCCTGCCGGCGCCTGCTGTCGCGCATGAAACAACCGGCCAAGGCACCGCCGGCGGGCAAGACCGAGCCGACCCATGCATCCACATCAGATGGACATCACTGAAGCCGCATCGGCGCGAACGCTGTACGCATTTGGCGGCGATTACGCTGCGGCGCGTTAGGGTTAATGTTTCGAACCACCCGCGGGACGTCATGTCCCGCCCAGCCAGAAGGAGTACGCCATGCCCATGCAGCGCATGCGAGTGACAGCCAGCAACGATGATACCCGTCAGCTGATCAACCGCCTGGAAGCCCTGGATGGCGTGGAGGCGGTGCGCGAGGTGGATGACCTGATGCCGCACATGCTCACCGACGACTCCAGTTCGGCGGGCCTGCCCGATGACGAAGGCCCGGGCTTTCACGCCATTGAGGTCGATACCAGCGACGAAGCGGCCCGGGAGCGCGCGCAGGAACTGACCGAGGCGTGCGCACACGACCTGGGCGCCGCGGTGGAATTTGTCGACCGCTTCTGACGCCTGCCGAAAAGGAGCACAGCATGGGTTTATTGATCGACGGACGCTGGACCCAGCACGGGTATGACACCGACAAGCATGACGGCCGCTTCGTGCGCGAGGAAAGTCGCTTTCGCCACTGGATAACACCCGATGGCGCTCCAGGCCCCACCGGCGAAGGTGGCTTCAAGGCCGAGCGCGGGCGCTATCACCTGTACATTGCTCGCGCCTGCCCATGGGCGCATCGCACCATGATCATGCGCGCGCTCAAGGGGCTGGAGGACATCATCAGCTATTCGGTCACGCACTGGCTGATGGCCGATGAAGGCTGGACCTTCCAGATGGCGCCAGGGGTGATTCCCGACCCGCACTACCACGCACCATCCATCCATGCGCTCTACACGCGTGCCGACCCGCACTGCAACGGCCGGGCGACGGTACCCGTGCTTTGGGACCTGGAGCGCGACACCATCGTCAGCAACGAGTCGGCCGACATCATGCGCATGTTGAACAGCGCGTTCGACGGCGTGGGCGCGCGTGAGGGCGACTATTACCCGAAAGCGCTGCATGATGAGATCGACGCGCTCAATGCGCGCATCTACGACACCGTCAACAATGGCGTCTACAAGGCCGGCTTTGCCAGCTCGCAGGATGCCTACGAAGAGGCCGTGCTTCCGCTGTTTGAGACACTGGATAGGCTCGAACAACGCCTGTCCACGCGCCGACGCCTGTGCGGTGACACCGAAACCGAAGCGGACTGGCGCCTATTCACCACCCTGCTGCGTTTCGATCCGGTCTACTTCGGCCACTTCAAGTGCAACCTGCGCCGACTGGTCGATTACCCGAACCTGTATTCCTACACCCGCGCGCTGTACCAGACGCCGGGCGTGGCCGAGACCGTGGACTTTGACCACATCAAGCGCCACTACTACCAAAGCCACGACTGGATCAATCCGTCCGGCGTGGTGCCCTTGGGTCCCCTGCTGGATCTTGACGCGCGTCCTCTGCCGCTGCACGCGGGACAACACGGTGCGCCGCGTGACGCTGAGAAGGCGCTGCGCGATACGTTCCCGGCCTCCGACCCCGCTGGCTTCGGCGATCCCAATCGAAGCATCGATTAAGGCGCCACCAACACTCAGCGCGCCGTCATATCACCCCTGACATCTACGAGGTGACTTTGCCCCATGTATGCATGGCTCACGCATCATTTCCTGTTCCACATCCCGCTTGATCGCTGGCTTTACGCACTGTTGTTCTCGGTACTGGGCTACATCATCGTGCGCAGCATTCTGGGCGTGCTGGCTTCGCGCCTGCGCAAGCTGGACAAGCACCGACCTACCGTTTGGCTACGCGCCACCGCGGCGGCCTTCGAGCGCTCCAGCAACTTCCTGATCCTGATTCTGTTCCTGCTGCTGGCCGGCAAATGGCTGGATTTTGGCAGCAAAACTGACCTCTGGCTGGGACGTCTGGCATTCCTGGTTCTGGGCCTGCAGGTGGGTCTGTGGATGAACCAGGCTATCCGCGTATGGACCCATCACCGGCTCAGCTCCACACGTGATGATGCCAGCAAGCCCAGCGCCAATCCGGTGGTGATGGAAATGCTGGGCTGGTTTGCCCGCATCGTGGTCTGGGCGACCATTCTGCTGGCCATTCTGGGCAACATGGGCGTCAACATCACCGCCTTCGTCGCCAGCCTGGGCGTTGGCGGTGTCGCCGTCGCCCTGGCCTTGCAGAATGTGCTGAGCGACCTGTTCGCCTCGCTCAGCATCGGCCTGGACAAGCCCTTTGAGATCGGCAATTTCGTGGTCTTTGGTGATATCGCCGGCACCGTGGAACATGTCGGCGTCAAGACCACGCGCATCCGTGCACTGAGCGGCGAGCAGGTGATCCTGGGCAATGCCGACATGCTCAAGAACATCGTGCACAACTATGGCCGCATGGACACACGCCGCATCGTTTTCAGCTTCGGCGTCACCTACGACACGCCACGCGACAAGCTGCGCCTTTTGACCGGCGAGGTGCAGAAAATCGTCGAGGAAAACGACAAGGTCCGGTTTGATCGCGCTCACTTCAAGAGCTTTGGCGACAGCTCGCTGGACTTCGAGGTGGTCTACACCATGCTCGACCCGGACTACACGCTGTTCATGGACACCCAGCAGGCCATCAACCTGGCCATGGTCGATCGTTTCGACGAGCTGGGCGTGGAGTTCGCCTTCCCGAGCCGCACGCTGTACGTCTCCGGCGCCGTCAACACGCGCCTGGAAAAACCATCCAGCCAGGATGACGACAGCGCCGACGGCCAGGAAGGCAACGAAAGAACCTCCGCCGCGGAGTCCGAAAGCTAGCAGGCGTTCACGCGCAAACAAGCCCCGCCAGATCATCGGCGGGGCTTGTTTGACGGAGAATCAGGCCGTCAACGCTGAGCTGGCTTGGCACTGATGGGCCACGCCATCGACCTTCAAGCTGGCCTTGGCACCCCTGCTCCAGTAGACCGTATCGCCCAGCTCGAAGCGCGCGCCCGAAGCTGCCGGTGTGTGCAGCAACATCAACTGCTTGCCTGCCACATGAATGACGGCTCGGTTGTTGTTGACGTCGGCATCGAAGCGGGTGCCATCCGAGCAACGGTAGGCAACCCGGTTGGGATAGGCCGAACTGGCATTGAAGGCCCAATCGGTGGGCGCGGCGACGGCAGAGGCCTGTGCCGCTGCGGCGCCGGATTTATGCGTGCCCGAACCGGTGGACGAAGTGCATGCCCCCAACATCAGCACCGCCGCCCCCACTGTTGCACATCGAACCAAGTACGCGACAGACATGACACCTCCCCAAAGTTCATGTGCCATCGAGTGTGCGCTGAGTCAGGGGCGCTTGCATTTGCGCTCGCAGCAAACACATTCAGCTTCCGTTCAATCTGAACCCAGCGCCTGCGCGGCCGCATGTGCCGACGCCCATGCCCACTGGAAGTTGTACCCACCCAGATGGCCAGTGACGTCCATCACCTCACCGATGAAATACAGTCCCGGCACGCGCCGCGAGGCCATGGTCGAGGAGGACAGCTCATTGACGTCCACGCCTCCCAGCGTGACCTCGGCGGTGCGATAGCCCTCGGTGCCGCTGGCCACCAGTGCCCAGTCGTTGAGCGCGCGGCCCATGTCGGCCAGCTCGCGTGGGTTGAACTGCTTCATCGGCCGACTGGGCCACCATACTTCGCACAGACGCTGCGCCAGACGACGAGGCAGCATGTCGGCAAGCACCGTGCGAAGCTCGGCGTCCGGCCGCGCTTCGCGCTGCTCGGCCAGCCATTGGCTGGCGTCGGCGCCGGGCACAAGGTCCAGTCGCAGGTCGTCACCTGGCTGCCAGTAGGATGAAATCTGCAGGATCGCCGGGCCGCTGATACCACGGTGTGTGATAAGCATCGCATTGGCAAAGCTCTGCCCGTTGCACGTGGCCTGCACGGCAAGTGAAACCCCTGAGAGATCGGCATAGCGCTGCTGGTGCTTGCCCGAAAGGGTGAGCGGCACCAGTCCTGCGCGCGTGGTCAGCACCGAATGCCCAAACTGGCGTGCCAGATCGTAGCCAAAGCCGCTGGCGCCCATGCTGGGAATGGACAGTCCACCGCTGGCCACCACCAGCGCTGGTGCACGCAGGCGCCCCAGCGTGCTGTCGATGACGAAACCGGCGTGCTCGTGCTGGGCCACGACGTTGACGGTACAGCGTGTCTCGATGCGCGCACCCACATCGGCGCATTCGTCCAGCAGCATGCGCACAATCTGCTTGGACGAATCATCGCAGAACAGCTGACCCAGCTCCTTCTCGTGCCAGGCGATACCGTGCCTTTCCACCAGCGCCAGGAAATCCCAGGGCGTATAGCGCGCCAGGGCCGACTTGCAGAAATGGGGATTGGCTGAGAGGTAATTGTCCGGCGTCGTGCCCAGATTGGTGAAATTGCAGCGCCCACCACCGGACATCAGGATTTTCTTGCCGACACGGTTGGCGTGCTCGAGCACGATCACGCGCTTGCCGCGCAAGCCCGCCTCACGGGCATACATCAGTCCGGCGGCTCCGCCGCCAATGACGACGGCATCGCAGTCGAACACAGGCTACTCCGAAAAAATCAGCGGAAGCGCTCGCGCGGCTTCCATTGCAACAGGCCGATGGCATCGTAGGCGGCCACCGTGTCGAACACCTCGGCCATGCTGACCTCGGCCATGCTGACCACCTCGTGCAGACGATGCTCGTCCACCAGCGCCTCGCCGATGCGGCGCTGCGCGGCAAAGTGGTCGTCCAGATCCAGTACCCGGCGCAACCAGTAGCTGCCGCCCGGATCCAGCTGGCGCGGCAACCAGCCACCGGCGTGGCGCAGCGCGTAAAGCCAGCGCAACCGCAAATAGGCTCGGCCTGGCGACACCTTGCGTGCCTGTTCCAGCTGGCTGCTGGTTACCGGTATCCACGCCGCCACCGGCAGCGGCTCGTTGACGTAGATATCTACCGCGGCCAGATCGCCCTCAATGTGATAGCACTTCCACTTCGGATCAAGAATCAGCGGTGGATGGCCTTCACGCTCGATGCGATTGGGACCGGCCAGCGCGCCTTCTTCCAGATACTCAATCAATGGCCTGGCCTTGCCGCGGCTGTCGATAGGCCGGCGATGCGCCCCCGGCCCCAGTCGCGAGGCCACATCACCCGGCGACAGACGGAAATTATCTTCTGTCGGCTGATCGGGCTCGGGCTCGTTCATGAAGAATGGATTGTCGTCGCGTTCGCGCCGATGCACTCGGCCGCTACTGGCACGAATATCCTCCAGCGTAGCCCCACTCACAGTGCCCGGCACCAGACTACTCATCGGCGGCGCATCCCGGGTGGTACGAAACAGCTCATCCAGCTGGGTGGGCTGCAGACGCCCCTCGCCCACACCCAAGGGAACGCCGTCATCATCGCCAAAGAAATCCGGCGAGTCCGGATCCAACAGCTGCAGACGGCTGCCACGCGACTGGCCGGCCTCGGCATTGAGTACGCGCGCCACATCCTCGGTTTCGAAGTTGGCCGGCAGCACTTCACGGCTCTTGCCCTCGCCGCCGAAGGCGACGCAGCGGACGCCTCGTCCACGAGCCCTCAGCGCGGCGGCATCAGCCTCGTGGGAACCAGGCTGGACTATCAGCACGTCAGCGCGCTCGACCTCACCGAACTGCCAATGGTCATCCAGACGCGGCGCGGCCAGACGCAACAACAGGCGCAACCGCGCCAGCTCGATGTTGTTGACGCCGACGCACGCCAGAATGCGCTCACGCGCCACGCTCAGCGATTCCCGCTATGGGTTGACTGCATGGGATCCTCCGTGGACTTCGCCGCTGCGAAGCCTGCGCATTATACGCGCCTGCATCCTGTGCGTATCGGCTGTGTGCGAGATTCCTTTATGTAATCACCCGTCCCTGCGCCCCTGCAGGCAGTGGCACGCAGGTGGCCCTGGGCGGATCACGGCCGCGGCGCGACCACCGGCTCGTCCAGGCGCAATGTCAGGCACTTGGCGGCGCCGCCGGATTTCATGAACTCGTCCATCGGCGTGGTTTTCACGCTGAGGCCGGCGTTTTCCAGTGCACTTTGCAGTTCCTCGCTGGCAGCATTGAGCACCACCACCTCGCCAATGCTGACCGCATTGCAGGCAAAGCGCTCGGCGTCATGCGGCTCGACCTCGATCAACGAACCCGGCCGTGCCAGATCGCGAATGCGCTGACGCGATGCTTCGTCAAATGCGCTGGGCACATACATGATGTGGCCATTGGCCAGCGGACAGAAACAGGTATCCAGATGGTAGAAGCGCGGATCGGCCAGCTTCAGTCCCACCGTCTCGATATTCAGCAGATTACCGACCGCCTTCACCGAGGCCTCGTCCGAACGGTGGCCATAGCCCATCCACAGCCGTGGCTGGCCACGATCGAGCAAGGCGTCACCCGCGCCTTCGAAGGCAATCTCCGGATCGATTTCGCGCACTTCGTAGCCGTGCTCGGCAAACCACTTGGCAAACAGCGCCTCTTCGCCCTGGCGCTCGGCATGGCGAAAACGGCTGGGCACGAACACATTGCCCAGCACCACACCGGCATTGGCGGTGAAGACCATGTCCGGCAGACCCTCGGCAGGCGCGATCTGATCGATGTGCGCATGCTCGGCCAGAATGTTCCGCAGCGCCTTCCACTGCGTGTGCGCCACGTGCGCACTGGCCTGGCTGACCTGGTTCTCCATCCACGGGTTGATGACGTAGCTGACTTCGAAAAAGTCGGGCGGACACATCAGGATACGCGCGGATGAGGACATAGCAGCCTGCCTTGCAGTGATGGATGAAAAAGGAAGCAGCCCACGACAGGCCGCTCCCCACTATCGACGATGGCCCAAGTGCACATCAAGTCACACTTGGGTCGCATTGCCGTGATGGTTCAGTTGTGATCGTCCTGCTTGACCGGCTTTAAGCGCAGATCCTGGAAGTCGAAGCTGAAATCGGTCCGCGAGGACACTGCCTGCATGCGCACCTGTCGCACGTGGCCGTCCGGATCCAGCGCGAAGTTGACGAAGGCATCGGCGTTGAGCGAGCGATCGTTCCAGTGCACGATGAAGGTGTCGTGCTGCCACGGCTGCAGGATGCCGACCAGCTGCTTGGTGTGCGCGAAACGCATCATCAGCTTGCCGCCCTCATCCTTGATGTAGACCTTGCCGTACCACGGGTCCTCGTAGGTGCCTGCGTAGCCCTTCAACGGCAGCGACGGACCGGCGCTCTTGTCGCGCTCGGCCTTGTGCTTGTCCCACTGCGCATCGGCCTTCTGATGGCTCTTGTCCACCGCCGCCTTGTAGCCGGCGATCCAGTCGGTCCTGGGCGCATGCATGTAGGCATCGAGCACATGCATGGTGATGGCCTGGAAGGCGGCGCCGGACTGCTGATTGGTCAGCACCACCACGCCCAGGTTCATGCCAGGCACCATGGTCACGCGCGAGACGAAGCCCGGCCAGCCGCCGGTGTGCCAGACCATCTTGTGACCACGGTAATCGGACAGGAACCAGCCCTCGCCGTAGCCGTAGAACTGCGGCTCGGCGGCCTTGAGCGCCGGCACCGAGGGCGCATGCACCGGAATCGGCGTGATCATCGACCACATCTGCTGGTGGGCCTTTTTGCTGAACAGGCGACCACCCTGGCCGTTGATGGCCGGTGTCAGCTTGCCGCCGTTGAGCTGGGTGATCATCCACTTGTCCAGATCGGCGGCGCTGGAATACAGGCCGCCGGCACCCATGTTGTTCGACCACGACAGCGGCGCCACGGGCTTGAGCGTGGTGTAGTTGTACTTGGCCTGACCGGTGGCGATATTGGTATCGCCGGGCTTGAAGTTGAGGTAGTTCACGCGCGTGCCGGTCATGCCCACCGGCTTGAAGATGTGCTGGCGCAGAAAATCGCCGTAGCTTTGGCCCGAGACCTTCTCGATGACCTCGGCAGCGACGCCGAACAGGATGTTGTCGTAGGCATAGTGGCTGCGGAAACCGTGCTTGAGCGGCACGCGTGCCAGGTGCTGCACCACCTGCTTCATGGTGTAGTCGGTGGTTGGCCAGTACAGCAGATCGCCCGCGCCCAGGCTCAGGCCGCTGTGATGGGCCAGCAGGTCGCGGATGCGCATCTCGTAGGTGACGTTGGGATCGGACATGCGAAACCACGGCAGCACGTCGATGACGCGCTCGTTCATGTCCAGCTTGCCCTCGTCGGCCAGCATGTTCAGCGCCGCGGCGGTGAAGGCCTTGGTGTTGGAGGCAATGGCGAACAACGTGTGCCCGTCGACCCTGGCGCTCTTGTTCATTTCACGCAGGCCGAAACCTTGCGCCATCACCACCTTGCCGTCCTTGACGATGCCCACCGCGATACCGGGCACATCGAAGGTCTTGCGCACGCGATTGACGAAGGCGCTGAAGTCCTGGGCGTTGACCGGCGCCGCGGCCGGCGGCGTGACGTTGCCGGTCTGCGCGGTGGGTGCGGCCAGCGCGGTGGCGCCTGCGCCGCTGGTGGCCAGCGCCAGCGCGGTAGCCAGCAACAGGCGGCCGGGTCGGGAAGTCGATGCCATGAAGGGTTCCCCTTGTTGAAAACGTGTGTGAAAACGCACCGAGTATGGCCCGTGCGCCGCATCAGCGTCATCTTCCACCAGTCACGCATCGGCGTACCTACACGGCGGCCACACGGCGCGCGCGTACACTGTGCGCTGACCAGGCCGGCGCCACACCGCGCGGCCTTCAATGATCCGCAAACGACAAGGAACCTGATCACGCATGAAGCCAGAATCCCTTCCCTGGTGGCGGCAGGCCCCGGTCAACCGACGCGCCTTTGCCTGGGAGCAGCAACAACAATGCGATGCGCTGGGCGAGTGGTGGCACGGTGCGGCCATCTACCAGCTGATGGTGCGAAGTTATCTGGACAGCGACGGCGACGGGCGCGGCGACCTGCGCGGCCTGATCCACCGGCTGGACTACCTGGGCTCGATCGGCATCGACGCCATCTGGCTGACACCGATCTATCCCTCCGGCGGCCATGACCTGGGGTATGACGTCATCGACATGTGCGATGTCTCGCCCGATGTCGGCACCCTGGACGACCTGGAAATCCTCATCCACATGGCCCATCAGCGCGGCTTGCGGGTGATGCTGGACATGGTCTGGAATCACACCTCCGACCAGCATCCGTGGTTTCTGGAAAGCCGCGCCAGCCGCAACAATCCCAAGGCCGACTGGTACGTCTGGGCCGATCCGGCCGAATACGGCGGCCCGCCCAACAATTGGCTGTCGGTGTTCGATGGCGCCTCGGGCTGGCGCTGGTGCGAGGAACGTGGCCAGTACTACTGGGCCAACTTTTTCGCCAGCCAGCCGGATCTGAACTGGCACAACGAGGATGTGCGCGCCGAGATCCTGAAACAGGCGCGCTTCTGGCTGGATCGTGGCGTCGATGGCCTGCGTCTGGACGCGGTCAACTTCTACGCGCACGACCCCGAGCTGCGCGACAACCCGCCACGTGGCCAGGACGATCCGCCGCCCGATGGCATCAATCCGCGTCATCCGGCCGCGCAGCAAAAGCTCACGCACAGCTTCAACCGCCCCGAAACATTGGAATACCTGCGCCCGATCCGTGAGTTGGCCAATGAATATCCGGCCGTGGCCCTGCTCGGTGAAATCACCCTGTGCGAGGACTCCATCGCCACGGCGGCCAAGTTCACCCACGGCGAGCACCGCCTGCATCTGGCCTACCACGATGGCCTGCTGTTCGATGAGCGCATGACCGCCCAGCGCATCTGCAAGGTGGTCTCGCGCACGCTTGAGCTGTTTGGCGAATGCGGCAGCTGCTGGATTGTCGGCAATCACGACTTTGGCCGCCTGGCCTCGCGCTGGGGTGGCGACGAAAAGCCCTACCCCAAGCGCTTTCATCGCACTGTGGCCGCGCTGCTGCTGTCCCTGCCGGGCGCCAGCTGTCTGTGGCAGGGCGACGAGCTGGGTCTGCCGCAGGCGCGCATCCCCGAAGACATTCCCTACGACCGGGTCATCGATCCGGCCATCCACGCCAAGTTCGGCAACGTGCGTGATGGCTCGCGCACGCCGATGCCGTGGAATCACGAAAAGCCACATTGCGGATTCACCAGCGCACCCGAGTCATGGCTACCGGTGCCCGAGTCGCATCGCGAACTGTCGGTCTCGCGTCAGCAGGTCAAGCCCGACTCTATGCTCAACGGCTGGCGCACGCTGCTGCACTGGCGTGTGGCACAACCGGCCATGCGCGCAGGTCGTTCGGACCTGATGGACGTGCCCGAGCCCTGGCTGGCTATCGTGCGCTCCTACGCCGAGCAGTCGCTGCTATGCCTTTTCAATCTGAGTGAGGAAGCAGCCGAGATCGACCTGTGCGAACAGCTCGAGCACCTGCGTCTGATCGAGGGCCTGGGCTTTGAATACGAGCAGATTGGCGAGCACGCCGTGCGCGTGCCGGCCTGGGGTTCGCTGATCGCCGAAATCAGCCGCGAAGGCAGCGCCACCCGCGCCACCAGCCAACGCGCCACGCCGGCGGCCAATGCGCCGTGGGAGGCACCGCCGAAGAAGGGCTGAAAACGGCCCTTCTTCGGCGGCCCGGAAGCGCTTACTTCACCTTGTAGGTGTTGTTGGCGCGGTCGTTGTCCGGGATCACCTGGTCCGGGTCCACCGTGGCCGACACCACCGCCTTGCTGCCATCTACATGCACGTCGAAGGAGGTGTGCTGCAACCAGGTTTCCACCGGCAGGCGAAGGCGCTGGTGGCTGCCATCGGCGTAGGTCACTTCGAGTGTGGCCGGCATCACCATGCGGTCCAGGTTGGCCACCGTGACTTCGGCGCCGTGGCTCCAGCCTCCCTTGCTGGGCGTGACACCGGTCACCGCCAGGTCCAGCTTCCAGTTGTGCTGGTACCAGCTGTGCCAGAACCAGGACAGATCCTCACCGGCGGCACTGTCCATGGCGCGGAAGAAGTCCGACGGCGACGGATGCTTGAAGGCCCAGGCGGCGATGAACTGGCGGAAGGCCGGGTCAAAACGCTTGGGGCCAAGAATCTGCTCACGCAGAAGCACCAGACCCAACGCGGATTTGAAGTAGGTCACCGGGTGACGGTATTTCTCCTTGATGGCATCGGCGCGGGTCAGGATCGGCGGCGCTTGCGGGTCGTCGATGGTCTTGAGGATTTCCTGCACCGGATTGCCGCCGCCCGGGGCGTATTCGCCATCGCGCTTGGGCGCGAACTCGCCGTGGTTGAAGTCGTCAGACTCATAGACATCGATAAACGTGTTGAAGCCTTCATCCATCCAGGCGTTACGGCGCTCGTCGAAGCCCACGATCATCGGAAACCAGGTGTGACCGATCTCGTGCGCGGTGAGGCCAAAAAAGTCCTTGCCGTGGCCCTTGTAGTAATCGAACACGATGCCCGGGTATTCCATGCCGCCCACCGGTCCGCCGACGGCGATGGCGTTGGTGTAGGGATACGGATACCAACGCTTGGAGAAATGCTCGACCGAGTCCTTCAGATATTCGGTGGAACGGCTCCAGCCGTCGCGATCGATGCTTTCCACCGGATACACCGACTGTGCCAGCGCGTGCTTGCCCTTGGGCAGGTTAATGCGCGCGGCGTCCCAGACGAATGCGCGCGAGGCGGCAAACGACACATCACGCGTATGCTGCATACGGAAGTGCCAGGTCAGCTCCTTGCGGCCGCTCGGACGTGAGTCGGCCGACCCCACTTCGCCGGGCTTGATGATCATCACCGTCTTGTCGCTGTCGGCCGCCTTGGCCAGACGCTGACGCTCGGTGGCGGTGAGCACGTCCTTGGGATTGAGCAACTGGCCGGAACCGGCCACCACCATGTCGGCGGGCACGGTCACGCTGTAGTCGAAGTTGCCGTATTCCAGGTAGAACTCGTTGTTCAGATACGGCAGCGTGTCCCAGCCGCGCAGGTCGTCATACACGCAAAGGCGCGGATACCACTGGGCGATGTCGAACACGTTGCCATTCTTGCTCGCCATCCACTGTGTGCGACCACCGAACTTGCCCGGCACCGTGTAGTGATACTGGATGTGCACCACGGCCTTGCCGCTCTTGGGCGCCAGCGCCTTGGGCAGATCGATGCGCATGCGCGTGTCGGAAATCACGTAGTGGACCGGCACCTGCTTGCCATCCACCTCGACGGTGACCTTGGCGAACTGGTAGCCGCTGGTGTGCTGGTCCGGGCCGGGCATGCGATCGGCGGAGAAATTGCCGCGCGCGGTCTTGGTGTAGCGGTTCTGATCCAGCTGCAGCCACAGCATGTGCAGCGTGTCGGGGCTGTGGTTGGCGTAGTGGATGGTTTCGGAGGCCGTCAGCGTCTTGCTGGCCGGGTCCAGACGCGCCTTGATCTGGTAGTCGACCTTATTCTGCCAATAGTCCGGGCCTGGCAGGCCATCGGCCGAACGGTAGCGGTTCACGGCGTGCTGGAAGCGGTACGGCGCGAAGGTCTGCAGCGGGTTGTAGACCGAATGGTCGGCAGCATGCGCGGCGGTGCCGGCGCCCAGCATAAGGGCGGCCGCAGCCAGCGCGTGGCGGGAGGGACGGTTCATGAAAAATCCTTGCGGAAATGTCGATATGAAGCGAGGGGCGCACCGCGGGGCCGGCGCGCCCTTCGCCGGTTACGGGTGCTTGACGTGGGCGCCGGGCGGCGGCGTCAGCATGCTGTGCGGGCGGGCAATGGCGTACATCTGCCAGGTGAAGCGCTTGAGCAGGCCATCGCGATCGTCGCCGATATTGTAAAGATCAAAATGCGTGCGCCCGGGCAGGAAGTGGATGTCCGCCTTGGCGTGCAGTTTCTTCAGCACCGCATCGAGCTTGCGCGCGGCGCCGTTGAGATAGAACGTATCGGCGGTGCCCACATACAGATGGATCTTGCCGTTCAACTCAGGCTTGAGCTGATCCCAGTGCGTGGCCAAGCGGTGCGCGATGTCGTAATGATCGCGCCAGTACGCCACCACCTTCGGATTCACATCACCGGTGTCGCGATTGAACATCGGCTCGGGACGCCCGTCCTTGCCGCGCGGCGAGAACACCCATTCGAACGAGGCAATCTGGCCACCGTAGGGCCCCAGCACGCGCTCGAGCTTGGCAAACTGCTCGAAGGTGGCGCGCACCTTGCCACCAGCGCGCATCAACGGATAGGCGCTGCCATCGGGGCGGTGATAGACGTTGGCATGCGGCGCGTACAGGTTCACGCCGGTGAAGTCATGGAAGTCCGACGGATCCGGCGAGGTCGACCACGTGCCTCCGAACTCGGCCGGATAGCGCGTCTGCAGCCACAGCGTGGCCCAGCCACCGGAGGAGTGGCCATTGAGGAAACGACCGCGGGCCCGCGCATCCATGTGAAAGCGCGATTCCAGGTTCGGAATCAGCTCGTCGATCAGTGCATGGCCCCACGGACCGTTGTTTACCGAATTGGCAAACTCATGCGTGCCGGTGGGGCACGACTCATCCAGGAACACCCAGATCATCGGCGGCATCTGGCCATCTTTCATGCCCTTCCACACCTCGGCCGCTTTCAGCGACAGATAGGCCATGTTGCCGGTGAAGCCGTGGGTGAAATACACCGTGGGATAGGTCTTGGACGCCTTGGCATCGTAGCCGGGCGGGGTCAGCACCCAGGCACGCATATGGATCGGGCGGCCCCAGAACTTGGTCAGCGCCGGGCTCTTGAAATCAATGCGCGTGGCGTGCTCGTGCGCCTGCTTGGAGGCGGCGACCATCGCTTTGCTGCGCGGGGTCAGCCACTGCGGACGGCTCTTGAGCTTCTTGACCAGGGTCAGGTCGGGCACCGAGCCGTCCCCCAGGGTGACCGTGGCCACCTGGCTGACGTAATCGCCGCCACTGCGGCCGGCATAGTTGTAGTTGTGATTGACGTCCAGCACCGCCTGCACGTCGTACTGACCGGGCTTGAGTTTGGAGAAAATCTCCGGGAAAGCCAGACGGTCGGTATCGATGTCCACGCCCTGCCCCGGCACCAGGCGCGATACCTCGCGCGCGGCCACTGCCACCTGGCTGGGATCAAATTCGTTGGCGTCGACCTTGGTGACCGGCTTGCCCTTGGCCGCCTTCTCGGCCTCGGCCTTCGGGATGGCAAACACCAGCAAACGACCGGCCAGTGGCTGTGCGCTGGCCGTGTTGTCCAGCGATACATGGAAGAAGGCATGCGGCGCATCGTGCGCGCCTGCTGCCGAGGTGACCGCCATGGCGGTGCCGAGAGCCAGTGTGGCCCATGCTTTGCGCATCATTGAAAAGCCCCTGAAGACAAGACCGTCTTGGTATCACAGAACGCTGCGCGGCGGTCGGGCCTAAAGTCATACAGGGGCGGACAAAGCGGAAATTATTCTTCGTAATACATGCGCTTGGCGATGCCGCCATCGGCACGAATATTCTCACCTGTCATAAAGCCGGCGCGCGAGGAGAGCAGGAAACTGGCAAGGGTGCCAATATCCTCGGGCACACCCACCCGGCCTACCGGGTGCTGGGCGTGATCGCGCTCGCTCAGGCGTGGATGCTTGCGCTGACCCGGCTTTTTCCACGCTGAGACCTCAATCCAACCGGGGCTGATGCAGTTGACGCGCACCACGGGCCCCTCGCTGACGGCCAGCGCATGGGTGAACGCCACCAGCGCGCCCTTGCTGGCCGCATAAGCCTCCGTGTGCGGCTCTGACTGCATGGCCCGCGACGAGGCAATGTTGACGATGGCGCCACGCGCTTCACGAAGGGCCGGCAAAGTATGCTTGGCGCAAAGGAAAGCGCCATCCAGATTGGTGCCCAGGCGACGCCGCCATTCGGCAAGTTCCAAAGTGTCGAGTGGTCCATTGTCCGGGCCGGCGATGCCGGCGTTGTTGACCAGGCCATCGAGCCGTCCAAAGCGTTCCAGCACGGCTGCCACAAACGCTTTCACACTGGTCTCGCGCGACACATCCAGGCGCTTGAACATCACCCGATCAGGCTGCCCCAGTTCGGCCACGCAGGCCTTGCCGGCCTCGGCATCGATGTCACCCACCGCCACCGAGCCACCGGCGGCCAAGACGGCATGCACGATGCCGCGCCCCACGCCCTGCGCACCGCCGGTCACCATGACCACGCGCTGGGCCAGTTCTTCAGAGGGAAACGCGCGCACCGGCGGCGCGGCAACGGGCTTGACCATGGCATCGATCCTTCAGCTGACAGTGAGTGATCGATTGTGGCGCAGGCCCATAGTCGACGCCCAGCCCGGCGCGAGCCAACGTTCAGGCCAACTCAGGCCAGGTCTTGGGAATGGGTGTCTCGCACCACCGGCACAATGCCACGACACTCGGGAAACTGGCGACAGCTCCAGAATTCACCACCCGGATGTCGGCCAATATGGATGTGCCGGCGCATCATAGGACCACCGCAACGCGGGCATGTCGGCGCGGAAGGATCTTCCAGCGTCGAGGCGTCTTCATGGCCTTCAAGTTCGTTCCGTGCCGACCCGGTCTGGTCTGACGGCGGCGCCAGCCACGCCGCAGGCGCCGTCTGCTCGATGACTTCGTGCGCCTCCAGGGTCACCTCGGTATCGGCGGAAGGCAGGCTGATGCGTCCATGGCCCATGGCGTCGTTGACACGCTGGCGCATGTCGGTCAGATCGTAATCGCGACGTGCAATCACGCGCAGCAGCGGCAGCCCGGCGGCGCGGCACAGTTCCTCGGGAAAATTATCCTCTCCCTCGGTCTCACTTTGCTGATGTGAGCGTTCGTCGAGATTGATCACGCATAGGATATCCAGCGCGTCAGCAGTACACAGCACGAAGTCAAAGCGGCGAAGGGCAGCGCGCCGGTGGGCGCGTCGATAACGCGCGCTACCGGGACGATGCGTGACCCGCACCACATCTACGGCGCGTACCTTGACGAAGATGCTGTATTCGGCCCCGGTGATGGCTTCCAGCACACTAAGGAAATGACGCGCGGCCGGACTCAGCAGACGTCCACGCCGGGCATAAGGAAACGTGGACTCGGCCTCGAGCTGACGACGCCTCGCCCAGATCCAGCCCCCCGCCAGCAACACGGCCAGCACCGACAAGACGATCAGACCCACCATGGATCATTCCCCTTCCACTCGCCCCAGCGCCCAGCATAAGCCAGTTTCAGGCATGATGGGGAGCACTTTCGCGCGCCGCATGCGCGCGACAGTCCAGCGCGCCGTGCGCAGCCCTGTTTCCCGCTCGATTTCACGGAGTGCATCCATGTCTCCTGTCTCCACTGGCCTGATCGGATTCGGTCTGGCCGGATCCGCCTTCCATGCGCCCATCCTCGACGCACTGTCCGAATTCCGGGTGGACGCCGTGGTCAGTTCGCGCCACGAAGCAATCGCTACCCAGCTACCCCAGGCAGCCATCGTACCTCAGGTCGACATGCTGCTGAACGACACACGCATTGAGCTTGTGATCATCGCCACGCCCGATCGCACCCATGCCCCGCTGGCGCAGGCCGCACTGGAGGCGGGCAAGCATGTGGTGGTGGACAAGCCGTTCTGCCTGAGTAGCACCGATGCCGATGCCCTGATCGAGCTGGCGACGAGAAAGCAGCGTGTGCTGAGCATTTATCAGAACCGGCGCTGGGACGGCGACTTTCGCACCGTGCAGTCGCTGATCAAGAGCGGACGGATGGGCCAGGTCAGCTACTTCGAGTCGCATTTCGACCGCTTCCGTCCCACCCCGAAAAACGGTTGGCGTGAGCGACCCGACGCCAGCGAAGGCGTCCTTTTTGATCTCGGCGCGCATCTGGTCGATCAGGCGCTGGTGCTTTTCGGCGCGCCGGATACGCTCATTGCCGACATCACCGTACAGCGCGAAAAGGCCAGGGTCTGCGACTATCTGCACATGGTGCTGGGCTACGGCAAGCGCCGTGTGGTGTTGCACGCCAGCACGCTAGCGGCCCGGCCTGGTCCGCGCTTTCTCGTGCACGGCGATGCTGCCAGCTATGTAAAGTTCGGCATGGACCCCCAAGAGGCTGCATTACGCGCCGGCAGCCGGCCGCAGCAGGATCCACACTGGGGTGAAGAATCGCCCGAGGCTTATGGCCAACTGCACGATGGCGAAGGACAGGTCACCTCAATAACCACGCAACCTGGCGACTATCGTGGATATTACCGGGCACTGGCCGGAGCCATTCGCCAGGGTGCGCCGGTGCCGGTCAGTGCTGTACAGGCACGCAACGTCATCGCGGTACTGGAAGCGGCGCGCGAAAGCGCGCGGCAAGGGCGCCGTCTAACCCCCACACTAGTTTGAACACCATGCCTATCGATCTTCACGACCTGGACGCCAGCGGCGTCTACCTGCTCACCGACGCCGATGTGCGAGCCCTGGCCGAGCAAGGGGCCGATGGCATGCATCAGGCCTGCGTCGATCTCTCACACTGTGGTTCGCTGGCTGCCACCGTGTCGACGCTGATCGCGGCCGGCCTGCTGCCGGCACATACTGCTCCCGAGCACGACGCACTGGCCGCAGCCTGGTGTGATCTGGCCTGGCTGCCCGCGCAGGCTTACGCGTGGTGCTTTCCGGGAGCCGCGGCGTTGCAGGCGAACGATCCAGGTGGCTTCGACGCCCTGCTCGATGCCCTTGATCAGGCGGCCGCGGCCTGGGCGCAGGCACACATTGGGTTGTTTGCCGCCTTTGGCTTACCTGCCGAGACGTTCGAGCACACCGATGCCGCCACCATCGCCGAGACTGGCGAGGTGGCCGCGGAGGCATCCGAGGAGGTCTTTCCATTGCGCGGCGAGTTCATCGAGCTCAACCAACTACTGAAACTGGTCGGGCTGTGCGAAAGCGGTGCGGCCGGCAAGGCCCTGGTGGCCGCCGGTGAAGTGACTGTCGACGGTCAGGTCGAACATCGCAAGACGGCCAAAATCCGTGATGGGCAGACCGTTGAAGCGCGTGGCGTAAGCATCCGCGTGTACACGCCGAGCTGAACCTGCTGACGAGACCTCAAGCCCACCCCGCCTGACGCTGACGGGCTGCGTGATCGCGCAGCAGCGATTCCAGCTGATCGGGTGGGACCGGACGCGAATACAGGTAGCCCTGCCCTTCCTGGCACCCCGCCCTGCGCAAAAAGTCGTGCTGGGGCTGGGTTTCCACGCCTTCTGCCACGGCCCGCAAGCCCATCCGCTGACAGATGTCGAGCACGGTCTCGATGATCACTACATCGTTGGCGCTTTCAGGCAGGCCATCGACGAAGGAACGGTCTATTTTCAGGCAATCGACCGCCGGCAGTTTGAGATAGGTCAGCGATGAGTAACCGGTGCCGAAATCATCGATGGCCACGCCCACGCCCAGGCGATGCAGTGCACGCATGGTGCGCTCGACCTGGTCACCCAGTGCCAGCATGGCGCTTTCGGTGATTTCAAGCACCAGGCGGCCATCGCCCAGGTGCCGGTTGGCCAGTGTCCGTCCAAGCGTTTCCAGAAACCCCGGGTGGCCGAACCACGCAGCCGACACGTTCAGTTCCACCCGCAAACCAGACAGCCCCATTGCATCCCACACGTCCATCTGATCGCACACGGTCTGCATGACCCATTCATCAATATGCCGGATCATACCCAAGCGTTCTGCCATGGGAATGAACTCGGCCGGTGAAATCTGTCCGCGCACAGGGTGCTCCCAGCGCAACAGTGCTTCCACCGCCACCGGCGTACCGCTTTGCATGTCGACGATGGGCTGGTAGACCACCGCGAACTCTTCGTGTGCCAGCGCTTGACGCAGATCAGCCGACAGCACCAGACGCCGACGTGCATCGGCGTGCATGCGTGGCGAGTAGAAACGATAAGCGTTGCGCTCCTCCACCTTGGCCGCGTACATGGCTGCATCGGCGTTACCTATCAGCGTGACGGTATCGTTGCCATCCAGCGGATAGCCGGCGATGCCGATACTCGCCCCCAGCACGATGTCCATGTCCTCCAGCACAAACGGCTGCGACAAGGTGTCGATCAGGCGTTCGGCAAGGGCGCTGGCCTGCTCCAGCCCGTCGATCCTGGGCAGCAGCACCGTGAATTCGTCGCCCCCGATGCGCCCGGCCACGGCACCCTCGGGCAACTGTGCACGAATGCGGTCGGCGACACGCATCAGCAACTTGTCGCCGATGGCATGACTGAAGCTGTCGTTGACGATCTTGAAATTGTCCAGGTCGACAAACAGCACCGCCGCCAGCGCGTGGTGTTGCTCGGCCTCGGTGATCGCCTGCGTGCAGTAGCGCTCGAACTCGCCACGGTTGGCCATGCCCGTCAATGCATCATGCGTGGCCAGATGCTCAAGGCGCTGGCGGTGCGCCTTCAGCGTGGCGATGTTGGTGATCACGGCGACGTAGTACTGGACCTGGCCGCCGCCGTCTCGAATCACGCTCACCGAGAGATACTCGGGATAGGTCTGGCCATCGGCGCGCTCGCTGATGACCTCGCCCGACCAGTGCCCCTGCGCGATCAGGGCCTGCCACATCGACTCGGGCAGCGGCGAGCCATCAGGCATGTGCCGAGCCCGGTCGAAGCGCTGCCCGCGCAGCGACTGCGCGCTGAAGCCGGTGAGCTCCTCGTGTGCGCGATTGACGCTGAGCACGCGATACTGCGCATCGGCAATGATCACCCCCTCGGCAATCGAGGCCAATGCCTCGGCGGCGATGCGTCGCTCCTGCTCCATGCTGACCCGGTCCGAGACATCGCGCAGGATCGCCTGGCGCACTGGCCGGTCGCCCCAGGTGACCAAGCTGCTCTGTGCCTCGACAAAACGCGGCGTGCCCTCGCGCCGCAACAGCTGGCTCACTGGCCGGCTGTCGCTCCATGGCGTGCGTCCGCCAACGAATAGATCGGCAAAGTTGCCGCCGATCAGCACGTGCTCGCTACGCCCCGTCCACAACGAGGCGGTACGATTCACATCCAGCACGCTACCGTCACTGTCATCGACCATGACGATGGCATCGGCGGCGTGATCGAACAGCAAACGGTAACGCTCCTCGGTGCCTCGGATGCCGTTGAGAATGCGTCGCGCCATGGCCAGCCAGAACAGCGAGGCCAGGCAGGCCGCGACCAGCACCGTACCGAACAGCACATGCCCGATCCAGCCCGCGCCTCGCGCAATCTGTTCGGAAAAATCACTGGCGTAGGGTGCGATCTGATCGTTGAGCCTGTGAATGCGCGAGCGCTGGGAACTGATCTCCTCGGGGGTGACATTGCCGCCGGCGTAGTCCTCATGCATTTGGTCGGCGATGGCACCCAACTCGGCGATGGCGTGATCGGTATGGCGCCAGGCCGTCAGGGCCTGCCTCATGTAGGGCCCCTGCTGCAGGTACCTGAGCATGAACACCACGCCGGGCACCGCCTCGGGCATGGCGTTACCGTGGCTGAGTGCACGCATCACCTTGTCCGCTGGCGCGCGTCCCGCGGTCAGTGCGTCGCGAACGTAGCGGTCATATCCAAGCAGTGCATAGTTGTGGCGAAAGTCGGCATAGGCGGCCTGGCTCCCGGATCCGGCATAGCTGTCCAGCGCGATAACGGCCTGCTTCTGCGCCTTGGACCACACACTCTCGCCGTTGAGAAAGCCGGCCAGCGCGACCTGGATCTTCAACGCGCCCCAGGTCAACAACAGCAGGATGCCCACCAGCATGACAAGGGCATAGGCCAGCGGCATCAGCCGCTTTGAAAGCGGGCGCTGCGGCTCAACCGTCGAAGTGGACATCAACCGTGTTCCTTGTCATCTGGATAGACCACTGGCCGATGACTTGGCCCCCTGCCAGTGGTCTACCATAAACGGGCGTGTAAGGTTGAGTGCCGAACCGCAAAAGCCGTCGCCCTAGGCCACCTGTACGTAGGAAGGCGTGATCTTGCGCACAGGATCCACACAACGATCGGCCAGCAGACGCATGCAAGTGTAACTGCGCTTGACGCACTCGGTGACGTGCGCCACCTCGTCGGCGGCTGGATTGGTGCCCATCAAGGTGCACACGATCTCCAGCGCTTCCCAGGGATGCGTGTCGTCATAGGCGGCATGAAGCTGCAACCAACGCAGCGAGCGCGTGCGTCCCTCCTCGGGCATCGTCCGTGCATAGCTGCGGCTGGAATAGAGAATTTGCGACCACTCACCGGTGGCTCCTTCCACCGCGTAGTTGGTGGCCGCCATACCGGCCACCAGGCTGTCGTTGGCACACACCTCTTCGCACCACTTGGCCAGCGCATCAGTACCCGCCGGCGCCTCGCCATGCAACACATCGTCGCGCTCCACGCCGGCACCCTCGGCCCAGTGCAGCCAGTATTCGGCATGGTTCTGCTCGACGCGGATATTGCGCACCAGCCAGCGTCGCGCCATGTCGTCACCGACGCTGCGGCCATACTGGGTCTTTAGCAGACTCATCGCCATGTAACTGGGAAAGCGCTCGATCACCGGCCAGATCCCGACCATGAAGTTGCGCGTGGAAGTCTTGTTCTGGCGGGCCGCTTTCATGATTCCCCAAAGCTCGTGGTCGACCACGGTCTGTTTCACCGGGTCGCACTCGGCCACCATGTCCTGTGCCCAATGGGGATAGCTGGCCAACTCCATCAGCGGCCCGGATCGCTCGAACGGCATGTTCATCGAAACCTCACTATTCACTCATCTCGTGTCGTTGAGTCGGTGCCAGCGCAGCGCCCCACCCTACCTCAGGCAGCTGGCTGCGTCGCACCGTTCCATGTGCGTGGAGCCCCTGTTCACCACCGGATCAATGTACTGCCATTGCCGGTGCCAACGAAGCCCTTTTCGCCGACCCGTCGCTGCCGCTAACGTAGTACGCCCCTCACCACTACCCTGCGTCTACCCATGCCCATGCTCTCCGCCCTGCTTCTGGGCGCTCTGGCCGCCGGTCAGCCGCCGATGTATCAGTATCAGTCCAGCCAACCGGGCTGGCTGAGCCCGGAAAACCGTAACGGCTCGCCTGGCCAGGGCGCCAAGGAAAACCAGGGTGCCAAGGGCCATCCCTATGATTCCATTCCGGCGCATGGCTCGATCACGCTGGGCACCATCAAGGGTAGTGGCGTGGTGCATCGCATATGGATGACCTTGAGCGACCGCTCGGCAAAACGCCTGCGCGCGCTGCGGCTGGAGGTGTACTGGGATGGCGCCAAGACACCGGCGATATCCGTGCCTCTGGGCGATTTTTTCGGCTTTGATACCGGCCACATGTTCGCCTTCCAGAACGCGCTTTTTGCCAGCCCGGAAGGCCGCTCTTTCGTGGCCACCGTGCCGATGCCGTTCCGGCACGGCGCACGCTTCGTGCTGCACAACGATGCCGACACCCCGCTCAAGCAGGTGTTCTACGACATCGACTTCACGCGCCAGCCCGTGGCCACCGACGCGCTGTATTTCCACGCCAACTGGCACCACGTGCATCGCACCACGCCGGGACGGGCCTTCACTCTACTGCCGAAGGTGCACGGCCGCGGCCGCTTCCTGGGCGCCAGCATGGCGGTGGTCACCAACCCGGCCTATGGCGACAGCTGGTGGGGCGAGGGCGAGGTGAAGATGTACCTGGATGGCGACCGCCGCCACCCCACCCTGGCCGGCACCGGCACGGAAGACTACGTCGGTTCCGGCTACGGCCTGGGACATTACGCGCAGCGCGATACCGGCACACCGATTGCCGACAGCAAGCATGGCGTGTGGCTGTTCTACCGCTATCACCTGCCGGACCCGATCTTTTTCGCGCACGACTTCTCCGCGCGCCTGCAACAGATCGGGGGCGCACCCAAGGCCACGGTCCAGGCCATGCAGGCCAAGGGCGCGCCGCTCGAACCCATCACCATCGACCCGGGCGGTCGCCAGCACTTCGTGCAACTGCTCACCGGGCGCAAACGCGCGCTGGATGATGCCGCGCTGCCGGCCAAGGGCTGGACCAACTTCTATCGCAGCGACGATGTCACGGCGACGGTGTACTACTATCTGGATCGCCCAGGCGCCGCCTTCGACGCGCAGCTGCCGCCGCTGACCAAACGCATCGCAGACCTGCCACCGGCACCGGCGAAAACAACCGATCAGCCCTGAGCGCGATGAGGTCATGATCGGACGGTGGCGCCGCAGTGATAAGGCGGCGCCGCGCCATGTGTGCTCAGCACGGCATAAAGCAACCACCTGCACCCGGCCCGCTTTTCGCAGCGGCGAATCAGCCGGCGCCGGCCACCGCGTGGTGACAGCCAAGTGGATAAACGCGCTGTCGCGCTGAAGCAAGCGCTCGTGCCCTCATGGAGGGGAGTTCCTGCGCCCTGCCCGCCACCTCACGATGGATGCGGCCCCAGTCAGCGCACGCGGACCATCTGCGCAAGACATGCCGCACTGAAACAGCCGGTATCCACGCAGCGAACGTTCCGCCCCTGTTGATCAATGACCTGTGGCACAGCACCCCGCCCACGTCGGTAGGCGTATGCTGTACTCACAAGGTTTACAACTGAAGGAGGGCCATCCATGGGTCACCAAAACGCCACTTCCCGCTCGCGGTTGCCGAGCATGCGCAAGCTGGCTGCGGCCACCTCGCTGTGCCTGCTGGCCGCCGCCATTGCGCCAACGCCGGCCGTTGCCGCCAACACTTCCAGCGGACCGGCCAGTCTGGTCGATACATTTTTGGGTACGGGCAACGGCGGAGCGGTCACTGGCAACGTCAACACCTTTCCCGGGGCCACCATGCCGTTTGGCATGCTCACCTTCAGCCCGACCACGCCATCGCGTCCGCCCGGCAGCGACTACGCCTACAAGGACCACCGCATCGAAGGCTTCAGCCTGACGCACCTGTCAGGACCGGGCTGCTGGGCCGGCGGTGTGGTGCCGATCCTGCCCACCAGCGGCAAGGTGCCAAGCCAGCCGCAAAAAGCCAGCGAACCGTTTTCCCATCAGCACGAAAGCGCCCATCCCGGTCGCTACCAGGTCACGCTGGCGCCAGGCTCCGATCACGCCATCGAGGCCACCCTGGCCGCCACCACGCGCACCGGCATCAGTACGTTCCACTTCCCGGCCGACGCGCAGGCCAATGTGCTGTTCAAGGCCGCCGATGCTGCTTCGCGCACCGGTGCCGGCTCCATCCATGTGATCGGCGATCATGCCCTGGCCGGCAGCGTGACCTCGGGCTACTTCTGCGGCACGCAGACCAGCGACACCACCTACTTCGTGGTGCAATTCAAGCGCCCGTTCCGTTCTTTTGGTACCTGGGAAGGTAACGTTAGCTCAAAAGATTCGCGCAGCGCGGCGGGTGCCGGCTCGGCCGGCGCCTGGGTCAGCTTTGATACCCGCCACAATCGCGATGTTCAGATGAAGGTGGCCATTTCCTATGTATCGACCGCCAATGCCTGGGCCAACTTGAAGGCCGAAGACGACGGCTGGAGCACGCAGGCGGTCGCCGACAAGGCGCAGCACGCCTGGAACAAACTGCTCTCGCGCATCGACGTGCACGGCGGCACGCACGATCAGAAGGTGCAGTTCTACACCGGCCTGTATCACGTGCTGGTCGATCCCAATGTCTTTTCCGATGCCAATGGCCAGTACATCGGCTATGACCGCAAGATCCACCAGCTGCCCAAGGGCCAGCATACCCAGTACGCCAATTTCTCCGGCTGGGATATCTATCGCTCGGAAATGCCGCTGCTGGCGCTGTTGGCGCCCAAGCGCAGCAGCGACATGGTGCGCTCACTGCTGAACGATCAGGCGCAAGGCGGCTGGCTGCCCAAGTGGGGCTACGACAACGTCTATACCGGCGTCATGAATGGCGATGCCGCCGACCCGGTGATTGCCGATGCCTACGCCTTCGGCGCGCGTGATTTCGACCACAGCAAGGCGCTCAAGGCCATGCTGCATGGCGCCACGCATACACCTGATCCGTCCTCGTGGTCCGGTGGCTATGTGGAGCGCCCGAATCTGCACGACTACGAGCGTCTGGGCTACGTGCCGGGCAATGCGTCGGAAACGCTCGAATACGCCACCGCGGATTTTTCCATCGCCGCGTTTGCCAAGGCACTGGGCGATACCCAGACCACCGATAAATTCTTGAAGCGTGCCGGCAACTGGCGCAACACCTTCGACAAGCAGGCCAAGTTCCGCGGCTTTGCCGGCTATTCCGAGCCACGCAATGTCGACGGCAGCTATCCGGCCGACGCCGGCTTTGGTGTGCATAATGGCGCCTACGGGCAAAGTGGCTTCGAGGAAGGCAACACCCTGCAATACACATGGATGGTGCCGCAGGACATGCATGGTCTGATCGGCGCCATGGGCGGCAACGCTACCGCGCAAAAGCGCCTGGACACGTTGTTCCAGCAGCTCAACGTTGGCCCCAACAAGCCCTACTACTGGGCTGGCAACGAGCCCGGGCTGAACATGCCGTGGGCGTACGACTATGCCGGCGCGCCATACAAGACGCAGCAGGTCGTGCATCGACTGCTTGAGCAGGTCTACTCGGACAAACCCGGCGGTGAACCGGGCAATGACGATCTGGGCGCGATGAGTTCGTGGCTGGTGTGGTCGTACTTGGGCATGTATCCCGACTCACCGGGTGCCCCCGTGCTGACGCTGGGCGCCCCCGTGTTCCCGCGCATCACGCTGCACATGGGCAACGGCCACACCGTGACCATCCACGCGCCCAAGGCGTCGATGAAAACCTACGTCAACGCGCTCAAGGTCAACGGCAAGCCCTGGCACAAGGCCTGGCTGCCCGCTTCGCTGCTGACCGGTGGCCAGCAACCCAGCGGCCAGGACACGCTGGACTTCGACATGCGCGGCACGCCCAACAAGCAGTGGGCCGCGGCGGCCAGTGACGCGCCGCCCTCCTACCCGCCAGCCGACAGCGCCGGCGGGCGCTGATCGACAGGGACCGGTCGCCGCACCTTGCGGTGGCCGGTCTTCTAAAGCAGCGCTTCCAGCAACTGCAGCAAACCCCATAGCGAGACGATCCAGATCGCGGTGCGCAGATAGGGAATGCCGATCACATAGACCGGCCAGTAAGCCACACGCGCCCACACGTAAACCATGGCGCCCAACGCAGTGTGGGCATCGTTGCGCTGAGCCAGCACGACGGCCACGGCCAGCACGGCAAACAAGGGAAAGGTTTCCAGGAAATTGGCGCGTGCCCGATCGGCCCGCGCGGCGGCACCACTTAGCGCCGGCGCCTCGCCATCGCGATTGCCGACATTCCACTTCAACCCGCGCTGCCACGTCATCAGACCCGCCGCCAGCAGGATATAACCCAGCCCGAGCGCCACCGCCCAGGCCAACCAGTAAAGCTCCGGTGCCATCGTCATCATGCAAGTCCTCCCATTTCCTTGCCGCAAAGCCGCATGCTTTCACAGCGTCGATGAGTCATGCGTGTATCAGTGCGACTGGGCGGCGGCCTGCTCGGCGTCTTGACGGTAACGCTCGACGAACTGGCGTGCCGGCTCCGGTCGGGCCAGGTAATAGCCCTGCACCATGTCGCATCCCATCTCACGCAGGCTCGCCAGGGTCTCGGCATCCTCGATGCCCTCAGCCACCGTCTTCATGTCCAGATGGCGACCGGTATCGATCATGGCCTGCACCAGGCTGGCCGTACGCGGCTCGTTGGCCATGGCACGGATCAGCGACATGTCGATCTTAAGCTCCGTGGCCGGCAGCCGACGCAGGTAGGCAAATGAGGCGAAGCCGGTGCCGAAATCGTCGATGGCCACCCGTACACCCTTGTCCCGCAACCGGCCCAGCAACTGCACACTGGTATCGATGTTGTGGATGGCCGCCGTTTCAGTGACTTCCACACAAAGGCTGGTCGGAGGAATTGACCAAATCTCCAAGGCACCAAGCACGCGTTCGACCAGCCCTGCGGTGGCAAACAGTTGTGATGAGAGATTCACTGCCAGCTCCAGGCCGTGACCCTTCGGCAACTGCGCCATGAAGCGAAGACTCGCCTGCAGACTCCAGTGCGACAGCGGCTCGATCAGGTCGTGGTCCTCGGCGAAGCTGACGAAGTCCGACGGCGGCACCGGATCGCGGCCTGGCGGGAACCAGCGTGCCAGCGACTCAACGCCCACCATATGCCCGCTCTCGACGTCCCACCAGGGTTGGAAGTACACGTCCAGACGGCTGGCCTGAATGGCGTCACGCAACTCCTCATAGCGAATGTTGGCCGGTGAGCGATAGGGGCCATGGACCGCGAACGCCTGCCCGGAACGCAAGGCCTCGTCATGTGCGCGCTCGGCAAGACGACACAACCGCTCGGGGTCGTCAGCGTGGTCGGGATAAAGCGCCAGACCGATGGCCACGCGCCCGTTCCAGGGAGTCGAGGTAGGACGCTGCGACATGTCGAATGCCGCTGCCGCACGCACCGCGGCCAGTTGCGCATGGGTGGCGTTCCTCAATCCGCCCAGCACAGCGATGAACATGTCCTCGCCGCCCTGGATCACCACGTCACGCGGACGCAGGCAGGCGGTCAGACGCTCGCGCGACACCTCCACTGCGGCATCGCCGGCGGCGTAACCTGACTGCAGACAGATCTCGCGCAGTCCATGCAGACGAAGCAGCATCACCGCCACATGCGAGCCTTCTGCCTGCGCCTCGCGCACAGCCTCGGCTATCGCGGTGAAGACATGCTCGCGATTCAGCATGCGCCAGACCAGTGCGGGAGCCGAGGCGGCATCATCAGAGGAAGAACTCGGCCGGATCCAGGCCGTGGTCGCCCACCTTCAGGCTACGCACCACCGAGACGGCGTCTTCGTCGTCCTCGACTTGCTGCATCAGGTCCATCGTCCACATGTCGTCGATGGGCTGCTTGTCGCGATTGGTAATGACGGCCACCTTGGGACGCAACCGTCGCACTTGGTTCTGCGCCATCACCACCGCCACCTCGCCGCTGGAGAGTTCCACCAGCGAGCCTGTCGGGTACACCCCCAGACAGGCCTGGAACTGCTCCACCAGCTCACCCTGATAGGCCGCGTCGCGACCGGCGTAGATACGTGACAGTGCACCGGCCTTGGACAGTGCCTTACGGTAAGGCACCTGCGAGATCATGGCGTCGTAGCTGTCGATGATCGCCGCCATGCGCGCCAGCAGTGGGATGCCATTACCAAGCAGCCCATTGGGATAGCCGGTGCCATCGTAGCGCTCGTGATGGGACTGCACCATGTCCAGCACATCGCGATCGCCGATGTCCGACTCTTCCAGCAGACTGACGCCGAAATCGACATGGCGACGCAACTCGGCCATTTCGTCTTCGGTCACCGGACCGGGACGTTCGAGCAGGTCCTGGTTGACGCGTGACTTGCCCACATCCAGCAGCAGCCCTCCAGCGGCCAGGCTGATGATGGTGTCTTCGGCGAACCCCATATGGCGACCGAATGCGGCCGCCAACGCGCTGCAGCTGATCGAGTGCTTGTACAGATAGACGTTGCGCGAGCGTTGCGACTCGATCCAGAAGAAGGCATCGGCGCTGCGCAGCACACTCTCGACCACCGGACGCACGGCCCGATCAACCGTGGCCACGGAGAGCCCACGTCCGGCACTGATGTCCTGGACAATATCCTCGACGATACTGGTGGCATTGCGGAAGGCTTCTTCGGCACGGCCAACCTCTTCTTCCAGCGCCACGCCAGCGCCGTAATCGACGACGCGGTCAAAACGCGTCTCGGCACTGTTGCCGTTGCGAAGGGTGCGGGTGTAACGGTCGTCCGGCACCAGACGGTGTGCATCAATGAAAACATACTCGCACAGGTCACGCAGCTGCGCGATTTCCTCATCGCTTTTCAGCTCCACGCCCTGCAGAGGGAAGGAGGTGTCTTCCCACGGCCGGTCCAGGCGGCATACGAACATGCCCAGCTGGAGCTCGCCGACATCGACGCGGCGCTCTTCCAGTTCAAACGTCACACAGATCCCCTGACACGCTTCAGGCCAGCACCAATGATCGCCGTGATGCAGAGATTACGCTTTCTGATCAAGGCCTTTCCGAAACATCATACAATTATCATCGTGCTCTGCACATGAACTGCAACCACGTACAGATCCCGTCTAAAAGTTCTCGCGGCGGCGCCGGCGACATTCGCCAAACGTCATACCACGTCCATTTACGCATACCTTGGGCTGCGCCTGCCTGAACGCCACCGATTAGATCCCAGCCAGACACTCTGAAGCCCTCTGAAGGGTCAGGGCGAAGCCATGTCAGCCGCTGCGCGCAGATGCGGCTGATAGGCCATCACGCGGAAGTCATGGAAAGTGGCCTTGGCGGCCGCGCCATGCATGGACACAAGCCCGATCTGCAAGGGCTTGTCCACGGGCTGCGACCACGTGCCACCCCAATGCCAGTGCTTGCCATCGCTACTGCTGGCCATGCGCGCGTGCAGCTGGCCGCGGCCATGCCAGCAAGCCAGTCGCAGCCAGGTGGTGCGTGCCGGCGCCGCGCCGAACATCGGCCCCATGAAGCGAGCGCGCGCTGGCTGCGTGTGCGTGCGTGGCCCAACCTTGTCGAATTCGGTCACCTGAAACACTTTGCCCTTGATATGCGCCACGCCACGCACAGCGTGGACGAGGCTCAGATAGCGCGCATCGCTCTGATACAGAATCAACCCCGCCTGCTGGCGTGGCCGTTGGCCATGAAACGTAAGCTTTGTCTGCACCATGAAATCGCCCTCGGGTGCCGCCCGCAGCAGCACCGCCGGTGACGGCCCGTTGGCGCCGATATCGCCTGGCTGCGTCGGCCAATAGAGCCCGCCATCGCGTCGTTGCACCGCCCCCTTCTTGCCATGCGCCCAGTGCCAGGCGGAGCCCGCACCGCCCGGCAGGCTATCGCCGGTAAACAAGTCGGAGAATGCCGGCAGCGCGGCGCCAGCCACCGGCGTGGCCACACGATGTGCCGCCGGTCTGAATAGCGGCGCCACACTCACATTGTCGAAGTCAGCCGCGGTTTGCCGTGTAGCCACCGCCAGGTGCGCGCGCTCAAGCGGTCCGTCAAGCACGGCCCGAACGTTTGCCAAAGGCTCACCAAGGCCATCCGAAGCCAGGGAAGCCTGTGCCCGCATCCCTTGAATGCGCAGGCGCAACAGGTGCCAGTGCGCAGCGTTGAAGCGCGTTGGCAGGGCAACAGCATGCCGGCTGCCGCTTTCACTTCCGGTATCAAGCACCAGTTGATGGTGAGCCACATCGATCCACAAGCCCAACGATGCGTCCCTTCCCTGCACTACCAGACCGGCACGGCCGCCACCTTTCAGCACCTGCAGGTCCACTTGCACCCACAATGATCCGGACAGCGCCTTGCTGGCCCGAAACTGCGTCGAGGGCGCGCGCGCATGAGTCTGAGCGAGCACACCGCCGGCATCATGCCGATGCCGGACCTGCCACGCAGCATCGGCACCGTGGGGCATCCAGCCACGTGGCACACCGTGATTGAAGTCACTACCCAGCAGGGGCCGGGTGACCGGCGCACGCTGCGGGGTGCCGGATGGGCCACGCCCGGCACGCAGCACCGGCCAGCCATTTACCCAGTCCAGTCGATCGATCAACAAGGGGCGCTTGGCCAACGCCGGCAGCGTGCCGCCACGGGCGCCGGTCACCGGCGGAAAATCCGGATCGTTGTCGGGGATGGCGTGATAGACCAGCCAGTCCTGACCGGACAAATCCGTCTGGATGGCATTGTGACCAGGTCCAACCCAGCGGTTGCCGTTGGCCGCAGCCACCACGCCGTCCTTGCTCTTCCAACTGGTCAGCAGCTGCCCGCTCGGCGCGCGGAACGGACCCATCGGCCGGCGGGCACGCCCCACCTTGACGGTGTAGCCACTGTATAACCCATCGCAGCAGCTGGACTGCGAATAGAACAGGTAATAGAAATCGCCGTGATGCACCACGTAGCCGCCTTCGGCGCGACGCCCGCGGGCGATCACCTTCACCGGGCCAGTCAAGGCGGTGGCATCGGCATTCATGCGCGACACGCAGATGGCGTCGTAACTGCCCCAGTAGAGGTAATGGGCACCGCCGGTATCGGTGAACATGGCCTGGTCGATGGCGCCGCTGGGACAACCATCACTGTCGGGCTTCACCAGCAGACCGTGATCGGTCCACGGCCCGGTCGGCGTCGGCGCACTCAGCAGCGCGATGCCGCCGCTGGATAGCGCGTAGGTCAGGTCGTAACGGCCATCCACATAGCGGATATCCGGCGCCCAGGCGCGTGCCTTGGCCGGCCAGTAGGCAGGCACTTTTTTGTGCGGATAGACATCGCCTGCGTAGGTCCAATGCACCATGTCCGGCGAGCGCAGAATCGGCAGGATATGCTCGCTCTTCTCACCGCGGCTGTTGAAGATGGGATTGGTGGTGCCATAGGCGTACCACTGCCCGTCGTGGCCACGGATCATCGATGGATCGGGAAAGGTATCGATCACACCGGCGCTGACGGGATTGGTATAGGTCGCCGCACCGCTCGCGGGTGTCTGCGCCTGCGCGCATACGCCGGCATGTACGACGACTACCGCCAGCAGCGCAAGCCACGCACGAAGACCCGACAGCTTGCGCCGCGATCCAACGTACCGAACGTGGCGATCAGTCAGCTGCATGCGAAGCCTCCGCCTTGACGTGCGGCGAGGCCGGTGTCATCGGCACGATGCGCCACGTATAGGTATACGGCTTGGCTGGAATCGTGTAACCCGGCAGTACCTTGGCGCCCCAGGTGTCATACGCGCCCAGGCCCATCTGCTTGTCGTCGACCAACAGCTGCACGCTATGCCGATGCGGCAGATCGTAAGGATGATGCGCCGCGGCCAGATCGGCCATGCGATACGGTCGCGCGGTGAACTGCAGCGGCGATCCGGCTTGCGTTTCAAAGCGCAGCCCGTAGCCGGCCTTGTCGGTGATGGCGAACCAGCGCACCCCGCTGCGGTTGCCGTTCTGCTGCGGGCGGATGTACGAGAACACTAGGTGATCGACATCGGCATGATAGATGCCCAGCGCATAGCCACTGGCGCGGTCGATGTAGTTCTCCTGCGGCCCACGCCCGTACCAGGTGACCTGATCGCGATCACCCGGCACGCTCATCGCCACGCCCAGGCGCGGCAAGTCGGGCACCTGCGCACCCTTCGGGTTGAACGTCACATGCAAGGTCAGCGCACCCGTAGCGTCGATATGCAGATGCTCGGCATAGGTGCTTTGCCCGACTGGCAGCTGCCAGTTCGCATCCACATCGGCGCCACCCTCAGGCGATGGCGTCACATGCAGTGAGGTCAGCGTCATCTTGGCAGCGGCATCCTTCCACGCGCCCAGACGCTGCTCAAAGTGATTGCGGTACTGATTGTCGTTGGGCACACGCCAGAAGTTGGCGTGCAGAGGGCCGTGAAGCAACGCATGGCCGTTGACCCGGTACTGCGTGATGTCACCGCTGCGATCGTCGATCTGCACGGCAAATTGCGTATTGCCGACCGTGTAATCGTGGCCGACGTGCTGCACCGACACACTGCCCGGCGTGGCCGCACTCCACCACGGCGCCTGTTTGGCCGGCGCCACAAACTGATCCCAGGCCACGGTGTAACCGGCCTTGGCCCACGGCGTGGCATGCGCCAGATGAAAGGCGATGGTGACATCGTCCTCATGCGCGCCCCCCAGGTGGCGCTTGGCCAGCGCAGGAATGGTCAACGGCGCGCTGGCGCCGGGCGCCACATGGATCGCGCCCAGCGATCCGTGCGCCACCGCGTGGCCATCGCGGCGCAGCGTCCAGCTGGCGGTGTACTGGTCGGCGTTGGTGAAGCTGTATTCATTGCTGACAGTGAAGCGTCCGGCGGCCAGGTCGTCTGCTTTCACATGCAGCGACTGATAGGTCTTGCGCACCTGCGCCAGCATCGGGTGCGGTGTGCGATCGGGGTTGATGATGCCGTTGATGTTGAAATTGGCATCGTTGGGCTGATCGCCGAAGTCGCCGCCATAGGCAAAGAAGCGCTTGCCGTCCGGCCCCTTCTTCCACAGCCCCTGATCGACCCACTCCCAGATAAAACCACCCTGCATGTGTGGGTGCTTGCGCATCAGCCGCCAGTAGTCGGAAAGATTTCCGCTGACATCGCCCATGGCGTGCGCGTATTCGCACAGGATCAGCGGCCGCGTGCGGTCATCGGCAACCAGCTTTTTCATCTGCGCGAAGGTGGGATACATCGGCGCCAGAATGTCGGTATCGCTGTCGGTACCGGCCGGATTCCAGTGCACCGGACGGGTCGGATCGACCTTGTGCAGCCACTGGTAGACAGCGTGGAAATTCGGCCCGTTTTCCGATTCATTGCCCATCGACCACACGATCACGCTGGCTTGGTTGCGGTCGCGCTCGACCATGCGCTTCTCGCGATCCATCAGTGCCGACAACCAAGTCGGATCGGATGCCGTCGGCGTCGAGTTGCCACCCCAGGTGTCGTACAGCCCGTGCGACTCGACATTGGCCTCATCGAACAGATACAGCCCGTACTGATCGGCCAGGCGGTACCACATCGGGTCGTTCGGATAATGACTTGTGCGCACCGCATTGATGTTGTTGCGCTTCATCATCACCACGTCTTGCAGCATGCGCTGGCGTGAGACGTGGTGGCCAGTGGTCGGATCGATTTCGTGGCGGTCCACGCCCTTGATCAAAATCGGCTTGCCGTTGACCTTGAGCAGACCGTCGGCAATGCGCACATCGCGAAAGCCGATGCGCTGGCGTTCCACTTCCAGCACATGGCCTCGCGCATCGCGGGTGCTGACCAGCAAGGTGTAAAGATGAGGCGCCTCGGCACTCCACAGCTTCGCGTCCGGCACCGCCTTGTCCAGATGCACGTGCCTATCTTCGCCCGCGGCAACCTTCGCGTCCGGTGTGGTCCACTGCGCGACGGACTTGCCTGCTGCGTCGAGCAATTGCACCTGTAACGAGGCGGCTGCGGCATGCGTGCCGCTGTTGGCCAGATCCATGTCCAGATCGAGCCGCGGATGGGCAAAATCCGCGCCCAGCGGCGTGCTCACCACCTGGTCGCGCACATGCAGATCGCCATGTGACCACAGGTACACGCGGCGGAAAATACCGCTCAGGCGCCACATGTCCTGATCTTCCATGTAGCTGCCATCGCTGTAGCGATACACCTTCACCGCCAGCAGGTTGCGCCCGGGTTTCAGGTCCGAGGTGATGTCGAACTCGGCCGGCGTGCGGCTGCCCTGGCTGTAGCCGACCTTGTGGCCGTTGACCCACAACTGGAAGGCCGAATCCACGCCATCGAAATTGATCAGCACATGACGCCCGTGCCAGGCCGCCGGCACGGTGAACCAGCGCCGATAGGCACCTGTCGGATTGCGCGCGGTGAAGTTGGTGTAGCGCTTGGGCGGGGTATCCATCACCTTCGGCGGATCGGCCTTGAACGGGAAGGTGATGTTGGTATAAAGCGGCGTGCCGAAACCCTGTGTCTGCCAGTTGCCGGGCACATGGATGGCTTTCCAGCCCTGGGCATCGAAGCCAATCGCCTGGAAACCGGCCGGCACGGCCGAAGGCTGCGGCGACCACTGGAATTGCCACTGCCCATTGAGGGAACGATACCAGGGCGATGCCGGAAACGGATCGACAGGGTCGGCTGCCAGCGCCTGCTTGGTGCTCTTGAACGGCACCAGCTGCGCGTGCCCTGGCAGGCGATGGCGACCGAACACCTGCAGATTTTCCCAATCATGCGAAGCGGCAGAGGCGCCCGCGGCAAGGCCCAGCCCCAGCAACACGGCCACGCCGCCCGATATCCAGCTCTTCCCCTTGCGATGCGTCATCGTCCGCCCCCGGCGTTGATTATTGGTCCTATCATAAACACAGGATCCCAACGCGCGTCCGTGACATTGGTTGGGGCGCGGGTCAGACCGCGTTGCGACGGCAGGTGAAAAAGCCGTTGTAGGTCAGCCGCCCTTGGGCCGGATCGGCGCTCAGGCGCTCGGGATGGTCGATCTGCCCCGAATGCAGCATGCCGCCGTCATAGAACACCAGGCGATTGAAGCGTGCGGCGACGGTCCCCACGCGCTGAAAGTAGGCGTTCGAATCGGTCATGAAGCCCGGCTCGATACCATAGCGCTCACTGAAATCCGGGCCTTTCAGGCGCACCGAATCATCGAACAGCTGGCGAATCTCGCGCATGGGCTTGAGCGGCTGGTAGAAACTGGTGCCGCCCAGCGATGCATCATCAAACAGATACAACACCGAAGCCTGCACGCTCAGCCCGGGGCCCAGCTCAAAATCATCGCTATGGCACAACCACTGGAACGGCCGCAGCTGTTCGGGCGCCAGCGTGACCATGGCGTAGCGGCTGTGCGCGTGCTGCAGCCGCCGCGCGTCGAAGTGGCGCTTGATGTGTTGCAGATAGAACGATTGCATCGCCTGCTGCAAGCCGTCCGGACCCATCAGATAGGTGCCCGGATACGCATTGAAATCCACCGGCTGCCACTGTGCACGCTGGGTAATGGCCCATTCGCGCACGCGCTCGGGCTGCGCCAGCACATCGTCGACCACATAGCAGCAGGCACCCGCCTCCAGGTCGATCTTTTCTACCTGCGGACGCGGGTTGAACCAGGGCAACTCAGGCATGTGGACATCCATCAACAACGTTGGGCGGCGACTATCAAACCATACGCAAATCGCCCCGACCTGCCCCCAATACGATCACGCGCATCAGTGCAGGCCGGAACATGCTCGCCTTACACCATGGGCAGCTTCAGGCCCTGCTCCTTGGCGCAGGCAATGGCCTCGGGGTAACCGGCGTCGGCGTGGCGCATCACCCCCGTGCCCGGGTCGTTCCACAACACGCGTGCCAGGCGCTTGTCGGCCGCTTCGCTGCCGTCGCAGACGATCACCAGGCCGGCATGCTGGCTGTAGCCCATGCCGACGCCACCACCGTGGTGGAAGCTGACCCAGGTCGCACCGCTGGCGGTGTTGAGCAGCGCGTTCAACAGCGGCCAGTCGGAGACGGCATCGGAGCCGTCGCGCATGGCTTCGGTTTCGCGGTTCGGGCTGGCCACCGAACCGGAGTCCAGGTGGTCGCGGCCAATGGCGATGGGGCCGGACAGCTCGCCGTTGCGCACCATCTGGTTGAAGGCCAGGCCCAGCTTGTGGCGCACGCCCAGGCCTACCCAGCAGATGCGCGACGGCAAACCCTGCACGCTGATGCGCTGCTCGGCCATGTCCAGCCAGCGATGCAGGTGCGGATCATCGGCGACCAGCTCCTTGACCTTGGCGTCGGTCTTGATGATGTCTTCGGGGTCACCCGACAGCGCCACCCAGCGAAACGGGCCGATACCGCGGCAGAACAGCGGACGCACGTAGGCCGGCACGAAGCCCGGAAAATCAAACGCGTTCTCGCAGCCTTCGTCCTTGGCCATCTGCCGGATATTGTTGCCGTAGTCGAAGGTCGGGATGCCCTGCGCATGGAAGGCCAGCATGGCCTCGACGTGCTGCTTCATCGAACGCTTGGCGGCATCGCGGGTGCCTTCCGGATCGGTCTTGCGGCGCTCGAACCACTGTTCCACCGTCCAGCCCAGCGGCAGATAGCCGTTGACCGGATCGTGCGCACTGGTCTGATCGGTGACCGCATCCGGCTTGACGCCACGCTCGACCATCTGCGGCAAAATCTCGGCCGCATTGCCGAGCAGCGCAATGGATTTGGCCTGGCCGGCCTTGGTGTACTTTTCGATGCGCGCCAGCGCGTCATCCAGATCCGTGGCCTGTTCGTCCACATAGCGCGTGCGCAGACGAAAATCGATGCGGCTCTGCTGGCACTCGATATTCAACGAGCAAGCACCGGCCAGCGACGCGGCCAGCGGCTGCGCACCGCCCATGCCACCCAGCCCCGCGGTGAGAATCCACTTGCCTTTCAGATTGCCGCCATAGCTCTGGCGACCCATCTCGACAAAGGTTTCGTAGGTGCCCTGCACGATGCCCTGGCTGCCGATGTAGATCCACGAGCCGGCCGTCATCTGGCCGTACATCATCAGGCCCTTCTTATCGAGCTCGTGGAAATGCTCCCAATTGGCCCAGGCCGGCACCAGGTTGGAATTGGCAATCAGCACGCGCGGCGCATCGACATGGGTGCGAAACACGCCGACCGGCTTGCCCGACTGCACCAGCAGGGTTTCGTCTTCTTCCAGCTCGCGCAAGCTCTTGAGGATGGCATCGAAGCATTCCCAGTTGCGCGCCGCGCGCCCGATGCCGCCATAGACCACCAGCTCGGCCGGATTCTCGGCCACGTCCGGTGCCAGATTGTGCTGGATCATCCGGTAGGCGGCTTCGATCTGCCAGTTCTTGCAGGAAAGTTCCGGGCCGGTCGGCGGCTGGATCTGTCGGCTGGCGTCGATGCGCGTCGGTGCGGTCATGGCGGCTCCCATCAGGAAAAATCAGACCGCCATTATCACGTCCGCTACCTGCATGCGGCCAGACGCGCTGCACCAAAACGGGCGCGCCTGGCACACCACGCCAGCGCTCAGTAGTCGCGCACGTCCAGCAGCATCAGAGCGTGAGCACTGAACGGCGCTTCGCCCTCCCAGCCGTCAGCGGCCAGGGCCTCGGTGCCGGCGGCCCATGGCGCGTTATCGAGCAGCGCTTCGGCGGCCAGCTTGCCACTGTCGTCGCGACGCACGAACAGGCGAATGGCATGCAGTCCGGGCGCCAGCGATTCATGCGCCAGCGCCTCGCGCACGGCATCGGGCGAGGCCGAAACCGGCGCCTCGCCGCGCAGCATCCAGCGACTGATGAACACATCCCAGGTGCGCACGCCCAGCTCCCAGCTGGCCAGGCTGAAGGTGCGCTCGTCAGTCACGTACCAGCACGCCGAAAGCAGCACCGGCAACGCGCCGTGGGCGAAATGCGCCAACGCATCGTTGAGGCCGGCTTCACCCGCACCGGCGCCGGCGAAGCTTTCCTCGATGCTGCGGTCTTCATCGAGCACCACGTCGATATCCAGTCGCCCCAGCTCGGCGCCGGCCGTCTCGTGCCAGTGTCCGCGAATGGCCGGATATTCGCCCTCGGTCAGCAGCCAGCCGTCTTCGTCCGGCTCCAGTTCCACGTCGTACTGGGCGAAGAGGTCGAGCAGATGGCGCTGGACGGTTTCATCGTTCATGCAGGTACCGAAGCTTGGGCGAAGGGGCTCCCAGTCTGCACCAGCCGGGCCGGCGCGCACAGGGGCGACGCTGCCGCCATTTAGGCCAGCAGGCGCGCAAGGTAACGCGCGGTGGGGCTTTGCGTGGTGCTTGCCAGCTGTGATGGCGGCCCCTGGGCGATGATGCGACCGCCTTCGTCACCGGCGCCCGGTCCCATGTCGATCAGCCAGTCGCATGCGGCCAGCACGTGCATGTCGTGCTCGACCAGCAACACGCTGTGGCGGGCTTCGACCAGGGCACGCAACTGCGCCATCAGACGCTCGATGTCGGCCGGATGCAGGCCGGCGGTCGGCTCGTCCAGCACGTACAGCGTGTGGCCGCGCGCCTGACGCTGCAGCTCGGTGGCCAGCTTGATGCGCTGTGCCTCGCCGCCGGAAAGCTCGGTGGCCGGCTGCCCCAGCCGCAGATAGCCCAGGCCGACGTGTTTGAGCGTGGCCAGGGCGCGCGCCAGGCCTGGCACTTCATCGGCGAAGAAATCCGCCGCCGCATCCACGGTCAGCGCCAGCACATCGGCAATGTGGCGCCCCTTCCACGTAACCTCCAGCGTGGCGGCGTTGTAGCGCGCGCCATGGCAATCCGGGCACGGCGCATACACCGAGGGCAGGAACAGCAACCCCACCGAGACGAACCCTTCGCCCTCGCAGGTGGCGCAGCGACCCTTGGCGACATTGAACGAAAAACGGCCCATGTCGAACTTGCGCCGGCGTGCCTCGGGTGTGGCGGCAAAGAGCTTGCGCACATGATCGAAAAGCCCGGTGTAGGTGGCCAGATTCGAGCGCGGCGTGCGGCCGATCGGCTTCTGGTCGACGGTGACCAGACGCGTGACCGGCACCTTGCTGGCAATGCGCCCGGCGGTGCTCGGCCCCTGCCCGCCTGGCAGCGTGTCGTCACTGTCGGATTCGGTGTCGCTAGCCTGCCCCAGATGCGCACCCAGCAGATCGACCAGCGCCTGGCTGACCAGGCTCGACTTGCCAGCGCCCGACACGCCACTGACACCGCACATCACACCCAGCGGCAACCGCACGTCGAGCGGGCCGACGTTGTTGCGTGTGACCTGCTCCAGCGCCAGCCAGGCCGTCGGTTCGCGCGGTTCCGGCAAGGACGGTGCACCGGCATCGAGAAAGCGCCGCGTCTGCGAGGCGTCACACTGTGCCAGCCCGGACGGCGGCCCCGAATACAGCACCTGACCACCGCCTTCCCCAGCGGCCGGACCGATGTCGACCAGCCAATCGGCGGCGCCGATCACGTCCAGATCGTGCTCGACCACGAACAGCGAGTTGCCGCCCGCCTTGAGCGCCGACAAGGCCTTCAGCAAGGCCTCGGTGTCGGCCGGATGCAGGCCCGCGCTGGGCTCATCCAGCACATAGGCCACACCAAACAGCTTCGAGCGCAGCTGCGTGGCCAGGCGCAAGCGCTGCAACTCGCCTGGTGACAGCGTCGGCGTGGTGCGGTCCAGCGACAGGTAATCCAGCCCCAGCGCCGAAAGCGTATCGATGCGTGCCAGCAGGTCATCGACAATACGCCGGGCGACCATGGCGCGCTCGGGATGCTGCCCGGCATCGTCCGGCGCGCCCGCCTCACGCAGCGCGCGCGCCAGTTGCCGCAACGGCAAGGCCGCCGCCGCGGCGATATCCCGCCCGGCAAAGCGCACCGCCAGCGCTTCGGCGCGCAGCCGCCGTCCGCCGCAGGCCGGGCAAGCGTGCGCCACCATGTAGCGGGCAATGCGCTTCTTGATCGATTCGCTGGGCGTGTTGGCGAAGGTATGCATCACATAGGCCCGCGCGCTGATGTAGGTGCCCTTGTAGTTGCCGGCATCACCACGCGCGAAAGCCGCGCGGGCTTCGGCCGCCGTGACGTCACGGAATACCGGCACCGTCGGCTGCTCGTCGGTGAACAGAATCCACTCACGCTGCTCGGCGGGCAGCTCGCGCCAGGGCACATCAACGTCGTACCCAAGCGTCATCAGGATTTCGCGATAATTCTTGCCCTGCCAGCCCTGCGGCCAGGCGGCGATGGCGCGCTCGCGGATGGACAGCGACGGATCGGGCACCATCGAGTCTTCGGTCACATCAAACACCTGCCCCAGACCGTGGCACTGCGGGCATGCGCCAGCCGGCGTGTTGGGCGAGAACGCATCGGACTCCAGCAGCGCCTGGCCCGGTGGGTAGTCGCCGGCACGCGAGTAGAGCATGCGCAGCGCGTTGGACAGCGTGGTCAGGCTGCCGACGCTGGAGCGCGTGCTGGCACCGCCGCGCTGTTGCTGCAGCGCCACCGCCGGCGGCAGGCCCTCGATCAGGTCGACATCGGGCACGCCGGCCTGATCGATCAGACGCCGGGCGTACGGCGTCACCGACTCGAAATAGCGTCGCTGCGCCTCGGCGTACAAGGTGCCAAAGGCCAGCGAGGACTTGCCCGAGCCGGACACGCCGGTGAACACCACCAGTGCATCACGCGGCAGGTCCAGATCGACGTTTTTAAGATTGTGCTCGCGCGCACCGCGCACGATGACGCCATCGGCACCGGCGCCGGACACATCGCTGGGCTGGCTCATCGAAACGCTCCTTGGCATCAAACACGGCCGACCAGTGTAGCCGGCCCGCGCCGTGGCTTTCAGCCGGCGCCGAAACGTTCGCCGTAGAGACCGGCCACCCAGTCCAGGAACGCGCGCACCCGCGGCGCCTGCTCGCGATGCTGCGGGTACAGGCCGTATACCGGCACGCCTGGGCGCGGCACATCAGCCAGCACTTCCACCAGGGTGCCGGCGGCCAGATGCTCGGCCACGTGGTAGCGCGGCAGCTGGATCAACCCGGCACCACGCAGCGCGCAGGTGACGTAGGCTTCGGCCTCGTTGACCGCGATCCAGTGCGGCAGGCGCAGCGCCTGCAGTTGGCCATCGACGGTAAATTCCAGCGCGCACATGTCCTGACCACCGGCGTTGAAAAAGCCCACACAGCGATGGCCTTGCAGCGAATCCAGATCGCGCGGCGTGCCATGCTCGCGCAGATAGGCAGGGCTGGCGCAGACCACCTCGGGCACCTTCGCCAGCGCCCGCGCCTTGAGGCTGGAGTCGGCCGGGCGACCGGCGCGAATGGCGCAGTCAAAGCCTTCTTCCAGCAATTGCACCTTGCGATCGCCGCAATGCAACACCACATCAAGCCGAGGGTAGCGCGAGCGAAAGTCGTCGATGTGGGGCAATACGATGTGCGTGGCCTGCGTCCCCTGCATGGCCACGCGCAGCGTGCCGGAGGGTTCGGCATCGGCGCCACGCAGGCCGTGTTCGGTCGCTTCCAGCTCGGCCAGCAGGCGTATGCATTGGCGATAGTAGGTATCGCCCTCCGGTGTGGAACGTACCGAACGCGTGGTGCGCTCCAGCAGACGCACGCCCAGCCTGGCCTCCAGCGCCTTGATGGCGTGGGTGGCAGTGGCCCGCGGCAGGTCCATCGCCTCGGCGGCACGGCTGAAGCTGCCCAATTCCACGATCCGGGCGAAAAGTTGCATGGCATCGAGTCGGTCCATGCGCCATTGTTTCACCAGCCCGAATTGTATTGCCAGCGCTGATTCATTTATCCAGGACAATCAAGCGCGCATGATGGTCCATCAACATCACACGTGAGGAGGTCCGACATGAGTCAAGATCAACGTGTTGCCATCGTCACCGGCGCCTCGCGCGGCATCGGCCGCGCCATCGCCGAACGCCTGGCCAGCGACGGCCACCATGTCATCGTCAACTATGCCGGCAGCGCACAGGCCGCCGCCGAAACGGTGAAGATGATCGAACGCGGCGGTGGTCACGCCCAGGCCGTGCAGGCCGATGTGGCCGAGCCCGACCACGTGCAACGTCTGTTCAATGTGGCCATTGAGGCGTTCGGTCGCGTCGACACCGTGGTACACAACGCCGGCATCATGAGCAATCAGCGCATCGACGCGCTGGATGTGGAGGCGTTCGACCGCACCATGCGCACCAATCTTCGCGGCGCGTTCCTGGTGCTGGGCGAAGCGGCGCAGCGGCTGAGTCAGGGCGGGCGCATCATTGCGCTGTCGACCAGCGTGATCGCCAAGGCTTTCCCCGGCTACGGCGCCTACATCGCCAGCAAGGCCGGTGTGGAAGGCCTGGTGCGCGTGCTGGCCAATGAGCTTCGCGGCCGAGACATCACCGTCAACGCGGTCGCGCCCGGCCCCACCGGCACCGAGCTGTTTCTGGAAGGCAAGAGCGACGAACAGGTCGCGCAGCTGGCCAAGGCGGCACCCCTGGAGCGCCTGGGCGAGCCAACCGATATCGCCAACGTGGTCAGCTTCCTGGCTGGCATCGAGGGCGGCTGGGTCAACGGCCAGGTGCTGCGCGCCAACGGCGGGTTCGTCTGATGATGGCCGGGAACACGCGTCAGGCCGAAGGTACGGCCTGACGCGCCACCGCCACATCGCGCGAGTCGGCCCGACTGACCATGGCGTAGTTGTAGCCACCACCCGACCAGTACTGCGCCAGCAGGTTGCCTTCGCGATGCTCGCCACGCGGCAGCGGTCCGCGCTCGCCATTGGGCGGGCGCACATAAAAGCTGATCGCATCGCCCTGCGCATTGCGGTACACCACCAGCGCCGCCGGCCCCACCGCCGTGGCCATCAGCCGCCCACTGACCGGCGTGAAGCCGGCCTTCTTGAGCGAGGGTAGCTGTACCTGATGACCAAACTGCTGGCCGAGCCAATGTTGCATCTGGCCCGATTGCGCCGTCTCCACATCGGCCCGCATCGGCGTGGCGGTGGCAAACATGCGATAGGCCTGCAGCGCGTCAGCCATCGGCGCTTCGGCTGGCCCCTGCATGGCGCGCATCTGCCAGCCCAGCGAACCGCCCACCAGCAGACTCAATACCAGCGAAGCCGCAACGGCCAGACGCGCGCGGTGGCGGCTGCGTTGTGCCCGGCGGATGCTTGAAGGGTCCAGCTTCGCCGGCACTACATCATCCGGCGTGCCGGCAAAAGCGGCGCGCAATTGCTGCGCATCGCGTTGCCAGGCGCTCACGCGCGCGGCCAGTTCGGGGTCGCGGCGCATGGCCTGCTCGAACCGCACACGCTCGGTGGCATTCATCTGGCCATCGATATAGGCGTGAATATCATTTTCAGTCGATTGATTCATGACGAAAGCAGGCGCAAGGCAGGACGGGAGGGATGGCCTTCGCTGGCCTCGCGAAAGGCCGCGCGGGCGCGCGAAAGGCGCGACATCACGGTGCCAATGGGTACCTCGAGAATGTCGGCCACCTCACGATAGCTAAGGCCTTCCACCGCCACCCACAGCAGCAAATGACGCTGCGCTTCGGGCAGGCGTTGCAGGGCCGCCAGGCTGAGCTGCGCTTGCACGCTCTGCTCCAGCGACGGCTCGACCGGCTCGGGGGCGCTGCGCAGACGGTCGAGCATCCAGGCATAGCGGCTGGCGCGCCGGCGCTGATCGATGAACTGGCGGTGCGCGATGGCGAACAGCCAGGCCCGCAGCGAGCTGGCCTGACGATGCTGCGACCAGCGCGAAATGGCGCGTTCCAGCGTCGACTGCACCAGATCATCCGCGGCGCTGGCATCGCGCGTCAGCCACTGCGCAAAGCGCCGCAGGTGCGGCAGCCATTCGCGCAAGGCGGCATCGATGTCGTCAGCGTGCTCGGAAGCCATGGTTCGCTCGTCAAAGGCAGATACAACAGCAAGGACGCCTGGCGGCCGTGATTATTCCATTGCCAGGCACTCGGCGTGCAACTGCGCCTTGACCGGGTCGTCCATTTTGCATCGACATGGAATAAATGCCCGCGCCGTGCGTCCCCTTGACGATCTCCACTCACGAACCGCGTGCCGACCATGACTTCCCCTTCCTCTTCCCGCCCCGGCCTCTGGCGCTGGGCGCTGGTGATCGCACCCGTGCTGCTGGTGCTGCTGATCATCGCCTACGTTGCCGGCTGGCTGAGCCCGCACCGGCTGACGCCCGATCGCTTCATCAATCAGTTCCAGACCAACGGCGGGGTGCATCCGGGCCTGCGCCGCAACCACGCCAAGGGCGTATGCGTCGCGGGTTATTTTCAGGGCAACGACCAGGCCAGCGTGCTGTCGCGTGCGGCCCTGTTTGCCGATGTGCGCACGCCTGTGGTCGGCCGTTTCTCGCTGCCCGGCCCCAACCCGTTAACACCTGACGGCAGCACGCCGGTGCGCGCCATGGCGCTGCGCTTTGCACTGGCCAATGGGCAACAGTGGCGTACCGCCATGCTGAATGCGCCGGTGTTTTCGGTGAACACACCGCAGGCCTTCTATCAGAACCTGGTCGCGCACGCGCCCGACGCGCACACCGGCAAGCCGGACAAGGCAAAGATCGCCGCATTCAACGCCGCGCATCCGGAAATGGCGCCGTTCATGGCCTGGGCCAAGGCCACGGTGCCATCGGCAAGCTTTGCCACGCAGAACTACGGCGGCCTGGACGCCTTCTACGTGACCAACGCCCGGGGACAACGCCACGCCGTGCGCTGGCGCTTCGTACCGCAGGCCAAGGCAACTGATCCGACCGGTAAACCCGACGCCAATGCGCTGGATGCCGACCTGATGCAACGGCTGGCCAACGGCCCGCTGCGCTGGCAACTGGTATTTACCGTGGCCCAAGCCGGCGACCCCACGGCACAAGCCGCCACCGCATGGCCGGCCGACCGGAAGCAGATCACCGCCGGCACCCTGGTGCTGACACGCGCCAGCGGCCAGGCCGAAGGCCCCTGCCGCGACATCAACTACGACCCGACCATCCTGCCCGACGGCATGTCGCTGACCGACGATCCGCTGCCGCCGGCACGCTCGGCCGCCTATGCCGATTCGTTCCGCCGCCGCACCGCCGAAGAAGCCCACCTGCCTGGCTATCCGGCGGCCAAGGAGACTCACTGATGCGCCATTCCGACCGCTCGACCTTCCACCCGCTGGCGCGCCTGCTGCACTGGCTGATGGCCGCGGCGATCATCGCCATGTTGCTGATTGGGCTGGGCATGGTGGCCAGCGTATCGGCGCGGCACGACTGGCTGCTGGCCATTCACAAGCCGCTGGGCATCGCCATTTTGCTACTGGCGATCACGCGCCTGGTGGTGCGCAGGCGGCATCCGCCACCGCCGTTGCCTGCCGACCTTCCCCGGCTGCAGGCATGGGCCGCGCACGCCTCGCACTGGTTGCTGTACGCGCTGATGCTGGCCATGCCGCTGATCGGCTGGGCCATGCTTTCGGCCGGCGGCTATCCGGTCACACTCGGCGCCGGGCTGCAGCTGCCGGCCATCGCGCCGACCAATACCACGCTGTTCGCGGTGCTGCGCGCGGCGCATTCGGTGCTGGCCTACGCCCTGGCACTGACCTTCTTGGCGCATATGGGCGCGGCGCTGTACCACGGCCTGATCCGGCGCGATGGCGTGCTGGCCAGCATGATCGGCGTGCGCCGGAAAACATCGGCCTCAAACTGAACGTGAGGGCGTGATTTAACATCGGTCGCTATGTTCGAATCACGCCAGCACGGCTACGCTACGCGCCATGCATACTTCCTCCACCGCCGACCGCATTCTTGGCGCCGCCCGCGCCCTGTTCGAAGACGGTGGCGAGGCCGCGGTCAGCATGCGGCGTATCGCCGCCCGCGCCGGCATTGCACCGATGACCATCTACCGCCACTTTCCCAATCGCGCCGCCTTGCTGCAGCGCCTTGGGGAAGATGGCACGCGGGAACTGACCGATCGCCTCAGCACGCCGCCAGACACCCCCGACCCTATCGAGCGCCTGCTGGAGCTGCAGGAGGTCTATCTCGATTACGCGCTGAAGCACCCGCAGCTGTTCGAGCCTGGCCTGTTGCGCAGCGGCTCTGATCCCAACCGTTTCCCCGATGATGTGAAGGCCCGCCGCTCGGGCCTGTTCAACGTCATGGCCGACACCATCGCCGATGGCATGGAACAGGGCCGACTGGCCGACGATGACCCGTGGGAAGTGGCGATGACGCTGTGGGCGCACGCCATTGGCCTGATCACGCTGTATCGCGCCGAGCGCTTCACCTACGACGAAGCGGGCTTTCGCGGTTTCTACCGCACCTCGCTGCGGCGCATGCTGTGTGGCCTGGAAGCCGAGCCGTGCACACTGGATTCACCCATGGAACACGCCGGCTGATTCAGCCCTGGGCGCCGCCATCATCGTCGCCGCCGCTGCTGCTGGCGCTGGCCGGGGGCGTCAATATCGGCGGCTTTTGCTGCTTGGGCTGATCGGTGTCACTGCCCTGCTGCGGTGGCGCCATGCGGGCCGGTTCCGCAGTGCGCCGTGAGGGAGGCAGCTGCGGATAATCGCGATCGATGGCGCGCTGATGCTCACGATGCTGGCGCTGTTGCTGGGTGTCGTTGTCCTGCAGCTGCTGCTGCACGACCGCACTGCTGGTCGATTTCTGCCGCATTTGATAGCTGGACTGGCGCTGGCGCTCCTGAATCGAGCTCTGGCGCTGACGCGCATCACGCTGCTGCTGCGCCTGCAGACGCTGGCTCAATGTGTCCTGGCTCGGCTGCGCCAAGGCCGCCAACGGCATTGCGGCCAGCAATACGATGCCAAGGCAAGCCCGGCCGATCCAAGGACGCAACTTGGCGGGGCATGCGCATGTCATATGAATCGGCGATGATACGGCGCTTGTCTCACTGCTCATCCAGACCACTCCTCATCATGCGACGATTCGCCCGACTCATAAGCCCGGCGCTCGCGCTGTTGCTGGCCGCCTGCGCCGGCACGCCGCAGCGTCCCGTTTCCAGTGCGGCCCACGGCGCCCATGCACCGCTGCTGCTGATTTCCATCGATGCCTTTCGGCCTGATTACCTCGACCGCGGCAAGACACCAACGCTCAATGCGATGGCGGCCAGCGGTGTGCGCGCCAAGGCCATGCAGCCTTCGTTCCCGTCGCTGACCTTCCCCAATCACTATACGCTGGTTACCGGTCTGTACCCTGACCACCACGGCATCGTCAACAACAACATGTACGATCCGGCGCTGGGCAAGTTTTCGCTGGGCAACCGCAAGGCCGTGGGCAACGGCCAGTGGTGGGCCGGCGGCGAGCCGATCTGGGTCACCGCCGACAAGCACGGCCTGCAGACGGCCACCATGTTCTGGCCCGGCTCGGGCACCGTAATTCATGGCTATCGGCCCGACCACTTTCGCGCCTACGACGGAAAGTGGACGCCCGACCAGCGCGTGGACCAGGTGCTGAAATGGCTGTCGCTGCCGGCGGCCAAGCGTCCTGACTTCCTGACGCTGTATTTCGACCGCGTCGATCACGCCGGGCATACCTACGGGCCCGATTCGCCGCAGGTGAACCACGCGCTGAAATACGTCGATGACGGCATCGCCCGCCTGGTGGCCGGCCTGAAGGCGCGCGGTCTCTACCAGCACATGAACATCATCGTGGTATCCGATCACGGCATGGCCTCCACGCCGCGCAAGAACATCACCGTGATCGACAAGCTGATCAACTTGAAGCACGTGCGAGTGGTGTCGCTGGGCGTGGTCGCCGGGTTCATTCCCAAGAGCGGTTACACGCAGGAGGTGGAAAAAGCGTTGCTCGGCCATCACGACCACATGACCTGCTGGCGCAAGCAGAACATTCCGGCGCGCTACCACTACGGCGGCAACCCGCGCGTACCGGCGATCACCTGCGCGGCCGACCTGCACTGGCAGATCATGAGCCAGGCCAACGTCACCAAGTACAAGGGCAAGACCATGCTCGGCGATCACGGCTACGACAACGCCGCACCGCAGATGCGTGCCCTGTTCATCGCGCACGGCCCGGCCTTCCGCCAGGGCGCCGTGATCGGCGAATTTCCCAATGTCGACGTGTACCCGCTGATGACGCATCTGCTGGGTCTTCCGGCGCAGACCAACGATGGCCACTTCAGCCAGATCAAGGATGCCCTCAAGGCCAGCCAGCACTGATCACGGACCTGGCACCGCCTTTGGCTGGCCAACAAAAAACCCCGCGCCGGTGACGACGCGGGGTTTTTTGTTGGACCCGATTAGCGCTCAGCCAAGCTTGTCGTCGGCCAGATGGTAGTGCGGATCTTCGGCCATGTTCACCTCGATCATGCCCTTGGCCTTGTTGAGCAGCTCGATGCAATCGGGGCTCAGGTGGCGAAGATGCAGGCGCTTGCCCAGCTTCTGATAGCGATCGGCCAATGCATCGATGGCCTCGATGGCCGAGTGGTCGACCACGCGCGCCTCACGGAACTCGACGATCACATCGTCCGGGTCCTCACGCGGCGTGAACAGGTCGGCGAAGCTGGCGGTGGAGGCGAAGAACAGCGTGCCTTCCAGCTGATAGACCTTGCGACCGTGCTCATCGAGCTTGGCACGGGCATCCATGCGCTTGGCGTGCTGCCAGGCGAACACCAGCGCCGAGATCACCACACCGATCACCACCGCGATGGCAAGATCGGTGAATACGGTCACCACGGTGACTGCCACCACCACCAGCGCATCGGCACGCGGCACCTTGCCGAACACGCGCACACTGCCCCACTCGAAGGTTTTCTCCGAGACCACGAACATCACGCCGACCAGCGCCGCCAGCGGAATGGCTTCGATCAGGCTGGAAGCGAACAGGATGAAGCACAACAGCGCGATACCGGCGACGATGCCGGACAGGCGCCGCGTGGCACCGGCGTTCACGTTGATCATGCTCTGCCCGATCATGGCGCAGCCGCCCATGCTGGAGAACAGCCCGCTGACCACATTGGCCGCGCCCTGCGCCATGCATTCACGGTTGGGCTGACCGCGGGTTTCGGTCATCTCGTCAATCAGGTTGAGCGTCAGCAGCGACTCGGTCAGGCCGATGATCGACAGGATCAGCGCATACGGAAACACGATCGTCAGCGTATGCCAGTTCCACGGCACCGACGGAATATGGAATGGCGGCAGGCCGCCCTTGATCGAGGCCAGGTCGCCCACGGTGCGCGTGTGGATGCCAAACACCTGCGCCACGATCGCAATGATGATGATCGCCGCCAGCGCCGAGGGCACCGCGCGGGTCAGCTTGGGCAGAATGTAGATAATCGCCATACTCAAGGCCACCAGCCCCAGCATCACCAGCATCGGCCCTGCATGCAGCCAGTGCAGCGCACCGTCCGGGCCCGTTTCCTTGAAGTGATGCAACTGCGCCATGAAGATGACGATGGCCAGGCCGTTGACGAAGCCCAGCATCACCGGATGCGGCACCATGCGAATGAACTTGCCGAATTTCAGCGCGCCGAACAGCAACTGGAACAAGCCCAGCAGCACCACGGTGGCGAACAGGTACTCCACGCCGTGCTGCACCACCAGCGCCACCATCACCACCGCCATGGAGCCGGTCGCGCCCGAGATCATGCCGGGACGGCCGCCGAAGATGGCGGTGATCAGGCACATCATGAAGGCCGCATACAGGCCGGTCAGCGGATTGACGTGGGCCACCAGCGCAAAGGCGATGGCTTCGGGCACCAATGCCAGCGCCACAGTCAGGCCCGAGAGGACGTTGTTCTTGGTTTCGGCAATCGATAAGGACACGAGTTTCCCCAGAGAAAGACGCGCTCTCGCCGGCCGCACAAGCCGGTGGCGCGATAAATCAATAAATTGGATCACGAAGCAATACGCCCCGTGCTAGGCGGAGCGTTCCAGGCGGTGAGGCGCAGCGGCGGCGCCTCGTCGTTGGCTGGGCAAACACTTACACTGGACTATGCTCGTTGCGTCGGCGCCGAAAAGCGCGCCGCAGGCTCGACAGACCGACGCTGTGCGCGTCGCTGGAGCGCGCATTGTTGCACGGCAACACAAAGCTCGTCACCCTGCTAGTCCTCCGCCACCCTCGGTCCAGAAGGCCCCATGACCCCGGAACTCAGGCACCTGCGCTACTTCCTGGCCGTGGCCGACGAGCTGCACTTTGGCCGCGCCGCCGAACGTCTGGGCATGTCGCAGCCACCGCTCAGCCAGCAGATTCGCGAGCTGGAACGCCGCATCGGCGTGAAACTGTTCGAGCGCACCAACCGGCGCGTGGCGTTGACCGATGCCGGGACGGCCTTCCGCACCTCGGCGCAGCGCATCCTGGCGCAGATGGATGACGCGGTGGACCTGGCCCAGCGCGTGCAGCGTGGCGAAGCGGGCGAACTGCGCATCGGCTTTACCGCCTCCACGCCGCTCACCGAAACGCTGCCGCGCACCATCTTCGCCTTTCGGCAGGCCTACCCACAGGTACATCTCACGCTGACCGAGATGAACACCCTGCAGCAGCTGACCGCCCTGCACGAGGGCGCCTTGCAGATCGGTATCAGCCGCGGCACGCCATTGCCGGATACGCTGACCGCACGGCCGCTTTTCCGCGATCCGCTGTTGGCGGTAATGCGCGAAGATCATCCGCTGCTCCAGCCGGGACGGCGTGAGCTGGCACTGACCGAGCTGGCCGATTCGCCATTCGTGACCTTTTCGCGCAGCGCCGGCACCGGCATCCACGATCAGATCATCGCGCTGTGCCGCGAGGCCGGTTTCAGCCCACGCATCGCCCAGGAGGCGCGTGAGGCGGCCACCTTGATCGGCCTGGTCTCGGCTGGACTGGGCGTGGCACTGCTGCCAGCCTCGTATCGTCACCTGCGCATCGACAAGGTGGTCTATGTGCCGCTCACCGACGCCGGTGCCGCATCCGTGGTGCAGGCGGTGGTCCGCGCCGACGAACGCTCGGCGCCGGTGCGCGCGTTTCTGGATTTGCTGCCGGCGATGACGATTTAAGCGGCCGCCGGCGCATTGCCCGGCAACGGCGCCAGTCGCGTCAGACGCAGCGCCATCAGCAAGCCGGCCAGCGACAGGCAGGCCGTGAACACCGCCACGCCATGCCAGCCGCGCGTGGCCCAGAACTGGCCACCCAGCGAACCGGCCACACTCGAACCCATGTAGTAGGCAAACAGGTACAGCGAGGAGGCCTGCGCCTTGGAATGCGTGGCGCGGCGCCCTACCCAGCTGGCGACAATGGAGTGCCCGGCAAAAAAGCCGAAGGTCAGCACCGCCATGCCCAGCACGATCGCCCACAATGAGACACACGCGGTCAGGCCGATGCCGGCCAGGCTGATCGCAAAAGCGCTCCACAGCACGCGCCGGCGTCCCAACCGGTTGGCCAGGTGTCCCATCCAGGTGGAACTGAAAATGCCCACCAGGTACACCGCGAAAATCATGCCCACCGCGCTTTGACTCAGGCCGTAGGGCGGCGCCAACAGGCGGTAACCGATGTAGTTGTAGACGGTGACGAACGCGCCCATCAACACGAAGCCCTCGGCAAACAGCCACGGCAGGCCGCGATCACCCAGCAAGCCGACAAAGGCACGCCCCAGCGCAGCCGGTCGCAGGCGCCGCGCCGTGAAGTGACGCGAGGCCGGCAAAATGCGCCAGAACGCCAGCGCCGCCAGCACGCCAACCACACCCATCGCCGCCAGCGCCAGTCGCCAGCCTACGAGGTCCGTCAGCACACCGGTAATCAAGCGCCCGCCCATGCCGCCGACAGCCGTGCCGCCGATGTAAAGCCCCATCGCCAGGCCCACCGAGCGCACATGCATCTCCTCGCTGACGTAAGCCATGGCCACCGCCGGCACGCCGCACAGGCTAAGGCCCATCAACGCGCGCAGCACCAGCATGCCGTGCCAGCTGGGCATGGCCGACAACACCAGCGTCAGCGCGGCCGAGACCAGCAGCGACACCAGCATCACGCGCTTGCGGCCAAAGGCATCGGACACCGCGCCGCCAATCAGCATGGCAAAGGCCAGCACGCCGGTGGTCAGCGACAGCGACAAGCTGGCAGCTGTCGGGCTCAAGTGAAAATCGCGCGAGAACTCCGGCAGCAGCGGCTGCACGTCGTACATCAGGCCGAAGTTGCAGAACCCGGCCAGGAACAAGGCCAGATTCGCTCGCCAGAACAGACGCGTGCCGTGCTCGATATGTGTGGAAGCGCTACCTGCTGCGCTGCTGCCGTCCATCGTTTGAAGGTGCTCGCTGCCAAAGAAAAAGGCGCCGACTGATATCGACGCCCGATTACTTTAGAAGCCCACACCAAGACGATCCATAACCTCATTCGTCATCTTTGATATCTAAAACAAATGAATTTGCGTCAGGCCGCACTAGGCACCAGATGCCCGCGCGTCGGCTCCCGTGGCTGGGCACGCACCGTGGGCACGGCGTCAGGCGCAGCATCCCCCAGCTGGAAAATACGCATGCGCTCGGCCATGGCATCGGCTTGTTCACGCAGGGTGCGGTTGGCGCCAGCCATGTCGTCGACCAGACCGGCATCGGACTGCACCACATCGCTGATGTCCTGCACGGCGGCATCGATCTGCGCCACCGAGGCCGACTGCTCGCGGCTGGCTTCGCTCATCGCCTGGGTGTCCTCGCAGACCCGACGCACGCCTTCCACAATGTCCTTCAGGCGCTGATCGGACTGTCCGGCCAGTTCACTGCCGCGACGGGCGTTGTCCACGGCCTCCTCGACCAGTCCCTTGATCTCCTTGGCCGAGCTGGCACAGCGCTGGGCCAGATTGCGCACCTCGGAGGCGACCACGGCAAAGCCGCGCCCGTGCTCGCCGGCGCGCGCCGCTTCCACCGCCGCGTTCAGGGCCAGCAGGTTGGTCTGGAAAGCAATTTCGTCGATCAGGCCAGTCACGGCGGCGATGCGCTGGTTGCTGGCATCGATCGCACCCATCGCCTGCATCGCGCGGGCCACCACTTCGCTACCGGCCTGCGCATGCTCGCGTACATCCAGCGCCATGCGCTCGGCGCTGGCGGCACGCGAGGCGGTATCGGTCGACGACTCGGCCAGCTGACGCAGCTGCGCGGTGGCCTGCTCCAGCGCCGCGGCCTGACGCTGTGTGCGCGAGGCCAGTTCGCCACTGCCGCGCTCCACATGCATGGACGCGCTGTGCACCGAGCCGGCGCTGTCGCGCACGTCGGTGACCATGCCGGCCAGTGCGCGGTCCATGTCGCCCAGCGCCATCATCACCTGAGAAAGCTCGTCGTTGCCGCGACGATCCACCTGGTGCCCCAGCTGTCCACCGGCAATACCGCGTGCCAGTGAACGGGCCGAACCCAGGCCGCGCAGCAGGCGGCGCAGCATCCAAAGGTCCATCACCAGCGCTATGGCCAGACCCACCACGAACACACCGACCATCAGCAGGCCGGCACGATCCAGCAGCCGGTCCTCACTGACATAACGGGCCTGGCCACTGGCCGAGGCCTGCGCCAGCACGTTGCTGATTTCGGTCTGCAGCGAAGCAAACGTCGGTTGCAGCAGGTAATCGTCGTTCTGCTGCACCTGGTTGTAGTCGTTGGCCTTGAGCGCCTTGGCGGTGTCGGCCAGCGCCTTGTCCAGCGCCTGTTTCAGGTGCACCAACTGAGCCATGTTCTTGGACTTGGCCGCTTCCGGTGCCACTTTCTCGTAGTTGGACCACATGCGCGCCATCAGCTCGCGGTCGGTGGCCAGGTTGCTGACGGCGGTATCGCGCTGCGAGTCGAGCTTGAGCTGCAAGGCCTTGTCGACATCGGCGATGGCGCTCTGGTAATTGCTGGCCAGGCGTCCGACCACGCTGGCGGTGGCCAACTCGCGGCTGTACATGTCATGCAACGCCCCGCGCGCCTTGACCATGGCGGCAAAGCCCAGCGTGGCGGCCACCACTCCGGCGACCAGGATCACGGCGATGCGCAGCAGGTAGCTGTCACGAAGGCCGGGACGGCGTAGGCGTGCCCGCGCACGCTGCAGAAAATTTGCAAACATGAAGCATCTACCATGGGGACGGCCCCACCATTTCAGCGCCTCATGTTTGCCGATCAATGACGGTCGGGCGGCACGTTGTGACAAAGCCGCCCGACGCGTTGCACTACACGTTGAGCGTTTTCATCATCACCGACTGATAGCGGTCGCCAACGGCCGCGTCCAGCGGAAAGGCACGATCCAGCGCCTGACGCTCATCGGCGCTGAGCGATACCTCAAGCGCGCCCAGGTTGTCATCCAGATACGCCATGCGCTTGGTACCGGGAATGGGTACCACATGCGTGTCGCGCGCCAGCACCCAGGCCAGCGCCAGCTGTGCCGGCGTGCAGCCCCTGGCCTGCGCCATCTCGCGCACGGTATCGGCCAGCTTGAGGTTGCGCTGGAAGTTCTCGCCCTGGAAACGCGGGTTGATGCGCCGGAAATCATCGTCGGCAAAATCATCCGGGCTCTTGATGGCGCCGGTGAGAAAGCCACGCCCCAGCGGACTGTAGGCGACAAAGCCGATGCCCAGGCGCTGACAGGTATCGAGCACCTCGCGCTCGGGGTCGCGCGTCCACAGCGAGTACTCGGTCTGGATCGCCGTTACCGGATGCACCGCATGAGCGCGTTCAATGGTCGCCGGCGAGGCTTCGGACAAGCCGATGTGCCCAATCTTGCCGGCCTTCACCAAATCGGCCAGCGCGCCCATGGTGTCTTCGATCGGCGTGTCCGGATCGATGCGGTGCTGGTAGTAAAGATCGATATGCTCCACGCCCAGGCGCTCCAGGCTGGCATCGCAGCAGGCGCGCACGTACTCGGGACGGCCATTGATGCCGCGGCGTGTGGGATCTGCCGGATCGCGCACAATGCCAAACTTGGTGGCCAGAAACACCGCATCGCGACGATCGGCGATGGCCTTGCCGACCAGCCGCTCATTGGTATGCGGGCCGTAGATATCGGCGGTATCCAGAAAATTGAGGCCGGCATCGAGCGCATGATGAATCACCCGGATCGACTCGGCGTCATCGCCCTGGCCATAGAACTCGCTCATGCCCATACAACCTAGGCCAAGCGCGGAAACTTCGGGGCCATTCGGGCCCAGGCGTCGCATCTTCATGCATCACTCCTGTTTAAGAAGGACCGCTGCGCCGGGCACCACCCTCAGCGCAGCGGCTTGCGGGGGATGTGCAGTGTGCGCCTTGCCATTGCACGCAGAAAGACCAAAAATCTTGATTGGCCATGAAGACAAACTAATCAATGCGTGATCATCCCACTGCGGTACTGCGTGCATTCCAGCGCATTGCCGAATGCGGCAGCTTCACGCGGGCCGCGCACGAACTGGAAGTCACCGCCTCGGCGCTCAGCCAGACGCTGCGTCAACTGGAAGCGCGCCTGGGCGTGCGCCTGCTCCATCGCACCACGCGCCGGGTCGGACTGACCGAGGCCGGGCGCGACTTTCTGGCGCGCATCAATCCGGCGCTGACGGCAATTGACGACGCCATGGAAAGCGCCCAGCAATACGCGGCCCGACCGTCCGGCACCTTGCGCCTGACCACGGCCAAGGCGGCCATGATCGAAGCGGTGATTCCGGCCTTTCTCGAGGTCTATCCCGAGATCACCCTCGATGTGCACGTGGACAACGCCCTGACCGACCTGATCGCCGGCGGCTTTGATGCCGGCATTCGCATTGGCGAGCGGCTGGAGCGCGACATGGTGGCCATGCCGTTGACCGGGCCGATGCGCTCGCGCGTGGCCGCCAGCCCTTCCTATCTGGCCCGTCACGGCACGCCGCAACACCCGCACGATCTGCAGCAGCACAACTGCATCCGCCAGCGCTTTGCCAGCAACGGCGCCACCTACCGCTGGGAGTTTGCCGAACGCGGACGCTGGTTCGAAATCGACACCGAGGGCAACCTGATCGCCAACGAAAGCCAGCTCAGCATCGCCGCGGCGCGTGCCGGACTGGGCCTGGTGCACCTGCCCGAGCCCATCTTGCTGGACGACCTGAACGCCGGGCATCTGGTCAGCGTGCTCGATGACTGGCTGCCGCCGTACGATGGGCTGTATCTGTACTACCCCTCGCGCTTTCATGTGCCACCGAAATTGCGCGTGTTCATCGATTTTGTGCGTGACTATCTCAGCGAGCACATCCACCCATCCCCGCAAGGAGCCCACGATGACCCTGACCCGACCCTTGCTGACCGGCGCCGCGCTGATGCTGGCGCTGAGCGCGTGCTCCCGGCACGGCGCTGACGCGAACTCCACCACGCCAGGCGCCGCGTCGAGCACGACCACCGATGCGCCCAGCCAGCACACCGCAGCGGACGGCGCGCAGGCCACCGCATCGCGCTCGTTGTCACTGAATCTTGCCGGCACCTGGCAGCCGGTCAGCCACGCCTACATGAGCGCGGGGGAACTGCGCATTGGCGCCGGCACATTGCAATGGAAGCCCTGTGGCACGCGCACGTTCAAGGTCGCGGCCAGTTCCTCGCAGGGCGCCACGCTGCGCCTGGCCGGCATGTGTTCGCTGGGCGATCAGAACCAAAGCCGCTTCAACGTGATCCGCCTGCAGCCCAAGCCCAATGGCTGCGACGCCGAGCTGACCCTACTCGGCCCCGACGCCAAGGGCCAGGGCACACAGCTGCTGGCCCGCGGCCTGTATAGCCGCAAGGGCTGCAAGGCCAGCTCCAATACCAACCCATCAAGTAACGGTGACGCCGGCGAGGATACGTCCGGCCCGTCATCGCACCTACAGCATTTTGAAGATGCCAAGCTGGCGCTCAGCCTGGACTACCCGGCCGGATTTACCCTGAAACACGGCTTCTCTCACCAGTACCTGCTGGGTACCGACTGGAAGGTCTACGCCGACAAGCAAAGCCACGGCACGCCACAACTGGCGCTGGTGCTCGATGGCTCCAACAAGATCACCGCCGCGCAGCTGCGCATCGGCACCAGCACCGATGCCACCGCACTCAAGCAGTGTCTGACGCCACCGTCGGCGGCCAGCAAGGACCCTCAGGGCTACGTCAACATCAACGGCACGCCGTTCTACAGCTTTCGCGCTGGCGATGCCGGCATGAGCCACTACGTGACCACGCGCAGCTATCGCGTGGTACAGAACGGGCGATGCTACGCGGTGGACTTGATCGTCAGCGGCACCAACCCGAAGGTCTACAACCCGCCGGCCAAGCCGCCGTTCTCGCACGAGCAGGCGTTCGCCAAGTTGGAGCAGGCGCTGCACGGCCTGCACCTGAAGCCATCGGCCGACTGAGGCGCGTCTAGCTGCGCGCCAGACGCTGCACGGTCTGGCGGTAGCGCGCGGCAATCCGGGCCTGGTCGCGGTGCTGGAAATCGCGCACCTGCCAGCGCCCGGCCACCATCACATCGCGCACCAGCGGATCGTTGCCGGCAAACACCAGGCTGTCCAGCAACACACGCCCCTCGCGCGCGGCCAGCCAGGGCGAATCTTCGTCCAGCACCAGCGCGTCGGCGCGCGCGCCCGGAGCCAGGCGCCCCATATCGATACCGGCCGCCTGCGCCCCACCCTGCAAGGCATGCGCGAACAACTCCGCCCCCACATGCGCGTAGGCCTTGCGCGCGGCCACGTTGCGCTGACGCGCCCGTAGCCGCTGCCCGTATTCCAGCCAGCGCAGTTCCTCGACCAGCGAAATAGAGCTGTTGGAATCGGAGCCGATACCGAAGCGACCGCCGGCATCCAGATAATCGGCCAGCGGGAACAAGCCATCGCCCAGATTGGCCTCGGTGCTCGGACAAAGGCCCGCGACGGCGCCGCTGTGCGCCAGATCGCGCGTCTCGCCTGCATCCATGTGCGTGGCATGCACCAGACACCAGCGCGCATCCACCGGCGCGTGGTCCAGCAACCAGCGCACCGGCCGCGCGCCGCGCTGTGCGATGCAGTCATCCACCTCGGCGGCCTGTTCGGCAATGTGGATATGGATGGGCCCGGACGAGAGCTCGGCATCGGCCAGCACCTCGGCCAGCGGCGCCTGCGGCACGGCGCGCAGGGAATGGATCGCCATGCCGACGGTAAGCTGCGAGGCATTCAGGGCGCGCAGACGCTGATGCAGACGCGCGTAAGCCTCCACGCTGTGCCCGAAGCGGCGCTGGTGTTCGGCCAGCGGACGCTCGTCAAAGCCACCGGTCATGTACAGCACCGGCAACAGCGTCAGGCCGATGCCGGCTTCCTCGGCCGCCTCGACCAGCGCCAGCGACATCGCCTCGGGCGTGGCGTAAGCCGAGCCGTCGGGTTGATGATGCAGGTAATGAAATTCACAGACCTGCGTGTAGCCGGCGCGCAGCATTTCCACATACAGCTGCGCGGCAATGGCCTTCAGGTCGTCCGGCGACAGCCGTGCGGCAAAGCCGTACATGGTCTGGCGCCAGGTCCAGAAGCTGTCATCGCCCTCGCCCCGACGCTCAGCCAGGCCGGCCATGGCACGCTGAAAGGCATGCGAGTGCAGGTTCGCCATGCCCGGCAGGATGTGTCGCCCCGGCGGTGGCCAAGCGACGGCATCCGCGGGCGCCTGGTCGGCCGCATGCAGCAAGCCGCCGGCCATGCACAGCGTCGGATTTAAATGACGGGTTTGATTGCGCGTAGTCATGACCGCCAAGCATGCCCACGGCCCCGGCACTGGGCAACCGGAAGCTGAACAAGCGCCCGCACAGTGCACCGGAAATCCACGCGGGCCGGGCATACTTGGGTGCATGGCCAATAGCAAAAGCAGTCATCCCGCAAAGCTGGTGGTGCGCCAGGCGCAACTCACCGATGTCCCGCAACTGGTCGAGCTGACCGCCGGCGTCTACAGCAAGGAATGGGGCCACTCGGCCGAAATGCTGCGCGGCCAGCAGGCGCACTTCGCGCAGGGCCAGTTCGTCGCCGAGTACGAAGGCAGGATCGTCGGCTACTGCGCCACCTTCCGCATCGACGAATCGGCCGCACTGTCGCCGCACACCTGGACGCAGATCACCGGCGGCGGCTTTGGCTCGCGTCATGACCCACAGGGCGACTGGCTGTACGGCATGGAAGTGGTGGTCGATCCGGCCTACCGCGGCATGCGCATCGGCCAGCGGCTGTATTCGGCGCGCAAGCGCCTGTGCACGGAGCTGAAGCTGCGCGGCATCGTGTTCGGCGGACGTCTGCCGGGCCTGGCCAAGCGCCGCGCCAAGTACAAGAACGCGCAGGATTACGTGCAGGCCGTGGTCGAAGGCAAACTGCGCGATCAGACCCTGAGCTTCCAGCTGCGCAATGGCTTTGAGGTGATCGGCCTGCTGCCCGAATACGTCCCCTCCGACCATGAGTCGCTGGGCTTTGCCACGCACCTGGTATGGCGCAATCCCTCACTGCACGACCATCCGGACGTGCCGCACGTCTCCGGTGGCCCGCCGCTGCCGAACAACGTGCGCCTGGCCTCGGTGCAATATCAGCAACGACGTATCACCTCGTTCGATGAGTTTGCCCGTCAGGTGGAATACTTCACCGACATTGCCGCCGACTACAACGCGGACTTTGTCACCTTCCCCGAACTGATCACGCTGCAGCTGCTGTCGATCGAGAACGAGGAACTGCCACCGGTGCAGACCATCCGCAAGCTCAGCGAATGGACGCCGCAGGTCAAGGAGCTGTTCAGCCGTCTGGCCGTGCGCTACAACATCAACATCATCGGCGGCTCGCACCCGACGCTGATGGACGATGGCGACATTCACAATGTGTGCTACGTCTGTCTGCGAGATGGCGCCATCCACGAGCAGGAAAAGCTGCACCCCACGCCCAGCGAACGCAATGTCTGGAACATTACTGGCGGCGACAGCGCCACCATGATCCAGACCGATTGCGGCCCCATCGGCGTGATGATCTGCTACGACTCGGAATTTCCCGAAGTAGCCCGCCACCTCACCGACCAGGGCGCGCTGATCCTGTTCACGCCATTCTGTACCGACGTGCGCGAAGGTTATCTGCGCGTGCGCTACAGCTGTCAGGCACGGGCCATCGAAAACCAGTGCTACGTGGTCATGTCGGGCAACGTCGGCAACCTCCCCGGGGTAAACAATTTCGACATCCAGTACGGTCAGAGCTGCATCCTGACACCGTGCGACTTCCCGTTCGCGCGTGACGGCATCGCCGCCGATTCCACGCCGAACATCGAAACGGTGCTGTTTGCCGATCTCAGTCTGGAAAGCCTGGCCCGTTCGCGCAACAACGGCACCGTGCAGAACCTCAAGGACCGACGCTTCGATCTGTACGAGATGCGCTGGCGTCGCCGGCCGGGCTGAGCGTTCAGCCCGGCATCATTCAGCTGAATCTGCCATAATGGGGGGATGTCAGAGCCCTCTTCACCTTCATCGCAAAAGTCCACCAATCCACGTCTGCAGGCACTGCTGGGCCATGAGTTCTTCGCCCCGCATCACTGGCGACGACGGATTGCACTATGGACAGGCGCGGTGCTGGTGGCGCTGGCGGCCATCGTTTTTGCCAAGGCCAGTGACTGGTCGTTTCACCTGTTCCAGATCATTCTGGGCTATGGCATCTGGATTCCGTTGATCCTCACCCCGGTGGTTTTCGGTCTGCTGGCATGGGTCACCGAGGGCCGCCTGCGCGCCACGCGTGGTTCAGGTATTCCGCAGGTCATCGGCACCCTGCACATCGCCAATGAAGGTTTCCGTCAGCGCATGCTGGCGCTGCCGATTGCCGCCTGCAAGATGCTGCTGACGCTGATCGCGCTGGCGGTGGGTGCTTCGATCGGCCGCGAAGGCCCGACCGTGCACGTGGGCGCGGGCCTGTTCTACAGCCTGGGCCGGCGTTTTGGCTTTACCGATCCCAAGGCCGCCTCGCGCTTCATTCTGGCCGGAGGCGCGGCCGGCATCGCCGCCGCCTTCAACACCCCGCTGGCCGGCGTGGTGTTCGCCATTGAGGAGCTGGCCGGCGCCTTCGAACACCGCTTCTCCGGTCTGCTGCTGACCGCCGTGATCGTCGGCGGTGTGGTGTCGCTGGGCATCATGGGCAACTACTCCTACTTCGGCGAAGTGCAGGCCAGCCTGCCTCTGCAGCAGGCATGGGTCGCGGTGCTGGCCACCGGTCTCGTTGGCGGCCTGCTGGGCGGCATCTTCGCGCGCCTCATTTTGCTCAGCCGACGCGGTCCACTGGCTTATATCGGCCGTATCCGTGCCCGTGCACCGGTACTTTTTGCGGCCTTCTGCGGCCTGACCCTGGCCGTGCTGGGCGTGATCTCGCACAACAGCATCTACGGCACCGGTTACGATCAGGCCCGCGCCTTCGTACAGGAGGCGGCTGTCACTCCGGGACAAAGCTTTGGCATCATCAAGCTGTTCGCCAACGTGGTCTCGTACTGGGCCGGCATTCCGGGCGGCATCTTCTCTCCGGCACTGGCCGTGGGCGCCGGCCTGGGCCACAACATCGCCCACTTCCTGCCGGGCACCCCAGAAGCGGCCATCGTGCTGCTGGGCATGAGCGCGTACCTTTCCGGCGTGACCGGCGCGCCGCTGACTTCGGCGGTGATTGCCATGGAGCTGACCGACAATCAGGACATGGTGATCCCGATCATGGCCGCCTGCCTGATTGCCCGCGCCGCCGCCTCGCTGTTCAGCCCGACGCCGGTATACAAGGACTTTGCCGAGCGCATGGTGCAGGACTTCGAACGCCAGCAGGCCGCGCAAGCCGAAGCCGCCGAAAAGGCCAAGGCCGAGGCCGAGGCACTGAAGAATGCCCGCGATACCAGCGCCTTCGACGAGCCGTCCGCGCCCAGCGAACAGGAGGCCGCCGACGATGCCGCTGAAGATGGTGTGCGCAAGCAGCAGGCGGAAGGTGAAAATCCGTCGGCCGAACCGGCGCCGCCGACGCCCGAGCCACCCACTCCGGGCGATGAGCAACCGCCGGCACCACCGCCGCGCGAGCACTAATTCCGATCCATCGCGAACGCCCCGCCCGCCGGGGCGTTCGCTTTTTTGGACTGCCGCCAACTGGCGCCCGGGGCACGCAGGCGCCTACCATGGCCGGCCACCACCTGCCGCCCGGGGACACCATGACTGCACCGCAATGGGATCTGCTGCTGACCGACGCCACGCTGGCCTGCTTTGACACAAGCCACGGCTACGGCCTGCGCGAGCACGCGGCGCTGGCCTGCAAGGATGGCGCGATTGCCTGGGTCGGCGCCATGACCGACCTGCCCGGCCCGGCCGAGGCGCTAGCCGAAAACGTGCGCGCGCTCGATGGCGCGCTGGTCACCCCCGGCCTGGTCGACTGCCATACGCATCTGGTGTTCGGCGGCCGGCGTGACCGCGAATTCGAAATGCGGCTGGAAGGGGTCAGCTATCAGGACATTGCCCGCGCCGGTGGCGGCATTGTTTCCACCGTCCGCGACACCCGCGCCGCCGACGAAGACGCCCTGCTGGCGCAGTCGCTGCCGCGCGCCCGCGCGCTTGTCGCCGATGGCGTGACCACGCTGGAAATCAAGTCCGGTTACGGGCTTGATCTTGCCAGCGAGCGCCGCATGCTGCGCACGGCGCGCCGTATCGGGCAGATACTGGGCATTGATGTGCGCACCAGTTTCCTGGGGCTGCACGCACTGCCCCCGGAATTTTCCGACGACCGCACCGGTTACGTCGACGCCGTCTGCGGGCAAATGCTGCCGACACTGGCCGAGGAAGGCCTGATCGACGCCGTGGATGCGTTCTGCGAAGGCATCGGCTTCACGCGCGAGGAAACCCGGCACGTATTCGAGGTGGCCCACCGCCTGGAGTTGCCGGTAAAGCTGCACGCCGAGCAGCTGTCCGATCTGGACGGCGCGGCGCTGGTGGCCGAGTTTGGCGGCTTGTCCGCCGATCACCTCGAACATCTGTCGGCCTCGGGCATCCGCGCCATGGCCGAGGCCGGCACCGTCGCCGTGCTGCTGCCTGGCGCCTTTTATGCACTGCGCGACACCAAATTGCCACCCATCCAGGCGCTGCGCGAGCACGGCGTGGCGATGGCGGTGGCGACCGATCTCAACCCCGGCACCTCGCCGCTGCTGTCGCTGCGCCTGAGCGCCAATATGGCCTGCACGCTGTTTCGACTGACACCGGAAGAAGCGCTGCGCGGCGTTACCGTGCACGGCGCCAGGGCACTGGGTCTCAAGGACCGCGGCACACTCGCCGTGGGCCAGCGCGCCGACCTTGCGATCTGGCAGGCGAGCGCGCCGGCTGAGCTGTGCTACTGGATCGGCGGGCCGCTGCTAAAGGCAAGCTATGCCGCCGGCCGGCCGTTGTTCAAGGCCAACTGAGGTCGGTCCAGCGCCGTTATCTAGTGCGTGGTGAAGCTCTCGCCGCAGCCACACTCGCCGGTGGCATTGGGGTTTTCGAACACGAAGGTGGTGTTGAGCCCCTTGCGCTGGAAATCGATGACAGTGCCGTCGACCAGCGGCAGGCTCTTGGCGTCGACAATCAGGCGTACACCGTCCACTTCCATGACCTGATCGGCCTCGTCCACGCTTCGAGCCAGCTCAACGACGTACTCGAAGCCTGAACAGCCGGTCGGCCTGACGCCAAAACGCACCCCGGCAGCCCCGGCATCCCGGGTCAGGAAGTCGCGCATACGCTGGCGGGCGGTTTCAGTGATCTGGATCGACATAATCTTTCGGCATGCTCGGGTGCGGGAAGATGCGCTCGTACATTATCATGAGCGTTTGGTTCTACGCGTCGATATGCGGCGCCTCTTACGGAGTTTCAATTCATGGCGGTGGTCAGCGTCAAGCAGGCACTGGGTGGTTCCTTGCCCGAGGGAAGTGAAGTCACGGTACGCGGCTGGGTGCGTACGCGGCGCGATTCCAAGGCCGGCCTCTCGTTCGTCAATCTGAGCGATGGCTCCTGCTTCGACCCGATTCAGGTGGTGGCAGCCAATACGCTGTCCAACTACGAGGATGGGGTGAAAAAACTCACCGCCGGCGCCTCGCTGATCGCCACCGGCACGCTGGTGCCCTCGCAGGGCAAGGGCCAGGGATTCGAGATCCAGGCCACGGACATCGAGGTGGTGGGCCTGGTCGACGACCCGGAAACCTACCCCATCCAGCCCAAGGCGCACTCGATGGAGTTTCTGCGCGAAGTGGCCCATCTGCGCCCGCGCACCAACCTGTTCGGTGCGGTCACGCGCATGCGCCATACCATCATGATGGCCATTCATGGTTTTCTTACCGCCGAAGGCTTCAGCTGGATCAACACGCCGATCATCACTACCTCCGACGCCGAAGGCGCCGGCGACATGTTCCGCCTGTCCACGCTGGACCTGGCCAACCTGCCGCGTGATGACAAGGGCGCCGTCGACTTCAGCAAGGACTTCTTCGGCCGCGAGGCGTTTCTTACCGTGTCCGGCCAGCTCAATGTCGAAGCCTACTGCCTGGCCATGAGCAAGGTCTACACCTTCGGCCCGACCTTCCGCGCGGAAAACTCCAACACTCCTCGTCACCTGGCCGAGTTCTGGATGGTGGAGCCGGAAATCGCCTTCGCCGACCTCAATGACAACGCCGACCTGGCCGAGCGTTTCCTGAAACACATCTTCAGGACCGTGCTGGAAGAGCGTGCCGACGATATGGCGTTTTTCGCCCAGCGCGTGCAACCGGACGCCATCACCCGTCTGGAGGCATTCGTCGACGCGCCGTTTGAGCGCGTGGAATACACCGACGCCATCGAGATCCTCAAGAACGCCGACAAGAAGTTCGAATACGCCGTCGATTGGGGCGTGGACCTGCAGACCGAGCACGAGCGTTATCTGGTTGAGCAGCATTTCGGCCGACCGGTGGTGGTCATGAACTACCCCGAGGCGATCAAGGCCTTCTACATGCGCCTGAACGACGATGGCCGCACCGTGGCCGCGATGGACGTGCTGGCGCCGGGCATCGGTGAAATCATCGGCGGCGCCCAACGCGAGGACCGACTGGACGTGCTGGACCGGCGCATGCGCCAGTTTGGCCTGGATCCGGCCACCTATGGCTGGTATCGCGACCTGCGCCGCTACGGCAGCGTGCCGCACGCCGGCTTTGGTCTGGGCTTTGAGCGCCTACTGTGCTATGTGTGCGGGCTTGCCAATATCCGTGACGCTATCCCGTATCCCCGAGCCGCGGGCAGCGCCGAGTTCTAAATCCCCACGTTCCGGCCACCATGCCTTTGCATCGATCCAAACGCCTGATCACCGTGGCGCTGGCGCTAGCCTTGAGTGCATGCGCCAGCAGTCCTCTCGCCCCGCCCAAGCAAGACGGCAACTCGAACATGAGTCGCCAGGCGGTGTTGAAGAAGCTGGCCAAGACACCCACCTGTTGCGGCAGCTTCGCCGATTTCGATTTCCAGAAGGCGCTGCCACCCAAGCTCAAGCGCTTTCGCATCGGTCCGGGTGACCCGGTGGCCGACTTCAACGGCAGCCGCAGCTATTTCCTGCCCTTGAAACTGCCGACCGACAAGAAGACGCCCTACAAGGTGGTTTTCAAGTCCAAGCTGACAGGTGGACGCTGGTTGCAGGCCAGCTATCTGTTTGCACCCACCGTGGTCACGCTTGATGCGCGCTTCCGTCCGATCCGCACCGAGGATGTGCAGCTGTGCGAGTACATGGGCTGGACCGACGCTACCTCCGGCGCTTTCGGCAGCTTTACCGTGCAGGACCCGATGGCTCGCTACCTGGTGGTCTACAGCTCTGGCCAGCAGCAGAACGGCAGTACGTACTGGGAACAGTCGCCAACCTCGTATTCAGCCGAAAATTCGGTACAGATGACGGCCAAGGGCAGCTTCCAGATCCCGCATGGCCCCAATGGCGTCATTTACATAGGCCAGCTGACCGACCGCTATCGCAGCGTGCTGGAGAACGCCATCTGCGGTAAGCCCAAGCCGACCGGCAAGGGCGTGTTCTCCACGTTACGTTCGGTGGTGATGCCACGCAGCCGCCATGGCTCGTGAGCATGGCCTGCCATCGGATACACTGGACGGCTAGATCGCTAGTGGAAGACAGAACGTGCTGAACGTGCTCTACATCGTGCTGCTGCTGGCCGGCGCCATCGGTTTCGGCCTGCACCTGTACGCCCAGTACCGCTTTGCCCGGCTGATGCGCACGCGTTATCCCAAGCAATGGAACATCGTGGCCAAACCCGAACGCGGCAAGCCCAGTGGCATGCGCACCTGGGCGCGCCTGCAGCACGTATTGCGCTCGGAGGCACCGATGATGTTCGAAGATGCCGAGCTCACCCGCTGGCATCGCATGTGGCGCTTCGCGCCGCTACTGGCCTGGCCATGCTGGATTGGCGCGCTGGCGCTGCAGGTCGCGATGCATCGCTGACCTGTCCCTTTCGAAACCCCGAACCAAGGAGTACCGCATGCAACTGGACCTGAGCCATAAACACGCACTGGTCTGCGGTGCTTCGCAGGGTATTGGCCGCGCCACCGCCATGGAACTGGCTGCGCTGGGGGCCGATGTCACCGTGCTGGCACGCTCGCATGATGCCCTGAACGCGCTGGTACAGGTGTTGCCACGCACGCACCAGACACAAACCCATCGCGCCCTGGTGGCGGACATGCTCGATACCGATGTGCTGGCCGAGCGCGTCGACGACCTGGCCGGGCACCACCCGGTGCAGATTCTCGTCGGCAACTCCGGCGGCCCGCCGGCGGGTGCCGTGCACAGCGCCGACCCGGAGGCCTTCGAGGCCGCCTTTCGCCAGCACCTGATCGCCGCCCAGGTGATGCAGCAGGCGCTGGTTCCAGGCATGCGCGCGGCCCGCTACGGGCGCATCGTCAACATCATCTCGACCTCGGTGAAAGAACCCATCGCCGGGCTGGGCGTGTCCAATACCGTGCGCGCCGCCGTGGCCAGCTGGGCCAAGACCCTGGCCGGCGAACTGGCCGCCGACGGCATCACCGTCAACAACGTGCTGCCCGGCTACACTCGCACCGCTCGCCTGGAAGGCTTGATCAAGGCACGTAGCGAATCTGGCGGCAAAAGCCGCGAGCAGGTCGAGGCCGGCATGCTGGCGCAAGTTCCCGCCGCGCGTTTTGCCGAGCCCGAGGAAGTGGCCTCGGTGGCGGCGTTTCTATGCACGCCGGCCGCCGGTTACGTCAACGGCACCAGTCTGGCCGTGGATGGCGGACGCACGCGCAGCCTTTCCTAAGGCGCTGTTCTGGCCGTAACCGGCGCAGTAAGCTGGCGGCCATGGCGCAGCCACTCCCCAACCTGATCGCCGGACAGTCACGTGCAGCGCGCAACCCTGCATGGCTGGACGTGATCGAGCCGGCTACCGGCACACTTCTGGCTCAGGTGCCCGACAGCGAGGCCGAGGACATCGCCCAGGCGGTGGCCGCAGCCGAGGCGGCGCAACCGGCCTGGGCCGCCCGGCCCATCGCCGCCCGCGCCAGCGCTCTGCAGGCCTTGGCGCAGGCCATCGAGGATCGACTGGAAGCGTTTGCCGAGGCCGAGTCGCGCGACACCGGCAAACCGTTGAGCCTGGCGCGACGGGTCGACATTCCGCGCGCCATCGCCAACCTGCGCTTCTTCGCCGCGGCGGTGACCGCACACGGCAGCCAGGCGCACATGGATGCCGGCATGCTCAACTACACGCTGCGCCAGCCCCACGGCGTGGTCGGCTGCATCAGCCCGTGGAACCTGCCGCTGTATCTGCTGACCTGGAAGATCGCGCCGGCGCTCGCTTGCGGCAACGCAGTGGTCGCCAAGCCGTCCGAGATCACCCCGCTCACCGCCCATATGCTGGGTGAGCTGGTGGCCGAGGCCGGGCTGCCCGGCGGCGTACTCAACATCGTGCACGGCCGCGGCGCCAAGGCAGGTCAAGCCCTGGCCGAACATCCCGGCGTGCGGGCGTTGTCATTTACCGGTTCGTCCCGCGTTGGCCGTCAGCTGGCCGAGATTGGCGCCCGGTGCTGGAAGCCGGTATCGCTGGAACTGGGCGGCAAGAATCCGGTGCTGGTCTTCGATGATGCGGATATCGAGCGCCATCTGCCGACGCTGGTGCAATCAGGCTTCGCCAACCAGGGCGAGATCTGCCTGTGCGGCTCGCGACTGCTGGTGCAGTCGGGGATCTACACACGCTTTCGCGACCGTTATCTGTCGGCGGTAAAGGCCCTGCGTGTGGGCGACCCCATGCATGACGAAAGCGACCTGGGCGCGCTGGTCTCGCGAGCACACTTGGACAAGGTCACCGGCGCCATCGACCTTGCACGCGCCGAGGGTGGACAGTTGCTCTGCGGTGGCCACGCCATCACCCTGACGGATCGCTGCGCCAATGGCCTGTTCGTCGCCCCTACCGTCATCGAGGGCCTGCCTGCCCAAGCGCGCACTCTGCACGAGGAGATCTTTGGCCCGGTGGTCACCCTGCAGGGCTTTGATGATGAAGCCCACGCGCTGGCACTGGCCAACGACAGCGAATACGGCCTGGCTGCGTCGGTGTTTACCCAGGACATCGACCGCGCGCACCGCATGGCCGCCGCACTGGATGTGGGCATGGTCTGGATCAACACCTGGATGCGCCGCGACCTGCGCGTGCCGTTCGGCGGCAACCGGCTCTCGGGCATGGGCCGCGAAGGCGGGCTGGATGCACTCAACTTCTTCACGCGCTCGCGCAACGTCTGCGTGGCCACCTGAAGCGGCGCACCATGCGCCGGCGTATTTAAGCCTTTCACACACGATGCGCTAATCTTCACGCTCGATGCACGGCGCCATCGCTCCGCGGGCCGCCGTTCCCGTGCCTCGAACCGATGAAGGACACTGCCTCTTGAACAGTCTCAAAGATCTCATTGCCAACAACCGCCGCTGGGCCGAACAGGTCACCGCGGAGGATCCGGATTTCTTCCGCCAGCTTTCCATGCAGCAGGCACCGCGTTACCTGTGGATCGGCTGCTCCGATTCGCGCGTGCCGGCCACGCAGATTGTCGATCTGCCACCGGGCGAAATCTTCGTGCACCGCAACGTCGCCAACGTGGTTGTGCACACCGATCTCAATGCGCTGTCGACCATCCAGTTCTCGGTCGACGTGCTGAAGGTCGAGCATATTCTGGTGGTCGGCCACTACGGCTGCGGTGGCGTCGGCGCCGCCCTCAACGAAGATCGCCTGGGGCTGATCGACAACTGGCTGCGCCATGTCGGCGACGTCAAGCAAAAGCACCGCAGCGCACTGGCGAAGTTGGCCGACTTCCCGGCCAAGCATGACCGCCTTTGCGAGCTAAATGTCATCGAGCAGGTGCGCCACGTCAGCCAGACCACCATCGTCCGCGATGCCTGGGAACGCGGCCAGAAACTGACCGTGCACGGCTGGATCTACGGCCTCAAGGACGGCCACATCACCGATCTGGGCATCGATGTGCCGGGCAATGACGCCCTGGTCGACGCCTACGTCGGCGCCATCGAACGCTTGACCGGCGAGCGTCCCGAAGCGTGAGCGGCATCCGCGCCAGCTCCGCGCCGGCGCCCGTGGGAGCCTATCCGCATGCACGGCGGGTCGGCTCCCTGCTGTTTCTGTCCGGTGTCGGCCCTCGGCGCCCGGGCGATGGCCAGGTACCGGGCAATATCCTCGATGACCACGGCGCCGTGGTCGGTTACGATTTTGAGGCCCAGTGCCAGCAGGTATTTGCCAACGTGCGTGCCGTGCTGGAGGCATCCGGCGCCAGCCTGAAGCAACTGGTCGACGTCACCGTGTTCCTGACCGACATGGCCGGCGACTTCGCCACTTTCAACCGGCTCTACGCGGAGGCTTTTGCGGGCATCGACGCCTGCCGCACCACCGTAGGCGTCAGCGCCCTGCCCACACCGATCGCCATTGAATTCAAGTGCATCGCCGCCCTGAAGGGCTGAGCGGTCGCCGCCTGGGCGCTGCCTTCGGGCGACAAGCAACGGCCACAAAAAAGCCACGCGCCCTTTCGGTAGCGTGGCTTTTCTTTGTCCATCCATCGCGCGCCGAGTAGCGCGCGAAAATGCCCTTCAGTGCACCGTGAACAGCTTTTCGAAACCGGCCACGCGCAAGGTGTTGCGCAGCTCGGGGCCAGCGTTGACGATGCGTATGTCGGCGTTGTCACCGCCGGCGTTCTCGCGCAGCAGCAGCAGCATACCCAGCGCCGCGCTGTCCATGGCGGTGACACCCTCCAGGTCGATCACGTAGCTGCGCGCCTGCTTGCTCCCCAGGCAGGCATCGTGAAAGGCGCGATGCACGGAAAAATCGAAACGCTCCTGCAGATGCAGGGTCAGGCAATCGCGCTCGGTGTCGTGTTCTACGGTCAGGCTCATGGTACGGCTTCCTGAAAAACGGTGAGGGTCCTTGGCGTGCCGGCGACCGATCAGAACAGATCGATCTCGCCGGCGCTCATCGAGGTCTGCAAGGCCGGGCCCTTGTCACGCAGGCGCGAGCGCTCGCGCTGCATGTTCAGACGGTCGCGCATCTGGTCGGCACGGGCACGCGCCTCGTCGACCACACTGTGCGCCTGGATGATCGCCTCCACATCGGTGCTGCAGTCGGCTGTCACTTCCTGCAACTCGACCAGACGCGCACGGGTGGTTTCGATCAGCTGACGCAGAATGTCCTCGAACTGCAGCGAACGCACGGTGGTCGACACGTCCTTGCCCAGACCCTGCGCAATCACCGCCACCTCGTCGGCCGCGCGGCTGACGCGCGCATCAGACTCGCTGACATGGCTCATCATGGCGTCGATGTCACCCTTGGTGCCCAGCGCCACGCTCATGTCCTGCGCGGCCATGGCGCCAACCAGATCACGCAACTGCTCCATCGCCTTGCGCGAGCGCTCGACGTGGGTGCCAATCTTTTCGTTGAACTGGTTGGAGTGACTGGCGAGGTTGCGAATTTCACCGGCAACCACCGCAAAACCGCGACCGGACTCGCCCGCGCGCGCCGCCTCGATGGCCGCATTCAGCGCCAGCAGGTTGGTTTCTTCGGCAATGGTGTTGACGTTCTTGAGCAGCGCGAACACGGCATCCATCTCGCGCGACATTTCGTCGATGCGATAGACGATGCGCAAGCTGTCGCGCGACAGATGCACGATGAGGCTGACGAAATGCTCCAGCAGATCACCGGTTTTGGCGGTGAAGTCCTGCACCGAGATGCCGTCGCCAGTCCGTGACGAATCCAGGATCTGCTTGAGCAGCGTCTGCTGGGTCCCGGTCTTGCGAGACAGACCGTCGAAACCCGTGCCCAGCTCGGCGACGGCATCACGCAGCACATCAAGGGCCTGATGCAACTCGCGCGCGGAACTGCCCAACTCGTCGACGATGGCGCCACGCATCTCCTCCAGCGCGTTGCGTGCCGGATCCAGGTTGCCATCGGCCGTGGTCGCCGGCGCGCTCACTTCCACCACCTGACTGCGCAACAGGCGCTGGGCCAGCACGATCCACAACGCGGCCAGCAGGGCCACCACGACCGGGGCCACCCAGGCGTTATCCCAGATCAGCACGACGACCAGCGCCAGGGCACTGCCGACAAAGCCCGCGATCTGTTCGCTCTTTCGCCATGTTTGCATGATGGTTTCCATAACTATCTCTAAGTACCCGTAGCACGCTTGGTGACATGGGCGGCCATGTCCAACAGGCGTGCTGCAATCTTGTCCAGGGGAAGCATTTCCTGCGCTGCCCCCATCTTCCAGCCGGCACCGGGCATACCCCAGACTACCGAGCTGGCCTCGTCCTGAACCAGCGTCGGCGCGCCCGATTCACGCATTTCCAGCAGGCCACGCGCGCCGTCATCGCCCATGCCCGTCAGCAGCGCACCGACGCCAGCCGCACCCACACTGGCAGCCATGGAACGGAACAACACATCGACGCTGGGCTTGTGGCGGTTCACCTGCGGGCCATCGTGCAGCCGGCAAACAAAACGCGCGCCATCACGCATCACCAGAAGGTGCTGATCACCGGGCGCGATATACGCGTGGCCGGCCTGGATGGGCTGGCCATCACGGGCCTCGAACACGCGCATCGCCGAGCACTGGTCCATGCGCTGTGCGAATGGACCGCTGAACTGCGCCGGGATGTGCTGGGTGATGACAATGGCCGGCGCGTCCGGCGGCATCGACTCGAGCACCACGCGGATGGCCTCGGTACCGCCGGTGGAGGCGCCGATGGCAATGATGCGGGTGGAGCCGGGCGTCTGCAGCTGCGCGCGCGGCAGCACCGCGTCGGCCGAGTACTTTGGCACCACGTCCGGCAGTCGTTTGACGTCCTCGGTGCGGCCCTTGGGCTGCATGCCCGCTGCCGCACGTACCTTGGCACAGATGTCCTGCGAGCTATCGCCGAACGTACCGGTGAGATCGCTGCCGGGTTTGGCTACGAAATCGACCGCGCCCAGTTCCAGCGCGCGTAGCGTGACCTCGGCGCCGCGAGCGGTCAACGAAGACACCATGACCACGGGCATCGGCCGCAGCCGCATCAGGTTTTCCAGAAACGTGAGGCCATCCATGCGCGGCATTTCCACGTCCAGGGTCAGCACGTCCGGGTTCAGCTCTTTGATCTTGTCGCGGGCGATATATGGATCGGCCGCTGTGCCCACCACCTCGATGCCGGGATCGGCTTCGAGCATGGCCGTCAACATCTTCCGCACCAGGGCGGAATCATCGACGATGAGGACGCGCGTTTTGCTCATGTCCTTTATGCCCTTTTAGAACAACTCGACTTCACCGGTTATCGGCTCGTTCACCAATCGCTTGAGGTAGCTGCGCTCACGATCGGCCAGGGACTGATCCTGCTGCGGACGCAGGCGCTTGACCTGAGCCTTGCCGGTCCAGGGGAAATAGCGCACATGACGGGGATAGATATCCAGTACGTCCTCGCCAATCACCTTCAGGCCCTCGGTCTGCAGGTAGCGACGAACGAACTCGACATTACGCTTGCCGACATCGGTGACCTGGGCCAGCACCTGACCGCCACCGAAGATCTTTACCTCCAGCGAGCTGCGATCGGCACCGGCCTTGAGCACCGCGTTGATCAGCTGCTCCATGGCATCAACGCCATAGCGCGCGGCGCGTGACGTGGCATCGGACCCCCAACTGCCACGCTCACCCAGCGGCTCGGGCAACAGAAAGTGGTTCATGCCACCGATACCGTTGTTGCGGTCGCGCACGCAGGCTGCCACACAGGAACCGAGCACGGTGGAGACCATTTCCTCCTGCACCGTGGCGTAGTACTCGCCCGGCAGCAGCTTGACCGCCATGCAGCCAAGTGAGGGCTCCCAATAACGGCGGACATGCTCAAAACCACGCAGCACCTTGGCATCGGAATATGTCGGGGCGGTATGGAGCGGGGGTGAGGCACCATGGCTGGCTCGCAGCACACTCATCATGAGCCCTTCCTGTAAATGGTGCGGCCGACGAGCTTGAAGTCGTTGCTCAGACCGAACATGGATTCGGAGTGACCCAGGAACAGATAGCCGCCATCGCGCAACATGCCTGCATAGCGCGAGAACAGTCTTTCCTTGGTCGGCTTGTCGAAATAGATCACTACGTTGCGACAGAAAATGCAGTCGAACGGCCCCTTCATCGGCCACTCGTGCAGCAAGTTGAGCGGCTGGATGCGTACCAGCTCACGCAAACGAGGATGCACGCTGACCATGCCATCGTTCTGCCCCGAACCACGCAACAGCCAGCGCCGGCGGCGTTCCTCGCTGATGCCCTCGATGCGATCCAGGCGATAGGTCCCCGATCGCGCCGCCGACAACGCATTGGGCGAAAGGTCTGTCGCCAGAATCAGCGCATCGGCGTGCTTGTTGTGCTTTTCCATGGCCTCGGCCAGCACCATGGCGATGGTGTAGGGCTCTTCGCCGGAAGAACAGCCCGCCGACCAGATCCGAATACGCTGATTGGCCTTCAGCAATGGCGGCAGATACTCCTCGGCCAGGAAATCGAAGTGGTGCGACTCCCGGAAGAAGGCCGTGACATTGGTGCTGATGGCGCTGGAAAGCGCATCCAGCTCATTGGCGGGCGATTCGCGTAGCAGCTTGCAGTAAGCGGCGAAATCGGCAAGACCAAGCTCGCGCAGGCGGCGCGCCAGCCGGCCCTGGACCAGCTGGCGCTTCTGCTCGGACAGAGCGATGCCGCAATATTCGTAGACAAACTCACGAATGAATTTGAAATCGGCATCGGTCAGTATTGGCGCGGCCGAAGCCGACGACTGGGACAAGTCACCTCGAACCGCGCTCATGACTTAGAACTCCTCCCACACTCCGCTATCGGCGGTGGCGGTTTCAGATGGACGCGAGGCCTGCTGACGCTGCGGCGCCGGACTGGGCCGATCAGCCGGGCGCGTCGCCGGCACCGACGGACCTGGCGGCGTCACCGGCTCCATATTCTGTACCTGGGCACGCACATGCTCGACGACATCGGCACTGGCGGCGCGAGCTTCCCCAGTCATGCGGAAGAACACCATCTGACGCGTCAACTCGCCGGCCTGCTCCTGCATGGCGCGGGCTGCGGCCGCGGCCTCCTCGACCAAGGCGGCGTTCTGCTGGGTCATGTCGTCCATCTGCATGACGGCATTGTTGACCTGGTCGATGCCCGAAGACTGCTCGGCGCTGGCGGCGGCGATCTCGGCGACGATGTCGGTTACCTTCTTCACGCTGTCGACGATCTCGGCCAGCGTCTTGCCGGACTGCTCGGCCAGTTCGTTGCCGACCTTGACCTTCTCGACGCTGTCGTTGATCAGGCCCTTGATTTCCTTGGCGGCGGCGGCGCTACGCTGCGCCAGGTTGCGCACCTCCGAGGCGACCACGGCAAAGCCACGACCCTGCTCGCCGGCCCGCGCCGCTTCCACCGCCGCATTCAGCGACAGCAGATTGGTCTGGAAGGCGATTTCGTCGATCAGGCCGACGATGTCGACGATCTTCTTGCTGGCATCATGGATTTCACCCATTGCCGCAATCGACTGCGCCGCAACCTCGCCACCGCGCTCGGCCTGCTCACGCGCGCCCCGAGCCAGCTGGTTCGCATGGCTGGCATTTTCGGCATTCTGCTTGACGGTGGAGGTCATCTCCTCCATCGACGAAGCGGTTTCCTCCAGGCTTGAGGCCTGTTCCTGCGTACGCTGCGAGAGATCATCGTTGCCGCGTGAGATCTGCTGCGCCGCCGAACTGACCGCCTCGGCACCCTGACGCACCTCGGTGACAATGTGGCTAAGACGGCCATCCATCACGCGGAAGGCATCCAGCAGCTTGCCCAGCTCATCCTTGCGACCGGATTCGATCTTGTGGCCCAGCTTGCCCTCGGAAATGGCGTTGGCCATCTCGACAGCCTTGTCCAGTGCCTTGCCGATCGAGCGCACCAGCAATACCGCCACCAGCAGCGCGATGATCATGCCCACGATCAGGGAAATCACGGTGACGGTGCGTACCACTTCGAAGCGCTTGGTCTCCGCGGCATAAGCATCGGCGCTGTCCTTGAGCTGCATGCTGATCAGCTTCTTCAGCTCGCTCTGCATGATCATCAGGTTCGGAAGCACATCTGAGTACAAAGACTCCCGTACCCCGGCCTGACCCTGCTTCAGTGCACTGATGACATCGGCCATGGAGCTGTTGACATCGTCACGGGCGCTCTTGAAGTTATTGAACTGCTTGGTCAGCTTGTCGTCGACAATCGTCGCCTTGAGCTTGACCAACAACTTGTCGCTGTCAGCCTGTAGCGAGCCGACCTGGCTGAGTTTCTGCTGCACGATGGATGGCTGCTTGACATGAACGGAAGCTTCATCCAAAGCAATGAAGTCACGCAGCGAATCACGCGCCACTTCGCCGGTCATCGACATAGGAACGAGTCTCTGCTCATAAAGGCGACGAGTTGCGTCATTGGCATGCTGCATCCCGCTCAGGCCGATCCAGGCACCGATGATCAGCATCACGCACAACATCGCGACCACGCCCAACACACGCGAGCGCACCGTCAGCGCCGGCCATTTCAGTTGGGCAAGGTTGGGTTTCTTGATCTTCATGCTCACTCCGTTCAGGCGGCCACTTCCACCTTGTCTGCAGCCGGCAGGGCTGCTTCCACCGCCGCCAAATCTTCGGGGCGCATCATTTTTTCCACGTCCAGCAACATCACCATGCGCTCGTCGCGCGTGGCCAGCCCCTTCAGATACTTGGTGTCCACCGCCTTGCCCATCTCGGGCACCGGCTTGATGTCATCGGCGGTGGTGTCCAGCACATCGGAAACGGCGTCGACCACCATGCCGAACAGGCGCTCGCCCACGGCAACCACGATCGTGACGGTGGTGTCGGTGTATTCCTCGCGCTCCAGGCCAAAACGCAGGCGCAGGTCCATCACCGGGACGATTGCGCCGCGCAGGTTCAGCACGCCCAGTACATAGGCAGGCGTCTGCGGGATGCGCGTCACCTTCGACCAGCCGCGGATCTCGCGCACGGCAAGAATATCCACGCCGTACTCTTCCCCAGCCAGGGAAAAGGTCAGGTGCTGCGACCCCAGATCGGTTCCGTGGTTGATCTCGGACATCTCCAGTTCCTCAGGTTACGGAGGCGTGTTTGCCCCCAGTTCAGCCCTCATATCGGCGAGGCCGCCTCAAACTTTAGGCCGCGTGACCCGATCCGGAAGACGGCTCCCAGCGCGGTGTGGATAGCCCCCGTTGAGAGCCATGGTCCAAGCTGAGCAGGCGCATGAAGTCGGCGACTGGCATCGGCGCGTGTGCCAGGAATCCCTGTAGACGATGCAGGCCCAGGGAGGCCACCCAGGTGGCCTGCTCTTCGGTTTCCACACCCTCGGCCACGACCTTCGTTCCGGTCAGTCGGGAGAACCCGACCACTGCCGACAGCATGGCGCGGCAACGCACATCTTCAGGCAGCCGGCTGACGAAGAAACGATCCACCTTGATCACGTCGACCTGCAGCACGGTAAGCGTGCGAAGGTTGGAATATCCCGATCCGAAGTCGTCGATGGCCAGTAACATTCCCGCCTCGCGCAGCTGCGAGAACAGCTCGCGTACTCGCGGCGTGTCATCCAGCAATGCATTCTCGGTCAACTCGATGACCAGGCACCCCTCACCGATGCGAAAACGCCGCATGGTGTCGAGCAGGCGCTCGACAAAGCCGTCCTCGACGAATAGCCGCGGATCCACGTTCACGCTCAGCGGCAAATCGATGCCCTGATCGTTGAGCGTGTGCAGGTGCTGGCAGGCCAGTTCGATGACGTACCAGCCCAGGCGTCCCAGCAGACCGAAGCGAGCGGCGACATCCAGCACGTGATCCGGCGACAGCATGCGTCCGTCGGGCTGATGGAAACGCATCAAGGCCTCGGCACCCATCACTTCGCGACTGATGGCGCCGCAGATGGGCTGCAGATACAACTCGAGCGTCCCATCACGCATGGCCGCTTCCAGTTGTTCGCGCAAGGTGAGCAACTGGCGCGGCATATCTGCGGGTGCGCGCGGCATCTCATATAGGACATATCGATCCGCCTGCCGACGCCGCGCCGCACCCAGCGCACGCTCGGCCATGTAGGCCGGCTGATCGCCTCCCTGAGGATACAGGCAGGCGCCCACAGCAAATGAAACCGGCAGCTCATGACCGCCGAAGGTCACCGGATAGCTGATGAAGTCGACCAGCGCATCGGCCCAGGCACGTGCCGCCTGCGCATCACGAATGCCGGGCACGGCCACGCCGAAAGCGTCGGCACCAATGCGAGCCATGGCAGCGCCACCGGGCACGATCATGCGCAGCCGCTGGCCCAGCACGCGCAAAACCTCATCGCCTCCGGCCGAGCCATGCGCTTCGTTGAGCAGTCCGAAGCTGTCGACATCCAGCGCATAGACCGCCAATCCCTGCTTGCGCTGCTGTGCCGACTCGATCAATGACGATACCGCGCTGTAGTAGGACACCCGGGTCGGCAGCCCGGTCAACGCATCGTGACGCTCGGCCCGACGCAATGCGGCAGAGGATCCGGCCAACCGCTCATGAAAGCCCTGCAGCCGCTGCTCCACGCCGTACGAGAACCATGTGGCGACCAGGGCCGTGGCACTGGTCGCGACCACCACCTCGACCATGACCACCCCCAGCTCAAAAGGCGACCAGACATCGCCCTGTACCACCGGTGCTGACACCGACAGCGGCAGGATGACGAACAGCTCGCCAATAGCCAACAACACCGGCCCCAGTACCATCAGCACCAGTACCCGCATTGTCGAGAACAGATGGCGGCTGCGTCGCGGCCCCCGTTCGGTGCGAGCCGACCATATGCCGAACAGGGCCACCAGCAGGGAGCAGGCCAGCATGGGCAGCAAGGACTCAGTCTGATGCAGATCGGGCCAGCGGCCGTCGTCGGCAGCGCGCACCGTGCCCAGGTGAGTCCACAGCGCCGCCAGGGTCAGCACGGGAACGGCGATCAGCGTGCGCTTGGCATCCCAAGTCGCTTGCACGCTCACCCAAACCAGCGTCAACGCCATGCAGAATGCACCAAGCCACGCCTGAGCCAGCAACGTGAAGTCTTGCGAGATGCCGTGGGCCGGCCAGAACTTCAACGCCAGACAGAAATGCGCGCCCCAGATGGCATTGGCAATCGCCAGCGTGCCCAGTACGCGACGCACCTGTGATCTGTGCGCCCCGGGGTGAATCGTGCGCGATAACGGCAACGTCCACACATGCAGCGAGGCGAGCACGCCGAATACATAGGCCAGCAGGAGGTACGCCCCTGTCCACACCACCATGTGCATCCCCCCTTATCCATCGCAGACGGCCGGGCCGTCTGCGTATCCACTCCTTCCTGGCTTCCCGTGAGCACGGGATCTGCGCCTCGGCTAGAAGTCCTTCCAGGCACTGGCGTCAATGGCTCGCGAATCACCCGCTGCCACCGCCAGCTTCATTTTTTTCATGGGCTTTATCGTCGCCCCTGCAGGTTCGCCGCGCGTCTTGCCGCGCGCCGTCGAGGCAGCTGAGTTCACGGGCGCCACCGTCATATTGACCCCACCCCGACCGTCTTCGCCCTGGGTCGCCATGCTCGCCGCGCTCTCGTCCTGCGCCTGTGACTGCACGCGGAAGAACGCGACCTGCTCCATCAGCCGACCGGCCTGTTCCCGCATGGCCTGGCTGGCGGCCGCCGCTTCCTCAACCAGGGCGGCGTTCTGCTGCGTCACGTTGTCCATGCGCATCACCGCGCCATTGACCTGGTCGATCCCCACCGACTGCTCAGCGCTCGCGGCAGCGATTTCGGCGACAAGGTCAGTCACCTTCGTCACGCCATCCACAATCTGCACCAGGGTCTGTCCGGACTGCCCCACCAGCTCGGTGCCCCGTTGCACGCATTCGATGGAATCGGCAACAAGACCCCTGATCTCCTTGGCCGCGTTACCGGCACGTCCGGCCAGAGTCCTCACTTCGCTGGCCACCACGGCGAATCCTCGCCCGTGCTCACCAGCACGGGCTGCCTCGACCGCCGCATTGAGCGCCAGCAGATTGGTCTGGAACGCAATTTCGTCGATCAGGCCGACGATGTCGGTGATGCGCGTGCTGGAGCGACCGATGTCGTCCATCGCCTGCACGGCGCGCGACACCACCTCACCGCCGTGCTGAGCCTGCTCGCGGGCGCCCCTGGCCAACTGGCTTGCCATGCCCACATTTTCCGAGTTGAGCTTGACCGTGGCGGTCATCTCTTCCATCGAGGAGGCGGTTTCTTCCAGATTCGCCGCCTGCTCCTGCGTGCGATTGCTCAGGTCATCGTTGCCGATGGCGATCTGTGTGGCCGCCTCGTGCACCGAGGACGAGCTTTCACGCACGTCTCGCACAATGGAGGTGAGCTTGGCATCCATGGTGCGCAGGTTCTGCAGCAGGTCGCCAAATTCATCGCGGCTGACATCGGCCACGCGGTTATTCAGGCGCCCCTGCGTAATGGCGCTGGCCAGCTGCGAGGCCAGCTGCAACGGTCGGTTGATGATGCGCACCAGGCCGGTCGCGGTGGCGGCGAACAGCACCAACGCCAGCGCCAGCAGCCCCACCTGCAGATTGAAGGTGCGCTTATACAGGGCGTCGGCCAGCTGCTTTTCGTGCGCGGCCTGGTCGGTGTTGATCCTGATCAGCTGCGTGATGCGGTTGACCGCACGCGGATACAGCCGGTTGAGCTCGGTGCGCGTCAATGCCAGCGCGGTATCCTGGTCGCCGGCATCAAAGGCTTTCAACACTTTGACGCGCGAGGCGATGTAGGCATCGTGCGCCTTCACAAAGGCTTCGGCTGCCTCACGCTCATTCGGGCTACTGACGTTGGCCGGGTAGTAAGCCGCCCAGGACTTGTCGGCGAGAGCCGCTGCCTTGCGGACATCGGCCATCAGCGCCGGCACATTGGCTGTCTTGTGGTCGATTTCGGCCAGCAGCAAGGCATCCCGGGCCTCGGCCATGTGCAGGCGCACCTCGCCAAGCTGCTGCATGGAAAGGACATTGCGCTGGTAGATCCTGCCGACTTCGGCATCGGTCTGGTGCAGCGCACGCAAGCCGATACCACCCACCATCATCAGGATGCCCGCACACAGCGCCATCGCCAGACCGATCTTGTACTTGACCTTCATGCGGGGATAGAACATGACCACGCTCTCCGTATCCTTGCGGAACCAGCGGTCGGGAACGCTCTGAACTGGCCTGTGAGAGGCTCGCGTTACCGAAACCTGCACGACGCGAAAACCCGCACGTGCATGGACGGATCATCGGCACGCCCCACCCGTTCTTGAGCGCTCAAGAGGGCTGTGCGACGAAGGTCGAAGTAAAAATTGTTATCGATGTCACAGAATGAGCGACAGGCACTTCGCCTGGCGCTGGTTATGTTTCCAAAGGGAAAACCGGACGGTGATACCGCCCTGTCAGGCCGCCTTGTGTGCCTGCTGGCTGACGCGCACCACCCCAGTGATGTCGACAATCAACGCTACCGAACCGTCACCCAGAATGGTGGCGCCGGAAATACCCTCGATACGGCGATAGTGCGCTTCGAGCGACTTCACCACGGCCTGTTGCTGACCCAGCAATTCGTCGGCGAACAGACCCACTTGGCGGCCTTCGCCTTCCACCACGACCACGATGCCCTTTTCCACCTCGGTCACCGCGTGCTCGCATTCGAAGACTTTGTGCAGGCGCACCAGCGGCATGTAGTTGTCGCGGAAACGGAACAGCTCGCCGCCACCGGCCAGCTGACGCACATCAGTGGCCTTGAGCTGCATGGATTCGACTATCGAGGTCAACGGCACAATGTAGCGCTCGCCACCCACTGCGGTCGCCAGGCCATCGATGATGGCCAGCGTCAACGGCAGCACGATGGTGAACGTGGAACCCTCACCGTGCACGCTGCGTACCCTCACACTGCCTCCCAGGTCGTTGACGTTGCGGCGTACCACGTCCATGCCGACACCGCGACCGGAGAGGTCGGTGGTCTGTGCGGCGGTGGAGAACCCCGGCTGGAAGATCAGTTCGGCGACTTCGTCATCAGACAGTCCCTGGGCCGAACGGATCAGGCCACGCTCGACCGCCTTGGATGCAATGGCATCACGGTTCAGGCCCTTGCCATCGTCTTTCACCTCGACCACGATGTTGCCGCCTTCGTGGTAGGCATTCAGGCTGATGGTGCCGACTTCATGCTTGCCGGCCGCCTTGCGCTCCTCCGGCGACTCCAGGCCATGGTCGATCGCATTGCGCACCAGGTGCACCAGCGGATCGCCAATCTTCTCCATGACCGTCTTGTCCAGCTCGGTGTGCTCGCCGTGCATCTCCAGATTCACGCGCTTGCCGAGCTTGCGCTCCAGATCGCGCACCAGACGCGGAAAACGGTTGAAAGCGGCACCGATGGGCAACATGCGGATGCTCATCACGCTTTCCTGCAGCTCGCGCGTGTTGCGCTCAAGCTGGGAAAGACCATCACGCAACTTCTCGAATGCGGCATCCTCGAAGCGCTCGCCCATTTCGCTGAGCATCGACTGGGTGATGACCAGCTCGCCCACCATGTTGATCAGTGCGTCGATCTTCGGGATCGATACGCGGATCGAACCACCATCGCCACTGGAAGCGCCGGCACTGCGTGGCGCAGCGGCACCACTACCTTGCTCGCCAGCAGCATCCTTGGCAGTCGGGGCCGTGTCGGCCGACGGCTTGGCCGGCTCTGAAGACGCCGATTCGGGCGTCGTCTCGGCCTTGATTTCGGTCAGCGTGATCTCCGCGTCACCATCGAGCCAGTCGAACACGGCATCGATCTGCTTGCGCGCAACATCGCCGTCAAGACGCAGCTTCCAGCCCAGATGGCACTGGGTCGGATCGCATGCGTCCAGCGAGGGCAGCGCATCATCCAGGGGAAATACCTGCTCAACCTTGAAGGCCTCGCCCAACGAGGCCAGCTCGCGGAACAGGCGCACCGGGTCGTTGCCGGTCTTGAACAGATGCGGCAACGGCTTGAAATCGATATGCCAACCGGCAATGGCTGGCACCGCCGGCGCCGCGGCCTTGGCCGGCTTGGCGGCACCACCGGTATCCTGGCCTACCAGCACGGCCAGTGCCTGGCGGATTTCCTCGCTTTCGGCATCGGCCGCCGGTTCGCCATCACGCGAACGGGCCAGCATCAGTCGCAAACAGTCGACCGAACGCAACAGCAGATCGGTAATCTGCGCATCGACCGCACGGCGGCCGCTGCGTACTTCTTCCAGCAGCGACTCGGCCACATGCGTGAACGCGGCCACGTCGGAAAACCCGAACGTCGAAGAGCCACCCTTGATGGAATGGGCAGCGCGGAAGATCGTATGGACCAGCTCAGGGTCGTCCGAGCCCGAGTCCAGCTCGAGCAATGCCGACTCCATGGCCTGCAGACCTTCCAGGCTCTCCTCGAAGAAGACCTGATGGAACTGTGCAAGATCGACCGCGCTCATAACGTTTCTCAGCCCAGCACGCGATTGACGGTGGCCAGCAGCTGATCCGGGTCGAACGGCTTGACCAGCCATCCGGTGGCACCGGCCTGCTTGCCTTCCATCTTCTTGTCCGCATGCGATTCGGTGGTCAGGATCAGGATGGGCACACCGGCATAGGCCGGCAGCGCGCGCAGTTCGCGCACCAGGGTGATGCCATCCATCACCGGCATGTTGACGTCGGCCAGCACCAGCTGGAACGCACCGGCCTTGGCGGTGTCCAGCGCGTGCTGCCCGTTTTCGGCTTCGGCGACGTCATGCCCGGCACCACGCAGGGTGAAGGCCACCATGCTGCGCATTGATGCCGAATCGTCCACCGCGAGAATCTTAGCCATCGTAAAACCTCTAATTGCTCAATGAAGTTCAGGCGCTGGCCGCAGCAGCCGGAAGATCCAGCTTGTCGGTCAGGCCAAGAAGAGTTGCGCCTTGCCGAAAGGCGTCCGAGACGCCCTGCCACTGACAGGCGATCTCACGCTGCCGGCAGTCTTCGACGAACACGTAGATCAACTGTAACGCAGCGGCATCCACGCTCCCCACCTCGGACGCATCCAGGGTGACCGGACCGGCGCTGTCACGCGCGTTCTTGAGCGCCTCCTGCAGAGGCCCTACGCCGCTCATGCGTACCTCGGCACCCAGCGCCAGATGGGCCGGAGCTGCCGCCTTGTCGTTTTTCGACGTCGCCATGGTGTTAGCAAAATTCCGATGACAGGGCCGCGCACAGGCGGCTTGAATGACTCTCGCTGACTGTATTCGGCCGACTTCGCGGAAACTTTAACCCTCTGCATGAACCGTTTCCAAACCTGGCGTAAGCCAATCGTAAAGTTATGCGTGACGGCGCCGATAGGTAATCGACAACCGGAGTCCGCCGTGATCGTACAACCGACCAATTTCGCTGCGCTTACATGGGCGGGGGCTGCCGCTGGCACGCTCTCGGACAGTTGGCGGGTGGGCAGCGTACTCCAGGGCCGCCTGCTGCAGCAGCTGAGCGATGGCATGGCCGTTTTGCGCATTGGCGGCACCACGGTCGAAGCCGATGCCGTGGACGCACAATCGGTACCTCAACAGTTTCAAGCCCGCGTGCTTAGCAACGGCCAGGTGCCGGTACTGGAAGTGATCAGCGCCAAGCAGGCGGCGCCGCTGGGCATGGCATTGCGCGCCACGCTGCCGCGTCAGAACGGCTATGCTCCGCTGCTGGCCAATTTCAGCGCGCTGGCCAAGCGCCCCATGGCTCGCACCCTGCCGGCGCCGGCGCGCATGGCCCTGGCCCAGTTGGAAGACAGTGTTCCCCAGCCTGCCGAGCTGCGTACCGCCGAAGGCTTCAAGCAGGCCGTATCCCGCTCGGGACTGTTTTATGAAAACCACCTGTTGCAGGCGGCCCGCTCGAATACGTCAAATCCGGCACTTCAAGGTGACTTCAAGGGCGCACTGATGCGTGTGGCCCAGGTATTTTCCAAGCTGCCCGACGAGCTTCCGGCACTCATCCAGGCCGACGCGGCCAAGCTGGCCGCCCAGCTTCGGGCCGAGACGGATGCCGCGCCCGACGTGCCGCCGCCGCTGATGTCGCGTCCACTTCAGGCCCAGGCCCGCGCCACCCTGGCTCCGCAAACAGATGCGTTGCGCCTGCTTTCGAACATGCGTGATCACGCACACTCGGCACTGGCCCGCCTGGAAATTGCGCAGATGGCATCACACCCGTCGCACTCACCCGCGGCATGGATGGTGGAGATTCCCCTGCGCGGCCGCGATGGCTACGACATCATGCAGGTACGGGTCGAACGTGAAACCGACGACGCACAGCAAGGTGCCGAGGAATCCGCCGCCGCCGAAGGCCGTTGGACGCTAGGATTTTCGCTGGACCTTCCAGCCCTGGGCCCGGTGCAGTCAGAGATCAGACTGCATGGTACCCAGGTGCACGTGCGCCTCTGGGCCGAACAGGCGCGCACCGTACAGCAACTGGACGCCGGCATGAGCCATCTGGCGGCAGTGCTCGCTGAAAGTGGCCTAAGCCTTCAACAGATGCAATGCCAGCGCGGCATGCCCGTCAGCAGCAACAACGTGAGCCCTCCGCTCCTGGATGCCAGCGCATGAACGATAAGCTTCCGGCGACGGCGTCACCGCCTGCCTCAGGCCACCCCCCGCACAAACGTGTGGTGCTGCGCTATGTCAACGCGGACGGCAACCATGCGCTGACACCAGACGCCGATGCCGCCCAGCTGCAGGCCATGCATGATGCTGCCGCCCGCCAGGGGCTGCCGCCTCATCCCGATCCGCAATTGGCAGCACTGCTAACGGCTGTGCGCCTCAACCAGGACATCCCGACACCGCTGTATGCCGCGGCTGCCGCCGTACTGGGCCTGATCTACGAAGCGGCCGATAACTGAAGCGACGCCACCCGCATGGCCCTTGAGCGAAGCACTCAGGTTACTTAGCGCACACGCACGAAGGCCGGCCATCCAAGGATGGCCGGCCTTCGTGCGCCTGACTCTGTTTGCGAGAGCTGAGCCGCGACCCTCGCGGCGCACCGATTTACCAGGTGCGCACGTTGACGATGGAGAGCTTGTAGTTGGCCATCGACGGGTCGAAACGGAACATGCGGCCCAGATCGAAGCTCACCGACTTACCCGGGCCGATATTGGCCGTACCGGCCGGCCAGCCCTTCTTGCTTTCGATCACAGAGCCATCAGCGGCCAGCGCCTGGATCTGCACCTGCGCGGCCGATGCCGAAGCGCAATTGTTCTGCAGCTTGCCCGGCATATGCATCGGCTGATGCGGACGACCGGCCATGACCTTGAACTCAACGACGGAGAAGTCCTTGGCCGTGCACTCGGCATGAGCCGCCACCGGGGCAGCAACAAACAAGGCGGCGACGACGAGCAGTTTCTTCATGACAACATCCCTTTGGAGACTCTTCTGGGGGGTGGACGCAACAAGCGCGTACCCCCGAGATATCGGCATGAAGGAGCTCAGCTTTAGGCGACGTTCAGTCCAAATACTCGCTAAAACGTGATGCTCATCACACTTTAGCGAGTATTGTTAAAGTCGTGTTGCAAGCTTAGTCGGCCTGGCCGCCAGCGAAGCTGTAGACCTCGTCGGCCCACTCGGCCGCCTGCAGGTACAACTCGGCCAGATCCATGGTGCGGCCAGCATCGGTCTTCACGCTGACCACATACCCGGTTTCCCAGGCTCGCACCTGCCCCAGCAAAGGAGCCAGCGGGCCGGCATCATCGACCAATGCCTGGCGGATCTCGTCGGCGACGGGCACCTGCTCCAACACATAGTGCATCGGCGCATTCATCAGCGTGTCGAGCAGGGAGAACAGGCCCGTGATGAAAGCCTGCTCCTGCACGGAGTTCGGCCTCCCCTGGGCCAGCAACTCGCACATACGTGCCCGCACCAAAGCCAACTTCAGCAACTCGGGAGGACTGTCGTCCAGGCCGCCCAGGCTCATGGCGTAGACCCAGTTGCGAATGCGCGCTACACCAAAGAAGATCGCCGCATGCTGCAGCGACTTGAGCTTGCGCGGCAGGTTGAAGTAAGCCGAATTGACGCAGTTGAGCAGCTTGTAGCTGAGCACCGCATCGTTGCGGATCAGTGTCTCCAGCTCGACCGGACCATTGGCCGGATCCTGGATGGCGGCCAGCAGGCGCAATACATTGAGCTTGTTGGCCTTGAGCTGCTCCACGTCCAGCCCTTCGGGCTTGTACAGATAATTGCCCTGATAGCCATCGAAGCCCAGCTGTTCGCAGGCCCCAAAAACCGGGTGGTCGTCGACATGGGTAGCGATGACCTGGATGCCCAGGGCGTGCAGGCGATGGAGGGCATCAGACACTGTGCCGCGGTCGATCTTGCGCGAATCCAGCGCCACATAGCGCACATGGCGCAGCAGCGCCGCGATGCGCGTGGCCACCTCGGGCGACACGCCGGCGCGGCGCGTCAGGCCATCCATCATGATCAACACACCGCGGTTGGCCAGCCCCTCAAGCGCCGTCAGGGTGTCCTCATCGAAGCCGATGTCCTGGCCAACGATGATGCCCATCTCGCCGCCATCGGGCAGTTTGTCGGCATGCTCGAGCAGCACTTCGCGATTGCAACGCACCAGCGTGCGCGCATGGTTGGCCAGCCGCAGGAACTGCTCGTTGCTGAAAACTTCCAGAATCGCCGCAGTCGGCGCAGTCAGGCTGGCCTCTCCGCCATGGATATCGCGGGATTGCAGCTCATAGGCAAACAGGGTGCGACGCCGATCGAGGATGGGCACACGCACAAAGCCGGGGATGGCCCCATCGGCGGCGGATTCGACGACTTCGGTTGCGTTGGTGGACATGTCTTTGTCGGGTAGCGGCACAGGACGGTCGTCAGACCGCTCAGGCACGCGAGTACACCGACGAGTGGAGTGGCACCACGGAACCGCCCGAAGCACCATAGAGCGGAGCGGCTTCCCCCGCGCCAGTCAGCACCGCCAGCGCCCCCCGCACCTGCGCGAGACGTCGTGAAACGATACCACCGTTCACCTGGTTCTTGTGACGGCATGCATCCAGACCGGACAGCACCTGGGACCAGCTGGCGACGTTGGCCATGATGTCGACATCACTGCAGCCGGCGGCAGCCGAACGAACCAGTGTGCGACGCTCAGCGTCAAGTGCCTCCAGGGCCTGTAGACGCTCGGCCTTGGCTGCACTTGCACTATCCAGAGCCTGCGGATCGGCGGCATCCAGCGCCGCGCGCTCGGTATCCAGCGCCTCACGCAGGAGCTCCACCGCCGCCTGCATCTCGGCGACCACGCCGCGCAGGCTGTCATGCCATTCGTGCTGCGACCCCATGATGCTACTCACCACCGTGCTGTCAGCGGGTACCGTCGATCTGGCCTTCGATGGAAACCATCTTGTCGGCAATCCGACCGGCATCGACCTTGTAGCTGCCATTGGCCAGTGCCTGGCGCACATGCTCAACGCGCTGGCTGTCCACACCCGACGAAGCTTCACTTACACGGGAGGCTTCGCCCAGCGCCTTGGCGGACGCGGTAAGGTTGACGCTGTCGGCACTTTGCGCCGCGCCGGCCGCCTGCGCACCGGCGGCCGCATCGCTGCTGTCGGCAGGATTCTTCTGACCCTGCACCAGGCTAGACGGCGTATACGTATTTGAATTGATCGTGTTGTTCATGACACATGGACCTCGCCTTGGTTGGGCGGCTGATGTCTAGCTTATCGACGCTGGCAGAGGAAACTTTAGGGCAAAAAGTGACGTAGTTCGAATAGGTTCATTTGTCACGGCAGGGCCTGCGCGGTGCCCACACCGGTCACCATGGCCTGGATGGCCTTGCCGGAGCTGGTATTGCGCACGGTCACACGGTCACCGCGGTCACCGCCGGCCAGGGCCACACCCGAGGCGCGCACCTGCACAGGGCCCGCCTGCACGGTCAGCATGACAGTGTCTCCACGCTTGACCAACTCGCGATGGGCCAGCATGTTCGGCGTCAGTACCGTGCCGGCGCTCAGCGGGCGCACCAGCGCGCGCCCTTTCACGTCATCCAGCGATCCGACGTAGCCATACGCCAGGCGCGCCACGTCTTTTTCGGCCAACGACACGTCACCCTCGCCGATGCGATCATCGCGCGCCAAAGGATGCGTGGTGACCAGCACCTTGCGAAACATTTTTACCGCCACCGTGACGCGAATCGACCATGGCCGCGGCCCGGCACAGGTCACCTGCACGCTGGTGTAGCTGCCAATGCGCCCCCGCCCCGGGAGCGAGGTCTTCAAAGGCGAGGCGCAGGCCGCCAGACGCAAGCGTGAATCCAACGGATTGACGCTCAACTGTACCCGGGCATCTTTCGGCGCCGCCGATCGCACCTTGGCCACGGCGGCCTGGGTGATCGCCTCAAGCGACTGCACCTGGGCACCGAAGGCTGGCGCGCAAAGCACCAGCGCACCGATGACCGGCAGCGAGCGGAGCCGATGATGCATCAGGCCGCCTCGCCGACGATCTCTGCCAGATTCCTGTTCATACGATCCAGCTCACTGTTGAGCGCCGGCACCAGCTGACCGGCCTCGCTGGACTTGCCGTCATTGACCAGACCAATGAACTGCGAACTGGAGCTACCGAACTGCTGTACCGACTCATGCAGTGCCTGCACCGGCTCGGAAGCGCCGCCGCGGCGACGGATCTGATCGACCCAGCGCATCAGTGGCGCGGTATCGAACCAGCGCCGATCCACGCCTCCCGGCGCGCGCATGGCCAGCTCCACGGCATGACGCAGACCGGCATTGGCCTCACGCAGCGCCTGGCTTAGCGTACCCATATCGGCATCCTTTTCATCGTGGAAGCCCTGCAGGCTGAGCTGGTGCGACATCACCGCGGCTCGGGCCAATGCATCGACCTGTCGCAGGCTGTCACCGGCCAGCCGGCTGAGCGTGCCCAGCCCCGACTGCGCCGAGGCGATACGTCCGCCCAACTCCTGACCGACCTGACCCACCGAACCGACCTGACCTGATGCCTGCTGTAGTGCGCCGCCGGCCTGGTCCAGCACCGACTGGCACGACTGCATGCTGTTGCTGGCCTGATCCAGGCGCTTGATGGAACTGTTCACCGCTTCCTCGAGGTGCGCGGAGAATTCGCCCACCGCCTGGGTCACGGTTTCGATTTCCGAGGTGGTCTGGGTGGTCTTCTCGGCCAGTTGCTTGACTTCGTCCGCGACCACGGCAAAGCCGCGACCGGCTTCACCGGCACGCGCTGCCTCGATGGCCGCATTCAGCGCCACCAGATTGGTCTGATGGGCAATTTCCTGCACCGCGGCGGTGAGCCGGCCGATTTCACTGAAGAAGCTGGAGAACTGTGCGTGCGTGCGTGTCATACCGGCCAGCGCACTGCGCAGCAGCCGCAGCTGTCCATCAACATCGCGCACGCGCTCGCCGCCATTGCCATGCATATCGATGGCGCTGGACAAAGTAGCCAGTGCCTGTTGCACCGAGCTGGCGATGCCGGCACCGGCATCGGTGAGCTGGCTCACCGCCTGGCGGGTGCTTTCAGCCTGCGAGGACAGTTCACTCAGGCTATGGCCGAGCGCGTGGGAGTTATCCAGCACCAGGCTCTGCTGCTCCAGCGCCTGACGCACCTCGGTGCGCGGTGCCCGCGTGCGCTTTTGCAGCAGCGGCGAAAGCACCCGCGCGGCGGCCGGATACTGCCGGGACAACTCCCGCACTCGCGACTCGTCACCGGCCGCGATGGCCTGGGCCAGTTGTTCCACTTGTCCACTTCGCAAGAAGGCCATGGCTGCTAAGTCACTCCTGATGATTCGTGATGCATCGCGAAATATCGCGACGCCCTACCCTGTACGGTGAACGCGCCAGGCCGCTTCGGCCCGCACGATCTGAACGCCTGAAACATCGGCCATTCAACGCGAAACTTGAGGAAGCAAGACATATGCCATACCCCGGCATGCCTGGCGTGACGAGCACAAGTGCTCATCCTTAAAGAATATGCCGGCGCCGCCGACAACCCTTAAGGCAGCCTTTCCCTCATCTGCAGCACACTTATGGCCAGCGCACTCCTTACCAATGTCGAACAGTTCACCCAGCTGGCCGGCCACAACCGGCTGGCCATGCTCACTTTCCGCCTGAGCGGTCCGCAGGTGTTCGGCATCAATGTGTTCAAGGTGCGTGAGGTGCTGCGCCGTCCACCGATGGAGCACATGCCCAGCATGCATCGGCTGGTATGCGGCAGCTTCGACTACCGCGGACAGACCATCCCGGTCATCGACATGGCGCTGGCGATGGGCTACGAGCCGCTGGCCGAGGTCGAAACCGCGCACATCATCGTCACCGAATTCAGCCGTTCCACGCAGGCCTTCCTGGTCAGCGATGTCGACCGCATCGTTCACGTGGAAGGCGCCAACATGAGCGCACCGTCCAGCGGCCTGGGCTACGGCACGCGCGTCAACGCCGTCACCCGGCTCGAAGGCAAGCTGCTGGCCGTGGTCGACGTCGAGCAGATTCTGGCCGAGGTCGACAACCGCCCGATCGAGGTTTCGCCGAAGTTGCAGCACCAGGCCGAGGCGCGCCCGATCTCACCGCGCCGCGTGCTGGTGGTGGACGACTCGGTGGTGGCGCGCAAGCAGATCGAAGGCCTGCTCAAGCAGATGCAGTTCGAGGTGGTGCTGGCCAACGACGGCGCCGATGGCCTGAACAAGCTGCACCAGATGATCGATGACGACAGCGACGAAGGCGTGGCGCTGGTGATCTCCGACATCGAGATGCCGCGCATGGATGGCTACGCGCTGACTCGCGCCATCCGCGAGGATGCCAAGCTCAAGGGCACCAAGGTGCTGCTGCACAGCTCGCTGAGCGGCGTTTTCAACGAATCGATGGTGGCCAATGTCGGCGCCAACCGCTTTGTCGCCAAGTTCCAGCCGGACATCCTGGCCGCCGCCGTGCTCGAGCTGCTGCCACCGACGTCGTAAATCCGGCACCATGCCGACCCAAGTGACGGTTTTCCGTCAAGCGGCCGGCAAGCCCCCTGCAAAAGGTGGCAAAGCCTTGCCGCTGCGCCCTTTGACGGGCCTGACTTTCCTTTCCTGACCGGCATTTCCGCGCTGGCACGGCTCTTGCTGCGCTCCTTGGCGAACGCAACCAGCGGAGTTTCGCCATGAGTGGCACAGCCGACGGCCTGTTCGGCATTCATACCCAGGCGCTGCAGCTTTGGCAGCGGCGTGCGGAAGCCATTGCCGACAACCTGGCCAATGCCGACACCCCGGGCTACGAGGCTCGCGACATCGATTTCCGCAAGGCCCTGTCGCAGGCCCAGGCCGATGACAGCGACGGCGTGCGCCTGGCCGCCGATCAGCCGGGAATGATCGCCGACAACTCGGTCACCGGCGCCGGTGCCGACGCACCACTGGCATACCGCGTGCCCACGCAGCCGACGATGGACGGCAACACCGTCGACACCCAGATCGAGCAGGCCGCCTACGCACAGAACACCGTGCACTACCAGGCCAGCCTGAACTTCATCAACGGCTACATCCAGACGCTGCGCCTGGCGATCAACGGAGGCAACTGATGTCCTTGTTCAATATTTTCCAGGTGGCCGGCTCGGGCATGTCCGCGCAGTCGGTGCGCCTCAATACCACCGCCAGCAACCTGGCCAACGCCAACACCGTCACCGGCAGCGCAGCCACCGCCTACCGCGCGCGCGAACCGCTGTTTGAAGCGGTGCAGCAGAACGCCATGGGCCAGGCCACCGACGCCAACGGCGACACCACAGGCTCGGCCGTGGGCGTGCGCGTGGCCGGTGTCACCGAAAGCCAGCAGCCGATCGATCCGCGCTTTGATCCCAACAATCCGCTGGCCGATGCCGATGGCTATGTCTACGGCAGCAACGTCAACACGGTCGACGAGCTGGTCAACATGATCTCGGCTTCGCGCACCTATCAGAACAACGCCGAGGTCATGAACACAGCCAAGCAGCTGATGCTCAAGACCCTGGACCTGGGCAAGTAACGGAGTGCATGAGCGATGAGCATTGATTCGGTAAACGGCACCGCCAGCACGGCGTCCACCAACAGCACGTCATCGGGTAGCAGCAGCGACGGCCAGAGCATCAACCAGGCCGATTTCCTGTCACTGCTGGTCACGCAGATGCAGAACCAGGACCCGACCAGCCCGATGGACTCCTCGCAGATGGTTTCGCAGCTGGCGCAGATCAGCCAGGTGCAGGCCACGCAGAATCTGCAGACCTCGCTGTCCAGCCTGGTCTCGCAGATCCAGTCCAGCCAGGTGGCCGATTCCTCGGGCCTTATCGGCAAGACCGCCACGGTTCCGTCATCGGCCGCGACGCTGAGCGACGGTTCACTGACGGGCGCGGTCAATGTCACCACGAGCAACGCGCCGGTGGCGGTGCAGATCACCGATCCGGGCACCGGCAAGGTGGTACGCACGATTGATCTGGGCACCCCTGCCAGCGGCCTGACCGCGTTCACATGGGACGGCAAGTCCGACGATGGCTCGCAACTTGCAGATGGCACTTACCAGATCAGTGCCACTGCCGGTCAGACCGCGGCCCAGACCTACGTCACCGGCACCGTCAGTGGCGTCGGCTCGGCCGGGTCGGACAACGGAACCTATCTTCAGGTGGACGGCGTCGGCGGCGTGCTGCTGAGCCAGGTCGCCCAGGTCAACTAACGCGTTACGGAGTTCACGCACATGCCTTTCAATATCGCCCTCAGCGGCCTGAGCGCAGCGTCATCCGACCTGGAAGTGACGGCCAACAACATCGCCAACACCGCCACCACCGGTTTCAAGGGCTCGCGTGCCGAGTTTGCCGAGCTGTATTCGGCCGCAGGCCAGGACCTGAGCAAATCGCAGATCGGCAGCGGCGTGGAGGTCACCAACATTGCCCAGCAATTCAATGCCGGCAACATCGAGACCACCAACAACAGCCTGGACTTTGCCATCAGCGGCTCAGGCTTCTTCGTCATGCATGACGGCAAGGGATATTCGTACACCCGCGCGGGGGCCTTCCAGCAGGACCGCAATGGTTACGTCGTCAATTCCGCCGGACAGAACCTGCAGGTGTTCCCGCCCAACGGCACGGGCGGTTTCGACACCAGCACGCTGAACGATCTCCAGGTCAGCACCACGCAGCTGTCAGCGCAGGCCACCAACGGCATCACGCTGAACCTCAATCTGCCCTCGACCGCCACTGCGCCGACCACCACGCCGTTCAGCCCCACCGACTCATCCAGCTACAACCAGTCGGCACCGTTCACCGTCTACGATTCGCTGGGCAACACGCACTCGGCCACCGCCTACTTCGTCAAGAACGCGGCGACCAATACCTGGGACGTCAACCTCTATGTGGACGGTCAGCAGGCCGGAACCCAGCAGCAGGTGGCCTTCGATACCAGCGGCAAGATCACCACACCAGCGAACGGGCAGCTGAACTTCGGCTCGCTTGCACTGGGCAATGGGTCCAATCCACTGACGCTGAGCCTGGACATGTCCAATACGACCCAGACCGGCGGCACCTATGCGCTGACCTCGGTCAATCAGGACGGCTATGCGCCAGGCTCGTACTCGGGTCTGAACGTCAGCGCCGATGGCATCGTCTCGGCCACCTATTCCAATGGGCAATCGCGCGCCCTGGGCCAGGTGGCGCTGGCCAGCTTTGCCAATCCGCAGGGTCTGAACCAGATCGACAACACCAGTTGGGCCGCGACACTGACCTCCGGTGATGCGGTGCTGGGCTCAGCCGGCAGCGGCAAAATGGGCACGGTGCAGTCCGGTGCGCTGGAGTCGTCCAACACCTCCGATCTTACCGGCCAACTGGTCAACATGATCCGCGCCCAGCGCAACTACCAGGCCAACGCCAAGGTCATCTCCACCGATGACCAGTTGACCAAGACCATCATCAACATGACCACCTGAGCCAGCTGACAGGAGGCCGACATCATGGATCGTTCCGCTTATATCGCCATGACCGGTGCCGCGCAGATGATGCGCGTGCAGTCGGAGGTGGCACAGAACCTTGCCAATGCCGATACGGTCGGCTTCAAGGCACAGATGTCGGCCTTCACCTCGGTCCCGGTACAGGGCGGCGGCCTGCCCACCCGCATCAACGCGGTCTACGGCTCCACCGGCTGGGATATGAGTTCCGGCAACATGATGACGACCGGCCGCGACCTGGATGTGGCGGTAAAGGGGGACGGCTGGATCGCCGTGCAGGATCCACAAGGGCAAGAGGCCTATACCCGTGCCGGACAGCTGAAAGTGGACCAGACCGGCCTGCTGACCGATAACCGCGGTGACCCGGTACTGGGTGACGGGGGGCCGATCACGGTACCCCCGGGCTCCAGCATCACGGTCGGCGCCGACGGCACCATCTCCACCGTGCCGCTGGGCGAGACGCCGGCCACCGTGGCCAGCGTCGGTCGCATCAAGCTGGTCAACCCAGGCAACGATCAGCTGGAACTGGGCGGGGACGGCCTGTTTCACCTCAAGGGTGGCGGACAGGCACCCGCCGATGCCCAGGTAAAGCTCGCGTCGGGAATGCTCGAGGGCAGCAACGTCGATACCACCGATGCACTGGTGCACATGATCGAGCTGTCACGCCAGTTCGAAATGGAAGTGCGCGCCATCCACACGGCTGATGACAACGACCAGGCTTCCTCCAAGCTGCTGCAGATGGGCTGACGGCGACGCCGCAACGAATACCAGAAACATGCGCGGCACCCTGAGGGGGTGACCTCGCAAGGAGTCCAACCATGTTTTCCTCGCTTTGGGTTGCCAAGACCGGTCTGGATGCGCAGCAGACGCGCATGGACGTCATCTCCAACAACCTGGCCAATGCCAATACCACCGCCTACAAATCCGGCCGTGCCTCGTTCCAGGACCTGATCTACCAGAACATTCGCCAGCCGGGCGGCCAGACCACCGAGCAGACGCAGTCGCCATCGGGCCTGATGCTCGGCACCGGTGTGCGTGTGGTGGGCACTGAAAAGCTGTTCACCCAGGGCAACCTGGAGCAGACCGGCAATTCGCTGGACGTGGCGATCCAGGGACGTGGTTTCATCCAGGTGCAGATGCCCGACGGCACCATCTCCTACACCCGCGATGGCTCACTGCACCGTGACCAGAACGGACAGATCGTCACTGCCAACGGCTACCCGGTGGATCCGGCCATCACCATTCCCCAGAACGCGCAGACCATCACCATCGGCAACGACGGCACGGTCTCGGTCACCCTGCCCGGGCAGACGGCCACGCAGCAGATCGGCACGATCCAGCTGGCCGACTTCGTCAACCCCGAAGGCCTGCAGCCGATCGGCGACAACCTGTATCAGGAAACCGCCTCTTCCGGCGCGCCCCAACTGGGACAGCCGGGCCTGAATGGCCTGGGGACGCTCGAGCAGGGTTCGCTGGAGTCCTCCAACGTCAACGTGGTGGCCGAGATGGTGAACATGATCGAGACCCAGCGCACCTACGAAATGAATTCGAAGGCGGTCGCCGCCGTCGACAACATGCTGCAGTTCATCAACAACCACACCTGAGCACCGTCATGAGCACCGCCAAGGTTCTGACTCGCGTCCTGCCCGCACTGGCCTTCGCCGTTATCGGCACCGGCTGCGTGACCATGCCGCGCTCGAACGACGCCATGTACGCCCCCACGCTGCCGGTGGCGCAGACCGCGCCGCCGCCTGCCGACGGCGCCATTTATCACGCCGCCACCTCGATGGAATTGTTCAACGACCCGCGCGCGCACCGTGTGGGCGATATCCTGACCATCAACCTGGTGGAAAGCACTGCGGCCAGCAAGAAGGCCAGCACCAAAACCTCCAAGTCCGACAGCGTCGGCATCGACGCCCCGAGCATTTACGGCCATACCTGGCCCAAGACGGGCACCTCACTGGCCAACCTCGGTTCGAAAAACAGTTTCAACGGCCAGGGTGAGAGCAGCCAGAGCAACAGCCTGACCGGCCAGCTCACCGTCACCGTGGCGCAGCGGCTGTCCAACGGCAATCTGGTGGTGCGTGGCGAGAAGTGGCTGACCATCAACCAGGGCCAGGAGCTGGTGCGCATCGCCGGCATCGTCCGCCCACAGGACATCAGTCCCGACAACACCATCCAGTCGACCCGCGTCGCCGACGCACGTATTACCTACTCTGGTCGCGGCACCCTGGCCGACGCCAACTCGCAGGGCTGGCTGGCACGCTTCTTCAACTCCAAGTGGATGCCGTTCTGATGCGCACCGCGACCTTCTTCCGCACCGTCACAATAGGCCTGATCGTACTGGTTTCGGGCCTGGCCACCAGCCAGCCGGTGCAAGCCGAACGCATCCAGGACATCACGCAGATTTCCGGCGTGCGCTCCAACCAGCTGATTGGCTATGGCCTGGTGGTGGGCCTGGATGGTTCGGGTGACCAGACCAGCCAGGCGCCGTTCACTACGCAAAGCCTGGAGAATATGTTGCAGCAGTTCGGGGTAACGGTGCCGGCCAATGTGCGTCCGCAGCTGAAAAACGCCGCCGCGGTCACCATTACCGCCTCGCTGCCGCCCTTCTCCAAACCGGGTCAGAATATTGACGTCACCGTGGCTTCGATCGGCAATGCCAAGAGCCTGCGCGGCGGCGAGCTTTTGATGAGCCCGTTGCGCGGCGCCGATGGCAATGTCTATGCCATCGCTCAGGGCGCGGTGGTGGTGGGTGGTATCAGCGCCCAGGGCAAGAGCGGCTCCAGCGTGCAGGTCAACTCCTCGGCAGCCGGCCGCATTCCCAACGGTGCCACCGTCGAACGCAAGGTGCCCGGTTCGTTTGGGGCCGGCAACACATTGACGTTGAATCTCAACACGCCAGACTTCACCACCGCCACACGCGTGGCCCAGGTCATCAACAAGAAGTTCGGCGCCGGCACCGCCGCCGCCGACGATGCCACCTCAATCACCGTGCGTGCGCCGCTGGACTCCAATGCACGCGTGGCCTACGTGTCGGAAATCCAGCAGCTGGACGTCAACCCCGGCGATGCGCCAGCCCGCGTGATCATCAACTCGCGCACCGGCACCGTGGTTATCGGTTCGGACGTGCGCGTGAGTGCGGCCGCCGTTTCGCACGGCTCGATTCAGGTCAGCATCAGTGAAAATCCCGCTGTCAGCCAGCCCGGCGCCTTCAGTGGTGGGCAGACCGCCGTGGTGCCGCAGAGCAGCGTCTCGGTGAAGGAGAACGGTGGACACATGTTCAAGTTTGGCCCCGGCACCAGTCTGGACCAGATCGTTCAGGCGGTGAACCAGGTGGGCGCCTCGCCCAACGACCTGGTCGCAATCTTGCAAGCACTCAAGCAAGCCGGCGCCTTGCACGCGCAGCTGGTGGTGATCTGACGGAAAACCGACAAGCCCATGGATGCCTTGAACGCCAATCTGCCGCAATCGCTCGATACCTGGACCGACCTGTCCGGGTTCAAGCAGTTGCGCGCCAGCGCCGAGCGCGACGGCAAGTCCGCGCTGCCCGAGGTGGCCAAGCAGTTCGAGGCCATCTTCACGCAGATGATGCTCAAGTCCATGCGTGCGGCCAGCTTCGGCAATCCGATGTTCGACAGCCAGGCCGGCAAGGCCTATCAGGATCTGTTCGACCAGCAGCTGTCGCTGAGCCTGTCCGGCCAGGGCAAGGGTATCGGCATTGCCGACATGCTCATCAAGCAGCTGGGCGGCAAACACACGCCAGGCAGTGGCAAGGATGCGACCCCGCAGACGCTGGCGCTGGATGGCGCCGCGCAATTGGCCGCGGCCGGTAGTGAGTCGGCCAGCAAGGCCGCCAGCAGCGACGATGACGGCGATGCGCTGAGCGCCACCGTGCGTGCCTTGGGTACCGTACTCAATGCCGTGGCTCCCGCCGCCAGTTCGGCCGTAAAGGCCGCAGCCAGCTGGACGCCCGGCAATCCGATCGAGTTTGTCAAAGCGGTCGCTCCCCACGCCGAGGCCGCAGCACGAAAACTGGGCGTGTCGGTGCGCGCGGTGCTGGCCCAGGCGGCGCTGGAAACCGGCTGGGGCAAGCACATGCCGACCCAGTCCAACGGCGAGAATTCCTACAACCTGTTTGGCATCAAGGCCGGCAGCAGCTGGGACGGCCAGCGCGCCAACGTGCCCACGCTGGAGTACGAAAACGGGGTGGCGGTGCGCAAGCGCGAGAGCTTTCGCGCCTACGACTCGCCGACCGATTCGTTCAACGATTACGCCAATCTGGTGGCCAACAACCCGCGCTACGCACAGGCGCTCAACCGTGGCGGCGATGTGGCCGGTTTTGCCCACGCACTGGTCGCCGGCGGCTACGCCACCGACCCGCATTACGCCTCCAAACTGACCGCCATCGCCAATAGCGACACCATGCGCGAGGCCCTGGCTTCGCTCAAGAATGCGGCCAATGTGCCGTCAAAGGATGTGCCATGAGCACAACATTGCGTCCAGCCGAACGCCCGATTCACGCGTCATGCCAAGCGGTGTGGCCGTTGCACGCCCACGCGCGCCGCGTGGAGGTGAGCCATGGCTGACCTGCTCTCCACCGGCGTTTCCGGCCTGCTGGCCTCACAGATTCAGCTGGCCACCGTCGGCAACAACATTTCCAACGCCAGCACGCCCGGCTACAGCCGCCAGACCGTGCAGCAGACCGAAAACGTCAGCCAGAATGCCAGCGCCCGCTTCACCATTGGCTCCGGCGTCGACGTGGTGGGCGTGCAGCGCGCTTACAGCCAGTTTCTGACCCAGGCGGTATGGAGTACCAATACCGGGCTGCAGGGCGCCACCACCACCAATGACCTGGCCACCACGCTCAACAGCGTGCTCAGTGGCAGCGGTGACTTGCAAGGCTCCCTGGACAGTTTCTACGGCTCGCTGTCCGATGTCGCCAACAACCCCAGCGACAACGCCACGCGCCAGTCGCTGCTGGGCAATGCCCAACAGCTGGCCACCACGTTCAACACGCTGGGCCAGCAGCTGGACCTGCAGCAGAGTCAGGTCAACACACAGATCAAGAACACCGTTACCAGCATCAATACGCTGTCGCAGCAGGTCGCCGATCTCAACAAGCAGATCGAGCAGTCACTGAATGCCAAGAACGCTCCCAACGCACTGCTGGATCAGCGTGACCAGCTGATACAGCAGTTGTCCGGTCTTACTGGCATCTCCACGGTGCAGGAAAACTCTGGTGCCATTGGTGTCTACACCACTTCGGGACAGACCCTGGTGGCCGGTGTCAGCGCGTTCAAGCTGTCCACGGGCGGCAACAGCTACGACTCGTCGCGCACCGACGTGTTCGATGCCAGCGGCAACAACATCACCTCGTCCATTGGTGATGGCACGCTGGGCGCACTGATCAATTACCGCCATGTGCTGGACGATACCCAGAACCAGCTTGGCCAGTCGGCCACGGCACTGGCCGCCAGCATCAACCAGCAACAAGCCCGTGGTCTGGATCTGAATGGCAACCAGGGCCAGCCGATTTTTGGGCTTGCCCAGCCTCAGGTGCAGGGCAACACCGACAATGCGGGCAATGCGCAACCGGTCGCCAGCGTCAGTGATGTCAATCAGCTGACCGCCTCGGACTACAAACTTACCTATGTCGGCGCCGGCAACGGCACCAATGGCTGGCAGCTGGCCACGACCGGCGGCACCGCCGTCAGTCTGACCGACAACGGTGATGGCACCCTGTCGGCCGACGGCCTGACGTTCGATGTCAGCCAGGGCACGGCGCAGACCGGCGACAGTTTCGAAGTGCGCCCGACGCGCGATGCGGCCACCTCACTGTCCGTGGTGCTGAGCAACCCACGCGGCATCGCTGCGGCCTCGGCCGTGGCCACCAATGCCGGCACCAGCAACACCGGCGGCGCACAGGTGACCTCGACCACGGTCACCGACGCCAGCAACCCGAACCTGCTCAACGCGGCCACGGTCACCTTTGGCGCCGGCAGCAACTACACCATCACCGACGCAGGTGGCGCCACCATCAGCACGGGCACCTATACTCCGGGCCAGCCGATCCAGGCCAACGGCTGGAGCCTGTCGCTTTCCGGCACCCCGGCCAACGGCGACACGTTCAATGTCGGCTCCAACGCCAATGGCCTGAACGACAACAGCAATGCGCTGAGCATGGCCTCGCTGTCCAGCGGCGGCGTGCTGGACGGCGGCAAAACGTCGGTCATCGACAGCTTTGCCAACCTCACGGCCCGTATCGGTACCATCGGCAGCCAGGCGCAGGCCAACCTTTCCACGCAGACCAGCCTCAACACGCAAGCGGTCAGCGCCCAGCAAAGCGCCTCCGGCGTCAACCTGGATGAGGAAGCGGCCAGCCTGGTCAAGTATCAACAGTCCTATCAGGCATCGGCGCAGGTGATCAACGCCGCACAGACCCTGTTCAACAGCTTGCTCAACGCGGTGGGAGGCTAATCATCATGCGTATCTCCACCAGCTGGATGTACCAGCGCTCGGTCAACACCATGCTCGAGCAGCAAAGCACGCTCAGCAATACGCAGGACCAGGTCAGCTCCGGAAAACGCATCAATGTCGCCTCGGACGACCCCACCGGCTCGGCGCAAATTGTCAGCCTGAATCATGTACTGGCCGGCAACACCCAGTACAGCGCCAACATCACCGCCGCCAACACGCGCCTTTCCACCGAGTCGGACACGCTCAATTCGGTGCAGAACGTGCTCAACAGCGTGAACGATGCCGCCTTGCAGGGCATCAATGGTTCGCTCACGGCTGAAAACCGCGGCAATCTGGCCACCGAACTGACCCAATTGCGCGATCAACTGCTGCAGCTGGCCAACACCACCGATGCCAACGGCGATGCGCTGTTTTCCGGCACCAGCGATACCAGCGCTCCGTTCCAGCTCAACGCCGATGGCAGCGGCAACTACACCGGCAACAACGTGCAGGCGTTCACCGCCATCGGTCCGCAGCTGAAGGTGGCCAACACCGATACCGGCGCCAATGTGTTCATGAACATCCCGCAAGGCAACGGCAGCTTTGTGGCCAGCGCTGGCGCCGCCAACAGCGGCAGCCTGGTGGTGGGTGACAACAACGTCACCGACGCCGCGGCCTGGCAGAACGCCACGGCATCGGGCCCTGTCAACTACACCATCAACTTCCAGGCCGACGGTAGCTACACCGTCACCGACAACAACATGGGCACCCCCGTCAACGACAGCAGCGGCAACCCGGTGACCGGCACCTACACCGACGGCGGCAGCATCAGTTTCAATGGTCTGACAGTCAACCTGCAGGGCTCACCCGCTGATGGCGACACCGTGCAAGTCAAATCCGGCGGCACACAGGACATCTTCACCACGCTGCAGGGCATGATCAACACGCTCAACAGCAACGCCAGCGGCACCGAGCTGACCAACCAGCTCAACCGCCAGCTGGAAAGCGTCAAGCAAACCATGGCCAGCGTCAGCAACGCCCAGGTCGGCGTCGGCACGCGCATGAGCACACTCGACCAGAAGCAGACCGCCTACACAGACCTGGAAGTGACCTACAAAACCGCCCTTTCCGGTGTGCAGGACGTGGACATGGCCCAGGCCATCAGCAACCTGTCGCTGCAATCGACCGCGCTACAGGCCTCGCAGCAAGTGTTCGCCAAGGTGCAGTCGCTGAGTTTGTTCAACTACATCAAGTAGCCGTACGCATATCCCGTGAGGAAAAAAGGCGCGTGGCTGCGCCTTTTTTCGTTTTAAAGGAAGGGCCAGGATCGGTGGGGACACTTTGATGGCGTCAACGCCGAAAGCGCCACCCGCTATACGCCTGACGCGCCTGCGGCGGATGACCACATCGCCCTTGCCTCGTAGCTGCGAGTACGCAAGCTTCTGGCGGTGAATCATCAGCAGTCCACCCGTACTGCCTTTCGGGCGCCAGACGCCAGATGCCAGACCCAATGAAACAAGAGCAGCGCACCACTTGCGCGCTGGCCTGTGCGCGCGGTTTACGGCGCCATCGGCTATGCATGTCTCCACACAAGCCGAACCATGGACGCCATGGAGACGTCCATACGCCTATCGCCACGCCCCTGCCCGCCGCTTTGCCGGGCTGCCGGCCATGGCAACGTTACCAAGCGGCAACTATTGGCCGATGGCGGCAAACCTTTGCCGCACAAGGCTGCGCACCGACATAACGCAAAAAATATTCCTCAAATGGCCTTAAGACTTCCGGCTGGGTGCCGAAAAAGTTACCGAGGCGGTTGCTGCTCCGATGTTCGGGAAGGCCGCCGGAACAGCAACACATCTATCGCAGAATTTGAGGAGACATCATCATGTCACTGGTTCTGAACACCAACATCTCTTCGCTGAACACGCAGAACAACCTGACCAAGTCGGGCAATGCCCTGTCGCAGGCCACCGAGCGCCTGTCTTCGGGCCTGAAGATCAACAGCGCCGCCGACAATGCCGCCGGCTTCGCCATCTCGCAGCGCTACACCACGCAGATCGGCGCCCTGGGCCAGGCCAGCTCCAACGCCAGCGACGCCATCAACCTGGCGCAGACCGCCGGCTCGGCGCTGGACCAGGTCACCGCCAACCTGCAGGCCATCCGTGATCTGGCTGCGCAGTCGGCCAACGGCACCTACAGCCGCTCGGACCGTGCCACCATCGACCAGGAAGTGCAGCAGCGCCTGGCCGAAGTCACCCGCATTGCCAACCAGACCACCTTCAACGGCAAGAACGTGCTGGACGGCTCGCTGAACACGCAAAGCTTCCAGGTCGGCGCCAATGTCGGTCAGACCATTTCGGTGAGCCTAGGCACCAGCGTCAAGGCGAGTGATCTGGGTCAGGTCGCCGAGGTCAAGAGCGGCGATATCAGTAATATCTTTAAGGCAACGGCTGCCAGCCCGGCCACCAAGGGCTCTGTGGCAGCGGGCAGTGTCACTAATGCTGCTGCTGCAACGTCGTTCACGATTAATGGCACTACGGTGAGTATCTCGGCTGATAGTGGCGGCTCGCGTAACCTCGCAGGCCTCGTGGCTGCGATCAACGCGGATAGCGGGTTCAGTGCTAATTACACGGCCTCCGTGAGTGGCTCCGGCATTCAAATCGACGCCAACTCGGCTGGCGCCGATCCAATGACCATCACGAGCCCCACGAACATTACATTCGGTGCAGCAACCGCTGGTACCGATGCTGTTGCAGCCAGCAACGGAGTGGACCTGGGCTCTGAGGATCTCAGCATTTCAGTCGATGGCGGCACCACTACCACCTCTATCGACCTAAGCGGCGCCAAAAGCATGCAGGACATTTCCGATGCCATCAATGCCGCGGGTGTGGATGGCGTCAGCACGGCCGTGAACTCAGACGGCACCGGTATCAATTTCTATTCCAAGAATGCGCTGACCATCACAGACACTGGTGGCAATATCGTCGGCGCCAACGCCACGAATGCCAATGGGGGCGCTACTTACGCTGCGGGCGATGTGGCGGGGGTTGGCGGCAACCTGGCCAATGCCAGCGCGGGCAGCGTAGATGGTGCCAACGACCTGATTTCGCGTATCGACGTGGCACTGAGCTCGGTGTCCGACTTTGCCGCCCAGCTGGGCGCGGTGCAGAACCGCTTCCAGTCCACCATCTCCACGCTGAGTGCGCAGACCACCAACCTGCAATCGTCGCAGTCGACCATCCAGGATGCCGACTTCGCCAAGGAAACAGCCAACCTGAGCAAGGCCCAGGTGCTGCAGCAGGCCGGTATCTCGGTGCTCTCCCAGGCCAACTCGCGCCCGCAGCAGATTCTGAAGCTGCTGCAGTAACAGAAGTAGGCAAACAAAGCCCCCGCCAACCCGGCGGGGGCTTCTCCGGATGCCAGGCCAACATGGCTGACAACGGACAACGAAACAGGCCCGCACATGTCCGCATGTGGGGGCTTTTTCGTATCAACGAGGTGGCCTGGCAACACCGGCTCACCTCCGGCAAATCGTTGCCGGCACGCCATATTTTGGACGTTTCGCCCCCTTCGGGCCTCAAGTATTCAGGCCAGGTGCCGATTTAGGGTCATGCGACGGAAAAACGTCTCCACGGATGGAAGAAGCCATTACCAACACCAGCCATGGAGGGTTTTGGCCGGCTTCTTGCTTGACGCCACGCGTAGGCCGACGAATTCCACCGCCACCTCTGTCTTGAGATTCCACGGGACCCTCCAATGAGCATCACCGGCATCGGTTCGAGCACCAACACGACGAGCACGACCAATACCAGTGGCAGCTCCACCAGCAGCAGTTCGGGTAGTACGACGAGCAGCAGTTCGGGTAGCACCGGCTCATCGGGCAGCAGTTCCGGCAACGGCATCAGCGGCACCGGCCTGCTCAGCTCGCTGGGTATCGGCTCTGGCCTCGACGTCACATCGATCATTACCGCGCTGGTCAACGCCAAGAAAGCCGGTCCCGAACAGCAGATCACCAGCCAGACCACCAAGGATCAGACCCTGATTACCGGTCTGACCAGTCTGGATTCGGTATTGAGCTCCCTGAAAAGCTCCCTGGATGATCTGACCAGCTCAAGCACATATACGGCATTCGACGCCAGTTTCGCCGACAGCAGTCTCGGCACCGCCAGTACGCTTTCATTTGCGGTGCCAGGCACCTACAACGTCGACGTGCAGTCGCTGGCGACGGCGCAAAAGCGGCTGTCCAACAGCTATGCCACCGACAGCCCGGTAGGCACGGGCACACTCACCATTGGCGTGGGCAGCAACAGCGTTGATATCAACGTAGGCAGCTCTGACACCATTGGCGACATCGCCAACAAGATCAATGCTTCCTCGGACAACCCCGGGGTCACGGCGGCCGTGGTCAACGGCGTGAATGGCTCACAGCTGGTGCTGACCTCGACCAAGACCGGCGTCGCCAATGCGTTCACCGTGAGCGCCAGCGGCGGCTCCAGCACCGGCGTAAGTGACCTTGCCACGGCGCTCGGCACGGCGGGCAGTAACGAAGCGGCCGATGCGCAACTGAGCATTGACGGCGTCTCGGTGAGCAGCGCCAGCAATACGGTGACCGGCGCCCTGACCGGGGTCACACTGGACCTGGCAGCGACCGGTACCAGCACACTGACCGTCAAACAGAACACCGACAAGATCACCTCGGCGGTACAGGCTTTTGTCGATGCCTACAACAGCTATGCCAGCACGACGGCGACGTTGTCCAGCTACAACCCTGACACCCAGCAGGCGGGCATACTGCTGGGTGACAGCACGCTCAGTTCCGTGCAGCGCCAGATTTCCTCGGTATTGGGTGCCCCAGTCAGTGGCAGCAGCATCGCCAGTCTGGCGAACCTGGGTATCACCCGCAGTGCGGACGGCACGCTGAGCCTGGATAGCAACAAGCTCTCCAGTGCCATCAGCGACAACCCGTCGGCCGTGAAGAATTTCTTCTCCGGCGACAGCGGATTTGCCACCAAGCTGTCCAGCACCATCGACGATTACACCGCCAGCGACGGCATCCTGCAGAGCCGCATCAACAGCCTCAACAGTCATGTCAGCGACCTGGCCGACCAGAAAACGGCTCTGGACAAGCGCATGCAGGCCTACGAGAAGCAGTTGCAACAGCAATACACCGCGCTCGATTCGCTGGTCTCGTCGCTCAATAACACCAGCACTTACCTGACCCAGCAGCTGAACGCGCTGACCAACAGCAATAGCAAGAACTGACGTTTCGGGAGCACACCATGACGTATGCAATGATGAACGCGGCCAGCTCGCTGTATCGTGAGACCAGCGCGCACGGCAGCATTGAGGGGGCCGATCGCCACCAGCTGATAAGCATGCTGTTTGATGCTCTGCTCGAACGCATGAATGCCGCCCGCGGGCAGATCATGCATGGCAACGTTACCGGCAAGGGAGAGAGCTTCGCCCGCGCCCTTGCCATGGTGACCGAGCTTCGCGCCAGCCTTGACCATTCGGTTGACAGCCAGTTCAGCGCTCGCCTGGACAGCCTGTACGACTATGTCAGCCGTCGCCTGCTCACGGCCCAGCTCAATGATGATCTGGTCGCGCTCAATGAATGCATCAGCCTGATCACGCCGGTGCGCGACGCCTGGCACGAGATCCGTGAGCAGTACCTGGCCAACCCGCCCGCCGACGCATGAACCCGAATCTTCCCGAACCACTGGAGCAAGCGCTTACATTGAGCATCCGCATGCTTGAGGCTAGCCATACCCACCAATGGGATCAGGTGGCGTCCCTCAAGAGCGAGTTTGACCGGGCCCTGCGGGACGTTGGCACGCCTACTGCCCGGATGCGGGAGGCCTTCGCGGTGCTGGCCAGCCAGCAGCAGCAATTGCAGGCGCGTGCACGCGAAGCCCAGGACGCGATCGGCGATGAGTTGGGCAAGCACAAATACAAGCAGCGCGCCGTGCATGCCTATCTCTCTCCGTAAATGCCGAACCATGCGGTAGCGGCGCATTCGGCGCACAATGTGTGCCGATGTCCGAAGGAGCGGCGCCCATGACCATCTCCACCTCGCATGCCTGGCACGAATTTTCCGATCGCGTCGCCTATGAAGGTTCGGTGCGGCTCAACCTAAGCGTTCGGCCCCTGCCGGATGCCCCTCGCCTGGCACAGCTAAGCGACATGGGTGCGCAGATCCTGGCCACGCTGGAGGCCATGGAAGAGCGTCGCGGCCTGGATGATGACAGCGCCATTGCGCACGAGCTGGCACGCATGGATGCCAAGCTCAACGTGCTCATGGAGCTGCTCAATCGTGCGCTGATGCCTGAATCCAAACTGCCGGAACGCCAGCATCTGCGCTTCAACGCCTTCGGGCTCAGCGGCGCGGTCTCGCTGCCCGACCAGGGCAGTACGGTGCGCGTTCGCCTGCACTTCGATGGTTGCCGCGCCATGCCTCTGGAGTTGTTCGGCCAGGTCGCTTCCGGTACGCCAGCGCCGTTCATTGCCTTCCATGGTGTCGGCGAAACGCTGCGCGAGGCGATTGAACGCATGGTGTTTCGGCACCACCGCCGCCTGATCGCCGATCGCCGCGGGGCACGTGACGCACAGTGACGCCTGTCGTGACAGGTGATGTCCCTACGCGCATTTGGTCAGTCCGAAACCCCTGAACGTCACCTGAAACATCTGCTTGACTCAGCAAGGTCATGTGACCCAATACGCTTTTCTGACACCCGACGAGAAATTGTCGAAATTAATTTTCCTTTGTCTGCGGGCAGTTGCGCCCACACGGGGCGTCGACTCCCCGACGGATGTCGATAAATTGTCGACGCCTGGCATGGTTCTTGGTTGCCTCTTGCATGTACGACGCGAGCGGTCGCGTGTCATTTGTAAGGGAGAGCAAAGCCATGCATACCTCGCACGCCCTGGTGATTGAACCCGATGCCCAGCGCGCCCAGACGGTGCGCTCGGTACTGGAGTTTCTTGGCTTCACCCCGGTATGGACCGATGCCAGCACGCCGCCTGCTCCAGAGCGCGACTTCAACTGGCGCTGCGTTTATATCGGCCAGGTTACGGACGAGGCGCTGCTCGATAAGGCGCTTGCACCACTGGGCAAGCAGCGCGCGCAACTGGGTGCGCTGGTGGCGGCCGACGCACCGCTGGCGGTGCATGCGGCCGGACTCGGGTTTGCTCGTATCGACCATGTGAACTACCCACTGCGTCATGATCGCCTGACTCAGATCATCCGGCAGCAGCAGGCTCTGCTCACTGAGCATGAAATGGCACCGGATGACCGTTTTGTCGGTGCCTCCGGCCCAATGAACCAGGTCAAGGCGCTGATCGGGCAGGTGGCTCCATTCGATTCCAGCGTGCTGGTACTGGGTGAATCGGGATCCGGCAAGGAGCTGATCGCACGCACCATTCATGAGAGCTCGCCGCGCCGCGACAAGCCGTTCGTGGCCATCAACTGCGGCGCCATTCCGGCCGAACTGCTGGAAAGCGAGCTGTTTGGTCACGAAAAAGGCGCCTTTACCGGCGCCATCGCCACCCGCAAGGGCCGCTTCGAGCTGGCCGAGGGCGGAACACTGTTTCTGGACGAGATTGGCGACATGAGCCTGCCCATGCAGGTCAAGCTGCTGCGCGTACTGCAGGAACGCACCTTCGAGCGAGTGGGTTCGAACAAGTCGCAGGCATGTAACGTACGCATCATTGCGGCCACGCACCGCAATCTGGAACGTGCTATCGAGCAAGGGCACTTCCGCGAAGACCTGTTTTATCGCCTCAATGTTTTCCCGCTGGAAATGCCGCCGCTGCGCCAGCGCACCGACGACTTGCCCTCGCTGGTTGCTGAGTTCAACCAGCGTCTGTCGCGTCGCGGTCTGGGGCCAGTCAATATCACCGAAAGCGCAATGAAGGCACTGCAGGCCTATCGATGGCCCGGCAACGTGCGTGAACTGTGCAACCTGGTGGAACGCCTTGCCATCCTGTTCCCGAGCACGCCAGTTCGCGCCGCCGACCTGCCCATGCAGTACCGAGGCGAGACGGTGCCGCCCGAGCCCGAGCCCAGCGCCACCACGCTGCTTCAGATGATGCATGCGCCAGCGCCGGCCACCATGCCCAGCTCAGCCTCCGAAGCCAACCTGCTGCCAGAGGACGGCATCGACCTGAAGGACCACCTGGCCGATATCGAGGTGGGTCTTATCCGCCAGGCGCTGGATGCCTCGGGCGGCGTGGTCGCCCGCGCCGCCAAGCTGCTGCGCGTGCAGCGCACCACCTTGGTCGAAAAGCTGCGCAAATACGGTCTGCAGCCCAGCATGCAGGGCTAGAACCCCGCCTCGACAGCGATCATGAAAACCCAGAAGCCGAAGCGTCGGGAAACCGACACTTCGGCTTTTTTAATTTATAAGCCAATGTATTTTATGGGTTAAATTAGACCATACGGGATGGCATTCATCTTGCTTAAACGGTTCCAGGACACTCGGAATCCGCGATGAAGCACGACGATGCCACGACGCGACTGAAGGAGCTGGCGCAGGCCTTCAACGTTTTCAACGCCACCTCTCGCGACCTGCAGGCCGCCTGGGCGGCGCTGGAAGCGCGCGTGGCCGAGCTGACCCGTCAACGCGATGCCGCGCAGAAGGCGCGTATGGCCGAGCTCGCGGCCAAGGAACGTGTCGCCGAACGTCTGCAATCACTGCTTGAGGCGCTGCCCGCCGCGACCCTGATGCTCAACGCCGAAGGCCGTATCGTTGAAGGCAACGCCGGCGCCCATGAACTGTTGGGTGCCCCACTGGTCGGCGCCAAGTGGCAGGATGTGGTGCAACGGGCTCTGAGCGCCGAAAGCGACACCGATGGCACGCCGCGACTGAGCGACGGCCGACGCCTGAATGTTTCCCGTCGCAGCATTGCCGACGGCGGTTGTGTGCTGCTGCTGACCGATGACAGCGAAGCCCACGCCCACCGCAGCGGCGTCGAGCGCCAGCGCCGGCAATCGGCCATCGACGACATGAATGCCCGCCTGGCGCACCAGTTGCGCACGCCACTTGCCACCGCGGTGCTCTATCTTTCGCGCATTGCCGACGGTGGTCTTCCCGCCGACACCTGTCAACGCCTGGGCGCCAAGGCTCTGGCGCGCCTGCGCGACCTGCAACACCTTATCGACGGCATGCTGGCCCTGGCCCGTGGCGAACGCGGCGAGGCCGAAGACATCGATGTGGCGATGCTGCTCGAGCAGGTCCGCGCCAGCGCCGAGGCCTCGCTGGGTGATGGCCGCCGGCTGCGCCTGCCGCATCGCGAGCCCGGTGTATGCGTGCGCGGGCAGCGTCACCTGCTGCACAGCGCATTGCTCAATCTGGTCGAGAACGCCCTGCATGCCGGTGACCGAGTGCAGATCGAAGCGCACACCGACCAGACCGATATCGTCATCAGCGTCACTGACAACGGCCCCGGCATTCCCGAGGCGCTGGCCACACGCATTTTTGATCCGTTCTTCACCACCCGCCGCGACGGCACCGGCCTGGGCCTGGCGATGGCCCGCTCGGTGATACAGGCCCACGGCGGTCAGCTGAACCTGGTACCGGCCATGCAGGGCGCGCGATTCGTGATGCGTCTGCCACGTGCCGGCATGACCCACCTCCTCCCCAGCGGCGAGCTGTTCAACGGCGATCCCGCTCATCCAGCGAGAACCTGAACCATGACCGATACCCACGCCCCGTCCGTGCTCATCGTGGAAGACGACCACGATCTGAGCGAAGCGCTGTGCGAAACGCTGGAACTGGCTGATGTGCCGGTCTGCGAGGCGGGTGACGGCGAGCAGGCACTGCGGCGCATCGCCGAAGGCAATGTCGGCCTGGTCGTCAGCGATGTGCAGATGCAGCCGATGAACGGCCATGTCTTGCTGCAGCGCATTCGCCAGCAACACCCCACCCTTCCCGTAGTGATGATGACCGCCCACGGCACCATCGAGCGCGCCGTGCAGGCCATGCGCGACGGTGCCGACGACTATCTGGTCAAGCCTTTCGATGCCTCGCAGTTGGTTGGACTGGCGCAACGATTCCTGCGTACCGATGATCGCCAGGTCACCCCGATCGCTGAGGATGAGGCCAGTGTGCAACTGCTGGACATCGCCGGGCGCGTGGCCGCCACCGATGCCACGGTGCTGATCACCGGCGAAAGCGGCGTCGGCAAGGAAGTGGTGGCCCGCCACGTGCACCACCATTCCACGCGCCGCAGCGGCCCCTTCGTCGCCATCAATTGCGCGGCCATTCCCGAGAGCATGCTCGAGGCCACCCTGTTTGGCCACGAAAAAGGCGCCTTCACCGGCGCCACCCAGGCCTATGCCGGCAAATTCGAGCAGGCCCAGGGCGGCACCCTGCTGCTGGACGAGATTTCGGAAATGGCTTTGCCGCTACAGGCCAAGCTGCTGCGCGTGCTGCAGGAGCACGAAGTCGAGCGTATCGGCGGTCGCGGCGCCATTGAGCTGGATGTGCGCGTGATCGCCACCACCAATCGCAACCTGCGCGAGGAAATCGCCGCTGGCCGCTTCCGCGAGGACCTGTATTACCGCTTGAACGTGGTGCCACTGAACGTGCCCGCGCTGCGCGAGCGTCCGGCCGATATCGTGCCGCTGGCCGAGCGACTGCTGGCCCGCCACGCCTTTCGCATGCGCCGCGACACCCCATCCCTGAGTGCCGGCGCACGGCGCACCCTCCTTGAACACCGTTGGCCCGGCAACGTCCGCGAATTGGACAACCTGATGCAGCGCGCGCTGATCCTGGGCGCCAAGACCGAAGTGGACGCGGCCAGCCTGCATTTCGAGCGCGATGACAAAATTCCGTCACCTGCCGCCACTACGTCGTCAGCCGGCGGCAGCGAACTCAATGACATCGTGCGTCGCAGCGAGAGTGCGGTGATCCTCGATGCCCTGCGCGAAAACCGCGGCAACCGTCGCGCCACCGCCGCCAAACTGGGTGTCAGCGAGCGCACGCTGCGCTACAAGCTGGCGCGACTGCGCGAAAACGGCGCCTTGGCCTCCGCCGGATACTGAGTGTGGCACGGCTTGTGCATTCACAGACACAAGCCTTGCCAGTCAAGAGATGCGCGCCATGAGCCAGATCGACGTCAACAGCCTGCTTAACCAGATGCGCAGCCTGAGCTCGCAAATGGACGCCGTGCGCGGTGATGCCCCGACCCGTACCGATGCCATCGGCGGCGCGGGCGTGACCGGCCAGACAGGGCAGACCACCGACAGCTTCGGCAGCCTGCTCAAGCAATCGATCGAGAGCATCAACGAAGCCCAGGGTGAGGCCAAGCAGATGCAAAACGCGTTCGAGCGTGGCGACAACACCAACCTGGCCCAGGTCATGGTGTCGGCGCAGAAAGCGGACCTGTCCTTCCGCACCATGGTGCAGGTGCGCAACAAGCTGGTCGATGCCTACAAGGACATCATGAACATGCAGGTGTAAGGCGCCACGCCTTCCTGCCATTGCGGCCACGCCGGCCGCCCCGCTTCCAGGTTGCCCTAGAAAATCATGGCCGATAATCCCGTAGCCCAGACCGCCGGCGGCGGCACCCCGACAGCATCCGGCATGCGCCTGGACTCGCTCAAGAGCGTGGCGCAGACACCGCTGGCGCGTCAGCTGCTGCTGCTGGTCGGCATGGCTGCCACTGTGGCCATTGGCGTGGCCGTGGCGCTATGGTCGCGCACGCCCAACTACGGCCTGCTGTATTCCAACCTGGACCAGAAAGACGCCGCTGCCATCACCCAGGCGCTGCAAACCAGTGACGTCCCCTACAAGCTGAGCGCCGATGGCAACGCCATCATGGTGCCCAGCGACAAGATCCCCAACCTGCGCCTGAAACTGGCCGCGCAGGGCCTGCCCCAGGGCAGCGCCCAGAGCAGCGCGGTGGACAGCAAGAATGACTCGCCGTTCGGGATGAGCGATCTGGCCGAGCGCACCCGCTATCGGCAGGCGCTGGAAGCCGACCTTGGCCGCACCATTTCCAGTCTGCAGTCGATCCGCGACGCCCGCGTGCATCTGGCGCTGCCCAAGCCTTCGGCCTTCATTCGCGACAATGCACCGGCCAGCGCATCGGTAGTGGTGACGCTGTTTCCCGGCCGCAACCTGGGCAGCTCGCAGGTGGCCGCCATCACGCACCTGATTGCCGCCAGCGTGCCGGGTCTGGACCCACGTCAGGTCTCGGTCATCGATCAGCAGGGCCAGTTGCTGACAGTGACCGACCCCAACAGCGCCACGGCCGTCAACGACAGCCACATGCAGATCACCTCGCGCATCGAGGATGACTATGCCCAGCGCATCCAGCAACTGCTGACACCACTGGTGGGACCGGGCCGCGTGCGCGCCCAGGTCTACGCCGATGTCGACTTTTCCAGCACCGAGAAGGCTTCGGAAACCTATGGTCCGCAGCAGGGCTTGCTGCGCAGTGAGAAGGTCTCCAGCTCGCAGACCACCGACCCCAAGGCCAAGGCCAACGTGCCCGGAGCGCTGCAGAACCAGCCGCCGAACACGGCCTCGCAGCCCACTGCCGCCAACCCTCAGGGTGGGCCCGGCAATACCCCGGCAGGTGCTACCGCAAACGCAGCCAACTCCCAGGGCACCGGTGGCAACGCTCAGCCGACACAGAGCTCCAACTCGGCCACGCGCAATTTCGAACTGGATCGCACCATCGCCCATACGACCAATCCGGCCGGCCGCATTGCGCGTCTGACCGTGGCCGTGGTCGTCGACAACAAGCAGGTGGTGGGAAAGAACGGCAAGATCACCTCGGTGCCATTCACCCAGAGTGAGATCACGCGCATGACCGAGCTGGCCAAGAACGCGGTCGGCTTCGACGCCAAGCGCGGCGACAGCGTGTCGGTGATCAACGAGGCCTTCCACCAGAGCACAGAGAGCGACAAGGAACCCTCACTTCCGTTCTGGCAGCGTCCCGGCATGATGGATCTGATCAAGCAGGGTGTCGGTGTGCTGCTGCTTTTGGCCCTCGTGTTTGGCCTGCTGCGGCCGATGATGAAGGGACTGCTCAAGCCGGCGCAGGAGGTGCCCGATGAAAACGAGGCAACCGCCCTGCCCGGTAGCAATACTCCGGAAACGGTGCGTGCCCAGATCCGGGAAAAGGCCGATAATGACGAAGATATACCGGCCCTCAGCCCGACTGCTGCGTACGAACAGAGAGTCGGCCTGGCCAAGCGCCTGGCCACGGAAAACCCCAAGCAGGTCGCGCAGGTCGTCAAGAACTGGGTAGCGAGCGATGAAGTCTGACAATCACGCTGACATCAACGGCGCACAGCGCGCGGCGATCCTGCTGCTGTCGCTGGGTGAGGCCGATGCCGCCCAGGTGCTCAAGCACCTGGATGCGCGTGATGTGCAAACGGTCGGCTCGGCCATGGCCAGCCTCAAGAACGTCACCCGCGACCAGGTGACCCACGTGCTGGACCGCTTCGCCGAGGATCTGGGCGACAACACCTCGCTGGGTGTCGGCACCGACGAATACATCCGCAAAGTGCTGACCAGCGCCTTGGGCGAAGGCAAGGCCGGCAGCCTGATCGACCGTATCCTGCTGGGCCGTTCCAGCAAGGGTCTGGAGTCACTGAAGTGGATGGAGAGCCGCGCCATCGCCGAAATGGTCGGACAGGAGCACCCGCAGATCATCGCCTTGGTGATGGCGCATCTGGAACCGGACCAGGCCGGCGAAGTGCTCGGTTATCTACCGGCACGCACGCGCTCGGACGTGATCATGCGCATCGCCACGCTGGACGGCGTGCAGCCACACGCCCTGCACGAACTGGACGAAGTGCTCGAGCGCCAATTCTCCGGCAGCTCCAACAAGCTCAAATCGTCGACCGTGGGTGGCCTGAAATCGGCCGCCGACATCCTCAACACCATGGACAGCTCGAAGGAAGCCGAGCTGATGGAGTCGATCCGCGGCACCGATGCACAGCTTTCCGAGCGCATCGAGGAGCTGATGTTCGTATTCGACGACCTTTCCGAAGTCGATGATCGCTCGATGCAGACCCTGCTGCGCGAGGTGGCCTCGGACAAGCTGATCATCGCCATGAAGGGTGCCGAGCCCAAGGTGCGCGACAAGATTTTCGCCAACATGTCCAAGCGCGCGGCCGACATGCTGCGTGACGACCTGGAAGCCAAGGGTCCGGTGCGCCTGTCCGAGGTCGACTCGGCGCAGAAGGAAATTCTGGCCACGGCCAAGCGTCTGTCGGCCAACGGCCAGATGAACCTGGGCGGCGGAGGTGAGGACTTCGTATGAGCGAGCGCATGGGCATCCTGGCCCGCGAGGAGCTGGCCCAGGTGCGCCGCTGGGAACTGCCGCAGGTCGGCTCGGCCGAGCCGGCCGAGCCAAAGGAAGATCCCGACGCACCGCGCCCGCCCACCGTGGCCGAACTGCAGGCACTGGAGGATGCCGCCCGCGAGGAGGGCTATCAGCGCGGGCTGGAGGAAGGCCGCGAGGCCGCACGCCGCGAGCGCGATGCGCAGGCCGCGCGCCTGGCGCAGCTGTTCAACGCCGTTGCCCGCCCTTTGTCCGACGTCGATGAAGCCACCGAGCGTGATCTGGCCGGTCTGTCGGCCCTGATCGCCGAGCGCGTGGTGCGCCGGCAGATCAGTGAGCATCCGGATTTTCTGATCGATATCGTGCGCGAGGCCATCAGCCACCTGCCCGCCGCGACCGCCAGCGTGCGTGTCATCGTGCATCCGGATGATGCGGCGATGCTGCGTGACGCGCTGGGCGAGGCCGACGAGCGCGGCTGGCGCATCGACGAAGACAAATCCCTGCTGCCCGGTGACTGTCGCATCGTCTCCGATGCCTCGCGCATCGACCTGCGCACCGAGACCCGCCTGGCGGCGATGATCGACGCCCTGCTCGGCTCCGACAACGACACGCAAGCCGGTGACGACGAGCGCCAGTACGAGGCCGGCGCGGAGTCAGGTGCATGAGCACGGCGCGCAGCACGCGCTGGCGCGAGCAGCTGGCCGAACGGCGCCAGCGTCTGGACCAGGTCACCGCCATGCCGGTCGAGGGCATGCTGCGCCGGGTGGTCGGACTGACCCTGGAAGCGGTGGGTGTGGAAGCGCCGCTGGGCTCGCGCTGCCTGGTCGACAGCGCCGACGGCGCGCCGCTGGAAACCGAAGTGGTGGGCTTTGCCGAAGGCCGCCTGTTCCTGATGCCCACCGGTCAGCTGCATGGCATTCTGCCCAACGCCCGCGTGCGCCCGGCGCCGTCCAGCGCCGGCATCCCTGTCGGCGACGGCCTGCTGGGGCGGGTGATCGACGCGGCCGGCCAGCCGCTGGACGGCAAGGGTCCGCTCACGGCCACGCAACCGGCCTCGCTAAAGCGCGAGCCGATCAATCCCATGGCGCGCCAGCCCATCGAGCAGCCGCTGAATGTCGGCGTGCGCGCCATCAACTCACTGCTGACTGTCGGTCGCGGCCAGCGCATGGGCCTGTTTGCCGGCTCCGGTGTCGGTAAATCGACGCTGCTGGGCATGATGACGCGTTTTACCGACGCCGACGTGGTGGTGGTCGGCCTGATCGGCGAACGCGGCCGCGAGGTGAAGGAATTTGTCGACCACATCCTGGGCGAGGAAGGCCGCCGCCGTGCCGCGGTAATCGCCGCACCGGCCGATGCCCCGCCGCTGTCGCGCCTGCGCGGCGCACAGCTGGCCACCGCCGTGGCCGAATACTTTCGCGATCAGGGCAAGCGGGTGCTGCTGCTGATGGATTCGCTGACCCGCTACGCCCAGGCCCAACGCGAGATCGCCCTGGCCATCGGCGAGCCGCCGGCGACCAAGGGCTATCCGCCGTCGGTGTTCGCCATGTTGCCGGCACTGGTCGAGCGCGCTGGCAACGGCCAGCGCGGCGCCGGCTCCATCACCGCCTTCTACACCGTGCTGACCGAGGGCGATGACTACCGTCACGACCCGATCGCCGACGCCGCGCGCGCCATTCTCGATGGCCACATCGTGCTTTCGCGCGATCTGGCCGAGGCCGGCCACTACCCGGCCATCGATATCGAAGCCTCGATCAGCCGCGTCATGCCCTCGGTCACCGACCGCGAGCACCAGCGTGCTGCGCAACGCTTCCGGCAGATTTATTCGGCCTACCAGCAGCAGCGCGACCTGATCAACATCGGCGCCTATCAGAAAGGCAGCGATCCGCGCGTGGACGAGGCCATCGCCATGTGGCCGGCGCTATCAGGCTTTCTGCAGCAGGAAACCGATCAGCCGGTGCCTATCGACGACGCCCTGGCCGCGCTCAAACGCACGCTGGGCCTGGACGCGCCAGCGCCGGCCGCGGCCCCGCCCACCGCCGGCTTTGCCGTGCCACCGGCTGAACCGGGTCTTGGCACGTGAAACGCCGCTCCGAGCGCATGCAGCGGGTTGCCGACCTGGCCGAAAGCCGCAGCGACGAGGCCGCCCGCATACTGGGTGAACATCAGCGCGCGCTGCGCGAGGCCGAGTCGCAGCTGGAGGAACTGGGTCGCTTTCGCAAGGAATACGAAACCATGGCGCCCGGCCAGGGCGTCACCGTCGCCGAAATGCTCAATCGCCAGCGCTTCGTGCATCGCATCGACCAGGCCATGACGCAGCAACGCAGCGAGATCCAGCGACGCCGCCAATCCGTGGAGGGCGCCCGCGCACGCTGGCTGGAAGTGCGTAATCGTCACGCCGCGCTGGACTCGGTCACACGCCGCTACCGCAACCAGGAAGAGCGCGCCGAAGAACGCCGTGACCAGGAAGCGGTCGACGAGCGCTCGCAGCATCGCCGGGGCGGCCCCGGGCACGACTGATCCGCTGGCACACTCCGTGCTTCCTTATCTAACGAAACGCCAGCCTTGCCCCTGAGCAACCGACCGGAACACCCGTCATGCCCAGTCTGAATCCTGCCAACCCGATCTTAAGCGCCGTCTCCGGCACCCGCAGTGCCGACAGCACGGATGCCTCCAGCAGTGCCGCCTTCACCGCGGCCTACCAGCAGGCGCGCCAGAGCACGGACGACGCCGGCACGACGGCCGACACCACGCCATCAAAAACGCCCGAAACCCGCGCCAAACAGACGTCGGACAAGGCCGGTGACCATGCCGACAGCTCAGCCAAGGCCGACAAGGACCGCGCGCAAACCAGCGCCAGTGCGCCCGGGGATCAGGCCGCTGCCAAGGCCAAGCTGGCCGACAAGAGCAAGGCCAAGTCCGACCACGATGATGGCTCGGACGATGACGACAAGAGCGCCGATGCCGGAAGTCTCGCCGCCCAGCTACTGGGCATGCTGGGCCAGGCCAAGTCCGCCAGCACCGGCAAGACCTTGCCGGGCGATGGCAAGACCTCGGCCTCCGGCGCCCTGAGCCTCGTGGCCGGCAGCCGCCTGGCCAGTGCCGTCCAAGCCAGCCTTGGCAAGAGCGCCAGCCTGTCCGCACTGAACAGCCAGGCCCTCGGCAAAGCCTCGGCCGCCAATGATGGCAACGCCAACACATCGGCCCTGCAGGCTTTGTCGATGGCAGCCACGAACGGCGGCAGCGACACCACGACTGGCTCGCTGGACAGCCAGCTGGACGCCGCGCTGGACAAGCTGCTCGACAGCAAGCTGGGCGATGCCCACAACACCGGTGCCAGCTCCACGCAGAACACCAACCTGGCCGCCCTGCAGGCCATGCACAATGCCAATGCAGCCTCGGCCGCCAATGCGGTCACACCCACCGCACCGATGCACAACCTGCAGGCGGCACAAACGCCGGGTACCCCGGCCTTCACTCAGGAAATGGGCGACCATGTCGCCTGGCTATCGGCCCAGGACGTCAAACAGGCCAGCATCCAGCTCAATCCGCGTGACCTGGGGCCGATCAACGTCAACGTGCAGGTCAACCAGAACCACGTCGATGTCAGCTTTGCCGTGCAGCATCCGGGAACCGTGCATGCCCTGCAGCAAACCCTGCCGCAGCTGGACAGCCTGCTGGCCCAGCACGGCCTCAGCCTGGGTCAGGCCCAGGTCGGCCAGCAGCACGCCGGGCAGCAGGATGGCTCACAAGGCCAGTCTGCCGGCGGCAACTCGGGCCAGGGCGGCGATGGCGTGGGCGAGGTGGAAGCCACCTCGCAGGTCCGCGCCGGAAGCCTGGCGCAAGGCGTGGTCGACGATTTCGCCTGATGGCGTGATACTGACGTGCGTGCCACATCGCGCGTCAAAATTTTGCCTTCATTTCAAGCAAGTGTCGGCAAAGCCTTGATAAGGGGAAAATTTCCGCTCTCTCAGCGACGTGGCACAACGCTTGCTACCTACACAGGCGAGCGCCAAACTTAACGCTTTAGACGAGAGACGGACATGGCCGAACAGGAAGCTCCGGCAGCCAAGCCCAAGAGCAAAAAGCTGCTGATCATCATCATAGTGTTGCTGGTGCTGCTACTGGCCGGCGGCGGCGCAGCGTTCTTCATGATGTCGAAGAAGGCCCCGACCGGCGCCAACGGCCAAGCCGCCGCGGCCGAGCACGCCAAGCCAAAGGTCGACGTGAAGCTGGCCGAGCACGCCGAATACCTGCCGCTGGACCCGGTGTTCGTGGTCAATTTCCAGGACCCGAACTCCTCGCAACGCTATCTGCAGGTCGGTGTGACGCTGATGTCACACGACACCGCCGCCATCGAAGCGGCCAAAAGCGCCATGCCGGTCATCCGCAATGCCCTGCTGCTGCTGTTCTCCGGACAGAAGTCGCAGGATCTGGCCAGCCCCGACGGCAAACGCAAACTGCAGGGCGAGGCCCTGAAGGCCGTGCAGGGCGTGCTCAAGGACCAGATTGGCCGCCCCGGCATTGAGGCCCTGTATTTCACCAGCTTCGTGATGCAATAAGCTGGTGACGCCCATCCGCCGCCCCTACGTGATGCGCTGCCCATGAGCGACATACTTTCCCAGGAAGAAATCGACGCCCTGCTCGATGGCGTGGACAGCGGTCAGGTCGATACCGACAGCGAGGCGCCGCCACCCGGCACCGCGCAGGAGTACGACTTCACCCAGCAGGACCGCATCGTGCGCGGCCGCCTGCCGACGCTGGAAATGGTCAACGACCGTTTCGCGCGCTACCTGCGCAGCAACATGTTCGGTGTGCTGCGCAAGACCTGCGAGGTCTCGGTGCTGGGCGTGAAGATGGTCAAGTTCTCCGAGTACGTGCAGGGCCTGGCGGTGCCGAGCAACCTCAACCTGATGCGCGTCAAGCCGCTGCGCGGCACCGCCCTGATGGTGTTCGAGCCACGCCTGGTATTCACGGTGATCGACAACTTCTTCGGCGGTGACGGGCGTTTTCCGGCACGCATCGAGGGACGCGACTTCACACCAACCGAAAACCGCGTCATCCAGATCATGCTGCATGAGGCCTTCCAGTCTGCCGTGGAAGCCTGGGCACCGGTGCTGCGCCTGCAGTTCGAGTTCCTCAACTCCGAGATCAATCCGCAGTTCGCCAATATCGTCAGCCCCACCGAAACAGTGGTGGTCTCGCGCTTTCATTGCGAACTGGATGGCGGGGGTGGCGAAGTGCATCTGACCATGCCCTATTCCATGGTCGAGCCGATCCGCGAGCTGCTCGATGCCGGCGTGCAGAGCGATCGCGCCGAGCGGGATGATCGCTGGATCCAGAGCCTGCAGGACGAAGTGCTGGAAGCAGAGGTGGAGCTCACTTCGTTGCTGGCCGAAACGCGCATCAGCATCGGTGATTTCCTGCACCTGCGTCGCGGTGACGTGATCCCCATCGACCTGCCCGATCATGTGGTGGTATTCGCCGAGGACGTGCCGGTATTCCGGGGCCGCTTCGGCACTGCCACCGGCAAGAACGCCGTGCGCTTTGAATCGCTGATGCGGCGCACCGAATACCGGCCGGCCATCGAGCCGCTGCCGCCCCCCGACACAGCCAAAGAGACTGATCCGTCATGAGTGCCTCCGAGAACGAAAACCCCGAGCTGGCCGAGGCCGCCGCCGACGGTGGCGCCGAGAAGGTGGAGTTCGACACCCTGGCCGACACCGGCAATGGCCAGTCCGAAGTCAATCTGGACGTCATTCTGGATGTGCCAGTGACGCTGGCCATGGAAGTGGGCCGCACGCGTATTTCCATCCGCAACCTGATGCAGCTCAACCAGGGCTCGGTGGTGGAACTGGACCGCGCCGCGGGCGAGCCGCTGGATGTGTTCGTCAACGGCACCCTGGTGGCACACGGCGAAGTGGTGGTGATCAACGAGAAATTCGGCATCCGCCTGACTGACGTCATCAGCCCGGCCGAACGCGTGCGCAAGCTGCGATGAACCTGCGCTCCGCCCTGCCCTGGCTGGCGTTCATGCTGCTGGCGCTGGTCGCGCTGCCGCTTTGGGCGACCCCGGCCGCACCACCACCAGCCGCGCAGCACGCCATGATGGACACCGCAGGTGAAGCGCTGCGCGTGGTCTTGAGCCTGGTGCTGATCATCGCGCTGATTCTGGCCGCCGGCTGGATCGGCCGGCGCCTGCAGTCGCGCGCTGGCCCCAGCGGCAAGCGCATCCGCTGCATCGAGTCGATGATGGTCGGCACCAAGGAACGCATCATGCTGCTGGAAGTGGGCGGCCAGCAGCTGCTGGTCGGCGTCACACCCGGCGGCATGCGCACACTGATGGTGCTGGATGAACCGGTACCGGAGCCGGCCACCGACGGCAGCACGCCGCCCACGCTGGGCCGCAGTTTTGCCGATGTGCTGGCGCAGTGGAGGAAAAAGCCATGAGTCGCGCCCCGCTGCGGCGCATGGCGCTGGTCACGCTGCTGGTGCTGCTGGCATTGGCGCCACTGGTACCGGCGCTGGCCCAGAGCGTGCCGCAAAATATCGGCGGCGGCATTCCGGCGCTGACGGTCAAATCCAACGCCAACGGCGGGCAAACCTGGAGCCTGTCGCTGCAGATCGTGGCGGTGATGACGGCGCTGACGCTGTTGCCGGCCATCCTGCTGATGATGACCTCGTTCACGCGCATCGTCATTGTGCTGAGCTTTCTGCGCCAGGCGCTGGGCACGGCGCAATCACCGCCCAATCAGGTGATTGTCGGCCTTTCGCTGTTTCTGACGCTGTTTGTGATGTCGCCGGTGCTCAACAACGCCTACAACCAGGCCATCAAGCCGTACATGGCCGGACAGATGAGCGCCGAACAGGCCCTGCCCAAGGCCACCGCGCCATTCAAGAAATTCATGCTCGACCAGACCCGCGACACGGATCTGCAGATGTTCGCCAAGCTGGCCGGCGACAAGCCCTACGCCAACAAGGCCGCGGTGCCGTTCCGCGTGGCGGTGCCGGCGTTTGTCACCAGCGAGCTGAAAACCGCGTTCCAGATGGGCTTCATGCTGTTCGTGCCGTTTTTGATCATCGACCTGGTCACCGCCAGCGTGCTGATGTCGATGGGCATGATGATGGTCTCGCCGATGCTGATCTCGCTGCCGTTCAAGATCATGCTGTTTGTGCTGGTGGACGGCTGGACGCTGTTGCTGGGCACCCTGGCCAACAGCTTCTACACATGAGCATGGGAGCCTTCGCGCCATGACGCCGGAATCTGTCATCGAATTTGGCCAACACGCGCTTTACGTGGGCATGATGGTGGGTGCGCCGCTGTTGCTGGTGGCGCTGGTGGTCGGCTTGCTGGTGGGCATGTTCCAGGCCGCCACGCAGATCAACGAGATGACGCTGAGCTTCATCCCCAAGCTGATCGCCATGGCGCTGGTGGCGGTGATTGCCGGCCCATGGATGCTGCGCACGCTGGTGCAGTTCACCCACGACCTTATTCTCAACCTGCCTTCGGCCCTGCGCTGACGGCCGCCGCACACCTGTGAACCTGGATATCAGCCAGCTGCAGCAGCTGATCGCCGCCTGGTTGTGGCCGATGGCGCGTGTGACCGGACTGGTGCTGGTCGCCCCCGTGTTCGGCGCCACCGCCGTGCCGGTGCGTGTGCGCGTTGGCCTGGTGCTGGTGCTGACCATGGTGCTGGCGCCGCTGACACGCTTGCCGGCGCATGTGGATCCGTTGAGCCTGTCCAGCATGCTGGTGGTCTGCCAGCAAGTCATTACCGGCGCGGCTATTGGCTTTGTGCTGCGCCTGGCCTTCGAGGCGGTGGCACTGGGCGGCACGCTGATCGCCAACACCATGGGCCTGAGCTTTGCGATGGTGGTCGATCCGCAGCAAGGCACTCAGACCAGCGCCATGAGCCAGCTCTATATGGTGATGGCGACCATGCTGTTTCTGGCGCTGAACGGCCACTTGGCGCTGATCCAGCTGCTGGCCCAAGGCATGAGCGGCCATAACCTGGCGCAGCTGCACATTGGCCAGGACGATATCTGGCAACTGCTGACCTGGGCGCTGCACCTTTTCAATGGCGCCGTGCGCGTGGCGCTGCCGGCGCTGATCGCGCTGCTGATCGTCAATATCGGTTTTGGCGCCATTTCACGCGCGGCGCCCTCGATGAATCTGTTCGCCGTCGGTTTTCCGATCACCCTGAGCCTGGGGCTGGTGGTGGTCTGGATGTCGCTGCGCGTACTGCCCGGCGCCTTCGAAGCCCTGCTCGATACCGCCTCCGGGCTGATGCGCCACCTGGCCGGTCTGTAGCCCGAGACCACGCTTGGGCCTCTTAACTCGGCACGATCCGTGCAACCTGTGTGATGAACCGCCCTGCGGCGGAGATTTGTCACCCACGGAACGCGCCCCGGCGCAGCGCATGAAATATCTGATCCACAAGATATTTCATCAGGCAGACGCGACATGGCAGAGAACGAAGACGGCCAGGAAAAATCAGAAAAAGCGTCAGAAAAACGTCTTCGCGAAGCCCGCGAGAAAGGTGACGTTCCGCGCTCGCGCGACTTGTCGGCGGCGATGGTGACGCTGGTGGGGGCGGCCACCATGATGGCCACCAGCGGCTGGATGAACGCCAAGTTCCACGACATCATGCGCGCCGGCCTGGATTACAGCCGTGCCGACCTGGTCGGCAACGACGCCATCCCGCACCTGCTGGTACGTGTCAGCAGCGATGCACTGATGGCGTTGGCGCCCATTTTCCTGACCGCGATCCTGGCCACCTTCGCCGCGCCGGCACTGATTGGCGGCTTCACGTTTTCGTTCGAGGCGTTGCAGCCCAAGCCCGAGCGGCTCAATCCCATCGAGGGCATCAAGAAGATGGTCTCGCTGCGCGGTCTGGTGGAGCTGGGCAAGTCGCTGCTGAAGGTGCTGCTGATCGGCGGTGTGCTGGCCTGGTCGCTGTGGAAGGTGCGTACCGAACTGCTGGCGGTGGGCCGCATCGACGTGGCCGACGGCATCCGTCACGCGCTGGGCATGGTCACGCACGCCGCGCTGCTGTTTGCGGTGGTGCTGATGGCGGTGGGCCTGCTCGATGCGGTGTACCAGAAGTTCGAATTCAACAAGAAAATGCGCATGACCAAGCAGGAAGTGCGCGACGAGCACAAGGAAACCGAGGGCAACCCGGAACTCAAGGGCCGTATCCGCTCGATGCAGCAGCAGGTGGCGCGCCAACGCATGATGCAGGACGTGCCCAAGGCCGACGTGGTCATCACCAACCCAAGCCACTTCGCCATTGCGCTGCGCTATGACGACACCCGTTCGCGCGCCCCGCGCGTGGTGGCCAAGGGTCTGGATGTGATGGCGCACCAGATCCGCATGATCGCCGGCTCGTCCGAAGTGCCGATCGTGCGCGTGCCGCCGTTGGCACGCGCCTTGTATCACACCACGCCGATCGGCAAGGAAATCCCGGCCGCCCTGTATATGGCCGTGGCTCAGGTGCTGGCCTACGTGTACCGCATCAAGCAGGGCGCGTACGGCTACGAAGTGCCCGAGCCGCCGTCACCGGATATCGACCCGACACTGATGGGTCCGTACCGCACGCAACCGGAGTAAGCGCGCCTTATGGCCAGCAGCACGTTCTTCGATACCTTCAAACACGCCAGCCGACGCGGCTTTGGCGCACCACTGGCCATGCTGGTGGTGCTGGGCATGGTCATGCTGCCCTTGCCGCCGTTCATGCTGGATGTGCTGTTCAGCTTCAATATCGCGCTGTCGCTGGTGATCCTGCTGGCGGTGGTCTATGTGATGCGGCCGCTGGACTTTGCCGCCTTCCCCACCGTGGTGCTGGGCGCCACCTTGCTGCGCCTGGCGCTGAATATCGCCTCCACCCGCGTGGTGCTGCTGCACGGTCACAACGGCCCGGGCGCGGCCGGCAAGGTGATCGAGGCCTTCGGTGAATTTGTCATCGGCGGCAACTACGCCGTGGGCCTGGTGGTGTTCGCGATTCTGACCATCATCAACTTCGTGGTGGTGACCAAGGGCGCCACGCGCGTATCGGAAGTGACCGCGCGCTTTACCCTGGATGCCATGCCCGGCAAGCAGATGGCCATTGATGCCGACCTCAACGCCGGTCTTCTGACGCAAGAGCAGGCCCGTGACCGGCGCCAGGAAGTGCGCGAGGAAGCGGATTTCTACGGCTCCATGGACGGTGCTTCCAAGTTTGTGCGCGGCGATGCCACCGCAGGCATCCTGATTCTGGTCATCAATATCGTCGGCGGCTTCTTCGTCGGCATGCTGCAGCACGGGCTGTCGGCCAGCGAAGCGGCACGAACCTATACACTGCTGACCATCGGTGACGGCCTGGTGGCGCAGATTCCCGGCCTGATGCTGTCCATCGCCGCGGCGGTGATCGTGACCCGTGTTTCGCGCTCGCAGGACATGGGCAAGCAGGTGGTCTCCCAGCTGTTCGGTCAACCCAAGGCACTGGCCGTGGCTGGCGTGGTGTTGATCGTCATGGGCCTGATTCCGGGCATGCCGAACCTGGCCTTCCTGCTGCTGGGCGGCATCTGTGGTGGCGCGGCCTACCTGCTCGACAAGCGCCGCCGCGAAGCCATCGACCAGGCCCGAGAGCAGGTCGCCAAGGCGCAGGCCGGCGAAGAAACCCCTGCGGCCGAGCGCGTCGAACTGAGCTGGGATGATGTCACTACGGTCGACACCATCGGCCTGGAGGTCGGCTACCGGCTGATTCCGCTCGTCGACCGCAACCAGGGCGGCGAACTGCTGGGGCGCATCAAGTCGGTACGGCGCAAGCTGTCGCAGGATCTGGGCTTCCTGGTGCCTTCGGTGCACATCCGAGACAACCTGGACCTTTCGCCCACAAACTATCGCATCACCCTGCTCGGCGTCCCCGTGGGCGAGTCGGAAGTGCACAACGACCGCATGCTGGCGATCAATCCCGGCCGCGTACACGGCCAGTTGCAAGGCATTGCCACGCAGGATCCGGCCTTCGGTCTGGAAGCGGTGTGGATCACACAGAGCCAGCGCGACCAGGCCCAATCGCTGGGTTACACCGTGGTCGACCCGGCCACCGTGGTCGCCACGCACCTGTCGCATATTCTGCAGACCCACGCCCATGAGCTGCTCGGCCATCAGGAGGTCCAGCAGCTGCTGGACCGTCTGGCCGAATCGGCGCCGAAACTAGTGGAAGACCTGGTACCCAAGCGCCTGCCGCTGGGCGTAGTGGTAAAGGTACTGCAGAACCTGCTGGCCGAGCGCGTGCCGATCCGCAACATGCGCGGCATCGTCGAATCTTTGGCGGAGCATGCCTCACAGAGTCAGGATCCCGGCACGTTGACCGCTGCCGTGCGCGCCGCGCTGGGGCGCCAGATCGTGCAGGAAATCAGCGGACTGGGCACTGAAATCCCCGTCATCACGCTTGCCCCTGACCTTGAACAGATCCTGCTGCAGTCGCTGCAGGGCGCCAGCCCGGCCGGTGCCGCCATCGAGCCGGGCCTGGCCGAGCGCCTGCAGCAGAAGGTGGCCGAAAGTGCGCAGCGTCAGGAAATGTCCGGCGAACCGGCCGTGCTGCTGGTGGCACCGCCGCTGCGACCGTGGCTGGCGCGCTTCACCCGGCATGTGGCACCAGGATTGCATGTACTGGCCTACAACGAAGTACCGGACAACCGCCGCGTTCGCGTGGTCAGCGCCCTCGGACGCTGAGCGTGCACCGGACACGATGACAGCACGGCGCCAAGGCGCCATCGAAACCTACGAGACCCGGCATGAAGATCAAACGTTTCGTCGCCCCGGACATGCGTCAGGCCATGCGCCAGGTGCGCGAGGATCAGGGCCCGGATGCCGTGATCCTGTCCACGCGCAGGCTGGACGACGGCATCGAGATCATCGCCGCCATCGACTACGACGAAGCGCTGGTGCGCGAAGCTTCCGCGCCGCGCCCGCCGGCACAGGCCGCCGAGCGCTACAGCGCCGTGGCCGAGCCGGCCGATGAGCCTTCAGCCACTACCCAGACGCCGGCCCCTGAGCCGAACGCCCAAATTTCGGCGCAAACGTCGCCTGCCAGCGCACCTGACGCGGCGCCCTCCGCTCGGCCGCGCGAGCGCGCCGCGCCGTCGCTGGATGGTCCGGTGCTGGGCAGTGTGTTTCGCGAACTGGGCGAAATGCGCGAAATGCTCGAGTCGCAACTGGCCAGCCTGGCCTGGAATGATCTGGGCCGGCGCCAGCCGCAGCGTGCCCGCGCCCTGCGCGAGCTGACCCGCCTCGGCCTGGACGCCGACATCGCGCAGCAACTGGTAGCGGAACTACCCGCGGACATGAGTACCGATCAGGCCCGCTACCTGCCGCTGGGGCTGATCTCGCGCCGTCTGCTGACCAGTCGCCGCGACCTGACCGATGTCGGCGGAACCCTGGCTCTGGTCGGACCCACGGGCGTGGGCAAGACCACCACCATCGCCAAGCTGGCCGCACGCGCGGTGCTGCGCCATGGCGCCGACGAAGTGGCGCTGATCAGCACCGACAACTACCGCATCGGCGCAGGCGCGCAGCTCGATCACTACAGCCGCCTGCTCGGGGTCCCCGTCTACAGTGCCCATGACGCGGTCAGCCTGCACCAGGTCCTGGGCAAGGTATCGCGACGCCGCACCGTGCTGATCGACACCGCCGGCATGGGCGCGCACGATGAGCGCCTGCGCCTGCAACTGGACATTCTTGGCTCGGCCAGCACCAGCACGCTGCGTACCTGCCTGGTGATGGCCGCCAACGCGCATCCTCTGGCCATCGACGAAGCTGCGCGCGCGTTCCTGCCTTTGAAGCCGCGTAGTTGTATCCTAACCAAACTGGACGAGGCACCTTCCCTCGGGGGTGTGCTCTCGGTGCTGATCCGACACCAGCTGGTGTTGGACTATGTGACCGACGGGCAACGGGTGCCTGAGGACATTGCCACGGCCGACGCACGTCGTCTGGCCTGCCGCGCGGCCAAGGTGCTCGGACAGCCGGGAGAGCATGCCGACGACCTGTTGATGGCCGAGCGTTTCGGACGACGCAGCGCTGCCCTGGCCTGAACGCGGGAGATGTAACAATGCAGTCCATGGACCAGGCGGCAGGCCTGAAAATAATGATGCGCCAGGCAATGTCGGCAAACATGGCAGGAACGGAGAATCAGGGCGTGACATCCACAGGCGTATTCAATTCCCGCAGCAGGACCCGCGTGATCGCCGTTGCCGGCGGCAAGGGTGGTGTCGGCAAGACCTGCGTCTCGGTCAACCTGGGCATGACGCTGTCCATGGCCGGCCATGACGTCATGCTGCTGGATGCGGATCTGGGCCTGGCCAACATCGACGTGCTGCTGGGCTTGCAGCCGGTCTACAACGTCAGTCATCTGCTGGAGGGCAAATGCCAGCTTGAGGATTTGATCCTCAAGGCACCGCACGGCCTGAAAATCGTACCGGCCACCTCCGGCACGCGACGCATGGCGCAGCTTTCCAGCGTCGAACATGCCTCGCTGATCCGCGCCTTCGATGAATACCCGCAGCCGCCGGACTTCATGATCATCGACACCGCGGCGGGTATCTCCGACAGCGTCACCCAGTTCGCCGCGGCGGCTGACGAGGTGATTGTAGTGGTCTGCGACGAGCCGGCCTCGCTGACCGACGCCTACGCGCTGATCAAGGTTCTGAGCCGCGAGTGCGATGTGCAGCGATTCCAGGTGGTGGCCAACATGGTGCGCAGCGCCGAGGAAGGCCGTGGCCTGTTCGAAAAGCTCTCGCGCGTGACGCAGCGCTTCCTGGATGCCACCCTTGTGTACATGGGCATGGTGCCGCATGACGAACATTTGAGGCAGGCCATCCGCCGCCAGAAGGCGGTGGTGGATGCCTCGCCGGGCGCCCGCGCCTCCCTCGCGTTCAAGAATCTGGCCAAGGCTGCCGATAAGTGGGAGACCTCGGTAAGCAGACAGGGCCGCATTGGATTCTTTGCGCAGAACACACTCTCCGACATGGAGACACCCGCATGAAGGCTGGTGCCGAGTATCTGCAGGTTCAGGGCATGTCCGCCGACGACCTGGTGCGTTCGCACGCGCCGCTGGTCAGACGCATTGCCTACCATCTGATGGCAAGGTTGCCGGCCAGTGTGGATATCGGCGACCTGATGCAGGCCGGCATGATCGGTCTGCTGGAAGCGTCGAGAAACTATTCGCCCGGCAAGGCGGCCAGCTTCGAGACCTTCGCCGGCATCCGTATACGCGGTGCGATGCTGGACGAGCTGCGCAAAACCGACTGGACTCCGCGATCGGTACACCGAAAGGTCCGCGAACTGACCGAGGTGATGCGGCAGATCGAGAACGAAACCGGTGCCGATGCCGACAGTGCGCAAGTGATGAAGCGCATGGGCATCGACGCCGAGGAATACCACGCGATCCTGGCCGACTCGGCCAGCTCGCGGCTGCTGAGCCTCTCCGGACCGGAGGGCGAGGACAGTGGGGCCATGGAAATTGCCGATTCCAGCCTGCGTGGGCCCTCGCAGGAGCTGGAAGATCATGGCATGCGCTCGGCACTGGTGGAGGCCATCGATGGTCTGCCCGAGCGCGAAAAACTGGTGATGTCGCTGTACTACGACGAAGAGCTCAACCTCAAGGAAATTGGCGAGGTGCTTGGGGTCAGCGAGTCGCGCATCTGCCAGATCCATGGTCAGGCGCTGACCCGGCTGCGCGCCCGCATGACAGGCTGGCGTCAGGCCAGCTAAGAGGTTTGAAGGGAGACCCCATTGAATAAGAACATGAAAATCCTGGTGGTGGATGACTTCTCCACCATGCGACGCATTGTGCGAAACCTGCTGGTGGAGCTGGGTTTCAACAATGCCAACATCCAGGAGGCCGATGACGGCCAGACCGGACTGCAGGCGCTCAAGGCGCAGACGTTCGAGTTTGTCGTCACCGACTGGAACATGCCGGGCATGACCGGCATCGACCTGCTGCGCGCGATCCGCGCCGATCCGGCGCTGAAGGCGCTGCCGGTGCTGATGGTCACGGCCGAGAACAGCCGCGAGCAGATCGTCGCCGCTGCCCAGGCCGGCGTGAATGGCTACATCGTCAAGCCGTTCACCGCCGTCACCCTGAAGGAAAAGATCGACCGCATCTTTGAACGCCTGGCTGCCGCCGGCTGAGGAGCTTATGGACAACAACACCGCCCCCGCCAACGACACGGTTCTCCCGGATGAGCTGCGCCAGCTGTTGGCAAGCGACGACAAGGCCGCCTTCGAGAGTGCGCTTGACTCACTGCTGGTCAAGCGTGAACAGGCCTTGTTCAAGGCACTGGGCCACCTGGCCCGCGACCTCAACGAGTCGGTCAAACGCCTGGCCACGGAAGTCTCCGGCGAACAGGAAGATGGCAACGTCACCGATGTTCGTGAACGCCTGGCCGAAGTGCTGGACATGAGTGCCAAGGCCGCTCATCGCAATCTGGAAATGGTCGAGGAATTGCGCCCGCAGGCCTCGCAGCTTTCCGAGCGTGCTCGCGCCCTGGCTCACGTACCGGAAGCGGAATTTCGTACCCAGGCGCTGGCACTGGCCACCCAGGCGGAAGATTTCGCCGCCCGTTCGGGGGCGCGGTTCTCCGAGGTGATCGAAACCCAGTCCTGGCAGGATCTGTCCGGCCAGCGCGTGAAGAAGGTGGTGAGCTTCATCGACAAGGTCGAGGCTTCACTGCTGGAACTGGTGCACCTGACCGGAAGCCTTGCCGGAGGCAGCGCCAAGGCCGCCACAGCGCCGACCAGCGTCGAACGCGCCACCACCCAGGATGAAGTCGACCGGCTGCTGGCCGAGTTCGGTTTCTAAAAGCCAAGAGCCGCATCATGAGCGAGCAGGACAACGATCTGCTGGACGCCTTCCTGGTTGAAGCCGGGGAGTTGCTCGACGGCCTGAGCGAACAGCTGATCGAGCTGGAAAGCAACCCGACCGAGTCGGAGTTGCTCAACGCCGTGTTCCGCGCCTTCCATACCGTGAAGGGTGGTGCCGGCTTCCTTGGCGCCACGCAGATGGTGGGTATGTGCCACCACGCCGAGGACCTGCTCAACGACGCGCGCAATGGCCGCGTCGTGCTCACCCCGGATGATGTCGATGCCCTGTTGCAGGCGCTGGATCTACTGCAAGCGATGATGGCGGCGATGGCACGTGGCGAGCCGCTGCAAGAGCCGCCAGCCGAGCTCATGCAGCGACTGCAAAATAGTGCCAGCTCGGCGACGCCCGCACCACCGTCAATGGCCACCGACAAATCGCCGCCCCCGCCGGCGGCGTCGGCTGCGTCGGACACGCACACGGTGGCGCTGACCGACCCGGTCAATGATGCCTTTGACGCCATGCTCGATGGTGCCTACGAGCAGATGGACGGCTCAGGTACCGGCGGCGAGGCCGAGCCGATTACCGACAGCGAGTTCGAGTCACTGCTGGATGAGTTGCATGGCTCCAGTGCGCCAGGCACCCGCACGCCCCCAGCCCCGCCAGCACCGGTTGATGACAGCATCGGCGATGACGAGTTCGAGTCGCTGCTGGACGAACTGCACGGTTCCGGCAAGGCGCCGGGAACACCGTCGGCACCTGAGTCGGACGCCATTGACGACAGCGAGTTCGAAGCCCTGCTCGACCAGCTTTACGGCACTGGAAAAGCACCGGGCCAGAAGGGCGAAAACGAGGCAGGCGCGGAGAACGCCGCTGACAAGGCACCCTCAGCTCCGGAACCGGCTGCGCCGGCATCCACTCCGGCTGCAGCTGGCACCATGCCGGCCACCGTGACGTCGTCGCCCGAGCCCGCCCCAACCCGCGTCACACCGGTACCCAAGCCCGCCTCGGACATGGCCGCGGCACCGAAAGCGGCGGCGGGAGGCTCGGCTCATCACGCCGAAACCACCGTGCGCGTGGATACCACCCGCCTGGACTCGCTGGTCAACGCCGCCGGCGAACTGATCCTGGTGCGCAATCGCCTGGCCAACCTGTCCTCGCGCGGCGTGGACCCGGCCATGGAGCGGGCCATCAACGAGCTGGACCGCGTTGCCGACAACCTGCAGAACGCGGCCCTGCGCATGCGCATGCAGCCGATCGGGCGTCTCTTCCAGCGCTTCCCGCGGATCATTCGCGATCTGGCCCGGCAACTGGGCAAGGATGTGGAGCTGGTGCAGGAGGGCGAGGAAACCAACCTGGACCGCACCCTGGTCGAGTCGCTGGCCGACCCGCTGATCCACTTGCTTCGCAATGCCGTTGATCATGGTCTGGAAGACCCGACCGATCGCGAAAGCGATGGCAAGCCGCGCAAGGGCACCGTGCGCCTGTCGGCCGGTCAGGAAGGCGAGCGCATCATCATCCGCATCAGTGATGACGGACGTGGCATGAATCCGGATGTGCTGCGACGCAAGGCCGTGGAAAAGGGCCTGCTCGACGAGGAGCGCGCCGCACAGCTGGAAGACAGTGAATGCTACGAGCTGATCTTTGCGCCCGGCTTCAGTACGCGCGAGGAAATCTCCAACATTTCCGGTCGTGGCGTCGGCATGGACGTGGTCAAGACCAGCGTCGCTGAACTGGGTGGCACCATCGGCATCGAATCGAAAATCGGCCATGGCACCACGGTGCGTATTTCCATTCCATTGACGCTGGCCATTCTGCGCGTGCTGATGGTGCGCGTGGGTTCGCGCCTGATGGCGCTGCCGATGAGCAATGTCAAGGAAGTGTTCGAACTGACGCCAGGCCAGGTGCGCGAACTGGACGGTGGTGTCGTCGCCGCACACCGTGGCAAGCCGCTGCCACTATCCGACCTCGGCCAGTGGGCGGGTGTCGACGGCGGACCAGGCAACCGTCACGTGGTGCTGCTGCACATTGGCCACCAGCATCTGGGCTGCGTGGTGCACGAAGTGCTGGGCCGCGAGGAAGTCATGATCAAGCCGCTGGGCCGCCTACTGCACCACCTGCCCGGCATCGCCGGTGCCACCATCACCGGCGATGGCCGCATCGCGCTGGTGCTGGATCTCGTTGCCCTGACTTCGGACACACCGCTGCCATCTCCATTACGCGCCAGCGCCTGACATGGATCTGCTCAGCATTATCGGCACGATCCTGGCGTTCGTGGTCATCATCGCCGGGACCCTCCTGAAAGGCGGCACACTCGCGGCGCTGTGGAATCCCGCTGCTTTCGTCATTGTCTTCGTGGGCACCACGGCCGCAGTTATGGTGCAGACGCCGGCGGTGACGCTCAAACGAGCCCTGTCGATGCTGCCCTGGGTCTTCCAGCCGCCACGGCAGACGCCGCTGGTGCTGATCGACCGCATCGTACGCTGGAGCGAGATCTCCCGACGCCAGGGGCTACTTGGCCTGGAAGCGGAAATCGACGATGAAACCGACGCCTTCGTCCGCAAGGGTCTGCAGTTGCTGGTCGACGGCACCGAGCCGGAAACACTGCGTTCGGTACTGGAAGTGGAAATCGCCACGCGCGAACACGCTGATATGGACGCGGCCAAGCTGTTCGAGAACGCCGGCATCTATTCGCCGACCATGGGCATCATCGGCGCGGTGATGGGCCTGATGGCGGTGATGCAGAACCTGACCGACCCCGGCAAGCTCGGCCACGGCATTGCCGCGGCGTTCGTGGCCACCATCTATGGCATCGGCCTGGCCAACCTGCTGATGCTGCCCATGTCAGCCAAGCTGAAGGCCATCACCCGCCTGCGCGTGCAGCAGCGCGAGATTCTGGTCGAGGGACTGATGTCCATCGCCCACGGCGAGAACCCCAAGCATATCGACAGCAAGCTGCAGGGCTTCCTGTTATGAAACGGCGCTACCAGGAAGAGCATGCCAATCACGAGCGCTGGGCCATTCCCTATGCCGACCTGCTTACGCTGCTACTGGCCTTCTTCGTGGTGATGTACGCCGTGTCGGCCGTCAACGTCAGCAAATACCGGCAGATGGCCTCTTCCATCCACGAGGCCTTCAACGGCGGCGGCAAATCCATCCGACCGCCACTGACCCAGGCCAGCGCCAGCCCCGGTCCCGTTCCTGCGCCCACCCAAACAGTGATTGGCGCTCCGCAAACACCAGTAGAAACACCGGTGCCCCACACCGAAAAGCACGCCGAAGGCGGCGACAAGCAAACGGCAGCGCTCAAGGACATTGCCGCGCAGGTGCGCCAGGCCATGCAGCCACTGATCAATCGCAAGCTGGTGGGCCTGCACCAGACGCGCTTTTGGCTGGAAATCGAAATCCGTACCGACCTGTTGTTCCACAGCGGTCAGGCACACCTGCAGCCCTCGGCCATCCGCATCCTGAGCCAGGTGGCGCACGTGCTTTCGCCCTTCACCAATCCGCTGCGCGTGGAGGGCTACACCGACAACAAGCCGATTAATACCTACGCCTATCCTTCCAACTGGGAGCTTTCCGCCGCACGTGCCGCCAGCGTGGCGCGGCTGTTTTCGGAAAACGGTGTGGATCCGTCGCGGCTGGGCATTCTGGGCTGGGGCCAATACCGCCCCATTGCCAGCAACGACACGGCCGAAGGGCGTGACCGCAATCGTCGCGTTACCATCGTAGTATTGAGTGACAAGGGGGCTCCGGCGCGCTTTTATTCCGATGCAAAGCGCATCCCCTCTGCGGCCGATAACCAAGGCAGGGCCGCGAGTGGCAAAGGCGCCGGCGACAGCAAAGTGACCGAGGAACCATGATGCGCACGTGGGCGATTGCCAATCAGAAAGGCGGCGTGGGCAAAACCACCACGACAGTGGCCCTGGGCGGACTGCTGGCGTCGCAGGGCAAGCGGACGCTGCTGGTGGATACCGACCCGCATGCCTCGCTGTCCGGCTATTTCAGTGTCAGTGGCGAGGATGGTCTGGGCAGCGTCTATGAGCTGTTCACCGGCGACCCGCGTCATCCCGAATCGATCAAGAGCATGCTGCGCGCGACGCCCTACCCGCGCCTGTGGGTATTGCCGGCCGCCCCGGCGCTGGCCACGCTGGATCGACAGATGAGTTCGCGCAGCGGCATGGGCCTGGTGCTTCGCCGCGCACTGACGAACCTGGATTTCGATCACGTGCTGATCGACTGCCCGCCCATGCTTGGCGTGCTGATGATCAACGCACTGGCCGCCTGCGATCGTCTGCTGATTCCCACCCAGACCGAATTTCTGGCCCTGCGAGGCCTGGAGCGCATGCTGCAGAGTCTGGCCATGATCGAGCAGTCCCGTCGCTCGCGCCTGCCCCGCCTGATCATACCCACGCTGTACGACATGCGCACACATGCCTCGCGCGAGTCGCTGCAGACTTTGCGCGAGCGTTATGGCGAGGATGTGGCGGACAATTTCGTTCCCACCGACACCCAGGTTCGCGAGGCCAGTGTCAACGGCGTTCCGGCCAGCCTTTGGTCGGCCGCGCGCCGTGCTTGCCCGGCCTATCACCTGCTGCTGGACGAAATCCTCGCGACCGAGCCGACGGAGGAGACTGCATGATGCACCCTTACGACGACACACCACCGCCTTCCGTGGAAGCGGCCGTGAAAGCCTATGTCGATGCACTGCTGTGGGAAGAGCCGCAACCCGCGGCATCGCCGGTACTCGACTGCCCCGAATCACAAAGCTCGCTGCTGCAGGCACCTGAAGGAGAAAGCGCTTGCAGCGTGTCCGGCGACGCATCGGCGCTGACGGCCTTCGACCCGGCGCAGACCCAGCCGCTGAATCTTATCCCTGCCTGGCAGATGCCCGAACAGATGCCCGAACCCGGCGAGCCGGTATTGGGCACCTTCGGTCCCAGTCCCGAGCTTGTCGAATCGCACTCCCAAGCGCCGCCACCTGAGAGTGCGCGCGTAGGCATGGAGTACGAAAGCGCGGACATGGACATTACCCAGATCGATGGCATTGCCGGCACCGGCAGTCACGCGGCTGGAACCGATAGCCTGTCAGAGGATGAACCGGCGCCCCCCGAGGCCTGGACCGCCGAAGATTTCGCGCCGGTAATGCGTGAGCGTATCGAGCCTGACTCGTCCCGGGCAGATTCGGTCGACATCAATCGCATCATGGAATCGGCCGTGCCGCTGCCCGACGGCGTAACCGAGTACCGCATCTGCCGTATATCCACGGTGCGTGTGGCCATTCCACTGGATCGTCTGCACAGCATCGAACAGACGTCCCCGGCTGTGCATTTTTCCGGTATCGCCTGGGAACTGGGCCGCCATCGCGAAGGCGATCACGAATGGACGGTCATTGATCTGGCGCGCGTGGTGGCTCCGGGTGTGCCGCGTGCAGGCCCCGAACACCTTCTCACCATCGCCGGCACCAAGTGGGCACTGGCCTGCACGCTGGAAGACACCCCCATGCGGCTGCGTGACGATCAGATCCGCTGGCGCGATGGAACCGGACTGCGCCCCTGGCTGGTCGGCATGACCTATGAGCACAAATGCGCCATCATCGATCTGGACAAGTTGATCGAACAGCTCACCACCGATCCGCGCCTGGCCTGAGCCGGCGCATCTGCGAGTCACCCATATGAGTGCGCCCTCCCCCATCGCCGTCGCTTCGCCAACCACCGATACCCCGGGCGCCTGGCTGAGCTTCACGCTATCAGGCCAGGTGTACGCCATTCCGCTGGCACGCGTGCGCGAAGTCATTCGTTACGAACCTCCCACACCGGTGCCCGGCGCGCCGGGTGACGTGTTGGGCATCGTCAATTTGCGCGGCAGCATCACCACCATTCTCGATGGCGCCCGACGCCTCGGACTGAGCCGCAAGCAACCGCCGGGCAGCACGGAAGGCGAGCGCTGCATCATCTTCGACTTCGGCGAAGAGGCCGTGGGCGTGCATATCGACGCCATGGGCGACGTGATCGACCTGCGCGATGCCGAGGTGGCGCCGCCACCGCCCGGACGCGCCAGCCGTGGCGATGACCCGGTCGATGGTGTGGTGCCATTGCATGGCGGTTTCATCGCCTTGCTCGACGTGACCAATCTGTGCCGCATGAAGGGCTCGGCGTGAACCAGGGCGTCATCGCCGTCACCCCGACGCAAGGCCTCTTGCTGGCTATCGTCGTGCTGATGCAGCTGGTCATGACGATTGGGCTGTGGTGGCGTATCGCACGTGTTTCTCGCCAGGTGCGCGAACTGCGAAATCGGCCGCCTGAATCTACCGGAGATATTCCCACCGCGATGCTGGTGACCACGCTATCGCGCGTGGAGCAGCGTCTGGCGCGTATCGAAGAGTCGCAACAGCAAGCACCCGTGCAAGGCAGCGTCAGCAGCCAGGACAAATCCTATGAACTGGCACAGCGGCTGGCACGACAAGGCGCTACGGCAGCACAGATTGTGGATGCCTGCGGTATCGGCATGACCGAAGCCGAACTGATTCTGCGCATGCACACGCGCTGACAACGTCTTGCGACACGTCACGCCGTCATCGCCACCCACCCTGCTGAGCGAATCAGGCCAAAGGCCAAACGGCCGCGGGGTAAATGTTCGGGACCGCCTGGGCTCAGCTGCCGCAACTGTCGTCAGACTGCAACTTGCGCACCACGATGCGACCGGACATGGAAACCTCCACCTTCAATCCCGGCACCTGGCTGGTACTGGCTCCGACACCACTACCCGAACCTTCGCGAGAACACACGGCAAGGTAAAAATCGTTACTGGTAATCAGCAACTCCCCACGTGGATTGAAGGTCAGGACGCCGCCCGGGCCATTGATGGCGCGGATGGATACGCCGCTATCGGGTTGGGCCACCCGCAACAACTGATGCTGAGCGTCAGCGGCATAGCCGTCCTTGGGCTTGGGATCGGTATACACCAACCAACCGGCGTCGTAAGACACCGCCCCGGCCACGCAGGTACTGCCATCGGTGCTCGGGCAGATCGACACATAGGTGAGCTGATTGCCACCCTGGGCAATGGCCTGGCTTCGCGCGTACTGCAGGTCCGCCATCACGCTGTTCGCGGTTCCGCTGACCGCGTTGCGGCGCATGAAGCTGCGGAAATTCGGTAACGCGATACTGGCAAGAATGGCGACCACCACCACGGTGACCATCAGTTCGATCAGGGTAAAGCCACGCTGCTCGTTACGCATGCTCATGCTCATTTGCCGGGACGTGCATCAAGGCAGAATTTGTCGATATTAGCCTTGGCCTGCGCCTTGGCCTGCTCGCGCGACGCCGCATCCAGGCGGCGCTGGCGATTACCAGGGGCTCGCTGCAACACGGTATTGCCACTTTCCAACAGTGCCAGGTTGTCACGCGCGGCCTTGCATGACTGCTGCCGATACTCGGCTTCCACCTTGTACAGTTCCGAGGTCGGCCTGGGCGGGGGCTTGGTTGCAGGCATTGGTTTGGCGGCGTTCTCGTGCTCGACCTGCCCGTCCTGCAGGGTGATTTTGCGTGACGAGCCATGCGGGGGAGGCGCCGCGCTGAAATGCGTGGTGCCCGCTGCATCCTTCCACTGATAGACAGTCTGCTGCCCTGACGCCGAACCGCATACCGCGGCCAGCACCAGCGCCACCATGGCCGACGCTCGCCACTGTCTGGGTCCGCGCATGCTCATCCGCCTCCCCAGCAGTTGGGTGCATCCGTGGTTGAGCCTTCCGATGTGAACTTGCCGGTCTTGTCCAGGCTGATACTCTGGCAAAGCTCATCATCGCGCTGCTGACTGCCAACGGCCGTCGCCTTCACCGTGTAGGTCGTGGCATTGGCGACCGGGATTGACAGGCTGTAGTACTGGCCAGCGGCCGACGAGGACGACCCCAGCTCACTCAACTGGTCGGTATAGTCGTTGTTGGAGTAGAAGTAGCGCTCCTCGCGCCCGGCCACTTCCAACAGGGCCTTCTTGGCGTCGGTGCGATGCGAACGCACGACGTAACGCCGGTAGGAGGGCCAGGCAATCGACGCCAGGATAGCCACGATAGCCACCACGATCATCAATTCGATCAGGGAAAAACCGGCCTGTTTTCGCATGTTCGCAACGTTCCTCATGTCACTGATCCAGAGGCTGACGCCATGACACCTCACCACTGGTCACGCTCTTGAGTGTGGTGATGTCCTTGCAGATGATGGCACCGGTCGAAGTCTGCACGCAGGCACGCAACGACTTGTCCTTGCCTGCTCCCGATGTCACCACCAGGCTGGGAGACGAAGGCAAGCCCGCGCCCAGGCTGGTGGAACGATTAACCTCGTTCTTGCCGTTTTTGCTGGTGGTGCCGAAATAGGCCAGCGATGGATCGGCGGTACCGGTCTTGTAGTTCTGACCATACAAGCGGGCGCTGCCCACATCGGTGCATGCATCGGTACCGGGCATGAACGTGGTGGTCAAGAGAATGCCACCCAGCAGGGTCTGGCTGGATACCACACGCTCGGAGGGAATTTTGCCCTGCGATGTATCCTCGCTGCCATCCGCCTTCAGGGGATAGTTCTGCAAGTCAAGATACCAGCCCAGCTTGTCCGCCGTGTTGTAACTGTCTGTCAGGGCCTGGTAGGTGTTGTCACTGCCGGCTCCGGATACCGAGCCATCGTCGTAGACGCTGACGTCGGTGACATCGGCAAGGTCGCTCATCGACAGTGGCAGCGCGGCGTACTGGGCATCGGTGTTCTTCAACAGCGAGGTATCCATCACGCCGAAGATGAACTGGTCGTGGGTGTCGGACAAATCCGCCTTGGTAAAGGCGCGCCCCGTGCCATCGAAAATCATCGGCTTGCCCCGATCGTTGAGACCCACCGTGACATGCGCCACCACCGGGCGATCAAGGTCACTGGTAACTTCCTGCGCCGTCCACTGACTGGGATCGTCCACGGGCACCTTGTCACCGATGAAACTGACCTTGAACAGGTTGCCACCGAAAGCGTTGGCTGACCCGTTGTCCTTCACCGAGCCGAAATACACCCCCTCCGACAGTCCATCCAGGTCGAAGTCCACCGCCAGCAGGTCACCGGCGAAGCTGTCGCTGCCTGCGTGGTTGGAGCCGACATCGGCAAAATTGAAGGTCCGCACGGGATCGGTCTTGTTGTCGGCCAGCTCCGCGATGTCGTAGGCACGGATCGTCATATCCTGACTGGATACCGCGCGGCCACCTTCGGTGCCGGTTCCGCCATTGTCGGTGGTTCCAGAACCTGTGAACAGGTAGAAGTCCGTCGGATCGCCATCATGCGTATCCAGGAACGTGGCCTGCGCCGGCACGGAGCTGGTATAGGTGGCCACCACGTTCTTCAACTGCGCACAGGTCACACTCAACGTTCGGGTTACCGTCGAGCTGCTGATGCATTGGTCGTCGCTGTCAGTGGTCAGCTTGGTATTGGTCAGCTCCGCCAGGAGTGTCGGCGCCTTCTCGGGATTGGTGATGTCCAGCACCGCATAGGCCGAGAAGGTGTTGTAGAAGCTGTACTTCTCGTACTCGCTGTTGGGGAGCAGTGGCGTGGCAATCGGGCCGCCGCCAAAACGGAACGGCGCGATCAGTATCGTGCCCCAGCCACCGGGGTGATCGGCGTCACCCTGGAACACCTTCACGTCCTGTGCGATCGGCGAACCATCGACGTAGAAGTTGTGTTCGTAATCTGGATTGGCCATCCAGCGCAGATGCGCCAACAGGTTGCCCGGTACATAGGCCCAGAGTTCTGCCCCCAGCGCACGCTTGGTATAGCTGGTGTCGATGCTGCCGTCCACCTTGTTGGGCTGCAATTGCAGCTTGCTCAGGCTGGCATTGTAGAAACCGCCATTGAACGCATGCAGCATGCCGTCGTTGGCGCCGACGTAGATTACTTGGCGCCGGCTGCGATACTGCTTGCGAAACACGCCGTAGCTGGCGTCGTTGTAAAGCAGGTCATAAGCCTCGGCCGGGGTTCCCACCACCACCGGTGTGGAATCGACGATATCTCCCAAGCGCATCACCTTGCCGTCCAGCGCGCGCGAACGCCAGAGCGCCGAGGGCGTGCCATCGGACTGCGTGATCTGCGTACCACGCACCCAGTTGATCAGATTCTGGGCACCCGCGGTGCTGTCGGTATTGAGCAGATGGTAGGCATAGGCATCAGCGGCGCCATTTACGCTAAGCGTGGTGTTGAAGCTGTTCCAGGTGAATGGCACCTGTTCGCCGGGGTCCACCTTGCCGTCAAGGTTCTTGTCCAGCCAGGTAAAGATGTAACGCTTGCGCGAGGCGTCATCCAGCGTGGCATAGCCTGTGGTGTAGCTACGCTGGTCAGTGGTGTCCATGCCCTTCTCATCCAGACCGGACGCAGCCGACCACACCGGTTGTAGCTGGCTCAACGCGATTTCGGTCTTGGTCGCCTGAGTCTTGTCGAAAAGCCTGACCGGTGTGCCGTCGGAGTTGGCCGGCATGGTGTACACATTGACCTTGGTGCGGCCGGAGGTGTCGTCATGGAAGAACTCGATGACCGGATCGGTGTGATAGTCGTCGAGCTGATTGTTGTGGTTGGCATCCTCACGCAGGTAACCGTACGAGTCGGTCCACAGCGCGTTGAGATCGCCCGTCCACTTCACCGTCTGGCCACCATCGGTGCTTTGCTGCTCGGACTGGTACAGCGCCTGATAAGTCAAGCCAGCGCCATCGGCACTGTTGGCCACCACCGCCGCCGATGTACCCGAGCCCGAACGCGAGAGAATGTCGTTGAACACCGCCGACAACCGCTGACCCAGCTGCGCCGGATTGCGTACCGGGAAGAAATTGTCGGGGACGCCATCGCTGCCGGCGGCACCGGTATTGTTGTTGACCGAATCCCAGTTGGAAGTCGTACAGCTGGGCGTGGTGGTTGAATCACACGGCTGATCGATCGGCTGACCGCTCGTATCGCGCTCATGATCGAAGCCACCATACTTGGCCGCGTAATACAGTGGGTTCTGTAGCTGCTTCGCGGCCGGGGTACCGGTATTCAGATGGAACTCCAGCACCTGCGGCTTCTCCCAGCTGCTGGGCGGTTCGTTGGAACTGCTCAGCACGCTGCCATTCTGGTTGCCGGGACGCAACGCGATGCGCTTGACGCCATCGTTGTCCGAACCGCTGACCGCGTAACCGGTGAGCATGGCGTTGCCGGCATAAGCCGACAGCGTCTCGATTCGTATCAATACGGTGTCACTGCCCACATCGGGCTTGCCATCACTGCCGCAGACACTGGAGTCGGAGCGCCAGCAGATGTCATAGCCGGAATACGTGTTGTTGGGCGTGATCGTGTAGGAGCGTGCCTGATCGTTGAAATCGTTACCTACATAGGGAGTATTGCCGGTAAATGTCTTGCTCTCACCCGTCTGGTTCTCCCCCTTGTAAAGGGTCACCGAGTATCCCGAGGGTATTTTCAGCGACGAGATCTGGTCACGGAAAGCATCATTGGAGGGGAAGTTGTGCGGTGTCGTACCGGTGCTTGGGCACCAGTTTCTACCGCCATAATTGCTGTCATAGTAGAAACAGACGTTGCCGCTCGAAACAGGCATGGGCAGCGCGGTCGAACGCTTGCAGGTGTCGCCGACGCAGTAGGTGATCATGTTGACCACGTCCTGGTCATGATCGTTGCCCCATAGCGAGTCTTCCCAGACCAGCGAGAAACTGCCCGCTACATAGTTACCGGACGCATCGGTCTGCAGATTTCGCCCGTACACGTAATTGGAGTCCAGTCGCGACGTCTTGGGTCCCACCCCGACCGCGCCCAGATAGCAGCTGCGCCAGCCGCCACTGTCGGCGGTGGCTGAGCCATCATTATTGGACTGGCACAGCGGCGCCAGGGTCACATCACCGCCGCTTACCGGAATCTGGAATTTGGGCAGGTTTTCCGCCAGCGCCACGGTATAGGTGGTCACCGTGTTCTTGTACGTCTCACAATTCTGGCCGTTCTGGTCGCATGCCTTGGGACGGTTCTTGCCTCCCTGGGTCAGCAAGCCTGGACGCATATCCATGGTGTGCGCGTCATAGGCGAGCCCCGCCATCAGGTAGCTGCCTTCCATGGAGGGAATATCCGGGCAGATGCCACGGACCAGACTCAGGTCCGTCACCTCCTTGGAGGTACACAGATCTTCGTAGGTATTGACCGGATTGCCGACGTCCAGCTCACTCTGGGAAGACACCACGCGGCCAACAAGGTAATTACCGCTGATGCCTTCGTCCTGCCCCACGGTCTTGGTGGCGGCGGCAGCGTCGATGCTGCTCAGGTCGTTGTGAAATGAAGGAATTTCGTCACTGTCGAAGGAATTGAGCCCCGTCGACAACACAATGATGCTGCATGCCGCGCAATACGGATTGCCGCCCTTATCGGGGCTGCGATACGGATCCTTCCAGGCCGGCGTAGATAAACCCAATTCCGCATCACCATTATTGCCATTATTGCCATTATTGGAATGGTTGAACGCAGGGTCAGGACCGGTCTGGTCATTGGCGATGTAACGCAGCGCCTCGGCATACATCTCCGTCAGCGGATTGCCCCAGGCCCGGCACTGGTAGGAATTGGCCCCTTGCTTGCCCGGATCATCCAGATGCTTGTTGCTGGAGTTGTTGCTGGTGCGGCGATTGAGGATGCCGTAGGTATTGCAATCTTTCCAACGACTGACGAAATCCCATTGCGTCAGCTGGATACGGTTGAGCGTATTGATGATGCCTTCATCGCCCGCGCCTTCGTTGCAGAACGTACCATCAGTCAGGTCGATCTCGTCGCCGGTGGTGCAGCCATCCTCAGGCGGCCCATTACCAGCGATCTTGCCGATATTACGGCGCAGCACACCACCGCTTCGCGGTTCTGAGAAGCTGCCCGTCAACAACCCGAAGCGCATCTGGCCACTTTCGCCATAACGCTGCAGCAGACCCACCGGCTTGTAGTCGACATGGTCGCCGTTACCATACTTTTGGCAAAAGCTCTCGCGGTAGTCGCTCTTGGCATCGCAGACCTGGACACGGACGGTGTATTCCTTCGATCCCAGCCCATTATCGGTCTCGCTCGGGACATCGTTGTAGCTGCCATCATTGCCGCCGCTGGCTGCCGACTTCCAGTCGCATTGGCGAACGGCCGTCGATGCCCATTCCGACCAGTTGCCCCGAGCGACGCGAAGTTCGGGGGGATCGTTGGTTCGGTCCGATCCTTCAGACACGTTGCAGAATGAGACCGGATTGTCCTTGTCGTAGGAAAACGGGGTGTAATCGGCTACGTCGCTGCCACTGTAGACTTTGGCCCAGGCGTGCAGATCACTGGGGATATTGGCGCGCTCAAGTACCGTTTTGTTCGGTGTATCACCCGTACCATCAGCATCATGACGATAACCGCCATACAGGACATAACGCACCATGTCCATGCGACTCATCGCTACCCAGTTCAGGAAGTTTCCGCTCCACTCATTGCTGCACGCATGCTGGTTGGTGCCTCCCGCATTGTTGTCGGCCTTGAACTGGCCGCCGGCGTAGCTGTAGCAAAGATGCGGGTCGAAATATCCGGAGTAGCTGAAGCTGTCGTTGTAAGTGGTATCGATCTTGCCGTCGCCGTCCAGATCGGTGAAGTCGCTGTAGGCCTTGATGAAAAGCTGTTCGTCACGCGACATCACCAGCATCACCAGCGGCGGCACGGCACCGACGTTGAGCACAGGAAATGCCGTGTAATCGGATGCCTGGGCAATTTTCCCCTGACTGTTAAGTGCGATGGTGTTACCCGCCGGAGCGGCCTCGGTGGCGGCCCGGGCCATCGCCGGCATGCCGGCGACGGTGGTGGCCAATAGCCACAGGCCGGCCATCTTCAGGGAAAATCCTGCAATGCGCATGGTCATAGTCCTCGCCGCTCGCGGCGTATCCCATTGACGCAACCATCGCCAACGGGTCGTCTTGCGTATGAATCAGTTGTGGATCACCTGGCGATACTGCGCCATGGTTACAGCGCGACCATTGCCAGCGTGACCCACACTCAGAATTTCGAAATACATGGAGCCACCGCTGGATGCCGCGCCCACACCGCCACCCCGATAGCCGGTGGACTGCGCGCCCCCCGCGCCTTCGGCCAACACGGCCCCATCAGGGCGAATCCATATATCGGCAGATCCGCCGCTGCTGCAGCTGGTATCGCCCGAACTGCACAACGACAGCGTCATGTCCGGAGCGCTCTTCATCCAGGTCTCGGGATGGTAGGGATCCTCCCCCGTCTGAAAGACAATCTCGTACAGATTGACCGGCGCCCCTCCCACCTTGCGCAAGCCACCGCCGGCCTGCGCCAACATCGAGCTGCCCACCGGGAACGAGAAGTCACTGGACGGCTCGGAACCATTGAAGTCCGAATCGGCAGGCCAGCCACGGTTGAACACATTCTCGTTGAATAACGCCACCGGCACGCTGCGCAGGGTTTCCGACACTTCGAAGGCGCGCTCATGTGAGGCGACATTGTTGACCATGTTCATCTCCATCAAGGTGCCTCGCATGGCAATGATGGCCACCAGCGACAGCACCACCAGGAAGATGAGACCGACAAACAGCGCAATGCCACGCTCGGAGGCGCGAATGGATGCGTTCATGGGGGATGACAGGATGCGTTTCATGGATATCACCCTCGCGTACGATTACGCACCTGGACCACCTGGCTAAGCTGGTTGCGCGCGTATTGCTGCGGGCGAGCCAGAGCACTCAGGCTGAAGCCGGTGCAATCGGTGGTATTGGACAGGGTGACCGAACCGTCGGCGGCGACCGCATAGCTGCAGCCGGGGCTAAGGTCAAAGGTGCCGCTGTGGGGTACGGAAATATCGCGCTGCGCACCGCGCGCGACCATGGCAAGGCGCACCGAAATCACCTTGCTCCAGTCGCCCACACTGGTGGCACTGACATATTTGGCCGCGTAGATGGAGCCGTCCGCGCTTTGCTGCTCCAGTCCGTAACTGAACTGCAGTTGTTCGATGCCTTCCACCACGGGATCGGTTACCAGCGAGCCATCGGACTTGAAGCGGATGCGCTTGAGGGTGGGCTGCGGGTCACCGTCGTCGGAACTGGCGGTGCAGTGCGCCGTTGCGCCGGGATCGTCACAGGGAGAGAGGTAATACACCTCGACGTGATACGGATACACGAACTGGATGGGACGCGCCGCTACCGAAGCCGAGGAAGCCAGCGCGTTGCTGCTGAGCACGGACAGATCGGGCACGCTACTGGCGCTGGCGAACAGCGCGCCTACACCGTTGGAGGAAGCAATCAGCGATACCGGACTGCCATCGGCGGCAATGCTGGCCGCGGCTGTTGGGGCCATCTCCTGAGTGCCGGCATAGCGCACCACGATCACGTCGGAACCTTTCACATAATCGGTATCGTCGACACAACCCGATCCCAGCGGGAACTCGCTGCCACCGTCGTATCCATACACAGCCCCACCACCGCTAGTGCCCGGATTGACCGCTACCGACCAGGCGGCCGAGCAGTCGCCGCCCTTGGAGGTCACCGCCGAGGCCGCCGCCGACGTGTTGGCAATGCTCACACCCTTGGCACTGCCCCAGAAACCGGCCATACGGATGGACCAGCCCAGGCGATCACTGGCAAAGCGAAGGTTCTGCTGTACGAAATTGGTGTCTTCCTGCAGGTGGTAGGCCTTGCGATTGGAAATCATCACCTGGATCAGACCGGCCACCACGATCAGCCCCAGAATCATGGCGATCATCAGCTCGATGATGGAAAAGCCGCGCTGGCGTTGCTTTGTCATGCGACGTCCCATGGTCATGGCAAGTAGATGAAGCCGTAGCTGACGTCACCCGTATCGGACGTCTTGAGCTTGCTGCCCGACCAGCTGGCGGTGATGCGGTAGGCCCCCAGAGAGGCATCCCAGGTCACCGCGCCCACGGCGCCCTGGGTGGGACCTGGCGTGGCTGCGCGCAGGCGATCAAGCCAGCGCGCCAGGTCACACTTGGCCACGTCGTCGGCATTGTTCAACGCCACATCGCAGGCATTGGCCGTGTTGAGGTCCGCCAGGGTGTAGTTGTCGGTGCAGTAGACACACACACCGGTACTGGCACCGGAGTTGGAAATGGGTTCGCGCGCGGCCGCCGGATTGGCGCGCATGGCATCGGCCAGGCTGCGCACCTGCACGATGGCCTGCGTGCGCGAGCCGGCATCCTTGGTGAACTGCAACCCCTTGGCCTGCATCAGCGCCAACCCCATGATACCGACGCTGAATACGACGATGGCCACCAGCACCTCGATCAGCGACACGCCACGCATGGCGTGCGGCAAGGCAACGCGGCTCATATCCCCATGATCCCCTGAATATTACTGTGCAGTACAAGCATAGCGGTCCGACGCGCAGGTACCACGTTTTTCCGACGAAGGGCGCGGATGGTCCGACAAGCGGTATATCGGGGATCGCCACCGGGGTCACCAACCTGAACAGTCAGCAGGGCGTTCACCAGGCGACGACCCGCGATATGAGAGCGTGGTGAAGTATTCACTTGTAGGTGGCCTCGCCGCTGCCGACCGCAACCGCAAGGATATTTCCGTGGCCGGACCCCGCGAAGAAGCCCAGAAGCGCCGACACCTGTTGTTCAAGGGCGGCCCGCCGGAACAGGAGTCACCGAGAGGACTGGGCGCACGCGCCGCGCTGGGGCTCGCCGTACTGGGCATCGTCTACGGTGATATTGGTACCAGCCCGATCTATGCGCTGCGCCAGGCCTTCATCGGCACGACTGGCGTGGCGGTGACCGCCGGCACGGTGCTGGGCGTGCTGTCACTGGTGTTCTGGACGCTGGTGATCATCATTTCGCTCAAGTACATGACCTTTGTGCTGCAGGCCGACAACCAGGGCGAAGGCGGCATATTTGCCCTGATTGCGCTGCTGCGTCCCTGGCGACATCTCGAGCGGCGCCGACGCCTGCTGTTGATCCTGTTTGGGTTGCTGGGTGCCTCGTTGCTGTATGGCGGCGTCATCATCACCCCGGCCATCTCCATCCTGAGCGCGGTGGAAGGTTTGCAGGTGGCCACACCGGGCCTGGAACGCTATGTGGTGCCCACCACCATCGCCATCCTGGTGGCGTTGTTCGCGTTCCAGTCGCGCGGCACTGCCCGTGTCGGCATCGTGTTCGGCCCGGTGATGCTGCTGTGGTTCCTGGCCATGGCGGTGCTGGGTGCCGAATCGATCGTTGATACCCCTCGCGTGCTGGCCGCGCTGAACCCGTACTGGGCGTTCCATTTCTTCCAGTGGAACGCCTGGATCGCGTTTCTTGTGATGTATGCGGTGTTTCTTGTCAGCACCGGCGGCGAAGCACTGTACGCCGACCTTGGACACTTTGGGCGCAAGCCGATTCGATGGGTCTGGTTCGGCTTCGTGCTGCCGGCGCTGCTACTCAACTACTTCGGCCAGGGCGCGCTGTTGCTGCGTGAGCCGGGCATCAAGCAACCGTTCTATCATCTGGCGCCGCAGTGGCTGCTTTACCCGCTGGTCGGGCTGGCCACCCTTGCCACCATCATTGCCTCGCAGGCGGCCATCACCGGCGCGTTTTCGCTGACCCGTCAGGCCATCCAGCTGGGCATGATGCCGCGCCTTCGCGTCACTCAAACCTCGCACGAGGTGCGTGGACAGATCTACATCGCGGCGGTCAACTGGGCATTGATGGCCGCCACCATCGCCGTGGTGCTGATGTTTCAGAGCTCCAGTGCGCTGGCGGCCGCCTATGGTGCCGCGGTCAACGGCACCATGATCGTGACGACGGTGCTGGCCTTCGTGGTGGCGCGCGAGATTGGTCGCTGGAAGCGCCCGACGGCCCTGCTGTTCCTGGTCTTCTTCCTGAGCGTGGACCTGCTGTTCTTCGCCACCAATGCGATGAAAATCCCTGACGGCGGCTGGTTCCCCATTGTCATCGGCTTGGTGTTCTTCCTGATGATGTCCACCTGGCGTCGCGGTGGCCAATGCCTGACCGAGGAACGCCCGCACAGCACGCAGCCCCTGGAGGAACTGATCCAGCAGGTGGACAAGGAAGACATCGCACGTGTGCCTGGCGCCGCGGTGTTCCTTAGCGCACACGTGGAGGATTCACCGCGCACCCTGCCCTATCACGTCTGGCGCAACCGCGCGCTGCAAAAGCAGGTGATCGTGCTCACCGTGCTGATCGAAGACGTGGCGCGCATCGCACCCGACGAGCGCATCGAGTTCGAGGAACTGGAGCACGGCTTCATGCGGGTGATTCTCCACTACGGCTATATGCAGGGCGTCAACGTGCCCTCGGACCTGGCGATCTGCAAAAAACAGGGCATGGACCTGGACCTGGACGAGGTCACCTACTACACGGGCAACCTGACCGTGGTGCCATCCAGCCAGCAGCGCTGCATGTGGAAGTGGCGTGGCCACCTGCTCAGCTTCCTGATGCGCAACGCCGCCAGCCCGTCCGACTACTACCAGCTGCCGGTCGCCCAGACGGTGATTCTGGGCGTACCGGTACGCCTGTAACGCCGTTAATCAGTGCCAGCCATCCATCGAAAAAAGAAGCCGCTCAAGTGAGCGGCTTCCCGGCGTGACACGCGCCAAGCACGGCAGATCGATCACCGCTTAGCGGTGCTTGTCGACCTCGTGGCGCGCCTTGTCGGCCGCCTTGCCGGCAGCCTTTTCCATTTTGCCGGCATGCTTTTCCACCTTGCCGGCTGCCTCACGCCCCTTGTCACCGGTCACTTTGCCAAACGCCTCTTTCGCGACGCCTTTGACCTCATGTTTCGTGCCTTCGGTTTGAGTACCCATGACGGGCCTCCAGAGAATTTGCGTCACCGCTCATGCGGCAGATCCGGTTATACGCGGCGTTTTCCCTAGCCAGGGTGAACGGAAAAAGTGTCAGTCACCCTCGGTTTAGCCACCCTTCTCGAAGGCACCCGCCAGGCATGACTCATCACGGTGTCACGCATGCGCAAACGCGATTGCCTCAGCCGATAAAGCCACGCCAGGCGAAAGATGCCGGTTTTTTTTAACGGAGCTTTTTATGGATTGACACAAAAAAAGGGCCTGCATCGCTGCAAGCCCTTGAAATATTGGTGCCGTTGAAGGGAGTCGAACCCCCGACCTACTGATTACGAATCAGTTGCTCTACCAACTGAGCTACAACGGCAAAGAAGCGAGATTCTAGCGGTCGGCGCTTGGGCTGACAAGCCCGCTCAGGTGCTCACCTGCACCGGAATACGCAGGCCCTTGGGCAAGGCGAAGGTGATGGTCTCGCGCTCGCCGTCCATATCGACCGCCTCGCCACCGCCCCAGGCCTTGAGCTGATCGATGACACCGGCCACCAGGGTCTCCGGTGCCGAGGCGCCAGCGGTCACGCCGACGCGCTTGGCATCGGCCACCCACGCACGCTCGATGTGTTCAGCGCCGTCGATGAGATAGGCCGGCACACCGCTTTTTTCGGCCAGCTCGCGCAGGCGGTTGGAGTTGGAACTGTTGACCGAACCGACCACCAGCACCACGTCCACCTGGCCGGCCAGCTGGCGCACGGCGTCCTGGCGGTTCTGTGTGGCGTAGCAGATGTCGTCCTTGCGCGGCCCTTCGATGGACGGGAACTTGGCGCGCAGCGCGTCGATCACGGCCTTGGTGTCGTCCACCGACAGCGTGGTCTGGGTCACGTAGGACAACGCGTCCGGATCGCGTGGCTCCAGCTTGGCCACGCACTCGGGCGATTCGACCAGATACACCTCGCCGTTGAAGCTGTCGCGCCACTGTCCCATGGTGCCTTCCACTTCCGGGTGGCCGGCGTGGCCAATCAGCACCACATCGCGCCCACCGCGCCCCAGGCGCGCCACTTCCATATGCACCTTGGTGACCAATGGGCAGGTGGCATCGAACACGTTCAGCGAGCGCCGGTCGGCCTCTTCGCGCACTTCGCGCGAAACGCCGTGCGCGCTGAAGATGACGGTGGAATCGTCCGGCACCTCGTCCAATTCCTCGACGAAGACGGCGCCCTCGCGCTTGAGCTTGTCGACCACAAAGCGGTTGTGCACCACCTCGTGGCGCACATAGATGGGCGCGCCGAACGCCTCCAGCGCGCGCTCGACAATGGCGATGGCACGATCGACACCGGCACAGAAGCCGCGCGGGTTGGCAAGCAGGATATCCATAGTGTGACTCGTAAACCTTGTCCCTCCCCGTCTTAAGGGGAGATGGCGGGGTAACGCATAGACCGGAGCGATCAAGGCCACCGGGCGCACGAAAGCGGCGAAACCCGATGTCCAATGACGCCAGCCTCGGCTACAACGTGGCGCCGCCGGCGGCCAAGCTCAAGCCGTGGAGGCCCGGCGCATTATCACACGCCGTTCTTGGGCTTGGCGCCAAACAGGCTGAACACCACCAGCGCCACCGCGCCCACGCAAATGGCCGAATCGGCCACGTTGAAGGCCGGCCAGGCGTAGTCGCCAATGTAGACCAGAATGAAATCGGTGACCCGACCGGCATGCAGGCGGTCGATCAGGTTGCCCAGCGCGCCGCCCACCACCAACGCCAGCGGCACCGCCGTGCGCCAGTCGCGCCGCGGCGTGCGTGACAGCCACACCGCCAGCACCGCGCTCACGCCCAGCGCCAGCGCGACAAAAAACCAGCGCTGCCAGCCCGAGCCATCGGCCAGGAAGCTGAAAGCCGCACCGGTATTGAAGGCCAGCGTGCCGTAAAGCACGTGCGGGATGAAGGCGTGAACCTCGCCCGGCTGCATCACGCTCAGCACCCAGGCCTTGCTGGCCTGGTCGGCCACGATCACCGCCACGGCCAGCCACAGCCAAACCAGCGCATTGGGTTTCACACTCATCAAGGTTCAACCTGCAAAGGAAGGATCACGGGCCGACCCGACTTTGAGGTCGGCCCTGGAGGAAGCGCTCAGAACCAGTGACGCTGTTCGCCGTCGCCTTCGATGTTATCGATGCAGCGACCGCAAAGTTCCGGATGCGCCGCATGCGTGCCAACGTCGCCGCGCTGGTGCCAGCAGCGCACGCACTTGGTGTGCTCGCTGGGCTTGGCGCTGATCCAGACCTGGGCACCTTCGAGGCCCTCCACCGCCACGGCATCGGCCGGACGTTCGGCAGCATCGGCCAGATGCAGGGCCGAGGTGATGAAGTAAAAGCGCAGTTCTTCGCCCGTGCTCGCGTAGCGCTCGCGGGTGGCGGTATCGGCGTAGACGGTGACTTCGGCCTGCAAGGCGGCACCAATGGTGCCTTCCTTGCGCATGGCTTCCAGCACGCGCGCGGCGCTGTCGCGAATGGTTTCCAGATCGGCCCAGAAAGCGCGAGCCTCGGCGCCGTTCTGCGTGGCCTGCAAGCGGTCGTACCAGGTTTCGAACAGCACCGATTCGCCACGCTCACCGGGCATGTGCTGCCAGATTTCCTCGGCGGTGAAGCTCAATACCGGTGCCAACCAGCGCACCAGCGCTTCGAGAATGTGATACATCGCCGTCTGCGCACTGCGCCGGCCGACGCTGTCGGTGGGCATGGTGTACAGGCGATCCTTGGTCACATCCAGGTACAGCTTGCCCATCTCGTTGGTGCAGAAATTCTGCACCCGCTGCACGATCTCAGGCAGGTCGTAGCGCGCATAGGCGGCGGTGACCGCCTGCTGCACTTCGGCGGCGCGGCTGACCGCCCACTGGTCCAGCGCAATGCAATCGGCCATCGGCACCATATGCCGGGTCGGATCGAAGCCGTCCAGATTGCCCAGCAGGAAGCGCGCGGTGTTGCGGATGCGGCGGTAGGTATCGGCCACGCGCTTCAAGATTTCGTCCGACAGCGACATCTCGTGGCGGTAATCGGTGGACGCCACCCACAGGCGCAGGATATCCGCGCCCATGCGCTTCATGATGTCCTGCGGCTCGATGCCGTTGCCCAGCGACTTGGACATCTTGCGGCCGTTGGCATCCACGCTGAAGCCGTGCGTCAGCAGCGCCTTGTAGGGCGGACGGCCATCGAGCATGGAGGCGGTCAGCAGCGAGGAATGGAACCAGCCGCGATGCTGGTCCGAGCCTTCCAGATACAGGTCGGCTGGGAAGCCCAGCAGGTCCTTGTGCGAGCCGCGCAGCACGTGCCAGTGCGTGGTGCCCGAATCGAACCACACATCCAGCGTGTCGCGGTTCTTTTCGTAACTGTCGGCCTCGTCACCGAGCAGCTCGCGCGGGTCCAGATCCAGCCAGATCTCGATGCCACCTTGCTCCACGCGTTCGGCCACCTGTTCCAGCAGCTCGGGCGTGCGCGGATGCAGCTCGCCGGTTTCCTTGTGCACAAAGAACGCCATCGGCACACCCCACTGGCGCTGACGCGACAGCGTCCAGTCCGGGCGCTCGGCGATCATGCTGCGCAGGCGCTGCTTGCCCCAGGCCGGATAGAACTGCGTGGCCTCGATGCCTTCCAGCGCGGTTTCGCGCAGCGTCTTGCCGCCGTCGGCCGGCGTCGTATCCATGCCGGCAAACCACTGCGAGGTGGCGCGGTAGATGATCGGCGTCTTGTGGCGCCAGCAATGCATGTAGCTGTGCGTGTACTTGTTGCTGTGCAGCAGCGAGCCGGCCTGCTCCAGCGCCTCGACGATCTTCGGGTTGGCCTTCCACAGGAACATGCCGCCAAACAGCGGCAGCGTGGAGGCGTAATGCCCATCGCCCATCACCGGCGCGATGAAGTCGGCATCGGTCATGCCGTGCGCCTTGCACGAAAGGAAGTCGTCCACGCCATAGGCCGGCGCCGAGTGCACCACGCCGGTACCGGTATCCAGCGTCACGTAGTCGGCCATGAATACCGGCGTGGTGCGCTGATAGCCGGCATCGGCGCTGTAGAGCGGGTGGCGGAAACGCAGCTCGCCCAGCGCCTGGCCCTTGGTGGTGGCGATCACCACGCCTTCCAGACCATAGGTTTCCAGGCAGGTATTGACCCGCTCGGCCGCCAGGATCAGCAAGCCACGCGCGGTATCGACCAGCGCGTAGTCGATTTCCGGGTGCACGTTGAGTGCCTGGTTGGACGGAATGGTCCAGGGCGTGGTGGTCCAGATCACGATCTGGCCGTGATCCTTGGGCAGCACCTCCAGGCCAAAGGCCTTGGCCACGGCGGCGGGGTCGTCAAAGCCGAAACCGACGTCGATGGCGATGTCGGTCTTGTCCTCGTACTCGACCTCGGCCTCGGCCAGCGCCGAGCCGCAATCAAAGCACCAGTTCACCGGCTTCAAGCCACGGTAGATGTAGCCCTTGCGCAGCAGTTGGGCCAGCGCGCGCAGCTCGCCGGCCTCGTTGGCGTGATCCATGGTCAGGTACGGGCGATCCCACTCGCCCAGCACGCCCAGGCGCTTGAAGTCGCCCTTCTGCTTTTCGACCTGCTCGGCGGCATAGGCACGGGCCTTGGCCATCACCTCGCCCGCCGGCAAGCCCTTGCCGAACTGTCGCTCGATCTGGATCTCGATCGGCATGCCGTGGCAATCCCAGCCTGGCACATACGGCGCGTGGAAGCCGGCCAGCAGCTTGGATTTGACGATCACGTCCTTGAGGATCTTGTTGATCGCATGCCCCAGATGGATGGCGCCGTTGGCGTATGGCGGGCCATCGTGCAGCACGAACAGCGGACGATCCTTGGTGCGCTCCTGAATCTGCGCATAGCGCCCCACCCGCTCCCACTCGGCCAGCCAGTCCGGCTCGCGCTTGGGCAGGTTGCCACGCATCGGAAAATCGGTCTGCGGCAGATTGATGGTGTGCTTGTAGTCCGTGGTCATGGTCTTCCAGGGCCCATACATAAGGCCGCCCGGCTGATCTTTTTTGATCACCGGACGGCGCGTGAAAACATGTGTTGTTACGCAGGCGCCACGCGCACCAGGCAGGCGTGGACGAATGCGTCAATTCTAGGCAATTGCAGCGCGCATGCCATGCCTGGCCGGCATAAGCGTGCACCGCTGCATGCGCACAAGGACGTACATGCTAACCCGAGACGGCCTCATCCAGCGCCTGCCGGGCCTGCTGGGCGTCGATATCCATCTGCGCCTTGAGCGCGTCCAGGCCATCGAACTTCAGCTCGTCGCGCAGCTTTTCCACAAAGCGCACGCGAATGTGGCGCCCATACAGATTGCCGTCAAAGTCGAACAGGTGCGATTCCAGCAGCGGTTCGGAGACGGCGTTGACCGTGGGCCGCCAGCCCAGGCTGGCCACACCCGGCAGCTGTTGCCGACCGCCGTCGATATCCACGCGCACGGCAAAAATGCCCTGCACCGGACTGACGCGCCGACCCAGCCGCACATTGGCGGTGGGATAGCCCAGCGTGCGCCCCAACTGCTCGCCACGCACCACCCGGCCGGACATGGAAAAATCACGCCCCAGCAGCTCGGCGGCGCCGTCGAAATCACTCGATACCAGGCGCTCGCGGATCGCCGACGAGGATACCCGCTGTCCAGCCGCGGCCACCGCATCCATGGCGCAGGCCGCAAAACCCAGCTCCTGGCCCATGCGCTCAAGCAGGGCGAAATCACCGGCGCGCTTGTGGCCGAAGCGGAAATCCTCGCCCACCCAGACCTCGCGCACCGCCATGCGCTCAACCAGCACCTGACGCACGAAGTCCTCGGCACTCATCGCCGTCAACGCACGGTTGAAACGCAGCAGCAGCACGCGTTCCAGGCCGGCATGGGCCAGCCCCTGAATCTTCTCGCGCACCGACGCCAGCCGTGGCAACGGCTCGGGCGAAAAAAACGCCCGCGGCAAGGGCTCGAAACTGATCGCTACCGGCGCTGCACCCAGCATTTGCGCACGCGAACGCACCTGCGCCAGCAATGCCTGATGGCCCAGATGCAATCCGTCGAAGGCACCCACGGCCACCACGCTGCCGGCCGGCGCCAGACACGGGCCCGCGACATCCCGGTAAACCTTGGTCATCGGGCAAGTATAGCCGCTGGCCGTGGGCAGACAATGAAAGCGCACACGCGCCTACACCCCGCGCAGCTCGCGCAGACGAAAGCCCAACGCAAACAACGTCCCCAGGTAGGCCGCGCCACCGGCTCCGATCAATACCAGCAGATGCACGATGCGCACCCAGGTGCCACGCGCGGTGAAGTGCGGCCACAATTCACGCCCGGCCACCAGCACCACCAAGAGCACCACGCAGGCCACCAGCAGGCGCAGGCCAAAACGCGCCCAGCCCGGCTGCAACTGGAAAATGCCCTGCCGGCGCAAGGCGCGCCATAGCTGGGCCAGGTTGAGATAGCTGGCCAGTGCGCTGGCCATGGCCAGCGCCATGTGCAAACCCGGCACCTTCGACAGCGCCTGCAGCCAGCCGTCGTCCATGTCCGCCGGGGTGTGCCACAGCGAAAATAGGATCGCCAGAAACACCACATTGAAGACCATGTTGGCGATCATCGCCACCACGCCGGCGCGGACCGGCGTGCGCGTGTCCTGGCGCGAATAGAACGCCGGCGCCAGCACCTTGATCAGGGCGAAAGCCGGCAATCCGAAGCCCAATGCCGACAGCGACATCGACGCCATGCGCACGTCAAAGGCATTGAACTGACCGTGCTGGAACAAGGTGGACAGCATCGGCCGGGCCAGGATGATCAGGCCAATGGCCGCCGGCACCGCGATCAACAGCGCCGTGCGCAGCCCCCAGTCCAGCGCGCGGGCAAAGCCTTCGCGATCGGTGGTCACGTGGTGACGCGACAGCGAAGGCAGAATCACCGTACCCATGGCCACACCAAACAGACCCAGCGGGAACTCCAGCAGGCGATCGCTCTGCGCCAGCCAGGTCTGCGAACCGGCGATCAGGAATGAGGCAATCAGCGTATCCAGCAGCAGGTTGACCTGCGCAATCGACGAGCCGAACAGGGTCGGCACCATCAGGCGCAAAATCCGGCGCACTTCCGGGTGTCGCCAGCCCCAGCGCGGAATCGCCAGCAGGTCCAGCCGGCGCAGCGTCGGCAGCTGCAGCGCCAGCTGCAGCACACCGGCGGCCAGAATGGCCCAGGCCAGTCCCATGATCGGCACGTCCAGGTGCGGCGCCAGCCACAACGCGCCCGAGATCATGCACAGATTGAGAATCACCGGCGTGATCGCCGGCAACGCGAACTTGTGAAAGCTGTTGAGCACGCCACCGGCCAGCGCCGTCAGCGACACAAACAGCAGGAACGGGAACGTCACGCGCAGCATGTGCGCGGTCAACTCGAACTTGTGCGGGTCGTCCACCGAGCCTGGCGCGAACGCGCTGGTCACCCATGGCGCGCCCCAGATGCCCAGCGCGGTGACCACCAGCAACACCCCACCCAGGGTGCCGGCGGTGCGCGCGATCAGCGACTTCAGCGCGGCGTGGCTCTGCTTTTCCTTGACCTCGGTCAGCACCGGCACAAAGGCCAGCGAAAACGAGCCCTCGGCAAACAGCCGGCGCAGGAAATTGGGGATGCGAAAGGCCACCCAGAACGCATCGGTCGCCGCATTGGCGCCGAAGGTGCTGGCGATCACCATCTCGCGCACCAGCCCCAGAATGCGCGAGATAAAGGTCATCGCGCTGAAGGACATCATCGAGCGAAGCAGGCTGGGCGCCTTCATGCACAAGCCTCCGCGCCTCGCGCCCGCGGGCACATGCGGAAATGTTCGCCAAAGGCATTGACGACCCTACAAAAACACCACATAATTAACGCCTTTTTTCAACCAGCCGAATTGGAGTCATCCCTTGGCTAACATCAAGTCTGCGAAGAAGCGCGCGCGTCAGTCGGAGCAGAATCGTCTGCGCAACGCTAGCGCCCGCTCCATGGTGCGCACTGCGCTGAAGAAGGTCGTCAAGGCGATCGAGACCAACGACAAGGCCGCTGCCGAGTCCGCTTACAAGGCCGCCGTGCCGCTGATGGATCGCTACGCCGCTCGCGGCCTGATCCATGAGAACAAGGCTGCTCGCCACAAGAGCCGCCTGAACGCCAAGATCCGCGCGCTGGCCTAAACCGCCAGTCGCCGCCTTGCGGCAAAAAAAGCCGGCCTTGGCCGGCTTTTTTGCGTGCCTGCGATTTGCCATCGGGATGCGGTCACTCCCTGCAGCGACGCGCGCCGGCGAGGTGCGCATCGATCGACGCGCACCCGCCTTCAACCGCATCGCCGCACGCGGCATCACGCCTTAAGCGCCCTCACCCGGAGCCGCATCGGCCTCGCCACGCGCACGCACGTCGTCCAGCACACCCTCGCGCGCCAAGCGCTGCTTTTCACGCTCGGCGTCGAAGAACTGCTGCACCTTGTGGCAGATATCGCGCGTGCCTTCACGTGACGCGGCCGACATCACGAACCACGGCGCCTGCCAGTCCAACTGCTCCAGAATCTCGTCCACACGCGCCTGGCGCGCCTCGTCGTCGAGCAGATCGGCCTTGTTGAGCAGCAGCCAGCGCGGACGCTCCAGCAGCTTTTCGTCGAACTTGCCCAGCTCGTGCTCGATGGCACGCACCTGCTCGACCGGATCGGAACCATCGATCGGCAGCATGTCGACCACGTGCAGCAGCAGACTGGTGCGCGAAACATGGCGCAGGAACTGGATGCCCAGGCCGGCGCCGTCGGCCGCACCCTCGATCAGCCCCGGAATATCGGCAATCACGAAGCTGCGATCGGCCTCGATGCGCACCACACCCAGATTCGGATGCAACGTGGTGAACGGGTAATCGGCCACGCGCGGCGTCGCCGCCGACACCGCGCGAATGAAGGTCGACTTGCCGGCATTGGGAAAGCCCAGCAAACCGACATCGGCCAGCAGCTTGAGCTCCAGCTTCAGCTGACGCTCCTCGCCCGGCGTGCCATGCGTGAACTGGCGCGGCGCGCGGTTGGTAGAGCTCTTGAAGTGAATGTTGCCCAGGCCACCTTTGCCGCCCTGCGCCACCAACAGGCGCTCGCCATGCTTGGTGAGGTCGCCGATGATCTCGTCGGTTTCGACATTGGTGACCACGGTACCGATCGGCACGCGCACCACAATATCCTCGCCGCCCTTGCCGTACATGTCGCTACCCATGCCGTTCTGGCCGCGCGGCGCCTTGTAGACGCGCTGGTGACGGAAATCGATCAGCGTGTTGAGGCCCTCATCGGCCTCCAGCCACACCGAACCACCGTTGCCGCCATCGCCGCCGTTGGGACCGCCAAAGGGGATGTATTTTTCGCGACGGAAGCTCATGCAGCCATCGCCGCCGTTGCCGGCATTTACACGGATGACCGCTTCATCGACGAATTTCATAGACCAGCCAGGAGTGGGTAACGTGAAAGACGACGGACCACCGCCGCCTTCAGCGACAACATCCGCCATGCAAAGATGATAGGACAAAAAAGACGGCCACTTATGGCCGCCTTGGGCCGACCAGCGGGCCGCATGGCGGCGCATTCACACAACGCGCCCTGCCACACAAACGAAAAACCCCGCCGAAGCGGGGCTTTTCTTAAAGCTCTGGCGAGCGATGCGGCCAATCAGGCCTGCACCACCTCGACGAACTTGCGGTTCTTCGCGCCACGGGTGCGGAAGCTGACCTTGCCGTCGACCAGTGCGAACAGCGTGTGGTCACGACCCAGGCCCACACCATCGCCGGCATGGAACTTGGTGCCGCGCTGACGCACGATGATGTTGCCGGCCTCGACGGCCTGACCGCCATAAATCTTGACGCCCAGGTACTTCGGATTGGAGTCGCGGCCGTTACGGCTGGAACCTACGCCCTTTTTATGTGCCATGGTGTCTGACTCCTCTTACTTGGAACCGCCGGTGATACCGGTGATTTCGATTTCGGTGTAGTGCTGACGGTGGCCCTGCTGCTTCATGTGGTGCTTGCGGCGGCGGAACTTGACGATACGAACCTTGTCGCCGCGGCCGTGCTTGCGCACCTTCGCGCTGACCACGGCACCGTCCACCAGCGGCGCACCCAGGGTGACGCCTTCGCCTTCACCGACCATCAGGACCTGGTCGAATTCGATGATGCTATCCACGTCGGCGTCGAGCTTCTCCACGCGCAGGTATTCACCCTGCATCACGCGGTACTGCTTGCCGCCGGTCTTGATGACTGCGTACATAGGAATTATCCCTTCTGTCGTTCTTCTTGAGGGTGTTACAGGTGTTGCGAACACGCGATTATAGCGACGCACTGCAGCAAAGACAACTGCCCGCACACAGTGTGAACAGGCCGTCTCAGGCCCTGAAACGCGCCTTGCTATAGTGCTCGATCACCCCACATAAGGGGTTTGCCGCCGCCCGTGCCGCAGGCTTTTTCCATGAGCCCACGGCACGCCCGTGCGCTGCGGCCTTTCTCGATTTTACGACCCGAGGCCTGTGATGAGTCCGATCCGCATCCGCGGCGCCCGCACCCACAATCTGAAGAACCTGGACCTGGACCTGCCGCGCGACCAGCTGATCGTGATCACCGGTCTGTCCGGCTCGGGCAAGAGCTCACTGGCCTTCGACACCATCTACGCCGAGGGCCAGCGCCGTTATGTCGAGTCGCTGTCGGCCTACGCGCGCCAGTTCCTGTCGATCATGGAAAAGCCGGACATCGATTCCATCGAGGGTCTGTCGCCGGCCATCTCCATCGAGCAGAAGTCGACCTCGCACAATCCGCGCTCGACCGTCGGCACCATCACCGAAATCTACGATTACCTGCGCCTTTTATATGCCCGTGTCGGCACGCCGCGCTGCCCGGACCACGGCATCCCGCTGGAGGCGCAGACGGTCAGTCAGATGGTCGATGCCACGCTGGCGCTGGATACCTCCAAGCGCTGGATGCTGCTGGCGCCGGTGATCCGCGAGCGCAAGGGCGAGCATGCCCAGGTGTTCGAGCAGCTGCGCGCGCAGGGCTTCGTGCGCACGCGTGTCGATGGCGAAGTGTACGACCTTGATGCCATCCCGGCGCTGGCGCTGCGCCAGAAGCACACCATCGAGGCGGTGATCGACCGTTTCCGCGTGCGCGAGGACATCAAGCAGCGCCTGGCCGAGTCGTTCGAAACCGCGCTCAGGCTGGGCGATGGCCTGGTCATCGTCGCCGACCTGGATGACGCCTCGACACCCGAACAGCTGTTTTCCTCGCGCTACGCCTGTCCGATCTGCGACTACTCGCTGCCGGAACTGGAACCGCGCCTGTTCTCGTTCAATTCGCCGATCGGCGCCTGCCCGTCGTGCGATGGCCTGGGCGTGACCCAGGTATTCGACCCCGAGCGCGTGGTGCGTCATCCCGAGCTGTCGCTGGCCGGCGGCGCGGTGCGCGGCTGGGACCGGCGCAATGCGCATTACTTCCAGTTGATCCTGTCGCTGGCCAAGCACTACGGCTTCGACGTCGACACACCGTGGCGCGACCTGCCCGAAGCGGTCCGCAAGGTGGTGCTGCGCGGCTCCGGCGATGAAGTGATCGCCTTTCGCTACATCACCGAGCGCGGCGGCAAGGTCACCCGCGAGCACCGCTTCGAGGGCATCCTGCCGAACCTGGAACGTCGGTATCGCGAGACCGAGTCCTCGGCGGTGCGCGAGGAACTGGGCAAGTACATTGCCGAGCTGCCGTGCCCGGCCTGCGAGGGCCAGCGCCTGAACCGCGCCGCGCGCAATGTGTTCGTGGCCGATCACAACCTGCCGCAGATCACCGCCTGGGCCATCGATGAGGCGCAGAACTTCTTCACCGGTCTGACCCTGCCCGGCTGGCGCGGCGAGATCGCCACCAAGATCGTCAAGGAAATCCGCGAGCGCCTGGATTTTCTGGTCGACGTCGGCCTGGATTACCTCAACCTGGAACGCAAGGCCGATTCGCTTTCGGGCGGCGAGGCCCAGCGTATCCGTCTGGCCAGCCAGATCGGCGCCGGCCTGGTCGGCGTGATGTATGTGCTGGATGAGCCGTCCATTGGCCTGCACCAGCGCGACAACGAACGCCTGCTGGGCACGCTGACGCGCCTGCGCGACCTGGGCAATACGGTGATCGTGGTTGAGCACGACGAGGACGCCATCCGCGCCGCCGACCACATTCTGGACATCGGCCCCGGCGCCGGCGTGCACGGTGGTGAGATCGTCGCCCAGGGTTCGCTGGACGACGTGCTCGGTTCGGAGCGCTCGCTGACCGGCCAGTATCTCTCCGGGCAACGCGCCATCGAGGTGCCGACCGAGCGCCGCGTACAGGAAGATGCCGATTCCTGGCTGCATATTCGCGGCGCGCGCGGCAACAATCTGAAAGGCGTGGACCTTTCCATTCCGGCGGGGTTGTTTACCTGCGTCACTGGTGTTTCCGGCTCCGGCAAGTCGACGCTGATCAACGACACCCTGTATCGCATTGCCGCCGCCGAACTCAACGGCGCCAGCGGTCAGCCGGCGCCGCACGATGCGGTGCAGAACCTGGAGCTGTTCGACAAGGTGGTCGATATCGACCAGTCGCCGATCGGCCGCACGCCACGCTCCAACCCGGCCACCTACACCGGCCTGTTCACGCCGCTGCGCGAACTGTTCGCGCAGGTGCCCGAAGCCCGTGCCCGCGGTTATACGCCGGGCCGCTTCAGCTTCAACGTGCGCGGCGGCCGCTGCGAGGCCTGCGAAGGCGACGGCCTGCTGAAGGTGGAAATGCACTTCCTGCCTGACGTGTACGTGCCGTGCGACGTATGCCAGGGCAAGCGCTACAACCGGGAAACACTGGAGATCCTCTACAAGGGCCACACCATCGCCGATGTGCTGGGGATGACGGTGGAGGATGCACACAAGCTGTTCGAAAACGTGCCGACCATCGCCCGCAAGCTGGCCACCTTGCGAGCGGTGGGCCTGGACTACATCAAGCTGGGCCAGAGCGCGACCACGCTGTCCGGCGGCGAGGCGCAGCGCGTGAAGCTGTCGCGCGAGCTGTCCAAACGCGACACTGGCCGCACGCTGTACATCCTGGACGAGCCGACCACCGGCCTGCATTTCTACGACATCGAGCAACTGCTCGACGTGCTGCACCAGCTCACCGACAACGGCAGCACGGTGGTGGTGATCGAGCACAACCTGGATGTGATCAAGACCGCCGACTGGATCGTCGACTTAGGTCCAGAGGGCGGCGCAGGCGGTGGCACCATCATCGGCGCCGGCACACCCGAGGCCATCGCCGCCAACCCCGACTCGTACACCGGCCGCTTCCTGAAACCCTACCTGCCGGCGGCAGCCACCTCCTCACGGAAGAAGAAAAAAGCCTGACCATGAGCGAAACCAAGCCTACCGACGCCCCGCTATTCAGCGCCCCCATCGAAGTGCGCTGGCGCGACCTGGATGCGTTCAATCACGTCAATAACTCCAACTACCTCACCTATCTGGAAGAAGCACGCCTTAAGTGGCTCAAGCACGTGCCGGGCGAGTGGTTCAGTGAAACCGCTATGCCGGTGCTGGCCGCCAGCCAGATCAACTACCGCCGCCCGATCGAATGGCCGGCGCGTATCGCCGTTGAGCTTTACTGTGACCGCTTGGGCTCCAGCTCGGCCACCATCGGCCATCGCATCGTGGGTGCCGACGATAGCGACACGCTGTACAGCGACGGCCATGTGGTGATGGTCTGGATGAACCCGAGCACCGGCAAGCCGGTAAACCTGCCCGAAGCGATTCGCCACGCCCTGGGTGGTGAGTAGCAGCGCACAAATCGAACGCGCGGACTCACATTTCGCGCGTTCACATTCACCTCATTTACATGCGCGGCGGCTATGATGGAGCGGTTACCCAAACAGGCCTGCCGCCCCATGCGTCGAACCCTCCTCGCCCTCGCGCTCGCCAGCCTCACCGCCGCCCCCGCGCTTGCCGCCGACGGCCCCTCGCTGACGCTTTATCACACCGGCAACGACCAGCTGTTCCAGGGCAATGCCGCCAGCGTCGATGCCGGTTATGCCGTGGTGCATGAAATGCGCACGCTGCATCTGAACTCCGGCACGCAAGACGTGGTGGTGGGCAACCTGCCCGATTATCTGGACCCCGAAGCGGTGGCGCTGAGCTTTCCCAGCGACCGCAAGACCCAGGTGCTGTCGCAGCGCCTGCTGCTGTCGCAAGGCCACAACGGCACCTTGACCGGCCATATCGGCAAGCAGGTCACGGTGCTGGGCAACAACGGCCAGAACCTGGTGCAGGGCACGCTGGTCGCGGTCGGTGCCGACGGCAGCCTGACCATCGGCGGCGATGTGTTTGGCCCCACCGTGGTGCGCAACTACGGCGCCATCAAGCTTACCGGCGGACAGGTGGGCGGTGGTTCGCGCCTGCAACTGCGGGTCAAGAGCCACGACTCGGACGACGTCGACGCCAACCTCACCTATCCCACCGCCGGCCTGGCCTGGCGCGCGTCCTACGCGGCCATGCTGCAGCCGGGCCACAGCTGCCGTGTGCAGCTGAAGGCGCAGGCCTCCATTGCCAACCGCAGCGGCCGCTCGTGGAAGGACGTGGCGCTGAAACTGGTCGCTGGCAAGCCTTCGTTTGCCACCGAATCCAACGCGCCGCGACCGATGATGATGATGGCCAAATCGGCCAGCACACCGCAGCAGTCCACGCTGGATGACTACCGCAGCTTCACCCTGGACGGGCGCATCGACCTGCCCAATGGCAGCGTCACCCTGACCCCGTTGTACGACACGCACACCTTCGACTGCGACCGCAGCTGGGTGTACGAAACCGGCCGCCAGTGGCAGCCCTCGCAACCGATGCTGAGCGAGAACTTCACCAACGGCAGCGACAACGGTTCGATCAGCAGCGAGCTGCGCCTGCGCGCCTTCGATACCTTCCCGGCCGGTGTGATGCGGGTATGGACGCGTGACAAGGACGGTCATGCCGAGTTTCTGGGTCAGGGGCCGGTCGACGACACGCCCAAGGGTCGCATGATCGCCCTGACGCTGGGCCAGTCATTCGACCTCAAGGGCCAGCGCCAGCGCACCAGCTTCCATTTGAGCCGTGCCGCGCGCACGCTCGATGAAGCCTTCCGCGTCACCCTGAGCAACGCCGGGGACGTCAAGCGCACCGTCATGGTCATCGAGCACCCCAGCCGCTGGAATCACTGGACGCTGACCTCGTCCAGCCAGTCGCCGGCGCAGCAAAACGACAACACGCTCAGCTTCAAGGTGGACGTGCCGGCCAAGGGCAAGGCCACACTGGACTACGCGCTGCGCTACAGCTGGTCGCCGGGCGACGATTGAGCGATAGTGACCCACCCGGCCCGCTGACGGCCGCCCTGGCGGAGACTCCTCCATGCTCGAGACCCATTTCCACGGCAACGTGCTGGAGCTGAGGCTGGCCCGGCCTCCGGTCAATGCGCTGGACACCGCGCTGCTGCGCACGCTGGCCGTCAGCATACGCAAGGCGCCCAGGGACGGGGCCAAGGGCATTATTCTGTCTGGCGCGCCGGGCATGTTCTCGGCCGGCGTGGACGTACCGGCGCTGCTGGCACTGGACCGTGACGGCGTGCGCGGCTTCTGGCGCGATTTTTTCGACACCTGCTGCGCGCTGGCGCAGTCACCGATTCCGGTGGTCGCCGCCATCAGCGGCCATGCCCCGGCCGGAGGCGCGGTACTGTCGCTGTTCTGCGACTACCGCATCATGGCCGAGGGCCCATTCCGCATTGGCCTCAATGAAGTACAGGTAGGCCTGCCCGTGCCCGAGGCCATCCAGATGGCGCTGCGCCGCGTGGTCGGTGCCTATCGTGCCGAACGCCTGATGGTGGCCGGCGCCATGCCTGAAGCGGCCCAGGCGCTGGCACTGGGGCTGGTCGATGAACTCACCACCCAGGAACAGGTCACCACCCGCGCCCGTCACTGGCTGGACGAGCTGCTCAAGTTGCCCAGCCACGCCATGCTGGCCACCCGGCGCCTGGCTCGTGCCGATCTGATGGAAGCCTATGCCGACCTGGACGCCCTGCCGGTCGACAGTTTCATGGAAGCCTTCTATCACCCGGAAACCCAGGCCACGCTCAAGGCCTTGGTGGCACGCCTCAAGAACAAATAAATCACTTCAGGCGCCTCCCGGCATAACGCGTTGCCATGCCTGCATGGCGCGGACGATCAGCGCCGCTCCTGAAAGCCCCGGCCCGCGTAAATGGCCGGCATCGCCTTCTCGATGCGCCTGGCGCGCGTGGCCGACTGCTTGGCCGAGGCAAAGTGATGCAGGTAGCCGCGCCGACGTCCCGGCGTCAGCGCCTGGAACGCACGTGCGAAACGAGGGTCACTGTCGAACTTGGCCTTCAGCTCATCGGGCACGGGGTAATCGGCCGTCGTCTTCGGCGTCATGCGGCGCCCGGCCTCGCGCAAGGCCATGGCTTCGCGCACATAGGCACGAATGGTGTCCGCCTCGGCCGCGATATCCTCGGCCCGGGTGAACTTCATCACCCGCCCGGCGTGCGACTGACCCAGTTGCTCCAGTCGCTGCTCGGGGTCTTTCAGCAGTGCGCCCTGAAAAAACCCCAGGGCGAAGTACGCCTTGAAGCCCTGCAATATGACGATGTTCTTGCCCGCGTGCACATAGGTGGGTTTGCCCCATTTGCACGTTTCGCGCATGCCCATGTCGGCCAGCACCGAGCGCATCTGCTCAATCTCGGTGTGCCACTGCGAGCGATAAGCCATTTCCATGCGCCAACGCTCCCGCTTTCAGTCGTTGCGTTCCACCGGTCGCGAAGCGTCGGCCACCCAGCCACTCCAGGATGGCGCAAACAGGCGCGAGCCATGCAGCCCGGCCACCTCCATCGCCAACAGATTGTGGCAGGCGGTCACCCCGGAACCACACATGTGCACGACGCCATCGGCGCGCCCTTCCGGCAGCAACGCGCCAAAGGCGGCACGCAGGGTTTCGGCCGGGCGAAACCGACCGTGTTCGTCCAGGTTCTCGGCGAACGGGCGATTGCGCGCACCTGGCACGTGGCCGGCGACCGGGTCCAGCGGCTCGACCTGGCCGGCAAAGCGCGGCGCGGCACGGGCATCGAGAATACGCGGTGCATCGAGCAGCCCATCAGCGCTGAGCGTCGCCGAGGCATCAAAGCGCATGCCCGGCACGGGCTCGCAGGCGGCGCGCTCGGGCATCCGGTCAGTCAGCGGCAAGCCGGCACTGATCCATGCGCCCAGGCCGCCATCGAGCACCGCCGCATCCAGCCCCAGCGCGCGCGCCATCCACCAGCAGCGCGCCGCCGCCAGTGCACCGCCCGCATCATCGTAGGCGACCAGCGCCAACCCCGGCCGCCAGCCCCAACGCGCCAGTTTGGCGGCAAAATCGGCCGCCTGCGGCAACGGATGGCGCCCTTGTGTGGCCGGCTGCATGTGATCGGAAAGATCTTCGTCCAGATGCGCATACACGGCGCCGGGCAAATGCGCCTTGGCGTACTCGCGCCGGCCTTGGGCCGGATCGGCCAGATCAAACCGGCAATCGACGATCAACACCGCCTCCGGCGCCATCGCGGCCAGCTCCGGCGCTTCGATCAGTGGCTGCTTGATGTTCACAGGCACCCCATGCGTTTGAGCAGATTGGTGATCATGGCGGCGGTGGCGCCCCAGATGCGATGGCCGTCGAAGTGAAACTCGACCATCGCGCGCTCACGGCCGCGGTAATTCATGGTGTAGCGACGAAGATTGGCCGGGTCCAGGAAAAAGTCCAGCGGCACTTCGAACACCGTGTCGACCTCGGACGGGTCCGGCCGCCATGGCGGCCGCTCGGCGGCGACACGCGCCACCACCGGAGTCACCACGAAGCCACTGATGGTCTCAAAGCAATCGAGAAAGCCGATCGGCGTCACGGCATGGCCCGGCAGGCCGATTTCCTCTTCGGTTTCGCGCAGCGCCGTGGCAATGATGTCGGCGTCATGCGCTTCCACGCCGCCGCCGGGAAAAGCTACCTGCCCGGCGTGCTGACGCAGATGGGCGGTGCGCTCGGTGAGCACCAGGCGAGGTTCGCGCTCGTCGATCAGCGGCACCAGCACCGCCGCCTCGCGCTCGGGCGGGCCGTCCAGCAGGTCGCGCAACTGGGCATGATTCCAGCCTGGCGGCCGGGGTGGTTCGGAAAGCGGCCTGAGGGCCGGCAGCACGGCATCGATGCCGGCGCGCATCAGGCGTCCTCGCGCTCGGGCAGCACGTGATCCATCAAATAGGCGCGTTCGTCGTTGTTCATCAGGCCCCAGCGGGCAATTTCATCGCCGCTGCGCAGACAACCCTTGCACAGGCCACGATGATCAAGTTCGCAAATGCCGATGCACGGGGTCAGCGGCGGCGGCGCCATGGGAGAGGAAGCAAAAGCCATGTCAACGATGCTAGCCCAAAAGCGCGCACGACGGCACGCCCCTGGCGCGACCTATTTCACCCCGATCAGCTCGATCTCGAAGATCAGTACCTCGTTGGGGCCGATACGCGGCAACTCGCCGTGCTGGCCATAGGCCTGCGCCGGTGGAATGAATACCTTCCACTTGCCGCCCACACGCATGCGCGGCAGCACATCGCGCCAGCCCGGCAGCATCTTGTCGACCGGATAGGACACCGAATGCCCGTGCGCATAGGAGCTGTCGAACTCCATGCCGTTGATCAGCGAGCCGCGATAATTGACCACCACGGTGCTGTGCACGCCCGGGTGCGCACCAGAACCCTTTTTAAGCACCTTGTACTGCACGCCCGATGGCAAGGTGGTGATGCCGTCGCGCTTGGCGTTGGCCTTGAGAAAGGCCTGGCTCTTGGCGGCATTGGTACTGGCCTGCTTGAGAAATGCCTGACGCGCCTCGCCGCGCATCTGCTGCTCCAACGCCTCGAGCTGGTCGCGCATGGCATCCATCGACACCGATGGCGACTTGTTGGCATAGGCATCGCGCAGCCCCTGGATCAGCCGGCTGATATCCACATCCGGATGGCCACCGGAAAATCGACTACCGATGCGGTAGCCGATGGCGTAGGAAAGCGTGTGGGTATTGAGTGCTACCGGCTGGGAACCGGCATCGCCGGGCGCATGGGAATGGGCCTGGCCGGCGAATGCCGGCGCGGCCACCACCGCGGCCAGCAGCATCAGCGAAAAGCGTGGTCTCATGCGTGTCTCCGTGCCGGTCCTGCGTGTCGCTCCCCGGCACATCCTAAGCCATGGTGCCGATCGCAAGCGTCGAGCACACCTCGTGGGGTTGGAAAACAGCCCGCAGCAAAGGTTCCCGGCGCCACGGTGTGGGCGGTTATCATCGTAGGGCTTTTCATCCACCGGAGGGGCTCATGGCCTATCGCAACCTGCTCGTGTCCGACCGTGGCGCGGTGCGCACCATCACCGCCAATCGTCCCGACAAGCTCAACGCCCTCAATCGCGAAACGCTCAACGAACTGACCCTGGCCTTCGGCCAGGCTGCGCAGGATGACGCCGTGCGCTGCGTGGTGCTCACCGGTGCCGGCGACAAGGCCTTCGTGGCCGGTGCCGACATCGCCGAAATGAACGGCTACACGCCGCTTCAGGGCCAGGCCTTTTCGGCCACCGGCCAGCAGCTGATGAGTCGCATCGAACGCCTGGGCAAGCCGGTGATCGCGCGCATTCCCGGTTACGCGCTGGGCGGTGGCATGGAGCTGGCCATGGCCTGTCATCTGCGCATCGCCTCGGAGAAGGCGCGCTTTGGCCAGCCGGAGATCAACCTCGGCCTGATTCCGGGCTTCGGCGGCACCCAGCGTCTGCTGCGCCTGGCCGGACGCGGCGCGGCACTGGAGCTGTGCCTGCTGGGCAAGCAGATCAATGCCGAGCGCGCGCAGGAACTGGGCATCGTCACCCAGGTGGTGGCACCCGAGGGTCTGGACGAGGCGGTGCAGGCCGTGGCCGATCAGCTGGCCGCCTCGGCGCCCTGCGCGGCGGCCGGCATACTGGACGCGGTGCTGCAAGGAGGCGAAACCGGTATCGACCAGGGTTTGTCCTATGAAACCCAGGGCTTTGCGCTGTGCTTTGCCACCGAGGACATGCGCGAAGGCACCACGGCGTTCCTGGAACGGCGCAACCCTGAGTTCAAGGGCCGCTGAGGCTGTCGGAGCACGCCATGCTTGCATCACTGATTCTTTCCGCCGCGCTGGCGGCCACGCCGCAGGCCATCGCACCACCGGCCACCCCCCACGCCGGCCAGGGCGCGGTCGGCGTGGTCGACCATCCGTGCCAGTCCGAGCCCAGCATGAAGCAGGCCGGCGGCTGGGGCCCTTGGCACACCTGGCTGTACGCACACGACTACGGCCAGCTGTGCTACTACCGCGCGCAGAACGCCAAGCTGGGGTCGCCTTCGCCAGCGCATCCGCGTGTGGTGTTCATGGGCGACTCGATCACCGAGGTCTGGAAGCAACGCGATCCGGGCTTTTTCACCGATGGACGCATCGACCGTGGCATCAGCGGCCAGACCACGCCGCAGATGCTGGTGCGCTTTCGTCAGGATGTGATCGACCTGCATCCGGCAGCCGTGCACATCATGGCCGGCACCAATGACATTGCCGGCAATACCGGCGCCTCCACGCTGCAAACGGTGGAAGGCCATATCGCCAGCATGGCGGAACTGGCGCACGCCCACGGCATCGCGGTGATCCTGGCCTCGGTGCCGCCGACCACGCATTTTGGCTGGCAGCCGAAGGTGAAGCCGGCGCCGGTGATCGCCAGGCTCAACCGCTGGATCGCCGCGTATGCGGCCCGCCATCACTACGTGTATGTCGATTATCACCGCGCCATGAGCACGCCATCGGGCGCCATGAAGCCCGGCTACGCGGCCGATGGCGTGCATCCCACGGCCAAGGGCTTTTCGGTGATGGATCCGCTGACGCTGAAAGCCATCGCCAAGGCATTGCACTCACGCTGACGCTAGAGCGGAAAACGCATCAGCTCGAGCTGCCAGCCGTCGTCGCTGGCATCGAGCCTGATGCAGCTGGGGCCGCCGTAGGTGCGCTGGCGACCGGCGGCGCCGGCATTGAGCACCCAGGGTGTGGTGTCGTCATCGATCAGTGCACGATGACTGTGTCCGTAGAAAATGGCGCGCGCCCCGGGAAACTGGGCGCGCAGCCTGGCGTGGCGCGCCTTGGCCGGCCAGGCATCACCGTGCACCACCACCAGTTCGCCGCCGGGCAAATCCAGACGCGCCTCGATGGGCAGCGCCTCACGCGCAGATACGGCGCCCTTCCAGCGTTTGGCGTCATCGTTGTTGCCGCTGACCGCCACCAAGCGTGCTGCCCTTGCTGTCAGCGTCTCGAGCACATCTTCGGCACCGATATCGCCCCCGTGCACGGCGATGTCATCGGCGCCGATCAGTTCGGCAATACGCGCATCCAGTACGCCGTGCGTGTCCGACAACAGCCAGACACGCTGCGTCTTGCCGGCATCGCTCACCTTATTCCTCGTGGCCGCGATATTTCTTCTCGCCCGCGGTGACGCGCAGGTCCAGACGATTTTCAGGCGGTGCCAGCGGGCAGGTGGCAAACGAGGTGAAGGCGCACGGTGGGTTGTAGGCCTTGTTGAAGTCGATCACCACATGGCCGTTCTGCGGCTTGTCGACGTAAATGAAACGCGCCGCGCCGTAGGTTTCCTTGCCACTGGTGGCATCGGCGAACACCAGGAAGTATTGCTCGTCGCCCGGCGCCTCGATGATCGGATACAGCGTGTAGGTGTGCCCGTCACGCGTGAACACCGCCTTGCCCGGCACCGGCACCTTGTCGACCGTTCCGATCACCGAGCCCATTTCCAGCGTGCGCGGCGGATCGAACGGCACCCACTTGGCGACCACACGCCAGGACGGATCGATGGGGAAATAGTCGATACCCAGGAAGTGCTTTCTCGTCGGCGCCTGGGTGTCCTTCACGCGCAAGCCTTTGCGGCCGTCGCGATCGATCAGGTAGAAACCAACGGTACCGAACGCCACAGTGGTCGGCTTGGCGTGGCTGTCATCGCGCAACGTCGCTTCATGCTCGTGCTTGCCGTCGATGGTGACGCCCTTGGCATCGCCGGCCAGGGTCAGCTGGACGCTGCCGTCCTTGCGCCAGTCGATGGTGCCCAGATGCGCCGGCGCCTTGTCGATGACAATGGCATTGTCCTTGGCGCTGCCGACCGTATTGGCTCCGGGGCTGAGCCAATCCAGCGCGACCAGGCTCAACCAGCCGTGCGGCGCGGTCAGCCGCTGCACACGGGCATGGCGCCAGGCTTCAATGGAATGGGTGTACGAAGACGTATCGGCAGCACTCACGCAGGTCACAACTCCAAACAGGGTGGCGGCAATCAACAGGCGATGACGGAACATGCGCATGAACGGGTGCCCCTTTTAAAAAGTGATATCGGCAGTATAGACGGCTGTGCCTTCTCGGGCAGGCAACGACTCAGCGGCCGCGATTGAACAGGCGATCGAGCTCGTGCATGCCCAGCTGCACCCAGGTCGGGCGGCCGTGGTTGCACTGGCCGGAGCGCTCGGTAACTTCCATCTCGCGCAGCAGCGCATTCATTTCGGCGATGGTCAGGCGCCGACCGGCACGCACCGAACCGTGGCAGGCCATGGTCGACAGCAGCTCGTTCTCCACTTCCTCCAGCCGCCGCGAATGACCGTGCTGGGCCAGCTCACCCAGGACATCGCGGGTCAACTCGCTGACATCGGCGCCCTCCAGCAGTGCCGGAATGCGCCGCACGATCACCGCCTGCGGACCGGTACGCGACAGCTCCAGCCCCCATGCCGCCAGCGCGTCGGCATGCTCTTCGGCCGCGCTGGCCTCGCGCTCGCTTACCGACAGCGCCAGCGGTACCAGCAGCAGCTGCGAGCGCAGATTCTGCGTGGCGCGTCCGTTTTTCAGGCGCTCGTAGGTGATGCGCTCGTGCGCGGCATGCATATCGACCAGAATCATGCCGTGCGCGTTTTCGGCCAGCACGAAAATACCCTTGAGCTGCGCCAGCGCGTAACCCAGCGGCGGGATGTCGGCATCGTCCTCCGCCTCGCCTTCAGCTCCGGAGGGCTGCGCCGAACCACGCCCGGGCATGCCGGGCATATCACCCAACTGCGCCGGCGACGACGCGTTTGCGCGCGAAGCGCCGCCCTGCCCGGCCAGCGTGGCGTAATCGGCCAGCGGTGCGTCACGCACGCCCAGCGACAGCGGCGTCTGTCCGCGCCATTCCTGGCGATAGGCCACCGCACCGCCCGCCTCACTGGATGACACAGGCGCTTCGTCCCGCGTGCCGGCCAGCGCCGCCACCGGCTGTGAAGCGATGTTGCCGGCGCGGGTCTGCGCCAGCGCTTCGTGCAGGGTACGGAACAGAAAATCGTGGACCAGGCGCTGCTCCCGAAAGCGCACCTCGTGCTTGGCCGGGTGCACGTTCACGTCTACGCCCAGCGGGTCCAGCTCCAGAAACAAGACGAAGGCCGGATGGCGGCCATGGAACAGCACGTCGGCGTATGCCTGGCGCACCGCATGCGCCACGGTGCGATCGCGCACCATGCGTCCATTGACGTAGAAATACTGATGATCGGCCTGGCCGCGCGAGGCGGTGGGCAAGCCGACCCAGCCATACAGGCGCATGCCGGCGCCACGGTGATCGACGCGTAGGCTGTTGCCGGCAAAGTCGTCGCCCATGACCTGCGCCACGCGCTCCAAGGCTGCACCCAGGTCGTGCGCGGCGCGCATCACGCGCACCGGCTTGCCGTTGTGGCTGAGGCGAAACTCGATGCCCTCACGGGCCAGCGCCAGCGTCTTCAGCAATTCGTCGATGTGGTTGAACTCGGTGCGCTCGGCGCGCATGAACTTGCGCCGCGCCGGTACGTTGTAGAACAGGTCGCGCACCTCGACGCTGGTGCCCGTCGGATGCTGCGCCGGGCGCGCTTCACGCAGGGCGCCGCCATCGACCTCGATGCGAAATGCCGCCGGCGCCTCATCCTGGCGCGAAGTCAGCGCAAAACGCGCCACCGACGACACAGAGGCCAGGGCCTCGCCACGAAAGCCCATCGTCGCCACGCATTCCAGGTCGTCGAAGCTGCCGATCTTGCTGGTGGCGTGTGAGGCCACCGCCAGCGGCAGTTCGTCCGGATGGATGCCATCGCCATTGTCGCGTACGCGGATCAGCCTTGCGCCGCCGGCCTCGATATCCACATCCACCCGCGTGGCGCCGGCATCCAGGCTGTTCTCGACCAGCTCCTTGACCACCGAGGCCGGACGCTCGATCACCTCGCCGGCGGCGATCTGGTTGATCAGTTCAGGGGGAAGCGGACGAATCGACGACATGGGACACCTGCATCAAGCAAGCCCCAAGGATACTGCGCGCAGGCCGGTGATCGCGACCGTGGCGGCGCCGATCAGGAAGTGGGAATGGCCAGCACGGCGCCGGCCTGCACGGTGTCGGACTGCATCTTGTTGAGCGTTTTGAGCGCCGTCATGCTGACCCCGTACTGGCGCGCGATGCCCGACAGCGTCTCGCCCCGGCGTACCCTGTGCAGATCCTGCACCTGAGCGTCGGGCGCCATACCACCGGGCTTGCCGTGCTCGACCGGATGCGACGCGGTCGACGCCACTTTCATGCCGTGGCGCTTGGCCCATTGCGCGGCAAACCAGGTGCCCGGCGGCGGCTGGGTGCGGAAATACTTCCTCACGCCACCCAAAATGGCCTTGGCCAGCACCTCGCGATGCCTGGGGCTGCGCAGCTTGCGCTCTTCGACCGGATTGGTGATGAATGCCGTTTCGACCAGGATCGAAGGCACATCCGGCGAGCGCAGCACCACGAAGTTGGCGTGCTCAATATGATCGCGATGCGTTGGCCCGATACGCGCCAGCGAATGGAACACATCCCCGGCAACCACCTTGCTGGCCTGCATGGCGTAGCCCTGCTGCAGATCCAGCAGCACCGCCGCCAACGTGTCGTCCTTGTCATCCAGCGACACACCACCGATCAGGTCGGCGCGGTTCTCGCGGTCGGCCAGCCAGCGCGCCGCCTCGCTGGTCTTGCCGCGTGGTGACAGCACCCACACCGACGAGCCCTTGGCATCGGCACTGCGGAAGGCATCAGCATGGATGGAAATGAACAGGTCGGCATTGTTCTGGCGTGCGATCTCAAAACGGCGCTTGAGTGGGATGAAGTAATCACCATCACGCGTCAGCACCGCCTTCATGCCTGGCTGCTTGTCGACCAGTCGCGCCAGGTCCTTGGCCACAGCCAGAGTGACGGTTTTCTCTTTCAGGCCCGAGGGCCCGTGCGACCCCGGATCCTTGCCGCCATGCCCGGCGTCGATGGCCACAATCACCTTGCGCTCGTGCGCTGGCGAGCTTGCGGCAGTGACCGGCGCCGCCTTGGCCACCGCCGGCATCTTCTTGCCCTTGGGATAAAGGTCCACCACCAGCCGATAGCCGCTGCCATCGGAGGGTTTGAGCACGAAGCTTTTGGGATGTGTGGCGCCATTCAAATCCAGCACCAGACGGGTCCCATGCGGGCGGCGCCCGGTACGTACATCCTTCAGCAGGCCTGATCCGCCGGGCCCGTCAAAGCCGTGCCGAATCTGGCTGTCGGCAAGATCCAGCACCACCCGATGCGGGTTGTCCAGCTGGAACAGCTTGTATTTGACCGGCCCGGACAGCTCGAACACCAGCCGCGTGTAGTCCTTGCCGGACCACACCCGCGCGCCCTGCACATCGGCCGCATGCACCGGGCACGCGACCACGCTCGCGATGCACACCGCGAACATCAGCAAGCCCAGCTGCCAGATCGTCCCTCGCATGGGCCGCAGTGATACCGCAAAGAGCTACGCTTTGCAAGACAATTTCCCTTTGCAATCCGAGTGATGCACCTGATTTGTAAGAAGTCACATCGACTTCATTGGGCTTCAGGCAGGCAACCCGATGCGGCCTGTCACACATCGAAGCGCGCAAGCCATAAAAGAAGAAACGCCTTTATATTCAGCTTATTGCCGCTTCGCCTGGCACGCGCGAAAGCCACGCCCGGGCGCGCGCCGACTGCGCCCGCAGCTCGATGTTTCGGCCGGCGCCTTGGTAATCCAGCTGCACCACGACATCGGCCGGTGGCAAGGCACCGGCGCCCCGCTCGGGCCACTCCACCAGCACCAGCGCGGAAGCTTCGGCCAGCGATTCCAGGCCCAGCCATTCCAGCTCACCGGGATCGGCAATGCGATACAGATCCAGATGCCAGGCGCGCCGCCCGTCGGGCAGGTCGTAGGACTCGACCAGGCTGTAGGTAGGACTCTTGATGCGCTCGCCCGCGCCCAGTGCCGTGAGCAAGGCGCGGGTGAAAGCGGTCTTGCCGGCACCCAGTTCGCCATGCAGGTAGATCACCATGCCGGCATCCAGCGCGTCGGCCATGCGCGCCCCCAGCGCATCGGTAACAGCCGCATCGGTCAGGGTCAGGTACAGCGCGTCAGTCATGTCGGTTCACTTCGGCACGCAATGGCGCCAGCAGCTCGGTGGCGATCAGGCCGCGCTCGCCGTTGCGGGCGGCCACATCACCAGCGCGCGCGTGCGCGGCCACGCCGGTCACGGCGGCCTCCCAGGCCGACAGGTGCTGCGCACGCAGGGCGGCAATGACACCGGTGAGCAGATCGCCCATGCCGCCCGAGGCCATGCCCGGATTGCCCCACGGGCATACCGCCACGCGCCCTTGCGGATCGGCCACCAGCGAGCCGGCGCCCTTCAGCACGGCGACCGCGTGATAGCGTGAGGCCAACTGACGCACCGCGTTGAAGCGATCAGCCTGGATGCTGGCCGTGTCGGTATCGAGCAGACGCGCCGCCTCGCCCGGATGCGGGGTCAGGATGGTGTCTTCGTGCAGCGCGCGCGGTGCACTGGCCAAAAGGTTCAGGCCATCGGCATCCAGCACCAGCGGCAAGCCACTGTCGATGGCGCGATGCCACAGGCTGCGGCCCCAATCGCCCTGCCCGAGCCCGGGCCCCAGCGCCAGCACGCTGGCCTTGTCCAGCAAGGCCTTGAGCGCGCCCACATCGTCCACCGCATGCGCCATCAGCTCCGGCCGGGCGGCACCGATCGGCAACAGGTTATCGCTACGCGTGGCGATGCTGACCAGCCCGGCGCCGGTACGAAGCGCGGCTTCGCCGGTCATGCGGATGGCGCCGCTGGTGCCGTGGTCACCGCCGATGCACAGCACATGGCCGTGCGCGCCCTTGTGGCTGTCAAAATCGCGCCTGGGCAGCGTCGGCAGCGCCATCAGCATGGCATCGGGCGCGTGTTGCGCACGGGCCGATTCGGGGATGTCCAGCGAAAACAGGTGCCGCTCGCCGGCGCAATCGGCGCCCTTGGCGGTGAACAGGCCGCGCTTGTGGGCGACAAACGTCGGCGTCACCGCCGCCTTGACCGTCGCACCGAGCATGGCGCCGCTGTCGGCGGCCAGGCCGGAAGGAATATCCAGCGCCAGCACCGGCGCCGAATGCGCGTTGATGGCTTCGATCAGCCGCTTTGGCAAGCCTTCCGGCGCGCGCGAAAGCCCAGTGCCAAACAGCGCATCGACCAGCACGTCGGCGGTGGGCAATGCGACGTCGGCGTCCTTGCCCAGCACCTTCACCGGCACACCGGCATCGATACAGGCCTGGCGCGCCTTGCCGGCGTCACCGCTGGAGCTTTCGCTGACAGCCAGCACGGTGACCTTGCGCCCGGCACGCACGGCGATCGCGGCCAGCTCGAAACCATCGCCGCCGTTGTTGCCCGGCCCACACGCCACCACGATGCGTTGCGCCTGCGGCCAGCGCGCGGCCAGCAGCTGCCAGGCGCCCTGCGCGGCGCGCTGCATCAGCGTGTAGCCGTCGATGCCGATCACGTCGATGGCGTGACGGTCGAAATCGCGCACCTGCGCGGCGGTGTAGAGGCGTCGGTCGTGGCTTGGCATAACGGCGCCGATTATACGCGGAGCCTTCGGGCCCAAGGGGTGCAGCATTTACAATGCGCTCATGAGCGCCTGCGCCGACACTCTGGATTACGCCGATCTGGCCCGCGACATCAAACGCTGGGCCGGCGAGCTGGGCTTTGCCGAAACCGGCATCACCGGCGTGCGTCTGGGCGAAGACGAAGCGCACCTGCAACGCTGGCTGGAAGAGGGCCATCACGGCGAGATGGACTACATGGCCCGCCACGGCACCAAGCGCAGCCGGCCCGATGAGCTGGAGCCGGGGACCATCCGCGTGATTTGTGTGCGCATGGACCACATGCCCCCGGGCGTGCGCCATGCCTGGGACGTGATCGGCGACGGCGATGCCGGCTACGTGGCCCGCTACACGCTGGGCCGCGACTACCACAAACTGATGCGCGCACGCCTGCAGAAACTGGCCAAACGCATTGGCGAAGCGGTGGGCGAATTCGGCTACCGCGCCTTTGTCGATTCGGCGCCGGTGCTGGAAAAGGCGCTGGCACGCAATGCGGGCCTGGGCTGGATCGGCAAGCACACGCTGCTGTTGTCCAACCGCGCCGGCTCGTGGTTCTTGCTGGGCGAGCTGTTCACCGACCTGCCGCTGCCGATGGACGAGCCGGCCACGGCACACTGCGGCAGCTGCACGCGCTGCATCGACATCTGCCCCACCGGCGCCATTCTCGGCCCCGGCAAGCTGGATGCGCGGCGCTGCATTTCCTACCTGACGATCGAGCTGAAGGGATCGATTCCCGAACCGTTGCGCGCACCGATGGGCAATCGCATCTTCGGCTGCGACGACTGCCAGCTGATCTGCCCGTGGAACAAATTCTCCAAGCTGGCCACCGAGCCGGATTTCGCACCGCGTCACGGCCTGGATGGCCCGCGCCTGATCGACCTGTTCGCCTGGGATGAAGCCACGTTCCTGGCGCGTACCGAAGGCATGGCGATCCGCCGCACCGGCTACGAAGGCTGGCTGCGCAACGTGGCGGTGGCGCTGGGCAACGCGCCGTGGTCACAGGCCAGCGTCGATGCGCTCAAGGCGCGCGCCGACCATGCCTCGCCGGTGGTGCGTGAGCACGTGGCCTGGGCGCTTGCGCAGCAGGCGGCCAGGCGCGCGTCGTCGGACTAAACGCTTTACGCCTCAGGCGGCGTCGCTGGTGCCGGGACCGCCGGGCAGAATCAGCATGGCATCGCCGTAGGAAAAGAAGCGATAGCGCTGCGCAACTGCGTGGCGATACGAGGCCAGCATGTAGTCCTGCCCGGCCAGCGCCGAGACCAGCATCAGCAGCGTCGACTCGGGCAGGTGGAAGTTGGTGATCAACGCATCGATGGCACTGAAGCGATAGCCGGGGAAGATGAAGATCTGCGTTTCCCCGGCAAACGGATGCAGCTTGCCCTCCACACACGCACTTTCCAGCGCGCGCACCACCGTGGTGCCCACGGCGATAACGCGGCCACCGTTGGCGCGGGTGCGGGCAATTTTTTCCACCAGCTCGGCGCCCACGTTCAGCCACTCGCGATGCATGGTGTGCTCTTCCACGCGCTCGGCACGCATAGGCTGAAAAGTGCCGGCGCCGACATGCAGCGTCACGTAGCCGGTATCCACGCCCATGTCGCTGATGCGCTGGAGCAGCACCTCGTCGAAATGCAGACCCGCCGTGGGTGCGGCCACCGCCCCCGGCTCGCGGGCGAACACGGTCTGGTAGCGCTCGGCATCGGCCTCGCTGTCCTCGCGCTCGATATACGGCGGCAGCGGCATGTGGCCCACGCGCAGCAGCACCTTTTCCAGCGGCTCCTCGGTCTCAAAACGCAGCTTGAAGAACGCGCCATCGCGACCGAGCACGGTGATCTTAGTGCCGTCATCCAGAATGATCCGGCCGCCTTCCTTGGGCTTCTTGCTGACCCCCAATTGCGCGCGCGCTTCGTGGCTGCCCGTCACGCGCTCGATCAAAATCTCCACCGCGCCACCGGTTTCCTTGCGGCCGAAAAGACGCGCCGGCAGCACGCGGGTGTCGTTGAATACCAGCAAGTCGCCCGGCTCAAGAAGATCGGGCAAGTCGCGGAACAGGCGGTCATCACGCGTTTGCGCCTTGGGATCGAGTACCAGCAGACGGCTGGCCGAGCGCTCGGGCAACGGCGCCTGGGCGATCAGCTCTGGCGGCAGGTCGAAATGGAAATCGGCTTTTTTCACTTGAGATAAGGACAATGGCGAGTCGGGAATGGGGAATGTCGCCCCGACAGCTGTGCCGGAGTCATCCGGCCATCTTACTATCCCCGGCCGCCTACGCCCGAACCCTGGACCTACAGCCAGCCCTTCTGGCGCGCCAGACGGTAGGCCTCGATCCGGTTGGCCACACCCAGCTTGCCGATCGCCTCGGACAGATAATTGCGCACGGTGCCGTGCGACAAGCTTAGATGCGCCGCGATGTCGGCCGCCGACTGCCCTTCGCCGGCCATGCGCAGTACCTGGCGCTCGCGATCATTCAGCGGATCGGCCTCGGACCAGGCCTCCAGCGCCAGCTGCGGGTCGATGGAGCGGCCGCCGCGATGCACGGTACGGATGGCCTCGGCCAGATTCTCGGCCGGCGCATCCTTCAACAGATAACCGGATACGCCCGCATCCAGCGCGCGGCGCAGAAAACCGGGACGCGCGAAGGTGGTGACAATCACCACCTTGCTCGGCAGCTCGTAACGCTGCACGCGCTGGGCCAGCTCCAGGCCGGTCAGGCCCGGCATTTCAATGTCGGTGACCAGCACATCGGGCTTGAGGCGCTGCAACTCGCGCCAGGCACTCTCGCCCTCGGCGGCCGAGCCGAGCACGTCGATATCGCTCTCCAGGTTGAGCAGCGCTGACAGCGCGCCACGCACCATGGATTGATCTTCAGCCAGCAAGACACGGATCACGCGGCCTGCTCCTGATCGGAAGCCGGCAGCTCACGCGCGGCGAACCGGCGCAGGTCGACCCGGATAGTCAGGCGCGTGCCCTTGCCTCTTGCTGAAACGATGCCGAGCTCGCCGTGGATACCGGCCACGCGCTCGCGCAATCCGCACAGGCCATTACCTTCATCACCAAGGCCACCGCGTCCATTATCGGCGATGCACAGTGTCAGTTGCGGACCATCGACCTGCACCTTGACCCAGGCCTGCGTGGCGCGTGCGTGGCGGGCAATATTCGTGGCTGACTCGCGCAGCACCAGCGCCAACGTGCGCTCGACCTGCTGCGGCACATCGGCCGGTAGCGTTTCGTAATCGAGCCGTACCCCCGACGACTCCAGCAACAGGCGCGCCGAGGCCAGCTCCGCCGCCATGTCCGTGCTGCGGATGCCGGTGACCGCCGCGCGTACTTCGGCCAGCGCATGCCGGGCCACGCGCTCGGCCTCGTCGGCCTCGCGCGCAGCGGCCTGTTCCTGGCCACGCTCGCGCAGTTTGCGCGCCAGCTCCAGCTTCAGGGTAATCAGCGACAGCGTATGGCCAAGCAGGTCGTGCAGATCACGGCCGATACGCTCGCGTTCGGCGGTAGCTGCCAGCCGACGCACCTCGTCATGCGACAACTTGAGCTCGGCATCCTTCTCGTCGCTGGAACGCTCGGCATTGACGGTGACACCGATAATCAGCGTGGTCAGCGGAATGGAAACATAGGAAGGCCAGCTGAAACCCAGATACACGCATTCGGTGATGACGAAAACGTTCAGCGTCACCACCCATAGCAGATACACGCGCATGTTGCGGTAGCAGCCACCGAGCATCACGCAGCCGTAGATGAAGTAGGTCAGGCCGGACGGATACCAGGGCAGCGTCGCCATGCACAGCGCCACCAGCGCCAGCGCGAAGACCTCCTGGGCACCTCGCGCCGAGCTCAGGCACTTGTAGTAAAACAGCAGGAAGATCGGGTAGGTCGCCAGCGTGAATCCCAGCCACCTCATATCGAAGCCGTGATTGAACAGCGGCACGATAAAGATCCACACCGACCACAGCAGGTGTACGCCGTCCATCCAGGGCGTCCTGCCACGGGCGCGGCTGCGCTCGATCATGGAGCTAGGGTCCGGTTTCAGCCACTGGACGAGCGCTGGGGACATGGCGGCCAACCGTATCGGTGAAGATGTCGCGTGCATCATGCCATGTCAGCCCAGGCGGCGCAGACGACGCGCCGCCAGAACCAGAAACAATGCCGTATATCCAGCCAGTGCCAGCACATGGCCGGTCGTCGGCACCGACTCAAAACCGGTGACTGACAGGGCCACCTGATCCAGGTGATAGGCCGGCAGCACCGGGGCCAGTTGCTGCAGGGCGTGAGGCAACTGCTTGAGCGGCACCCAAAGCCCGGAAAGAAACGCCATGGGCAGATAGATCATGTTGAGGATGGGTGCCGCACCCTGCCCTTTGACCAGGGTGCCTACCCAAAGCCCGAGCGCGCAGAACGGCAGCACGCCCAGCGCACCGGTCGCCACCAGTGCCAGCATCGCGCTGATGCTGTAGCCGGTGCCGCCCAGCAGTTCAGCCAGTACCAGCAACAGGATCACCACCAGTGCGGCGGCGGCCATCGCCATCAGCATCTTGCCAATCAAATAGGCGCCGGGGGGCATCGGTAACGCGCGCTTGAGCGTCAGCAGGCCACTTTCGCGCTCCATCGCCAGCGATACGCCAAAGCCGAACAAGCCCGGACTCATCACGCCAAATACGGCGTAGCTGACGAGCAGGTAGCGCTGCACCTGCTCACCGCCAGCATGGTTCATCACCACGCCAAACAATAAATAGAACAATGTCGGGAACAGGGTGATCGGCAGCATGAAACTGGGTGCGCGCATGTAGCGCACACACTCGGTGCCGGCTTCGGTCAGGTAGGCACGCCACACGCGGGCGGCAGGCATGGAAGGGGCGGTGGTGTTCATCAGGCGGCCTCCTGCTCGACGGCTTCATCGCGGCGGGTCAGATGGGTGAACGCCTCGGCCAGGCCGGCGCGTCGCACCTCCAGTTCGGTCAGGGCCAGGTCAGCCTGCAAAAGCCGGCGCACCACCGATTCAGGCTCACGGCTGGCGATGTGCAGCTGCGCGCCGTCGCGACGCACCTCATCCACATGGCTCCACTGTTCGACCGCGTGTTCGTCCAGGTCGCTGCAGCAGCGAATGCGCGTCACCGCAACTTTGGCGCGCAACTGGTCGACGCTGCCCTCGGTAAGCACGCGTCCCTTGTCGATCACCACCACGCGCTGGGCCAACGCTTCGGCCTCTTCCAGATAGTGGGTGGTCAACACCACCGCACAGCCCTCGGCCACCAGCAGGCGCATCGCCGCCCACAGTTTTTGCCGGGCCTCGATATCCATGCCCACGGTGGGCTCGTCCAGGAACAACAGTTCGGGCCGGCCACACAGCGCCAGCGCGAACTGCACGCGCCGCTGCTGGCCGCCGGACAGCTTGCCGTAGGGGCGCTTGAGCAGGTCGCCGATGCCGGCAAGTTCGGCGCATTCGGCCTCACTGCGCGGATTCGGGTAGTAGCTTGAGGTCAGGCGCAGCAGCTCACCCACGCGCAGACTGGGCGGCAGGCGCGCCTCCTGCAGCATCACGCCGATGCGCCGCCGCGCATCGATCTGCTGGGGAGACTGACCGAACAACTCGACGCGACCGCTGTCGACCTGGACCAGTCCCAACAGCAGCGCCACGCTGGTGCTTTTGCCGGCGCCATTGGGCCCAAGCAGCGCCAGCAGCTCGCCAGGACGCAAGGACAGGTCCAGCCCATCGACAGCCGTCAGTTTGCCGTAGCGCTTGATCGCGCCTTGCAGAAGCGCTACGGGAGTATTCGATGCGTTCATGTTGCCCTCCGGTGGATGGGCACATGCTGGGCGCAAGACCTTGAAAGACCCAGTCGTTGCCGTCACGCATGGCATGTGACAGCCGTCATCTCCAACTATGCCATGGGGTTACGCAACTTATTCCATCGTGTTATGCTCGTAACAATTTCCTTTAACAATAACCACTTAGCAATCAAGCCCTTGGTTTGAAAGCAAAGTTCAGAAGGAGGAGCCATGGGATCGATCGACATGCTGCGCGAAATGCGCGAATTCGGTGGTAAGGCACGCACGCACGGCCTGGATGACGCTACCGTCGAGCGCTTTGCCGCCAGCGACGCCACGCTTGGCCAGGCTATCGAGGAAGCGCTGGCGCGCCATCGCGCGCTGCGCGACGAGTTGGGTGATTTCCTCAAGCTCGACGAGAACGAGCAGCTGGAACAGGCGCAGTCGGCCTATGTGAACTTCTACCCCGACGATGCCATCAACCCGTATCTGCCGGCGGCCGCCCGCGGCGCCTGGATCGTCACCTTGAAGGGCGCGGTGCTGCACGACAACGGCGGCTACGGCATGCTCGGTTTCGGCCATAACCCGCCAACCATCCTCGAGGCCATGTCAAAGCCGCAGGTGATGGCCAACGTGATGACTCCGTCGATTGCGCAGATGCGTGCCTCCAAGGCACTGCGCAAGGAAATTGGCCATCGTCGCGACGGCTGCCCGTACAGCCGCTTCCTGTGCCTGAATTCGGGCTCCGAGTCGGTGACGCTGGCCTGCCGCATTGCCGACGTCAATTCGGCGCAGATGACCGACAAGGGCGGCAAGTACGAAGGTCGCAAGATCAAGCGTCTGGCCGTGAAGGGTGCCTTCCATGGCCGCACCGACCGCCCGGCGCTGTATTCTGACTCCACCCGCAAGACCTACCAGCAGCACTTGGCCAGCTATCGCCACGAGGAATCGCTGCTGACGGTGGAGCCGTACAACGTCGAGCAGCTCAAGCAGGTGTTCGCCGATGCCGATGCCAACGGCTGGTTCATCGAGGCGATGTTCCTGGAGCCGGTGATGGGCGAAGGCGATCCCGGCCGCGCCCTCACGCGCGAGTTCTACGATGCCGCCCGTGCCCTGACCAAGTCGCACGGCACCATGCTGCTGGTCGACTCCATCCAGGCCGGTCTTCGCGCCCACGGCGTGCTGTCGTTCGTCGATTATCCGGGCTTCGAGGACGCCGAGGCGCCGGACATGGAAACCTATTCCAAGGCGCTCAATGCCGGCCAGTATCCGCTGTCGGTGCTGGCCGTGGGCGAGCGCGCCGCCGGCATGTACCGCAAGGGCATCTACGGCAACACCATGACCGCCAATCCGCGCGCCCTGGACGTGGCCTGCGCCACGCTGTCGCTGCTCGATGACAAGGTGCGCGCCAACGTGCGCGAGCGTGGCCAGGAGTTTGTCGACAAGCTCAACGCACTCAAGGACGAACTGGGCGGCCTGATCACCAAGGTGCAGGGCACGGGCCTGCTGTTCTCGTGTGAGCTGTCGCCCGATTTCAAGTGCTACGGCGCCAACTCCACCGAGGAATACCTGCGCGAACACGGCGTCGGTGTCATCCATGGGGGCGCCAACTCGCTGCGCTTCACGCCGCACTTCAATGTCACCAGCGCCGAGGTCGATCTGATCATAGACGCGGTGCGCAAGGCGCTGAAGGAAGGGCCTCGCAAGCAGGCCGATCAGGCCGCTTAACGACCCCGCTCACAGGGCCGGCCGCTCCCGTGCGGTCGGCCCTTCCCTTTCAGCAAGCTTCCAACTGCCTGACAAAACGGTAATCGTGAGCACCCCGTAAAATCAGTCACCTGCCGCTAGCATTAAGGTCACCGCCACGATGTGATGACCGCCTCATGCACGCGGAAAACGTCCAGGTCCTGAAGGGGACCAACCCCGCCGGAGCTGCCTCCCCGCTACCGTCCTTCCTGGCCGGCCCCGAACGGCAGCGCATTCGCGGCAAGCACCGTATTCTTGTCTGCCACCCCAACAGCAGCCTGGGCAATTCACTGCTGCTGACACCGCTGTTGCAGGAGCTGGAGTACCAGTTGCCCGGCGCCGAGGTGGACATCCTCACGCGCAGCCCCAGCGCACACGCACTGTATGGCGGCTATGGCCAGGTACGAAACATCTTTCCCTTGCCCTCGCATGCGGTAGGACACCTGCCACGCTATTTGAGCTCGCTGGGAAACATGCGTGCCAGGCGCTATGACCTGGCCATTGATACCGATGTGCGTTCGCGCAGCAGCCGAGTCCTGCTCAACCTTGCGCAAAGCCATGAAACCCTGGGCTATGGGGGCGCCCACAAGCCCCGTGGAGTGACTCATGCCATAGCCCCGCCCAGCCACCTCCAGGCCAAGGGAAAGCTGCCTGTATACCTGCTTCGCCAGGGACTGGACCTGCCCGCGGACGATCCTTATCCGGCACCCGACATCCGGCTGAGCGCACGCGAACACGTCGACGGGCTGCTGGCTCTTCGACGCATCATGGGCGAACCATGCGGCGGCAGAAACAAAGTGATGGGCATTTTCGCCAACGCCACCGGCCCCAAGCTGCTTCCACCCGATTGGTGGCAGGCGTTCCTGCAAGCGCTGGAAGCGATCAATCAGCGCTATCGGTGCATGGAGATACTGCCCACGTCGGCCCGCTCGATGCTGGCAGACAGGTATCCGGGCTTTTATTCGTCCGACCTGCGCAAGTTGGCAGGCGTGCTGCATGCGCTGGACGCCTTCGTCAGCCTGGATTGCGGCGTGATGCACCTGGGCAGCGCGGCCGGAGCACGTACCGTCGCGATATTCACCACCACCTCCATCGCGCAATGGGGACCGTACGGGTCCCAGGAACAAACCATCGATGCACGCGACCTGTCACCCCAGGCCACAGCACAGCAGGTGATGCGCGCCTGCCAAAGCCTGTGACAACATGCTCTCTCTGATCTACCCACGGTCCCCGACCGGCGTGTCAGGCAGGGCCAACGCTTACCGCTTTTACTGACACCCCATGTTCGCGCCCTGGACACTCTGGCATAACGCCATCACCGACATTGCCCTGCACGTGGTGGCGCCCGCCCTGTCGTGGCTGCACCTGACGGGGATGACCGATTCACCCCGGGAAATTGCCACGGCACTTATGATCAGTGCCATGGAAGTGCTGATCATCGCGCTGCTGTTCCGTCCCCTCGAATCGCTCATCCCGGCAGAGCAGTGGACGCACCGGCGCTACGCACGCATCGACCGTTTCTACACGCTGCTCAAATACTTCGGCGTGTTGCCGATATTCACCTATCTGATGCTGCAACCGTTCACCTACGAGGTCGGGCAGTGGTTTGGCAGCACCGGCAGCAGCAGCGGCGACAGCCAGGACTCGCTGATCACCCTGCAACAGCTGATCCCCTGGCTGCACGGCCACAGTGTCATCCAGTTCCTGATCTATTTTGCCCTGTTCGATTTGGTCTACTACCTGATCCATCGCCTGCAGCACGCCGTGCCGTGGTGGTGGGCACTACACAGCCTTCATCACAGTCAACGTCAGCTCAATTGCTGGTCCAACGATCGCGATCACTACCTGGATGACCTGTTCGAGGTGCTGATTATCTCCCTGGTGTCGCTGCTGATCGGCGTGCAGCCGGTGGACTACGCACTGCTGATCCTGACCGGAGATCTGGTGCAGATCTTCTCGCACGCCAACGTGCGTATCCGCTTCGGCAAAGTGCTGGACAAGGTGCTGGTCGACCCGCGCTACCATCGCCTGCACCACATGCGCGTCGACCCCGAGCGACCACACCTGCACGACTGCAACTTCGCATTGGTTTTCCCGATCTGGGACATTCTTTTCCGCACTGCGCTCTACAACGAGCCACTGCACCCGTGCGGCGTGGATGCCGCCGAGATCGACGCCGACAACGACAAGGGATTCCTTGGCCAGCAGGGAGCCGGCCTGGCCCGCTTCTGGCGTGCCCTGCCCCGCATGCGCCCCCGACAGGGCGGCGCGCAAGTGGTAGCTGACAACCAGGCCGGAGACCGTGCCTGACCCTGCCGCGAATACGTCGTCCGGGCAGCACGCGGCGACCGCCTGGGCTATGCTTGCCGCCCATGAGTACAGTCGAAGTCAATCATCCTCTCATCCGCCACAAGCTCGGCCTGATGCGCGAGGCCGACATCAGCACCAAGCACTTCCGCGAACTGGCCGGTGAAGTGGCCTCGCTGCTTACCTACGAAGCCACGCGCGACCTTGAAACCGAGGACACGCCCATCGATGGCTGGGCCGGCCCGCTGACCGTGCAGCGCATCAAGGGCCGCAAGATCACCATCGTGCCGATCCTGCGCGCCGGCCTGGGCATGCTGCCCGGGGTGCTGGACATGATCCCGGCGGCCAAGGTCAGCGTGGTCGGCCTGCAGCGCGATGAGGAAACCCTCAAACCGGTGGCCTACTACGAGAAGCTCACCGGCCGCATGGACGAGCGCACCGCGCTTATCGTCGACCCGATGCTGGCCACCGCCGGCACGCTGGTGGCCACGGTCGACATGCTCAAAAGCGCTGGCTGCACGCGTATCAAGGGCCTGTTCCTGGTTGCCGCGCCGGAAGGCCTGGCGCGCATGGAGCGCATGCACCCGGATGTGGAAATCTTCACCGGCTCCATCGACGAGCGCCTCAACGAGGTCGGTTACATCCTGCCGGGCCTGGGCGATGCCGGCGACAAGATCTTCGGCACCAAGCTGTAGCGTCACCCTGCAACGCAGCCGTCATCTAAGTGACGGTATCGACAGGCCTTTTGCAAGACACGCTTAACAGTACTGTCGTCACCCCGGTGCTAGGTTGGATTTTTCCAACCGACCTGATAGCCAGGGGAGGCTATAAAGATGTCGATACTGTCACGTGCCGTGGGGACGGCGCTGTGTGCGTGCGTGGTCGCTGCGGCGGCCCACGCGTCCGATCTCACCGTCAGCCAGTTCCGCGTCCGCGGCCCTGCCGGCGGCAATGACGAATTCATCGAGCTGCACAACAGCGGCGCCAACGCGGTGGACCTTTCCGGCTACAAACTGGAAGGCTCGAACAACTCCGGCACCACCGGCACCCGCGCCACGCTGCCCGCGGGCGCCAGCATTGGCCCGGGCTGCTACTACCTGTTGGCCAACAAGAACGCCTACTCAGGCAGCGTAGGTGCTGATCTCATCTACAGCACCGGCATCACCGACACCGGCGGCGTGGCACTGGTCGACGCCAGTGGCAACATGGTCGACCAGGTGGGCTTGAGCACCGGCTCGGCCTTCGGTGAAGGCACGCGCCTGGATTCACTGGGTTCGTCCAACAAGGACCAGGCCTATCAGCGCAAGACCGACGCCGCTGGCCTCTCTGTCGACAGCGACGACAACGCCAGCGACTTTTCGTTGATCACGCCCTCCGCGCCGCATGATGCGGCCAGCCAGTGCACCAGCCTGGGGCTTTCGGTCTCGGTGGCCGATGCAGCGGTCGACGAAGGCGACAGCGGCAACACCGCGCTCACCTTCACCCTGAAGCTGACCCAGCCGGCACCGGTAGGCACCCAGGTGCACGTGGCCACGGCCGACGACACCGCCACCGTGGCCGACGGCGACTACGACGCGCTGGATACCACGATCACCTTCCCGACCGGCGCCACCGAGGCCACAGTCACGGTGAACGTGCACGGCGACACCACGGTCGAACCGGACGAAGACTTCACGCTGACGCTTTCGCAGCCCTCGGCCGGGCTCTCCATCGGTCGCGCGCAGGCGATCGGTGGCATCCTCAACGACGATGCGGCACTGGTCGAGATCTGGCAGATCCAGGGCAGCGGCGATGCCTCACCGCTGGTCGGCCAGCCGGTGCGCACCGAAGACAACATCGTCACCGGCGTGGGCGCGGCCGGCTTCACCATGCAGACGCCGGACCCGCGCTCGGACAACAATCCGCTCACCTCCGACGGCGTGTACGTGTACACCGGCGCCAAGCCGAGCGTGAGCATGGGTGATGCGGTGGACGTGAAGGGCCGCGTTGACGAGTACTACGGCTTCACCGAAATCACCGACGCCAAGATCAGCGTCACCGCTTCCGGCCAGGCGCTGCCCAAGCCGGTGGTGTTCGACCGGCACACGCCGTCGATGGACCCGGCGCACCTGTCCTGCGGTGATACCAATTTCGAATGCTTTGAAAGCATGCGCGTGGCCATCACCCGCGGCATCGTCGATCGCGGCAACCAGCGCTACAGTGGCGATGATTATGCCGAGGTGTTCGCCAGTGCCGGCGGCATCCGCTCGCTGCGCAGCAAGGGCGTGCCCTACGGCGATCAGCCGTCCGACGTGAACTCCGGCGTGTGGGACGGCAACCCGGAAGTGTTCGAGATGGATGCCGACTACTTCGGCGCCGTGCCCAATGGTACCGGCATCAACGGCGGCGCGCGCTTCAAGGCGGTCGGCGTGATCGGCTACGACTATGGCGATTACGAGTTCTGGCCCACCTCGCTGAAGATCACCTACGACAACCCGATGCCGCGCCCGGTCAGCGATGCGGCCGGCGATGCCTCGGTGCTGCGCGTGGGCAACCTCAACATGCTGCGCCTGTGCGATACCGATCCCAGCAACAGCACCTACACCTGCGGCGACAATGGCGAGCCCGATGCCGCCGAGCTGGCGGTGAAGCTCTCGCGCCTGTCGGCCTATATCGGCGGCGTGCTGAAGCTGCCGGACGTGCTGGCTGCCGAGGAAGTGGAAGATCTCACCGTGCTGCAGGGTCTGGCCACGCAGCTCAACAACGACTACGGCACGCACTACGAGGCCTATCTGGTCGACGGCCATGATCCCAGCGGCATCGATGTGGGCTACCTGGTGCGCTCGCACCGTGTGCACGTCAGCCACGTCGAGCAACTGGGTGGCGATGAGACCTGGATCGATCCGTCCACCGGCCAGAGCGCGTTCCTGCAGGATCGTCCGCCGCTGCTGCTGGAAGGGCGCAAGTTGGGCGCGCACAGCTTCGCCTTCCGCCTGCTGGCGGTGCACCCGAAATCGCGCATCGGCGTCGACTCGGGCAGCAGCGCCACGCGCAACCGTGAGAAGCGCTTCGAGCAGGCCAAGCAAACCGCGCAGATCATCCAGCAGCTGCAGACGCAAAAGGGCAAGCAGCTGGAACCGCTGGTGGTGCTGGGCGACTTCAACGCCTATCCGTTCACCGACGGCTGGGTCGATGTGGTCGGCGCCATGGCCGGCACCTACGACGACAGCGAGAACCTGCTCGACCTGGGCGGCAACATCGTCAAGCCGTCGATGTGGAATGCGGTGCAGTCGGTGCCCAGGAACGACCGCTACTCGTTCCTGTACACCGAGCAGCTGGGGGCGATCCAGGGTTACCAGAGCGCCGGTTCGCGTGATACCGGCCGTGATGTGCCGGTGGCCCAGGTGCTCGACCAGGCCCTGCTCAGCCGCGCTGCACTGCCGTACTTCCGCAGCTTCCAGTACGGCCGCGGCGACCTGGATGCACCCGACCAGGTGCAGGCTGACGCGGTCAACTACACCGGCGTGCGCAAGGCCATCGGTGTATCCGACCACGATGGCTTCGTGATGGACCTGGCGGCACCCACGCCACGCAGCATCCTCAAGGGCATCTTTGATCGCCTGAAGCACAAAGCCCAGCAGCACGGGCACGGGCACCATTGATCGTCGGGATGCGCCGTGAGTATCACGGGCCGCCTGGCCCGTGACACGTTCAAACCAAAAAAGGCCCGCCAGATGGCGGGCCTTTTTTTGTACCTGCAGCCTGACGCATGGCGACAGCAATAGCGCCAAACGGCTATCGCTCAGGACGCGCGAAAGCGATCGGTCGCCTCGATCAACTCGTGCAGAATGCCCGGCTCGAACGAGGCGTGGCCAGCGTCCTGCACAATGCGCAGGTCTGCCTCCGGCCAGGCGCGATGCAGATCCCAGGCGCTGCGGATCGGGCAGACCACGTCGTAGCGCCCCTGCACGATCACCGCCGGAATCTTGCGCAGGCGATCGACGTTGCGCAGCAGCTGGTCATCATGCTCGAAGAAGCCGCCATGCACGAAGTAGTGGCACTCGATGCGCGCAAAGGCCATGGCGAAGTCGTCTTCGCCCGCGGCCTCGATGTGTTTTTCGTCCTGCTGCAGGAAGCTGGTGGCGCCCTCCCAGATCGACCAGGCCTTCGCCGCCGCCTGACGCACCGCGCGATCCTCGGAGGTCAGCCGCCGATAGTAGGCGCTCATCAGGTCGCCACGCTCGGCTTCGGGAATGGCGTTCAGATAATACTCCCAGGCATCCGGATAGACGGCATCGGCGCCCTTCTGGTAGAACCACTCCAGCTCCCAGCGGCGCAACATGAAGATGCCGCGCAGTACCAGCTCGGTGACCCGCTCGGGATGGGTTTCGGCATAGGCCAGCGACAGCGTGGAACCCCACGAGCCGCCAAATACCTGCCAGCGATCCACCTCCAGGTGCTCGCGCAGACGCTCGATGTCGGCCACCACGTGCCAGGTGGTGTTGTCGGTCAGCTCGGCATGCGGCGTGGAGCGGCCACAACCGCGCTGATCGAACAGGATGATGCGGTAGGCCTCGGGGTCGAAAAAGCGCCGGCACTTCTCGTTGACGCCGCCACCCGGCCCGCCATGCAGAAACACCACCGGCTTGCCGTCGGGATTGCCGCACTGCTCGTAGTACAGCGTGTGCAGGTCCGACACCTTGAGAAAACCGGTGTCGTAAGGCTCGATCTCGGGATAGAGCGATCGACGCGCTGAGTTCATGCGGGCTCCTTATTTCGTGGCAATCAGCACACAAGCATAACGCCGCGGCTGCAGCCTCACGAAGCGGCGCCGGTTCAATCGGCGTCGAAAATCTTGGCCGGATTCATAATGCCGTGCGGATCGAACACCCGCTTGAGCTGGCGCATCAAGTCCAGTTCGGCATCGCTGCGCACATGATACAGGTAGGGCTTTTTCAAAAGCCCCACGCCATGCTCGGCCGAGATCGAGCCCTGGTGACGCTCCAGCACCTGGCCCAGCAAGCCGGTCACACGTCCGCAGGTGGCGGTGAAGTCATCCATGGCCATGTCGGCCGGCTTCAGAATATTGATGTGCAGGTTGCCGTCACCGATATGGCCGAACCACACCACTTCAAGATCCGGATACTCGCGCGCGAATAGCGGCTCGATATCGGCCAGGAACGGCGCCACGCGGGCCACGCGCACGGCAATGTCGTTCTTGTACGGCGTGTGCGGCGCCAGGCTTTCGCTGATGCCCTCGCGCAGGTGCCACAGGTCGGCAAACTGCTGCTGGCTCTGGCTGATCACGCCGTCGCTGAGCCAGCCTTCGTTGGCCGCGTCCTCGAAGGCCGCCATGGCCGCCTCCTGGTGCACCTCGGTATCGGCCTCGTATTCGACCAGCACGTAGTACGGCGACTGGGTGTCGAACGGGCGCTTGCCGCCGCCCTCCAGCACGTGGGCCAGGGCCTTGTCAGTGAAGAACTCAAACGCGTTCAGTGTCAGCCGCGCACGGAAGGCGTCGAACACGTGCATCAGTGCATCCAGCGCCGGCACGGCCAGCACCATCACCTGCGGCTGGCGCGGTGGATCGGTGAGCCGCAACGTGGCCTCGACAATGACACCCAGCGTGCCCTCCGAACCGATGAACAGGTGGCGAAGATCGTAGCCAGTGGCGTTCTTGATCAGCCCACGATTGAGGTCGAGCAGCTCGCCACGACCGGTGACCACCTTCAGTCCACTGACCCAATCGCGCGTCATGCCATAGCGGATCACCTTGATGCCGCCCGCGTTGGTGGCAATGTTGCCGCCGATCTGGCTGGAACCACGGCTGGCGAAATCCACCGGGTAGAAAAGCCCATGCTCGGCGGCAGTGGCCTGCACCGTCTCGGTGGTGACGCCGGCCTGCACCGTGATCGAGCGGTCGGTGGCATCCACTTCCAGCACACGGCGCATGCGATCCATCGACACCACCACCTCGCCGCGCATGGCCACGGCGCCACCGGAAAGCCCGGTGCGGCCACCGGAAGGCACCAGCGCCACGCCCGTATCCATGGCCCAACGCACCAGCGCCTGCACCTCCTGCGCGCTTTGCGGAAACACCACCGCCAACGGCGCCGGCGGGAACTGTCGCGTCCAGTCGCGGCCGTAATAGGCCAGATCGTCGGGGTTGTCGTTGACGCGCGAGGGCTCCAGAAGCTCGCGCAGTGCCTTCACGTGATCGTCGGACATGGCCATGGGCTCGGCTTTCAAGGTCGGTTGAAGCCACCAGTGTAACGGCCCGGCGCGGATGAACTCATGACGCGCGCGCATTTCAAGCTAACCGTACGCTCTGGCATAGTGCCGGCCATTGCCGCCATCACGCGTTGTGCCGGAAGCCTCCATGAAAACGACCTCGTTCCCGAAGAAAGACATCAAGGTGCTTTTGCTGGAGGGGGTCAGCCAGACCGCCGTGGACAGCTTCCACGCCGCCGGTTACAGCCAGGTGGAGTACCACCCCAAGGCATTGCCGCACGATGAACTGCTGCACGCCATCTCCGACGCGCACATGGTCGGCCTGCGCTCGCGCACCCAGCTGACCGCCGAGGTGCTAGACCACGCACGCCGGCTGATGGCCATCGGCTGCTTCTGCATCGGCACCAACCAGGTGGACTTGGAGCATGCCCAGCGTCAGGGCATTCCGGTATTCAATGCGCCCTACTCCAACACCCGCTCGGTGGCCGAGCTGGTGATTGCCGAGGCCATCATGCTGATGCGCCGCGTGCCGGAACGGAACATGCAATGCCACCGCGGCGGCTGGGCCAAGTCGGCCGAAGGCAGCTACGAAGTGCGCGGCAAGACACTGGGCATTGTCGGTTATGGCCACATCGGCACGCAGGTCGGCGTGCTGGCCGAGAGCATGGGCCTGCGGGTGATCTTCCACGACATCGAGCCCAAGCTGGCGCTGGGCAACGCACAAGCCAGCGACAGTCTGGACGATCTATTGGCGCAGTCGGACATTGTCACGTTGCATGTGCCGCAAACGCCGTCCACGCGCCTGATGATGGGCGCCGAGCAGATTGCGCGCATGCGTCAGGGTGCGGTGCTGATCAACGCCTCGCGTGGCACCGTGGTCGACATCGACGCGCTGGCCGAAGCGTTGCGCGCAGGGTACCTGGCCGGCGCCGCGGTAGATGTGTTCCCGAAGGAACCCAAAAGCAATCAGGACATGTTCGAATCACCCCTGGTGGGCATGGACAACGTGATCCTGACCCCGCACGTGGGTGGCAGCACGCAGGAAGCGCAGGCCAACATCGGCATCGAGGTGGCCGCCAAGCTGCTGCGCTATAGCGACAACGGCTCCACGCTGTCGGCGGTGAACTTCCCCGAAGTGTCGCTGCCCGAGCATCCGGAAAGCCGCCGCCTGCTGCACATTCACCGCAACGTCCCGGGCATGCTCTCGCGCATCAACGAGCTGTTCTCGCAAGGCGAGGTCAACGTCGATGCGCAGTACCTGCAGACCAATAGCGAGCTGGGTTACGTGGTGATCGACGTAGCCACCGGCGCGGACGAAGCTGAACGCTTGCGAGATGCCATGGCGGCCATTCCCGGCACCTTGCGCACACGCCTGCTCTACTGACGCACATGCTGCTAAGATGAGTTGGCAGGCCGTTCGCGGCTTGCCGGCTGCGGCAGTGGAAGCATGGCAGTGTTGACATCAGGGGGTGTCATGCAGGCCGCATCGCGTACGGGTGAAGTGATTTCGCCCGGCGCCCACGGATGGCATGGGAGGATGCTCGCATGAAGAAGGCATGGCAGGCGGTCGCCGCACTTGGCGCCATGGGGCTTTTTGCCGCTGTACTACCAGCACAGGCATCGCCGCTGGTGGCTCGCACCAATATCAACGGCTTTTCACGACTGAACGCGCATCACACGCTGGTGCAGTATTGCCGCTCGCATGGCTACGGCATTCGCCAGGATTCCCTGCGCACGGTGGTCTGCGCCAAGATGGTCCACGGCGCCCCCAAGTCCTATCTGGCCGAAACCCTGGGCGACAGCCCGGAGCCGTTCTCGCCGCAGTTGTCACTGCACTTCAAGTTTTTCCCGCGCAAGGACGGACGCATGCACATCGAGGCGCAGGCCTGGTGCACCGTGAACGGGCGCGACGAATACGAAGAGCGTTCACCGGCACTGGTCACCCAGATCCAGAAGATGCTGACCCGTTCGCGTCACGACTGGTATCGCAACCACCCGGAGCTGGTGCCCGGTCGTAACGGCTGATTGCCGCCGCTCTGGCAACACGCCAATCACGATGCCGGCTGGCTGCTGACCGACCAAGCCAGCGCTGCCGGCCTCTCCTGCTCGGCCATCAGGCGCGTAATAAGCGCCTGATCGGCCTGCGTGACCGGGTTGTACACCAGCATGCAAAGGTCCGGTCGCCCGTCCACCGCAAAGGAGGAAAACTCCAGCGCCAGGCGGCCCTGATCCGGCAGGTGCAGGTGCTTGATGCCTTCGCCGTGACCGCTGACGTCGTTGTCGCGCCACATGGCGGCAAATTCGGCGCTGGACTGACACATTTCCTCGACCAGCGCACGGACGCTGTCACCGGCACCGGCACGCGCCACATCGGCGCGGAAACTGGCCACCACAAAGCGCGCCACCGCCTCCCAGTCCGATTGCGCCGCGCGTACCCGCGTGTCGCTGAACATCAGTCGCAGCACGTTGCGCTGGTCGGGCGGGATGGCCGCGTAATCGGTCAACACCCGGGCCGCAGCACGGTTCCACGCCACAATGTCCCAGGTCGGCGTGCGCACGATAGCCGGGCTCAGGGCAAAGGCATCCAGCACCCGCTGCAGACGTGGCGTGACGCCTTCGCCGGCGCGATAGCGCACTTCCGGCGGCCGCCCCAGCGCCAGCAAATAAATGTGTTCGCGCTCGACCTCGGTCAGCATCAGCGCATCGGCGATACGATCGAGCACCTCGGCCGAAGGCGCGCCGCCACGGCCCTGTTCCAGCCAGGTGTACCAGGTGGCGCTGACATGGGCGCGCTGGGCCACTTCCTCGCGGCGCAGGCCCGGTGTGCGCCGGCGCTTCAACGAGTAGCCCAGCGCCGCCGGATCAAGCTTGGCGCGGCGGTCGCGAAGGTACTGCCCCAGCGTGTTGTCCTGTGATGTTGGCACCCTCGATACCTTTACGCTTACCCGGATAACGCACTCATATTACCGGGATAAAGCCAAGCCTTCGCGCTGCAGCGTCAAGGCCGCCTCAGCGCATCCACCAGCACGCGGAGAGCCAGCGATGTCTCACGCCGGCGGCGATAGTAAAGGTGATTTCTTCATCTGCTGCGGCATCGATCCGGCTCAATGCGATGATGGTGCCGCGCCACCCAACACATGGATGGTCACGCCCGGCAGTGTCTGTGGCTTCGCCTGACCGCGCAGCCAGACCCGCGCCGAAACCCGATGTCGCCCTGCCTGCAACGTCCACGACGCGGCCCCTTTAGACAATGCCTTTCCGTCGACGCGCCACTGCACGCGTTGCGGATGAGCCCCGTGCGTGTCCAGGCTCAACGGCAAGCGCTGCCAGGCGGGCGGCTGGCGCGGGTCCAGCGCCAGCGTTTCGCCCGGCAAGGGCCGTGCAATGCGTATCGGCATGGCGGTCGTCGCGGCTTGTTGCTGTGCAGGCAACAACCATTCGCGGCGCTGAACACACGGCGGCGGACCGATCCACTCGCACACCTTGGCACGCTTCAAGGTCGGGCTTTGCCAAAGACCGGCATAAGGCGCGTTTTGGCGCAGGTGCGCAAAGATCTGTCGCAGCACCGGTGCCGGCCCGGACGAGCCGGTGAGCTGATGGGTGACACCGCCACGCAAGCGCCCCACCCACACGCCAACGGTGTAGCGGTTGTCGAAGCCCACTGTCCAGGCATCGCGATAGTCGCTGGAGGTGCCGGTTTTCACCGCGGTGCGGTAGGGCAAATCCAGCACGCTGTCGGCGCCAAACTCGGCAGCGCGGGCATCCGGATCGGAAAGAATGCTCGAAAGCACCGAGGTCACGTCCGGCCGCAACACGGCCACGGCGGGCGGCTGGGTGCTGTCGGCCAGCACATGCAATGGCAAAAAACGGCCGTGCCGCGCCAAGCTGGCATACCCCTGCACCAGATCGAACAAGGGCACGGCGCCGTCACCCAGCACGATGGCGGGGCCATAATCATCGGTGCCTTGTTTCAGACTGTCGAAGCCCAGCTGATGCAGCGCGTCGACGATATGCCCCACACCCACCGTCTGCGCGGTTTTCACCGCTGGAATATTCAGCGAATTGGCCAGCGCATAACGCAGGCTCACGGGCCCGTAGTAGCGTCCGCTGTAGTTGCGATAGGCATGCACGCCCTGCTTCACCTTCTCGGCCAGCGGCGCATCGTCAATCACGTGATCGGGCTGCCAACCCAGCTGCTGCATGGCCAAGCCGTACACGAACGGCTTGAGCGTGGAGCCGGGCTGGCGCGGCGCCAGCACGGGATCGATATCGTATGCGCCACCAGCCGGTGCCACCGCCCAGGCCAACACCGCCCCGCTGGCGTTGTCCACTACCAGTGCCGCCGCGTTGCGCGCGCCACGCTCGCTCAATGCGCGAAGCCGCTGGCGCAACGCCTGCTGCACATAGCGCTGCAGGCCGGCATCCAGCGTGGTTTTCAGCACCGCCCCCTGCATGCCGCTTCGGGCTGCCTGCTGGCGCGCATACACGACGAATGGGCCGGCATTGACGGCCAGTTGTGGTTGGCTGGCCGGCGTGATCGGCGCCTTGGCGATGGCTGCCACGTGAGCCGCATCGATGCGCCCTTGCGCCTGCATGCGTGCGGCCAGCTGCTGCACCGCCGCGCGCAAGGCCTGCGGATGCCATCGCGGATCGTAACGACGCGGCGAGCGCACCAGCACCGCCAGCGCCAATTGTTCGGCAGGATCAAGGGCATCCGGCGCACGGGCAAAGTAATACTGCGCGGCGGCCATCACGCCCCGGCGCTGCGCACCGTAAGGCACCTGGTTCAGATAAAACGCCAGTACCCGGGCGTGACCAAAGCGATGCAGCAGGCGACCGGCATCGAAGCCGGCCATCCAGTGGCTCCAGTAAGTGCGCGGCCGGGGCTTCAGAATACGCGCCACCTGCTCACCGATGGTGCTGGCACCGCGCACCACATGGCCGGCGCGCAGGTTCTGCGCCAGCGCAGTGAAACGCGCGCGCCAGTCGACGCCATCGTGCTGCCAGAAGCGCTTGTCTTCCGAGGCCACGAAAGCCTCGCGCAACAGCGGTGGCACCTGCCACAGCGCCAGTGTCTGCGTGCGGTTGAGACGCTGGCCAAAACTCATATTGAGCGGCGTACCATCGCGCGCCAACACCTGCTGCGCGGCGCCTCCTGATACGGGCGTCAACTGCGCGGGCAAGGGCATCAGCTGGCGCCAGGTAGCCCACGCCAGCGCCACACCGCCCACCAGCAGCAGCGCAGCACCGGTCGCGAGCAGGCGCGTTCGTCGCCTCACGGCGTGGTCACCGCCTTCACGCGCAGATGCTGCGCGCGGCCGCGACCAAACACATCTGGCTGATAGATCTCGCGCACGCTCGATGCCGGCGCGATGAAACGCCCGGCGCTGATCACCTGTGCGCTGTAGACCAACTTGTAGTGACCGGCCGGCAAGTCATCGGCATAAAAGCGCACCGCATCCAGTGCCGTTTCCCGATGGTAGAAGCCACCCTGGACGATGGACATATTGGGCCAGGCGCCGCCATCGAACATCAGCACCGCCACACCCGGTTGTGCGGCCGGCGTGCTGTCCATGGCGGTGGCCAGCTGGCGGTTCACGGCTTCGAAGGCGCCTGGCAAGGGATCATCCACCACCACGTAATGGCGCTCGGTCGGCGCATCCACGCTCAGCTCCACGCGCACCAGATCGCCACGCTTGAGTACCGTGCCCGGCTTGACCCGCGTCCAACGCGAGCCGTGCTCGACAAAATACGCGCGCCCAACACTTAAGCCGGCATCAGTCGCGCCCAGCGCCTGCGGTTTCATGGCGTAGGAAAGGCGCACGTCGTAGTACAGCCGGCCCTGCCCCGCGTGCTTAACCACCAGCTTGAACGGCGCCTTGACCGTATCGGCGGCCAGGGTCCGCGTGATCGCCTTGCCCGCTGCCTGGCGCGAGGCAAAGTGAACCTGCCCCAGCGCTTGGCCGGCCATCGACACCGTGCCGGATAGCGCCTTGACCGGGGTCTCGTAGACATCGGCGTAATGCACCAGCGCGGTGCTGCAGAACACGTTTTCCTGACTGTTGGGCCAGCCACCGGCGTTGCGCTGCTGGCCGTTGATCCAGCGCACCAACTTCTGCGGTGTCTTGCCCAGCAAGCCGCTATCGCCGATCTCGCTCTTGTAGCGCACCAGCGCGTCAAGCACCGTGCAGTTGGCGCGCAAGGGCGTGGCGAGCAGCTGCACGTAGTCGTCCGCGCGCGGCTCGTTGAAGGAAAGCTCGCCGGCCGACTCATCGGCCTGCGACAACAGCGAGTTGAGCACCACCTTGGCGCTGTCGTGATCGTGGCTGTCCAGCGCTGCATCCAACAGCAAGGCACGCCCGAACAGATTGAGCTTGGACAGCTGCGGCAGCATGCCGGCGACACTGCCCTTGGGCAGCTGGCCGTGCGGCGCCAGTGCGGCCATCGCGCCGACCCGAAGAATGGTGGCGACCGCGTCATTGTCGGCGGCGCTCTTGTCGATGATGTGTTTTTTCAAGTACGCATGCAGGCGCTTGACCACCCCGGCCGGCGGCGCGTGGCCGGCTTCGTGCAGCCAGTTAAAGGCCAAGGCGGTGTACACCGAAAGATAGGGACTGACGAAATCGTCGCGCGGAATCCAGAACGCCATGCCGCCGTCCGGTGCCTGGTAATCGGCCGCCCGCGTGAGCACATCGGCGACATCCGCCTTCGCGTCGGGCCAATCCAGGGTATCGCCCAGCACCGGCTTCAGACGCAGGTAATCGCTGGCCAGCACGCCGCGGCTGAGGCGAATTTCCCAGGTATGCAGCGGATCGTCGCGAAGATGCGCGAAAGCGCCATCCAGATGGCCCAGCAGTGTCGGCGCCAGATTCACCTGCAAGCGGGCCGAACCGGGCACGGCACCGGCCGGCAGTTTTACCGGCACCTGCACCGAATCGCCGGTCAGGCTGCCGTACTCGGCGGCCACTTCGCGCGCCACGGCGCGGCGCACCGGAATGATGGTGGTCATGGCGTCGCCCAGCGCGCCGGACTCGGCCCGGGCGCTGAAGCGAATGCGCCCGGGCGCATTGGCCGTCACCGGCAGCCAGCTCAGCCCGTGCCCGAAGGACGTCAGCTTGAGCTGGCTTGTCGCTGCGGTATTGCCTCCCTGGATGGCACCTTGAGCATGCAGATGCACCGTGACTGCATGTGACTTGTCGGTGCGATTGGTGGTACTGAACCCGGCCTGGAACTGATCGCCCACATGCACCTGGTTGGGCAGCGCCGGTTGCAGCTGGATCGGCAGATTCACGCGCACGCTGCCATCACCCCAGCCCATCGCCGCGCCCGGCGACATGGCCACGGCGATGATGCGCCAGCGGGTCAGGTTGTCCGGCAGCTTGAAGTGCACCTTGACCACGCCCTGCGGCGTGGTGGTGAGCGTGGCGTTCCAGTACACCGCCGCCTTGAACTGGCTGCGCACATGGGGCCCCGCGCTGCCACCACCGCCGCCCGGTGTATCGCCCTTGCCGTCGCGCGGCTGCAAGCGGGTAATCAACTGCTCGGCCAGGCTGTAGTTGCTGATGTCCGGCGCCTGCGGTGGCGCGTAGAAGCGCGTCAGCGGGTTGTAGGTCTTGGCGCCGTGCGGCAGCAGGTCAAGTACGGCCTGATCGATCACCGCGACCACCACGCGCGTGCGGCCCGGCGCGCGGCCCTGCTGGGTGCGCACCTTTACGGTGGCCTGCACCGTCTGACGCGGCTTGTGCACGGGTTGGTCGGGCGTCACCGACACCTTCAGGGCCGCGCCTTTGCCGCGCACATGCAGCGGCAGATAACCCAGCGCGACCTCCGGCTTGCCAAGATCCGGATCAGCCGGCGGCGCCGCACGCGGCGAGAAGATCGCCACGGAAAGGTACGCGCCCGGAAACATCGCCTTGCGCACCGGAATGTCGATCACCGGTGCACCGCCACGCAGCGTCAGCATCTTCTTCCACAGCACGCCGTAGCGTTCCACGGTGATCAGCGCCTTCGCACCCGGATACGGGTTCTGCACCAGCACGTGCGCGGTGTCGCCCACCTGATAGTGGGCCTTGTCGGGCACCAGCGTCACGCCCTTGTCCTGCGGCCAAAGCACCTGCCCGGCACCGGCCACCCAGGTGGAAAGCTGCGTGGTCTGCACACGGCCGGCGGTGTCGGTCACACTGGCCAGCACGCGGTAACTGCCGGGATGGGACGGCGTCAGCGAGCACGATGCCGGTGCCTTGGCCGATACCGCCTTACATTGATCCTCGGTCTGCCAGGTGGTTTTCTGTTGCGGCTCGAACTCACCGGCGGCATTTTTCACCTGCACGCTACTGATGACGCGCCGTTCAAGCTTCAACGCCACCGTGCTGCCGGCCTGCGCCGCGCCTTGGGGATCGACCACCAGATATTCCACGCTGAACGGCTTTTCCGCCGTTTGCAGCCAGCTATCGGTACGCAGGCCGACAAAGCGATCGCGCGCCGCGTAAACCGCCTGCGCGTGACCGGCCACGCGCGTGCCGCGCGATGACTGCACCGCCGCCTCGACCTGCACCTGGCCGTAGATCATGTCGCTGTTGCCGGGCAGGGGCAGCGCCAGTGACGCGTTGCCGGCATGATCCAGTGTGGTGTCGGTGCGATCGAGCGTGCGCGTATCCGGCGTGTCGTGGTCCATGCCGCCAAATTGGAAGCCCGACGCCAGTGGTGTGTCAGGCGCGAACGGCTTGCGCACCAGCCGCGTGGTAAAGCGCACCTTGGCATCGGTGTACGGGCCCCCCGCGTGCAGGCGCGCGCTGGCGCTGGCATGCAACCGATCGCCCGGGCCAAAGCGCACACCTTCAAGCATGGCCTGCACCTTGAACGGCGAAGGCACGAACTCGGTCACCATGAAACGCCCGGCCTGCTGTTCGACCGTGCCTGTGCTGGTGGGCCAGGCCAGCGAGACGTCGTACCAGCCGGTGGGCGCGTTGGCTCCCACGTGCCACTGGCTGTCCAGATCACCAAACGCGCCCAGCCTGGCATGCTCTTTTTTCAACACCACATGGCCGGTGGGGTCGGTGATTTTCAGCGTGTAATCCAATGCCGGCGGAACCACCAGCGAGGCGTTGTTCTGGTTGCGCACGAACACGCTCAACTTCACGTCGCTGCCGGGCCGATAGATGCCCTGACTGGTGACCGCCCACACGCGCATGTGACCAAAGCGCGGCTGCTGGCGCGACCAGAAATCGCCGTGACTGGCCTCGCTCACCGAGCGTTGGAAACTGTAGTCCAGTGGCAGCAGGGCCATGTCCTTGCCGCTGACGATCGAGACATAGAAAGCGCGCCCGTGTTTGCCCCACGAGCGCAGCCAGGACTTGCCCAGCGCATCGGTACCGGGCAGCACGGCCAGCCCCTGGGCATCGGTGGTGACGCTGTGGCCGGCGGCCGTGCGCAACGGCATCAGCTCATCGCGTGGGCCGCTCAAAAGCCGCACCTGCGCGCCGGCCACCGGCTTGCCGTCCTGGAACCGGCTCACCCACACCAGCGAATTGAAGTGCCCAAGCTTGGCGAACACCTGGTACGGCGTCACCTGCAGCAGCGCCTGGTCGATGTGCCTGTCCAGATTTGGCGCCGACCAGTTGAGTCGCCCGGCCAACACACCCGAGCGACCACCCAGCATCGAGCGCACGCCCATCGAACCGCGCGCGATGTGATCGTGCGTCACGTTGAGCCCAGGGCGCTTGAGCAGATCGGTGCCGGATGGCTGCCCGGCATCAATGATCGCCGCGCCCAGGTCCGAGGCATGCAGCGTGCGATAGCGAAAATCGAAGCGGTCCAGATTGGTGAAGCGGATCGGCGCTACCGTGGGCAACCCGGCCTCCAGCACCGCCGGCAACGATGGCAGGTCGGCGAACGGTTCAAAATGTCCGGTGCGAAAGCGTACCGTGCTCGCCTTGGCCAGCGTGCGGCCGAAGCGGTCTTTCACGCCCGCCGGAATGGTCACGGCGTAAGCGCCCATCGCCCCCATGCGGAAGGTCAGCGGGTAATCGTGCGCCTGGCCGCCGGCGCCCGGGCTGCGCGGCATGCGCAAAAACCATTGCGGATAATGCTTCCAGCGCTCGGCTAGATTCACCTCGGGTTTGGGAGACCACTGACTGGCCGCCAGCACCCGGCGCGACACGGGCGCACTGAAGCGTAGGCGGATGCTGCCGGGCACGCAGCGCGGTGAGGTTTGACTGCCCGGAGCCACCGCCACCCACTTGTATGCGCCATCGCGTCGGCACTGGATGCCTTCGAACGTGAAGGCGCCAAAGGTGTGCAGATGTTCCGCCCCCCTGACGACTCCGCGCTCACCCGGCAACTGACCTAGCGGCGTCGCCAGGCCCGCCGTGAGCCGCATCTGATAGTCGGCATCGGCTTCCAGTGCACGCGCCGGCTGCACCTTCCAGACCCGGCGTGCCTTGCCAGCCGGCTGATGTGCATCCAGTGGCGTATCCGGTAAGGGCTTGGCCACTTCCAGCATGGCGCCCGGCGCGCCCGGCACCGGCAGCCACAGCGGCCCCTGGCGCTTGGCAGTGAATGGAGTGACTTTCGCCGGCACGCCGCCACTGCTGGATTTTGGCTCAAGAAACAGCAGGTGCGCGGCGACCTCGGCCGCCGTCACCGGCATGTTGAAGCGCACCGAATACACCGGCATCACCGGTGATGCCCAGCGCTGGAACGAGGCCCACTCCGCCTTGGGTCGCTGCGTGGTGAAGTGCCGGGTCAGTGGCTGCGACAGATGCGTGCCGTCCAGCGCCTTGAGTGCGGTGCCCACACTCACCGTGTAGCGCGTGGCCGGCCGCAACGTGCCCTGCCCCGGCATGCGACATGACAGTTCGCTGGTATCCAGCCAGCGCCACTCACAACCCGGGTCGGGGCTGATATGCACTGGAAAGGACGGGGCGCGTACCTTCATGTCGCCCAGCGCGACCATCGGCCGGTCAAACTGGATGACCAGCTGCTTGCCGGGCGGCACGTCCTGCCCGCTGGGCGATATGCGCCGCACGCTCAAGGGGCCATCAGCCGCGCTGGCGCTGGCCGTCGCCAGCCAAAGGGTCACCATCAACGCGATGACGCTGCCCTGCCGATCCATGCCACTCATGTCGCTGCCCTCGTTCCATCGGGTGAATTCCGGCGCGCGCAAAAGCTCCCACGCCAGAACACACCATCAGCTGAGCACGCGCCAAGGTCAACGCCGTGCCCGGGGCATGGCAGAACCATGGCAACTGCCGCCGCTACCCGACGATCAGTGAAGCGGCGCTGATCGGGCCATTAACACTCCGTCGGCGCCGGCGGCGGCGGCCGTCATTCACGTGTAAAATGCGCCGTTTTTAGCCGGTGACATGGTCGACGCTTCTTCCCGGACCACGCTTGGCGGCCCGACTTTCATCCGATTGCTCGCGCGCCTGAGCCAGGCCGATGCTCCGACAACGCCGCCGTCGCTGACGGACCGCTTGAGCCGATGGCTCGACTGGAATCACGCCGTGGAATTGTCCACGGCGCTGGATGGCGCGCGCGCGGCCGAGCCCCAACCGGCCGTGGACGAAGCGGCGCAGGTGGATGCCGACGCCTGCGCCACCGCCCGCGCAGCCTTGGCCAAGGCCATCACCGACGAACCGCCCACCGCCACGCCGCCCGTGCAGATAGGTCGTGCCGGCAGCAAGCCGGTGCTCGATACCGACGCCTACGCGCCGTACCGCAAACGCTATGTCGACCTGCAACGGCGCATGCAGGCCACCACCGGCCAGCTTCGCGGATTGCTGCGCGAACAGCTGGCCGAGGCCTCACCCGGCAGCGCCCAGCTGGCCAGGGTCGATGCGGTGATGGAAATGGCCTTGAGTCCGCGCGAACAAACCCTGCTGGCCGGCGTGCCGGAACTGCTTTCACGGCGTTTCGAGCAATTGCGCCAGGCCGCCGAAGAGGCGCCGACCCAGGCCGCGCTATTCGACGATGACGACGCCAGCGAGGCCTGGCACGAGCGTTTTGCGCAGGATATGCGCACCGTGCTGCTGGCCGAACTGGACATCCGCTTTCAACCGGTCGACGCGCTGCTGGCGGCGCTTCGCACCCGACCCATGGACCCCCATGCACAAGACCCTGCTTAAACTCGCCGTCTTCGCCGCCGGCCTGGCGGCTATCGCCTGGATCGGCGTGGCCTACATCGGCCACAACCCGATTGGCGCCGCCATCGCGCTGGTGATCGGCGTGTGCTATCTGGCCGGCAGCCGCGAACTGATGCGCTACAGCCAGGCCACCGCCGCCTTGCAAGACGCGGTGGCATCGGTGACCGAAACCCCCGACGCGCTCGCCCCGTGGCTGGCGCGAGTACCGGCGAGCCTGCGCCATGCCGTGCGCCTGCGCGTGGAAGGCGAGCGCGTGGCCCTGCCCGCCCCCACGCTAACGCCTTACCTGGTCGGCCTTTTGGTGCTGCTGGGCATGCTCGGCACCCTGCTCGGCATGATGGTGACCCTGCACGGCACAGGCCTGGCACTGGAAAGCGCCACCAGCCTCAAGGCCATTCGCGGCTCCATCGCGCAGCCAGTACAAGGCCTGGGCTTTGCCTTCGGCACCTCGATTGCCGGCGTCGCCAGCTCGGCCATGCTCGGCCTGCTGTCGGCGCTGTGCCGCCGCGAACGCGTGCGCGTGGTGCATGGGCTGGACGTGAAAATCGCCGAGCAGCTGCGTCCGTTTTCGCGCACACACCAGCGTGAAGAGGCGTTCCAGCTGCTCAAGCGCCAGACCGAGCTGATGCCGACCCTGGTCGAGCGCCTGGACGCGATGATGGCCACGCTGGAGCGCCAGCACGCTACCGCGGGCGAGCAGCAACTGGCGCACCAGGCCGAGTTCCACCGCAGCGCAGAGCAAACCTATACGCAGCTGGCCGATTCGGTGCGCCAGTCGCTCAGCGATGCCATTGCCGACAGCGCACGCGCCACCAGCGCCGCCCTGCAACCGATGATGGAAACCACCCTGCACGGTATCGCCGAACACACCGGCCAGCTGCACCAAACGCTGCAGGACACCATGCAGCGCCAGCTCGATGGCATGTCGCAGCAGCTCGATGCCACCGGGGAACAGATCTCCATGCGCTGGGATCAGGCACTCACCGAGCAACAGCGCGCCAACCAGTCCCTGGCCAAGCAACTGGAGCAAAGCCTGACCCGCTTTGCCGACACCAGCGCCACGCGCACCGGCACGTTGCTTGACGCCATCAGCGAGCGCCTGGACGCCTCGGCCGAACGCCACGCCGAGGCCTGGGATACCGCGTTGTCCCGGCAGGAAAGCGCGAACGCGGCGGCGGCCAGCGCGCAGCAACAAGCCTGGAGCGAAGCCGCCATCGGCTTCGAAAGCCGCATCGCCGGCCTGCTCGATGGTCTGCACAGCACGCAGCAAGACTTGCAGCAAGCGCTGGCCGCGCAGGATGAAGCGCGCCTGACAGCCTGGCATCAGGCCTTCACCGACAGCACGCAGGCGTTGAGCCGGGAATGGGCCAAGGCCGGCGAAGCGGCCGCACAGCATCAACAAGCGGTGTGCGAAACGCTTGAGGGCAGCGCCCGCGACATCAGCACGCAAACGCGCGAGCACGCCAGCCAGACCCTGGCCGAGCTGTCGCGTCTGGTCGAGTCGGCGCAGGCCGCGCCGGCCGCCGTCTCCGAGGCATTTGCCGGCCTCACACAAACGCTCAGCCAGCACTGGACCGACGCCAGCACGCAGGCGGCCACGCAGCAGCAGGCGATCTGCGACACCTTGCAGCGCACCGCGCAGGACATCGGCGCACAGAGCAAGGCGCACGCGGCCGATACCATCGCCGAAATCTCGCAGCTGGTGCAGTCGGCCTCCGAGGCGCCCAAGGCCGCCGCCGACGTGGTCGCCGAAATGCGCCAGATGCTGTCCGAGAGCATGGTGCGCGACACCGCCATGCTGGAAGAGCGCAGCCGCCTGCTGGAAACGCTGCAAACCCTGCTCGATGCGGTCAATCACGCCTCCACCGAGCAACGCGCCGCCGTCGATGGATTGGTCAGCACGGCCTCGGATCTGCTCGAACGTGTCGGCGCGCGCTTTACCGATCACATCGCCGCCGAGACCGGCAAGCTGGAAGCCATCGGCACCCAGGTTGCCGGTGGCACCGCGGAAATGGGCGCATTGGGCGACACCCTCAATCACGCCGTGGCGCAGTTTGGCCAGTCCAACCAGGCGCTCACTGAGCGTCTGCAGCAGATTGCGCAGGCACTGGATGCCTCGCTCTCGCGCAGCGACGAGCAGCTGGCCTATTACGTGGCCCAGGCGCGCGAAGTGGTGGACCTGAGCGTACTTTCGCAAAAGCAGATCATCGACGACCTGGCCCGTCTGAAGACACCACGCGCCAGCGGTGACGCGGCATGAGCGACGAGCTGGAAATCGACCAGGCCAGCAACACGCCGATCTGGGCCGCCTTCGGCGACCTGATGTCGGTGCTGGTGGGTACGTTCGTGCTGATTCTGGTCGGTGTCATCGCCGTGCAGGCACAGCTTTCTCACAAGCTCGACCAGGAAATGGCCCGCCACAAGGCCGAGATGCAGCGCCGCGCCGCGCTGCAAAAAAGCCTGGCCGCGCCGATCGCCAGTGGCCGCGTCACCCTGGTCAACGGGCGCATCGGCATCCGCGGCAACGTGCTGTTCGCGATCAACTCCGACACCTTGCAGCCGGAGGGCCAGAAGCTGCTGAAAAGCCTGGCCGGCCCGCTGTCGACCTATTTGCAGCATCACGATGAAATCCTGATGGTCAGCGGCTTCACCGATGATCGCCCGGTGCACCAGGACAACCGTCGCTACGCTGACAACTGGGAACTGTCGGCCGAACGCGCGCTCACCGTCACGCGCGAGCTGATCGCCGATGGCATGGCGCCGTCATCGGTGTTCGCCGCCGCCTTCGGTGCACAGCAGCCGGTCAGTTCCAACGCCAGCGCCAAGGGCCGTGCCGCCAACCGCCGTGTGGAAATCGCGCCGATTCCGCGCTCGTCCACCACCGGCAAGAGCGAGTCCCCGTGAGTGATCGCACCGCCCGCGCCCGCGCGCTGCTCGATGCCTGGCGCGCCGAACATCACGGGCACCCGCTACCCGTGCGCCTGCAATTCATCGACGCGCTGGCGCAGCGCGCCGATGCCGCCAGCGGTGCCGTGCGCGCGCTGCTGGATGAGCGCCTTACCGCGCTGATCGAAGCCCACGCGCGCGACTTGAAGCAGGCCTCCGCACAACGCCAGCCGCCGCAGGACCCCACGCCCAGCGCACTGGGCGCCTTGCTGACCCATATCGCCCGGCACCACGGCGATGCGCCGGCCGAGGCCGCCTCACCTCATTCACCGGCCAGCGCATTTCCGGAGATGCCGGCGCTGGACGAGTTCCGCCATTTGTGGTCGCAAGTGCGCAGCGAAAGCCAGATGCGCCAATCGCTGCAGGAGGCACCGGAAAACGCCGGGCCGCTCAATTCCAATGCACTGGTGCACCGCGCCGTGGCGCTGATGCGCGATACCTCGCCCGATTATTTGCAGCACTTCCTGGCCTACGTGGACGCGCTGTCCTGGATGGCCGCGCTCACCGGCGCCAAGGACCCCAAACCGGCCAATGACATCGTCGGCCCGGGCAGCCCACGCAAGCGCGCCAAACCCAAGCCGCGCAAGCGCAAGACCTGAAAAGGCCGGTTTCAAACGTGCCGCGCCGAGCTACGGGCTCATCACCTGCGCTGATCAAATGACGCATGCCCGGCGAGCGCTGGCGCCGACCTGCGGGTCATTGCATGATGATGGGCGTGGATATGCCGGGGAGGGTTTATCGCCATGACATCGCACAATCGGCGCGTCGATGCCTATATCGACCAGGCCGACAGTTTTGCGCGCCCGCTACTCACGAAACTTCGAGCCACGCTGCTGGCGCATCCGGCGGGACTGACCGAAGCCATCAAATGGGGCGCGCCAGCCTATCTCCATCAGGGCAAGCTCGTGGCCGGCTTTGCTGCTTTCAAGCAGCACTGTCGGTTGCGTCTGTTCCAGTCCGAGCAGCTGCCCGCCAGTGCACGCCACCTGATCGACGACCATCAGCATCTGCAACATCTAGACGATTTGCCCGACCAGACGACGCTGCATGCCTATGTCGATGCGCGTATCGCGCAGCTTGAATCAGGCCAACGCCACACCCCCAAGCGCACACCAAAGCCCGAGGCGAGCGTTCTCGATGACCTGTCAGCGGCCCTCAAGGCTCACCCCAAGGCAGCGGCAAACTTCCAGGCATTTGCTCCCGGCCAGCGACGCGAGTACATCGAATGGATCACCGAGGCCAAGCGCGAAACTACCCGCGCCAAGCGACTCGCCACCACGATCGAATGGCTGGTCGAGGGCAAGAAGCGACATTGGAAATACGAAAACTGCTGAATCCCCCAGGGTCACCCCCAAAGGAAAACTCATGATCAGCCGTTACATCCGCTGCGCCGCCATGGCGGTGGTATCAGTCGCCGTCGTGAGACCTGTTTATGCCGGCCGATCGGTGACACCGCCGCTGTCACCGGTGCAGATCATTGCCCAGGTCCGCGCCAGGGCACCAGCCACCGTGATTGGCCGCTTTGAATTCACCGTCCGTTCCGTGGGTCATAAAAGAGGGACGCTGTTCATCGACTCGATGACAGATTACCGCGACCCGGAAAACGTGACGCTGACGCTGCGCCGGCAGCAGGCTCAAGCCGTTCGCCAGGCGCTGCATCTGTCCTCGGACCAGATGCTCATCGGCCAGACCCTGCTGATCGACGGCTGGGCACGGCGCAAGCGCATTGAGTTCGTCAACAGCCCAGGCCACACGCCGCAAGGCCGGCATTACTTTCAGACCTGGCTTTATGTGCATGGCCCCGATGATATCCATATCGCGCCACGCTAAGGCGGCGGCGGGACACCCGAGTCAGATACACACCAACATCATCTGAAAAGGTGGCAGCGAGAATCAGTCCATAAACCCTTCCTCGCCTCATGCCCTCGAGTCGGCAGTGATACCGCCATCACGGTTCTAGACACTGCCTGAGGACATCGGTGTCCCACTCCATGCGCTGTCACATTCCAGCGCCAGCATCGCTCGCTCTTAATCAAAGAGAGTGAGCATCATGAAAAAACACGTGTTCGGCTGGCTGGCCACGGCCGCCCTGGCTTTTTCGCCACTGGCGGTAGCCGGCACGGCCTGCCCGCAGTTCTTTTTGAACGGGCAACAGCCCACGGTGAGTGCTAGCGAAAGCTCGCGCACCACGCAGGTGTGCTATCAGGATTACGTGCTGATGGCCTCGGGAGTCACCAAGGAAAACCTGTATTCGGCCGAACACCTGACCGCCGCCGAAGTGGCGGCCAACGCCACTTTCAGCCGCACCGGCTCGTGGCACCAGGATGCCTACATTCCCGATGCCGATCGCGCTTCCAGTTCCGATTACACCAACAGCGGCTATGACCGCGGCCACATGACGCCGGCCGGCGATCCGGGCTCACCCGATGCCGAGCGCGAAACCTTTTCCATGGCCAACGTGGTGCCGCAGTATCCGGGCCTGAATCGTGGCGAGTGGGAAAAGATCGAAAAGCAAACGCGCAGCCTGGCCACCGCCAACGGCTACGTGGATGTGGTGACCGGCCCGCTGTTCACACGCACGCCGGTGCGCACCATCGGCAGCGACCAGGTCGCCATCCCCGACTACACCTGGAAGGCCATCTACGTGCCGGGCGAAGGTGCCGCAGCCTACCTTTGCACCAATGACAGCGCGGAAATGTGCCAGGTGGTGTCGGTGCAGGAAATCGCCGACCTGTCGGGCGTGGACCCGTTCCCGTCCCTGAGCTCAAGCCAGAAGGCCAACCCGATCGCGCTGACCGTGCCCTGAGGCTTGGCCGCCCGAGCACTCACGGGCAGGCTCGGGTCTGCGCACAAAACAGCCCAAGGGTACGGCCGTGCCCTTGGGCCTGGTGTCACACCCTCGTCTTCATCGGCGCCGTTACAGCCCCGCTTCCAGCTCGGCCAGCTCCTCATCGGTGAAACCAGCCTCGCGGCGGGCCTGGGTATTGAACGGGCCTTTCAGCTTGCCGCGCATATGCTCGTCCAGCAGGGCGCGGAAGGTGGCGCGCGACGCCAGGCCATCGCGCTCGCAACACCAGCGGAACCAGTGCGTACCGTAGGCCACGTGCGCCACTTCCTCGCGAAGAATGATTTCCAGCGCCGCCACCGTGCGCTCGTCGCCGGCACGCGTAAGGCGCTCGATCATGCCCGGCGTGACATCCAGCCCGCGCGCTTCCAGCACCCGCGGCACCAGTGCCATGCGCGCGGTATCGCTGTGCGCGGTTTTCACCGTCATGTCCCACAGGCCGTTGTGGGCGTCGAAGTCGCCATAGGCATGGCCCAGCTCGGCCAGCCGCACCGACAGCAGGTTGAAGTGGCGCGCCTCGTCATGGGCCACGCTGGCCCAGTCGCGATAGAACTGGGCCGGCATGCCACGGAAGCGATACACCGCATCCCAGGCCAGGTTGATGGCGTTGAACTCGATATGCGCCACCGCGTGCACCAGCGCCACGCGACCGGCTTCGGTACCCAGGCCGCGCTGCGGCAATTGGCGCGGGTGCACCAGACGCGGACGCGGCGGCCGGCCCGGCTCGCCGATCGGCTCCGGCGGCGACGCCCCGGTCGATGGAGCCAGCTCGCCGGCCAGCAGGCGTTCCCAGGCCTGAAAGGTCAACGCCACCTTCTGCGCCGGATCGGCACAGTCCAGGCAGCGCTTGGCTACGGCGAAAAGGTCGTCGGTCATGATGAAACCCAAGTCTAACGACCCGGCTGAGCCGCCGCACATGTCCGGCGCAAGGCGCTTGTTCGGGTCAAGGCGGCGCGCACCCGGCGTGCGCTATCGGCGCAGGTCGGGCCCGGATCAGACCTCAGGCGCTGCGACGCTCGGACTTGGCATCATCCGAGCGCAACATTTCGATTTGCGCCAGATAGGCCGGGTCGATGCCGGTAACGTACTCGCCCGAGAAGCAGGAGGTATCGAACTGGGTCAGGTCGTCGTTGCCGTCGGCCACCGCCCAGATCAGATCGTCCAGATCCTGATAGATCAGCCAGTCGGCGCCGAGCAGACGCTGCACGTCTTCCACGCTGCGGCCGGCGGCAATCAGCTCGGAGGCGGCAGGCATGTCGATGCCGTACACGTTCGGGAAGCGCACCGGCGGCGCCGCAGAGGCAAAATACACGTTCTTGGCACCGGCCTCGCGCGCCATCTGGATGATCTGGCGCGAGGTGGTACCGCGCACGATGGAGTCGTCCACCAGCAGCACGTTTTTCTTGCGAAATTCCAGATCGATGGCGTTGAGCTTGCGGCGCACCGATTTCACGCGCTCGCCCTGCCCCGGCATGATGAAGGTGCGGCCGATGTAGCGGTTCTTGACGAAGCCTTCGCGGAACGGCACGCCCAGCACCGCGGCCAGCGCACTGGCGGCCGTGCGCGAGGTGTCCGGAATCGGAATCACCGCGTCGATGTCGTGGTCGGGCCAATCGCGCAGGATCTTCTCACCCAGCTTCTCGCCCATGCGCAGACGCGCCTTGTACACCGACACATCCTCGATCATCGAGTCGGGGCGGGCCAGGTACACGTATTCGAAAATGCACGGCGAATGCTTGGGCGACTCGGCACACTGGCGCGAGTGCATCTGGCCGGTCTCGGAAATGAACACCGCCTCGCCCGGCTCGACATCGCGCAGGCGCTCGTAACCCAGGATATCCAGCGCCACCGACTCGGAGGCCACCGCATATTCGCGGCCCTCGGCGGTCTGGCGATGGCCCAGCACCAGCGGGCGGATGCCGTTCGGATCGCGGAACGCCACCAGGCCATAGCCCAGGATCAGGCTAATGCACGCATAACCGCCACGAGCGCGCTCGTGCACACCGGCCACGGCCTTGAAGATGTGATCGGGCGTCAACGCCATGCGGCCCTGGATCTGCAGCTCGTGCGCCAGCACGTTGAGCAGGATTTCCGAGTCCGAATCGGTGTTGATGTGGCGCCGATCCTCCTCGAACATCTGCTTGCGCAGCGCCTCGGTGTTGACCAGGTTGCCGTTGTGGGCAAAGGCGATGCCGTAGGGCGAGTTCACGTACAGCGGCTGCGCCTCGGCGGCCTCTTCACCACCGGCGGTGGGATAGCGGCAGTGGCCGATACCGGTGCTGCCCAGCAGCTTGTCCATCGCCTTCTGGTTGAACACGTCGCGCACCAGGCCCGAGCCGGTGTGCAGACGCAGGTGGTTGCCGTCCACCGTGGCAATGCCGGCCGCATCCTGGCCGCGGTGCTGGAGCACCGTGAGTCCGTCGTAAAGCGACGACGCCACATTGGTGGTGCCGACGATACCGATGATTCCGCACATGATGGAAGCCTGCTCTACTGCGAGTTCGTCGTGGCCGGACGTGCCGGCGCGGGGGAAGAGGCGCCTGCTGCGGGCGCATACATGGTGTCGGGTGTGCCCTGACGCAAGGGCAGCGAGGCCGGCAACCGGGCCGCGGCCTCGGTCACCGGGTGCAGATAGCGGCGCACGGTATCAGGCAGACGGTCCGACAGCCACCCCGCCGCGCCCTCGAAGGTGGGCATCAACTGCGACTGGTGCCACCAAGGGTCGCGCGTGACCGGCGTGAAACCCAGCAAGAACACCGCCAGCGTCACCACCAGCGCGCCGCGCGCCAGGCCGAAAAGCATGCCCAGCATGCGATCGGAGCCGGTCAGCCCGGTGCCCTCGATCAGCCGTGCCATCACAAAGCGCAGCAGCGCGCCCAGCAGCAGCACGCCCAGGAAACACAGGCCGTAGCCGACCAGCATGCGTGCCGAGGGCAGCGAAATCAGGCCATCGAAAAACCGCGCCACGCGATCGCCAAAGCTCCAGGCCACCCAGAAGGCGGCAATCCAGATCAGCAGCGCCAGCACCTCGGCGACAAAACCGCGCCAAAGGCCCATCAGCACGGATACGGCCAATATCGCCAGAATGGTGTAATCGGCCCAGTTCAACGCCGTCTCGCCCCCGTGGTTGCTTGTCCGCGCGCGCTCAGGGCACGGTCACCACAACGCCGTTCTTGTGCAGCTTGGCCTGGATGCGGCTGCGCAGTTGCACGGCATCGGCGCGGCTGGTCTCGGGACCGGCGCGCACCCGCCACAGCGTGCGGCCGCCGGATTTCACATCGTCGACAAAGCCGTCAAAGCCCTGCGCACGCAAGCTGTCGCGCAATTTGATGGCGTCGGCGCGGGTGCTGTAGGCGGCCAACTGCACGGCCCAGCCACCGGCCTTCTTGCCCAGCGCATGCGCGGGTGCGTCGTGGCCCTGATTGGCGGCATCTTCCTGCAACGCCACGGGCGCGCTGGGGATGGAGGATTTGAGCTTGAGTCGCGCCTTTTCGGCCTCGGCACGGGTGCCGAAAGGGCCGGCCTCCACCTTGGCCGCCGGTTTGCCGCCGATGTGCACTTCACTCACGTTGACCGGATAGCCCAGCGCCCGCACGCGGCGCAGCAGCTTCTGCGCGTTCGACTTGTCCGCGTAGGCGCCCAGGCTGATGGTGTAATGGCCCTGCGCCGCCGTGCCCGGCGCGCTGGACGGTGCCGGCTGGGTCGGTTTGGGTGGCGTGCTGGCCGGTTTGGCCTTGGGCTCGGGCGGCTTCGGAGCCGGCTTGGGTGGCGCCGGCTGCGGCGCGCTCCTGGGCGCCTGCTCGCTCGGCGCCGGCGCGCTGGCGGCATCGTCCGAGGCGCCCTGGGTGGCCTCCTGCGCCTGGGCCGGGGCGTTATCGCCCGCGCCGGCCTGCGGCGCTGGACTGTTTTCCGGGTGCACGTCCTGCGGGCGGCGCGACGGAATGTTCACCGTCGCCAGGTGACCGCTCTGACCGGGCTGCACCTGCACGCCACCCGTATCGCCGGACTGGCCGTTGCCGGCGGTGCTGCCGGCCGGCGCCACGCTGAGCGTGCGGCTCTGCATCTGGCTGTCCGGCGGCGGCGGAATGTTCAGATCCAGCGACTGCTCCTTGCCCTCCTTGGGCGGCGCACCGGGAAACAGCATGGGCACCACGATCACGGCAATGGCGATCAGCACTCCGGCACCGATCAGGCGGGTTTTCAGGGCAGGCTCCATGAGCATCCTCAAGGTGGCATTCGGCGGCGATTATAGCGCGCGCGTCAATGAGATCGGGGCGCGCTGGCAACAATCCTCACGCGGGCGAAGCCAGCACCTGCGAGGCAACGAAGAACGAACCGAAGATCAGCACCAGATCATCGTTCTGCGCCGCGGCCAGCGCCGCCTCACGGGCGGATATCACATCAGAAAAGCAGCTGGCACGGGCATCGGGCAAGGCCCGCAGCAGCGCACGGTTCAGGTTGTCCACGGCCATGCCGCGCGCGGTGGCCTGGGCCAGATCGGCCAGGTACCAGCGGTCGATGCGCTCACCCAACGCCTGCACCACGCCGGGTACGTCCTTGTCGGCCAATGCACCAAACACCGCCAGCACCCGGCCCCGCGTGGCGCGCGCATCCAACCATTGCGCCAGCGCTCGGGCCGCCTGCGGGTTGTGCGCCACGTCCACCACCTGTGCCAGTTCACCGGGCAACGGCTGTAGACGCCCGACCACCTGCGCACTGCGCACGCCTTCGGCCAGGGCTGTCGGCGAGCAGGCCAGCCGTGGCGCCAGCGCCTGCAGCGCGGTGATCGCCGCGGCCGCGTTGGCGCGCTGACATGGCGCCTGCATATGAGGCGCCGGCAAGCACAGGCGGGCGCCGTCCACGCCCTGGAAAACCCAGCCCTGCGTCGCCGGCTCGGCGTGAAAGTCGACACCGGCCCGCAGCACCATGGCCTGACGCTCGGCCAGCGCGGTAAGCAGCCCTTGCGGTGGCTCGGCCTCGCCAATCACCACCGGTCGGCCGGCGCGGGCAATGCCGGCCTTTTCGCGGCCAATCTGGTCGCGATCGTTGCCCAGCCAGTCCATGTGATCCAGGTCCACCGTGGTAACGATGGCCACATCGGCATCGACGATATTGGCCGCATCCAGACGCCCGCCCAACCCCACTTCGATCAGCGCCACATCCACCTGCGTCTGTTCGAAACACAGCAGCGCGGCCAGTGTGCCGAATTCGAAATAGGTCAGCGGCAGCTCGCCGCGGGCCTGTTCGATGCGCTCGAACGCCGCGCACAGCATGGCATCGTCGGCCATGGCGCCATCGATGCGCACACGCTCGTTGTAGCGATCGATATGCGGCGAGGTATAGGCACCGGTGCGGTAGCCGGCGGCGCGCAGCATGGCCTCGAGAAAGGCCACCGTGGAACCCTTGCCGTTGGTGCCGCCGACAATGATGTTGAGCGGGCCCTGCGGCTGTCCCAGGCGGCGCCAGACCTCGGCCACGCGCTCCAGCCCGAGATCAATGCCACGGGCATGCACGCCAAGCTGATAGTCCAGCCATTGCTCGAGAGTCTTCACGGACCGCGCGCCTTCTCGCTCGCAGGGGAAAGGCGCGCATGATGACCGCGGTCGCGTTTACCCGCAACACGCCACGCCGCCAGCGGCCGGTTCAGTGGCGGCCGAACACCCAGTAAAGCGCCCAGGCCATCCCGAACAGGCTCCAGAACGTCTTGCGCAGGCCACGCCCCAGCAACCATACCGTGGCCAGGCCCAGCAGCCAGGGCATCCACTTGTCCAGCGTACGTTCCGAGCTGTTGTGCACGTTCATGATGGTGTCCCCGGCAGGGCCCGAAGGCCGATGCACACCATCTTGCCGCCGCCGGCGCGTGGCCGGCAGCGGCAAACATCAGCCATCGCCGCTGACGACTGTCACCTTGACGCTCAATCAAGCGGCGCCTTGCGCAGGCGCAGCGCGTTGCTGACCACCGACACCGAGGACAGGCTCATGGCCAGCGCGGCCATCATCGGCGACAGCACAATGCCGAAGAACGGATACAGAATGCCGGCGGCCACCGGTACACCGACGGCGTTGTAGCAGAAGGCGAAGAACAGGTTCTGGTGGATGTTGCGCACCGTGGCCTGCGACAACGTGCGGGCGCGGGCGATGGCACCCAGATCGCCACGCACCAGCGTGACCTGCGCGCTCTCCATGGCCACGTCGGTGCCACCGCCCATGGCCATGCCGACATCGGCTGCGGCCAACGCCGGTGCATCGTTGATGCCGTCACCGGCCATCGCCACGCGCCGGCCTTGCGACTGGAACTCGCGCACCACCTCGGCCTTGTCGGCAGGCGAGACTTCCGCACGCACGTCCTCGATATCCAGCGCCTCGGCCACGTGTCGCGCGGTGGTGGCGCTGTCGCCGGTGAGCATGACCACGTGCAGGCCGGTACGGCGCAGCGTTTCCAGCGCCTCGGGCGTGCTGGTCTTCAACTTGTCGGCCACGGCCAGCACCGCCACCACGTCGCCATCGACGGCCAGGAACATGGCCGTGGCGCCGCGGCTGCGAAGGTCTTCGGCATTGCAGCTGACCTGCTCGCCAAGCGGCGCGGACACCGCTTGCATCAGCGCCGGGTTGCCCAGCGCCACGGCATGGCCTTCGACCTGACCGCGCACGCCCTGGCCGGCGACGACCTCGAAATCGGCCACCGGCGGCACATCCAGCCCGTCGTCCGTGGCCGCCTGCACGATGGTGCGCGCCAGCGGATGCTCGCTGGGCTTCTCCAGCGCCGCGGCCAGCGCCAGCGCCCGCTCGCGCTCGAAGCGGCCCACGCAGACGATGGACGAAAGCGCCGGCTTGCCCTCGGTCAGCGTGCCGGTCTTGTCCACCAGCAACGTGTCGACTTCACGCAACGCCTCGATGGCCGAGGCATCACGGAACAACACGCCGTTCTGCGCGCCGCGACCGCTGGCGACCATGATCGAGATCGGCGTGGCCAGACCCAGCGCACACGGGCAGGCGATGATCAGCACCGAGACGCCGGCAATCAGCGCATGCGCCAGTGCCGGCGAGGGCCCAAACGCCATCCACAGCACAAAGGCCAGCACCGCGCAGGCCACAACGATCGGCACGAACCACGCCGCGACGCGATCGGCCACCCGTTGCAGCGGCGCCTTGGAACGCTGAGCCGAGGCCACCAGCGAAACGATCTGCGACAGCATGGTGTCGGCGCCGACCTGGGTCGCGCGCATGGTCAGCGCGCCATCCTGGTTGACCGTGCCGCCGGTGACCTTGTCGCCGACGCTTCGCGCCACCGGCAACGGCTCGCCGGTGAGCATGGATTCGTCGACGTGACTGCGGCCCTCGGTGACCTCGCCGTCGACCGGCACCTTTTCGCCCGGTCGTACGCGCAGAATGTCGCCCTCGGCCAACTCGTCCAGCGCCACATCGTGCTCGCTGCCGTCGGCGTCGATGCGCCGGGCCGTTTTCGGGGCCAGCCCGAGCAGTGCGCGCAAGGCGGCGCCGGTACGTCGGCGCGCGCGTGATTCGAGGAAATCGCCCAGTGTGACCAGGGTGACGATCACCGCCGCCGACTCGAAATACACCCCGACGCGCCCGTTGGCGTCGTGGAAGCTGGGCGGGAAGATGCCCGGCGCCAGCAGCGCGACCACGCTGTAGACAAAGGCCACGCCGGTACCCAGCGCGATCAGCGTGTACATGTTCGGCGACCACGGCTTGAGCGAACGCGCGCCGCGAAGGAAGAACGGCGCCCCGCCCCACAGCACCACCACGCTGGCCAGCAGTGCTTCCAGCCAGCCACCGACACGCGCCACGCCGGGCGGCCAGGCCTGTCCACTGACATGCGGCCACATCGCCCACACGAACACCGGCAGCGTGGCCGCGCACAACGTCCAGAAACGCCGCCCCATGGCGCGCACTTCGGCGTCGCCGTCATCGTCCAGACTGGGCATGGCCGGCTCCAGCGCCATGCCGCACTTGGGGCAGTCGCCGGGGCCGATCTGTTCGATCTCCGGATGCATCGGGCAGGTATAGACCGCACCGGGGTCGGCCTTGGGTTGCGGCGGCGCATCGCCCAGATAGGCTTGCGGATCGGCCTCGAACTTCTCGCGGCAGCGTGCCGAGCAGAAGTGGTAGGCCTGGCCGTCGACCTCGGTGCGATGCTTGGGATGCTCCGGATCGGTCTTCATGCCGCACACCGGGTCCAGCCGGCCGGCATTGATCTCGCGATGGCGCGCCTTGGCCAGAATCGCCTTGGGGTCGTCCTGGAACGTCTGCTTGCAGCCCGGATTGCAGAAGTAATACGTGCGCCCCTCGTACTCGGCGGTGTGCTTGGCGCCGGCGATGGCCACCTGCATGCCGCAATTGGGGTCGGTGGCCGTTTCAGCCGACGCTTCTTCCTTGCCCGCGCCACCGCAGCAACCGCCTTCATGGCGCGATGACGCCCCACCGCAGCACGAGGCCGCTTCGGCATCCCTATCGGCAGCCTTGGCCAGCACCGCCTCGGGATGGGCCAGAAACGCCTGTTTGCAGCCATCGCAGCAGAAATAATACGTGCGCCCGTCGTGATCGGCGCGGTGCTTGGCGCCATCGATGCTCACCTGCATGCCACAGTTGGGATCGGTGGCCGTGGCCGCGGAATCGGCCTTGTGGCCGCCGCAGCAGTGTCCGGAATCGTGCTCGCTCATGCGTCCTCCTCGCTGCCCAGCGCTTTCAGGATCGGACAGGTGTCCAGATCGCCATGGCCCGGGCAGGCATCGATCAGTGTCTGCAAACCGCCACGAATGCGCTCAAGTTCGGCCATGCGCTGCTCCACCGCCGCCAGCCGCTGCTGCGCCCGCTGTTTGACGCCGGTGACGCCACGCTCGCGGTCGGCCGACAACGCCATCAGCTCGCGCACCTCGTCCAGGCTGAAGCCCAGCTCCTTGGCGCGGCGGATGAAGCGAAGCTGCTCGATGGCCTGATCGCCGTAAACGCGATAACCCGAGGCGCGGCGTGCCGGCGCCGGCAACAGCCCTTCGCGCTCGTAATAGCGGATGGTGTCCACACCCACACCGGCGCGACGCGCCACCGTGCCGATGCTGAACCCGGTTTCATTCGTGGTTTTCATGAGCATAAGCCTAAACCCTTGACCCAGGTCCAGAGTCAAGACCTCAAGCAAACAAAGGCCACCACGCCGCCGCCCACCACCGCCAGAAATGGCAGCGACCACAGATGAAACTTCCACCACACCGCCCGGCTGCCTTCCAGGCGCAGCGCGATGAAATTGGCCAGCGAACCCACCACCAGCCCGAAGCCGCCCACATTCACCGCCACCGCCAGCCACAGCGTGTGCGAGGCCACGCCCTTCAAGGCCACCGTGGCCGGCACATTGGAAATCACCTGCGACAGACCCATGCCCGCCAGCAGCGTGGTCAGCGCTTGCGACCAGTCCAGCCGGTGCAGCGCCTGCGTCACCATGGGCACCTGCGCCAGATGCCCCAACCCCAGCAACATGCCGGCGATGGTCGCCAGCAGCGCCCAGTCCACCTGTGCCAGCACGCGCCGTTCCAGCAGCAGATAAAGCACCACGGCAAGCAGCGCCGCCAGATACGGCAAGCCGCACTCCATCAGCACCAGCACCGCGATCAGCGCCAGCGCGGAGATCGCGCCCAGGCGCGGTCGGCAGATTTCATGCGCGGGCGCCTGCTCATGACGCAGCAAGGGTTTGGCGGGAAACGCAAACCAGGTCGCCAACACCAACACCAGCGCCATCAGCGCCACGGCCGGCGCCATTGCGGCGACAAATCCGGGCATGGACAGCCCCGATTGCTTCCACAGCAGCAGGTTCTGCGGATTGCCCACCGGGCTGAGCGCCGAACCGGTATTGACCGCCAAGGCTTCGAAAATCACCAGTCGCTGGCGCGGCAGATGCACCATGTCGGCCAGCGCCAATGTCAGCGGCACCAGCAGGAACAGGCTGATGTCGTTGGTCAGCAGCATGGACGTCAGCGCCGCCAGCGATACCAGCACCGCGGCGATCGCACGCTGTGTGGAAAGCCGCGCCGCCATCCGTCGTGCAAACGCCTGCACGTAACCGCTTAGGCGCACGCCCTGCGCCACGGCCAACAACGCCAGCAACGAGGCCAGCGAGCCTGGCTGCGCCCAGCGCCACCAGTCCGACAGCGGTCGCGGGTCGTAAACACCCACCGCCAATGTGAGCACCAGCACCGCGCACAGCACCGGCTCGGCCGCCAGCCAACGGCCCAGGGCGCGCAGTCGCCCAGTCACGCCTTGCCTCGCACGTTGCCCATCATCATCGCTCTCGATATCGCCGGCCGTTGATGCCAGCGCTTAGCGCAAGACGCTAGCGGGCGGCGCGTGTAGCGCGTGTTGGCGATCGCGGCATCAGCGTGTCGACGTCGCCGGGGCCGGGGTGACAGCGGGGGTTGCGGCAGGTGCGGTGGAGGCGGCCGCCGGCGCATCATCGTCGTCGTCATGATGACCGCCCACCTTGGCCACCCACTGCTGATAGACCTGCGGCGACATCAACGGCAACTGGCGCACGAAGGCCACCATGTCCCAGATTTTTTCGTCCGAATGGGTCTTGCCCCAGGCCGGCATGGCGGTGAGCTTGATGCCGTGCTTGATCACCCAGAACGCCTTGCGCGGATCGATGGCGTGATCCATGGCGGCAAAATCCGGCGGCGTCGGATAAAGGCCCTTGCGCATTTCACTGTCATGCACGCCCGGCGCCAGATGACAGCCGGTGCACATGGCAATGTAGTGCTCGGCGCCCTCATGCAGCCGCGCCGGGTCGTTCAGATCGGCCGGCACCGTCACGCTATCCAGGCGATGGTCGATGGAACGCTCGCGCAGTTGGGTGATCAGTGCGCGAGTCACATTCCAGTGCGGCGCATCGGCACCGATGTCGTAGAGGCCGGAAAACACGAACGCCAATCCAGCCACCAGTACCAGCACCACGATCGATAGCCACTTCGTCAGCACACGCATGGGTTGTCCCCTTGTCTCGCCCGGATGCCGGCCGCGCACATGCGCGACCAGCATACAAGAACCATCCAGCGTGATGGCTCAGTACCACCACCTTACACCCGCCACCCAGCGCCACTGCCCTGGCGACTGGCCATCGGCGCGCGCCAGGGCCGCCGTACCAGCAAAACGCCGCTTATAGCTGGCGCCGATGTAGGGCGCAAAACGCCGGGTGATTTCGTAACGCAGTCGCAGACCAAACTCGGCGTTGGCCAGCCCAGCCCCCAGGTGCCGGGCAGCATCGGCCTTGCCATAGGCGTTCAACTGGATTTCTGGTGTCAACACCAGGCGTTGTGTGAACAACAGTTCGTATTCGAACTTCACCCTTGCCGCCGTGCGCCCGTTCTGGCCGGCATAGAAAGTGGCCGTGGTTTCAAACCAGTACGGCGCCAGCCCCTGCACACCCACGGCGGCCCAGGTGCGCGACGGGCCTTCGCCCAGATCGTGGCGCACACCCACCTGCGCGTCCCAGAACGGCGCGTAGGCATGGTCGTAAAGCACCTCGACGCTGGCATCTTCAAGCTTGCCGTCGCTGCGCTCGCCCTCGCTGCGCAACCAGAGTTTGTTGAGATCGTGCCCGATCCAGGCTTCGCCATCCCAGCTTTGCCCATGCGAACCGGCGCCCCCGGTCTGCTCCAGTTCGTCGAACTTGACCATGCTCAGCAGCGGATCGCCGTCCATATGCATGACATCGCTCATCTCCTGATGCGTCAGCGGTGGCATGGGGTGCTGCGGCGGCGGTGGCGGCACATGATCGGGGTCGGTGGCCGCCGTCTTGCCCTTGGCGGTGGTGGACGAGTTGGAAGACGTCGAGGTTGCCTTGGCGTGGTGGTCGTGAGCATGCGCATCGGGCATGGCCATCTGCATCTGCGCATGTGCGCCGGCGGCAAGCCCCAGCGCGACGGTGAATGTGAGTACTTGCCTCATGCCACCACCACCTCGCGGAACATGCCCGCCTCCATGTGATAAAGCAGGTGGCAGTGATAGGCCCAGCGCCCCACAGCATCCGCGCTGACGCGATAGCTGACCTGCTGCGCCGGCTGCACGCTGATGGTGTGCTTGCGCAACTGGAACTGGTGCCGTGGCGATTCCAGCTCGCTCCACATGCCGTGCAGGTGGATCGGGTGCGCCATCATGGTGTCGTTGACCAGGGTGATGCGTACCTGCTCGCCATGCTTTAGCCGCAGCGGCTGTGCGTCGACAAACGGCGTACCGTTGAACGACCACATGTAGCGATCCATGTTGCCGGTCAGGTACAGGCGGATCTCGCGACCGGGTTCGCGCGCATCGACCGGGCCGCCAAGCGTGTGCAAGTCGGCATAACTGAGCACGCGCCGGCCGTTGTGACGCAAGCCGGCACCGGGATCGTCCAGATTGGTGCGCGGCCGGCGCACACGCATGGCCACGCCCGGTCCGGCCTTCACCGGATCGGATGGCGCCACCACCGGCGGCTTGGCCTGACCACCGGGCATGTCGCCCATGGCGATGGGCTGCATGTGGCCGTCGTGCGCCATGGCCATGTTGTCGTGCCCGCCGCCAGGCATGGCGTGCGGCATCGACATCTTGCCGTGGTCCATGCCGTGCATGGAGGACATGCCGGCCATCGGCCTATCGCCCATCATGTCGACCATGGTCAGCACCGGGCGCGGGTCCATCGGCGGCACCTCGGCCTGCATGCCGGCGCGCGGCGCCAGCGTGCCACGCGCAAAGCCGGAGCGGTCCATCGATTGCGCGAACACCGTGTAGGCGCCGTCGCCCGGTTCCACCAGCACGTCGTAGCACTCGGCCACACCCATGCGGAACTCGTCCACGCTGACCGGTTCCACATCCTGGCCGTCGGCGGCGACCACCGTCATCTTCAGGCCCGGAATGCGCACATCGAAGAAGCTCATCGCCGAGCCATTGATGAAGCGCAGACGCACACGCTCGCCCGGTTGGAACAGCCCGGTCCAGTTGGCCGCCGGCGCGGTGCCATTCATCAGATAGGTGTAGGTGTAGCCCGATACGTCGGCCAGGTCACCGGTGGTCATGCGCATGCGTTGCCACATGCGGCGACGCGCCAGCGCCTGGTCCAGTCCGCGCTTGCCGACATCGGCCAGAAACTCACCCGCCGTGGGCTGGCCGAAGTTGTAGTAGTCGGCCTGCTTCTTGAGCGTGGCGTAGATCGCCTCCGGGCTGGTGTCACTCCAGTCCGAAAGCACGATCACGTGTTCGCGGTCGGCGGCAACGCGCTCGCCGTCACGCGGCTCGATCACGATGGGGCCGTAGGTGCCGGTCTGCTCCTGAAAGCGCGAGTGGCTGTGATACCAGTAGGTGCCGCGCTGGTTCACGGTAAAGCGATAGGTGTAGCTGCCACCCGGCGCGATGCCGCGATAGCTAAGCCCCGGCACGCCGTCCATGTCGGCCGGCACGATAATGCCGTGCCAGTGCATGGAGCTGGGCACATCCAGCGCATTGCGCACATGCAAAGTCACGGCGTCGCCCTGGCGCCAACGCAGCAGCGGCGCCGGCACCTGGCCGTTCACCGCGGTGGCGAAGGCGCGATGACCGGTGAAATCGACCGGCTGCATGCCGATGCTCAGATGAAACTCGGTGCCGCTGAGCACCGATGGGTCGGGGGCGGTGGCGCTCATGGCGCGCACGCTGCGCGCCACACCCAAACTGGCGATGGCGGACGCGGCCGCCACACCCTGCACGAATCGCCGCCGCGACAGGCGCGGGCGATCAACAAAACGGTTCATCACTGGTCTCCGTCAAAACAGGCGCGCATCACCTGGCGCACCCATTCCACCTGCACGCAGCGCACAGGCGGCCTTGGGGCTAAAGGCCCTTAAAAATCGACGGATTCATAGCGCGGCGGTCGCAACGGCGGTGCCCGCGACACCGGAGGGATGCCCGGCATGGCCGAGCGCGTCACCAGAGCCGGCGCGGCGACAAAAGCCAGCACCGGCGGTGAGCAAAACAGCACCCCCGAACACACACCAAGACACTGGCAGCAACTGGCGCTCATGGCATGAGCGTGATGGTGCGGCGCCTGCATGGCCATCTGCGCCGACGAATCGTGGCCGGCCGACACCATGGCCGGTACATGCGCCAGCGCGTGAGTAGCCATGCCCAGCCACGCCACTATCGCCAGCACAAACAGGCCGGCAAGCAGGCGATGGCGTTGGCGCGTGCGGTAGAGCATGGCCAAAAGCATAGGCGTGCGCGTGCTGTAGCTCAAGATTGTGTGAACAAATCCACCCCCGTGCTGCATACGCTTTGACCACACCGCCAGGCGCAGCATGAAGGCGTTGCCCCGCTGCCTTTGCCGGCGCGGCAGCGCTTGCAAGCAAGACCATCGGACAGCGGCCACGCCGTGCCATTTCCGCTCACCGAAGGCCTTTCTGCGCGCGCAAACGTCCTCAAACCGAATACGCGCCGCTTGCCATCACGCACCCAGCCACATCGGAGGCCAGGCATGACATCGCACCCATCCGCATCGTTCCGCGACTTACCCATCGGCATCGACGCCGACGGCACGCGCACCGAGACCGATTCCATGGGCGAGATCGAGGTGCCGGCCGATGTCTACTGGGGCGCGCAGACGCAGCGTTCACTGGTGCACTTTTCCATCGGCCAGGACCGCATGCCCAAGGCCGTCTACCACGCCTACGGCTACGTAAAGAAGGCCGCCGCCCAGCTACACCGCAAGGCCGGGCGCATGGAGGCCAAAGTGGCCGATGCCATTGTCCAGGCATGCGAAGAAACCATCGCCGGCCAGCTCGACGACAGCTATCCGCTGTACGTGTGGCAGACCGGCTCGGGCACGCAGACCAACATGAACGTGAACGAGGTGGTGTCCAACCGCGCCATCCAGTTGCTGGACGGCCAGCTGGGCAGCAAGCAGCCGGTGCACCCCAACGATCACGTCAACATGGGGCAATCGTCCAACGACAGCTTTCCCACCGCCATGCACATCGCCACGGTGCAGGCGCTGGAAGAGAGCCTGTTTCCCCAGGTGGAGGCGCTGGCCGAAACCATCGAGAAAAAAGCTGGTGGCTGGATGGATCGGCCCAAGATTGGACGCACCCACCTTCAGGACGCGGTACCGCTGACGGTGGGTCAGGAATGGTCGGGCTTCGCCGCGCAACTGCGCGATGCCATCACGCGCATGGAGCAGGCCCGGGACGGGCTGTTCCGGCTGGCAGCAGGCGGTACCGCGGTCGGCACCGGTCTCAATGCCCCCGAGGGCTTCAGCCGCGACATGGCCGAGCAACTGGCCACGCTCACCGGGCGCCCGTTCGAAACCGCGCCCAACAAGTTTGCCGCGCAGGCCTCGCTTGACCCGATGGTGGCGGTGATGGCCTCGCTGCGCGGCCTGGCCGTGGTGCTGATGAAGATCGCCAACGACCTGCGCTGGCTGGCGTCAGGTCCGCGCTGCGGCATTGGCGAGCTGGAGCTTCCGGCCACCGAGCCGGGCTCGTCGATCATGCCAGGCAAGGTCAATCCCACGCAGTGCGAGGCCATGGTGATGATCTGCATCCAGGTAATCGGCCTGGACAACGCGGTGGCGTTTGCCGGCAGCCAAGGCAATTTCGAGCTCAACGCCATGCGCCCGATTCTCACCGCCAATGTGCTCAATAGCATCGACACGCTGGCCGACGGCTGCGACAGCTTCCGCCGCTATGCCGTGGCCGGCACGGAACTGGCCGACGAGCGCATCGATCACCACCTGCAGCGCTCGCTGATGCTGGTCACCGCACTGAGCCCGGAGATCGGCTATGACAAGGCGGCCGAAATCGCCCACAAGGCGGCCGAGGACGGCAGCACGCTGCGCGAGGCCACGCTGGCACTGGGCTACCTGGACGCAGAACGTTTCGACGCCATCGCCGACCCGGCGCGCATGACGGGCAACGGCGTTGGCGGCGCCTGAGGGTTCAACGGCATGCGGCCGCTGAGACGGTCGCCGCTTCACGGAGACAAGTGATGAGTCGACCGATTTCACCGCACCTGACCTGGTACAAGCCGCAAATCACTTCGGTGCTGTCGATCATGCACCGCTTCACCGGCATCGCCCTGGCCGCCGGTGCCCTGGCACTGGCCTGGTGGGTGGTGGCCGTGGCCATCGGCGGCGAGGTGTTCACCGGCACCACGGCCGTCTATACGTCCGTGATCGGCCAGATAGTACTGGCGCTATGGACGCTGGCACTGGCCTTTCATATGTCCAACGGCATCCGTCACCTGTGCTGGGACGCCGGCTGGGGTTTTCAGATGCGCCAGGTACGCTCCAGCGGCTGGCTGACTCTGGCCATGACCGTGATTCTCACCGCCCTGGTCTGGGTGTTCGTGCTGCTGGTCTGAGAGGAGCCACCCCATGAGCGAACGCGACACGAAAGACGACGACGACAAGGAAGAAGGCAAAGGCCATTCCGGCCAGGAAAGCGGCGCTTCCAAGGAAACCAAGCAGCAGGGCAAGGATGCCAAGCAAAGCGGCCAAAAGGATAACGACGCCTCGTCCGACAAGGATGGCAATCAGGATAAAGAGGCATCGAACAAGGACGACGATTCGGACCACTCGTCCCGGAAAGACGCCGGCAACAAGGATGACGACGGCAGTGACGGCAATGATGACGACAGCGGCGGGAGCGACGACGACGACGTCATCAAGGTCGCGCGCACGCCGACCGATCCATCGCTGCTCTCGCAGCTCAAGCACAGCCAGCAGTTTCGCCACGCCAAGGGCCTGGGCTCGGGCCGCACGGGCGCAGCCATCTGGAGCGTGCAGCGTCTGACCGCGCTGGCGCTGATTCCGCTGGCGATCTGGTTTGCCGTCAGCGTGGTGCTGCTCACCCACGCCTCGCACACCGATGCCGTGCACTGGCTGGCCTCGCCGGTGCGTGCGGTACTGCTGGCGCTGTTCATCGTCATCGCGCTGCGCCATGCCGTGATCGGCCTGACCATCATTCTTGAAGACTATGTGCGCGGCTACGCCCTGCGTACCGCCTGCGTCCTGGTGCTCAAGGGTGCGGCCCTGGTCATTGCCGCCGCGGTGATCGCCGCGCTGATCCACCTCACTTTCGCCTGAAGGACCCCACCATCATGGCAAGGCCTTATCACATCGTTGACCACGCCTTCGACGTCATCGTGCTCGGCGCCGGCGGCGGCGGTCTGCGCGCCACCCTGGGCATGGCCGCCACCGGCCTGAAAACCGCCTGCATCAGCAAGGTGTTCCCGACCCGCTCGCACACCACTGCCGCGCAGGGTGGCATCGCCGCGGCGCTGGGCAACATCATGGAAGACGACTGGCACTGGCACATGTACGACACCGTGGCCGGCTCGGTCTGGCTGGGCGATCAGGACGCCATCGCCTACCTGTGCCACGAGGCCATTCCGGCGGTGATCGAGCTCGAACACATGGGCGTGCCGTTCTCGCGTACCGACGACGGGCGCATCTACCAGCGCAAGTTCGGCGGCCACACCACGCACTGCGCGGAAGGCGAGATGGCTGCACGCTCGTGCGCGGCGGCCGACCGCACCGGGCATTCGATCCTGCACACGCTGTATCAGCAATGCCTGAAGCACAAGGCGCAGTTCTTCATCGAATACTTCGCCATCGATCTGCTGATGGACGATGACGGCCAGTGCTGCGGGTTGATGGCCTTCAGTCTGGAAGACGGCACCCTGCACCGCTTCCGCGCCAAGCAGACGGTGCTGGCCACGGGCGGCGGCGGACGCGTGTTCGAATCGTGCACGTCTGCGCACACCTGCACCGGCGATGGCAATGCCATGGCGCTGCGCGCGGGGCTGGCGCTGCAGGACATGGAATTTGTGCAGTTCCACCCCACCGGCCTGCACGGCCCGGGCTGCCTGATTACCGAAGGTGCGCGCGGCGAAGGCGGCTACCTGACCAACTCCGAAGGCGAGCGCTTCATGCCCAAGTACGCGCCGCACGAGAAAGACCTGGCCAGCCGCGACATTGTCAGCCATGCCGAGGGCGTGGAGATGCGCGAAGGCCGCGGCTGCGGCGAGAACGGCGATCACATCCTGCTGCACCTGGAAGAGATCGACGACCAGACACTGGAGAAAAAGCTGCCCGGCATCCTGGAGACGGTGCGTATCTTCAAGGGCATCGATGCGCGCAAGGAGCCGATTCCGGTGGTGCCCACCGCGCATTACTGCATGGGCGGCATCCCCACCAATCTGCACGGTGAGGTGGTCAACCCTCGCGGCAACGACAAGAACGCCACCGTGCCAGGCCTGATGGCCGTCGGCGAAACCGCCTGCGTCTCGGTGCACGGCGCCAACCGGCTGGGCACCAACAGCCTGCTCGACATCATCGTCTTCGGCCGCGCCGCGGCGATGCGCGCGGCCGAGGTGGTCGACGCCGACGCCGACGTGCCCAAGGCACCGAAGGATTGCGAGGAACGCATTCTGGATCGCTTCGACGCGCTGCGCCACAACGCTGGCGGCGAAAAGGCCGGCCAGGTACGCGCCAGGATGCAGCACATCATGCAGACCAACTTCGGCGTGTTCCGCAAGCAGGACACCATGCAGGAGGGGCTGGACGATCTGGACGAGATGCACGGCGAGGTCGACAACATCGGCTGCACCTCGCCGGACATGACCTGGAACATGGAACTGGTCACCGCGCTGGAAGTGCAGAACCTGTTCGAACAGGCCTCGGTGCTGGCCCATTCCGCCCTCAATCGCACCGAATCACGCGGCGGCCACATCCGCGACGACTACGAAGACCGCGACGACGATCACTGGCTCAAGCACACCACCGCCTGGCGTGACCGCGACGGCAGCGTGCGCCTCGGTGATCGCCCCGTGCGGCTGGATACCGGCCGTGACGATGCCGACACCTTCCCGCCCACCGAACGCAAGATCTAGGAGTGCTCCCATGGCCGAACTGACCCTGCCCACCAACTCGCGCGTGCAGAAGGGCAAGACCTGGAAGCACGAAGGCAAGGCAAAGCACCTGCGCAAGTTCGAGATCTACCGCTTCGACCCGGCGCGCGACGCGCTGCCGCGGCTGGACACCTTCGAGGTGGACATGGACGACTGCGGACCGATGGTGCTGGATGTGCTGCTGAAGATCATCGACGAGACCGACCCGTCGCTGGCGGTGCGCCGTTCCTGCCGCGAAGGCGTGTGCGGCTCGTGCGCCATGAACATCAACGGCAAGAACGGCCTGGCCTGCCTGACCCATGTCGACGACCTGCCGCGCGGCAGCATTCGCCTGTCGCCCCTGCCGCACCTTGAGGTAATCAAGGACCTGGTCGGCTCGCTCAGCCGCCTGTATGCGCAATACGAGATGATCCAGCCGTGGCTGAAAAGCGACGAGGCGCCGCCCGAGCGTGAACGCCTGCAATTGCCCGAGGATCGCGACAAGCTCGATGGCAATTCCGAATGCATCCTGTGCTTTTGCTGCGCCACCGCCTGCCCCAGCTACTGGTGGACCGGCGACAAATATCTGGGGCCTGCCATCCTGTTGCAGGCCCACCGCTGGCTGGTCGACAGCCGCGATGACCACACCGGCGAGCGATTGGACCAACTTGACGACAGCTACCGCCTGTACCGCTGCCACACCATCATGAACTGCACCAGCGCCTGCCCGAAGGGCCTGAACCCGGCCGAGGCCATAGCCGACACCAAGCGCATGCTGGCCAAGCGCCGCTAGGCGCGGGCGAAAGGAAAAAACGTGGCGCAAAGCCGACTGCGTGAAAGGCGCTACGCAAAGCGTGGCCACCGCATCGTCGGCGGCGAAATGACCGATAGCACAGGTGGCTCTGCATCCCGGTTGCGTCCGCCTTCCACGCGGCGGTGGAACTTGGTGTCCGTCCCGAGTTCCCAACACAAAAGGCCCCCCAACAAGGTGGACCATGGAACGGCAAATCACCAGACGCACGCTCGCCGCGCCCTTGCGGCGTGGCGCCGCTCTCGGCGCCACCTTATGGCTGCACGGCCAGTTGCTGCTGCTCCTGCTGGCCCCGCCTTCACCCAGGGCACACGCCCACACACGCCACCTGGCCCGGATCGTGCCCTGCTGGTGCGCATGATTCGGCCACGCAAAGCACCGGCGCCTCCCACGCGCACGGCTGAACCGATCCGTGCGCCACGCCATGTCCCCCCATCACACAGACACGTAACGAACACGACCAAGGCGGTCGCAAAGCCCCGCCAGCGAAGCTTTTCGTCACCACGACGCAACGCACTGAATCTACAGCTATCAACCCCCGTTCCGGCGCGCGCGCAGGCCACTGGGGCCTACCACAGCCCGCTGAACACCGCGCTCCATGCCTCGGAAAACACAGCGTCCTCACGCCTGCCGGGCATGGCTGCCACACCCCTGGCGGGAAATTTCCATGTACGAGCCCGTGCCCCGGTGAAGCACGCACTGCAGCAGATCGGCCAGTTCATGAACTGCAGCAAGGTGTTCATGCGCGAAATGAACGTCGGCCGATATAACCCATCCCACCTGCAACAGGTGTGGCAGCAGATGGGCTGCAGCGGCAAGCCCGACCGCGGCACGGTCACCGACGCCTTGCGTCATTGAAACGGATGGCCGCCGAAACATCCCTTTGACATGACATCAACGCGCGCCGGCGCACCCTAGGGGCCATGACCAGCCCACGCGATAGCTCCGATCATCTGGTGGTGCACAAGCAAGGCACCGAACTGCTTACCGACCCGCTGCTCAACAAGGGCACGGCGTTCACCGAAAGTGAGCGCGACACCTTTGCCCTGCACGGTCTGCTGCCGCCGCACATTGGCGACATGGAAGAGCAGATCGAGCGGCGCCTGGCGGCCATTCGCGAGCTAAAGCGTGATCTGGACAAATACCTGCAGCTGCGCAACCTGCAGGACTCCAACGAAACGCTGTTCTACGCGCTGCTGGAGCGGCATCTGACCGAGATGCTGCCGCTGGTGTACACGCCGACGGTGGGCAAGGGCTGCCAGACCTTTTCGCGTTATTTCCATTACCCGCGCGGGCTGTTCATCGGCTACCCGCAGCGCGACCGCATCGACGCCATGCTGGCGCATCCGCGTTTTGACAATGTGCGCGTGATCGTGGTCAGCGACGGTGAGCGCATTCTGGGCCTGGGTGACCAGGGCGCCGGCGGCATGGGCATTCCCATCGGCAAACTGTCGCTGTATACCGCCTGCGCCGGCATCGACCCGGCCACCACCCTGCCGGTGCTGCTCGATCCGGGCACCGACAATCAAGAGCGCCTGGATGACCCGCTCTATATCGGCTGGCGCCACCGCCGCAAGCGCGGTGAGGATTATGACGATTTCGTCGAGGCCTTCGTGCAGGCGGTCAAGAAACGCTGGCCGCACGTGCTGCTGCAATGGGAAGACTTCGCCCGCTCCAACGCGCAGCGCCTGCTCGATCGCTACCGCGAGCAGCTTTGCACCTTCAACGACGACATCCAGGGCACCGCCGCCGTCGCCGCCGGCACCCTGCTGGCCGCCGCACGCGCCACCGGCTCGGATCTCAAATCGCAGACCATCGTCATCTACGGCGCCGGTTCGGCCGGGTGCGGTATCGGCCGCCTGCTGGTGCACATGATGATGGAAGAAGGCTTGTCCGAGGACCAGGCCTGGGATCGCTTCTACGCCATCGACTCGCAGGGCCTGCTGCTGGACGATCAGGATCTGCCCGACTTCAAGCAACCGTTCGCGCGCCGCCGTGATGACATCAAGGGCTGGAAGGTCAAGGACAAGGACCGCGTGGCGCTGATCGACGTGGTCAAGCACGCCAAGCCGAGCGTACTGCTGGGCCTGTCCGGCCAGGGTGGCGCCTTCAACGAGGAAGTGATCCGCGCCATGGCCAAGCATGCCGAGCAGCCGATCGTGCTGCCGCTGTCCAACCCCGTCGCCAATAGCGAGGCGGCGCCGCAGGATGTATTGGACTGGACCGATGGCAAGGCGCTGGTCGGCACCGGCAGCCCATTCGACCCGGTCAAGGTCGATGGTCAGGAGTACACCGTCGATCAGGTCAACAATGCCTACGTTTTTCCCGGCGTCGGGCTCGGCTTGATGGCCGTCAAGGCCACCTACGTCAGCGATGGCATGTTTGCCGCCGCCGCGCAGGCGCTGGCGCACGCAGCCGATGTCGATCCGGATGGTCCGGCCACGCTGCTGCCGCCCATCGACAAGCTGCGCGACACCGCACGCACCGTGGCCATCGCCGTGGCCAAGCGCGCGCGCAAGGAAAAGCACTGCGAGCGCTTCGACGATCACGACCTGGAGGCCATGATCGACGCCTGCATGTGGCGCGCCGAGTACAAGCCCTACGCGCTGGCTGCCGACTGAACCGGCACAAGCGCCTATACTTGGCCGCCTAACCGCGGCCGAGCCTTTCATGAATTACCGTCACGCCTTCCACGCCGGCAATTTCGCCGATGTGCTCAAGCACGCCGTTCTGGTCGGCTTGATCGACGCGCTCAAGGCCAAGTCCAAGCCGTTCTGCTACGTCGATACGCATGCCGGCGCCGGACGCTATGACCTGAAAAGCCAAGAGGCACGCAAAACCGGCGAGTCCGAAGCCGGCATCGCACGCCTGCAAGGCGCCACCGATCTGCCGCCGCTGCTGCGCCGTTATCTGGAAGAAGTGAACCCGGTGCTGGAGGCCGGCTTCTACCCGGGTTCGCCGCTGCTGGCCGCACGACTGCTGCGCGAAGACGACGGCGCCGAGCTTTGCGAAGTGCAGGATGCCGAATTTGCCCAGTTGCGCGCACTGTTTGCCGATGATGCGCACATCCACGTGCACCAACGCGATGGCTATGCGGCCATGAAAGCCCTGCTGCCGCCAAAGCAAAAGCGCGGTCTGGTGCTGATCGACCCGCCTTTCGAGGCCCAGGAAGAAGAGTTCCGCGTGATCCGCGCCGCGCTGGACACAGCACTGGCTCGCTGGCCCAACGCCACTTACGCCGTGTGGTATCCCATCAAGCAAGGGCGCGTGGTACAGCCTTTCCGGCGCTGGCTGGCCCAGTGCCCGGCCAAGAACGTATTGGATGTCGAACTGCTGCTGTATCCGGACGACACCCCGCTGCGCCTCAATGGCACCGGTATTGCCATTCTCAATCCGCCCTGGCGCTTTGACACCGTGCTGCACAACGCGCTGCCGACGCTGGGCCGGCTGCTCGGTGTGGATGGCACCGCGGCGCGTTACAAGCTCAACTGGCTGCGTCAGGAAGGCGACGCCTGAGCACCGCGCCGCTGTGACAGGTTCATGCATCGCCGGCTAAGCTCGGCGCCATGTCCGCCGATCACGCCACGCCCATGAAGCTGCCCCGTTCGCACCTTGCCCGTTCCCTGCCTGCCGCGCTCGCCGGCATGCTTGCGCTGGCGTTGACTGCCTGCACCCCGGCGCCCATCTACAAGTCGTCAGGCAACGCACCGATGGTGACCCCCGCCCAGGTGGCGCATACGCCTGAACAGTTTCACGGCCAGAGCGTGATCTGGGGCGGCCGTGTGATCGATGTGCACAACATGAGCGACCACACTGAGGTGGAAATCCTCGGTTACCCGCTGGATGGCTCTCAGCGCCCGCAACCGGGCGACATGGACGGCGGCCGCTTCATCGCGCAGCTGCCCGGCTTTGCCGAGCCACTGGACTACCCAGACGGCGCCCTGGTCACGGTACAGGGGAGCATCCTTGGCGTGCGCTCAGGTCATGTCGGCCAGGCGCCCTACGTGTTTCCGCTGGTGAAGGTCAGCGGCGCCCACGTATGGACCGCCAAGGAACTGCGGCAAGGTCACAATGTGCACTTCGGCATCGGCGTGGGCGTCGGTATTCACTGAAGGCTCGTTTGGCGGAAGCGGCGAGCGCTGCACCGACGTCGTATGCTGGGCGCCTGCCAAGGAAAGTCCAAGGAGCGCGGCATGATATCGAACAAGGCGCAGGGCCACTGGGCCGGTGTGTTGTATCTGGTGGTGGTGCTGACCGGCTTGTTCAGCCTGATGTACGTTCCGGCCCATCTTTCAGGGCTGGACCAAACGCATCAATCGCTGGCGCAACACGTGGCCGTAACCGCGGTATGGCGCCGGTTATCGATGGTGGTATTTGTCGTCGAGCAGTTGGCCTTTCTGTTGCTGCCCTGGATCTTGTTCAAATTATTGGCACGCGCCGGCCGGGGTACCGCGACACTCATGGTTGCCCTGGCCTGGATGAGTATTCCGATATCGCTCATGGCAGTGGTTCACCAGTTGGATGCCGTGCACTGGGCGGTCAAGGCCATGCCGATACCGTCGCGGCTGGACGAAGCCTTGGTGCGCATGGCGCTAGCCAGTGCGCGACACAGCCTGTGGCTGGCAGGTCTATTCTGGGGTTTGTGGTTGATCCCGCTGGGATGGCTCGCCATGCGCACTGGTCTGTTGCCACGCGTGCTGTGCGCATTATTGATGCTGGGTGGCTTGGGCTACCTGGTGGATCTGGCCGGAACCGTGTTGTTCCCCACCTACCCAGGCACCTGGCTGGCCGGTGGCATCATGGTGCCAGCCGAGCTGGGCGAGATCGGCGCGTGTCTATGGCTACTTGTTGCAGGTGGCCGCACATCCATCAAAGCATAGCCCCGAAGAACGCGCTCGCATGCACTCGTCCATCACCGGCTAGCGAATCGATGATTCAGGCGCCCCGCCGCGCGCCCGACCATATATGGCTACATGACGCCGAGTGTGGCTTGGGTCCCCTACCAGCAAAACCAGACGGCCTGCTGGCACACCGGGCAGAGGCCGATCATCAATCACGTACGTCCGGTTCGAAGAAGCTCCAGCGAATGTCCGGGAAGGAGGCTTTCATCTGCGCCTCGACGCGGTTGATGGCTTCGATCATCGCGCGTGGCGAGTCCGCCGGCGCCATGCGCGCCTTCACCGCCACCATCACGTCCGGCCCCATTTGCAGCGTGAGCAGGTTGAACACCTCGGCAATTTCCTCGCGCGCGGCGAGAAAGCGCTCCAGTTCGGCGCGCCGTTGTGGCTCGATTCCCTGACCAATCAGCAAGGCTTTCACCTCGATCGCCACGGCGATGGCAACCACCACCAGCAACACGCCGATGGCGATGGTGCCCAGCGCATCGAACAGCAGGTTGCCGGTCAGCATGGTCAGGCCCACGGCGATCAACGCCAGGCTCAGGCCGATCAAGGCCGCCAGATCCTCACCGAACACCACCAGCAACTCGCTGGAACGGGTTTCGCGAAACCAGCGCCACAGGCTACGGCCGTGGCGCTGCTTGTTGATTTCGCCCAGGCAGCCGGCCAATGAGGTGCCTTCGGCGAGCACACCAAACAGCAATACACCCAGCGCCAGCCAAGGCCAGCGCAGGGCCTCCGGATGCGAGAGCTTGTGAATGCCTTCGTAGATGGAAAACACGCCGCCCACCGAAAACAGCAGCAACGCGACCAGGAACGACCAGAAATACAGCGCCCGCCCCCAGCCCAGCGGATAGGCGCTCGATGGTGGCTTGGCCGCCTGACGCAGGCCCAGCAACAGCAACCCCTGATTGCCGCAATCGGCCAACGAGTGCACGGCTTCGGCCAGCATGGCGCCGGAGCCGGTGAAAATGGCGGCCACCAATTTGGCGATGAAAATGGCCAGATTGGCGCCCAGCGCCAGAAAGATCGCGCGCAGCGATGAGCTGTGTCCGGACATGCGGTAGTGCTTTCCCCATGGGATCGACCCGGCAGCGGATCGAAGTCCCCCGAGTCTAGGCTCGCGCTGTGCTGGCGTGAAGTAGTGGTGCGCCGCGTCTTGGGTTGCCTGATGGCCCAGTCCACACTGAGGACCAAAAGATCTGGACGCCGCGAATGTTGCATCGCACAATATACGCATGAGTACGGTTCGCACGCTGCGCCAGGACATGCCAGCGGCCGCGCCGCTGGACAAGGCGCCGCTGCCGCCCCCGGCATCGCGCCGCTTTGCCAAGGTGCAGGTGGCGCCGCTGCCGCGCGGCGAATCGGTAAGCCTGCCCGATGGTCGCCAACTGACACTGCGCCCCATTGCGCCGCAGGATGTGGCCGCGTTGCAGCGCTGCTTCCAGCGCCTTTCCGCGGAGGAAATCCGCCTGCGTTTCCTGCATCCGATGTCGCAGCTGCCCGAGCCCATGGCAAGGCGCCTGTGCGAACTGGACGATGCCTTCGAAGCCGCCTTCGTACTGATGGACCCCAGCGGTCCGCAGGAGGAAATGCGTGGCGTGGGGCGCATCTATATCGACGAGGCCACCAACGGCGCCGAGTTCGCAGTGCTGGTCGAGCATGGCTGGACCGGACGCGGCCTGGGCGCGCTGCTGATGCAGCACCTGGTCGATGAATGCCGCCGCCGCGGCGTCGATGAAATCTGGGGCTACGTGCTGCTGGAAAACCGCCCCATGCTCGATCTTTGCCGCCATCTGGGCTTCAAGCGCCGACCGGCGGTGAACGAGCCGGGCACCACGCTGATCGCGCTGGCACTGGACGAGACAGCACAAGCGTAGCCAGTCGCACCGGATCGGTGTGCGTTAGCGCTCGCTCAGGCCACCCGGCACGCCGACAGCGCCGGCACACCGACAGCGTGTTTACACACGCCTGCTAGAATGGGCGGTCTTGTCTTTCCGGGCCGTGCGCGCATATCCACGAGGGCGCATGCGCCCCCGTCACGATCGGATCCAGATGCCAGCCTCGCTGATTGCCCCCACGCTTCCTTCCTCGCCCAAACAGCGCGCCTTCTGGGTGACGCCGCACGGCTCGGCCAAGGCGCTGGCCGTGATCGAGGCCGCCCGCGCCCACAATGGCCTGGTAGTGGCGGTGACCCGCGACAACCTGCGCGCGCATCAGCTGGAGGATGAACTGGCCGTGTTTGCCGGCGATCTGCCGGTGCTGCATTTTCCGGACTGGGAGACGCTGCCGTACGATCTTTTCAGCCCGCACCCGGAAATCGTCTCGCAGCGCGTGGCCACCCTGCATCGCCTGCCCAGCGTCAAGCGCGGCGTGCTGGTGGTGCCGGTCGCCACGTTGATGCAGCGCCTGGCGCCGCGCAGCTATATCGCCGGCTCCGGCCTCTCGCTTCAACTGGGCCAGACGCTTGACCTTCAGGCCGAGCAGCGGCGCCTGGAATCGGCCGGCTACCGGCACGTGCCGCAGGTGGCCGAGCCGGGCGACTTCGCCGTGCGCGGCTCGCTGATCGACATTTTCCCGATGGGCGTGGCCGAGCCGTATCGCGTCGAGCTGTTCGACGATGAGATCGAATCGATCCGCACCTTCGATCCGGAAACCCAACGCTCGGCCGACAAGGTGGACGTTGTCGAGCTTCTGCCGGCGCGCGAATTCCCGCTGACCGATGCGGCGGCCAAGGATTTTCGCAACAACCTGCGCGCGCGCTTTCCGATCGACCCGCGGCGCTGCCCGATCTACCAGGACATGAAGGAAGGCGTCACGCCGGGCGGCATCGAGTACTACCTGCCGCTGTTTTTCGAGCACACCGAAACGCTGTTCGATTACCTGGACGCGCAAAGCCTGATCGTACTCGGCGAGGAGGCGCTGGAGTCGGCCGAGCACTTCTGGAAGCAGACCGCCGATCGCTACGATCAGCGCGCGCACGATATCGAACGCCCGATCCTGCCGCCGGCCGATATCTACCTGCCGCCGGAAGCCCTGCGCGAGGCGCTGAACCAGCAGCTGCGCGCCGAGATGGTGCCGGCCGGACGCGAGCACGCCGTGGACCTGGGCTCGCAACCGGCGCCACAGGTACCGCTCAACGCCAAGGGCGAGGATGCCGGCACCGGCCTGAAGCGCTTTGTCGGCGCCTACAGTGGTCGCGTGTTGATTGCCGCCGATTCGGCCGGCCGCCGCGAGGCGCTGGCCGACCAGCTGGCCGAAATCGATCTGCGCCCGCGTCCCGTCGAATCCTGGGCCGACTTCGTCGCCGGCAAGGAAAAGCTGGCCATCACCGTCGAGCCGCTGGACCAGGGCTTTGCGATCACCGATCCGGCGCTGACGGTGCTTACCGAACGCGAGCTTTATGGCGAGCGTGTGCGTCAGGATCGGCGCCGACGCCGTGGCGCGGCCGCGCGCGATCCGGACACCATCATCCGCGATCTCACCGAGCTTTCCATCGGCGCGCCGATCGTGCATATCGACCACGGCGTGGGCCGCTACCAAGGGCTGGTGGCGCTGGATGTCGGCGACGAGCCGGCCGAATTTCTGGCCATCGAATACACCAAGGGCGACAAGCTCTACGTGCCCGTCGCGCAATTGGGCTTGGTCAGCCGCTACACCGGCACCGCACCGGAACTGGCGCCGCTGCACTCGCTGGGTGGCGACGCTTGGGAAAAGGCGCGCAAAAAGGCCGCCGAGAAGGTGCGCGATGTGGCCGCCGAACTGCTGGCCATCTATGCCCAGCGCGAGGCGCGCCAGGGCGTGTCGGTGGAGTCGGACAAGGCCATGTACGCCGATTTTGCCTCGCGCTTTCCCTTTGAGGAAACGCCCGATCAGCAGCTGGCCATCGAGTCGGTGCTGGCCGACCTGGCACGACCGCAGCCGATGGACCGCGTGATCTGTGGTGACGTCGGCTTCGGCAAGACGGAGGTCGCGCTGCGCGCGGCGTTCGTTACCGCGCTGGCCGGCAAGCAGGTCGCCGTGCTGGTACCCACCACCCTGCTCGCCCAGCAGCACTTCCAGAACTTTGCCGACCGCTTTGCCGACTGGCCGATCCGCGTCGAAGTGATGTCGCGCTTCAAGTCGAAAAAAGACATCACCAGGGCCATGGAAAAGCTGGCCGAGGGCCAGATCGACGTCATCGTCGGCACCCACAAGCTGTTGCAGGGCGATGTGAAGTTCAAGGATTTGGGGCTGGTCATCGTCGACGAAGAGCAGCGCTTTGGCGTGCGCCAGAAGGAACAGCTGAAAAAGCTGCGCGCCGAGGTCGATCTTCTGACCATGACCGCGACGCCGATCCCGCGCACGCTCAACATGTCGATGAACGGCCTGCGCGATCTGTCCATCATCGCCACGCCGCCGGCCCATCGCATGGCAGTGAAAACCTTGATCGCCCAGCACGACCCGGCGCTGATCCGCGAAGCCATCCAGCGCGAACTGGCGCGTGGTGGCCAGGTATATTTCCTGCACAACGAAGTCAGCTCCATCGAGCGCAGTGCGCGCGAGCTGGAGGAGCTGATGCCCGAGGCGCGCGTGCGCATCGCGCACGGCCAGATGCCCGAGCGCGAGCTGGAACAGGTGATGCTGGACTTCCACCGCCAGCGCTTCAACGTGCTGGTGTGTACCACCATCATCGAAACCGGCATCGACATCCCCACCGCCAACACCATCATCATCGACCGCGCCGACCGTTTCGGTCTGGCCCAGCTGCATCAGCTGCGTGGCCGCGTCGGTCGCTCGCATCACCGCGCCTATGCCTACCTGATCGTGCCGGACAAGCGCGCCATGACTGCCGACGCCGGCAAGCGTTTGGAGGCACTGGCTTCGCTGGAGGAGCTGGGCTCGGGCTTCACCCTGGCCACGCACGATCTGGAAATCCGCGGCGCCGGCGAGCTGCTGGGCGACGAACAGTCCGGGCAGATCCAGGAAGTGGGTTTTGGCCTTTACAACGAGCTGCTGGACCGCGCCGTGCGCGCGCTCAAGAGTGGCAAGCTGCCCGACTTCGACCTGACCTCCGAGCACGAAACCGAAGTGGTGCTGCACATGCCGGCACTGATTCCGGACGACTACCTGCCCGATGTGCACACGCGCCTGACGCTGTACAAGCGCATTGCCAGCGCGCGCGATGATCAGGGCCTGCGCGACCTGCAGGTGGAGATGATCGACCGCTTCGGCCTGCTGCCCGATGCCGTGCGACACCTGTTTGCGGTCACCGAGCTGAAGCTGCGCGCTACCCCCTTGGGGATTCGCAAGCTGGAATTTGGCCCCGCTGGCGGACGCGTGCTGTTCCGCGAGCAGCCAGAGATCGATCCGATGGCGATCATCCGCCTGGTGCAAAGCCAACCGCGCATCTTCCAGCTGGAGGGGCAGGAAAAGCTCAAGATCCAGATGGAGCTGGAAGAGCCGGCCGAGCGCATCCGCACCGCGCACGAACTGCTCGACCAGCTGTCCGGCCGCAAGCGCCGGGCGACCTGAGGCGTTGACCGCGCTCAGGGCACTTGGTGCTGCACGTCGCTGGACCCCTGCTTTCGCAGGGATGACGGCAGCTTGGTGCTCAGCGGGTTCGGCTTCGGCTTCGACGACTGACGACTGACGACTGACGACTGGCTACTGGCTACTGGCTACTGGCTACTGGCTACTGGCTACTGGCTACTGGCTACTGGCTACTGGCTACTGGCTACTGGCTACTGGCTACTGGCTACTGGCTACTGGCGAGCCGAGGGTGGCGGGGGCACGGATATCAAGTGCCCTCTACCCTCCCCGTCATGCTAGCGAAAGCTGGCATCCAACGCCTCAACGCGCAACGTCACACACTTGCGCCAGCGCCTTGTCACAGGCTGCGAAGTGTTCGCCCTTTTAGGCCCCTGCCCGCGTTTCGCCCGTTTTACGTCATCAAGGTGGCGGCGTGTCGCGCCACCATGACGCTTGCGCCCGTGCGCGGCCACACGTGGCAGCCGGCACGCACGCGCTTGGCCGCGAGGCATGATGGCCTTGCCAAACACCGATCACACAAAGAGGGGAAACTGACGATGAAAGTACTGTGGGTGATGCTGTGCGCACTGCTGGCCACGGCCACCGTGCATGCCAGCCCAAAGGTATGGCAACCGGAAGGCCATCATGTGCAGATACCCATATGGCCGGGTACGCCTCCCGATGCGCAAGCCGTGCCGGGGCCGGAGAAAATGGCGGTCAGCAAGGGCACAGTCGGTGGCAAGCCTTACACCTGGATCACCAACGTGACCCGCCCAACGATGACGGTCTATCGCCCCAGCGGACACAACACTGGAGCGGCCATGGTGGTGTTTCCCGGCGGGGGCTTTCAGATTCTGGCCATCGACCTGGAAGGCAGCGAAATCTGCCACTGGCTCACGCACAACGGCATCACCTGCGTGCTGCTCAAGTATCGCGTGCCCGGCCCCACTTACGACTGGCACTGCGATTGTCGCCCGCACAATTTTCAGACCCCCACGCTGGCGCTGGATGATGCCCAGCGCACGCTCAGCCTGGTGCGTTATCACGCCCAAAAGTGGCATATCGATCCGCACAAAATCGGCGTGATCGGCTTTTCTGCCGGCGGCTATCTGGTGGCCGAAGCCAGCACGCGCTACACGCATCGCCTCTACAAGCCGGTGGATGCGGCCGACAAGGTCAGCATGCGGCCGGACTTTGCCGCCGCCATCTACCCCGGCCATCTGGACAAGGACGGCACGCTCAACCCCAATGTGCCGGTCACCCGCGACACGCCGCCGACCTTCATCGTGCAGGCCGAAGATGACGATGTGGATGGCGTGCAGCAGGCGCTGACCTACTTCGACGCGCTGAAAAAGGCCAAGGTACCCACCGAGCTTCACATCTACGCCCACGGCGGTCACGCCTTCGGCCTGCGCCCCACCAAAGACCCGATCACGCATTGGCCCACGCTGATGAAAACCTGGCTCAAGACCATTGGCGTGCTCGAAAACGCCACTTGAGCCGATTCAAAAAGGGCAGTAGCCGATGGACAGGGATGTCTTGAGGCGCTTTGTTCAGCGCATGCAGCGTTTCCAGATGGCGCCACGGGCCTTGCCATGCTCCAGAGAGCGGAGCTCGGTTGGGTTCAGCGCTGTGCGAACCGCCCAGACGTCATCAAAGCGGGTCAATCGGGCGAATGAATACCTGGATGAGCTGGAAGATGCCGAACGCGGTCAAGCCCAGCGCCGTGGCACCCAACAGCCAGGGGCCATAGGGTTGATGCCGCAGCGTTTTCAGCGCACCGGCCAGGCCCTGGGCGTGGTTATCGTGAGCGGTCCAGGCCGCATGAATGAGCAGGCCACTGGCGGTACCGAAAGTCAGCGCGCGGGCGATGATGCCAAAGCCGCCGATCCAGACCAGAGGCCGCCAGCGCCCCTCGGCCACGCCCAGGCGCTCGCTCAGATTGCCCGAGAACATGCGGATCAACTCGCTGATGGCGAAGATGCCGATACCCAGCCCGACGCCGCCAATCATCCAGCGCCCCATCGGCCAATGCATCACCGCCTGGGTCCAGTGCGCCTGCGCGCGGCCGTGGGTGTCGTTGGGGTGGATGCCAAATGCATGCGCCAGCGCATCGCAGGCCAGCACCGCGTAGAACGCGCCGCTGAAGAAATACACCACGCGCTGCAAGAATCGCAGCGCCGGTTCGTCGCGATGCTCGGGGTCGAAAAGCGCCTGCAACACACGCCAGGCGGCGTAGGCGCCAAGGCCAACCGCCAGCGGCACCAACAGAGCGGGCCCGGCCACAAAGTGCTGCAGTCGCGCCATCGCGCCGCTGGAATCGGACGGCGGCTTGGATGGATTGAGCGCACCGTTGAGCGCCAGCGTCCCCAGCATCAGGTACACCGCGCCCTTGGCCGTCAAACCGGTACGCGCTGTCCAGCGCACCCAGGGCGCGGCGCGCGCTGAGCTGTCCGAATCGCTATGGCTCACGGTCCCTCCATCATCCGCGTGGAGCCCCCATCATGCAGCTCGCAGCTGAATAGGCGCTTGGGCGCCCGCCGCGTATTGACGCCTGGTTGACCGTGGCACCACTAGCCTCGTTGCTGTAGTGGAACGCAGCTGGAGGCCCGAGATGCCCGAGTGGCTTACTGTATTGGCCGAACTTTCCTTGGTGGTCGCGGTGCTGTGCGCGGCCATCATCGCCATCGACATTGCCCGTGGTTATCGCCAGCACATGAGCATCATGAACGTGGTGTGGCCGGTGACCGCGCTATATGCCGGCCCGCTGGCGCTGTGGGCGTATTTCCGGATTGGCCGGCTGAAATCCCATCCGGTGATGAACGCGGCCAAAGAGCGTGGCGAGGAACCACCGGGGAAGGACAAACCCTTCTGGCAAAGCGTGATGCTGGGCGCCACCCATTGTGGCAGCGGCTGCTCACTGGGTGACCTGATCGTGGAATCGTTCCTGATCGCGGTGCCGCTGACGCTGTTCGGCAGCGACGTCGCCGCCAGCTGGACGCTGGACTACATCGTCGCCTTCGCTATCGGCATTGCCTTTCAGTACTTCTCCATCAAGCCGATGAGCGACGACTCGGCCGGCAGCGTGCTCAAGCAGGCGATCAAGGCCGATACGCTGTCGCTGACGGCCTGGCAGGTCGGCATGTACGGCTGGATGGCCATCGCCATCTTCGCCATTTTCGATCACCACCTGCCCAAGACCGGACCGGTGTTCTGGTTCATGATGCAGATTGCCATGCTGGCCGGCTTCGCCACCGCTTCACCGGTCAACGCCTGGTTGATTCGCCGCGGCATCAAGGAAGCGATGTAAGCCCCTCACCCGCTCTCCCGGAGGTCCATCATGCATCTTGAAGGCTCCTGTCATTGCCAGCGCGTCACGTTTTCCTGCGAGGCCTACGCGCCGGTGCCGTACATGCGCTGCTACTGCTCGATTTGTCGCAAAACGGCCGGTGGTGGCGGCTACGCCATCAACCTGGGCGCCCGCGCCGACACGCTGCAAGTAAACGGCCGCGAACACCTTTCGGTGTATCGCGCGCAGATCACCGAGAACGGCGACACCCGCACCAGCAGCGGCCAGCGCCACTTCTGTCGTCACTGCGGCAGCGCGCTGTGGCTTTTCGATCCCAACTGGCCCGAGCTGGTGCATCCGCATGCCTCGGCCATCGATACGCCGCTGCCCGAAGCACCCGAGCGCAACCATATCCTGCTGGACTCCAAGGCCAACTGGGTGCCGGTGCCCGAGGGCGAGCACGAATACCACTTCGAGCATTATCCGGACGAATCGCTGGCCGCCTGGCATCGCCGCCACGAGCTGCTCGATGGCGAGGTGCCCGATTCCGCCGAGTAGGCCGATGGCATTGAAGCCCAAAACAAAAAGCCCTCGCCGTGGTTCACGGCGAGGGCTTTTTTAAGATCCGGGATGACTGGCCGGCGCTCTACTCCGGCGCGCGCTCCAGGCACTGCAGCGCGAACATGCGCTCGGGGTCGGTCCAGGAATGGGTGACGCGCAGGCTAGCGCGGGCGGCCAGCCGTGCGAACGAGGCCTGCGAGTACTTGCAGCTGTACTCGACCAGCATCGCTTCGTTGGGCTCGAAATGGAACGTGCGCCCGTCGATGTGCACGTCCTGGAAACGCTGACTGACGATATGCGTCTCGATGCGCTCGGCCATCGGGTTGAACTGCGCGCGATGGCGGAAACCATCCAGGTCGAAATCGGCACCCAGCTCGTCGTTGAAACGACGCAGCATATTCAGGGTGAACGCCGCCGTGATGCCCGCCTTGTCGTTGTAGGCGGCCTCGATCACCGCCGGCTCCTTGACCAGATCCACACCGATCAGCGCCGCGCCATCCTCACCCATCTCGGCGCGCATGATGCGCAACAGCGCGGCGGCATCGCGCGCATCGAAATTGCCGATGGTCGAGCCGGGAAAGTAGATCACGGCGCGTTCGCGCGCGCGACTGGGGCGCGGCAACGTCATCGCTTCGGTGAAGTCGGCACACACCGGCAGCATTTCCACATTGGCAAACATCTGCCCGAGGCGCTCGACCGAGGCCATCAGCGCGCTGCGCGAAATCTCCACCGGCACGTAACCGACCGGATCGTCCAAATGCTGCAGCAGCATGCGCGTCTTGATGCCGCTGCCGCTGCCGTATTCGACCAGCTCCACACGCGGCCCCAGCGCCCGCGCAATATCGCCGATGTGCGCGCGCATGATGGCAAGCTCGGTGCGGGTCAGGTAGTACTCGGGCTGCTCGCAGATCTGCTCGAACAGCGCCGAGCCATGGGCATCGTAGAAATACTTGGAAGAAAGCCGCTTGGGCTGGCGTGACAGCCCATCCAGCACGTCGCCGCGGATGTCATCGGGACTGGGATGCAGGTCGTGCAGGCGAACGGCGTACGCTGGTGAACTCATGACACGTCTCTCCCTAGGCGGATACCCATGAACTGCCAGCGATCGGCAGGGTAGAAAAAGTTGCGGTAGGTGGCGCGGATGTGACTGACCGGCGTGGCGCACGAGCCACCCCGCAACACCCACTGGCCGCACATGAACTTGCCGTTGTATTCGCCCAGCGCGCCTTCCAGCGGCTTGAAGCCGGGATAGCTGACATAAGGGCTTGAGGTCCATTCCCAGACATCACCGAACAACTGGCTGACGCCCTCGGAAGGCTCATCGGCGGGCATCGGCTGCAGCAGATCATCGTCCTGAAAATTGCCGCTGATCGCGGCCTGTGCGCTGGCCAGGTGTTCCCACTCATCCTCGCGCGGCAACCGCGCGCCAGCCCAACGGGCAAAGGCATCGGCCTCGAAATAGGAAACGTGGCACACCGGCGCGTGCGGATCGATGTCACGACGCCCCCCTAGCGTGAATTCGCTTTGCAGGTCGTCGGACCAGTACAGCGGATGCGCCCAATCCTGACGCTGCACGACATCCCAGCCTTCGGCCATCCACAGCGTCGGCGTGCGATAGCCGCCCTCGTCGATGAACTGACGATATTCGGCATTGGTAACCGGGCGCTGCGCTATCTGGTGCGGATGCAGCAAGCTCGGATGACGCGGGCCTTCATTGTCGTAGGCAAAGCCGACGCCCGCGTGCCCGGCTTCAATCACGCCCGCGTGACCGTCGACAAACGACAGCGGCGAGGCGGTGGCGCGGCGCTGCGCAAGATCGTCGCGGTAGGCCGGCTGCAGCGGGTTGATCGACAAAAGGTGCTTGATGTCGGTCAGCAGCAACTCCTGATGCTGCTGCTCGTGGTTGAGACCCAGCGTGACCAGAAACGCCACCTCCGGTGACACCTCGCCGGCCAGCGCCTCGGCCATGGCCGCATCGACGTGTGCGCGGTAGGCCATCACCTCGCGCAGACTGGGCCGCGACAGCAGGCCGCGTTGCGGGCGCGCATGCATTGGTCCGACCGACTGATAGTAGGAGTTGAACAGAAAATCCCACCGCGGCCGGAATGGCTTGAAGCCCTCGCGCCGGGACAGGATGAACTGCTCGAAAAACCACGTGGTATGGGCCAGATGCCACTTTGCCGGCGAGGCATCGGGCATCGACTGCACCACGGTGTCTTCAGGAGACAACGGCTCGCACAACGCCGCCGTGCGCTGGCGCACCTGCGTGTACTGGGCGCCCAGCCCGGCAGGCTGAGGCATGGTGGCCGAGAGGTTCGGCAAGGCATTCATGCGGACACTTCGTGTGTGGCGCACCCCACGTGCGGGTTTGACCCTAGCAGGTCCGCCATAACCGGGGCCATCCCGGGGGCGGGTGGCCTCAGGCGACGTTCACTGTCCGGGTCAACGCTTCTGCCACGCTATGCGTTGCATCATGGCAACGTCCCAAGCCGGTGAGGTGCCCCATGAACACCACTCGCACACTGATCCGCCTGGCGCTGGCTGGCGCATTGAGCCTGCCGTTGCTGGGCTTGGCCAAACCACCACCGCCGATGCCGCAGCAGCCGATGCGACCGATGACCCGCTGCATGGACCTGACACGCATCAACGACTGGCACGTCATTGATGATCACACCATGACCGTGGCTAATGGTCCGCGCTATTTCCTCATCAAGACGCGGTATGCCTGTCCACGACTGGGTCATCAGGGCGGTGGCCTGATGTTCCGGCCGTCCGAGGACAAGCGGGCCATCGATCTGCCACGCATCTGCGGTGATGTCGGCGACGAGGTGGCCTCTCGCGACCAGCCGCCCTGTGCCATCGCCTCGGTCAAGCCCATCAGCAAAGCCGAGTATCAACGTCTGAGCGCTCATGCCAGGCGCGACGGTTCGGGCGCCAGGCAAATGCAGCCAGTGCCGCCCCACGATCATTAGGGAGATGATCGCTTCACCAGTAAAAAGCCCGGTCGAAACGACCGGGCTTTTTATATGACGTGCCTTGGTGAAGGCGACCATCAGTCGCCGTCGCGCCAACCATCATCCCGGATATAACGCGTGCCATGATCGTCATAGACGCGCGTGGTTTCGACCACACGCCGACGCTCAACCACCACTGGCGCATCTTCGTAAACCACGGTGCGCGGCGCCCGGCTGTAGACCACCGTGGACGAGCCGTCGTAATACGGCGCATATCCATTGTCGTAATAGGTGGTGGTACGCGGCGTGGTGGCATCGATCACCAGACTGGTCAGCGCACCGGCCACGATGGCGCCGGCAATCCAGCGTCCAGCGCGGTCGTAGTGACCGTGATAGTGACGGTAATGGCCATGATAACCGTGGTACCCGCCATGCCAACCACCACGATAGCCATGTCCATGTGCGAACGCCGCCGGCGCCAAGGCCAGTGAAGCGGCAGCAGCCAGCGACACAAGCGTTTTCAGGTTGGGCAGTTTCATGGCAATACCTCCATCTTTTCACGAACTCTATACATCGAGCCATGAATTTGAACTGAAGAGTTTATGAATGCAGCCGCAGCAGCCAGCAGCCGTGGATGTCCGGTCGCCGCGCGAAATCGAACGGGATGCTCGGCCCGCTCCAGTCCTCGATGGCGAAGGCTTTTTCCAGTGCCTGGCGATCGAGCTTGAAACGACGGAAGTTGTTGGAGAACACGATCACGCCGTCGGCCGTCAGACGCTCGGCGCAGGCCTCGAGCAGGCGCACGTGATCGCGCTGCACGTCGAAATCCTCGGCGCGCTTGGAATTGGAAAACGTCGGCGGATCGACGTAGATCAGGCCGTACCTGGAGCGATCGGCGGCCAGATAGGCCATGGCGTCGGACTGGACCAGACGGTGCGCACGGCCACTGAAGCCATTCAGCGCCAGATTCTTCGAGGCCCAGTCCAGATAAGTGGCCGACAAGTCCACGCTCACCGTCTCGCTGGCACCGCCGGCTGCGGCGTACACGCTGGCCGTGGCGGTGTAGGCAAACAGGTTGAGAAAACGCTGGCCGCAGGCCAGTTCGCGCAGTTTGGCGCGCACCAGGCGGTGGTCCAGGAACAGCCCGGTATCCAGGTAGTCGGTGAGATTGACCAGGAACGCCAGGCCGCCTTCATGCACTTCGATGAACTGGCCGCGCTCGTCCATCTGGCCGTATTTGGAGCCACCCTTGCCGCGACGGCGTTGCTTGACTGCAATACGTTCGCGCGGAACCTCCAGCACCTCACCGGCCACGCGCACCGCCTCGCGCAGGCGATCGCGCGCCTCGTGCTCGGGCACGCTGGCCGGAGCGCGGTATTCCTGCACGTGCAGCCAGTCCTCGTAGACGTCGATGGCCACCGCGTAATCGGGCAGATCCTGGTCGTAGGCGCGATAACAGCTGATTTCTTCGCGCTTCAAGCGCTTGCGCAGGTGACGCACATTCTTGGCCAGACGGTTTTTCAGCGCCTCGCCACTGGCCGAGAGCGGCTTTTGCGGACGCGGCGCCAACGCCTTTTCCGATAGATCGAACACCAGCAGCGGCGTTTCCAGCGCGCCGTTGTAAAGCTTGTAACGCTTGGCCGCGCGCAGGCCGGTGGCATGACCTAAGTCATCATCGCCGGCCAGAATGGCCACCTGCCAGCCGACAAAACGCGTTTTCAGCGCCTCGCCAAAAGCGCGGTACAAGGTCGGCAGCTGGCTGCGCTCGCCCAGGCGCTCACCGTAAGGCGGGTTGGTGATCACCAGACCCGGCGCGGCATCTTCGGGCGGCGCGGCGTGAATGGCGTCACGCTTGTCCAGGCGCACGAAACCGGCCACGCCGGCGGCCTGCAGGTTGCGCTTGGCGATGGTGATCATGTGCGGATCGGCGTCGGAACCGAAAAAGCGCGCCTCCAGCGAACGCAGGCCTTCGTCGGCGCGAGCCTGCGCTTCGTCCAGCAAGCGCTGCCACAGCGCGTGGTCGTGACCGCGCCAGGTAAGAAAGCCGAAATGCTCACGATGCAGCGCCGGGGCCACATCGGCCGCCATCAGCGCACCTTCGATCAGCAGGCTGCCCGAACCGCACATCGGGTCCAGCAAGCTGCCGCCCTTGGCGTGAATGGCCGGCCAGCCGGCGCGCAACAGCATGGCCGCGGCCAGGTTTTCCTTCAGCGGCGCCTCGCCCTGCGCCACACGCCAGCCGCGCCGGTGCAGCGGTTCGCCGGCAAGGTCCAGCGACAGCGTGGCGCGGTTTTTCTTCAAGTGCAGATTAAGCCGCACGTCCGGCTGCTCGGTGTCGATATCCGGGCGCTGACCCGAACGCTGGCGGCACTGGTCGACCACCGCATCCTTCACCTTGAGCGCGATGAAGCCCGAATGATTGAGCTCGCTCTGCGCGCAGGTGGCATCGACCGCCAGCGTGCCGTCATCGTGCATGTGCGCGGAAAAATCCACCGCCGCCACGCCCTCGTACAAGGCCTCGGCATCGGCGGCATCGAAGCTGGCCAGCGGCAACAGCACGCGGCTGGCCAGACGCGACCACAGGCAGGCGCGGTAGGCCGTTTCCAGTGCGCCGGAAAAATGCACGCCGGCCAGCGCCTCGCGCACATCCTCGGCGCCCAGCGCGACCAGCTCGTCGCGCAACAGGTATTCCAGGCCCTTCGGGCAAGTGGCGAAAAAGCGCATCACGACGAAAGGTGCTCCAGAAACAGACGAAATTGGCGGGCGATGGTATCCACATGCTCGGCCAGGCGATGGCCATCGGCCAGCAACTGTGTGTGCATGTGACGCTCGCGCGCGAAGCCCACCGCGGCATCGGCCGGACACAACTCGTCGGCAAAGCCGTGCATCAGCATGGCCGGTACATCGGCCATGTCAAAGCGCTGCGCCACACCGGGAATGGTGATCGGCAGGGCCAGCAGAAACAGCGCCCGACATGGTGCCTGCAACGAGGCCAGCCCGGAGACGAAGGCGCCCATGCTGGAGCCGACCAGAATCGGCGGCTGCGGGGCGGCCTTGATGCGCTGGACCAGCAGCGCCACGCGGGGCGGCACCGCACCGGCGTAACCCAGTGCATCGGCCTCACGGTAATCGGGGCGCTCGGTGCTGTATCCCAGCGACTGGGCGACCTCGGCCAGCACGCTGACCTTGGTCGCCTGCGGCCCGGAATCGGAACCGTGCGAAAGAATGACGTGGCCTGGCATGGCAGTCTCGGCAAACATGTTGAATATCAAGGGCGCGCATCGTACCAGTTGTCGGCGCACGCCGAGCGCATGCGCGCTTCCCGCCGGCTCGTGCCACACTCGCGGTCATGGGCGATTTCTCCATCCACGAACAGCCACTGCCGTATGCCGACCGGCTCGATACGCGCACCAGTGCCGACATCGATCTGGTGGTGATCCACTGCACCGAGCTGCCCGATCTGGCCGAGGCCCGGCGTTACGGCGAGCAAGTGCTGTATGACAGCGGCACCGGCAACAGCGGCCATTACTACATCGACCGCGACGGCCGCACCGTGCGCTACGTGCCCGATACGCGCATCGCGCACCACGTGCGCGGCTACAACGCACGCGCCATCGGCATTGAGCTGGTCAATACCGGGCGTTACCCGCACTGGCTGGCCGCCGACCACCAGGCCATGGATGAGACCTACACCGACGCCCAGCTCGATGCGCTGCGTGCATTGCTGGTGTACCTGAAAGCCGAACACCCGACGCTGACGAACATCGCCGGGCACGAGGACCTGGATACCCAATCCGTGCCGGCCAGCGACAATCCCCACGTGCAGGTGCGCCGCAAGCGCGATCCTGGCCCGCGATTTCCCTGGCCCGAAGTGCTGGCAGGCTGCCCGCTGGCACGCTTGCCCGAGTGAGCTCTCAAGACACCCGGAAGTCGCCCTCTGCTGGCATGGCTGGCATTCCTTAATGGAAGCCCTCAAACAGCACTAAACCTGCGCTAACGCCCTGATTTTCGTCACCTCACCGGCTATACTGGTTGACCGATTATCTGGATGGAAGCGATGAGCGAAGACCACGTCGCCGAGCTGGTGGAATTGCTCGGACTCGAGCGCCTGGAAGACAACCTGTTCCGCGGCCAGAGCCGCGACATCGGCACCCGCTACGTGTTCGGCGGCCAGGTGCTGGGCCAGGCCCTGTCGGCGGCGCAGCAGACCGTGCCATCCGATCGCCAGGCGCATTCGCTGCACGGCTACTTCCTGCGTGCCGGCGACATCGACGCGCCCATCGTGTACTCGGTGGAGCGCGCGCGCGACGGGCGCAGCTTCTCCTCGCGCCGCGTGGTGGCCATCCAGCACGGCCAGCCGATTCTCAACTGCGCGGTGTCGTTCCAGATCGAGGAAGACGGCTTCGAGCACCAGTCGAGCATGCCCGAGGTGCCGGCGCCGGAAGACATCGAGCCGCAACCGCACATGCCCGACGAGGAACTGGCCAAGCTGCCGATCAAGCTGCAGCGCTGGCTCGGCCACGACAGTCCGTTCGAGTTTCGCCAGGTCTGGCCGCGCGATGAGCTGAACCCGACCAAGCGCCCGCCCTATCAGCACATCTGGCTGCGCCTGCGCGCGCCGGTGCCCAACTCGCCGGTGCTGCAGCGCGCGCTGCTGGCCTATGCCTCGGATTTTCACCTGATCGGCACCATCACCCTGCCGCACGGCATTTCCTACCTCAGCCAGAACGTGCAGATGGCCAGCCTGGATCACGCCATGTGGTTCCATCGCCCGTTCCGCATCGACGACTGGCTGCTGTACACCTTCGACAGCCCCACCGCCCAGGGCGCCCGCGGCCTGGCCCGCGGCACCATCTATTCGCGCGACGGCCGCCTGGTGGCGTCCACCGCGCAGGAGGGGCTGGTGCGGCTGCGCGATGAGCAAGGCGACTGAGGTAAGCTAGTCAGCATGCGTCAGATCTACACCTCTCCCCGTCACGCCAACATCGACCGCGTGGTCGCGTTGATGAACGAGCACGGCATCGAAACCTCGGTGGCCAACCGTGCCGTCTACCGGCGCCAGAGCTACAACCGTTTCAGCTACAACGCGGCCTGGGACAGCCGCAGCGACTGGCCGGTGGTGGAGGTGGTCAAGGCCGCCGACCTGACCCCGGCGCGCAAGCTGCTGAAGGAAATCGGCATCGAGCCGGCCACGCGCCACGCTGAAATCCTGGAGGCGATGCGCCTTCGCGAACAGGGCGTGGTCAGCCCGGCCGACAAGCGCCGCTCGGTGGTGCGCCGGGCCCGAACCATCGTCTTTGTGGCCGTCCTCGCCGCACTGGTGGTGATGGGCCTGAAAGCCATGCAGATATTCTGAGCGCGGTGCCTGCCACCGCCGAAACACCCAAGTCCACCGACACCGGAGACAGCGCCGCCCTGGCGCTGCGCGTGGCCACACGCGAGGCCCACCAGAACGCCGAACGCACGCCGCCCATGCAGGCTCTGAGCGAAGGGCAGCTGGATCGCGCCGGCTATCACGCGCTGCTGCGCGCGCAGTGGCCGATCTTCCTTCACTTCGAGCAGGCCGCCCGCCGCTGGCTGGACGATGACGTGCCCGCCGCCGGCTGGCATTACCGCTCGCGCTTGCCGGCGCTGGCCGCCGATCTGGGCGACAGGCCGGACATGGCGCCGCTGGTGCCGAGGCTTCCCACACACGATGCCGACGCTTGCTGGGGCATGCTATACGTGGTGGAAGGTTCCACCCTGGGTGCGCGCCTGCTGAGCAGGCAACTGGCCGCACTGTTGGGCGGACACTCCGATGATTTTCGCTTCTACACACTGGGCGAAGACGAGCCGGCCCGCTGGCCCGCCTTCCGACGTGTGCTGGATGCACAATTGACCGCCCCGCAACAGCGCGCGCGCGCCATTGAAGGCGCACACGCCATGTTTGCGGCATTCCATTACCAGTTTAGACATTGGCAGGCCCATGGCTGACCCGCTTTCCAACGCCCCCGACCTGAGCTCGTGCGAGCGCGAGCCGATCCACATTCCGGGTGCGGTACAGCCACATGGCGTGTTGCTGGTGGTCGACGCGAGCGACCGGCGCATCCTGCAGGTCAGCGGCACCGCCAAACCGATACTCGAGCGCGAACCGACCGAGCTGCTGGGCCAGCCGCTGGACAGCGTGCTGACGTTGCCCGATACGCTGGCGCTGGATGACGACAGCGAGCGCCCGCTGCATCTGCCGTTCATACCGGTCAGTTTGCCCACACGCAGCCAGACCGTGCGCTCGCCGTGGTGCGCGGCGCTGCATCTTTACGACACGCGCTGGCTGATCGAGATCGAGCCCAACGCGCATCCCGGGCGCGATGACGGGCCGCGCAATGCCTATCCGCTGCTGCGCAAGATCGAGCAGGACGCCAGTATCGAGCACGCCGCCGCGCGCGCGGCCAAGGGCATCCGCCAGCTGCTCGGTTACGACCGCGTGATGATCTACCGTTTCGACTCGGACTGGAATGGCGAAGTGATCGCCGAGGCGCATGCCGATCGTCTGGAACCGTTTTTGGGCCTGCACTATCCGGCCACCGACATTCCCGCCCAGGCGCGCGCGCTGTATGTGCGCAACCGGGTGCGTCAGATCAGCGATGTGCAGTACACGCCTTCGCCCCTGATGCCGCCCACCGACCCGGAAACCAATGCCGCCACCGACTTGAGCGACGTCTCGTTGCGCAGCGTCTCGCGCGTGCATCTGGAATACTTGGGCAACATGGGCGTCAGCGCCACGCTGGTCGCTTCCATCGTGGTCAACGACAAGCTGTGGGGCCTGATCGCCTGTCATCACTACATGCCACTGTTTGCCGACCACACCATGCGCGAGGCCGCCGACGCGGTGGCACGCAGCCTGGCACTGCGCATCGGCGCGCTGGAAGAGCGCAACAAGGTAACGCTGGAAAGTGCCCTGCTCACCGTGCGCGAAAAACTGATCACCGCCTTCAGCGAGAGCGACCGCATCAGCGCCGATCTGCTGATGGCTTCGGCGCCGGAGCTGCTGGATGCGGTCGATGCCGATGGCGTGGCCATCTATGACGGCGACCACGTGGTCAGCCACGGCCGCACGCCCGATCACGAGCAACTGCTGCGCATCCGCGATGCGATCGAGCGCTCGCGGGCCGACGTCAGCTCCGACATCGCCGGCGTGCTGCACACCGACGCCCTGGGTGAGCGACTGCCGGAACTGGCCGATGTCACCGAACTGGCCGCCGGCATCATCTTCATGCCGCTGCGCAGTGACAGCCACGCCGCCCTGCTGTGGACTCGCCGCGAGCAGATCCGCGACGTGCGCTGGGGTGGCAACCCGCACCTTTCCAAATTGCAGGAAATTCCCGGCGCCCGCCTGTCGCCGCGCAAGAGCTTCGATGCCTGGCAGGAAGAAGTTCGCGGCCGCTCGCGGCCCTGGGATCGCCAGCATCTGGAATCGGCGCGGGCACTGCGCGTGCTGATCGAGGTGATGGAACGCAAGCACCACCAGAACGATGCCGGCGTGCTGCGCGCCTCGCTGTCGCGCCTGCAGGATGCGGTGCTGATCGTCGAGGCCGCGCCGGGCGCGATATGGCCGGACATGCCCATTTCCTTCGTCAATGCCGCCTTCACCCGGCTGACCGGGCTGGACGAGCACGAGGTGATCGGCCACCTGTTTTCGCGCTTCGTGCAGGTGCCGGACGAAGCTTCCGACGGCGACACGCACGAAGCCGGCCAGGTGCTGCACATCGATGTCACGGTGCATACCGCCATGTCCGGTGACTTGAGCGTGGTCATGGAACTGGAGCCGGTACCCGGCGAAGATGGAGGCATCTCCCACTACCTGGCCCTGCTGCGCCGTGAGCACTGAGTCCGACACCAGCCGCCTGCATCGTTGTCCGTGGGCGCAGAGCGACCCGCTGCTGCGCGACTATCACGACACCGAATGGGGCGTGCCGGTACGCGACAGCCGCGCGCTATGGGAAAAGCTGATGCTGGACGGCTTTCAGGCTGGGCTGTCATGGCTGACGGTGCTGAAAAAGCGCGAAGCCTTTCGCGACGCCTTCGCCGGTTTCGAGCCGGTGCGCGTGGCGCAATTTGACGAGCGCGACGTGCAGCGCCTGCTGGCCAATCCCGGCATCATCCGCTCACGCTCGAAGATCGAGGCCACCATCGGCAATGCGCGCGCGTATCTGGCCATGCAGGCCGACGGCGAGGATTTTGCCACCTTCTGCTGGCGTCACGCCATGCGCGTGCGCGAACGCTCGCCACTGACCGATCCGTCGCAGACGCCGACGCAGTCACCGGCCTCCGAGCAGCTTTCACGCACCCTGAAAAAGCGCGGCTTTCGCTTCGTTGGCCCGGTGATCGTATATGCCTGGATGCAGGCCACCGGCATGATCAACGATCACCTGCAAACCTGCTTCCGGCACGACGAGGTTTCACGCCTGCGCCAGCACGTGAGCTGACGCAGATGCACTGCGGCCGGCCGATTACGCGGCGCGATAGGCCAGCGGATACTTGTCGAAATACTGCTTGATGCCGCTGGTCAGCGATTCGGCCAGCGCCTGCTGGTGGTGATCGGTGTGCAGCAGACGGCAATCGTCGCGATTGCTCATGAAACCGGTTTCGACCAGTACCGACGGAATGTCCGGCGACTTGAGCACGGCGAAGGCGGCGTGGTCGACACGGTGCTGGTGGATGCGCGAGGTGCGCTTGAGATCGGACAGCAGCAGCTTGCCCAGGTCCTGGCTGTAGCGCTTGGTGGTGCGCATGGACATGTCCACCAGCACCTCGGACAGGCGCTTGTCGTGCGAGTACAGCGCACTGTCGCGCAGCGAATCGTAGCGGTCGGCGCTGTTCTCGCTCTCGGCCAGGAATCGCGCCATCGCCGAACTGGCACCATGCTCGGACAGCACATAGACCGAGGCGCCGCGGGCGCTGCGATTGGGCGCGGCGTCAGCGTGAATGGACACGAACATGTCCGCCTTGTTCTGGTGCGCCAGCAGCACGCGTTCGCGCAGGGCAATGAAAGTGTCGTCGTCGCGCGTCATCACCGGCTGGAACTGCGGCATGGCGTCGAGCAGGCCGTACAGCTTGTGCGCGATGGTGAAGGCCACATACTTCTCGTACTGATCGCCGGCACTGACCGCGCCAGGATCCTTGCCGCCGTGACCCGGATCGATGGAAATCACCGCCGGACGACGCGTCGTGGTGGGTTTGCACCGGCGTCGATGCCACCTGGCTGGCCGGAATCGCCGCCGCCGGCGTATGCGGCAGGTTGATCACCAGCTGACGTTGACCGGCGTGCGCGCCATCGAGCAGGAACGACTGCGGCGTCACCGCCTTGCGCATATCCAGCACCAGCCGCATGCCATTGCCGTGACGGCCATGGCGGATGCCCGCAATCGGCGTGCCGGAAAAATCCATGTGCTCGACCGGCAGGTGCGGCACCACGCCATCCAGATCAATCACCACGCGCGGCGGATTGTCCAGCGTGAACACCTGATAGGACACATCGCCGAACAGATCCAGCACCAGGCTGGTGGCATCGGCCTGCTTGCTGACGCGGTAGGCCTTCAGGCGTCTGGAGGTGGATAGCTCCGCAGCCATGCTCGCCGAGCATGGCAACAGCGATATCGCACCCAGCAACCCGAGAAACCCCCGACGGTTCATGTTCCTGTCCTGCAACAATTAGTACCGCAAGACAATAACATAGCTTTTTTAGTTAATGCATAACTTCAGGCTGAACCGTGAATCGGATCACAACAAGCCATGCCACGGTATGCGTCACGTTTAACGCAAGAAGCCCGGCGAACCGGGCTTCTTGGCAACAACTTGAAGACGTTTTTAGTGCTGAGCCGCCTTCCAGCGCTTGAGCGCTGCCAGGGTATTGGCGACGTGCTTGGCTGGATTGAGGTTGGTGTAGCTGTAGATCACCTTGCCGTTGGGCGCGATCACGTACGAGGTCCGGTTGGCGTACTGGTCGTGCCCTGGCAGCACCGCATCGTAGGACTTCATGATGTGCTGATCGGCATCGGAGGCCACGGCAAACTTGCTGCGGCACTCGCTGACGGAGAATTTCTTCAACGTGCCGATCTTGTCGGCCGAGACACCGATCACCGTCGCCCCCAGCGCCTTGTACTTGCTGGTGGCCGCGGCGAAGTCATGGGCCTCGATGGTGCAGCCCTTGGTGAAGGCGGCCGGATAGAAGTACAGCACCACCGGCCCTTTCTTGAGCGCGTTGGCCAGCGAATAGGAAAACACCTTGCCACCCAGTGAAGCCTGGGTCGTGAACATGGGCGCCTTGGCGCCATCGGGCAGCGAGGCCAGCGCCGGCAGGGCAACAAGCGCCATCAGGGCGGGAAGACAAAGTAACCAGCGTTTCATATGCATTTCTCCCAGGGTTGCGTGAGGTGTCAGGGTCGGCATGCCCCTGCGGCGAGCATACGCTTTTATCGGGCGGCGATGATCGTGCAAAAGCCACATGGTCTGCTACAGCTGGGCTATGGCGCACCATGGCGGCCATGCCATCCTTCACGGCGCTCAGCATGTCGGCAGATCGTGCTTGACCCTGACGCAACGTCAGGCCGTAGCGTGATCCCGTCCGAATCGATCGAGAGGTTGGCGATGCAACTGAAAGTAGGTGAACTGGCCCGGCGCAGCGGCCTGACCGTGCGCACCCTGCACCACTACCACCGCATTGGCCTGCTCGAGCCCTCGGCGCGCTCGGACGCCGGCTATCGGCTTTATACCCCCGGCGACGTGACGCGACTGTACCGCATCGTCGCACTGCGTCGGCTGGGCCTGTCGCTGACCGATATCGGCATCACCCTGTCCGATCCACGGACTTCGCCCGGCGCGGTTATCGAGCGTCAGATACAGGCGCTGGAAGCGAGTATGCAGCGCGACCGCCGCCTGCACCGGCAGCTATGCCACCTGCGCGAGCATATCGCGAACGGACAGCACCCTGACCCAGCTTTCTGGCTGGACACGCTGGAGTTGATGACTATGTATGAGAACTATTTTTCATCCGAAGAACTCGATGCCCTGCCCGTGCATACCGATCCGCGGATCAAGAGCGGCTGGGACGCGCTGATAGCCGAGGTACAAACGGCCATGGAACAGGGTCTACATCCCGGAGACGCCCAAGCGAATGCACTGGCGCTTCGCTGGATGCGTCAGGCCAGCCTGGGCACCGGCAACAACCCGGACTTTCTGATGCGCCTGCATGCCATCAATCAACGCGAGCCGCAGGCGCGTCGACGCAACGGCATCACACCTGCTCTGGAACGCTTCATCGAGAACGCCGTGGTGGCGGCGCGGCTGAATATCTTTTCGCGCTATCTGGACGAACACGAGATGGCGCGTATGCGCGAGCACTACGGCAAGCAAATGTACGCCTGGCCACCACTTATCTCGGCTCTGCTCAAGGCTCGCGACGCTGGTCTGCCAGCTAGTGATCCAACCGTGCAACAACTCGCGCGCCGCTGGATGGCGCTGTTTACCGCCTATGCCGGGCATGACCCGGCCACCCATGCCCGCATCCGTGAGGCCTATGCCGCCGAACCGGACCTTCGCAGCGGCTCGGCAGTGGACCAGCCGCTTCTTCTCTACGTGCGGGCCTCGCTGGAAAGCATGGGCCAAAGCGACAGCCCCGGCGCCAAGCCCGCCTGCTGACACAAAAAGGGCGGCCCGACGGGCCGCCCTTTTCGCTTGAAGCCAGTGTTGCGCCAGCCTTACTTGGCGAACAGATGCTCCACGGCACTGCGCTCTTCACGCAGCTCCTTGTCGGTGGCGTCCATGCGCTCACGCGAGAAGGTGTTCACGTCCAGATTCTGCACGATGGTGTACTTGCCATCCTTGCAGGTAACCGGGTAGCCGTAGATCACGCCCGGCTCGATGCCGTAGGAACCGTCGGCCGGAATGCCCATCGACACCCACTCGCCCTCGGCGGTGCCCAGCGCCCAGGAACGCATGTGGTCGATGGCGGCCGAGGCGGCCGAGGCGGCCGACGAGGCGCCACGCGCCTTGATGATGGCCGCACCGCGCTGCTGCACGGTCGGGATGAAATCGCTCTCGTACCAGGACTGATCGACCAGATCCAGCGCCTTCTTGCCGTCCACGGTGACGTGGTGCAGGTCCGGATACTGCGTGGAGCTGTGGTTGCCCCAGATGGTCATGTGCTTGATGTCGGTCGAGTGCTTGCCGGTCTTCTCGGCCAGCTGGCTCATGGCGCGGTTGTGGTCCAGGCGCACCATGGCGGTGAAGCACTTGGGATCCAGGTCCGGCGCGTTCTGCTGGGCGATCAGGGCATTGGTGTTGGCCGGGTTACCGACCACCAGCACCTTCACGTCACGCTTGGCGTGATCATTGATGGCCTTGCCCTGCGGGCCAAAGATGGCGCCATTGGCTTCCAGCAGGTCCTTGCGCTCCATGCCGGCGCCGCGCGGACGGGCCCCGACCAGCAGCGCGAAGTCCACATCCTTGAAGGCCACGTTCAGATCATCGGTGGCAACGATGTCCTGCACCAGCGGGAAGGCGCAGTCGTTGAGCTCCATCACCACGCCCTTGAGCGCGTCCAGAGCCGGGGTGATTTCCAGAAGGTGCAGGATGACCGGCTGGTCCTTGCCGAGCATGTCGCCGGAGGCGATGCGGAACAGCAGGGCGTAACCGATCTGGCCAGCGGCGCCGGTGACGGCAACACGAACAGGGGCTTTCATGGCGTGACTCCTTGGGATGGGAATGGGGATGGAGAACGAGGCCTCGGCATCAGATGACAGCGCGCCGCCATCCGCGGTTGCCGATGCCCTTGGCTTATCAGCTCAACTCGGCGAAAAATGCCTGGATACGCTCCAGACCGGGCTTGAGCTGCTCGGTCGGGCAGGTATAGGAAATACGGATGGCGCGCGGCTCACCGAAGGCCGAACCTGGTACGCAGGCCACATCCTTGGTGTCCAGCAGGGCGGCGCAAAGGTCGAGGTCATTCTCGATCTTGCGGCCGTTGTGCGACTTGCCAAAGGCGCAGGAAATATCCGGGAACGCATAGAAGGCGCCGCTGGGACGCGGGCAAGTAACCCCATCAATCGCAGCCAGCGCATCCAGTACCACTTCACGCTTTTGCGCAAGCTCGGCACACTTGGCCTGCGGCACATCCTGCGGGCCGGACAGCGCCGCGGCGCCGGCCGCTGACGCCACCTCGGGAATCGAGGTGATGTGGTTGGAATTGAGCACCAGGCAGGCATGCGCCACGTCCTTGGGACCGGCCATCAAACCCACACGCCAGCTCGGCATGCCATAGGTCTTGGACAGCGAGTCGATGAAGATCAGGCGCTCGGCCAGCTCTGGGCGGGCCTGCACGAAATTGTGGTAGCCCACGCCGTCGAAGATCATCTGGTTGTAGATGTCGTCGGTGACGATCCAGGTATCCGGATGCTTGGCCAGCACGTCGGCCAGCGCGGCAATCTCGTCCTTGGTGTAGACCATGCCGGTCGGATTGGACGGATTGTTGAACAGGAAAATCTTCGGCTTGCTGGCCAGTGCTTCGTCCAGCTGCTGCGGCGTCAGCTTGTAGTCCTGCTCGGGCGGACACGGCAGCAGCTTGATGCGCATGCCGAGCATCTCGGCGATGTCGACGTAGCTGGTCCAGTACGGCGTCGGAAAGGCGATCTCGTCGCCCTCGTCCATCAGCGCCTCGACCAGGTTGTAGAGAATGTGCTTGGCGCCGACAGCGATATTCACGTTTTCGCGCGTGTAGCCGGAAAGGCCCAGGCGCTCCATGTGGCCGAGGAAGGCGTCGATCAGCGCGGTATCGCCGCGGTTGGAGCCGTACTGCCCGGAGTCGTTGTCGATGGCCTTGTGCGCGGCCTCATAGACGTGCGGCCCCGGCAGGAAATTGGGTACACCAATGGAAAAGCTGATGATGTCGCGACCGTCCGCCTTGAGCTGGCGGGCCTGCTCGGCAATGGCAAGGATTGCGCTGGGCTTGGCGCGGCTCATGCGCTGGGCAAACTTCGGCATGGAGGCTTCTCGCATTCACGGATGACGGGAAAGCGGAAATTTTATCACAGCCGCCCAACGGCGCCGTTTGTATCGATGCGCCTTAAAAAAAGGCGACCCGATGAACTGACCCCCAGAAGTTGGACATCGATCCAACCTCTGGGGGTTTTTCATGTCCAAATACGACACCAAGTTCAAG
>NZ_JAARLY010000019.1 GCF_011759385.1 Oleiagrimonas sp. C23AA | reverse complement strand
GGGTGGCTCATACGGTGAATCGATGCCGGTGAAGTTGCTCAGCTCGCCGGCGCGGGCCTTGGCGTACAGGCCCTTCACGTCGCGCTGCTCGCACACCTCGAGCGGGGTGTCGACGTAGACCTCCACGAACTGGTCCCCGGCAAAGCGCTCGCGTGCCATGCGCCGCTCGCTGCGGAACGGGCTGATGAACGACACCAGCACGATCAGCCCGGCATCGGTCATCAATTTGGCCACCTCGGCGACGCGACGGATGTTCTCGACCCGGTCCTCCTCGGTGAAGCCCAGGTCCCGGTTGAGCCCGTGGCGCACGTTGTCGCCGTCCAGCAGATAGGTGTGATAGCCCATCGCGTGCAGGCGCTGCTCGACCTGGTTGGCGATGGTCGACTTGCCCGAGCCGGACAGGCCGGTAAACCACACGCAGCGCGGGGTCTGGCCCTTGATGCGCGCACGTGCCGCCTGGTCCACGTCCAGCGCCTGCCAGTGGATGTTGTCGGCCCGGCGCAGGGCAAAGTCCAGCGTGCCGGCGGCCACGGTGGCGTGGCTTTGCCGGTCGATCAGGATGAAGCCGCCCAGTTCGCGGCAGTCGGCGTAGGCCTCGAAGGCCACGTTCTGATCCAGGCTCAGGTTGCACAGGCCCACTTCGTTGAGCTCCAGGCGCTTGGCCGCCAGCGGCTCCTGCGTGTTCACGTCGACCTTGTGCTTGATCTCGGTGACCTGCGCGGTGACGGTGCGGGTGCCAAGCTTGAGCCAGTACGGCCGTCCCGGCAGCAGCGCGGCGCTGTCCATCCACAGCAGGTGTGCGGCAAACTGGTCGGCCGCCTCCGGCGGCTGCGCGGCGGCGGCGATGACATCGCCACGACTGATGTCGCGCTCGTCGGCCAGGGTCAGGGTGATGGCCTGGCCGGTGCCCGCCTGCGCCAGGTCGCCGTCGGCGCTGACGATCCGCGCCACGCGCGAGCGCTGCCCACCGGGCAATACCACCACCTCGTCGCCAGGCTTCACCTGGCCGGCGGCGATCGTGCCGGCATAGCCGCGGAAGGACTGATCGGGACGACAGACCCACTGCACCGGCAGGCGAAAGCCCAGGGTCGAGGCCGGCGGCGTCACGTCCACCGTTTCCAGGTGTTCCAGCAGCGTCGGGCCCTGATACCAGGGCATGGCCGCACTGCGCGTGCTGATGTTGTCGCCGCGCAGGGCCGACACCGGCACCGCGGTGACGTGGCCGATGCCCAGCTGCGCGGCCAGCGCGGCATAGTCCTCGACGATGCGCGCAAAGGTGGCCTGCCCGTCCTCGACCAGGTCCATCTTGTTGACCGCCAGCAGCACATGGTCAATGCCCAGCAGGCCACAGATGTAGCTGTGCCGGCGCGTCTGCGTGAGCACGCCCTTGCGCGCATCGATCAGCACCACGGCCAGCTCGGCGGTGGAGGCGCCGGTGGCCATGTTGCGCGTGTACTGCTCGTGGCCGGGGCAGTCGGCGACGATGAAGCTGCGCCGCTCGGTGCCAAAGTAGCGGTAGGCCACGTCGATGGTGATGCCCTGCTCGCGCTCGGCCGACAGGCCATCGACCAGCAAGGCGAAGTCCAGCTCGCCGTTCTGCGTGCCATGGCGCTGGCTGTCGCCCTTGAGTGCCGTGAGCTGGTCGTCGAACAGGCGCTTGGTGTCGTACAGCAGCCGGCCCAGCAGGGTGCTTTTGCCATCATCGACGCTGCCGCAGGTGATCAAGCGCAGCAGGCCGCGCGTCTCGTGCTGGCGCAGGTAGGCCTCGATGGCGGCCGTGGCGGTATCGGTGGCCATCAGAAATAGCCCTCCTGCTTCTTCTGCTCCATGGAGGCGCCGGCGTCCTTGTCGATGACCCGGCCCTGGCGCTCGGAGGTGGTGGCGGTGAGCATTTCCTCGATCACCTTGGGCAAGGTGTCGGCCTCGGACTCGATGGCACCGGTCAGCGGGTAGCAGCCCAGGGTGCGAAAGCGCACCTTGCGCATCTGCGGCTGCTCGCCCGGCTCCAGCGGCAGGCGCTCGTCATCGACCATGATCAGCGTGCCATCGCGCTCGACCACCGGCCGCTCGGCCGCCAGGTACAGCGAGGGCACCTCGATCTGCTCGCGGTAGATGTACAGCCAGATGTCCAGCTCGGTCCAGTTGGACAGCGGAAACACGCGCACGCTCTCGCCCTTGTGCACGCGGGTGTTGAACAGCTGCCACAGCTCCGGGCGCTGGTGCTTCGGGTCCCAGCGGTGCTGGGCGTTGCGGAACGAGAACACGCGCTCCTTGGCACGCGATTTTTCCTCATCACGCCGCGCGCCGCCGATGGCCGCGTCGAAGCGGTACTTGTTCAACGCCTGCTTGAGCGCCTGGGTCTTCATGATGTCGGTGTGCACCGCCGAGCCATGCGTGAACGGCCCCACGCCATCGCGCAGGCCGTCCGGGTTGGTGTGCACCAGCAGCCGCGAGCCGGTTTCCTTCGCGCGCCGGTCGCGGAAGGTGATCATTTCGCGGAACTTCCAGGTGGTGTCCACGTGCAGCAGCGGAATCGGCGGCGGCGCCGGATGAAACGCCTTGGTCAGAAGGTGCAGCAGCACCGAGGAGTCCTTGCCCACCGAGTACAGCATCACCGGGTTGGCAAACTCCGCCGCCACCTCGCGCATGATGTGGATCGCTTCGGCTTCCA
>NZ_JAARLY010000018.1 GCF_011759385.1 Oleiagrimonas sp. C23AA | reverse complement strand
AACACATCGCTCACCGAGCCGGCATCCGTACCGAGGGAGACGGCGTTACCACCCAGCATGCCCTGCAGGATGATGTTCGGCATGTCGGTGGACTTGACGCCGGTCACGTTCAGCTTGTCACCGGAGACGGTCATGCCCTTGGCCACGCGCACAGCGTAGCTGCCATCGGCCGGTGCACCGGCGGCGATGGTCAGCATCGAGGCGGTGGTGGTACCGCTGGCAACCGACATATCGGCCATCAGCTTGACCATCTGGCCACTGACGCTGGAATTACCACTGGCCCACAGCGCGCTGTTGGCGGTCACGGTGCCGGTGTCGGCGGTCAGGGCGAACGAACCCAGGGCGTTCTTGGCACCCAGCGTGGCCATGTGGTCCGCGTCGGCACCGGCCTGCAACACGCCACCGATGGTGGCATCGGCATTGGCGTTGACGGTGAGGACACCGCCGGCACCAAACTGCAGCGTACCCATGTTGGAGAAGCTGCCGGTGCTGGTGTTGCTGTCATCACCGGTAGCCGCCGTGTTGGCGGTGAACGAGAGGCTACCACCGCTGATGGTGCCCATGTTCTTGATGCTCAGATCGGCGCCATCATCCACCTTGCTGGTGGAGGTGGTGGTGAAGCTGGTGAAGCCGTCGAAGCTGCCGTTGTTGGTGATGCTGCCGTTGGTGGCAGACACCATACCGGCGCCCGAGACGGTACCGTCATTGGTGATATCACCACCGGCGACGGTCAGGCTCGACAGACCCGATGCCTTACCCGAGTTGTTGAAGCCACCCTTGGTGGTGGACACAGCCGCACCGGCGAAGGTACCGGCATTGTCGATGCTGGCAGCTGTCACGTTGTGATACGTGGTCTGAGCCGTATCACCAGAGCCCGTGGTGGTGGAGACGTTGAAATCGCCCTGGTTGGTCAGCGCGCCCTTGGCGGACACGTCGCCACCAGCGGTGAACTGGCCGTCATTGCTCAGCGCACCACCCGCGGAAACAACGGCCGCGCTGAAGGTGTTGCTGTTGCTCAGGTCGCCACCGACGCTCACGTTGCCCACCGACGTGACGGTGCCGCTGTTGCTCAGATCGCCGCCGACGGAGAAACCATTTTCGTCGGCAGAGACCGTCGCACCCTTGGCGTTGGTCAGGCCGCCATCAAGGTTGACAGCACCGCTGAACGACAGATCACCGCTGTTGGAGAAGGTCCCGGCGACGTTGTTGTGACGGGTATCCGAGGTGACATTGCCCGCGGTATCGGTGGTTACCGAACCGGTCTCGGTCAGCGTCAGCGCACCGGCGTTGGAGACATCGCCAGCGGACTTGATCGAGAACGAGGCCGGGCCGTACGTCGGCGTTGCAGCATTGCTGTCGTAGACAGCCGTCTGATCGCCAGTCAGCGTCAGGCTGGCTTGATCGTTGCTGGTGGAAAAGCCGGTATCGACGTTCGGCGTGCCGGCCCACAGGGCAACCTTCGGCGCCGCACCCGCAGGCGAGGTCACCGGGGGGGTACTCGTGTCAACGCTGGTGGTCTGACCGAAAGCGCTCAGATCGACATTGACGTTGCTGCCGCCGGACACATAGATGGCGCTGCCCGAGCGGATCGAAGCACCCTTGGCCACCGTGGCATCACCGCCGGTACCGTTGAACACGATGCTCTTAAAATCACCACCGGTGGTGAAACCGGACTGGTCATCGGCCAACTTGTTGGCGATGAAGCCGATCTCGCCCGTGCCGGAAACCTGGGCGGTGCTGCCGACGATGACACCGTTCTCGTTGGCCACGAACAGATTGACGCCATCGGCGGTCAACGAGCCCATGATCTGCGACGGGTTGCCGCTGGCGTCGACGTTAAGAGCGGAACCAGTACCCGAGAAGCTGACGGAAGCGTCGGAACCGATATTGAAGCCGGCGGTGCCCTGGGCGTTGATGGCCGTTTGACCCGTGCCAGCGGCGGCGCCGCCCCAGGTGATCACCGTGTTATTGCCGGCCAAGTTGATGGACATCGACGCACCATTGGTGCCGTCAGCCGGGGTTACCGTCGCCGAACCGTCGGCAGTGGTAATCACACCCTGGCCCGGCAGCTGATTGGCGGTCGGCGGGGTGGTGGCGGCCATGGCAGCGGAGCTGCCCATGGCCAGCGCGATGGACGCAGCCAGCGCGGCTACTTTCAAGCCACTATTCTTACTCATGAAATAAGACTCCTTACTAGTTTCATCTGCAGAATGATTCTTGTAACCCATTCCCAACGAGTGGAATGGACTTGGAAGTGCATGGCCGCTTTCCAACACGAACACCACACATCCACGACAGGCCCATCCCGTGAAAGGGCTTGGCCATTGCCGCTCACCCCCTGGGAAGGCGGTGCCCAAGCATAGTGCGCTGAGTTTTTAAAAAGCAAGCGCGTGCTGACGCCCTTCAGCGCCACCCAGCCCGCATGGTTGAGCGAAAGTTCATGGGCATGAACAGCTTGAGGTCAGCTCCATGACAGCGCGGCACACATAGGCTGACGCCCACCCACTTTTTTCTCATCACAAGAGGCTGAAATATATTGATAATTTGATTGACGCGTGCGTACTTCGCCGTTCTTCCGTCGGTGTTTATACGGTTTTCTTGTAGTCCTAGGACTACAAGAAGGAGGGCTTGAACGTCGCCCTGATGATTACACCACCCATGGTAAAACTGGATGAGTTATTTTTTATCAATGACTTGGGCTTATGGTGAGACGACAGGGACGGCTCGCTGGCAGCGCCAATAAGGCCGGGGCCTACACAGATTAACGACATGGCCCTTCAACATCCGTGTCCACACGCTGAAACTGCCGTTTGTCGAACCTGACTTTGGATGGGCACGACGTGTGTTCCCGGTGCGCGGCGACCGGCCTTACGGCACGCCTGGTCAACCACTGCCAGCGCATCGGAATAAAAAAAGCGGGCCGCATTGAACTGACCCCCAGAAGTTGGACATCGATCCAACCTCTGGGGGTTTTTCATGTCCAAATACGACACCAAGTTCAAG
>NZ_JAARLY010000017.1 GCF_011759385.1 Oleiagrimonas sp. C23AA | reverse complement strand
CGAAAAAAGATTTCGAAAAGGTGTTGACGGCAACGGAATCTGGTGTAAGATAAGCGGCTCACCTCGGACGAAATGTCCTCGAGGGTTCCGAAGGAAACTTCGGTAAGTTGTTGAGATCTTTGAAAGTATGCGCAGGTGACTTGTGTGGGCGCCTTGCGGTGGATGGATGAAAGTCCAAACCAATGCAAGCGTCCAAACCTTTAACCTTTGTAATTCAGCGATGAATTGTAGGGGTCGGTTTCGGACACTTCAGAAAGATCGGTTGGCCTTCGGGTTGACCAAAAACTTCAAGTGAAGAGTTTGATCCTGGCTCAGATTGAACGCTGGCGGCATGCCTAACACATGCAAGTCGAACGGCAGCGCGAGAGAGCTTGCTCTCTTGGCGGCGAGTGGCGGACGGGTGAGTAATGCATCGGGATCTACCCTGTCGTGGGGGATAACTTGGGGAAACCCAAGCTAATACCGCATACGACCTACGGGTGAAAGCGGGGGCTCCTTTTAGGACCTCGCGCGATTGGATGAACCGATGTTCGATTAGCTTGTTGGTAGGGTAACGGCCTACCAAGGCGACGATCGATAGCTGGTCTGAGAGGATGATCAGCCACACTGGGACTGAGACACGGCCCAGACTCCTACGGGAGGCAGCAGTGGGGAATATTGGACAATGGGCGAAAGCCTGATCCAGCAATGCCGCGTGTGTGAAGAAGGCCCTCGGGTTGTAAAGCACTTTTATCAGGAGCGAAATCTGCGTGGTTAATACCCGCGTAGTCTGACGGTACCTGAGGAATAAGCACCGGCTAACTCCGTGCCAGCAGCCGCGGTAATACGGAGGGTGCAAGCGTTAATCGGAATTACTGGGCGTAAAGCGTGCGTAGGCGGTTTGTTAAGTCTGCTGTGAAAGCCCCGGGCTCAACCTGGGAACGGCAGTGGATACTGGCAAGCTAGAGTGTGATAGAGGATGGTGGAATTCCCGGTGTAGCGGTGAAATGCGTAGAGATCGGGAGGAACATCAGTGGCGAAGGCGGCCATCTGGATCAACACTGACGCTGAGGCACGAAAGCGTGGGGAGCAAACAGGATTAGATACCCTGGTAGTCCACGCCCTAAACGATGCGAACTGGACGTTGGTCTCAACTCGGAGATCAGTGTCGAAGCTAACGCGTTAAGTTCGCCGCCTGGGGAGTACGGTCGCAAGACTGAAACTCAAAGGAATTGACGGGGGCCCGCACAAGCGGTGGAGTATGTGGTTTAATTCGATGCAACGCGAAGAACCTTACCTGGCCTTGACATGTCCGGAATTCGGCAGAAATGCCTTAGTGCCTTCGGGAACCGGAACACAGGTGCTGCATGGCTGTCGTCAGCTCGTGTCGTGAGATGTTGGGTTAAGTCCCGCAACGAGCGCAACCCTTGTCCTTAGTTGCCAGCACGTAATGGTGGGAACTCTAAGGAGACTGCCGGTGACAAACCGGAGGAAGGTGGGGATGACGTCAAGTCATCATGGCCCTTACGGCCAGGGCTACACACGTACTACAATGGTCGGTACAGAGGGCTGCAAGACCGCGAGGTGGAGCTAATCCCAGAAAACCGATCCCAGTCCGGATTGGAGTCTGCAACTCGACTCCATGAAGTCGGAATCGCTAGTAATCGCAGATCAGCTATGCTGCGGTGAATACGTTCCCGGGCCTTGTACACACCGCCCGTCACACCATGGGAGTGGGCTGCTCCAGAAGCCGTTAGTCTAACCTTCGGGAGGACGACGACCACGGAGTGGTTCATGACTGGGGTGAAGTCGTAACAAGGTAGCCGTATCGGAAGGTGCGGCTGGATCACCTCCTTTCGAGTAAGACTTCTCCTCCCCGCAAGACGTCCACACAAGGCACCTGCATCCAGATTTAGGCAAACGTTGGCCATCGGCCGACGCTTTCGCCTGGCACGACGTTGGGTCTGTAGCTCAGGTGGTTAGAGCGCACCCCTGATAAGGGTGAGGCCGGTGGTTCGAGTCCTCCCAGACCCACCACTTTCAAACTGCCGGGGCCATAGCTCAGCTGGGAGAGCACCTGCTTTGCAAGCAGGGGGTCGTCGGTTCGATCCCGACTGGCTCCACCAGTTTTCTGGATGCATATCGCGCATACAAGATTTTGATTCGGTCAGACGCTGAGGTCTGATCGTGTTCTTTGACAATGTGAACGAGTGACAAGCGTCTTGGTTCGAAACCAAGATGTGTCGTTGAGGCAAAATACGGCGAAAAGTCATTGGGTGTATGGCACCAAGGCGGAAACGTTTTGGGGTTATATGGTCAAGCGACTAAGCGCACACGGTGGATGCCTTGGCAGTCAGAGGCGATGAAGGACGTGGCAGCCTGCGAAAAGTGTCGGGGAGCTGGCAACAAGCTTTGATCCGGCAATGTCCGAATGGGGAAACCCACCTCGTAAGAGGTACTGCATACTGAATACATAGGTATGCAGGGCGAACCCGGGGAACTGAAATATCTAAGTACCCGGAGGAAAAGAAATCAACCGAGATTCCCTGAGTAGCGACGAGCGAACGGGGAGCAGCCCAAAAGCATGTGGTGTTTTAGTGGAATGCTCTGGAAAGTGCAGCCATAGACGGTGATAGCCCGGTACATAAAAGGGCACCATGTGTGAAATTGAGTAGGGCGGGGCACGTGAAACCCTGTCTGAACATGGGGGGACCATCCTCCAAGGCTAAATACTACTGACTGACCGATAGTGAACCAGTACCGTGAGGGAAAGGCGAAAAGAACCCCGGAGAGGGGAGTGAAATAGACCCTGAAACCGTGTGCGTACAAGCAGTGGGAGCAGACTTGTTCTGTGACTGCGTACCTTTTGTATAATGGGTCAGCGACTTACTTTCAGTGGCGAGCTTAACCATCTAGGGGAGGCGAAGGGAAACCGAGTCTTAATAGGGCGCATAGTCGCTGGGAGTAGACCCGAAACCGAGTGATCTATCCTTGGCCAGGTTGAAGGTGCGGTAACACGCACTGGAGGACCGAACCCACATCTGTTGCAATAGATGGGGATGAGCTGAGGATCGGAGTGAAAGGCTAAACAAACTCGGAGATAGCTGGTTCTCCTCGAAAGCTATTTAGGTAGCGCCTCGTGCGAATATTCCTGGGGGTAGAGCACTGTTATGGCTAGGGGGTCATAGCGACTTACCAAACCATGGCAAACTCCGAATACCAGGACATACTACACGGGAGACACACGGCGGGTGCTAACGTCCGTCGTGAAAAGGGAAACAACCCAGACCCGCAGCTAAGGTCCCCAAGTTATCACTAAGTGGAAAACGATGTGGGAAGGCATAGACAGCTAGGAGGTTGGCTTAGAAGCAGCCACCCTTTAAAGAAAGCGTAATAGCTCACTAGTCGAGTCGGCCTGCGCGGAAGATTTAACGGGGCTCAAGTGATACACCGAAGCTCGGGGTGCACAGCTTGCTGTGCGCGGTAGAGGAGCGTTCCGTAAGCCTGCGAAGGTGGATCGTAAGGTCTGCTGGAGGTATCGGAAGTGCGAATGCTGACATGAGTAACGATAAGGGGGGTGAAAAGCCTCCCCGCCGAAAGCCCAAGGTTTCCTCGCGCAACGTTCATCGGCGCAGGGTGAGTCGGCCCCTAAGGCGAGGCTGAAAAGCGTAGTCGATGGGAAGCTGGTTAATATTCCAGCACCTTGCCATAGTGCGATGGGAGGACGGAGAAGGCTAGGTCTACCGGGCGTTGGTTGTCCCGGGGAAAGGCGGTAGGTGGTGATCTTTGGCAAATCCGGGATCACATACACCGAGCACCGAGACCAGACTCTACGGAGTCGAAGTGACTGAGGCCACGCTTCCAGGAAAAGTCCCTAAGCTTCAGCTATGGCGAGACCGTACCGTAAACCGACACAGGTAGGCAGGATGAGAATTCCAAGGCGCTTGAGAGAACTCGGGTGAAGGAACTAGGCAAAATGGTACCGTAACTTCGGGAGAAGGTACGCCCCCTGGTGTGGCTACATGCGTAGCTGAGCATCGGAGGGCCGCAGTGACCTGGCCGCTGCGACTGTTTATCAAAAACATAGCACTGTGCAAACACGAAAGTGGACGTATACGGTGTGACGCCTGCCCGGTGCCGGAAGGTTAATTGATGGGGTCAGCCGCAAGGCGAAGCTCTTGATCGAAGCCCCGGTAAACGGCGGCCGTAACTATAACGGTCCTAAGGTAGCGAAATTCCTTGTCGGGTAAGTTCCGACCTGCACGAATGGCGTAACGACAGCGGCGCTGTCTCCACCCGAGACTCAGTGAAATTGAAATCGCTGTGAAGATGCAGCGTTCCCGTGGCAAGACGGAAAGACCCCGTGAACCTTTACTACAGCTTCACACTGAATGTTGAGTTCATCTGTGTAGGATAGGTGGGAGGCTTTGAAACCATGACGCTAGTTGTGGTGGAGCCAACCTTGAAATACCACCCTGATGTGCTTGACATTCTAACCTCGGCCCGTAATCCGGGTCAGGGACCGTGTGTGGTGGGTAGTTTGACTGGGGCGGTCTCCTCCTAAAGAGTAACGGAGGAGCACGAAGGTACGCTCAGCGCGGTCGGACATCGCGCACTGTGTGCAAAGGCATAAGCGTGCTTGACTGCGAGATCGACGGATCAAGCAGGTACGAAAGTAGGTCTTAGTGATCCGGTGGTTCTGTATGGAAGGGCCATCGCTCAACGGATAAAAGGTACTCCGGGGATAACAGGCTGATACCGCCCAAGAGTTCATATCGACGGCGGTGTTTGGCACCTCGATGTCGGCTCATCACATCCTGGGGCTGTAGCCGGTCCCAAGGGTATGGCTGTTCGCCATTTAAAGTGGTACGCGAGCTGGGTTCAGAACGTCGTGAGACAGTTCGGTCCCTATCTGCCATGGGCGTTGGAGATTTGAGAGGGGCTGCTCCTAGTACGAGAGGACCGGAGTGGACGTACCCCTGGTGTTCCGGTTGTCATGCCAATGGCATTGCCGGGTAGCTACGTACGGAAGTGATAACCGCTGAAAGCATCTAAGCGGGAAGCACGCCTCAAGATGAGATCTCCCGGACCTTCAAGGTCCCTTAAGGAACCAGGTAGACTACCTGGTTGATAGGCGGGGTGTGGAAGTGCAGCAATGCATTGAGCTAACCCGTACTAATGATCCGTGCGGCTTGACCATATAACCCCAAGACGCTTCACCGTCTTTGACCTCACCGACACATCGGTGAACCCGGACGCTTGTCACTCGTTCACACCCCACGCGGGTCCGGCGCTTCATTGCGACGACCCCAACGCCTTCCCTGGCGGCCATAGCGACATGGCACCACCTGATCCCATCCCGAACTCAGCAGTGAAACGTGTCCGCGCCGATGGTAGTGTGGCTCAAGCCATGCAAGAGTAGGTCACCGCCAGGGACCTTTTA
>NZ_JAARLY010000016.1 GCF_011759385.1 Oleiagrimonas sp. C23AA | reverse complement strand
GCCGAGACCGAAGCCGAGACCGAAGCCGAGACCGAAGCCGAGACCGAAGCCGAGACCGAAGCCGAGACCGAAGCCGAGACCGAAGCCGAGACCGAAGCCGAGACCGAAGCCGAGACCGAAGCCGAGACCGAAGCCGAAGCCGAAGCCGAAGCCGAGTCGGTGCGTTTGCAGTTTCCGGACGATCCGCAGCCAGAAGGCGAGCTGGCCACCGGCGATGTCGATGACGACTTGCTGGAAATCTTCGTGGAGGAAGGCCGGGACATCCTCGATCACTGCGACAGCGTCATGGCGCAGTGGCGCGATGCGCCGCAGAGTGCGCAGCCGCTGGTCGAGCTGCAGCGCGACCTGCACACCTTCAAGGGGGGCGCCCGTATTGCCGGCTTGGCGCCATTGGGCGACATGGCGCATGCCATGGAAACGCTGCTGGAATCGCTGGGCGAGGATAACGTCCCCGACGCGGTGGAGATGGCCGCGCTGGAACGCGGCTTCGATCGTCTGCATGCGCTGTTGCAGCGGGTCGCCGCACGCCAGGCCATCGCCATGCCTGAAGCCGCCATTGCCCACTTCGAGGCACTGGCGGGCGGCGAACGGCCGGGGCTCGAGAACGAAACGCTTACCGGTACGGATGAGATTGAGACGGCTACCGGCGATGCGAAGCAGGACGATGCAGAGCAAGCATCGTCCCTGCCGCAGGGCGTGGATGCGGACACCGCCGACAGCGCACCGGTGCCGCGGCATGTCGACGTTGAAGCAGCGGCCGAGACCGATGCGGCACCTGCGGTGGCGGAGGCTGAGACCACGGCTTCGTCCGCACGCAGCATGCCCGAGCTGCTACCCGAGCCGGAAGAAGAGGCGCGCGCTCCGCAGGAGCAGATTCGAGTACGCGCCGACTTGCTGGACAATCTGGTCAATAACGCCGGAGAAGTGTCGATCTTCCGCTCACGACTGGAGCAGCAGATCACCACCATGCGCTTCAACCTGGGCGAGTTCGATCAGACCATCGCGCGCCTGCGTGATCAGTTGCGCAAGCTGGAGATCGAAACCGAGGCGCAGATCATCGCCCGGTATCAGCGCGAACAGCACGATATCGGCGAAGAAGCGACTGAGGATTTCGATCCGCTGGAGCTGGACCGCTTCTCGCAGCTGCAGCAGTACTCGCGTGCGCTGGCTGAATCGGTGGCCGACTTGGTCTCGCTGCAGGGCATGCTTGATGACAATGCACGCCAGTCTGAAACCCTGTTGCTGCAGCAGTCACGCGTCAGTTCAGACCTGCAGGAAGGCCTGATGCGCACGCGCATGGTGCCGTTTGAGTCGATGGTGCCGACATTGCGCCGTACCCTGCGCCAGGCCGCGCAGGAAGTGGACAAGCATGCGCAACTGCGTGTAATCGGCGCGCACGGAGAGATGGACCGCAACCTGCTCGAGCGCATGAAGGCGCCTTTCGAGCACATGCTGCGCAACGCGCTGGCGCATGGCATCGAGTCGCCGCAGGTGCGTCGCGAGGCCGGCAAGAGTGACGAAGGCACGGTGACCATCGAAGTCAGCCGCGACGCCACCGAGGTGGTGATCCGCGTCAGCGACGATGGCGCCGGCATGGATCGCGATGCGATCCGCCGCAAGGCCATCGAACGTGGTCTGCTGCGCGAGGATGCACAGCTGACGGACCGCGACCTGTTCGGCTTCATCCTGGAGAGCGGTTTCTCCACCGCCTCGGCGGTCACGCAGCTGGCTGGTCGTGGTGTCGGCATGGACGTGGTGGCCAACGAAATCAAGCAGATGGGCGGTTCTCTCGGGATCGATTCCGAGCGCGGTCGCGGCACCAGCTTCACCGTGCGCCTGCCCTTCACCCTGGCCGTGACCCATTCGATTCTGGTCAAGGTCGGCGAGTCGGTGTTTGCCGTGCCGATGACCTCGGTGCAGGGCGTGGCGCGTCTGCCGCTGGACGAGCTGGCCGCGCACATGGCCGAGGAGGAGCCCAGCTTCACCTACGCCGACGAAACCTACGCCATCTATGACCTGGCGCCGTTGATCGGCGTGCCGCCGAGCCAGGTGTCGCCGGAGGGCCAGCCACCGCTGTTGTTGACACGCAGCGGCGACATGCGCGCGGCGGTGCGTGTAGACCAGGTGATCGGCTCGCGTGAGATCGTGGTCAAGTCGGTCGGCCCGCAGGTCAGCTCCGTGCCGGGTATTTTCGGCGCCACCATCATGGGTGATGGTTCGGTGGTGATGATTCTCGACTTGGCGCCGCTGGTGCGTCACGGTGCGGCCACCATGGAGCGCGCTGCGCTGGCACCGGCATTGCCGGAAGCCGGCCAGACGCCGGACGGCAAGCGCCAGGTGATGGTGGTGGACGACTCGATCACCATGCGCAAGGTCACCGGGCGCATCCTTGAGCGCAATGATTACGAGGTCAACACGGCCAAGGACGGCATGGACGCGGTCGAAAAGCTGCAGGAGCGCGTGCCCGACCTGATGCTGCTGGATATCGAGATGCCGCGCATGGATGGCTACGAGCTGGCCACGTACATGAAGAACGACAGTCGCCTGCGGCACGTGCCGATCATCATGATTACCTCGCGCACCGGCGACAAGCATCGCCAGCGCGCGCTGGATATTGGTGTCGAGCGCTATCTGGGCAAGCCCTACCAGGAAGCCGAACTGCTGGCACAGATCGAGCAATTGCTGGGCGAGCACGAGCACGGATAAGGAGGCCGGGTCATGACCGAGAGCGCATCGCCCGCCGTGGCGCTGGTGGCTGAGCCGGGCGAAGCCTGTGCCCACCTGCGTCAGGCGCTGATCGACCTGGGCGCGCGCGTGGTGCACGAAGGTCCGGCTGCCGCCTTGCGTCCACAGGCGTTGATCGACGCCTGTGTCGACGTGGTGATCGTCAACCTGGATGCCAAGCTCGAAGCGCAACTTGACGCGCTTTACGAGCAGTTGGATGAAGACCGCTACCGCGTGGTGTTCAACGAGGCCGAGGTATCGTCCCGGCTGTCAGGTTGGGAGCAGGCACGCTGGAGCCGGCATCTGGCGGCCAAGCTGCTGGGCGTGGCCGACGTCGATCCGCCGCGCCCGGCTGACGCGCGCGCCATTGAGGTGCAGGCTTGCGTGGAAAATGATCAAGCCGAAGCCGAAGCCGAAGTGCCAAGCGATGGCGATGAAGCGACCGTCGAGGCCGCATCCGACAGCCCCGACGAGGCGACCTCCGAGGTCGCCGGCTTCGCGTTGGACGAGCCATTCCTGGAGCCCGAGTCGCCATCGCCGCCGCCGGACATCGCCCCGGCTGACGTGGCATCCACTGAGACGGTGATTGAGCAGACACCACCGGTCTTCGATTTCAGCGCCGAGCCGGATCTGGATGAGCTTGGCCAGAGCGGCCATTTGCGCGATATCGATCCGGAGTTCTCCCTGAATGCTGGCGCGCTGGATGACTGGGAGCCGCAGGATGATGGCCTGATCTCTCCTCCCGTCGACGAGAGCATCAGCGCGGTCAGTCCGTCGCCGGCCGATGAGGCGTACGGTCATGTCGAAGCGGCGGGTAGCTTCACGCTGGCACCGGATTCGCAGCACGAGGATCGGCCGACCGGCGATCCATCCGAAGCGTCGGTTGATGCCTCCGAAATGGCCTTCCCGGATGTGGATGAGGCACACAAGCCGACACCGGTCCAAGCACCGGACTGGGGTTTGGTCGACCTGGATGCCGGATCGGAGGGCGAGGACGAACACGTGCATGCCTCGCGCCCGGATCCGACTCAGTTTGGCATCGAAAAGCAAAGCGCGGCCGAGTTCCTGGCTCCCGATCACAGCGAGGGTGATACCCCGATCGAGCCCGGTCTCAGCCTTGAACTGATCTCGATGGAAGAGGCCGTGGCGCCGCAGATGGCCGAGACCAGCAGCTATGAGATGCTGCTTGAGCCCTCCGCCGGTGTGTCGCAGGTGCTGGTGCTGGGCGCATCGGTAGAGGGTGCCGATGCGCTGCAGAGCTTGCTCGGGGAGCTGGCGATGGGTCCGAGCTTTGCCACGTTGGTGTTTCAGCATCACCAGAGTGGTGATACCCATACATTGGCGCAGACCCTGTCGGCGGCTTCCCAGGTGCGTGTGCGCGCCGCTTTCAACGGCATGATGCTGCAGCGTGGTGAAGTGGCGGTGATTCCCGCAGCCTGGCGCTTGCAGATCGGTCGCGAGGGGCGTCTGAACCTGATTGAGGCCGCCGATACGCGCGAGCGTGAGCCGTCCATTGATGATGGTTTCAGCGCGGTGGCGGCGCGTTTTGGCGACAAGGCCATCGGCATTCTGTTTGCCGGCCAGGGGCACGACGGCACCGCCGGTGCGCAGGCGATTCACGATCGCGGCGGCAGGATCTGGCTGGAGGTGGGCGCCGATGGGCAGGCCACACCGATGGTGGCCGCGGCCCGAGCCGAGGGTTTGTGCGATCGCGAGGGCGACGCCGTGACATTGGCCGGCGCCCTGTCCGAGGCGTGGGGCTGATGGATTTGCCCACACCTTTCACTGCAATGCTTACCGGCGTCGACGCGACGCCTGAAGGTTGAGACGATCATGAGCGACTCCCTGCCGCGCGAAATCCGCGGCGTTCTCATCCCGATCACGGGTGGCCGGCTGCTGTTGCCCAATGCCTCGGTCGCCGAAGTCATCACGCTGTCCACCCCGGACCCGGTGGCCGAAGCGCCCGAATGGTTGCTCGGGCGCTTGGCTTGGCGCGGCTGGCGCCTGCCGCTGGTCAGTTTCGCCACCATGGCCGGCCTGGCGCCGCAGGAGAACGCACTCAATTCGCGCGTGGCCGTGATCAAGGCACTGGGGGGCAACCCGCGCATGCCCTACATCGCACTGGTGACGCAGGGCTTTCCGCGCCTCACCACGCTGAGCGCCGATATCATCGTGCCCAGCCGCGACAGCGAATCGTTACCGCCGGTGGTGCGCGAACAGGTGATGGTGCGCGACGACAGTGCGGTCATTCCGGACCTGGAAGCGCTGGAGCGTGAGGTGGCCGAGGCGCTGGACATGGCCGCCAAGGCTTCGGCGTGAGGCGCTACATATCGCCATAAAGAGTCTGTAGCGCCGCCAGTGCCGCCAGGCCGGCGCTTTCGGTGCGAAGAATGCGTGGGCCCAGATTCAGCCCTTCAAAACCATGCGGCTGCAAGGCCGCCAGATCGCGTTCACCCAAGCCGCCTTCCGGACCGACCAGCAGTAGGGCCTCGTGCAGTGAGCTATCCAGTTCACGTGGTCGGAGCGTGGCCACCGGCAGCAGCGCCAGGCGGGTGGTTGGTAGGGTGTTGCTCGGCTCACGGAGCCAGTGGTCCAGCGCCATGGGCGCATCGATCTGCGGCAGTACCGCGCGACCGCACTGTTCGCAGGCACTGGCGGCGACCGCCAGCCAGTGCGCCAGGCGCTTGTCGGCACGCGCCGCATCCAGCTTCACTTCGCTGCGCTCGGTCAGCAGTGGCACAATGCGGGTCACGCCCAGTTCGGTGGCCTTCTGTACGATCAGGTCCATCTTCTCGCCGCGCGCCACCCCCTGCGCCAGTGTCAGCGTCAGCGGCGATTCGCTGGCAACGCGATCGGCCTCGACCACTTGCACGGTGCCGTGACGCTTGCCCACATCGGTGAGCACCGCGTTGTAATCGTGGCCGTCACCATTGAACAGCACCACCCCATCACCTTCGCGCAGACGCAGCACGCGCACGGCGTGTTCGGCGGCACGTTGTGGCAGTTCAAAAAGCTGCCCGGTCTGCAGTGGGGCATCGACGTAAAGGCGGATACGGCGCATGGTTATCCAGGATAGGTGCGGTGTTCTAATCAAGTCCGAAAGCATAGCTGCGCATGGCGCCTGCATGCCACGGCGAAGGCGGCCTGTGGCAGTCTTGAGTCTATCGGCCGTGCTGACGGGAGCATCCCATGCGTGTGATCTGGTACTTCGATTTCGTCTCGCCCTTCGCCTATCTGCAGTGGCCGAAGGTCAAGGCGCTGGCGGCCGAGCGCGAAGTCACGTTGCGCCCGTTCCTGCTGGGCGCATTGTTCAAGCAAATGGATTTTCGCGCGCCATTCGAATACGCACGCAAGCGCACCGCCGTTTACCGCCTGAGTGTGTGGCGGGCCCGCGAACAAGGGCGCGAACTGATCTATCCACCTGCGCACCCATTCAATCCTAACCCCGCGCTTCGCCTGTGCGTGGCGGCAGGCTCCACTGTGGCTGCCGTCGACACCATCTTCGACTGGATCTGGACCCAAGGCCGCGCGGCGGACACCGCCGAGGCGATCGAACCACTGGCGGAAAAGTTGGGATTCGATGATGTCGCCCTGGTACTGGCCGATGCTGCGGTTAAAGCCGAGCTTCGCGCCAATTTCGATCAGGCCATCGCCGACGAAGTATTCGCGGTGCCGACGCTGGCGGTGGGTGACGAGCTGTTTTGGGGTGATGACGCGCATGCGTTCGCACTGGCGTATCTGGACAATCCTGGCCTGATGCAAGAGCCGCAGATGCGGCGGCTGATGGATTTGCCTTTGGGGATTTGAGTGTTTGGGAGATAGGCAGTACCCGTTGTTGGCTTTGACCGGCCGGTGCCTGTTGGCGCCAGGGGTTCCGACGGCCTTCCGGCCGCCGGGTTCATTTTCTTGGCTGGGCAAGAAAACCGAACCAAAAGAACCCACCCCTCGTGTCACCTTGCGCGCGAAGCGCGCAAGGTCCGTGGTCGCTGGCTGGGCTTGGCCGACAGGGCGTCCTGCCCTGACGACCAAGTGGCTGGCGTCCCTGCGAGCCACCCTGTGGGCCTTTTCAGCCAGCGACCACTGCTACGAAAAGGGGGACGGTGGCTCTAGCCAGTTGGCGGTGACTCATCGGCCACGCTTCGGTGTGCACCCACTCCTGTTCGCAGGCGGCGAGCGTAGGGAGGATCAGGCCCGCAGGGTGGCCGGCAGGGATGCCGGCCAGTGCGTCGTCAGCG
>NZ_JAARLY010000015.1 GCF_011759385.1 Oleiagrimonas sp. C23AA | reverse complement strand
AAACTGAAAGGGCTGAGTCCTGTGCAGTACAGAACCCAGCCCTTGGTGGCTTAGCCGCTTCAACTGTCCAACTTTATGGGGTCAGTTCACATGAGCCCGCTTTTTTTGTGCGCTACGTCACATTACCCGTGTATCACCACGATCAGAAGCCCACCTGCAGATACACGAACAGGTGCGCGCGCTGACCGCTGCGCGTGGTGGCAGCAACGTTCTTGGAGGTCATGGGACGGGCCCATGCCAGCAGGGCGCTGGTGTGCGCGCCGGGCGCGGAAAGCTGCAGGCCAGCGCCGATGTCACCCAGGCTTTGCCACTTGGGTGCGCCCTGGGCGATGAACGAATAACGCGTGGCGCCGTACTCGGTAAACACGCTGGGGCGCGCACGCAGTCCCCAGAACGCCCATTGCGGACCATTGACGGTGAAACGCCCCAGGTAGCCGCGATCGCCGACGATGGTGCCCGGCAAGTAGGCGGTCAGGTTGTTGACGCCACCCAGCACCCACTGCTCGTAGCTGGGCAGGGTGTCCGTGGAAGCCTGTCCGCTGAGCGACAGCTGGGTGTTGAAATCGTACGGCAGCGACTGGGTGAGCTCGGCGCTGGCGGTATAGATCTGGAAGTGACCGGTAGGCGCGCCCGTCTGGGGCGCAAGACCACTGTCGCCACGCGAGCCACCCAACTTGATGCCACCGGTCAGGCTGATGCTGGCAGCATGCTTGAACAGGCCACCGAAACGCTTGGCGTAGGTGGTGCTGCCATCGAACACCATGTATTTCTGGTCGTGCAGCGAGTAGATGCCGTTGAACACGCTCTCGCGATCGCGAATGTGGTGCCAGCCCTCGCTGGTGGTCCAGCGGGTGCTGTCATCGGCATACAGCAGCTGCTGCCCGGAGATGCCATAGACATGGATGTGGCCCAACGGGTACAGCGGTGCAAAGGCCTTGCCCAGCTTGAACTTGGTGAACGAGTCATCCAGCTGATAGGTACCCAGCGGCGTGACCCAGCTCAGGTTGGCGCTGGTGGCCGCGTAATAGGCACCGGCGGTGTTCTTGTCCAGGCCGGTGAGCGCGCGGGTGCGCGTGGCCTGCAGGGTGAAGCCATCGTGGCGGGCGTAACCCTGCAACTGCGCCAGGTAATGACCGGCGTAGCGGTTGCCGAAGTTGCCGGTGGTGAAACTGCCACCCCACCAGCGCGCGTTCTTCAACGGCTTGGTGCCGATATCCATGGTGCTGCCACCCACTTCCGGCGCGGGCTTGAAGCTGATCTGCGGCAGCTGGCCGTTGGTGGCGGCATATTGCTGGGCCAGTGTGCTCTGGCGGATCACGTCGGTGTTGCGCACGCGGTCATCACCCTTCAGACCGGTGAAAAAGCGTGCCAGTCCCTTGGGGCCATCGACATGGGTCAGGCGGCCCTGCACCACCTGGATGCGCACCTGGTTGCCCTTGGATCGGCCGACGATGGCGGCCAGGAAGTAGCCCTTGGCGGCGTAGGCCTTTTTGAGCGCGCCAACGGCGTCGCGCGGCGAGGGGCTGCGCGTGATGACATCCTTGATGTACTGCGCATCGAGCAGGGTATTGCCGCGCACGGTGTAATGATAACCGTGGCTGGTCGCGGTAATGGCCGGCGCGTCCAAGTGCAGCACGCGCGCGCGCTCGGCCTGCTGTTGCGGCGTCGGCGCGTGCTGCGCGGGCGGGTTGTGCTGGTGCTGGACAAGAGCCGGGTCGAGCAAGGGCAAAAACATGAACAGGTGGCCTCCAGTGGCAGGTCACGGATGCGGGGCAACGCCAAGGTGAAAACGGCCGCGCAAAGATAATGTCGGATACGCAAGCGGGACCGGCTGGCGGTCCCGCGATCCGAAGCGGGTCATTCTAGCGACCGCCCCGGAGCGAACAAGTTGCATGGGCGCCATGCGGCACCCTGGGTTTACTGGCTGTAGCGGATGGCCAACGCCTTCACTGTGAGCGCACCCACACCGCTGCCGGACTGCATCTGGCCGCCAGACGGATTGAAGCTGGGTGAGCTGTCGCTGCCGCTGTTGTCGACGCTTTCCACGACCAGAGCGTTGGCGCCCATGGCTTGCGCGCTGGCGCTGAGCTGAGCAATAAGCTGGGCACTACTGGCGCTGCCGGTAGGATCGGTGATGGTCAGCTGGGCCAGCCTGGTGTAGGCGCGGCTGGGGGCCTCGCGCAACACGTCCACGGTTTGCGTGGCCGGAAACTGCTGCTGGGTGAGGCGCGTGACCTGCGGCGTGCCGGCCTGCGACGAGGACGGCGTGCTGGCACACCCCGACAGAGCGGCAAAAAGCGCCAGCGCGGCCAGCATGGCCACACGGCGGGAACAAGAATGACGAAACACAGTGTGCATGCGCATACCTTATGAATGTGAGCCCGCGCCATCTAGTGGCCGCGACGCAGCCCAATATACCGGAGGCCACGCGAAATCAGCGCGCGCGGGCCTTCCTTGTTCAGGATATCGACAAAGCGCCGCCGCACGTCGGGCCGCAGCGGTGCGGTGACGGCAATGAACAGGCGCCGTGACAACGCGGGCCTTGGCGGCGGCGCCACATCGTGCGGCCCGGCCACCACGGGAGGGCGACGCTGCATGTGCGAGGCCAGGGCCAGTGCGGCACCCACGCCATTATCCGGCGCCTCCCAGTACGGGCGCACGCTGCGTGCGTAATTGGTATCGGCCTGGCCGGCCCGCAACATGCTGTCGGCGTTGACGCGATACCAGAACAGCGGCTCGGGCACCAGGTACAGGCTGTGTCCGGCAAGACACGCGCGGGCGAAGAACTCCCAGTCCTCGTGGCCGATGCCGTAATCCTCGGTAAAGCCCCCCAGCGCCTGGAACACCGAACGTCGCACCAGCGCGTTGGCATCACCGAACACATTGCGGAACACGCCCAGCCCGGTGGCATTGCCCAGCGGAATCCACAATTGGCGGCTCTCGGTGGGCGGCACCGGCCGGTCGGCATCGGAAAACACATCGCTGACCGTGGTCAGGATATCGGCGCCGCTGTGCTGCGCGGCGCGCGCGAAGGTGGCCAGCTCGTGCGGCTTGGCGATGTTGTCATCGTCCATGAACAGCACGTACTCGCCACGCGCATGGCGCACCGCGGTATTGCGCGCCGCGCCCAGGTAGGCGTTGGCCTGGCGCACGATGCGCCAGCCACGCCAGCCAAATTCCATGGTCAGCGAGTCCAGGTAGGCCACTGCGGCCTGCGAGGTGCTGCCATCGTCGACCAGCACCACATCGAAGTGCCGATAGGTTTGCCGGCGCAAGGAATCGACGGCCTGGGCCAGCATGTCCGGGCGCTCGTAGTGCACCAGGCACACAGTGATATGCGGCCCCTGCTCTGGCCCCAGCGGATCGATGGCGAGCGCCGGCACCTGGTCGAGCAGCTGTTGTTGCAGGCCAAGCCATTGATCACGCGTCTGTGCGGCCGGCATGGCCGGGCGCGGTGGGGCGTAGCGATGGCCTTCCACCGCCAGCAGCGTCTGCGCCAGACTGGCCGGCGTGGGCTTGAACATGGCCCGCTCGCGGTCGTCGGCATGGATCAGCTCGGCAATGCCGCCGACATCGGCGGCAATGAACGGGATGCGCTTGAGTACGCACTCCAGCACCGTGTAGGGCGAGTTTTCGACCAGCGAGGCGATGATGGCGACGCGGCCGGGCTGCTGCAGATAGGCCAGCGCCTGATCGCGATCGTGATCGGCAATGATGCGCGGCGGATGCGGCCAATCGTGCAGGCGCTCACCGATGGCGGCCAGCGAATCGAACTGCTCGGACTGGATCGCCTTGCCCAGGAAGGTGACGCGGATACGCTGGCGCCTGTCGGCCGGCACCCGCTTGAGCGCGTCCAGGAAAATGAACAGGCCCTTGCGACGCTCCAGCCGGCCGAAGAACACCCACTCGGTGATGGGCGCCGAGACACTTTCGGCCGGTGCCTCCAAACCATCGGGCATCAGGTTCTGGATGACGTGCACCTGATCGGGCAGCTGCCAGCCGCGCTGGCGCGTCCAGTCGATCATGTACTGGCTGGGGCTGATGACCGCATCGGCCATTTCGGTGGAACGGCGCTCCATGTACTCAAGCACCAGATCATCGAATTTTTCTGGCACCAGGAAATTGCCCGACTCGGCCCAGGTGGTGGAGCTGTGCGTGACCACCATCATGCGCAGATCGGCAAAATCCAGCCCCAGGCGCTTGGACTGCAGCGCGTAGTAGGCCTCGCCCTTCCACTCCGGAAAGTAGGCCAGATCAAACTGCTGCTGATGCTCGCGCAGCCACAGGTAAACACGATAGGCGCGCCAGCAGTGATGAGGCGCATCCAGATGCGGCTGGCCCTCTTCCAGACGGATGGGCTGGAAGCGAATACCCTCGCAGGCATAGCGATAAACCCAATGCTCTACGCCCTCGGTGCCTTCACAGTGATCACCCAGGGTATAGAGAATGGTCACGGCGTGACCGGCTTCGGCCAGGGTCTGCGCCAGCGCCTTGAAGGCGGTACCGATACCGCCGTTACGGATGGGGCCCTGAATATCTGGCGTGACAATGAGAATGCGCGGCCCGGTGGCATCGGCGAACGCCTGCTCGGTACGCTGCAAGGCTTGGTCCCATGACAGTTCGGCACGAGAGACAGGCTCTGCGGCCGGCTCAAGGCCGGTGGAGGTGATCTGTGTCGAGGGAGACGAGCCGGCACGCAAATGCTTCAACAGGCGAACGGCACCGCGCATGGGACGGGTAACCCGCCACGAGCGCGAGGTGTAAACGGCCTCCAGGGTAGCCTCCAGATGGTCCTTGTAGCCGGTGACTTCATCGCGCTCAGCCGCGACAGAGGCCAGCTGCGACTGCAGGTCATCCAGCGCCAGCGCTTTGCTGGCCACCTCGCCTTCCAGATAGCGCAGACCGGCCTGAGCTTCCTGAAGCGCTTCGATATGCGCGTCCAACTCTTTGCGCAGATAGGCGTTGCCCTGCTGCAGTTCGCCCTGCTGCTGCTTGAGATACGTGTTGCCCTGCTTCAATTGATCGCGCTGCTGGAGCAGGTAGGTGTTGCCGGCCTGCAGCTCGTGCACCTGCCCCAGGTGATAGCGCGCGTCGGCATCAAGCTTGCGGATGCGCGAGCGCAGGCGGTGCATGGTGGCGGCCATGCCACTTGTGCGCTGGTCCAACGCGCCCATCTCTGCGCGTACGGCATCAAGCTCGTCCGTGTGAACCCCCTCGGCGTGATGCAGCGCGGCGTAGACGCGCTCGACCCAGCCATGCAGGGGCTCGGGAAGATTCAGTGCGGACTGCCTGCGGTGATGGCGTAGTGACGATTCAAGGAAAGCGTCGACATCACCAGCGGCTTCATCGGCTGGTCGCGGCCAGTGCAGATCGAGCGCCTGCGCGATGGATTGTGCCTGAGCGCGCCAGTCGTCCAGCACCTGGCTGTAATCGATCACTGCCCGCGGCAGACCGCGTGTATCGCGCTCCGATTCCAGGGTATGTCGCAGCCACACCCAGGCGGCATGCTCCGGATTCAACTGATCGCGACGAACCAGCGACGCGATAACTTCGGCCGGATGCCGAAGCGCCAGCACCACGCGGGTGTCAAAACCCTGTCCGCTCAGCAACGGCCGCCAGAGTGGCATGAGCCGGCACATGCGAGGATCCTTGATGCCATTGACGGGCGCGCCTGCAAAATCCCGGGCGAGCACCTCGCCGGCTTTGGAACGAAGCTCATCCGACGCCGGGGTTTGGTCCCAGGACGCGGGCAACGCTGCCGGATCATCCCAGTCCGAATCCAGCGCCTCCAGCAGATGCTGGTCGAGCTGCCACAGATCGGCGTGCTCGAAGAATCCCTTGGGATTGTCCTCGGCAGGCGGAATCAGGTTTTCGCTGAAATCGACACCAAGCATCGACAGCATGCCGGCCACGGCCGAGGTACCGCTGCGATGCATGCCCAGTACCAGCACCATGGTAAGGCGCGGATCACACGCTTGACTCATAAGAAGTTCCTGTCACTTTTGGTGGCAGCGCGGACCCCATATCCAAGACACCGCCATTCCCTTGGTCAATTGGCCGCCCGGGATATGGCGGAATCCTGCAGTGGCTTGAGCTCGGACACCGCCGCCATGGCCAGACCATGGCGCTTGAGGCATGTAGTGGCAAATGCACTGTCATCGTGCCATACGGTGGCCGGCTGCACCTGCAGTACCAGGCGCGCGAACACCGCACAATGATCAGCCATGTCCAGATGCTCAGCCGGCAGCCGGATGAGCGGGAACGTGTCCTCATGGCACGTGGTGGACATGTCGGCACTGACATCCACTACCGCGAACGGCGCTTCGGACCTGGCGTGGATGCGCTGGCACAATGAGTCGCTCAAGCCATCGACCAGCACCAGCGCCTGATAGCCGCCACGAAGCTGTCGCCGCGCCGCGGCATAACGCGTGCCGACGTAGGTGCTGTCCCAGGGAATGAAATACGGCTCCAGTTCGGCCTGATCACCGACCAGACTGGCCAGCGCCGGCTCGAACTCGAGCTGAGCGCGCACCTCGTCCTCGGCCCACTGGGGTAAACGGGTGGACCCACGCTGACCTGGCGCGCCGGCAACGAACTCACCCACGCTGCGCGCCTGGATTTTGCCGGGGAAAAAACGATGCGCCGCGGCCAGCATGGAGCGGCGGATGCGCCACTCCCAGCGCTCAGGCAGACGCTGCAACAGCTGGCGACTGGCCAGGCGATACACGGCACGGGTCAGTTGATAGGCTCGGCTCATAGCGAATCGAAGAACGCAGTCGGTCGCAAAATGGCGGCATGACTTTGATGGGCCACATTGAGCGAGCCCTCGGCCTTGCGCCGTTCAAGACGGAACGTGTTGGGGGCCACGCGGTGGGTGTAGCCCTGGGCGATGGTTTCACAGTTCCAGTGCCAATCCTCAAAACCGAAGCCAGACTCCCCGACACGGGCGTACTGATAGGGACACTGGACAAACACCTCGCGCCGCGCCACCGAGCAAGCGTTCCAGTGATTGAGCGACATCAGGCTTTCGGGCAGAAAGCGCTCATCGGTCTGGTCGATCTGATACCAGTAGGCGGTCCAGGCGCCGAAGGCAATCAGCAGCGCCGGGTGAACAATGGTCTTCGGACCCGTGGCTTCAATCAGCTGCACGGCGCCGTGAATCCAGTTCTCGCTGAAAAGGTCGTCGCCATCGAGCGTTGCCACATACGTACCGCGGGCACGCTCGATGGCGTAATTGCGGCTGAGCGACAGGTCGGAGACATGGATGCGATGTAGCACATCGCTGGGGCGCACTGCCGGATGGTCAAGCACGGCCTGCTCGGTGGCCGCGTCATCGCCATCGAGCGTCATCACCAGCTCCATCTGCCAGCCGTGGCTTTCCAGAAAACAGCGCATGCGCTCGATGGAGTGCAGCGTCGGCACGGCCAGCTCACGCTCCTTGTGGAAAGTGACAATGCCACTGATCAGGCGATCGTCCGCCATGGTGTCCCCTTTTCTGGATCGTTCGCTCAATCGGTGCCGGTGCGCTGGATATCGAGAATCTGACCGCGCTCCATGCGCACCTTCACATTGCACAACTCATCGATGATCTTCTTATTGTGTGACGCCAGCACCAGAATGCTGGCGTTATCGACGATTTCGGATAGGCGCGCCTCGGCTTTTTGGACGAATTCGTCGTCACCCACACTGATCCACTCGTCCATCAGCAGGATTTCCGGCTGCATGCAGGTAACCGTGGAGAACGCCAGCCGCAACACCATACCGCTGGAGTAGGTGCGCACCGGCATGCTGAGGTAATCGCCCAGGCCGGAAAACTCGACAATACGCGGAGTCAGTTCATTGATCTTGCTCTTGGGCACGCCCATGATCAGCGCGCGCAAACGGATGTTCTCGTAGCCGGTGGCCTCGAAATCCATGCCCAGCGTCACATCGATCAGGCTGGTGACGTGACCGACAATCTCCGCACGCCCCGCCGTGGGTTCGTACACCCCGCCGAGAAGACGCAGCAAGGATGTCTTGCCCGAACCGTTGTGGCCAATCAGGCCGACGCGGTCGCCTGGACGAATCTCCAGCGATACGTCGCGAAGCGCATGCACCGTCGTGATCTGACCACTCTCGGCGGCAATGCGTCCACCAGTGGCCGCTGCCAGCGCCATCTTTTTGAGCGAGCGGTTGCTGGTGCCGTAAACCGGGAGCGCAAGTCCGCAGTTTTGGAGGGAAATATGCGTCACAGTCAGACCCAGAAAGCAATACGCGAGCGGTAGCGGGAAAACAGCGGCAGAGCGGCGGCATACAACACCACGATCACCAGACCCACGCCAATATAGGTCTTGATGCCCGGGATGTAGCCATAGATCGGACCGCGCACCATCTCGATGAACAGGTACAGCGGATTGAAGTTGACCAGGTATTCACGCGGGCCCAGTAATGATGCCTTCCAGAAAATGGGCGTCATAAAAAACGCCAGTTGCACCACGCTGCTGACAATCGGCTGCAAGTCGCGAAAACGCGCACAGAAGATGCCAAGAATGAAACCAGCGGGCACTGCTGCGACAGTGATCAGCATCACTCCTGGAATGGCCATCAACCACCGCCAGTGCGGCGCGATGCCGAAAAACAACATGATGGGCACGAAGGCCAGGATGTTGTGCAGAAAAATAAGAAGGTTGCTGTAAACCGTCTTGGCCACATAGGTGGACAAGGGTAGCTTCACCGAGCGGATCAGGCGGTCGGATTCCACGAAGGTGGTGCAACCTTCCAGGATCAAGGGCGAGATCAGGCCCCAGGTGATGATGCCCAGAGCGAGGTAGGGCAAAAAGTTGGTGGGGTCTAGCTTGAACAGGATGCTGTATAGCGGACCCATGCCGCCGATGGTCACCAGCATGGTGAGCGTGATCCAGAATGGACCCAACAATGAGCGACGGTAGCGCTGACGGATTTCCTGCCAGGCCAGACTGCTCCAGATCTCGTAATTGCTGAAGCCGGCCCAGACATCGGCCAGCCCGCGGCGAAGCAGCGTCCCCCAGGAAGGGCGGGTCGCGGTCGCCGCAACGGTCATCTGTGTCATGGGGCCAAACTCGCGTCCAGTTCGCGCTGCAAATCCTGAATATTTTCCACGCCCACGCTCAGACGCACCAGTCCATCACTGATACCGAGCCGCGCGCGATTCTCCGCGGGGACCGAGGCGTGGGTCATGATGGCCGGATGTTCGATGAGACTTTCCACGCCGCCAAGCGACTCGGCCAGTGCGAACAGCTCACAGCGTTCGAGCATCTGCGTGGCCTTTTCCAGGCCGCCCTTCACCACCACGCTGATGATGCCGCCGAAGCCCTCCATCTGGCGCTTGGCCAACTCGTGCTGCGGATGGCTTTCCAGCCCCGGGTAGATGACCCGTTCGATGGCCGGATGAGTGTCCAGCCAACGCGCCAGCTCCAATGCGCTTTCGCAATGCTGGCGCATGCGAAGGTGCAGGGTCTTCAGGCCCCGCATGGCCAGGAAGGCATCGAACGGCCCGGCGATGGCACCCACCGAGTTCTGCAGGAAGCCCATCTGTTCGGCCAGCTCCTGGTTGCCGGCCACGACCACGCCACCGACGATATCGGAATGCCCATTGAGATACTTGGTGGCCGAATGCAGCACCAGGTCCGCGCCATGTTCCAGCGGACGCTGCACCATCGGCGAGCAGAAGGTGTTGTCGGTGACCAGAATCAGCCCATGCTTTTTGGCGAAGGCGGCTACCTTGTCCAGGTCGACCAGCTTGAGCATGGGGTTGGTCGGCGTCTCGGCCCAGATCATGCGAGTGTTGGACCTGAGCGCGGCGGCCAGCGCCTGCTCGTCATTCAAGTCGACAAAGCTGAAGTCCAGGCCCGCCGAGCGGCGGCGCACACGCTCGAATAGACGGTAGCTGCCGCCGTAAAGGTCATCCATGGCGATGATGTGGCTACCCGAATCGAGCAGATCCAGCACCGTGGCGGCCGCAGCAAGACCCGAGGCAAAGGCAAAACCTGCCACACCGCCTTCCAGGTCCGCCACGCAACGCTCGTAGGCCATGCGCGTCGGGTTCTGCGAACGCGAGTATTCGTAGCCTTTGTGTTTGCCCGGACTCTCCTGCACATAGGTGGAGGTCGCATAGATGGGCGTCATGATCGCGCCGGTGGACGGGTCGGGCGTCTGGCCGGCGTGGATGGCCCGGGTACCCAGGCCCAGCTTGCTGGCGTCTTTCATGCAAATCCTGTTGGTCGCGCAGCCTCAACGGCTGCTAGGCATCCTGCCAGTGTAGTGCGATTGGCTGAACAAACCGAGTCTTGCCATTCATAACGGCTCTTGCTTTCGTGCTATTCCACTGTCACCGACTTGGCCAGGTTGCGCGGCTGATCAACGTCGGTGCCACGCAATACGGCTACGTGGTAAGCCAGCAGCTGCAAGGGGACGGTGAACACGATCGGCGCGATGAAACTGCCGCCGCCGTGGATGTCCACGCGCTTGTCGTCCTCGCCATGCATGTCCACCGCCGCGTCGACGTCGGCCAGCACGTAAAGCTCGCCGCCGCGGGCACGTACTTCCTGCAGGTTGGAGCTGAGCTTGTCCAGCAGCGTGTTGTTGGGCGCCACGGCGATTACCGGCATGTTTTCATCGACCAGCGCCAGCGGACCGTGCTTGAGTTCACCGGCCGGGTAGGCCTCGGCGTGGATGTAGGAAATTTCCTTGAGCTTGAGCGCACCTTCCAGCGCCACCGGGAACTGCGCACCACGGCCAAGGAACAGGGCGTGCTGGCGATGCACGAAGCGCTCGGCGAGCGCCTCGATGGCCGGTTCGCAGGCGAGCGCACTTTCCAGGGCGCGGGGCAGGTGCTGCAGCTGGCCGACCAGATCGCGCTGACGGCCGGCATCCAGACCGCGCTGGCGCCCCAGCTCCAGAGCCAGCAGCGCCAGCGCCGTCAGCTGGGTGGTGAACGCCTTGGTCGAGGCGACGCCGATCTCGGGGCCGGCTCGGGTCATCAGCTTGAGATGGGCTTCGCGTACCAGTGACGACTCGGGCACGTTGCAGATGCCCAGCGTCCCCAGGTAGCCGCGCTGGCCCGACTCACACAACGCCGAGAGTGTGTCGGCGGTTTCGCCGGACTGCGAAATGGCCACGAACAGCGTGTCTTCGGGTACCACCACGTTGCGATAGCGGTACTCGCTGGCCACCTCCACCGACACCGGCAACCGTGCCAGCGCCTCGATCCAGTACTTGGCCACCAGACCGGCGTGGTAGCTGGTGCCGCAGGCAACAATGTGCAGCCCGCGCACACGCGCCAGCAGCGCATCGCCGTCGACGCCAAAGATATTGGGCAGCACGCCGTCATCACCCAGACGTCCCTCCAGCGTATCGGCCACGGCGCGCGGCTGCTCGAAGATCTCCTTCTGCATGTAGTGGCGGTATTCACCCCGCTCGACCGCATCGGAAGACAGCTCGCTGCGATGCTCGGCACGCTCGAGCGGCTCACCATCCAGACCGAAGACCTGTACCGATTCACGACGGATCTCGACCAGGTCGTTCTCTTCCAGATAGATGACCTGGCGTGTCACCTGGATCAGCGCCTGCACATCGGAGGCCAGGAAGTGCTCGCCAATGCCGACGCCGACCACCAGCGGACTGCCGCGGCGCGCACCGACCACCACCCCCGGATCGGCGCTGTCGAGCACGGCGATGGCATAAGCGCCATGCAGGCGCGCCACACTCTGGCGCACGGCCTCGCGCAGCGGCAGCCCTTGCTGCAGCGCCGCGTCGACCAGATGCGCGATGACTTCCGTGTCGGTATCCGAATCGAAGCGGCGCCCGGTCGCCTTCAGCGCGTCACGCAGATCGGCATGGTTCTCGATGATGCCGTTGTGCACCACCACCGCGCGGCCGGCCACGTGCGGATGTGCATTGGCCTCGTTGGGTGCGCCATGGGTGGCCCAGCGCGTGTGTGCGATGCCGGTGCCGCCGGCGAAAGGAGCGTCGAGGTAACGCGTCTCCAGCTCGCGCACCTTGCCGGTGGCACGCACGCGATGCAGCGCCTGGTCCTCGATCACGGCCAGGCCCGCCGAATCGTAGCCGCGATATTCCAGCGCTTTCAGGCCGGCAATCAGGATCGGAGCGACATCACGCTGGGCGACGGCGGCGACGATTCCGCACATGGGCTGTTTCCTTATCGGCGATTGAGAAGCGGCGCGAGGCCGTCAGTGCACCTTGCGGCGCAGATAGTTGAGCAGATCAATGCGCGTGATCAAGCCCAGAAAGCGCTCGCCGTCCATGACGATGGCAACGTGGCCGCGATCGAATACCGGCATCAGCGCGTCGATCGGCGATTTCACGTCCAGATAGGACAGCTCGGTGACCATGGCGCTGGACACCGGCTCGCGAAAGCGCGCCTCGTCGCCGTGCACGTGCAGCAGCAGATCCGACTCGTCCAGGATGCCGACGATGCGATCGCCATCCATCACCGGCAGCTGCGAGACGTCGTACAGCTTCATGCGCGTGTAGGCGGTCATCAGCAGTTCGTTGGGGCCGACCACGATGGTGTCGCGCTGGGTGTACGGACGCAGGATCAGGTCGCGCAGGTCGTTGTACTGCTCGCGCTCGATAAAGCCGTTGTCCAGCATCCAGTAGTCGTTGTACAGCTTGGACAGGTACTTGTTGCCGGTATCGCACACCAGCGACACCACGCGCTTGGGCTCGGTCTGCTCGCGGCAGTAGCGCAGCGCGGCGGCCAGCAACGTGCCGCTGGACGAACCGCCAAGAATGCCCTCTTTTTCCAGCAGCTCGCGCGCGGCCAGGAAGCTCTCCTTGTCGGCGATGGCATAGGCTTTCTTGACCCGCGAGAAGTCGCTGATGCTGGGCAGGAAGTCCTCGCCGATGCCCTCGACCAGCCAGCTGGCGGACTTGTCGCTCAGTGTGCCTTCGTTGATGTATTCGGAAAGAATCGAGCCGACCGGATCGGCCAGGACCAGCTCGGTGGCCGGCGAGGCCTTGGCAAAGTAACGCGACAGTCCGGTCATGGTGCCCGACGAGCCGCAACCGAAGACCACCGCATCCAGCCGTCCGTCCATCTGCTCAAGGATTTCCGGCCCGGTGGTGGCCTCGTGGGCAGCTGGATTGTCTGGATTGCCGAACTGGTTGATGAAGAACGCGCCCGGGGTTTCCTCGGCGATGCGCGCGGCCATGTCCTGGTAGTACTCCGGATGGCCCTTGGCCACATCCGAGCGGGTCAGCCGCACTTCGGCACCCATCGCCTTGAGATTGAAGATCTTCTCGCGGCTCATCTTGTCCGGCACCACCAGGATCAGCTTGTAGCCCTTGGCCTGGGCCACCAATGCCAGGCCGATGCCGGTGTTGCCGGCGGTGCCCTCGACCAGGGTGTCACCAGGCTTGATCTTGCCAGCCCGTTCGGCGCCTTCGATCATCGACAGGCCGATGCGATCCTTGATGGAACCGCCGGGATTCATGTTCTCCAGCTTCAGATACAGCTCGCACGGCCCCGTGTCGAGGTGCGAAACACGGACCATCGGCGTATGGCCGATCAAATCGAGAACACTGGACTGAACACTCATGCGGCACTCCAAGCTGGGGCGATCGTCAGGTGATGGCGATCATGCAGCGTGATCGCCTTCCTGCCGGCTGATCGCACAGGGGTCGGCCGGGCATCATAACGCGCGTGACCGGCCTCGTGGGTGGACGCAAGCTGACCCGATGCGGGCCGATATCGGGCAGCCCCTGTCCGTAAGGGGCACCTGAAACGATTCGGGGCGCGGCATGGCCGCGCCCCGAGGTGACCCTGGCCGTCTTCAATAAGCGGGCGAGGGCATCATGGAGGTGTGCTTAGGGTCAGTGCACGCCGGCGCGCCGACTGCCCCACATCTCGAGCAGACGATGCTTGGCCTGAAGTTTCTCGCGCTTCATCAGGCCCAAAGTTCGCGCGTCCATCGGCAACACACCCAGTTCGGCGTCGTGCACCTTGCTGTCGAGCTCGCGGTGGTGGTGGTACAGGCGGCGAAACTCGGCGTCCTTCTTCATGAACGCTTCCACATCGTCATGCTGGTTCTCGAACATGGTTCGACCTCCTCGTGTGGACGGCACCGCGACGGCCGGCTCGGCGCCGGTTTGGTGGGGACTTGCACATACGCAAACGCCGCACCCGGAGCTTCCGGATGCGGCGTTCATGTTGAAAAAAGTGGTGGTGCGCATGTGTCTACCGGCCGTCCGTGAAGCGGAATGGCTCCACGGACTTACAGACCCTACTCCGGCCTTCCGACGTGCGCAAGCGCCAGCGAAAACGTCAAATAGTGGTTAAATTCCAGCCACTTATGACGCCAACCCGAATCACTTGTCGGTGAGAATGACCACCACGCGGCGATTCTTGGCACGCCCTGAAGCAGTGCTGTTGGAGGCCACCGGATTGGATTCGCCCTCTCCTACCGTGCTGATGCGCGAGGGGCTGATACCCGCGGCCACCATGGCATCGCGTACCGAGCGAGCGCGCTGCAGCGACAACTGCTGGTTGGCCTGCGCACTACCGCTGGAATCGGTATGCCCCTCGATGCGGATGTGCTTGTTGGGCTTGGAACGCACGAACTGCAGCAACTTGCCCAGATGCTGGCGCGCCTCGGGTTTCATGCTGGCCTGACCGGAGCCGAAGACGTCACCCTCCAGCGTCATCTGCATGCCCTTGGCACCCTGGTGCGCGGTCATGCTTTCCAGGCGCTGACGCATGGCGATGGCCGCTTTTTCCGCCAGATCGGCCTGATGGCGGGCCGCAGCGGCGGCGCGTGACTGCGCCTGGGCCAGCTGCTTGGCCTGGGCCGCCTCGGTACGCGCCTGCTCGGCAGCCTGCGAGTACTGCTCGCCCTGGGCCTGCAGGCGCTGTGTTTCTTCCATCGCCATCTGGTTCTGCATGCGCGCACGATCCAGAGCCTGTCGCGTGGCCGCCGCTTCCTGGCGACTGGCCTGCAGCAGAATGCGGTCGTGCTCGCGATTGAGCACGTTCAGACGATGCTGGGCGGCGTCCAGCTGGGCGGCCGCCTTGGCCTGATCGACGCGGCGCTCGGCCATGTACAGCACGTGGGCACGCTCGCTGCGGCTGGCCTGCGGCAGGCGCTGCACGGCTTCACGCGCCAGTGCGCGCTCGGCCTGCGCGTACTGACCCAGCGTGGCGTCCTGCGAGAGCTGGTTCAGCGACGTGGTCAGGCGCTGGTAGTCAAGATCATTCTGTTCGGCGTGAACGAAGCCGGCGCCCAGCGCCAGGGCCATGCCCAGAGCAAGTGATGTGCGCTTCATTGTCCGCCTCCCGTGGTCTGGCCCGCGCTGCTGGCCGGCGCCGGCGCGCTGGGCATGGGCAATACCTGCTGCGGCAGTTCGGTGCCGTCACTGTTCTGTGAGTTGTCCTGAGCCGCCGGCGCTGACGCAGCGCTCTGGCTGGCCTGCTGTTTTTCCAGCAGCTGCTGGCGCAGGCGCGCATTTTCGGCGGCGGCCTTCTTCACCTTGTCGCGTACGCTGGCCAGCTGTGACTTGGTCATCGCCAGCTGGCTGTCGGCCACCGACTCTTCGGCCAGGTCGTGCGCCTGACCGTAATCGTTCTGCGCCATGGCGGCCTGGGCCTGGTCGAACTTCTTGCCGGCGAAATCCAGGTCCACCGGGTCGTAATCGGCGGCGCCGGCCTGCTTGGCCGCATCCAGCATCGACTGCGCCCGGTTGATGGCGTCGGTGGGGGGCGGCGTGCTGGCACAGGCGGCCAACAGCGAGAGGGCCAGCGCCAAACCGGCCATGCGCGCTAAAGACTGGCCGCGTCGGGACGAAATAGAACAAGAGGGCATGAAACGTGACCTTTGCAACATATTGGCTCTATTCTGAGCACGCACAATCTATCACCACAAACTGAACCCACAATACGGCTGCCAGATGGATATCGGTTACTTCCTCAAGCTGATGGTCGACAAGGGTGCGTCGGACATGTTCCTGACCACAGGCGCCCCTGTGAACATCAAGGTCGAGGGCAAGCTCTATCCCCTCGGCAATACCGGCCTGCCCAACGGCATGGTCAAGAAAATCGCCTACTCGCTGATGGACGAGGGGCAGGTGCCGCAGTTCGAGCGCGACCTCGAGCTGAACATGGCGCTGGCGGTAAAGGGTTCGGGCCGCTTCCGCGTCAACGTGTTCAAGCAGCGCGGCGAGGTGGGCATGGTGATCCGCGCCATCAAGAGCGACATTCCCAGCATTGAACAGTTGCGCCTGCCGGCGCTGTTCAAGGACCTGATCATGGAGCCGCGCGGGCTGATCCTGGTCGTAGGCGCCACCGGCTCGGGCAAGTCGACCACGCTGGCGGCGATGATCGATCATCGCAACCAGAACAGCTCCGGACACATCCTCACCATCGAGGACCCGATCGAGTTTCTTCACCGGCATCGCAAGTCCATCGTCAACCAGCGCGAGGTGGGGCTGGACACGCACAGCTATCAGGAGGCGCTGCGCAACGCCATGCGCGAGGCGCCGGACGTGATCCTGATCGGCGAAATTCGCAACACCGATACCATGGAGGCGGCCATTTCCTTCTCGGAAACAGGCCACCTGTGCCTGGCCACGCTGCATTCGAACAATGCCGACCAGACGCTGGAGCGCATCCTCAACTTCTTCCCCGAATCGGCGCACAAGAACGTGCTGATGAACCTGGCGCTGAACCTGCGCGCGGTGATCAGCCAGCGCCTGGTGACCGGCAAGGACGGGCGCCGCCTGCCGGCCACGGAAATTCTGCTGAACACCCCGCTGATCCGCGACATGATCCGCCGCGGTCAGATCCACGAGATCAAGGAGGCGATGGAACGCAGCCTGCAGGAGGGCATGCAGACCTTCGATCAGTCCCTGTACAAGCTGTACAAGGACGGCAAGATCGAGCTGGAAGAGGCTCTCTCCAAGGCCGACTCACGCGATGGCCTGGCGCTCAGGATCCGTCTGGCCGAAGGCGGCACCGAGGCCGAGGCCGCCGATCCCTACGGTCTGGGCTCGTTCTGATCCGAGGTTGAAGCACGCCGGCGCCGGTCATGCCTCCGGGGCCGGCGCATCCGGCTGCGCCTCAGGGACGGCCAATTTGAATGCCTCCAGCGACTGGCAGGCCGCATGCACCGCGGCAATGCGCGGATAGCGCGCCATCTCCACGCCCCAGCGGTGCGCGTTGTACACCTGCGGCACCAGGCACACATCAGCCAGCCCGGGCGCGGAACCGGCGCAAAAGCGCGCCTCTTCGGCGCGACGCGCAAGCCAGGCCTCCATGGCATCGAAGCCGACCTCAATCCAGTGCCGGCTCCAGGCCGCCTTGCCAGCCTGATCCTGACCCAGCTCGTTGCCCAGATACTGCAGCACCCGCAGGTTGCCGACCGGCGCGGTGTCGCAAGCGACCAGCTGAGCCAGTGCGCGCACGTGGGCCCGCTCGACGGCCCCTTGGGGCAACAAGGCCGGCGTCTGCGGGTAGGCCTCGTCCAGGTATTCGCAGATGGCCAGCGACTGGGTCAGCGTCGACTGGCCATCGACCAGGGTCGGCACCAGTGCCTGCGGATTCATCGCGGTGTAGTCGTCTCGATGCTGTTCGCCACCATCGCGCACCAGATGCACGGCGCGCGATTCGTAGGCCAGTTGCTTGAGGTTCAGCGCGATGCGGACGCGATACGACGCGCTGGAACGCCAATAGCCATAAAGAATGCGGTCCGAGGACATGGGCAACTCCGGTACGTGAAGGCGCCCAAGGTTAGGCCCAGCCATGGCATCAATGCCAGCCAGGCATTTGCATCGCCTGCGCGGCGGCGCGGACAATAAGGCGCTTGACGCGGGCCACGGCCCGATGTGGCCCGCGCCCTACCCTTTAATTTGGCTTTTCAAGAGGACCCTACCCGTGCCGATCACCCGCATGAGCGACCTGGAGCTGCGCGGCAAGCGCGTACTGATCCGTGAAGACCTGAACGTGCCGATCAAGGACGGGAAGATCACTTCCACCCAGCGCCTGGATGCCGCACTGCCCACCATCAGGGCGGCGCGTGATGCCGGTGCCCGCGTGCTGGTGATGGCGCACCTGGGTCGCCCCACCGAGGGTGAATTCAACGAGAGCGATTCTCTGGCGCCGGTCGCCGAGTGGCTGGGCCAGGCGCTGTCGGCCAAGGTGCGCCTGGAGCGCGACTACCTGGACGGCGTCGAAGCGGACGAAGGCGAAGTGGTGCTGCTGGAAAACTGCCGCATGAACCCGGGCGAGAAGGCCGACGACGAGGCCCTGGCCAAGAAGTATGCCGCGCTGTGCGACATCTTCGTGATGGACGCGTTCGGCACCGCGCATCGCGCCCAGGCCTCGACCCACGGCGTGATCCGCTTCGCCCCGATGGCCGCCGCCGGTCCCCTGCTGTGGGCCGAGCTGGACGCGCTGGGCAAGGCGCTGCAAACGCCGCGTCGACCGATGCTGGCCATTGTTGGCGGCTCCAAGGTCTCGACCAAGCTGGAATTGCTGGAGACACTCACCGGCAAGGTGGACCAGCTGATTGTCGGCGGCGGTATTGCCAACACCTTCATTGCCGCCATGGGCCACAACGTCGGCCGTTCGCTGGTCGAAAAGGACCTGCTGGACGCGGCACGCAAGATCATCGACGCGGCCAAGGCGCGCGGTGCCGAGGTGCCGATCCCCGAAGATGTGGTGGTGGCGCCGGAGTTTTCTGCCAACGCCCCGGCCAGCATCCGCGCCGTCGACAAGGTCGGCGACAACGAGATGATTCTGGATATCGGTCCGAAGACTGCCGAACGCTACGGCGCGCTGATCGCCGAGGCCGGCACGGTCATCTGGAACGGCCCGGTCGGCGTGTTCGAGTTCGACGCCTTCGGCAAGGGCACCGAAGCTCTGGCGCACGCCATTGCCGGTTCCGATGCCTTCTCCATTGCTGGCGGTGGTGACACGCTGGCGGCGGTGGACAAGTACGGCATCGCCGACAAGGTGTCCTACATTTCCACCGGCGGCGGCGCCTTCCTGGAGTTTGTGGAAGGCAAGCAACTGCCCGCCGTGGCCGCGCTCCAGGCACGCTCGGCCAGCTGATGCTGATCCTGTTCGACCTGGACGGCACGCTGATCGATTCGCAGCGTGGCATATTCGCCTGCATCGCCCATGCCCTGAACGGCATGGGCGAGCCGGTGCCACCCGAATCGCAACTGCGAAGCTGGATCGGCCCACCGCTGCGGGTAAGTTTTCCGCAGGTGCTGGGCGACGCGCCCGAACGCACGGAGGAAGCGGTGCGCCGCTACCGTGAGCATTTCCAGCAGTGCGGCTGGCACCAGCACGAGGTCTACCCCGGCATCGCCGAAACCGTTACCGCCCTGCATGGCGATGGCCACACGCTGGCCGTGGTCACCGCCAAGACCCAGGATGAGGCCGAGCGCATCATCGCGCACCTACCGTTCGGCGCGTGCTTTTCGCGCGTCGACGGCACCCATCCGGACAGCGCCGATCATGGCAAGGCCGAGAAAATTGCGCTGGCCATGCAGGCGCTGGACAGCACCGCCGAAGACACCCTGATGGTCGGCGACCGGCGCTATGACATGGAGGGCGCCGTCGCCAATCAGGTGCGTGCCGTTGGCGTCAGCTGGGGCTTCGGCTCCACTGAGGAATTGCGTCTGGCCGGCGCCAGCCAGGTCATCGACCAGGCCCACACGCTGCGTCAACTCGTCGACATGACCGACGTGGCATAGTCTTATCGATCTCTTCGCCCACCCGGGGCCCAGCTTCAAAAGGGAAGCCAAGAAACGGATGCAAACCCTACTCGTCACCGGCGGTGCCGGCTTCATCGGCGGCAATTTCGTGCTGCAGGCGGTGGCCGCCGGCCATCGCGTGGTCAATCTGGACAAGCTGACCTATGCCGGCAATCCGGACACACTGGCTTCGCTGAGGGACAACACTGCGCATATCTTCGTGCAGGGCGATATCGGCGACCGTGGGCTGGTAGCCAAGCTGCTGGCCGAGCACCGCCCGGATGCGATCATCAATTTCGCCGCCGAATCACATGTGGACCGCTCCATCGACGGCCCTGCGACCTTCATCGAAACCAATGTGGTTGGCACGCTGGCCCTGCTCGAATGCGCACGCGACTATTGGCGTGGTCTTGAGGGGCAGACGGCCGACGCGTTCCGGTTTCTGCACGTTTCCACCGACGAGGTCTACGGATCGCTCGGCGACCAGGGCATGTTCACCGAGACCACGCCGTACGCGCCGAACTCGCCGTATTCGGCCTCCAAGGCCTCGTCCGATCACCTGGTGCGCGCTTTTCATCACACCTACGGGCTGCCGGTACTGACCACCAATTGCTCGAACAACTACGGACCGTACCAGTTTCCGGAAAAGCTGATCCCGCTGGTGATCCAGAAGGCGCTGGCTGGCGAGGCACTGCCGGTCTATGGCGACGGCAGGAACGTGCGTGACTGGCTGTTCGTGGAGGATCACTGCCAGGCCATTGCCCGCGTGCTGGACGCCGGCCGTGTCGGTGAAACCTACAATGTTGGCGGCAATGCCGAGCGCGAAAACCTCACCGTGGTCAAGACCATCTGCGCCCTGCTCGATGCGCGCCAGCCGCTGCCAAGCGACAAGCCACGCGAGTCGCTGATCACCTTCGTCAAGGACCGTCCCGGACACGACCGTCGCTATGCCATCGATGCCAGCAAGCTGTCACGCGAGCTGGGATGGTCGCCGCGCGAGAGCTTCGACAGCGGCATGGCGCGTACGGTGGACTGGTATCTGGACCATCAACCGTGGGTGCAACGCGTGCTCGACGGCAGCTACCGCATGGAACGCCTCGGCGGCCACGACTGACAGGACCCATTGCGATGACGACGACCAAAGGCATCATCCTCGCCGGCGGCTCCGGCACACGGCTGTATCCGATCACCCAGGCGGTCAGCAAACAGCTGCTGCCGGTGTATGACAAGCCGATGATCTATTACCCGCTGGCCACGCTGATGCTGGCTGGCATCCGCGACATCCTGATTATCAACACCCCGCATGAGCAGGCGCTGTTCGAGCGTCTGCTGGGCGATGGCTCGCAGTGGGGCCTCAATATCCACTACGCCGTGCAGCCTTCCCCCGATGGTCTGGCGCAGGCCTTCTTGATCGGCAAGCAGTTCATTGCCGGCGATCCGTGTTGCCTGGTGCTGGGTGACAACCTCTTCTACGGCCATGGTCTGACCGCGATGATGCGTCGCGCGGCGGAGCGCGAGCATGGCGCCACGGTGTTCGGTTACTGGGTCAATGATCCCGAGCGCTATGGCGTGGCTGACTTCGATGCCGAGGGTCGCGTCGTCGGCATCGAGGAAAAGCCTGCCGAACCCAAGTCCAACTACGCGGTGACCGGGCTGTACTTCTACGACAAGCAGGTGGTCGATTACGCCGCCAGCCTGAAACCCTCACCACGAGGCGAGCTGGAAATCACCGACCTCAACCGGATCTACCTTGAGCAGGGCACGCTGATGCTGGAGCAGCTGGGCCGCGGCTACGCCTGGCTGGATACCGGCACCCACGATTCACTGGTGCAGGCGGCCAATTACATCGAGACCATCGAAAATCGCCAGGGACTGAAGGTGTGCTGCCCTGAGGAGATCGCCTTTCTCAATGGCTGGATCGATGCCGAGCAACTGAACCGGTTGGCCAAGCCGCTGGCCAAAACCGGCTATGGCACCTATCTGCAGCGTCTGGCCCGGCAGGGCAAGGTGGCGCGATGAAGGTGATCGAGACCAGCCTTCCGGGTGTACGGATCATCGAACCGAAGGTATTCGGCGACGAACGCGGCTTTTTCTACGAAAGCTACAACCAGGCGCGCTTTGACGAAGCCGGCATCGACGCGCGATTCGTGCAATCCAACGTCTCGCGCTCGGCGCGCGGCGTGCTGCGCGGCCTGCACTATCAGTGGCCCAATCCCCAGGGCAAGTTTGTCAGCGTGCTGGAAGGCGAGGTCTACGATGTCGCCGTCGACATCCGCCGTGGCTCGCCGACCTTTGGCCGCTGGACCGCGGCGGTGCTGTCGGCCGAGAACAAGCGCCATTTCTGGGTACCGGAAGGCTTCGCGCATGGCTTTTGCGTGCTTTCCGAGCATGCCACCTTCACCTACCAGTGCACCGCGCTGTATGACGCCCAGGCCGATGCCGGCGTGCGCTGGAACGATGCGGCGATCGGTATCGACTGGCCGGTCAGTGCGCCGCAGCTTTCGGCCAAGGATGAAGTAGCCCCGCTGCTGGCCGACGTCGAAGCCGAGCGCCTGCCGATTTACTTGCCGGACGACAAGGCATGAAACTGCTGGTGCTGGGCGCCAACGGTCAGGTTGGCCGCGAGCTGCGACGCGCCCTGGCTTCTCTGGGCACGGTGCTTGCTGCCAGCCGTGACGGCCGCATCGACGGTGAGCCGGGAGGTATCCAGGCCGACCTTGCCCAGCCTGCTTCGCTGCCTGCCGCGCTTGAGGCAGCCGCACCGGATGTCATCGTCAATGCTGCCGCCTACACAGCGGTGGACCGCGCCGAAGACGAAGAGGCACTGGCGCACATCATCAATGGCGAGGCACTGGCCGCGATGGGTCAATGGGCCTCGCAGCACGCAGTACCCGTGTTGCACTATTCCACCGATTACGTCTTTGACGGCCAGTCGCGACAACGGTGGCGCGAGGGCGATGCGGTCGCTCCCCTGGGTGCCTATGGGCGCAGCAAGCTGGCCGGTGAGCAGGCGCTACGCAACAGCGGCGCCGAGCACCTGATTTTGCGCACCGCCTGGGTGTATGCCGCGCACGGTCACAATTTTCTGCGCACCATGCTTCGCCTGGCTGGCGAGCGCGACCGTCTAACCGTGGTCGATGACCAGCATGGCACGCCGACGCCGGCACGCCTGATAGCCGATGTCACCGCGCAGGTACTTCAACGCTGGCTGGCCGCAGATGATCGCGCCGCACTTGCCGGTACTTATCACCTGGTCGCCGCCGGGCAGACCACCTGGTACGGTTTTGCACGCGCCATCATGCAGCGCGCGGCGGCGGCCGGCCTGATCGAGCGAGCGCCGGAAGTGGTGGCGGTGGATTCCTCGGCGTTTCCGACCAAGGCCACGCGGCCGGCGTGGTCCGTTCTCGACACGCACAAGCTAGAGCGCAACTTCGATATCACCCTGCCCGACTGGCAGAACGCACTGGACACGGTGATCGGCGAACTGACCGCCTGACGGCCTTCAACGCGTGACGCAAAGAAAAGGCCGGCGCTCCGCAAGGGCACCGGCCTTTTCTCAAGCGACCGGGGCGATGCGAACGATGCCGCATCGCCCCGGTGACTTCGCCTTAGTCGATCACGCGCTCTACCGCGTCGGCGACCTTTTCCACGGTGAAGCCGAAGTACGGGAACAGCTCCTTGCCCGGTGCCGAGGCACCGAAGGTGGTCATACCGATCACTTCGCCATCCAGGCCGACATACTTGCGCCAGTAATCGGCGAACGCCGCTTCCACCGCCACGCGTGCGCGGCACCAGCCCGGCAGCACCGATTCACGGTATTCCGGCGACTGCGCATCGAACACTTCCGCGCACGGCATCGAGACCACACGTACCGCCACGCCCTTGTCGGCCAGGTGGCGCATGCTGTCCATGGCCAGGCCGACCTCGGAACCGGTGGCGATCAGAATGGCCTGGAACTTGCCGCTCTCCGGCTCGGAAAGCACATAGCCGCCCTTCTCGATGTTGGCCAGCTGCTCGTCGTTGCGCTGCTGGTGCGGCAAACCCTGACGGGAGAACACCAGGCACGAAGGCTTGTGCTCGCGCTCGATGGCCATCTTCCAGGACACCGCCGTTTCCACCGCATCGCAGGGACGCCAGACGTGGTTGTCGGGGATGTAGCGCAGGCTCGGCAGATGCTCGACCGGCTGGTGGGTCGGGCCATCCTCGCCCAGACCAATGGAGTCATGCGTGTAGACGTGGATGACCTTGGCCGGATTCAGCGCGCTCATGCGCACCGCGTTGCGTGCGTAATCGGAAAACACCAGGAAGGTGGCGTCGTAGGCGATGAAATCGCCATGCAGCGCCAGGCCATTGGCAATCGCGCTCATGCCGAATTCGCGCACACCGTAATGCACGTAGTTGACGTGCTCGCCGCCTTCGCCGACCGCATGCGACCCCTTCCAGATGGTCAGGTTGGACGGCGCAAGATCCGCCGAGCCACCGATCATTTCCGGCAGCAGCGGGCCGAACTCGTCCAGCGCCATCTGCGAAGCCTTGCGCGAGGCCACTTCCGGGCCTTCCTTCTGGAACTTGGCGATAACGGCGCGGGCCTTCTCGTGCCAGCCTTCCGGCAGCTGCTGGGCCTGGCGGCGCTTGAACTCGGCCGCCAGCTGCGGATGCTTCTCGGCGTAGGCGTCGAACAGGCTGTTCCACTTGGACTCGGCCTCGGCGCCGGCTTCGCGCGCATCCCAACCCTTGTAGATCTCGTCGGGAATCTCGAACGGCGGATAGTTCCAGCCCAGCTCCTTGCGCGCGGCAGCCACTTCTTCCTCGCCGAGCGGCGAGCCGTGCACGCCACCCGTGCCCTGCTTGTGGGGCGCGCCGAAACCGATGATGGTGCGGCAGCAGATCAACGTCGGACGCTCGGTCTCGGCACGGGCCTCGGCAATGGCCTTGGCCACCGCGCCCGCATCATGACCGTCGACATCGCGGATCACGTGCCAGCCGTAAGCCTGGAAACGTTCGGGCGTGTTGTCGGTGAACCAGTCCTTGACCTCGCCATCGATGGAGATGCCGTTGTCGTCATAGAACGTGATCAGCTTGCCCAGCTTGAAGGTACCGGCCAGCGAGGCGGCCTCGTGCGAGATGCCCTCCATCAGGCAGCCATCGCCGGCAAACACGTAAGTGTGGTGATCGACAATGTCGAAACCGGGCTTGTTGAAGCGCTCGGCCAGCACCTTTTCAGCCAGCGCCAGACCCACGCAATTGGCCAGGCCCTGACCCAGCGGACCGGTGGTCGCTTCCACACCCGGCAGTTCCGAGCGCTCCGGATGACCGGCGGTCTTCGAATGCAGCTGACGGAACTGCTTGATCTGCTCCATCGGCAGGTCGTAGCCGCTCAGATGCATGGCCGCGTACTGCAGCATGGAACCGTGACCGTTGGAGAGCACGAAGCGATCGCGATTGGCCCAGTACGGGTTGGCGGGGTTGTGGCGCAGCGCGTCGTTCCACAGCACCTCGGCGATATCAGCCATGCCCATGGGCATGCCCGGATGGCCGATATTGGCGGCCTGGACGGCGTCCATGGACAGTGCGCGGATGGCATTGGCGAGTTCGCGGCGAGTCGGCATCGTGTGTCTCCCTGAAGCTCTTGAAAGGAATCGATCTCTCTATTGTCGCCCATCACGGTGAATCTGTCGTCGCCGGGGCATATCTGCGATGCATAACGTTCACATCGCAATTCACACAGGTTAACCAGGTCTTAATACTGTACTCACGGGTATTGGATCTTTTTGGAAGCAGCCCCATCTAACGTCCCGAAGCCGAGATACATCGGCTCATGAGCAGTTGAGTACGGCGGCCTCCCCCACCGCCGAAACAATAAGAAGGAGCAGTCCTCATGAGAAAGACCCTGATTGTGCTCTCGCTGGTGTCCGCAGGCCTGGCCGCCGGCTCGGTGATGGCCCAGGACACTACCTCGCCGCACACCGCTCAGACCGGCTGGTACGTCAGCGCCGACGCCGGCCAGGCACGCGTCAGCAAGGGCCCGTACAACGATGGCGACACCACCGGTGGCCTGAAGGCTGGCTATCGCTTCGAAGTGAACCCGCACACCTCCTTGGGCCTGGAGGTGGGTTACCAGTATCTGGGCATTCTCGATCCGCACGCGCGCTACGCCGACCGGGTGACCGGTTCAGGACGGTCGCAGCTGCGCGGCGCTACCGCCGGCGTGGACTTTCGCTACAACATCAGCCCGCGCTGGTATGCCGAATGGCGCGGCGGTGCCTTCCGTGCCCAGGCCAGCGGCTTGACCGACCGTTACCCCGGCACCCGCTATCGTCGCGATGTCACGCATACCAACTACTACGCCGGCGTTGGCGTGGGCTACAACGTGGATCGCGACTGGAGCCTTGGCGTCAATTACGACCACTACAAGGGCACCGATGACGCGGTTCGCCTGGATACCAACGCTTACACCATGAGCGCCGAATACCGCTTCTGACGGCGCCCTGAAAGTTCCCCGAAAACGTCCTGAAGGCTGCCCCAAAAAGCGGTCAAGGGGCGTTGCTTACCCCGCAACCTTCGAATGAAGGAGTAACACCATGAAAAAGACCATCCTTGCTATCGCTATCGGTTCGGCCGCCCTGGCCATGGCTCCGGCCACTTTTGCTCAGACCATGAGCGCCAACCCGGGCAACACGGCCCACGACGGCTGGTTCATCAATGGCAGTGTGGGTCAGGCCAAGCTCGACCATGGCCACTACAATGACCACACCACGGGTTATGACGGCAACTTCGGCTATCGCTGGGCGGTCAACCCCTCGGTCGCCATTGGTTTCGAGGCCGGTTACAACGACCTGGGCAACATCCACGTCAAGAACGCGTTCAACAACAAGAACGTGATCAACGACACCAAGTCCGAACTGCACGGCTGGACCGCCGGCGTGAATGGCCACTTCAACATCAACCCGAACTGGTACGTCAGTGCACGCACCGGCGTCTATGGATGGAAGGGCCATGGCGTCAGCAATGACGACAACCCGCTGCGCAAGAGCGTGGACAAGACTGACTGGTACGGTGGCGTGGGCTTCGGCTATGACTTCAACCCGAACTGGAGCCTGGGCTTGAACTATGACTACTACCACGCCAAGAAGGATCACCTGGACCTGAGCACCAACGTGTATTCGGTGAGTGCCGAATACCGCTTCTGATCCATCCGCGTCGTTGTAATGTCGCAGGAGGGCGCCCCAGGGCGCCCTCTTTTTTTCTGCGCCAAACAAAACGTGAATTTTTAGTTAGAATGCGCGCGCTTTTCGCCCTGGTATCTGACCGTGCCAGGGCGGTAGCAGGAGACTTCTCTCATAAGGACATACTTCATGAACAAGAAAATGTTTTGCGCGATGGCCATGGCGGCCGGACTGATGACGACCGTTTCGGCACAGGCCAAGGATATGACTGGCTGGTTCATCAACGGCAGCGCCGGCCACGCCCATTACAATGCCAACGCCCAAGGCCTGTCTGGCAGCGAAAGTGGTAGCGCCTACATCGTCAACGTGGGTTATCGCGTCCAGTTCATCGGCGTCGAGCTGGGCTACACCGACCTGGGCAGCGTCAAGGGGCAGTACACCTACGGCGGCAGTCCATATAGCTACGGCTACACCGAACACGCCAAGCTGAGCGCGGACGGCGAAACGCTGGGTCTGAACGGCCATTTCAACTTCACCCGCAACGTCTTCATGTCGGCCCGCATCGGCGGTTTCCAGTGGAAACTCAATGCCCGTACCGACATCGATAGCCAGGGACCGGGCAGCGGCCACTATGCCGACTCGCAGGAAGCGCTGAACTGGTACGGCGGTGTTGGCCTGGGTTGGGACATCGACCGCCACTGGAGCGTGAGCGGCAACTTCGACTACTACTACATCAAGCACCACAGCGACTATAAAATCGACACGAAGATTTATTCGGCGACGCTCGAATACCGCTTCTGATGCTTGCGCGACGGGCCACTTACCCGGTCACAGTCGCATCATAAAAAAGGCGCCCCGTGTGAACTGACCCCCAGAAGTTGGACATCGATCCAACCTCTGGGGGTTTTTCATGTCCAAATACGACACCAAGTTCAAG
>NZ_JAARLY010000014.1 GCF_011759385.1 Oleiagrimonas sp. C23AA | reverse complement strand
GCCTTTCCCACGGACGAGGCGCTGATGAAGCTGCTGTACCTGGCACTACGCAACATCAGCCGCAAGTGGACGCTGCCAATCCGTGATTGGAAGGCCGCGCTGAACCGGTTTACGATCCAGTTCGAGGACCGCATGCCTCAGCTGTAAGCCCAACCCCCGTTTACACAAAATTCTGCACAGGCCCTTGACCCCTGGTGCGCGATAAAACGATCACGAATTTCCATTACCTTTGCATGCGTTTCGAGATCTTCGGGGCTAGCGAATATATTATGTGCTTCTAACCTAGTTCTGCGCGTCGAGCTATTGAAGCATCTCGCGTAAATGAGCAGTGCGCTCTGCCCAAGAGTGGATGGAACTAACCCAAAAAGCCCGCCTCCGAGTTGCACAGAGAGCATGTGATCGTCTTTTAACTTCAGTGTAGCCGTGACAAGACCAAGTATATCGTCGAGGTCATGACCCATTTCAATAAGACTCTCTATTTGAAAAATAAGATGCTTCAATGGTCGATCATTAGTGAACTCCGGGTGATCTACCGGAAATGGAACGCCGACAAGGTCATGATGTGCCATAACGAGCCCTAACGCCCAAGCTCAGCCGCCGTTTTGCCGTAGCGAAGCGAAGGCAAAACGGTCGGCTGGAGCGCCTTGTTGGGCTTGCTTAGCCGGGTAGCTTTGCCGCAAGTACGTCAACTTTCTCGATGGATGGCGGCTCGGAGAACAACTCACCGGCCTTTGCCATTAACGCTGCTGCGACCTTGCCGGAGAGATGGGCTTGCCGGCCCGCTTCATTCGGGAAGGCATCAAAGATTCCGAAAGTGCTTGGCCCAAGGCGAATGCCAAACCAAGCAGTGGTGGCAGGCTCCTCATTGACAATGGGAAGACCGCCCATAAGGAAGCTCTCAACCTCTTTCTCTTTTCCGGGTTTCGCTTCGAGGCGAACGAACAACGCTACTTTGACCATGACATGTCTCCTGTTGTTACAACGACATCACTATACGCCACGTTTTCTTGTAAGCCCAACGCCTGAGCTCAGTTGCCGCCGGAGTGCGAAGCACGGAGGGAACCCGAAGCGCGGCAGCGCTTTGGGCGGTCAACTGCAGCGTCTTGTTGGGCGTCGATACGAGAGATCTGCTAGAAGCGTGTCAAAAGTACCGCTATCCCCAGCCCTACGCCAAATACTATGAACGAAAGGATCGTCATGCCTGCAAGCGTGCGCTTGGAACCTGGCTCCTGTGTTTGCTTTTCAGCCCTCCGTGCCGGGGCAGTATGAGCATCGTGCGAGTGCTCGGAAGCACTTGCGTGCATCGTGTCTTCATTCGTGGGTTTATTGGAAAAACGAATTGTCATCATCCCGTGTTTCATGTGTCGTGATACCAGCCACCAATTCATGGGATAGGCCGTTATGAAGCCGACCAGCAGGGCCATGGACATGACGAACCAGAATGCTGGCCCGGTCGGTTCATGGGCCATGGCCGTATTTTTCATCGCCCAAGTCATTATGGGCACCATGCCAGCCATGAGGCAGTTCATCGACAACAATTCCGGAAAAAACGTACTGGAGAGAGCGCGCGCATATGAGCCGCCGGCCATATCCCGCATGAACAAAGCCTGAAATATCGCCCAACCGAATCCAAAACCTAGGATGTATTCCAGCGCGATGTCGAGCGTTGGGGGAAAATGAAAGACGCCGGCGACGACAGCCCCGGCCAAAATGCCGACCCCATCGCCGGCCACGCAATGCATTGTGGAGCCGAGCACTTGTCTCCAACGCGTTGCAACGTAGCGTTCGTGTAATCCCGGCAACGGCTCGCGGCAACCTAGCACGTAAAGAAACGCACCAAACGGCCCCGTGTACGCGGTGAGTAAAATGAATCCCCATTTTAGAACAGTAGATTCTGGCGTGGTACGAATATCGACCGCCACGAACAGCAGAGATAACGCGGTGAGCAGAAACCAAAGTAGCATTACGCCATCGAGCATTGCTTAAATCTCCGTGCTTTTACGCCCAACGCTTAGTAGACCCCGGATCGGGGCATATGCATCCATCCTCGCTTGCGGTTCGTCCGACGTCAATCAGTGAAACCCTACAAGCAAACAAGGTGTTACTGGTCTTGTCTTCCGCGATGACCGGTGCATGCTGGTTTGCATATCTCACGAAATGAGGTGTGTATGGTTTATCACCCCGAAAACGCGAATATGCACTCCGCCCGCGGCAAGGCGCCTCGGCGGCTGGATGCTGCTGAAGTGAGAGATTCATGGGTGTCGGATACCACCCGGCGTGGGTGGCGCAGCGGCATGCCGTAAGAAGGGCGGACTTTGCCAATACTTGCGCCGGGACCACTATTTTGCTGAGACGAACCAACCCACGCTCGGTACCAAGGGCATTTCACGCCGAAGGGCTGACGACGCCGGTACGGTCACCGCCGCCATGACGCCCAGCGTGATGCGGACGCGCCGCATCGCGGCATAACCTATGGGGCTTAACCGGCCAGCAGGCGCTCGGCGATGGCCCGGTACAGCGACGGCAGGCGCTCCAGGTCGGCGACGGCGACGCATTCGTCCACTTTGTGGATGGTGGCGTTGACCGGGCCCAGTTCGACCACTTCGGCGCCCAGGGGGGCGATGAAGCGCCCGTCGGAGGTGCCGCCGCCGGTGCTTTGCTCGGGCTCGATGCCGGCCAGATCGCGGCAGACACCCACCACCACTTCGCGCAGGCGTCCATCGGGCGGGGCCAGGAACGGCTCGCCGGAAAGGTGCCAGTCGATGTGCCAGTTGAGCTGGTGTGCATCCAGCAGCGCGGCGGTGCGCGCTTTCAGTTCGTCGGCCGTGCTGGCGGTGCTGTAGCGGAAATTGAACTGCGCGCTGAGCGTGCCGGGGATGACGTTGGTGGCGCCGGTGCCGGCGGCGATATTGGAGATTTGCAGCGAGGTCGGCGGGAAGTCGGCGTTGCCGTCATCCCAACGCTCGACGGCCAGCGCCGCCAGCGCTGGCGCGGCGCGATGGATCGGGTTGTCGGCCTGCTGCGGGTAGGCCACATGGCCCTGCACACCGCGCACGGTGAGCGTGGCCGAGAGCGAGCCACGCCGGCCGACGCGGATCAGGTCGCCCAGTTTGGTGGTGGCCGAAGGCTCGCCCACCACGCACATATCGAGTTTTTCACCACGCTCGCGGAAGGTCTGCGCAACGCGTCGCACGCCCTCGGTGGCGGCGCCTTCTTCATCGCTGGTGATCAGCAGCGCCACACGCCCGACGTGATCCGGATGCGCGGCGACGAAGGCCTCCAGCGCTACCACCATGGCCGCCACCGAGCCTTTCATGTCGGCCGCGCCGCGCCCGTACAGCACGCCTTCGCGAATGGCCGGCTCGAACGGCGGCGAAGTCCAGTCGGACTCGGGGCCGGTCGGCACCACATCGGTATGGCCCAGGAACACCAGTGTCGGACCGTCGCCCTGCCCGTGCGTGGCCCAGAGGTTATCCACCTCGCCATGGCGCATGGACTCGACAGTAAAGCCGGCCTCGGCCAGACGCCGCGCGATCATCGCCTGGCAGCCATCGTCGTCGGGGGTGACCGAGCGGCGGCGGATCAGCGACTGGGTAAGTTCAAGCACGTCGGACATGGCGCAGATTTCAGTGGAGGGGTGAAACACAAGCCGCATGGCAGGCGCGGGGTATCAGCCGATGGCCGCCCCCAGCGCGTGACCCAGCAGCCAGGTGATGCCCGCCGCGGCGGTGGTGATGGTCAGCTGGCGGGCGATGGAAAAGCCCATGCGGCGACCGGTAAACAGCGAGGTGGCCGCACCAATCAGGGCCAGGCCCACCGCGGTGGTCAGCACGCTGCCGAGCATGGCTTCGCGTCCGTGCGCGAACAGGTACGGCGCCACCGGAAAGGCCGCGCCCACCGCAAACAGGGTGAACGAGGACAGTGCCGCGGTCCACGCCGAGCCGCCCAGTTCTTCCGGGTCGATACCCAGGTCCTCGCGCACCAGCAGGTCCAGCGCCGCGCGTGGCGTCTGCACCAGCTCGGCGGCCAGTGCCTGCGCGGTGGAGGCGTCCAGCCCCTTGTCGCGGTAGATGGTGGTGATGCGTTGGCGGCTGTCTTCCGGCGCCACGGCCAGACGCTCGGCGCGCGCGGTGATCTGCGCCTGGTAGAACTCGCGCGAGCTGTTGACCGACAGCCATTCACCCAGCGCCATGGAGCAGGCACCGGCGACCAGGCCGGCAAGGCCGGCCAGCAGCACGGCTTTGTCCGCGGTCGCCGCACCGGCCATGCCCATCACCAGACTGACGTTGGACACCAGGCCATCGTTGGCGCCCAGCACGGCGGCGCGCAGGGTGTTGCCGCCCTGCCCGCGCAGGCCGCTGTCGGAAAGCGGTCGTCCGGCCCCGGGGAAGTGGTCGCGATGGCCCTCGCGATCCACCGGCGTGGAGAGGTGGTCGGCATGCGCCAGCCGCGCCACGGTGGGCATCACAAACTCCGAGCCGAAGCGCGAAGCCAGCCACACCAGCACGCGCACACGCAGACCAATGCGCGTCGCCGGCACCGGCTCGCCCAGGGCCTTCAGGCGCGATTCCCAGAAAGCGGCGTTGGCCTGCTCGGCATCGGCCATGCGCCGATAGGCCCGCTCGGTGCGCTCATCATCGCCCAGCGCGGCCAGCTGCGCATACAGCTCGGCGTTGTCGCGCTCGATGCGCAGGTTGTTGAGGTAACGACGAACGGATGCACGCGCCATGTCAGAGCCCGAAACGCTGCTTGTACAGGTTGTCCTTGAAGCCCACGCTCACCGAGCCGTCGCCCATCACCAGCACCGGCCGCTTGACCAGTGCCGGATGCTCCTTGATCAGCAGCGTCCACTCCGGATCGGAACCGGGGTTCTTGCGTTGCGGCAGCAGGTTGCGCCAGGTGGTCGAGGCCTTGTTGATCAGCTTTTCCCAGCCACCCAGCTGCGCGGCCCACGCCTTCAGCGTGGCCGCCGGCACCGGGTTGGCGCGGTAATCGACAAAGTGATGCTCAATATCGAAACGGTTGAGCCAGTTGCGCGCCTTCTTGCAGGTGTCGCAATTGGGCAGGCCGTAAAGCACGGGTTGGGTATCGCTCATGTCCAGTTGCCTTGTTACGCAACGGGGCCGCCGCGCGACCCCGTTGATTTGCCGGTATGGGGCGTAAAGTTTACTGCGCCGCGCGCAGCAGCTCGTTGATGCCGGTCTTGGCGCGGGTTTGCTCGTCCACCTGCTTGACGATGATGGCCGCGTACAAGCTGTGCGTGCCGTCCTTGGCCGGCAGGTTGCCGGCCACCACCACGCTGCCGGCCGGCACGCGGCCGTAGCTGACTTCACCGGTGGCGCGGTTGTAGATGCGCGTGGACTGGCCCAGATACACGCCCATGCCGATGACGCTGCCGCGCTCGACGATGACGCCCTCGACCACTTCCGAACGCGCGCCGATGAAGCAGTTGTCCTCGATGATGGTGGGGTTGGCCTGCAGCGGCTCCAGCACGCCGCCGATGCCGACGCCGCCGGATAGATGCACGTGCTTGCCGATCTGCGCGCAGGAACCGACCGTGGCCCAGGTATCGACCATGCTGCCTTCACCGACAAAGGCGCCGATGTTGACGTAGCTGGGCATCAGCACGGCGTCACGCGCCACGTGCGCGCCGCGACGCACCAAAGCGCCGGGCACCACGCGCATGCCGGCAGCCTCGAACGCGGCCTGGTCGGCCTCGGAAAAACGCAGCGGCACCTTGTCGAAAGCGCGCGAGGGGCCGCCATCCATGACGCGGTTGCCATTCATGCGGAAGAACAGCAGCACAGCCTTTTTCAGCCACTGGTTGACCTGCCAGCCACCGTTGCCATCGGGCTCGGCGACGCGGCGTTCACCGCTTTCCAAAAGCGCCAACGCGGTATCCACCGCCGGACGCAGGTGGCTTTCGATCTCGGTGTCGGTCAGTTCCGTGCGACGCTCCCAGGCGTCATTGATGGTGGTTTCAAGCATTTGCATGATCGTTCCCGGGTAAAGATTCGCTCGCCGGCCCGCCGATGCGCCGCTCCAGAATGCCCCTGAGCGTATGTTTCAGGTCGGCATCGAGCGGACCGTCGTCGGGTCCGGTGAGCTGGAAGAAATCCTCGACGCGCTCGCCGAAGGTGGCAATGCGCGCATCGTGCACGCGTACACCGGCCTCGACAAAGGCCTGTGCGACGGCGGCCAGCAGGCCCGGCCGGTCGCTGCAGACCAGCGCCAGCTGTGTGCGGCCGGTGCTGGCATCGTCGGTGTACTCCACGCGCGGCGCCATCTGGAAATGGCGCAACTGGCGCGAGAGGCCGCGCTTGGCCGGTTGCGCACGGGCCGGCGCGGCCAGCGCACGGGCCAGGCGCGATTTCAGATCGCTGGCGCGCTCGGGGCTGGCCACGTGCTGGTTGTCCGACTCCAGCAGCAGGAAGGTATCCAGGGCCATGCCGGTGCGCGAGCCCAGAATGCGCGCCTCCACCACCGAAAAGCGCAGGCGGTCGAGCATGGCGGTGACGGTGGCGAACAGGCCATCACGATCGGGGGCGTAGACAAACAGCTCGGTGCTGCCACGCACCGAGAACGGATGCACCTCGACCAGTGGCGTGACGCCGTCGGCGCGCAGGATAGCAGCGGTCTGCCAGGCCACCTGCTCGGCGCGATGGCGCAGGAAGCTCAGATCCGGAAAGTCCACCCAGACCTTGGCCACCGCGTCGGCATCGAACCCTTCGCTGGTGAGGATTTTCAGCGCCCGCTCGCGGCAATCGCGCACGCGCACCTCGGCACGCAACGGCAGCGCAAGGTCCGAACGCAGGGCATAACGCGCGGCCACGTACAGATCGGCCAGCAGGCGGTCCTTCCAGGCGTTCCACAGCTTCGGGCTGGTGCCGATGATGTCGGCCACGGTGAGCAGGTAAAGGTGATCCAGGTGCTCCCAATCGCCCACTTCGGTGGCAAAACGGTGCACCACGTCGGCATCGGTGATGTCCTGGCGCTGCGCGGTGGTGCTCATCAGAAGATGCCAGCGCACCAGCCAGGCGACCATGTTGATATCGGCCTGAGGCAAGCCCAGCCGCGTGCAGAAGGCGCGTGCATCGTCCTCGCCAAGCACCGAGTGATCGCCGCCGCGGCCCTTGGCAATATCGTGGAACAGCGCCGCCAGCAGCAGCAGTTCGGGCTTGTCCAGCTCGTGCCAGATCTCGCAGCACAGTGGAAACTCGCGGCGCGCGTCCGGGTCGGCGAAACGCGCCACATTGTGCAGCACGCGAAGCGTGTGTTCGTCCACGGTGTAGACATGGAACAGGTCGTATTGCATGCGCCCGACCACATCGCCAAAGGCCGGCAGCACCGCCGCCAGCAGGCCGAAGCGGTTCATCCGCCACAACGCTTCCACCGCCGGCGCGCCACGGCGCAGCAGCGCCAGGAACGCGGCCAGCACAGCCTCATCGTCGCCCATGGATTCGCCCAGGTGCGCCACCGCCTGCTGGATGCGGCGCATGGTCTCGGCGGTAAAACCGATCAGGTCCGGATAGGCCAGACGCAGACTGAAGGCCTCGATCAGGGTGTCGGGCTGGCGCAGGAACAGATCCGGGTCGACCGGCTGCAGGCGCTTGCCCAGGCAGACGAAGTGCGCATTCAGCGGACGCGGTTCGACGTCCGGCTCCAGCAGCTCCTCGAAGCGCTCGCCCAGCTGCACACCCAGCCGCTCGATCACCGTGGCGGCACGGTAGTAGCCCTGCATGAACTGCTCGACGCCAAGGTTCTTCTCGTGTTCGTCCTCAAACCCCAGGCGCATGGCCAGCGGACGCTGGTAGTCGAACAGCAGCCGTTCCTCGGCACGCCCGGCCTCCAGATGCAGCGCCACACGATAGCGCCGCAGGGTGGCTTCGGCCTCGGCCAGCGCCTCGCGCTCGGCCGGGTCCAGCAGGCCGGCGGCAAGCATGCCGTCGAAACCGATGACACCGGCCACGCGACGCGCCAGCCAGCGCATCAGATCCAGCGTGCGCATGCCCCCCGGCCCTTCCTTGAGATTGGGCTCCAGGTTGTGTGCGGTGTCGTTGTGCTTGGCGTGGCGTTGCGCCTGCTCGGCTTGCTTGGCGGCCAGGAACGCCGGCGGCGGCCATATCGATTCGTCGTCGACCATGGCCTTGAGCTTTGCCACCTGATCGGCATCGCCGGCCAGACGCCGTGCATCGAGCAGGCTGGTAAACACGCTGACATCGTTGCCGGCCAGCTCTCGGCACTGCGCGGCGTCGCGCACGGCGTGGCCGGGCTTCAGACCCAGATCCCACAGGCAGGCGAAAAACCGTTCCAGCGCGCGCGCCTTGGCGCGGCCCGATTCGGGCGTGACCATCACCAGCAGATCCACATCCGAGTGCGGAAACAGCAGGCCGCGGCCGAAGCCGCCCACCGCCAGCAGCGCACAACCGGGCGCTTCGCCCAGGAAGGCGCGCCAAACGTGGATCACCACGCGTTCGACGATGTCGCTGCGCCGATGCACCAGCACGGTGGCATCGGCACCGGAATTGAAGGCCGCGGCAAAGGCGCGATCGGCATCGTCCAGCAACTGGCGAAGCGCCAGCCGCGCCTGTTCGGACACGCCCGAACGCGGCACCGCAATCGGCAGCCGCGGCAAGGTGGGCAAGGGAATGGCTCGTACCGTCATGCGCGCAGACTCCGGGCGCTGGGGGTAAAAGTCAAAGTGCAAGCGCGCATATCCGCGCCGTGCGCCATGGCGCGGTCAGTCCTGCTGCGCGGTCCAGTCGACCTGGCCATCGATCACCGTATTGGTACGTCCGCCGACCCAGACCTGACCGTGCTCGACATGCACCACCAGACGCGCGTCGTAACCCATTTCGCGGCCCTGGCTGACGGCGTAGCCGCCGGCCAGCGTGCCCTCAGGTTCCACTTGTGCCAGGTAGGCACCAACCAGGCCATTGGCCGCGCCGGAAGCAGGGTCTTCCACAATGCCGGCGCCACCGGCAAACGCGCGCACCACCAGCGAATCGCCCTCGCCGGCGCGCGCGAACACGCACACACCCATGCTCTGTGAGGCTTTCGCCAGCGTGCGAATGGCCTCGTGATCGGGGTGCCAGCCGCGCACGGCCGCCTCGCTGGCGCCTTCCACCACCCACCAGCGCCGACCGCCATCGACCAGCGCCGGCGACAAGCGCCCGGCCGGCAAACCGGCCAGCGCAGCCGGCAGCTCGGCGGCGGCATCGGCACCCTGCGCCAGCACGCTCGCCTGCGGCGCCTTGAGCATCAGCTGGCGTGCGCTGCCACGCCCCAGCACGCGAATGGCAATCAGGCCGGCGCGGCATTCCTGCACCAGTCGCCCGTCCACCGGTTCGGCCACACCGGCGACCAGCGCCGCATGCGCGCTACCCAGGCTGGGATGGCCGGCGAAGTCGATTTCGCGATGCGGCGTGAACATGCGCACGCGGTAACTGGCGTCGGCGTCAGTGGGCTTGAGCAGAAAACAGGTTTCGACCAGGTTGGTCCAGCGCGCGAAGCGCTGCATGGCCGCCTCCGTCCAGTCATCGGCGCCGACCACCACGCCCAGATGATTGCCACCGCCATGGCTGGCAGCAAAGACGTCCAGATGGAAATAGCGGTAAAGGCTCATGGCAACGCGGTGCAGGGGACGGGAAACCGCCGATCATAGCCGGTTTTGGCCGCCTTCCGGTGCGTCCATGACCTATGGCACCGCCCGCGCCATGCTGCTTGGGCACGCTGCGGACGGTGCGCAGGCATCAGGCCGCGTCGGGCCAGGGCGTCAGGATCTCGAAGCCATCGTCGGTGACGGCAATGGTGTGCTCCCACTGCGCCGACAGCGAATGGTCCTTGGTCACCACCGTCCAGCCATCGGGCAGCTGGCGCGTGGTTGCCTTGCCGGCATTGATCATCGGCTCGACAGTGAAAGTCATGCCCTTCTCCAGCTTCATGCCGGTACCGGGCTTGCCGTAGTGCAGCACCTGCGGCGCATCGTGGTAGATCTTGCCGATGCCATGGCCGCAGTACTCGCGCACCACCGAGAAGCCCGCCGCCTCGGCGTGCTTCTGGATGGCGTGGCCGATGTCGCCCAAGGTGGCGCCCGGGCGCACCGCCTCGATGCCGCGCATCATCGCCTCGTAGGTGGTATCCATCAGGCGCTTGGCCAGCACGCTGGGGGTGCCGGCGACGAACATGCGGCTGGTATCGCCATGCCAGCCATCCTTGATGACGGTGACATCGCAATTGACGATGTCGCCCTCCTTGAGCACCTTGCCGGGGCTGGGAATGCCATGGCAGATGACATGGTTGACCGAGGTACAAAGGGTCTTCGGGAAGCCCTGGTAGCCAACATTGGCAGGCACCGCTTTCTGCACGTTGACGATGTGCTCATAGGCGATGCGGTCCAGGTCTTCAGTGGTGACGCCCGGCTTGACGTGCTCTTTGAGCAACGCCAGCACTTCGGCGGCCAGGCGGCCGGCCACGCGCATGCTCTCGATTTCTTGCGGGGTTTTGGGTGTTGCGGCCATGATCGATCCTGTGAAGTGTATTGCCGGCCAGAGCCTTGCGGTGAGCGGCCCACCAAGGGCCGCCGGTCACCGGGCTGGAGCGCGCATGAAGGCGCATCTTGTGGGACGCTCGCGGCCCCGGCTATAATTTCAAGGATTTGCTGCCTCCGGCACTCATGTAAGGCCGGTGCACGCAAAGCGAAAGGCGATTGTAACCGCACTGCGGCATGCTTCGCTTGGCCCGCGGGATGGTCCCGTTCAAGGCCACTTCAACGACACACACGTATCGGCACCGTTCTCGGGGTGCCCGCACCGGCTTTCTTGCCGGCGCCGGGTCGAGGATGGGGATGCGTGGAGGTCTTAACCCCAAGGAGTACACCATGTCTCAAGTCACCATGCGCCAGATGCTGGAAGCCGGCGTCCACTTCGGCCACCAGACCCGTTACTGGAATCCGAAGATGGCCCCTTACATCTTCGGCGCCCGCGGCAAGATCCACATCGTCAACCTCGAGAAGACGATGCCGCTGTTCACCGACGCCATGAACTACCTGTCGGGCCTGGCGCAGAAGAAGGGCACCGTGCTGTTCGTCGGCACCAAGCGCGCCGCACGCGAAGCGCTGAGCGAAGAAGCCGCCCGTTGCGGCATGCCGTATGTCGCCGCACGCTGGCTGGGCGGCATGCTGACCAACTTCCGCACCGTCAAGCAGTCGGTGGCGCGCCTGAAGGAGCTGGAAGCGGCCGAGACCGACGGCACTTTCGAGAAGCTGGTCAAGCACGAAGTGCTGACCCGTCGCCGCGAGCGCGAGAAGCTGGAGAAGTCGCTGGGCGGTATCAAGGACATGCCGCGCCTGCCGGACGCGCTGTTCGTGATCGATATCGGCCACGAAGACATCGCCATCCAGGAAGCGCGCAAGCTGGGCATCCCGGTGGTCGCCGTGGTCGACACCAACTACGACCCGAGCCTGGTCGACTACGCCATCCCGGGCAACGATGACGCCATCCGCGCCATCCAGCTGTACACCCGTGCCGCTGCCGACGCCATCCTGGAAGGCAAGTCCGCCACGCCGAACGCCGCCGCCAACAGCGACGACGAGTTCGTCGAGGTCGAGGAAGGCGCCAAGTAATGCCTGAGGCCCCGGCGCACACGCGCCGGGGCGTCTCTTGCGGACGTCGCCATCGCGACGCACTGCCCCGCGCTTCGCGCCGGGTCCGCCACCCGTTTTGAAAGCTATTGCGAGGACCTCCCATGGAAATCACCGCACAGATGGTCAAGGAGCTGCGCGAGCGCTCTGGCGCCGGCATGATGGAATGCAAGAAAGCCCTGGTCGCCAACGACGGCAACGTCGAAGTGGCCATGGAGTGGCTGCGCAAGCAGGGCCTGGCCAAGGCCGACAAGAAGGCTGGCCGCGTGGCCGCCGAGGGCCGCATCGTCACCGCGCAGAATGACGACGCCGCCGTGCTGGTCGAAGTCAACTGCGAAACCGACTTCGTGGCCAAGGACTCCAACTTCCTGACCTACTCGGACAAGGTTGCCGAGATTGCGCTGGCTTCCGGCGCTGTCGATGTCGACGCCCTGAAGGCCGCCGACTACGGCAACGGCAGCAGTGTCGAGGACGAGGCCAAGACCCTGATCGCCAAGATCGGCGAGAACATCCAGGTGCGCCGCATGGTGCGCGTGGCCAACGCCGGCATCACCGGCGCCTACATCCACGGCGGCCGCATCGGCGTGGTGGTGTCGCTGAAGGGCGGCTCCGAGGAACTGGCCAAGGGTATCGCCATGCACGTGGCGGCCATGAACCCGGCCTACATCACCCCGGAGCACGTCCCGGCCGAGGTGCTGGAGAAGGAAAAGGAAATCGCCCTGGCGCAGATGACCGACAAGGACAAGGCCAAGCCGGCCGAAATCCAGGAGAAGATGATCTCCGGCAAGTTGCGCAAGCTGGCCAACGAGCAGTCGCTGACCGGTCAGGCCTACGTGCTGGACACCAACACCTCCGTCGGCGACGTGCTGAAGAAGGAAGGTGCCGAGGTCGTTTCCGTGGCCCGTCTGGCCGTGGGCGAAGGCATCGAGAAGGCCGAAGAGGACTTCGCCGCTGAAGTGATGAAGCAGGCCGGTCTGGCCTGATGATGCGCCCGGCGCGCCGGGCCATCTACAACGCTTCGGCTTGAAAAGGGCCGCGGAAATATCCGCGGCCCTTTTTTATGTACGCCCTTCCCCCACTTGAACGGCCGCACGCGCGCACTCCCGCAAACATGACGGTGCCGCTACAATACGGCCGTTTTGCCCGCCCGCCGCCGGAGAGATCGATGACCCAAGCACCCAAGTACAAGCGCATCCTGCTCAAACTGTCCGGCGAGGCGCTGATGGGGCGCGAGGACTACGGCATCGATCCCAAGGTGATCGGCGCGCTGGCCGAGGAAATCATCGAGGTCAGCCGCTCCGGCGTGGAAGTGGGCATCGTCATCGGCGGTGGCAACATCTTCCGCGGCGCGGGCCTTGCCGCCTCCGGCATCGACCGCGTCACCGGCGATCACATGGGCATGCTGGCCACGGTGATGAACGCCCTGGCCATGGCCGATGCCATCGAAAAGCGCGGCGCCTACGCGCGCGTGCTCAGCGCCATCCAGATTCACGATGTGTGCGAGGACTACATTCGCCGCCGCGCCATCCGCCATATCGAGAAGGGCCGAATCGCGCTGTTTGCCGCCGGCACCGGCAACCCGTTCTTCACCACCGACTCGGCCGCCGCGCTGCGCGCGGTGGAGATCGGCGCCGACCTGCTGCTGAAAGCCACCAAGGTCGACGGTGTGTACGACGCCGACCCGGCCAAGCACCCGGGCGCCAAGCGCTATGAGCGCCTGACCTACGACGAGGTCATCGAGCGCAAGCTGGCGGTGATGGATACCGCCGCCATCGCGCTTTGTCGCGATCACCACATGCCGCTGCGCATCTACAACATGGTCGAGCCCGGCAACCTGGGCCGCCTGATGCACGGCGAAGACATCGGCACACTGGTCGACGCCGAATAAGCTTTAAAAACGCGCGCCGGTCACATGCGGCCGGCCCACTGACAACCGCGCCGGGCTTTGCGCCGGGCGCTGTTATACTCGATCGAATACCCGGTATTGGAGTTCCCCGTGCTCGACGACATCATGCAAGACGCACAGACCCGCATGGGCAAAAGCATCGACGCGCTGCGTCACGAGCTCAGCCGCCTGCGCACCGGCCGCGCCAGTGCCGCGCTGGTGGAAGGCATCAAGGTGTCCTACTACGGCTCGGACATGCCGCTGACCCAGGTTGCCGGCGTCGCCGTCACCGACGGTCGCTCGCTGACCATCACGCCGTGGGAGAAGAACATGGTTGGCCCGGTGGAAAAGGCCATCCTGGCCTCTGACATCGGCATCACGCCCAACACCGCCGGTCAGGTGATCCGCCTGAACATGCCGCCGCTGACCGAGGAGCGCCGTCGTGAGCTGGCAAAGCATGTCGCGGCCGAGGGCGAGAACAGCAAGATCGCCATCCGCAACATCCGCCGCGATGCGCTGCAGACGGTCAAGGACCTGCTCAAGGAAAAGGAAATCACCGAGGACGACGAGCGTCGTGCCGAGGATGAAGTGCAAAAGCTCACCGATCGCTTCGTCAAGCAGGTCGATGACGTGGTCAAGACCAAGGAAGAGGAGCTGATGGCCATCTGATGGCCATCGCGCCGCGCGCCGAATGATGGCCGCGGCGCCCGGCAGCGAGCACCATGCGATGAACACCGACGAGCCCCGCATTCCGCGCCATATCGCCATTGTCATGGACGGCAACGGACGCTGGGCCGAGCGTCGTCACCGTCCTCGCAGCTTCGGCCACCGCGCCGGGCAGAAAGCCGTGCGCCAGGCCATCGAGTTCTGCCTGCGCCAGAAAGTGCAGGCCCTGACTCTGTTCGCCTTTTCCAGCGAAAACTGGAAGCGCCCACCCACCGAGGTGCGCGCGCTGATGGAGCTGTTCCTGAAGGCGCTGGACAAGGAAGTGGATGAGCTGCACCAGCACGGCGTGCGTATCGCCTTCACCGGCGAACTGTCGGCCTTCGAGTCGCCGTTGCGCGAGCGCATGGAAAAGGCCATGCGCACCACCGCCGACAACCAGGCGCTGGCGCTCAATATCGCCGTCAACTACGGCGGCCGCTGGGATATCGCCCAGGCCGCACGCAAGCTGGCCGAAGCGGCGGCGCGGGGCGAGCTGGACCCGTCGAGCATCGACGAAACCACGCTTGGGCAACACACCTGTCTGGCCAACCTGCCACCACCGGATCTTTTCATCCGTACCGGTGGCGAGCACCGCATCAGCAATTTCCTGCTCTGGCAGCTGGCCTATGCGGAGCTGTATTTCACCGATACCCTGTGGCCTGACGTCGATCAGGCCTGCCTGGCCGAAGCGCTCGAGGACTTCTCCCGTCGTGAACGCCGCTTCGGCCTGACCGGCGCCCAGATCGCCAAGGCCGCCCCGGCCGGCTCCTGACAAGGATTTGCATGCTGCTACAGCGCACCCTCACCGCCCTGCTACTGGCGCCGCTCGCGGCACTGGTGATCATCCTGCCCCCGACCTGGCTGTTTGCCACGATCGTCGGTGTGGTGTTCGCCGGCGGGGCCTGGGAGTGGACGCGGCTTTGCGGGCTCGGCTCAGCCATCGCCCGCGGTGTGTACACCGGCCTGGTGCTGGTGGCTTTCGCGCTGCTGTGGTTCGCGCGGCTGACGCCGGCGCTGTGGCTGGCGCTGATCGCGCTGGGCGTGATCTGGTGGGTAGCGAGCCTGTGGTGGATGCGCGCCTACAGCTTTGCCGCTTCGCCCAATACCGAGAACCGTATCCTGAAGCTGGGTACCGGCCTGGTGCTGTTCATCCCGGCCTGGGTAGCCATCGCCAGCATCCATGGCAGCCCGATCCTGGGACACTGGTGGACGCTGCTGACGCTGGTAATCGTCTGGGCGGCCGATACCGGTGCGTACTTTTCCGGCCGTTTCCTGGGCCGTACCAAGCTGGCCCCGCGCATCAGCCCCGGCAAGACCTGGGCGGGCGTCTACGGCGCCCTGGTGGCCGGCACGGCGATTGCCGTGCTCGGCGGCTGGGTGCTGGACGTACACGGCGCGCGCCTGGTCGGCCTGGCCGTGTTGGGCATGCTCACCGTCGCCGCCTCGATCATCGGCGACCTGTTTGAAAGCCTGATGAAGCGCCATGCCCAGATCAAGGATTCGGGCACTCTGATTCCCGGCCACGGCGGTCTGCTCGATCGCATGGACAGCGTGTTTGCGGCGCTGCCGGTGTTCGCCCTGGGCAAACTGTTGCTGGGCCTGTAAGCGATGGAGACGATGTCTGATCTGCAGCCCCGCGCAGTGGCGGTATTCGGCGCCACAGGCTCCATCGGCACCAATACGCTGGATGTGATTGCGCGCCATCCGCAGCACTTTCGCGCCCATACCCTGGTCGCCTGGCGCAGCGTCGACAAGCTGGCCCAGCTGTGCGTGCGTTTTCGTCCCGAACGTGCCCTGATCGCCGACCCGACGTGCGAAAACGCGCTGAAAAAACGTCTGGACGAGGCCGGCGTGCGCTGCGAGATTGGCTCGGGCGCGGCTGCCGTCACCGCTGCAGCCGCGCACGAGGGTGTGGACACCGTGGTCGCCGCCATCGTCGGCGCGGCGGGCCTGGCCTCCACCCTGGCCGCGGCCCGCGCCGGCAAGCGCCTGCTGCTGGCCAACAAGGAATCAATCGTGATGGCCGGCGAACTGCTGCTGGCCGCGCTGCGCGAAGGTGGCGGCACGCTGATTCCGGTCGACTCCGAACACAACGCGATCTTCCAGTGCCTGCCCGGCGGGCGTCCGGTGCTGGACCGGGTCGGCGTGCGCAAGCTGATTCTGACCGCCTCCGGCGGTCCGTTCCGCGGCAAGCGCCGTGAAGAGCTGGCGCACATCACGCCCGATCAGGCCTGCGCGCATCCGAACTGGTCGATGGGCCGCAAGATCTCGGTCGACTCGGCGACACTGATGAACAAGGGTCTGGAGGTGATCGAGGCTCACCATCTGTTCGATGCCGCGCCGGACCGGATTGATGTGGTCGTGCATCGACAAAGCCTGGTGCATTCGATGGTTGAATACATCGACGGCTCGGTGCTGGCGCAACTGGGGCAGCCGGACATGCGCACGGCCATCGCCTATGCACTGGCCTGGCCCGAGCGGGTGGAAGCGGGCGTTGGCTCGCTGGACCTGGCCGCGGCCGGCCAGCTTGACTTCGAGGCACCCGACACCGGCACCTTCCGCTGCCTGGCGCTGGCCTTTGCGGCGCTGCGCGAAGGTGGCGACGCCACCGCCCTGCTCAATGCCGCCAACGAAGTAGCCGTGGATGCGTTCCTGGCCGGCACACTGCCGTTCCTGGGCATTGCCGAGGTCATTGAGTCGGTGCTGGAGGAACTGCCGGCGCAGCCTGTGGTCGATATCCAGACGCTCCTGCAACGTGACGACCAGGCTCGCGAGGCGGCCCGCCGCTTCCTGCGCTGTCACTGCTAAGCTAGGGGGCCTGGCCGCGCCCAGCGCGGGCGCGCCGACACCGACACCTACTTACCGACCAGCACTTAGAACATGTCGACTTTCTTCGGTTCCGTCTGGTGGTTGCTCGTCACCCTTGGCTTGTTGGTGACCTTCCACGAGTTCGGCCATTTTTGGGTAGCCCGCCGTTGCGGGGTGAAAGTTCTGCGGTTTTCCGTGGGCTTTGGCCGCGCGCTGTGGAGCCGCGTGGCCGCCGATGGCACCGAATACCGCATCGCTGCCATTCCGTTGGGCGGCTACGTGAAGATGCTCGATGCGCGCGAGGGCGAGGTGCCGGCAGCGCTGCGCGATCAGGAATTTACCGCCAAGTCGGTATGGAAGCGCATCGCCATCGTCGCGGCCGGCCCCGGCTTCAACTTCATTTTCGCCATCGCCGCGTTCTGGTTGATGTTCATGATCGGCAAGCCCGATACGGCACCGATCATCGCCACGCCGCCGGCGCAGACGCTGGCCGCGCAGGCCAAGCTGCACCAGGGCGAACGCATCGTGCAGGTGGGCGACACCCACGTCAGCACCTGGAGCGGCACGCTCGATGCGCTGACCGACGATGTGCTGGCACACCAGGATGTCGCGCTGACCGTTACCGACGCCGATCACCAGCAGCGCACGGTGATGCTGGCGCTGTCGCAGCTGCCGGCCGACGTGGACATCAACAAGGCACTGGACAAGCTGGGCCTGGCACCGGCACCGCTGCCGCCGGTGATCGACCAGATCTCGCCCGACTCGCCTGCCGCCAGCGCCGGCCTCAGGCACGGTGATCGCATCAACGCCATCAATGGCGTCAAGGTCGACAGCTTCACCGAGCTTGGCAAGGTGCTGAAAGCCCAGGCCACCAAGTCGGCCAAGCTGAGCCTTACGGTGCAACGCGACGGGCAAACGCTGACGCTGCCGGTCACCGCCCGCTGGAGCCAGCCCGAGGGCGCCCCGCAGGCGTTCTGGAACATCGGCGTCAGCGCCATGCCGCCGCAGGCGGCCACGCGCCGCTACGGTCCGCTGCGTTCGCTGGGGCAGGCCTTTGCCACCACCTGGGACAAGACCTCGACCACGCTCAGCATGATCGGCCGCATGCTCACCGGCCATGCCTCGACCAAGAACCTGTCCGGCGTGATCACCATTGCCCAGGTCGCCAATACCTCGGCGCATCTGGGCTTTACCTGGTTCCTGGAATTCCTGGGTTTGGTCTCGCTGAGCCTGGCTGTTTTGAACCTGCTGCCCATTCCCATCTTGGACGGCGGTCACCTGCTGTATTACCTTATTGAATTGGTCAAGGGCAGCCCCGTCAGCGAGCGCGCCATGATGGCCGGCCAGTTTGTCGGCATGGCATTGCTTGCCACACTGGTCGGGCTGGCGTTCTACAACGACATTCTAAGGCTGGCCTCGTGAGGCGAGGTCACCGTTCGCTGCGGCTCCATGCCGCGCCCTAAGCCGCCTTTTTTACTGGAATCGACGATGAAGCGTATCGCCGCCCTGCTCCTGCTCGCCTCCATGTCCGCCAAGGCCATGGCCTTTCAGCCATTCGTGGTCCAGGACATCCGTATCGACGGCCTGTCGCGTATTTCCGCCGGGTCGGTGTTGAGCTACCTGCCCGTGGACAAGGGCGACACCCTGACCGATGCCGGTGCGCAGCAGGCCATCCATGCCCTGTACAACACCGGCTTCTTCTCGGACGTGGAGCTGGACCGCCAGGGCGACATCCTGGTGGTGAAGGTGCACGAGCGCCCGTCCATCTCCAAGCTCAACATCCGCGGCAACAAGGACATCAAGAGCGATGACCTGAAGAAGGGCCTGAAGGACGCCGGCCTCGCCGAGGGCCAGACCTTCGACCGTCTCACGCTCGATCGCGTGCAGCAGGAGCTGATCCGCCAGTATTACAACCGCGGCAAGTACAACGTGTCGGTGATTCCGCACGTCACGCACCTCAATCGCAACCGCGTGGCCATCGACCTGGAAATCCGCGAGGGCAAGGCGGCCAAGATCAAGCAGATCAACGTCGTCGGCAACACCAAGTTCTCCGACAAGCAGATCCGCAAGAACTTCGAATCCGACACCAGCAACTGGCTGTCCTGGTACTCCAAGGACGATCAGTACTCGAAGGAAAAGCTCTCCGGCGACCTGGAGAAGCTGGGCGACTTCTACATGGATCGCGGCTATGCCGACTTTGGCGTCGATTCGACCGAGGTGACCATCAGCCCGGACAAACGCGACATGTACATCACCGCCAGCATCAAGAAGGGCGAGGTGTACAAGGTTTCGGACATCCATCTGCTGGGCAACCTGATCCTGCCCGAGAAGACCATGCGCCATCTGGTCTTCATCAAGAAGGGGCAGAAGTTCAACCGCGCACTGATCGAGGCCAGCAAGAAGGCCATGAAGGCGACGCTGGCCAACCTGGGCTATGCCTACGCCGAGGTGCAAACAATTCCCAAGCTGGACAAGAAGGACCGCACGGTCGATCTGACCTTCTACGTCAAGCCGGGTGACCGCATCCATGTGCGTCGCATCAACTTCTCCGGCAACACGCGCACCGAGGACGACGTGCTGCGCCGTGAAATGCGCCAGCTGGAAGGGTCCTACTACAACCAGGCGGCGATCGACCGCTCCAAGGTGCGTCTGCAGCGCCTGGGTTACTTCAAGGACGTCAAGATCACCAAGTCGCGCGTGCCGGGCACGCCGGACCAGGTCGACCTGAAGGTCAAGGTGGAAGAGCAGTCGGCCGGCAGCCTGCAGTTCGGCGTCGGCTACTCGCAGTACTCGGGCATGATCCTGAGCGGCTCGGTGTCGCAGAACAACTTCATGGGCACCGGCGACAAGTTCTCCGTCAGCGCCGAGACCAGCAGCTACTACAAGCGCGTCAGTCTGGGCTACGTGAACCCGTACCTGACCGACAGCGGCGTCAGCATCGGCTACAACGCCACCTATTCCAAGCTCGACTACAACAATACTGACCTGGCCAACTACACCAACAGCACGCGGTCGTTCTCCAGCTATCTGGGCATCCCGGTGGGCGAGTTCGATTCCATGCAGGTGGGCCTTGGCATCAGCAGCACGCTGATCAACACCTATCCCGGCTACACACCGCAGTCGCTGATCGACTACCAGAACCTGATCGGGCACAAGACGGTGCATGCCTGGACGCTGACCACGGCGTACACGCACGATACCCGCAACGACTACTGGGCGCCGACCCACGGCGGTCTGGAAAGCCTGTCGGTCAACGCCTCGCTGCCGGGCTCGACCGTGCAGTACTGGAAGGCCAACTACCAGGGCAACTACTACTGGCCGGTGGGCGGCGGCTTTGTGCTGTACGTCGATGGCGAGCTGGGCTACGGCAAGACCTACGGCAAGGACAAGGGTCTGGCCTTCCCGTTCTGGGAGAACTACTACGCTGGCGGCGTGAACGACGTGCGTGGCTTCCAGGACAACACCCTGGGTCCGCGCGAGAATGTGCCTTACTACAGCTACGATCAGCCCATCGGCGGCTCGTTCAAGGTCAAGGGCACCACCGAGCTGTACCTGCCGCTGCCATTCCTGAAGGATGTGCGCACGGCGCGCGTGTCGCTGTTCGCCGACGTCGGCCAGGTGTACAAGGACTACAACAGCTTCGATGCCAGCAAGCTGGACGCCTCGGTCGGTATTTCGCTGCACTGGCAGGCACCGATCGGTCCGCTGATCATCAACTTCGCCAAGCCGGTGCGCACGCAGCCGGGCGATGGTCACTACGAAGAGCGCATCCAGTTCACCTTCGGCAACCAGTTCTGATGGCCGGCGCCCTCTTGCCGGGCGCGTGGCCACATCCATCTTTGCATACAGAAAACCCGTCCCCGCGACGGGTTTTCTGCGGGGAGGGCCCGTGAAAACATCCATCTCCCACCGCCTGGACACCCTGGCCGAACGCTTTGGCCTGGCCGTGCATGGCGATGGCACTACTGAAATTTCCGGCGTCGGCTCGCTGGCCAGTGCCATCGAGGGCGAACTGGCCTTTCTGGCCAATGCACGCTACGGCGCACAGCTCAAGAGCACCGGCGCCAGCGCCGTGGTATTGAAGGCCGATCAGGCCGATAGCTGCCCCGTGCCGGCACTGATCGCCGACGATCCGTACGTGGCTTACGCCAAGATCGCCGCGCTGTTCGAGACGCTCCCTGCGCCGCAGCCGGGCATCCACCCCAGCGCGGTGATCGCCGAGGGGGCCAAGGTCAGCGATTCGGCCAGCATCGGCCCGCTGGTGGTGATCGAGGCCGGTGCCGTGGTCGAGGACGGCGCCGTGATCGGCCCGCATTGCTGCATCGGTCCAGACTGCGTGGTCGGGGCGCAGTCGCGCCTGGTCGCGCGCGTCACCCTGGTCGCACGCGTGACCCTGGGCCGGCGCGTGCTGATCCACCCCGGTGCGGTGCTGGGCGCCGACGGCTTTGGTCTGGCCTTCGATCGCGACCACTGGATCAAGGTCCCGCAGCTCGGTGGCGTGCGTATCGGCGACGACTGCGAGATCGGCGCCAATACCACCATCGACCGTGGCGCCCTGGAGGACACCGTGCTCGAAGAGGACGTGCGCCTGGACAACCAGATTCAGATTGCCCACAACGTGCACATCGGCGCGCACACCGCCATGGCCGGCTGCTCGGCCATCGCCGGCAGCGCCAAAGTTGGCAGATGGTGCATGGTGGGGGGCAATGCCGGTATCCTCGGCCACCTGGAAGTGGCTGATCGCGTGACGATTACCTCCAAGAGCCTGGTGACCTCCTCGATCAGGGAGCCGGGCGAGTACTCTTCCGGCGTGCCGCTGCAGGACAATCGATCCTGGCGCCGCAACGCCGCCCGTTTCAAGCATCTAGATGAGCTCGCGCGCCGTCTCACGGCGCTGGAAAGGAAAACCCATGACTGACAAGTCCGACACCGTGAAACTGCCCGTGGATGTGGAGCAGATCCAGCGCCTGCTGCCGCACCGCTACCCGTTTGCCCTGGTCGACCGGGTCATCGAGGTAGAGCCGGGCAAGCGCATCGTCGGCTACAAGAATGTCTCCATCAACGAGCCATTCTTCCAGGGCCACTTCCCCGGACATCCGGTCATGCCCGGCGTACTGATCGTCGAGGCCATGGCGCAGGCGGCCGGCGTGCTGGTGCGCCTTTCCTCCGACGGCAACGATGCCGGCGCGGCCAACCTGTTCTATCTGGTCAAGGTGGACAAGGCGCGCTTCACCTCGATGGTGGTACCGGGCGACCAGCTGCGCCTGGAGGTCTCGCTCAAGCGCATGCTGCGCGGCATGGGTCTGTTCGAGGGGCGCGCGCTGGTCGATGGCAAGGAAGTGGCCAGCTGCGAGCTGATGTGCGCCGGACGCAACGACTGACGGCTGGTGAAGGACGCTGCGATGATTCATCCGACCGCCCAGATCGATCCTGCCGCCAAGCTGGCTGAGGATGTGACTGTCGGCGCCTACTCGGTGATCGGCGCCAACGTGGAAATCGGCGCCGGTACGCAGATCGGTCCGCATGTGGTCATCGAAGGCCCTACGCGCATCGGCTGCAACAACCGCATCTGGCAGTTCGCCTCCGTCGGCGGCGATCCGCAGGACAAGAAGTTCGATGGCGAGGCCACACTGCTGGAAATCGGTGACGGCAACGTGATCCGCGAGTTTGTCACCATCAACCGTGGCACCGGCAGCGGTGGCGGAGCCACGCGTATCGGTGACGACAACTGGCTGCTGGCCTACGTGCACATTGCGCACGACTGTGTGGTCGGCAGCCACACCGTGTTCTCCAACAATGCTTCGTTGGCCGGCCACGTGGAAGTGGGTGACTGGGTGATCATGGCCGGCTTCTCCGGTGTGCACCAATTCTGCAAGGTCGGCGCGCACGCCTTTATCGGCATGGGCTGCCTGGTCGGCGGCGACGTGCCGCCTTACGTGATGATGGCCAATGAGCAGCGCGGCCGCCCGCGCGGCATCAACAGCGAGGGTCTGAAGCGCCGCGGCTTCGACGCCGATCGCATTGCCGGCATCAAACGTGCCTATCGCACGCTGTACATGGCGGGCCTGCCGCTGGCCGAAGCGCGCCAGCAGCTGATGGAGCAGGCCGAGAACAGCGAGGACGTCGCGGCCATGGTCGAGTTTCTGGAACGCTCCGAACGCGCGCTGATGCGATGAGTGTCGACGCGACGGCTACCGCCGGCCCCACCATCGCCCTGATTGCCGGGGAAGCCTCCGGTGACGCACTGGGCGCCGACCTCATCAGCGCGTTGCGCGCGCGCCATCCCGGCGCGCGCTTTGTCGGCGTCGGTGGCCCGCGCATGGCCGAGGCCGGCTTCGAAGCCTGGCACAGCATCGACGAGCTGTCGGTGATGGGTTTCGCCGAGGTGCTCTCGCAACTGCCGCGTCTGCTCAAATTCCGCAAGCAACTGGTGCGCCGGCTGATCGGCGAACGTCCCGCGCTGGTGGTTGGCATCGACGCACCGGACTTCAATCTGGGTGTGGAAAGGCGCCTGAAGGCGGCCGGCCTGCATACCGTGCACTACGTCAGTCCGTCGGTCTGGGCCTGGCGCGAAAAGCGCGCCGAGAAAATCGCCCATGCCGCCGACCGCGTGCTGTGCCTGTTCCCGATGGAGCCGGCCATCTATGCCCGCCACGGCGTCGATGCGCGCTTTGTCGGTCACCCGCTGGCCGAACGCTTTCCGTTGGTAGCCGACCGTGCCGGCGCCCGCGCCACGCTCGACCTGCCGCCGCACCAGCCGGTGCTCACGGTGATGCCCGGCAGCCGTCGTAGTGAGGTCGAGCGCCTGGCGGAACCTTTCATCGGCGCGGCGCAGCACCTGCTTGAGGCCCTGCCCGGCCTGCGCATTCTGGTGCCAGCGGCCAACAGTGCCTGCCGTGCCGTGCTGCAGCCGCTGATCGACCGCACCGGCCGGCCCTCCGCCTTCACGGTGCTCGACGGCCAGTCGCATACCGCCATGCTGGCGGCCGACGTGGTGTTGCTGGCCTCGGGCACGGCCACCCTGGAAGCGATGCTGGCAAAACGGCCGATGGTGGTCGGTTACCGCGTATCTCCCAGCACTTACCGCTTTGTGCGCGCGCTGCGCCTGATCAAGACGCGGCTGTTCGCGCTGCCCAATATCCTGGCCGACGAGCGCCTGGTGCCCGAACTGATGCAGGACGCCTGCACCGCCGAGGCTTTGGCGCGCGAAGTGCACGGCCTGTTCATGGACAGTGAGCGTCGCGGCGAGCTGGTGACACGCTTCGAACAGCTGCACGAAGCGTTGCGCGGCGGCCTGCAGGGTAGCCCCGCCGAGCACGCCGCCGAGGCGCTGGACGATTACCTGTCATGAGCCGGTGTGCGCCCATGCCGTGTGTCAGCGACACGCTGGATCCAGACTGGCGCGTGGCCGGTGTCGACGAGGCCGGCCGTGGCCCGCTGGCCGGTCCGGTAGTGGTCGCGGCGGTGATTCTGGACCCGGCGCGGCCCATTGCCGGCCTTGACGATTCCAAGAAACTGACCGAGCGCGTGCGCAATACGCTGTTCCCGCAGATCCAGGAACGCGCGCTGGCCTGGTCGATCGTCGAGATGCATCGCGACGAGATCGACCACCTGAACATTTTCCAGGCCACCATGACCGGCATGTGCCGGGCACTGGAAGGGCTCGCCCTGACGCCCGACTACGCCCTGGTCGATGGCAACCGCCTGCCCAAGGCGCTGCCGTGCCCGGGGCAGGCGGTGATCGGTGGCGACGGCAGCGAGGCGTGCATCGGCGCGGCTTCGATTCTGGCCAAGGTGCATCGCGACCGCTACATGGTCGACCTGCACCAGCGCTTTCCCGACTACGGTTTCGCCCGCCACAAGGGCTACCCGGTACCCGAGCATCTGGACGTGCTGCGTCGCATTGGACCGTGCGATGAACACCGGCGCAGCTTCGCTCCGGTGCGCGAACGCCTGCAGGCGGATCTGATCGGCAGCGCACTTTAAACCCTTCAGCTCACGGCGACATCTCAAGGCTGCACTCATCGTTGTCCGGTCCCACCGGTCTCACGGATGATGCCGTACGCCAGGCCCTTACGGAGGCCCGCCATGACTCCCCTGAATACCGCTCCCCTGACCCTGGGCGATCTGGCCCGTACCCTGCGCCAGATGCGCGCCGACCCCGACTGGCAAAGCGCCTGTCCCGACCGCGCCGCGCTGGATGCGCTGCTGCAACGCCTGGATGGTGAATCTGCCGCCGCCGATGAGCCCACGCCCGACCTCTGGCTGCAGCAGGCCGCCGCCTACAACGATTTCGACCGTTACCGCCGCCGGCTCAGCGCACGTCTGAACCTGCCCGACCATGCGCCACTGCGCGTCGCCCCGGAACAGTGGCTGCGCGACAGAATGCGCCAACGCGAGGGACTTGAGGCCATGCCATTCGACCCGCATGAACCACGTTCACGGCTGCCGACGGGCCGTTTCCGCATCAGCTGACGGCCGCGGCCCCTTACCCGCGCTGCGCTACCTGGTCGACAGGTTCCGGCAGCGCGGGTGATTTGTCACAGACGCCGTGACATGCATCCCTGGCATGCCGGGCGAAGGCGCAATGAGTCCGCGCTGTCAATGGCTTGCTGGCGCCGACCCCGGCCGCTACGCTTCCCTGACACACTGCGCTTGACCGATGTCCGCACGCTTCGTCCACCTGCACGTTCACAGCGAGTTCTCACTCGTCGATTCGACTATCCGCATCAAGGGGCTGGTCGACGGCTGCGTGCGCGCGGACATGCCGGCGGTGGCGCTGACGGACGTGAACAACCTGTTCGCGCTGGTCAAGTTCTACCGCGCCGCCGAAGGCAAGGGCATCAAGCCGATTGCCGGCGCCGATATCTGGCTGTCCGACCCCGATGATCCGCGGCCGTATCGTCTGACCCTGCTGTGTCAGGACCGCAACGGCTACCTGAACCTGTCGCGGCTGATCTCGCGCGCCTGGATCGAGGGTCAGCGCGGCGGCCACGCATTGGTCGAAGCCGAGTGGCTGCGCGAATATGCCGAAGGCCTGATCGTGCTGGTCGGGCGCGAAAGCCATATCGGACGCAGCGCCGCCAAGCGTCCGGCGCCGGCCCAGGCCGCACTGGGCCAATTGCGCACGCTGTTCCCCGACCGCCTGTATCTGGAGCTGACGCGCACCGACCGCGAGGGCGAGGACGCCTGGAACGCAGCAGCGCTGAATCTGGCCGATGCGCTGGACCTGCCGATTGTCGCCAGCAACGACGTGCGCTTCCTGCGCGAAGAGGATTTCGACGCCCACGAGGCGCGCGTTTGCATCCATCAGGGCCGTGTGCTGGCCGATCCCAAGCGCCCACGCGACTACTCCAAAGAGCAGTACCTGAAAACGCCCGAGCAGATGGCCGAGCTGTTTGCCGATCTGCCCGAGGCGCTGGAAAACACCGTCGAGCTGGCCAAGCGCTGCAACCTGGAACTGGAGTTTGGCACCTACTACCTGCCCGACTTCCCGGTGCCCGAAGGCCACGATCTCAACAGCTTCATCCGCGAGGAAGCACGCAAGGGCCTGGAAGAGCGCCTGACCGTGCACCCGCTGGCGCCGGGCAAAACCCGCGAGGACTACGATGCGCGCCTGGAGCGCGAGCTGGACGTCATCATCTCGATGGGCTTCCCCGGCTACTTCCTGATCGTGGCCGACTTCATCCAGTGGGGCAAAGACAATGACATTCCCGTCGGCCCCGGCCGCGGGTCCGGTGCCGGCTCGCTGGTCGCCTGGTCGCTGAAGATCACCGATCTGGACCCGCTGCCCTACGACCTGCTGTTCGAGCGCTTTTTGAACCCCGAGCGCGTGTCGATGCCCGACTTCGACATCGACTTCTGCATGGACCGCCGCGACGAGGTGATCGACTACGTCGCGCGCAAGTACGGGCGCGAGAAGGTCAGCCAGATCATCACCTACGGCACCATGGCGGCCAAGGCGGTGGTGCGCGATACCGGCCGTGTGCTGGGGTTGGGTTACGGCCACGTCGATTCCATCGCCAAGCTGATTCCCAACACGCTGGGCATCAGCCTGAGCGAGGCACTGGAAGAGTCGGCCGACCTCAAGATGCGCTATGAGCACGAGGACGAAGTCCGCGAGCTGATCGACCTGGCGCTGAAACTGGAAGACCTGACGCGCAACGCCGGCAAGCACGCCGGCGGCGTGGTCATCGGCCCGCGCCCGCTGACCGACTTCTCGCCGCTGTACGCCGAAGAAGGCGGCGGCGGCGTGGTCACCCAGTTCGACAAGAACGACGTCGAATCGGTGGGCCTGGTGAAGTTCGACTTCCTGGGCCTGCGCACGCTGACCATCATCGACTGGGCGGTCAAGGCCATCAACCAGCGGCACAAGGCCGAGGGCCGCGAGCCGCTGGATATTACCCAGTTGCCGCTGGACGATCCTGAGTCCTACGCGCTGTTTGCGCGCGGCGACACGGTGGCGGTGTTCCAGTTCGAATCGCGCGGCATGCGCGAGCTGCTCAAGCGCGCGCAGCCAGACACCTTCGAGGACATCATCGCGCTGGCCGCGCTGTTCCGTCCCGGCCCGTTGGGCTCGGGAATGGACCGCGACTGGACCGACCGCAAACATGGCCTGGCCGAGGTCACCTATCCGCATCCGCTGCTGGAACCGGTACTCAAGCCTACCTACGGCGTGATCGTGTACCAGGAACAGGTGATGCAGATCGCCCAGGTGCTGGCCGGCTACAGCCTGGGCGGCGCCGACCTTCTGCGCCGCGCCATGGGTAAGAAAAAGCCCGAGGAAATGGCCAAGCAGCGTGCCATCTTCGAGGAAGGCGCGGCCAACAACCACATCGAACCGGAGGTGGCCACGTCCATCTTCGACCTGATGGAAAAATTCGCCGAGTACGGCTTCAACAAGTCGCACTCGGCCGCCTATGCGCTGGTGGCCTACCAGACCGCCTGGCTGAAAAAGCACTACCCGGCCGAATTCATGTCGGCCACGCTGTCTTCGGACATGGACAACACCGAAAAGGTGGTCACGTTCCTGGACGAGTGCAAAGCCATCGGCCTGACCGTGCTGCCACCGGACGTCAACAGCTCCGTGTTCATGTTCACGGCGACCCAGCCCGACACCGTGCGTTACGGCCTGGGCGCCATCAAGGGCGTCGGCGAAGGGGCCTGCCAGTCCATCGCCAGCGAACGCGATGCCAACGGTCCGTACAAGGATCTGGCCGACTTCTGTCGTCGCGTCGATCCGACCCGCTTCAACAAGCGTGTGCTGGAAGCGCTGATCAACGCCGGCGCCATGGACAAGCTGGCGCCCAACCGCGCCAGTCTGATGCTGCAGCTGCCCGAGGCGATGAAGGCCGCCGATCAGCACCTGCGCAACACACGTACCGGCCAGAACGACATGTTCGGCGCCTCCAGCCCGGCCGCCATCGAGATTGAACTGCCCACCTGTGACGAGTGGCCGCTGGAGCAGCTGCTGCACGGCGAACGTGAAACGCTGGGGCATTATCTTTCCGGCCATCCCACCGATCCCTGGCGCGATGTGCTGGCGCAGCTGGCCACTTGCCCGCTGAACGAAATCGAGCACCGCTACCAGCCGCCGGCGCCCCGTCGCGGCGGCGATGGCGAGGAAAACCGCTTCCGCCGCGCACCGGAAACGCCCTGGGTGGTCGCCGGCATGGTCACGGCGGTGCGCAAGCGCGGTGATACGGCCGCCTTTGTGCGCCTGGAGGATGGCGGTGGCGCCATCGAAATCAGCCTGTTCCGCGAGGCCTTTACCGAATACAGCCCGCTGCTGACGCGCGACGCGCTGCTGGTGGTCGAAGGTGGCCTGTCCATCGACGATTTTTCCGGCGGCTACCAGGTCCGCGCCAAGCGCGTAATGGGCCTGCAGGAAGCCTGCGAGGACCTGGCGCGCCTGCTGAAGATCCAGGTCAACGGCATCGGCGCACCGTTCCTGGAAGGTCTGCGCGAGACATTGGGGCCATACCGTGGTGGCGCCACACCGCTACTGCTGTCAGGCTATCGCAATGGCGTCGGCCAGGCCGACATCGAACTGGGTCCCAGTTGGCGCGTGCGCGCCGCCCCCGATCTGGTACGCCGCCTGCGCGGCCTGCCGGGGGTGCTGGGCACCGAACTGAAACTGGGCCGGCTGGGCGGCTCCTGACGCGCGTGCCATACGCTGTCGCATGTCATGCAGCAGCGTTATAATGGCAGTCTTTATGGGCTCGAACTGCGACGAATGAACCCTAACTTCCTCGATTTCGAACAACCGATCGCCGAGCTGGATGCGAAGATCGAAGAGCTTCGCCACGCCAGCCACGGGCAGGCGTTCAATATTGAGGAGGAAATCTCCCGCCTGCGCGAAAAGCTCAAGACCAAGACGGCGGAGATTTTCAAGAACCTCACGCCCTGGCAGATCAGCCAGTTGTCGCGCCATCCGGGCCGCCCGTACACACTCGATTACATCGGCGTGATGTGCGAAGAGTTCCACGAACTGGCCGGTGATCGCGCTTATGCCGACGATCACGCTATTGTCGGTGGCATGGGCCGCATCAACGGCCGCCCGGTGATGATCATCGGCCACCAGAAGGGCCGCGACACCAAGACCAAGGTGCGCCGCAACTTCGGCATGCCGCGTCCGGAAGGCTATCGCAAGGCGCTGCGCCTGATGAAGATGGCCGAGCGCTTCAAGATGCCACTGCTGACCTTCATCGACACGCCGGGCGCCTACCCTGGCGTGGGTGCCGAGGAACGCGGCCAGTCCGAAGCCATTGCGCGCAATCTGCTGGAGATGTCGGAGCTAACCATTCCGGTGGTCTGCACCGTGATCGGCGAAGGCGGCTCCGGCGGCGCGCTGGCCATTGGTGTGGGCGACCGCGTCAACATGCTGCAGTACTCCACCTATTCGGTGATCAGCCCGGAAGGTTGCGCCTCGATCCTGTGGAAGAGCGCAGAGAAGGCCAAGGATGCCGCCGAGGCACTGGGCCTGACCGCACAGCGCCTGAAAGAGCTGGACCTGATCAACAAGATCGTGCGTGAGCCGCTGGGCGGCGCCCATCGCAATCCACAGTCGATGGCGGTGCGTCTGAAAGCGGTGCTGATGAACCAGATCGACGAGCTGTCGGCGCTGGATACCGCCAAGCTCCTGGAGCAGCGCTACGAGCGCCTGCGCAGCCTGGGCAATTACGCCGGCAAATAAACCGCGCGGTACTAGCCGCACCCCATGAAACGGCGTCGCTATAGCGGCGCCGTTTTCCTTTGAGCGCGACGCGGACGCGCGCCCTGCCCCGGCGTTACCATGAGCCCATTGCTACACAGTGGGAGGGCGCATCATGGCGCAACACAGCCAGAAGCTGGCGGTACTGATCGATGCCGACAACGCGCAACCGGCGATTGTCGACGGCCTGCTGGCCGAGATCGCCAAGTACGGCACCGCGCACGTCAAACGCATCTACGGTGACTGGACCGGCTCGCACCTCAATGGCTGGAAGGCAGTGCTGCTCAGCCATTCGATACAGCCCATGCAGCAGTTTCGCTACACGGTGGGCAAGAACGCCACCGACTCGGCGATGATCATCGACGCCATGGACCTGCTCTACACCGAGCGTTTCGATGGCTTTTGCATTGTCTCCAGTGACAGCGATTTCACCCGGCTGGCCTCGCGCATCCGAGAGTCGGGTCGCGTGGTCTACGGCTTTGGCGAACGCAAGACGCCCGAGCCATTCCGCACCGCCTGCGACAAGTTCGTCTACACCGAGGTGCTGGTGCCGGCCACCGAAAGCGAGCCATCCGGCTCGGTCAAACGCATGAGCGCCAAACAGCTGCGCGGCGACACGCGCCTGGTCAACCTGGTGCGTAACGCCATCGATGCCGCCTCCGATGAAAGTGGCTGGGCCGGGCTTGGCGCGGTCGGCTCGATCATGAGCAAGCAGGCGCCGGACTTCGATTCGCGCAACTACGGCTACGGCAAGCTCAGCGGACTGATCACCGGCATCGGCCTGTTCGATACCGAAGAGCGCGCCACCGGGCACGGCAAGGCGCTGTACGTGCGCGAAAAGCCCAAGTCCAAGCACTAACGCGTGCGGGTGTCAGCACGGCGCAGCCACTACACTGTGCGCCACGTACCTGCCGCTGTTTTTTGCCGTGCCTGCCACACTGACCGATCACCTATCCAAGGCGCTGGCCGAACGCCCGGCCGGCGCGCTTTGTGTCGCCTTCAGCGCCGGCCCCGATTCCAGCGCCCTGCTGCACGCGCTGACCACCCTGCCGCAAGCGCGCGCGCGTGGTTTGCGTGCCGTGCATGTGGACCACGGGCTGCACGCCGATAGCGCGTCCTGGGCCGAGCATGCCCGTCAGCGCTGCGAGCAATGGAACGTGCCGCTGAAGGTCTTGCGTGTACAGGTGCACGCGCAAGGCCAGGGCATCGAAGCGGCCGCCCGCGAGGCACGCTATGGCGTACTGGCCGCGACTTTGCACCAGTGCGAAACCCTGCTCACCGCCCAGCATGCCGACGATCAGGCCGAGACCGTGCTGCTGAAAGCCTTGCGCGGCGCCGGTCCGCACGGACTGGCCGGCATGCGCGGGGAACGCGCACTCGGCGCCGGCCAGCTATGGCGCCCGCTGCTTGCCGTGCCCCGCGGGGTGCTCACGCGATACGTGCAGATGCACCAGCTGGAATGCATCGACGACCCGGCCAACCGCAGTGAACATCACGCGCGCAGTTTCCTGCGCCAGGCGGTGATGCCGAAGCTGGCCCGCCACTGGCCGCGCGCCGCCACCACGCTGGGTCACACCGCCGCGCTGCAGGCAGACGTGGCCGATTATCTCGACGGACAGGCCCAGGCGGCATGGCATGCACTGCTTGCCGCCGACGGCAGCCTGGCAGCGCCCGGCTGGCGCGCGCTGCATCCGGCCCTGCGCGGGCTGGTGCTGGAGCGCTGGCTGCACGATCGGCGACTGCCGGCGCCCACGCAGGCGCAGCGCCAGGAACTGGAACGCCAGATCGATACCGCCGGCGCCGATCGCAACCCGCGTATCGCCTGGCCCGGTGCGCAGATGCGCCTCTGGCGTCAGCGCATGTACGCGCTGCCCATCCTGCCGCCGCTGCCGAAAGACTGGACATCCGATTGGACGGAGGATGCGCTGGCGCTGCCCGGCCTTGCCGGCACACTGTGCTGGAACGCGTCGCCAAGCGCCGCACCGGACCTCACCGTGCGCCTGGATGTCCCCGGTGCGCAGATAAAGCCCGCTGGTGATCGGCACACACGCGATGTCCGCGACCTCTACCAGCGCGCAGGCATTCCCCCATGGCGGCGTCGGCACTGTCCGTTTCTGTTCGACCCAGGCGGCACCCTGCTGGCCGTGGCCGACCTGTGGGCCAGCACCGAGGCCGAGGCACTTTACGCCCAGTGTGGCGCGCGGCCGGTCTGGCATTGCACGCTCTAAAGGCCCATCGGCACGCCCCAACGCCGGCCGCCACATTGATTCTGAGGCCCCATCTGGAGTACTTTCCCCGCCATGAAAGAGCCCGCCAAACCCCAGGATGAAGGCCGCATCGCGCATTTTGAAAGCTCGCTGGACGAGCTCGAATCGCTGGTTGCGCGCATGGAAGGCGGCGACATGAGCCTGGACGACTCGCTGAAGTCGTTCGAGCGCGGCATTGCGCTGTACCGTGATTGCCAGCAGGCCCTGGAACAGGCCGAGCTGCGCGTGCGCCTGCTGCTCGATCCCGAAGCCCCTGACGACGCCCAGCCATTTGAATCCGACGCCTCCTGATTACCAGGCCCAGGCGCAGGCACTGACCGCGCGTGCCGATGCCGCGCTGGCCGCGGTGCTGCCCGCCGAAACGGCCGACCCTGCCACCTTCCATCGCGCCATGCGCTACGCCGTGCTCGGCGGCGGCAAGCGGCTGCGCCCGTTGCTGGTCTATGCCGCCGGTCTGGCCGTGGATGGCGATGGTGCGCAGCTGGACGCGCCGGCCTGCGCGGTGGAGCTGATCCACGCCTACTCGCTGGTACATGACGACTTGCCGGCGATGGACGACGACGCCCTGCGCCGCGGCCGCCCGACCTGCCACGTGGTGTTCGGCGAAGCGACCGCCATTCTCGCCGGCGACGCCTTGCAGGCGTTGGCCTTCGAACTGCTGGCGCGTGACGAACCGGCGGGCAGCATCAGTGCCGACGCCCGCCTGCGCATGCTGGCCACACTGGGCCAGGCCTGTGGTTCGGCCGGCATGGCCGGCGGTCAGGCCGTGGATCTGGATTCGGTCGGGCAGGCGCTGGACCTGGCAGGACTGGAGCGCATGCACGCGATGAAGACCGGTGCGCTGATCCGGGGCTCGGTGCGTCTGGGTGCGCTCGCAGGGCACTGCGACGACGACGTCACGCTGGGCGCACTGGACACCTATGCCCACGCCGTGGGTCTGGCGTTCCAGGTGCGCGACGACATTCTGGATGTGGAAGGCGCCACCGAGGTGATCGGCAAGACCGCCGGCAAGGACGCCGCCAACGACAAGCCGACCTTCCCGGCGCTTTTGGGCATGGACGCTTCGCATCGCCATCTGGCCGAACTGATCGAACAGGCGCGGGACGCGATTGCGCCACTGGGTAAGAACGCCGGCCTATTGGCGTGGCTGGCCCGCTACACCGCCGAGCGAAAACATTGAGCGGCGCGAACATGATCTTTGCGTGTTTGGTGTTCGCCTGACATACATCAAGAGGTCATACCCCTGTCCACGGCACCATGAGCCCCGTACCCCATAGAGCACCGCAACGTCGCGGCCGCGTACGAGGAAACATCATGGACACGCAAGTCGACCTCAAACTGCATCATGCCCCCAAAGGTTTTTCGGACCGCTTTGCCTTCGGCTTCGTGAAGTGCCTGCGTTTCATTGCCGACCTTTTCTTTCGCCGGCGCTACGGTCATCGGGCGGTGGTCCTGGAAACGGTCGCGGCCGTACCTGGCATGGTCGGCGCCACCTTCCAGCATCTGAAAGCGCTGCGCCGCATGCGTGGTGATCGGGGATGGATCCATGTGCTGCTGGAAGAGGCAGAGAATGAGCGCATGCATCTGATGACCTTCATCCAAATCACCCGGCCCACGCTACTCGAACGCGCGCTCGTATTGGTCGTGCAAGGCCTGTTCTATAACGCCTTCTTCCTGCTGTACCTGGTTTCCCCGCGCACGGCACACCGCGTGGTCGGCTACTTCGAAGAGGAAGCCGTGATCAGCTATAACCACTACCTTGAGCAGATCGACAGTGGTGAAGTGGAAAACGTGATGGCGCCGCAGATCGCCATCGACTACTGGCACCTGGCGCCAAACGCCCGGCTTCGTGACGTGGTGGTGGCGGTGCGGCTGGACGAGGTTGGTCATCGAGACGTCAACCATGGCTTCGCCAACGAACTGGCCGATATCAGCGTAACGACCGCCCAGCACGCCGACTGAGCCCCCATCAGGCGTCTGGAATCGACAGGAAAAGGCGGCCTATCTGAACTGACCCCATAAAGTTGGACAGTTGAAGCGGCTAAGCCACCAAGGGCTGGGTTCTGTACTGCACAGGACTCAGCCCTTTCAGTTT
>NZ_JAARLY010000013.1 GCF_011759385.1 Oleiagrimonas sp. C23AA | reverse complement strand
GCTCCTTAGACCCGCCCGGAAACGTCTAAGGTATCGATGCACGAGAGTCGGCTCCACGGAAACCTACGAAGAACCTTATTTTCAATACCGGGCGGTACTAATTATGCACCCGAGTCGCGACGGACCAGCCATTGTGCGCTGGTCGCCGCCACCGGATACGGGCGCAAGGCCCGCCGGGGCGGTGCTTTTGGGGTACGTCGCAAGCTGATATCTCGGGAGATCACCAAAGTGATGACGAAGACACGTTGGATCGTGCTGGGCGTGGCCGTCCTGGCATTGGCGGGCGCCTATGTCGGCACCCATGGCGGTGGCGCCAAGGCGGCACCGGATAATGCCGCGCCGGCGGCGCCGCAAGTCACCGTGGCCAAGGTGCTGGTGCGTCCGGTGGCCGCATCGGCGGTGTATACCGGTCGCCTGCAGGCGGTCAACAGCGTGCAGGTGCGCGCACGCGTCAGTGGCTATGTGGAGTCGGTGCACTTCACCGAGGGTGCGATGGTGCACAAGGGCGAGCTGCTTTTCAGCATCGATGCACGCCCCTATCAGGCCGAGGTCGACCGGCTGATGGCCAGTCTGGCCGATAACCGCGCCGCGCTGGCTCTGGCCCGCGACAACGCCGCGCGTGGCAAGCAGCTGATCGCCAAGCACTTCATTTCCGCGCAGCAGTTCGATGCGCTGAAGTCGGCGGCCACCAGCGCCGAGTCGCAGATGGCGGCCACCCGCGCGCAGTTGCGGGCGGCGCGCTTGAACTTGTCCTTCACCCAGGTGCGTGCGCCGATCGATGGGCGCATTTCCAATGTGCGCATCACGCCCGGCAACCTGGTCACCAGCTCCGACGTGCTGACCGATCTGGTCAGCGTCGATCCGCTGTACGCGTACTTTGATGTCGACGAGCACAGCTACCTGAGCCTGCTGGGACACGGCCGCGCCAGTGCACGCGGCGCGCAGGCCACCGGGCACGCGCCGGTGGCGATGGGCCTGGCCAACGAGAGTGGCTTTCCGCACGAAGGCCATATCGACTTTGTCGACAACCAGGTCGATGCCGGTGCCGGCACCATTCGCCTGCGCGCGGTGTTCGACAACGCCAACAGCCGGCTGGTGCCGGGCCTGTTCGCGCGCCTGCGCCTTGAGACCGGCGCGCCGCATCCGACCGTACTGATCGACGATCGAGCCGTGGGCACCGATCTTGGCAACCGCTTTGTCTACGTGGTCGATGCCAGCGGGCATGCGCAGTACCGGCGCATTGTGCCGGGCCCTATGTATCACGGCCTGCGCGTGGTCGAGCATGGCCTCAAGGCCGGCGAGCGCATCGTGGTCGATGGTCTGCAGCGCGTGCAGCCGGGCGCCCAGGTGACGGCCACGCAGGCGCCGATGACGCGCCATGTCGGCGTGGACGATCTGGCCGCACTGGATGCCTCGCCCGGTGCGGGCAATACCGCCAGCCGTGCCGCGGCGCGCTGAGTTCGACCGCGGCCATCCCCTTCATGCCGCGCCTTTAGCGGGCGCGGCCCTTCGAGCCCTGCTACCTGGCCCGACATGAAAATTGCCCAGTCCTTCATCGACCGCCCCATTCTGGCGGCGGTGCTATCCATTCTGATCGTGATCGCTGGCGCCATCGCGCTGCCGCTCTTGCCGATCAGCGAATACCCGGAGGTGGTACCGCCCACCGTGGTGGTGCACGCCAGTTATCCGGGCGCCAGTCCGGAAACCATCGCCCAGACCGTGGCCACGCCGCTGGAGACGCAGATCAACGGCGTCGAAGGCATGCTCTACACCTCCTCGCAGTCCACCAGTGACGGTGCGCTGACGCTGACGGTGACCTTTGCGCTGGGTACCGATCTGGACAACGCCCAGGTGCAGGTGCAAAACCGCGTGGCCCAGGCCTTGCCCAAGCTGCCGCAGGAAGTGCAGCGCCTGGGTGTGACCACGCAGAAGGCATCACCCGACCTGACCATGGTGGTGCACCTGATTTCGCCGGACAAACGCTACAACATGCTGTACCTGTCCAATTACGCGCGGCTGCGTGTGAAGGACCAGCTGGCGCGTCTGTCGGGGGTGGGCGATGTGCAGATCTTCGGTGCCGGCGAGTACTCCATGCGCGTGTGGCTGGACCCGCAGAAGCTGGCCGCGCGCAACCTGACCACCGGCGATGTGGTCAAGGCGATCCAGGAACAGAACGTGGAAGTGGCGGCCGGTTCGCTGAATGCGCCGCCGGCGCCGAACAACGCCGCCTTCCAGCTCAACATCAACACGCGCGGGCGCCTGGTCACGGCCGAGGACTTCCGCCGCATCATCGTGCGTACCGACACCGATGGTGCGGTGGTGCATCTGGGCGATGTGGCGCGTGTGGAACTGGGCGCCAACCAGTACGCCCTGCGCAGTCTGCTGGACAACCAGTCGGCGGTGGCGTTGCCGATTTTCCAGCGTCCGGGCTCCAACGCGCTGCAGATCTCGCACGATGTGCGCGCCACCATGGCCCAGCTCAAGAAGTCGTTCCCGCAGGGCATGGACTACCGCATCGTCTACGACCCCACGGTGTTCGTGCGCGGCTCGATCGAGGCGGTGGTGCACACCCTGTTCGAGGCGATCATCCTGGTGGTGCTGGTGGTGATCGTGTTCCTGCAGACCTGGCGTGCCTCGATCATTCCGCTGGTGGCGGTGCCGGTATCGTTGATCGGCACCTTCGCGGTGATGTATCTGGCCGGCTTCAGCCTCAACGCGCTGTCGCTGTTCGGCCTGGTGCTGGCTATCGGCATCGTGGTGGACGATGCCATCGTGGTGGTGGAGAACGTCGAGCGCAATATCGCGCTGGGGCTGGAACCACGCGAGGCGACGCGACGGGCCATGAGCGAGGTCACCGGACCGATCATCGCCACCGCGCTGGTGCTGTGCGCGGTGTTCGTGCCAACGGCGTTCATCACCGGTCTTTCCGGCCAGTTCTACCGTCAGTTCGCGCTGACCATTGCCATTTCCACGGTGATCTCGGCGTTCAACTCGCTGACCCTGAGTCCGGCGCTGGCCGCCTCGCTGCTGAAATCGCACGATGCACCCAAGGATGCCCTGAGCCGCGGCATGGAACGCGGACTGGGCTGGTTCTTCCGTCCGTTCAACCGCTTCTTCGAGCGCAGTTCCAATGCCTATGTGGGCGGCGTGCGGCGTATCCTGAGCCGACGCGTGGTGATGCTGGGTCTGTACGCCGGCCTGCTCGGGCTGACCTGGCTAGCCTTCAACCAGGTGCCCGGTGGTTTTGTGCCGCAGCAGGACAAGCAATACCTGGTGGCCTTTGCGCAGCTGCCCGATGCCGCCTCGCTCGATCGCAGCGAGGATGTGATCCGCCGCATGTCCTCGATTGCCCTCAAGCAGCCGGGCGTGGAGCACGCGGTGGCCTTCCCGGGCTTGTCCATCAACGGCTTCACCAATGCGTCCAACTCGGGCATCGTCTTTGTCACCCTGAAGCCGTTCGACGAGCGTCGCGATGCCTCGCTGTCGGCCGGCGCCATTGCCGGCGCGCTCAATGCCAAGTTCGGTGCCATCCAGGATGCCTACATCGCGGTGTTCCCGCCGCCGCCGGTGCAAGGTTTGGGCACCATCGGTGGTTTCCGCATGCAGATCGAGGATCGCGGCGGCGCCGGCTTCGATGATCTTTACAAGCAGACGCAGAAGCTGATTGTCGCCTCGCGCAAGGATCCGGCACTGGCGGGTCTGTTCTCCAGCTTCCGTGTCAGCGTGCCGCAGATCGATGCCGACGTGGACCGCGAGAAGGCCAAGGCCGAAGGCGTGGACTTGAGCGATGTTTACCAGACCATGCAGGCCTACATGGGCTCGCTGTACGTCAACGACTTCAACCGTTTTGGCCGCACCTATCAGGTGAACGTGTCGGCCGAGCCGCGTTTTCGCAGCGATCTGGCCGACATCGGCCAGCTGAAGACACGCAATGCCAGTGGCCAGCTGATTCCGCTGGGCTCGTTCGTGCACGTGCGCCAGGCCACCGGACCGGACCGGGTGATGCATTACAACGGCTACCCGACTGCCGAAATCAACGGCGGCCCGGCGCCCGGCTTCAGTTCCGGCCAGGCGCAGACGGCGATGGAACAGTTGGCCCAGCGCCTGCTGCCCAACGGCATGAGCTACGAGTGGACCGAGCTGACCTACCAACGCATCTTGCAGGGCAATACCTCGTTCCTGGTGTTCCCGCTGTGCGTGTTGCTGGCATTCCTGATGCTGGCGGCCTTGTACGAGAGCTGGAGCCTGCCGCTGGCGGTGATCCTGATCGTGCCGATGGGCTTGTTGTCGGCCATGAGCGGGGTGTGGCTGAGCCACGGCGACAACAACATCTTCACCCAGATTGGCCTGATCGTGCTGGTGGGCCTGGCCTGCAAGAACGCGATCCTGATCGTGGAGTTCGCGGTCGATCGTCAGCGTGAAGGCATGGATCGCCTGGCGGCGGTGCTGGAGGCGGCGCGGCTTCGTCTGCGTCCGATCCTGATGACCTCCATCGCCTTCATCATGGGTGTGGTGCCGCTGGTGCTCTCGCACGGCGCCGGTGCCGAGATGCGCCATGCCATGGGCGTGGCGGTGTTCGCCGGCATGATCGGCGTGACCGCCTTCGGCCTGATCTTCACACCGGTGTTCTACCTGGTTATCCGTGGCCTGGTCGAGCGACGTCAGGCGCGTCGCGAAGCCGGCCTGCAAGCCCTGGAGGGGAGTGAATGAATCTGTTGCGACTATCGTATCAACGTGTGCCCGAGCCGGTGCTGATGCAGCAGTTCGTGGCGCAGGCGCGCGACCTGCTCGATAGCGAGGACGAGCATCAGCGTCGCCAGCTGGAAGATGCGCTGATCGCGCAGCTGCCGGCGCTCAAGAACTCGGGATTGTTCGAGGTGTTCGAGATTCGTGATCCGGCGCTGCGCCAGATGCTGGCCGATGCCGGCGAGCGGCCACCACGGCGACCGCGTCTGGCCGTGTTCTGATCGCTGGCCAAAGCCCGGTGCCGCCGCTGCACCGGGCTTTTTATAGGTCGCGCTGACGTTCAGAGCGCGTCGGCGGCGCGGTGCAGGTCGTCGATGTGTTCCTGCCACCAGCGCGCTTCGCCGGCATAGGGGAACGCGGCCGGGAAGGCCGGATCGGCCCAGCGCTGGGCGATCCAGCCGGCATGATGCACCTGGCGCATGGCGCGCAGGGCCGGAATCAGCGCCAGTTCGGCCGGGTCCATATCGCCAAACTGCGCGTAGCCTTCCAGCAAGGCGTCCATCGCCGCCTCGCTTTGCGCCAGCATCCACAGATCCTGTATGGCCGGTCCTGAGCGGGCATCGTCCAGATCGACAAAGTGCGGGCCATCGTCCGTCCAAAGCACATTGCCGCCATGGCAATCGCCATGCAGGCGCAGGCCGCGGAACGGCTCGATACGGGCAAACGCGGCCTCGACGCCGTCGTCGATCCGATCCACCGCCTGCTCGTAGGCGCTGTCCAGAAACGGCGGCAGCAAGCCGCTGTCATGCACGGCCTGGGCCGGGGCGTCGATGAACACATCCACGTCGATGGCCTCGCGGTGGGCGAAGCGTGCCCGGCGGCCGACCTGATGCATGCGTGCGATCAGCCGGCCCATCCATTCGCAGTTGTCGCGCGATTCCAGCTGCGGCGCGCGACCGCCGCGGCGCGGGTACAGCGCAAAACGAAAGCCCTGGTGCGTAAACAGCGTTTGCCCGTCGATCACCAGCGGCGCCACCATCGGCAGTTCGGCGGCGGTCAGCTCCAGCGCGAAGGCGTGTTCTTCGAGGATGGCCGCATCGCTCCAGCGGCCAGCGCGATAGAACTTGGCGACGATGAAGCCGCCGGCATCCAGCCCCACTTGGTAGACCCGGTTCTCGTAGCTGTTCAGCGCCAACAGGCGGCCGTCGCTGAGTTGGCCGGTGCTGTCGATGGCATCGAGCACGCAATCGGGCGACAGCGTAGCGTAGGGCGTGTCGCTGGCGCTCATGCGCGCGGGCGGGCCATGCGTGAAGGCACCACCGCCATGGTCAGGCGCGAGATGCACACCAGCGCGCCATCCTCGGCCTCGATGCGGATTTCCCACACCTGCGTGCTGCGGCCCAGGTGCTGCGGGCGCGCCGTGCCGATGACCTGGCCTTCGCGCACGCCGCGCACGTGGTTGGCATTGATGTCCAGCCCCACCGCCACTTCATGCTCGGGGTCCAGCGTCAGCAGCGCCGCGGTGCTGCCCAGGGTTTCGGCCAGCGCTACCGAGGCGCCGCCATGCAGCAGCCCGAACGGCTGGTGCGTGCGCTGGTCGACCGGCATGCTGCCGCGCAGGAAATCGTCGCCGATCTCGGTGATGCGGATGCCCAGCGCCTGCATCAGGGTGTGCTCGCTCCACTGGTTGACGCGCTCGACAGTGGTGTCCTGCTTCCAGATCGACATGAAGATTCCTGCAAGGCTCGGTGTGGCGTGCATTGTGGGTGGACGGCCGGGCGGCGACAATGGGCGCTCATTCGCTTTATCGATTGCCGTGTCCTTCACCGTCACCCTCAAAGCCAGCGGGCACTCGTTCCAGGTCGCGCCCGGCCAGACCGTGCTCGATGCCGCGCAGCAGGCCGGATTGGCACTGCCGTATTCGTGCCGCGCCGGTGTCTGTGGCAGCTGCAAGGCCACCGTCATCGAAGGCGATTGCCATTATCCGCAGCGCCCGCCGTTGGCGCTGAACGCCGCTGAGAAAGCCCACCACGACGTGCTGTTGTGTCAGGCGGTGCCGACCAGCGATCTGTTGCTGGAGGCGCGCGAGGTGGCCTCGGTGGAAGACATGCCGATGCGCCGCTTCACCGCGCGCGTGATCGACAAGCGCCAGGTGGCGCCGGACGTGGTGTGTCTGGCATTGCAGCCGCAGGGCGCGCCGCTGCGCTGGTTGCCGGGACAGTACATCGAAGTGCTGCTCGACGATGGTCATCGGCGCCCGTTCTCCATCGCCAGTGCGCCACACCAGGGCGGCGTGATCGATCTGCACGTGCGTCACGTTGCCGGCGGCGGCTTTACCTCGTGGGTGTTCGAGTCGCTGCACGTGGGCGACACGCTGGAACTGGAAGGCCCCAAGGGCACCTTCGTGCCGCGCGAGGATTCCGAGCGCCCGATCGTGCTGATGGCCGGCGGCACCGGCTTTGCGCCGGTGAAGACGCTGGTCGAGCACTTCATGCATCTGGGCGCGCAGCGGCCGCTGCATCTTTATTGGGGCGCGCGCAGCGCCGAGGATCTGTACCTGCGCGCGCTGCCCGAACGCTGGGCCGCCGAGTGTCCGACGCTGGACTTTCATGCCGTGGTCAGCGACGCCGAGGCCGCGCAGGCCGTCGGCGCGCGTGCCGGCTACGTGCACGAGTGCGTGCTGGCCGATCATCCGGACCTGTCCGGCTTTGATATCTACATGTGCGGGCCGCCGGCGATGATCGATGCCGGACGGCGCGCCTTTGTCGCGGCCGGGCTACCCGAGGAGCGGCTGTATTTCGATTCGTTCGAATACGCCCCCGAGGTGCTGGCGAAGATTCTGGACGCACGCGCCGGCATCCACGGCCTGTAAGGCGTGCGCCGGGCGCGCCGCCGATGCGACGCGCCCCACGTGCTGGGCGATCAGTTGCGGCCCTTGGACACCGGCAGGTCCGCCTGCTTCCACGACATCATGCCGTTGTTCAGGCGATAGACGCGCTGGAAGCCCGCCTTGACCAGGCGCTGCGTGGCCTTGGCCGCGGTCTGGCCGGTCTTGCATACCACTACCACCGGCATGTCCTTGACCTTGGCCAGTTCCTTGTTCTCCGGGTCGAACTGGCTCATCGCCACATGCTTGGCACCGGGGATGTGCGCCTTCTCGTAATCGCCCAGCGGCGAAATATCGATGACCAGCGCATTCTCGCGGTTGATCAGCTGGGTCAGCTGGGCCGGTGTCAGCGACTTGTCCTTGCGCAGCATGTGCATGAGCTGGGTGACGATCAGCCCGACCAGCAAAATCACGAACAGCAGGCACAGCGCCCAGTGGTTGTGGATGAATTCGGGCAGTTTTTGCGGAAAATCGTTCATGGCAGGGTGTCCGGAGCGGGCCGCCGGGCGGCCAAAGACCATCGATTATCCGGGCCTTGGCCGTCGGCGGCAACGCGCGCGGCCTGCGGCATGCGGCCTCAGCGCCGGTCCAGGTCCGGCAGGCCCGATTCCAGCCACCAGTGATGGGCGTCTTGGTCGTAGTGCCAGACCTGCTGGTCGACGATGCTGCGTTCGGCCTGGGTGTTGCGGTTGATCAGGCCAATGCGCACCGCCTGGTGGACTTCATCCTTGCCGGCCGGTACCGGGCCCTGGGCGTCGTCGTAGTCGCTGACGCGCACCTGCGCGTAGCGGCTGCGCTCGAAGTCGCTCATCGGGTGCGCCTGGCGCAACTTCGGGTCGATGAAGGCGGCGGCCTGCTGGAAACTGCCCCAGCGCAGCGCGTTACGATAGGCCGACAGGGTTTCCTGCAACTGCGTCGACTTGCGTTGCTCGGCGATGTTGGCGCAGGCGGCCAGCGCCGTGCAGGCAGCCAGCAGGGTGATGGCGATCAGGCGGCGCATGATGGTTTCCTCCCCGGTCCAGCCTCGCATTGTGCCTTAAAGGCGCGGGCTGGATCAGGCGCGGCGTTTGGCCACGAAGCGCGCGGTCATTTCCGCGGCCGCCCCCTGTGCGCCCGGCACGCGGCAGGCGATCGTGGCGCGGGCACGGCCGCGCTGGGCCAGCGTGGCGAAAAAGCGCGTCCAGTCCGGATCCTCGGTGAGCTCGGCTTCGGCGCTGATGGCCTCCCACACCGGTGCCAGGTAGCGAAGTTCCGAGTTGCCGATGAACAGGTCGCAGTCCTCGCCGGCCTCGCGCAGTTTCAGCTCCACCAGCGACCAGCCGGCCAGGGTCATCAGACTGGCCAGGCTGCCGCCAAACGCGCAGCCCTTGTCGTTGGCGTTGGGCGCCAGTGGCGCGCGCAGCGTGAGGCGCTGGCCGTCGTAGCCGGCCAGTTGCATCTGCATGGCGCGGCTCAATGGAATCGAGTCGAGAATGAAGCGTTCCAGCTCGGTGGCGTTGGCGGGAAGGGGCAGCTCGGTCATAAGCGGTGGTCAGGGCTTGAGCGGCGCGCGGCCGCGATGGTGGCCGAGTCTGACCGGGCCGCCGTGCAGGCGGCAAGTCGGTTAGCATCGACGCCATGTGTGCCCAGGCCGTTTTGTCCGATGCTGCGTTGCGCGGTGCCACCGTGATGCTGATGCGTCCGGTCGCTGCCGACGGGCCGTTGCGCCGGCGGTTGCAGGCGCGCGGTGCCCGCGTGCTGCAGGTGCCGGGTTTCAGTCTGCGCGGGCGTGATGACGATGCCGCGCGCAAACATCTGCGTCAGGCGCTGGCGGCGACACGGGTGATCTTCACCAGTCCGGCGGCGGTGCGGTTTGCGGCACGGCTGCTGCCGCTGGTGCCGATGGGAAGCGTACTGGCGGTGGGCGGTGGTACGGCCAGGGCATTGCAGGCGCAGGGTGTGGAGCACGTCCAGGTGCCCGCCCAGCAACGCAGCGAAGGTCTGCTCGCCTTGCCGGCGTTGCAGTCGGTGCAGGGGCAGTCGGTCGGTCTGGTGGGGGCGGCCGGCGGAAGGCGCCTGCTGCCCGATGCGCTGGTCGCGCGTGGTGCCCGTTTGTTCGAGGCGCATGTCTACGTGCGCTCCGCGGCGCGGCTGGATGCGCGCCATCGCCGCGCGCTCGAGACCGCATCGGCGCCGCTGTATGTGCTGATCAGCAGTGCTGGTGCGCTGGCCCATGTGTCGGCCGGGCTTGGTCCGGCCAACTGGCAGGCATTGACCGAACGCGCCTGCGCGGTGGTCAGTAGCGAGCGCTTGGCGGGTCTTGCGCAAGCCAGCGGTTTCAGGCGCTACGTTCTGGCCGCCTCGGCGCGGCCGGAGGATCTGCTGGCGGCGACCTGCGCGGCCCACCGCGCGCCAGACTGAACGCCATCGCCGCCGGAATGGCGCCGCTTTTCAAATTCGGGCTAGCATGCGCGCATGAGCGAAAAGAATGCGTTGACGGTTTCCGAGCCGCCCGCGCCGCGGCGTCGCGGCTTTGTGGCAGCGCTGGCCCTGCTGGTGGCGGTGGTGGCATTGGCTGCGGCGGCCTTCGGGGGCTGGCGCCTGTGGCAGCTGGCGCACAGTGAGCACGATGCCCAGGCCCGGCTGGGACAGCTGCAACAGCGCCTGTCGCAGCTGCATGGCACCGTGACCGATCTCAGCGAGGAGCGCGCCAAGCTGGCCAAGCAGCTGTCAGCGGCCGACGACACCAACCGCGGCCTGCGCGATCAGCTTTCCGGTCTTTCCGAGCGCACACGGCATCTGGAGGATGCGGTCGCCAATCTTTCGGCCAAGCAGCTGTCCGGCCATGACGGCATGCTGCTGGACGAGGCTGGTATGTTGCTGCGTCTGGGGCAGGCACGTTTCGAGCTGTTTCACGATGCCGGTGGTGCGCTGGCCGCCTATCGTCTGGCCGACCAGACACTGGCCTCGGTGAATGATCCGGCCGTGGCCGGCGTGCGCCAGAGCGTGGCCGACGAGCGCGCCGCACTGGCCGCGCTCAACCCCGAAGCGCGTCAGCAGCAGCTTAGCCAGGTGGCGGCCATGCGCGTGCAGCTGGCCAGCCTGCCGCTGAAACCGCTGGATGATCGCAATCAGGCTGCGCCGCATGGCTTCTGGGCACGCGTGTGGCATGCGCTGTCGCATCTGGTGCGTGTCGATCGCGACAACGGCAGCCCGGCCGGCGCCGCCGATGCACGCATGGCACGTGAGCTGGCGGCGCTGGATCTGGCGCAGGCTCAGGCGGCGCGGCTGGCCTTCGACGAGGACGGTTGGAAGGCCGCACTTAAGCGTGTGCAGGACACGCTCCAAACCTATTTCGATACCGACAATGGGGATGTCAGCGCCATGCAGGCACAGATTCGCCAGTGGCTGCAAAGCGCCAGTGCGCCGGCGCCGCAACTGGGCGGTGCGCTCAAGCAGCTGCACAATCTGCGCGCCGTCAATGACGCCGGCCAGCCGGCGTCGGCCAGTTCCACCCAGGGTGGTCAGCGATGAGGCTGTGGCGCTGGATCCTGTTGCTGATCCTGCTGGCGGCGTTGGCTGCCGCCGGCTGGCACTGGCTGGCGCAAGACCCCGGTTATGTGCTGGTGCGCATCCGCGGCTGGCGCGTGCAGAGCACGCTGGTGGTGGCGGTGCTGCTGGTGGCGCTGGCGCTGTTCCTGCTGGGGCTGGTCTGGCGGCTGCTGAGCTGGCCATTCGGCGCGGTGACGCGCCGGCATCGCCGTATCAGCCGGCAGCGCCTGTCCGAAGGCCTGGTGGCGCTGGCCGAAGGCCGTCATGCCGCCGCCGAGCGCGCATTGGGTCGCGCCGCGCGGCATCATCCGCTGCGCGGTCCGGCCTTGCTGGCCTCTGCCGAGGCGGCCTCGCAACGTGGCGATGTCAGCCAGGCCCAGCATGCGCTGGATCAGGCCGCCGCCGATGTGCCGCAAGCGGCGCGTGTGCTGCGAGCCCGCGTGCTGCGACGTGAAGGTCGCGATGCCGACGCGCTGGCGCTGCTGATGCACGAGGCCGAGGCCGGCAAGCTGCCGCCGGCCGGCTGGCGCGAATATGTCGAGGCGGCGCTGGCGGCGGGCGATCTGGAACACGCCCGCGAAGGCCTGGAGCCGCTGCGCAAGAGCGGCGCGCTGCAAACGCGTCTTTATGCCGAGCTGGAGGCGCGCGTCATCGGCGCCTGGCTGGCTCGCATCGAACGCGCCGACGCCCTGGCCGAGGCTTGGGGGCGGCTGCCGCGCAGCCAGCGACGCGCGCCGGGTGTGGTCGATGCCTATGCGCGCCGTGCCGCCCAGTTGGGTGCCTCGCTGGCGGCGATGGACGAGGTGGAGGCGGCGCTGCGCCGGCAGTGGTCCTCGCCATTGGCGGCCACCTATGGTGCGCTGGAAGGGCGCGATACCGAATCGCGTCTGCGCAAGGCCGAGGGCTGGCTGGATGCGCACACCGATGATGCCGCCCTGCTGGCCACACTGGGGCGCCTGTGCGTGCGTCTGAAACTGTGGGGCAAGGCGCATCAGTACCTGGAACGCTCGTTGCGCCTGGCGCCCAGCTCCAACGCCTGGGAAGTGCAGGGCGATGCGTACCTGGGCCAGGGCAACACCGCATTGGCCCAGCACTGCTACCGCAACGCCCTGCGCCTGGCACGTGGCGAACCGGTCGATGCCTTGCCCGGCACCTCGCCGGTGGCGCCGGGCAGCGAACTGACCGTCACCGAGGAACGTGACGAGCACGGCATGCCGCGCATGCCGGGGCCGCCAGCTGCCTGACACGAGCGGGCGGGTTTACAGCGGTGTCAGGTTGGCGTAGGCCAACACCAGCCATTTGCTGCCGGCATCGTCGAAATTGACTTGCACGCGGGTATGCGCGCCGCTGCCTTCGGCACTGACCACCACGCCGCTGCCAAAACTGGGGTGAGTCACCGGCTGGCCCAGCTTCAGCGGCATGGCTTCGTCCAGCATCGGTTCGGGCGTGCTGTAGCGACCGCCGTAGGCCGGGCGCGAGGTCTGCACGCGCGGGCGCACTTCTTCCATCAGTTCCGGCGGAATCTCGCCAAGGAAGCGCGACGGACGCGCCATCATTTCCACGCCGTGCATGCGCCGCGACTCGGCATAGCTGGCGTAAAGCTTCTGCCGCGCGCGGGTGATGCCGACATAGGCCAGGCGGCGCTCTTCCTCCAGCCGGCCTTCCTCTTCGGTCGAGCGCTGGCTGGGGAACAGCCCTTCTTCCAGCCCGACCAGGAACACCACCGGAAACTCCAGGCCCTTGGCCGAGTGCAGCGTCATCAACTGCACGCACTCGTCCCCGGCGTCGCCCTGACCCTCACCGGCTTCCAGCGCGGCATGTGACAGGAAGGCCGCCAGTTCCGAGAGGCCGGCTTCGACATCGTCGGCGGTGGGCTCGAAGCGCGCGGCGACGTTGACCAGTTCGTCCAGGTTCTCCACGCGTTGTTCGGCGCTGCCGCGGCTGTCGCGCTCGTAGTATTCGCGCAAGCCACTGGAGACGATGGCGTGGTCGATCTGCTCGGCCAGGTTCAGTGCCGTGGCGCTGCCTTCGACCAGATCGCCGACACCGGCAAAGCGCTGGCCCATGTCCTCGATGAAGCTCAGGAAACCCTTGACTGCGTTGCGCGCGCGCGCCGCCAGCGTGCCGCCGGCCAGCTCATTGAGCGAGGCATCCCACATCGACAGGCGTTCTGAGCGCGCGCGTTGGCGCAGCACATCCAGGGTGCGCCCGCCAATGCCGCGCGGCGGCGTGTTAACCGCGCGCTCGAAGGCGGCATCGTCGTGACGGTTGGCGGTCAGGCGCAAATAGGCCAGCGCGTCCTTGATTTCGGCGCGCTCGAAGTAGCGCTGGCCGCCGTAGACCCGGTACGGCAGGTCGCGGCCGATCAGTTGTTCCTCGAAATTGCGCGATTGCGCGTTGGATCGATACAGGATGGCGCAGTCGCTGGGGCTGCCGCCGCCGTCGATGTGCTCGGCAATGCGTTCGATCACATATCGCGCCTCGTCCTGCTCGTTGTAGGCCGCGTACAGGGCGATGGCATCGCCCGTGCCGCCGTCGGTCCACAGCTGCTTGCCGAGGCGATCGCCATTACGCGCGATGACTGCATTGGCCGCTTTCAGGATGGTGGCGGTGGAGCGGTAGTTCTGTTCCAGACGGATGGTGTCGGCGCCGGGAAAATCCTTCAGGTACTGCTGCACGTTTTCCACGCGCGCGCCGCGCCAGCCATAGATGGCCTGATCGTCGTCGCCGACCACGAAGGTCTGCCCGCTGTCGCCGGCCAGCACCCGAATCCAGGCGTATTGCAGCGCGTTGGTGTCCTGGAATTCGTCGATCAGCAGGTGACGCCAGCGCTCGCGATAGTGGGACAGCACCTGCGGGTCGTGCAGCCACAGTTCGTGGGCCCGCAGCAGCAGCTCGGCAAAATCGACCAGGCCGGCGCGGCGGCAGGCTTCCTCGTAGGCGGTGTAGATCTCGATGAAGGTGCGCGTGACCGGATGGTCGCGGTGTTCGATGCCATCCGGACGCTTGCCTTCATCCTTCCAGCTGTTGATGGTCCAGGTGGCCTGGCGCGGCGGGAAGCGTGATTCGTCCAGACCCATGCCGGCGATCACACGTTTGACCAGGCGCTGCTGGTCGTCGGCATCCAGAATCTGGAAGGTTTCCGGCAGTCCGGCCTCACGCCAGTGGCGGCGCAGCAGCCGATGGGCGATGCCGTGGAAGGTGCCCACACTCAAGCCGCGCGTACCGCCGGGCATCAAAGGATCCAGGCGCCCGCGCATCTCGCCGGCGGCCTTGTTGGTGAAGGTGACCGCCAGGATGGCCCAGGGCGGCACGTGCTCGACCTGGCACAGCCAGGCGATGCGGTGGGTCAGGACACGGGTCTTGCCGGAGCCGGCGCCGGCCAGGACCAGGTGGTGACCGGGCGGTGCGCTGACGGCCTGGCGCTGGTCGGCATTGAGCGAATCGAGAAGGTGCGAAACATCCATTGCACCATTGTAGCGGCGGGCGGCGCCGGGCTCATGCGTGGGGCCAAAAAAAACGGGCGCCACCGTGATCGGCGACGCCCGTTTCCGGGGAGATGGGCCATACGGCCCGGTGCTTACTTCTTGCGGCCGCTGGCCAGGCCGCCGACGGCCACCAAGCCACCGACCACGATGCCGGCAATGCCGACCCACTGCGGAATGGCCCTGTCGTGCGTGGCGGTGAGCTTGGCCGAGCCGATCTTGGCTACGGTGTCCGTTTTCTGATAGCTGCCGCCACCGGCCACGACCCAGATACCGCCGATAAGCAGAATGATGCCAACAATCAGCAGACCGATACGCATGGGCGAACCCTTCGATAGTGGAGTTGGAATCGATCATAGCCACGCCGTAGGCCTGGCTCCATGCCTTGCGACGAGCGCGCTGCCGTGGCGTTCATCATGATGAAGGTTGTGTGGATGGCGTGGTGAAAACCGCGCCATGAACGCGTCGTGGCGCGGTGAAGGGCAACCCATAAAAAAGCCCCGAGGAAGGGGGAGTCCTCGGGGCCGGTTGAGCCCGGATCCAGGGGGGGGAGATCCGGTTTCTCGGGGGATCACTCAGGGAGATGAGTGGAGACACCGTTGCGTGCGTCTCGAAGAGATAGACGCGCGCCGACCCCTATTAGTTTCCGGGCCGTAAATTTCATTCAGTGGAAATTCACTTTTGTGAGGATGGGCCCGGTTGGGGCCGGGCCATCCTTCAAAATGCCCCGAGGACTGGGGGATCCCCGGGGCGGGTCCTGACCTTGGGGAGAAACAGGACCGGGTTCACTCATGGAGATGAAGAGTGATGCGCTCGCCTTGCACGAGCGTTTATTAGGATGCCGAGACGGGGCCAAAAGTTTTGCCTCGATTCAACATCCATTTAGATTGTATTCACTTTGAGGTCGTTTGTGCAGTCGATTTTGGCATGTGCGCCTACATTCTCATTCAATGCGCCTCATCCCAATTGGCCCCGACGCCGGCTTCGACCAGCAGCGGTACCGCCAGCGTCGCCGCGTTCTGCATGCGTTCGACGATGCCGGCGCGTAGTTCCTCGGCGTGCCCGGCGCGCACTTCAAACACCAGTTCGTCGTGTACCTGCATGAGCATGTGTGCGTCATCACGATCGCGCAGCCAGCTGGCCACGGCGATCATGGCGCGCTTGATAATGTCGGCGGCGGTGCCCTGCATCGGCGCGTTGATTGCCGCACGTTCCGCACCGGCGCGACGCGCGCCATTGCGCGAGGCGATCTCGGGCAGATAAAGGCGGCGCCCGAACAGGGTTTGCACGTAGCCATCGCGATGGGCCTGCTCGCGGGTGGCTTCCATGAAATCGCGCACGCCCGGGTAACGGGCAAAATAGGTGGCGATGTAGTCCGAGGCCTCGCCGCGGCCCACGCCCAGCTGGCGAGCAAGGCCGAATGCGCTCATGCCGTACATCAGGCCGAAGTTGATGGCCTTGGCGGCGCGGCGCTGGTTCGGCTCCACCTTCTCGGGCCCCACACCAAACACTTCCGCAGCGGTAGCGCGATGCACGTCGGCGCCTTCCTGGAAGGCTTTCATCAGGCCCTCGTCGCCGGAAAGATGCGCCATGATGCGCAGCTCGATCTGCGAATAGTCAGCTGCCAGTACCTGCCAGCCAGGTGGCGCCACGAAAGCCTGGCGAATGCGACGGCCTTCCTCGGTGCGCACCGGAATGTTCTGCAGGTTCGGTTCGGACGAGGAAATACGCCCGGTGGCCACTGCGCCCTGGTGATAGCTGGTGTGCACGCGACCGGCGGCGTCGGCGATGCCGGCCAGCTTGTCGGTGTAGGTGGAACGCAGCTTGGCCATGCCGCGGTACTCCAGGATCAGCCGCGGCAGCGCGTGGTCGTCGGCAATCGCGGCCAGCGCCTCCTCGTTGGTGGAGGGCTGGCCCTTGGGCGTTTTTACCTTGGCGGTCAGGCCCAGCTCGTCGAACAGCACGCCCTGCAGTTGCTTGGGCGAGTCCATGTTGAACTCGTGCCCGGCGGCGGCGTAGGCGGTGTTCTGGATCTCCAGCATGCGCTTGCCCAGTTCCTGGCTCTGGCGGCGCAACACGTCGGTATCGATCAGCACGCCGGTACGCTCCATCGCTGCCAGCACCGGCACCAGCGGCATCTCGATGTTCAGATACACATCGCGCAGGCCCGGTTCGGCCTCCAGCCTGGGCCACAGCACGTGGTGCAGGCGCAGGGTGATGTCGGCATCCTCGGCGGCGTAGGTGCAGGCGGTGTCCAGATCCACCTCGTCAAAGCCGATCTGCTTGGCACCCTTGCCCGCGACCTGCTCGTACTTGATGGTCTCGTAGCCCAGGTACAGTTTGGCCAGCGAGTCCATGTCGTGGCGCGTGGCGGTGGCGTTGAGCACGTACGATTCGAGCATGGTGTCGTGCGCCACGCCGCGCACGGCGATGCCGTGGTTGGCCAGCACGTTGATGTCGTACTTGGCGTGCTGGGCAAGCTTGGGACGTGATGCGTCTTCCAGGAACGGCTTCAGCGCGGCTAGTGTGGCCTCGCGATCCAGTTGCTCGGGCGCGCCGGGGTAGATGTGCTTGAGCGGGATGTAGCAGGCCTTGCCGGCCTCCACCGCCAGCGACACGCCGACCACCTCGGCCACCATCGCGTTGAGCGAGGTGGTTTCGGTATCAAAGGCCACCAGCGGCGCCTGGCTTATGCGTTCGAGCCAAGCGTCGAGCTGTGTCTGCGTGGTGACCAGCTCGTACTCGCCCTTGGCCGCCAGTGCCGCATCGGGCGCCGCCATGGCCGCTTCCAATGTGCGCGTGGCCGGCGGCTCGGCAGCCGCCGGTGCCGGCGCGGCAGCCTCGCCGTCCAGTTCCTTCAGCGCAGCCTTGAACTCGTAGCGCGTGTAAAGCTCGCGCAGTGCCTCGACATCGGCCTCGCGCAGGCCCAGGTCGTGCGGGCCGACATCCAGCGCCACGTCGGTCTTGATGGTGACCAGTTCGCGCGACAGCGGCAGCTGTTCCAGCGCATCGCGCAGGTTCTGCCCGATCTTGCCGCCGACCTCGTCGGCGCGCGCCATCAGCGTGTCCAGATCGCCAAACTGGCTCAGCCATTTGGCGGCCGTTTTCGGCCCGCACTTGGTCACGCCGGGCACGTTGTCGATGGCATCGCCGGTCAGCGCCAGGAAGTCGATGATGCGCTCGGGCGGCACGCCGTATTTCTCGACCACCGCGTCGTGATCGGTGCGCGTGTTGGTCATGGTGTTGACCAGCGACACGTGGCCGTCGACCAGCTGTGCAAAATCCTTGTCGCCGGTGGAGATGATCACCTCGATGCCTTCGGCGGCGGCCTGGCGCGCCAGGGTGCCGATCACATCGTCGGCCTCCACGCCCGGTACGCGCAGGATCGGGAAACCCAGCGCGCCGACGATGGCCAGCATCGGCTCGATCTGGCTGCGCAGCTCGTCGGGCATCGGCGGGCGGTTGGCCTTGTACTGCTCGTACATCTGGTCGCGGAAGGTGGGCCCGGGCGCGTCCTGCACGAAAGCCACGTAGGTGGCGCCGGCCTTCAGCGTGGCGCGCAGCATGTTGACCACGCCAAACAGCGCGCCGGTGGGTTCGCCCTGGGCGTTTGTCAGCGGTGGCAGCGCGTGGAAGGCGCGATACAGGTAGGAGGAGCCGTCAATCAGGATCATCGATTTCATGCGCCTGATTTTCGCACGGCTGGCGCCTTCGCGCGTGGGCCAAGCATTCACGCTGTGTGGTCGGCCCGCGCTGCTATGCTTGCCGCCACGCCAACGCGGAGATGTCCCATGAAATTGAGCTACCTGTTCATTGCCGGCGTCACCGCCGCCCTGGCCACCACGCCGGTACTGGCGCAGCAGGATACCCAGCCGGCACCGCCTCCGCCGGGTCTGAACGATCCGGGCGTGAAGGCCAAGGCGCCGCCGCCGCAGCACACGCATACGCCACCCCCGCAGAGCGCGCGGCAGATCCAGAAGCAGTCGCTGCAGCCGGAACTGCCGGCCAAGATCAAGAGCGGCCAGCCGATGCCCGATGTGAAGGTGCACAACGAGGGCGACAAGACGGTCGAGGAATACAGCCGCAACGGTCAGGTCTACATGGTGCGGGTGACGCCCAAGCACGGCGTGCCGTACACCTACATGGTCGGCAACGACGGCAGGCTGCATGGCCAGAACGGCGCGCCGCCGGTCACCCCGACCATGTACAAGGTGCTTGAGTGGGGCAAGCCGCCCAAGCCGGTCGATGACGGTGATCAAGGCGACGGCGATCAGTGAGAGCGCGACACCGCTGATCCATACCGTGGCCGCGGTCATCCGCGATGCGTGCGGTCGCGTGCTGCTGGTGCAAAAACACGGCAGCGACTACTGGATACAGCCTGGCGGCAAGTGCGAACGTGGCGAGTCGCCAACGCAAACCCTGCGCCGCGAATTGCTCGAGGAACTGGGCTGCGCGCCACGGGAGGCCTCGGTGCGTGCACTGGGCCAGTTCGAGGATGCGGCGGTGCATGAACCGGGCTGGCGCGTGCGCGCGCAGGTATTCGAGGTGGTGCTGGATGGCGAGCCACGCGCCGCGGCGGAAATTGCCGCCCTGCACTGGGTCAGCTTGCCGCCTGATCCGGCGTTGCCGATTGCGCCATTGAGTCGCCGGCACATTCTGCCGCGCCTGGCCTGAGATCTCATTGCCAGTGACAAAAAAGCCCGCCGGATGAAGGCGGGCTTTGTTTTGCGTCGATTGGCCGCAGGCCGCGCCTTAGTGACGGAAGTGACGCATGCCAGTGAACACCATGGCCATGTCGTGCTCGTCGGCGGCGGCAATCACCTCCGCGTCGCGCATCGATCCGCCAGGCTGGATCACCGCGGCAATGCCGGCCTGCGCGGCCGCGTCGATGCCGTCGCGGAACGGGAAGAACGCATCGGACGCCATCACGCTGCCGGGTACGGTCAGGCCGGCCTCCTCGGCCTTCATGGCGGCGATCCTGGCGCTGATCACGCGGCTCATCTGGCCGGCGCCAATGCCGATGCTCTGGCTGTCCTTGGCGTAGACGATGGCGTTGGATTTCACATACATCGCCACATGCCAGGCAAACAGCAGGTCCTTGAGCTGCTCGGCGCTGGGCACGCGGTTGGAGACCACCTTCAGGTCGTCGACCAGCAGCGTGTCGCGATCGGTATCCTGCACCAGCAGGCCGCCGGCCACGCGCTTGTACTCGAAGCTGTGCGCCGGCTGCTCCGGCCAGGCGCCGGTGGCCAGCACGCGCACATTGGGCTTCTTGGCGAAGGCGGCCAGGGCATCGTCGGCCACGCTGGGCGCGATCACCACTTCGACAAACTGGCGCGACAGGATGTGCTGGGCGGTCTCGGCGTCCAGCGCATGGTTGAAGGCGATGATGCCGCCGAACGAGGACACAGGGTCGCAGGCGAAGGCGCGGTCGTAGGCTTCGCGGATGTTGGCGCCCAGCGCCACGCCGCAGGGGTTGGCGTGCTTGACGATGACGCAGGCCGGCACGCGCTGGAATGCCTTCACGCACTCCAGTGCGGCATCGGCATCGGCAATGTTGTTGTACGACAGCGCCTTGCCGGCCAGCACGCGGGCGTTGGCGATGATGCCCTGCGCCGGTGCGTCCGCTTCCAGGTACAGCGCGCCGCCCTGGTGCGGGTTTTCGCCGTAGCGCAGCGTCTGTGCGCGCTTGAGCGCCAGATGCAGGGTCGGCGCGAACGGCGAGGCCTGCTCTTCTTCACCCACCCGCGCGCCCAGCCAGTCGGCGATCATGCCGTCATACTTGGCGGTGTGCGCATAGGCCTTGGCCGCCAGGCGCCGGCGCAGCGCCTCGGTGGTGCCGCCGTGCGTGCGCAGGGTGTCGATCAGTTCGGCGTAATCGCCCGGATCGACCACCACCAGCACGCGATCATGGTTCTTGGCCGCCGCGCGCAGCATGGCCGGGCCGCCAATGTCGATGTTCTCGATGGCATCGCCATAGCTGCAATCGGGCTTCGCCACGGTCTTGGCGAACGGGTACAGGTTGACCACCAGCAGGTCAATCGGCTCGATGCCGTGCTCGGCCATGACCGCATCATCGGTCTGGCGTCGGCCCAGCAGGCCGCCGTGGATGGCCGGGTGCAGCGTCTTGACGCGCCCGTCCATGATCTCGGGAAAACCGGTGACGGCGCTGACATCGGTGACCGGCACCTCGGCCTCGCGCAAGGCGCGGGCACTGCCGCCGGTGGAGATCAGGCTGACACCCAGGGTGTCCAGGGCGCGACCGAGATCGGTCAGGCCGTGCTTGTCCGAGACGCTCAAGAGGGCGCGGCGAACCGGGATGATGCGCTGGTCGGTCATGGAGGCTTCCCGTTGGAAAGCGCGAAATTATAACCGCATGCGCTGCCGTGCTGGTGGATCGATATCGCGTGGTGGTCACAAAAACGGACGGCCAAACGCGATTCGCCCACGCCAGTAGCGGGATTCAGATGATGCCGTACAGCGCCAGCTTCTTGCGCAGCGTGGCTCGGTTGATGCCCAGCGCGGCGGCGGCGCGGCTCTGGTTGCCCTCGTGCCAGGCCAGTACCTCGCGAAGCAGTGGCGCCTCGACCTCGCTCATGACCAGCGAGAACAGGCCTTCGCTGCATTCGGTATCCCCGATGTCGTCCAGATAGCGGCGCACGGTACGGGTGACACACTCACTGAGCACGCTCTGCGTCGAGGTCTCGGCCTCATCCCCGGCATGAGGCAGTCTGACGGCATTCACTCCCATATCCCTTCAAGTTCTTGCGCTGCTGCCGGCACGATGGATGTGTGCGGCGCGCGCTTGTTGTTGTGTGAGACGGCGATGGTGGTTCGGTCGGTGCACACCCGACGCCAACGGCCGGGCGAAGGATCGAGTTTACCCGCCCGGGCGCCGGTTTTTAAGTGCCGCGTCGTCGATGGCTGTGACATGGACGGCCAAACGCACCCGTTCGGGCATGCCCAAAGCGCCCGCTGGTGCGGCAAACAAGCCCTTTAGCGGAAGGCAAATTCGAAGGCCACGGCGCGGTGGCCGGGGTCCTTGACCTCGAACACCAGTGCCGCGCTGGCGCCCGGTGCCAGCCCGGCCGCCCGCACCTGCGGGTCGGCGATGTATTCGCTTGGCCTGAAGCGGCGCATGGCCACCCGGTGTTCGTTCAGGTCGGACAGGGTGATCGAGACCACCGGGTAGGGCTGGGTGAAGCCGGCATCGTTGCGCATGGTCGCGCTGATGATCAGCGCGCCGGGCACCGAGGGGTGTGGGCGGATGTCGCGCGAGACCATCTGTAGCTGCGCCAGATCGCGTGTGGGCGGCAGGTTGCAGCCCAGGCGGTCGCACAGCTGCTGGGCAAAGCCACGTGCGGCGGGAAATTCGCCCCAGTGCGCACGTTCGGCCCAGGTCAGTTGTGCCGTCAGCACCAGGGTCAGTACAAGGCAGCCGAGAGCCCAGCGCATCCCGGAACCCGCCCGCCTGCGGCGGGTTCGGCGCGCGAAGGAGGGGTGCATCACGCCGGATCCATCCGACGCCGCCGGGAGGGGCTCGGCCGGCGTGTCCTGCGCGGCGCCGGGCCGATAAACCGCCGATATCAGCATCGCCGGTGACGGGCTGCCCGGATGGCGTTCCAGTGCGTCAAACGGTTCCGGCGGCAGCGCCTCGGCCAGGCTGGCCAGGCCGTCAAAGGTGGCGCCGCAATGCCCGCAGGCCACGCTGCCGCGCGCTTGCGCCAACTCGGAGGCGGTCAGCGCATAGATGGTCTGGCACTCGGGACACTGCGTGTACATGGGCCGATTCTAAGCGCAGCCGGTGGCTGCTGGCATGTCGGCGCAGGTCGCGCCGTGTGGACGTCAGGCCTTGCGCCGGCCGCTGATACGCACCCAGTCCTCGCGCATCTCGGTGGAAAGATCCTCAAACCACGGCGCGTAGGCTTCCAGCAATTCCTCGTGCTGGCCGTTCAGGATGCCCGACAGCGCGAACGGCGCGCCGGCACCGGTCAGCTCGGCAAAGCGCGGCACCAGCTCCAGTAGTGGGCCGGCCAGGATGTTGGCCACGAACACATCGGCCGGCTCGGTCGGCGCGTCTTCCGGCAGATACACCGACAGGCGCTCGCCGACACCGTTGCGGCTGGCGTTGTCGGCCGAGGCCGATAGTGCCTGCGGATCATTGTCGACGCCGATGGCTTGCGCCGCGCCCAGCTTCAGCGCCGCCAGCGCCAACACGCCCGAACCGCAGCCATAGTCGATCAGACGCTTGCCGGAAAGCGCCAGGCCATCGAGCCATTCCAGACACAGCGCCGTGGTCGGATGCGTGCCGGTGCCAAAGGCCAGGCCCGGGTCCAGATGCACCACCACTGCGCCTTCGGCGGTGTCGCCCTCGTAGTTCCACGGGTGGATCCACAGCCTGTGGCCAAAGCGCATGGGCTGGAACTGGTCCATCCAGGCGCGTTCCCAGTCCTGGTCCTCGACGCGGCGAAAGCTGATCTGCTCGGGTGAAAGCCCGGCTACCTGCGCGCCCAGGGCATCGCTCAGGGCGCGCTGATCGGCATCGGCGTCGAACAGCGCGTTGAGCACCACGCCCTGCCACAGCGGCGTTTCGCCCACGCCCGGCTCGAAGATGGCGCGCTCGTCCGGTGTCTCGGCGTCGGCATCGGCCAGGGTGATGGCCTGCGCGCCCAGTGCTTCCAGGGCAGATTCCACCGCCGGTTGCTGCGCCGCGGTCACGGTGAGGGAAAGTTCAAGCCAGGGCATGGTATCGGCCAGTATTGCGTGCGAAGCGGGGCGACCAGGGAAGCCGCCCCGCGTGTCCATCAACCTAGGTTGATGGCCTTTTCCTGCTGTTCGGCGATGCGCTTTTCCAGGTAGTGGATGTTCTGGCCACCGGCCTGGAAGCCGCCGTCATTCATGATGCGCTGCTGCAGCGGGATATTGGTCTTGATGCCTTCCAGCACCATTTCCGACAGCGCGATGCGCATGCGCGCGATAGCCGTTTCGCGATCCTGCCCGTGCACGATCAGCTTGCCGATCATCGAATCGTAGTTGGGCGGAATCTTGTAGCCGTCGTACAGGTGCGTATCCACGCGCACACCGGGGCCGCCGGCGGCCTCGAAACGCTTCACCGTGCCCGGCGAGGGCATGAAGGTGTCCGGATCCTCGGCGTTGATGCGGCACTCGATGGCATGACCGGTGATGGTGACATCCTCCTGGCGGATCGAGAGTTTCTCGCCGCTGGCCACCAGCAGCTGCTCGCGCACCAGGTCGACGCCGGTGATCAGCTCGGTGACCGGGTGCTCGACCTGGATGCGAGTGTTCATCTCGATGAAGTAGAAGCGCCCGTCCTGGTACAGGAACTCGAAGGTGCCGGCACCGCGATAGCCGATGCGCAGGCAGGCGTCGGTGCAGACCTTGCCGATCTCGGCGCGCTGCTCGGGTGTGATGCCCGGCGCCGGCGCTTCCTCGACCACCTTCTGGTGACGACGCTGCATGGAGCAGTCGCGCTCGCCCAGATGGATGGCGTTGCCCTGGCCATCGGCCATCACCTGGATTTCCACATGGCGCGGATTTTCCAGGAATTTCTCCATGTACACCTGATCGTTGCCGAAGGCCGCCTTGGCCTCCTGCTTGGTCAGGGTGATGGCGTTGTGCAGGTGTGCCTCGGTGCGCACCACGCGCATGCCGCGCCCACCGCCGCCGCCGGCCGCCTTGATGATCACCGGGTAGCCGATGTCACGGGCGATGCGGCCGTTCTCGTCCATGTCCTCGCCCAGCGGTCCGCCGGAGCCGGGCACGCACGGCACGCCGGCCTGCTTCATGGCGCGGATGGCTTCGACCTTGTCGCCCATCATGCGGATGGTGTCGGCCTTGGGGCCGATGAATATGAAGCCGGACTGCTCCACCTGCTCGGCAAAGTCGGCGTTCTCGGAGAGAAAACCGTAGCCGGGGTGGATGGCGGTGGCGTCGGTGACTTCGGCCGCGGCGATGATGGCCGGAATGTGCAGATAGCTCTGCGCGCCGGCCGGCGGGCCGATGCACACCGACTCGTCGGCCATGCCGACGTGCTTGAGATTGCGGTCCACGGTGGAATGCACGGCCACCGTCTTGATGCCCAGCGCATGGCAGGCACGCAAAACGCGCAGTGCAATTTCGCCGCGATTGGCGATGAGTACTTTGTCTAGCATGGGAGATCAGGCCTCGCTGTGGCAGTGCCAGTCCGCGTTGCGCCATTTCGGCGCGAACCGCGCTGCGCCAGCCGTGTCATCGGTGGCGCGAGCGCTGGCAGACGGCCGTCATGTCGTGATCAGGCAATAACGAACATGGCTTCGTCGAATTCGACGGGCTGGCCGTTTTCCACCTGGATGGCGACGACCGTGCCGCTGACCTCGGACTCGATCTGGTTGAACATCTTCATCGCTTCGATGATGCCCAGCGTATCGCCGGCCTGGACCTTCTGGCCGACCTCGACGAACGGCTCGGCGTCCGGCGAGGACGATGAGTAGAACGTGCCGACGATCGGCGCACGCACCACGGTGCCGGCCGGCAGGTCATCACCCTTGGCCGGTGCGGCCTCGGCGGTGGCCGGTGCTTGCGCCGGTGCGGCGGCGGGCTGGGCCTGCGGCGCGACCTGCTGCGGTGCCATCGCGGCCGGCTGTGCGGCAACGGCGACGCCGCCCTTGGGCACGCGCGACAGGCGCACCACTTCCTCGCCTTCCTTGATTTCCAGCTCGGCGAGGTTGGATTCCTCGAGCAGGTCGATCAGCTTCTTGATCTTGCGTAGATCCATGGGACAGGGCCTTGAGAATGTCAGTGGATACGAAAACCGTGCGTCAGACCGACAGACGGTTCAGCGCCGCTTCCAGTGCCAGCCGGTAGCTGTCGGCACCGAAGCCTGCGATCACGCCGATGGCGAGATCGGAAAAATACGAGTGGTGGCGGAACGGTTCGCGCGCATGCGGGTTGGACAGGTGGATTTCCACAAACGGAATATCCACCGCCGCCAGCGCATCGCGCATGGCCACGCTGGTGTGGGTGAAGGCGGCCGGGTTGATCAGGATCACCGCCACGCCTTCGTCGCGCGCCTGGTGGATGCGGCTGATCAGCTCGTGCTCGGCATTGGACTGGTACCAGCCCAACTCGTGCCCGGCCGCTTCGGTGCGACCGGCTAGCGCGGCGTTGATCTCGGCCAGGTTCTCGCGGCCGTAGATCTCCGGCTCACGCACGCCGAGCAGGTTCAGGTTGGGTCCGTGCAGGACAAGGATCTTGGCCACGGGCACTCACTTCACGTCAGGCGGAGGGGCCGCCAAAGTGCAGAGTGTGCGCGCGATGATTTCGATTGTCCAGATCGGCGCAGATCGGCGACGTTCATTGACGTTCGAACCATTGTTTGAATTTGGGCGGCCAAATGGTCTCGCTGGGCATCAATCCAGCCACCAGTGCAACTGCACGGCCACCAGCGGACCGTAGTGGGTCGCCTTGATGCGTCCGTCCGGGGCCACCAGCACGCTGAAGGGCAGTGCGCCCATGGTGTCGCCGAAGCGGGCGCTGAGTGCGCTGTTGCCGGTGCCACCCAACAGCACCGGGTAGTTCAGCGGGTGGGTGGCCAGAAAAGCGTGCACCGCCTGCGGCGTATCCAGGGCGATACCGACGATCTGCACCGATCCGGCCAGGCGCTTCTGCGCCGCGATCAGATGCGGCATCTCGCGCCGGCACGGCTGGCACCAGGTGGCCCAGAAATTGATGAGCACGGTCTTGCCATGCCACTGGTCCAGCCGGTAGCGCCGCCCGTCGGCGCCGGTGAAGGCAAGTGCCGGCAGCCGGTCGCCCTTGCCGAGCATGGTTGTGCCTTTCGGGGCGGCCGGTTGCTGATGGCGCAGCGCCGCCTGCAGCAACTGGTCGCCGAGGCGGGTCTGGACAAGCAGCCGCATCAGTGCCGGCGGCGGCCCGCCATAGTGTATCCAGCTGCCGGCGAAAGCGACGGCGCCACCCACCACGACCGCGGCCAGCACGATCAGCAGGTGACTGTGGCGCCGCCAGCCCATCAGTGTGCCGCGGCCTTGGTCAGCGCCTCGCGCACGATGCCCATGGTCAGCACGTTGGGCAGCTTGGTGCCCTCGCTACCATCGGCCGGAAACACCACGTACACCGGCACGCCGGGCGAGTGATAGCGCTGCAGGAAGGCGGTGATGGCCGGATCTTCATTGGTCCAGTCGCCCTTCATGTAGATGGCGCCGGTCTTCTTCAGCAGCTGTTTGAAGCCATCGGTATCGAGCACCGCGTGTTCGTTGGCCTTGCAGGTGATGCACCAGTCGGCGGTCATGTCCACGAACACCGGCTTGCCACTCTTGCGCAGTTGCGCAAGCTTGGCCGGGGTGAAGGCGACCACGCCCTGCTGCGCCGCCTGCGTGTGGCTGGGTGCCGGCATGCGCGCGATCATCACCAGCGGCACCAGCGCGATCAGCAGCAGCACGCCAGCAGTCACCTTGCTGCCCGCACCGCGATGGCGCGAGCGCTCGAACCACCACAGGCCCAGTGCCAGTAGCACCGAGCCGACCAGCAGCAAACCGACACCGTCGGCGCCGCGCTGGTGGGTCAGCACCCAGGCCAGCCAGGCCGCCGTCAGGTACAGCGGGAAGGCCAGGATCTCCTTGAGCGTTTCCATCCAGGCGCCCGGCTTGGGCAGCCAGCGGCCCAGTGCCGGCACAAAGCCGATCAACAGGAACGGCAAGGCCAGGCCAATACCCAGGGCCAGGAACACCAGCAGCGCGTACAGCGGCGGTGCGGCGAAGGCGAAGGCCAGCGCCGTGCCCATCGCCGGCGCCGTGCAGGGGCTGGCCACCACCACTGCCAGCACGCCGGTGAAGAAATCACCCGAGGCGCCCGAGCGCGAGGCCAGTGATTGGCCGGTGCCGGCAAGGCCGGCGCCAAACTGCACCACACCCGAGAACGACAGGCCCATGGCCAGGATGATGTAGGCCAGAATGGCCACGAACACCGGTTGCTGCAGCTGGAAGCCCCAGCCGTAGGCCATGCCGGCGGCACGCAGGCCCAGCACGGCCAGACCGACCACGGCGAACGAGACCATTACGCCGGCGGTGTAGAACAACGCATGGCGGCGCGAAGCGGCCTTGCCTTCACGGCTTTCCAGCAGGCCAATGGCCTTGATCGACAGCACCGGCAACACGCACGGCATCAGGTTCAGCAGCAGGCCGCCGCCCAGGGCCAGCAGCAGTGCGCTGAGCAGTGAAGTTTGCGGCGCGGTGGGCGCGGTCTTGGCGTTGGCGGGGGCCTTGCCGGCGGCCATGGCGCTGCCGCCATCCAGCGGCACCGAAACCTGGCGCGTCATCTGCGGATAGCAGGTGCTGTGCTCCAGGCAGCCCTGGAAGGTGGCCTGTACGGTCACGGCCTTGGCCGCATCGGCGCTGCGGGTCAGCTTCACCGGCACATCTACCTCGTTGAAGTAGACGATGGCATCGCCGTTGAATTGATCGTGGTGTGCCGTGCCCGAGGGCCACTGCAGCTGGCCCAGGGTGATGCCCTTGCCGGCCAGCTTGATGATCTGGGTCTTGTCGCGATACAGGTAGTAGCCCGGCGGCATCACCCAGCGCAGCATCAGCTGGGTGGGCGAGGTGGCGATGGCGTCGAACTTGAAAGCCTGGTCGGCCGGCAGTGGCTGGCCATTGCCGGCTTGCGTGCTGCGCGCCGGCAACAGGCCCGCACCGGATGACTTGCCCGCGTCCTGCTTGTTGGCGGCGTCCGTCCCGGCGCCAGTAGCCGGCAGCTTCAGCGACAGGTGCATGGTGTACGGCGGGTAGCAGATCTTCGGATCGACCTCATGACAGCCTTGCACGCGCACATCCAGCTTGGCCGTGCGCACGCCGTCTTGGGCGACCGTGTACGGCAGCGTGGCGTCGATCTGGTGGTGATAGATCTCGATATTGCCCAGGTACTCATCGTGCTCTTTCTGCCCGTCGGGCAGCTGCAACTTGCCCAGCTTGAGCACGTCATCGGGCGAGCTGACTGCAAAGCGCGCGCGGTACAGGTAGTAGTGGTCGGCCAGCGTGAAGTGCAGGGCGATGCTGCCCGGCTTCTCGATCTTGGCACTGACCTTGTAGGCCTGTTCGACCGGCAGCAGGCCATCTTGCGCCTGCGCCGGCAGCGCGACGGCGAGCAGGCCCACGATGGCGGTGACAGTGAGCAGCGCGCGGCGGCTCCAGGTGGTGAGACTCATCATGACTCCAGGGCGAGACCATCGCGGGCGATGATCGACGGGGACGGCAAGCATCGACGGGCGTCAATGGCGCTCATGTGGGGTTGCCGACAGCGGCCTGCAACCAGGCCAGATACGGCGTGTGACCGGCCTCGATGGGCAGCGCGATCAGCTCCGGCACATCATACGGATGCAGCGCCAGCACGGCCTTTTCGAGGGCTTCAAGACGTGCGGCGGTGGTCTTGATCAGCAGCAGGTGCTCGGCGTCCTCCTCGATCTGACCCTGCCAGGCGTAGGTCGAGACCAGTCCCGGCACGCGGCTGACACAGGCGGCCAACTGCCGCTCCACCAGGGCGCGCGCCAGCGTGGCGGCCGAGTCCTGGTCCGGGCAGGTGCAAAGCACCAGTTGTGCGCGATCGCTCGATGACATGCAGGTGTTGATTCACAGGGACGGATGGACGCCGAGCATAGGCATGGTGGGTCCGGAACGGCAAAGGTCGAAAGTTCAGGTCATCGTTCCAGACCGGCCTTTTCGGCAAAAAATTTCACCCTGTGCTCTTGAAAGGGCTCGGCGCGTCCGCATCTGCCATGTCAGACACGGATCTTGCGAAGATCTCGTGCGCGACTAAAATTGGCACTCAGCACCATCGAGTGCTAACAAGATGGTCTTTTTTCTTTAAACCTCAGACTGTTGGTGGAATTGTCATGAGCAAACTGCGTCCGTTGCACGATCGCGTCATCGTCAAGCGCCTGGAAGAAGAGAAGGTCTCGGCCGGCGGCATCGTCATTCCCGATTCGGCCACCGAGAAGCCGATCCGCGGCGAAGTGCTGGCCGCCGGTGAGGGCAAGATCCTGGATGACGGCAAGGTGCGCCCGATGGCCGTCAAGACCGGCGACAAGGTCCTGTTCGGCAAGTACTCGGGTACCGAGGTGAAGGTCGAAGGCGAAGAGCTGCTGGTTCTGCGCGAAGACGACATCGTGGCGGTGATCGAGGGCTGAGCGTCCGCTCGCCGCATCGCCGTTGAACCTGTTCTCATCCAAGATTTGAAGGAATCATCCCATGGCAGCTAAAGAAGTACGTTTTGGCGAAGACGCCCGCGCCCGCATCCTGAAGGGCGTCAACACCCTGGCCAATGCGGTCAAGGTCACGCTGGGCCCGAAGGGTCGCAATGTGGTGCTGGAAAAGAGCTTCGGTGCTCCCACCATCACCAAGGACGGCGTTTCCGTCGCCAAGGAAATCGAGCTTTCGGACAAGTACGAGAACCTGGGCGCGCAGATCGTCAAGGAAGCTTCGTCCAAGACCTCCGACGTGGCCGGTGACGGCACCACCACCGCCACCGTGCTGGCGCAGGCGTTCATCCGCGAGGGCCTGAAGGCCGTCGCCGCCGGCGTCAACCCGATGGATCTCAAGCGCGGCATCGACAAGGCCGTGATCGCCGCCGTCGGTGAGCTGAAGAACCTGTCCAAGCCCACCGCCGACGACAAGGCCATCGCCCAGGTCGGCACCATCTCGGCCAACTCCGATGCCAACATCGGCGACATCATTGCCGATGCCATGAAGAAGGTCGGCAAGGAAGGCGTGATCACGGTCGAGGAAGGCTCGGGCCTGGAGAACGAGCTGGACGTGGTCGAGGGCATGCAGTTCGATCGCGGCTACCTGTCGCCGTACTTCATCAACAACCAGCAGAGCCAGCAGGTCGAGCTGGACGACCCGTTCATCCTGCTGCACGACAAGAAGGTCTCCAATGTGCGTGACCTGCTGCCGGTGCTCGAGGCTGTCGCCAAGGCCGGCAAGCCGCTGCTGATCGTGGCCGAGGAAGTCGAAGGCGAGGCGCTGGCCACGCTGGTGGTCAACACCATTCGCGGCATCGTCAAGGTCGCCGCCGTCAAGGCGCCGGGCTTCGGTGATCGTCGCAAGGCCATGCTCGAGGATATGGCCGTGCTGACCGCCGGTCAGGTCATTTCCGAGGAAGTGGGCCTGCAGCTGGACAAGACCACCATCAACGACTTGGGTCGTGCCAAGCGCGTGGTCATCACCAAGGAAAACACCACCATCATCGACGGTGCCGGCGACGCCGAGAAGATCGAATCGCGCATCGGCCAGATCAAGGCGCAGATCGAGGAGACCTCCTCCGACTACGACCGCGAGAAGCTGCAGGAGCGTGTGGCCAAGCTGGCCGGTGGTGTGGCCGTGATCAAGGTCGGCGCTGCCACCGAGGTCGAGATGAAGGAGAAGAAGGCGCGCGTCGAAGACGCCCTGCACGCCACCCGTGCGGCCGTCGAGGAAGGCGTGGTGCCGGGCGGCGGTGTCGCCCTGATCCGTGCGCTGTCCGCCGTCGAGGGCCTGACCGGCGACAACCAGGACCAGAACCTGGGTATCGCCATCACCCGTCGTGCGCTGGAAGCCCCGCTGCGTGAAATCACCGCCAACGCCGGTGACGAGCCGAGCGTGGTCGTGAACAGGGTCAAGGAAGGCTCCGGCAACTTCGGCTACAACGCCGCCACCGGTGAATTCGGCGACATGATCGAGTTCGGCATCCTGGATCCGACCAAGGTGACCCGTTCGGCGCTGCAGAACGCCGCTTCCGTGGCCGGCCTGGCCATCACCACCGAGGCCATCGTCGCCGAGTTGCCGAAGAAGGACGACGGCGCCGATGCCGCCGCCGGCATGGGTGGCATGGGCGGTATGGGTGGCATGGGCGGCATGATGTAAGCCCAGCTGTTCCCGGTAGTAAACGAGAAAACCCCGCCTTGTGCGGGGTTTTCTTTTGTCCGGTCCTCGCCGCCGGGACAAGCTGTTCCGGCGATGGTCGCTTCCGGCATGCCCCGTACAACTCCGATTGATTTGAGTGGGTCTGGTGTATTGGCGCGGTGCGGTCTGATGGAAGCACCTGGTCTTGCCATCGATCCGGGTGTGAAGGTGTCTTAACTAGTGGGAGCGTGTGCCGGTCAAGAGCGGTGGCTTTTGAATGGCGCCACCGCCCCGCCGACCCTGCGCGCCTACGCCGAGGCCTTCTCAGACGCTCCTGGTCGCCACGACCGGCGCTACGGCTGCGGCGCGACGTGCCGGACCCAGCACCGCCAGCTGCCCCAAGGCATACAGCATCAATGCGCCAAGCGGCAGGTAGTACAGCGGCAGGCGGGCCAACTCGTAGTGCTTCATCAGCAGCAGGTTCAACAGCATCGCCAGCAGCACGCCTAGCACGATACCGGCGCTGACGATCAGGAAGTTCTCGGCCTGGAAATAGCGCAGTATGTCGCCGCGTCGGGCGCCCAGCGTACGGCGGATGCCGATGCTGCGCGTGCGTTGCTGCACCCAGAAGTTCGCCAGCCCGCTGACGCCCAGTGCCGAAACGAACAGCAGCCCCAGCGCCGAGGCGAGCAGCAAGCCGATCATGCTGGTATCGCGTTGGAAATAGCTGGCGCGTATCTGCGTATACGTCTGCATGCCATGCGTCTTGAGTAGGCGGTTGGGATTGATCTTCATCAGCGCGGCCGCGGCGGCCTTCATCACAAGCTGACGATCCTGTGGTGAGCTGCGCATCACGTACAGCACGCTGGAGCCGTCCGGGCGCTGAGGCCAGATCATGCTGTAGTTGTCCACGCGCGGGGAACGCAGTCGGGGCCGCAACAGGTGGTCGACGATGCCGACAATGCGCACATAGCTGTCGCCGTCGTACATGCTTTGCCCAAGCGCCTGTTTGCCGGGGTACAGATGCCGTGCCAGCGCCCGGGTGATGACGGCGACGGCGGGTTTGCGTGCGCTAACGTACTCATCCTGCTGGAAGTCGCGACCCGCGACCAGGCGCAGGCCCAGGGTGGCGATCAGGCCAGGCGTGCCGTCGTAGATGCTTGGAGTCACGCAACCGCTGCCTTTCAGCGAATTGAGCTTTATCGCCAGGTCCAGGGCCTGCTTGCTGGGGCAGGTGCCATGGGTGGATTCATTCTGGTTCAGCGGCATGGAATAGCTCACCGCCACCACCGACTCAACGCCATGAATCGCCCGCAACGCGGCCAGGTCGGTGCGGTGCTGGACCAGTGGATGGTCGTCCCTGTCGATGCTCCTGCTTTGAATGACCGACAGCTGGTTCTCGGCGATGCCGGTGGACACACTGATCCGCTGAACGCGGTTGACGATCATGAAGGCCACGTTGCAGACGATGGCGCAGGTAAAGGCCACCTGCAGGGTCAGCAAGGTGGCCGTGAGTTTGTGTCGACGCAGGGTCGAAAGTATCGGTCGCAGCTGCATGTCATGATTCCTTATACGGTCTTTAGCTGCAGCGCCGGCGGTACCCGGCAGGCGCGCCATGCGGGCAAAAGGCCGGCCAGCACGCTGGCGACGATCGCCAGTACAAGTGTGCCCAGCAGCATGGGCACATCCATTTGTGCCAGGTGGGCGTAGTCATCTGGCCGATGGCGCACGTTCCATAGGCCAATCTGGGCGATCATCAGCCCCAGTACGCCCCCGGTGACACCGACCACGCACGATTCGATGCCCAGTTGCAGGAAGATGTCGCTGCGCCGCGCGCCAAGCGCCCGGCGCACGCTGATCTCGCCACTACGGCGCAAGAACTTGGCCAGCAGCAAGGCAACGATGTTGAGCATGCATACGCCCAGAAAGCCCAGTGCCAGCCATAACTGCAGACGCACGTCGTCGGGCACCAGATTCTGATGCGCCAGCCAGCCCATCAGGCTGTAGAGCCTGGCCTCGGTGGGTGGGCGCTGGAAGCGACCCAGCGATTTCTGCTGTGCGGAGTAGTCGACCAGGAACTGGCGATATGCCCGCGCCTGTGCCGGGCTGTCCAACTGCACCCAGAACTGAAGCCAGGTCAGGGTGGCGCTGGTCAGGTTGTTGGCGCCATCGCCGCGTTGCCAGCTCGATTGATTGCCATTGACTGGCAGACCCATATCCATGGCCGCGGAAAGCGGCAGAAAGAACTGGTCGCCATCGCTGTAATGCGGGGCTACCAGATCGGCGTAAAACATCGGCCTGGGCTGCCAGTGGGCAGTGACGCCGACGACGCGGAAGTCGTGGTCGCCCAGTCGAACCATCTGGCCGATACCGTGGCCGTGACCGAAGAGCTTGTGGTCCAGCGTGTCGCTGAGCACCACCACCCGGGCGCGCGAGGCGTCATCTGCCGCCGACCAGCCCTGTCCATGGGCGAATGGCACGCCGAACATCTTGAAAAAGTCGGCCGTGGTGTAACGCCCGTCGGCCGTGAACGGTCGCAGGCGGGTGTGCGTGGGTCGCACCAGCAGGGTGCCTCCCGCCATCGCGGCCTGCCGCACGCCCCGGTGTGCATCGAGCAGCGCCATCGCATCCGGCCAGGTGAAGTTGTCGGTGGGGTCGGGACTGTCATCGCGCTGCCTGTAGTTCAGCGGCAACGGATCCAGATGCGGGGTGAACAACCGCGCGCTGCGTTCCGGCAGTGGATCGTCCGTCAGCACATGCAATACGGTGATCATCGTCATGCTGGCGCCGATGCCCAGCCCGATCGCCAGCACCATCAGTGCGGTGAGCACTTTATTGCGCGCCAGACTGCGCAGCGCCAGATCAAGGTAGTAGCCAAGCATTGAAAACTCCTGTGAGGGGACGGTGCACGGATTCCGGCGCCTGGAGTATTCAAGGCGAATATCGTGCCAAAGGAGTAATCCTGTTTTTTCACTTTATTTCAAAGCATTACTTCTCTCATTCAGCGCCTGTGTTGTCCGCGGACAGCATTCGGACGCTTGACGGACACCTCCCGGCATGGGGACGGGGGCCGTTTTTGCCGAGGGACGGCAACAACGACTCCATGTCTCACTCTCTGAACGTGGGCCGTCGCCCATCGAACGGTGTGGGGAAGAGAACAGCTCGGAAATGGAGCGATCTGGACGAAAGTGGGAATAAGGCCGCGTGTCGTTTGGCCGCCAATACTGCCGCTTTCTGTTTCGTCCTCGCTTATTGCCGTTGCAGTTTGAGCGGCGTACGGCTGTACATCGGCTTGCGATGTAACACGCCGATCGCACGAAGGTGGTCTGCAACCCGCAGTACGCCAGGTAGGCCAGGAACAGCACCATCGCCGGCCTGGCCACGCGTCGGTAGCAGCGCAGCCGTTAAAGCGCGTCCCGGTGGGCATGAAGCTCTGTAATTCGGCGTGTGGCCGACACGGCTGCGATTCGGACAGGATGAAAAGGTCGCACAAAAAAGTTGCGCGGTGGCGATCGGAAACGACAGGTGCAGGCCGATGCAGCTCGGCCTTCACCTACCCTCCGGCCGCTTAGCCTGCGCGATCTGCGCACATGGCTGGAGATGCTCCAGATCCAAGAAAGGCCAGCGCTTTTCATCACGCCGTGGCATGGCCCATGTGGACAGCAATATCACATCACAACGGCGGCGAGAGTCGTTCGCAGATTGGGGTCACCAGGGCCTCGACCGCTGCGCGCACCCAGTGGCGGTATCCACTCCATGCCTCCGCTGGAATTTGGCTAAAACCATCTATTGGAGCTCTTCCTAGAGCCGCGCATGTTGGGAGGGCATGGCGCGGGATGATTTGTCGTTGTTAGTTGGTTGCTGAGCTGTTTGTGCCGCCTCATTGGTGGCCGGGCCGGCATCGACATCGACCTTGGTCCAGACCGCGTCGAGCTTGCCCTTGAGGCGCAGCATGGCCGCCGCGGCCATACCCTTGTCCAGCGACTTTTGCTGCTCATCCTCGCTGGCCTGAGGCGCATCCGGTGCGCGGGTCAGCGCGGCCAGTTGCGGCGCCACCACCTGGGTCAGCGCAAACCACGGGTCATGGATGTCGGTGTGCGCCAGCACCATGCCCGGAAGCTCCCAGGCCGCCGCATTGCGGTCAACCGGCGTCGGGTTGCCGGTGTCGTACAGCAGATACGGCACGGTCTGGGTCAGAAAGCCCTGGCCGTTCTTGAAGCCGGCCTTCTGGAAGGCCGGCACCAGTGCCGGCAGGTGATCGCCGAAGAACAGGACGATGGCGCGGCGCTTGCGTCCCTTGAGCGTATCGATCAGGCGGCCCAGCTGCTGATCGGCGTGGCGCGTGTGGTAGATATAATTTTGCAGCTGCGTCTTGTCGTTGCCGGTGACGCCGGCCGGCACCGGCATCTGGTCACGCTCGGTCAGGTTGGCCGGGGGAATGTCATACGGGCCATGTGCCTCGATGCTGATGCCGAGCACGAATTTCGGCGGCCCGGAGTCCGGCAGCTGGCGCAGCAGTTCGTCGGTGAACGACTTGTCGGACATGTACTTGCCGTCGGTGATCGAATCGTCGGCGGGAAACTGGCTGCGCGAGACGAAGCGGTCAAAGCCCAGCGCCTTGAAGGCACTGGCGCGGTTCCAGAACTGCGGGTCATTGCCGTGCACGGCCAGGGTTTCGTAACCCTGGGCCTTGAGCAAGCGCACCATACCCGGGATCACCTTGGCATGGATCTGCAGGTACGGAAAGCGAATGTCGCGGAAGTAACGTAGTGGCAGACCGGTCAGCACCTCGAACTCGGTGCGGATGGTGCCGCCGCCGAAGGTGGGTACATGCAGCCAGCCGGAGGTGCCGGTCCTGGCCAGACGATGCAGATTGGGCGCCAGATCGGTGCCGTCCGGGTAACCCTTGAGAATGGTCGGATCGAAAAACGATTCGCTCAGGATCACGATGATGTCCGGCTTGGCCTGCTCACTGGCCGTCGGCATCGCCTGCAGCCGTTGGCGAATGGCCTGGTCGTATTGGCTCATCAGTGCCATGGCGGCCTTGGTGTCGGGCTTGTCGTGCTCGTTGCCGTATTGCAGATGAAACAGCATCAGCGAGCTGATCAGGCCGGTGGTCTTGGTGGTGGCCGAGGCCGACCACGGCTGCATGCCCATGCGCGGGCCGTTGTAGACCAGTTTCCAGGCCGGCATCGCGGCCAGCAGCGTCACCAACAGTACGGCGCTGACGCCGGCCAGCGACCAGCGTGCGGCTCTGGCGCGCCGCGCGAAAAGGGGCGGTTCGAGTTTGGCCAGCGCAATGATGATCGCGATCACCGCCAGTATCGCCAGGTACGGCCACGGGCTGTGCGGCAGGTAGCCGGCCAGCAGCTCGCCGCCACCGCCTTCCAGCTGGCCGACCATGCGAAAGTCCGCCGGCATCAGCGGCGTGCCCAGGTTGGCCACCTTCAGCGCATTGACGCCATAGATCAGGCCTTCCACCAATAACGCCAGCACGAACGACAGCAGCGCGCGACGCGTCAGCGCAAGCAGCAGCAAAGCCAGCAGGATGCCTGGCAGGGCATTGGCCAAGACCATGAACGGTGCATGGAATGCGGTCATCGGCGCCACGCCCGGATGACCATCAATCAGCGCCGTCGCCAGCGCAAAAAGTAATGCCAGCACCACGACTGCGCCCACACGGGCGGGGGTGGAGCCGGGGAAACGGGGTGATTCCTTCATGGCAAGCAGCGCGATTCAGTGAGAGTGGGCACAACAGCCGGTAGCGGACTGTAACCGTTCCGACATTAACCGGGCTTCCTTCGCGACGCACCTTTCAGCGCAGTGTCATGCTGCATTCATTTCGAGGACGTTGTCGCCGGTTGGCCTTGGGCTGGGCGGGTCCGTAGGCATAATGGGACCATGAATGAAGACTGCTCCCTGCTGCCGCCGGACCTGCGCGAGCTGATCGACGAGCGCACCACCGCACTGCATGCCTGTTGCGACCAGGTCGACGTGCCCTGGCCGTCGGGGCTGGGGCTTGCCAGATTGCGACGCGTGTTGCTGGCCAGCGACTTTGTTTTTGATGCGCTGCGGCGTCAGCCGGCGGCGGCGATTGCGCTGCTGGAGGTGACCGGAGGCGCCGATCTACGACGTGATGCGCTGGCCTTGCCCGACGACGAGGCCGGCGCGTTACGTGCGCTGCGCCAGTTTCGCCATCGCGAGGCGGCGCGGCTGGTGTATCGCGATGTGAACGGTCTGGACCAGCTGTCGACCACGCTGGCCGAAACCTCGGTGCTATACGAGGTGCTGCTGCAAGCGGCGCTGGCCTGGGCCGAGGCACAACTGCAGCGCCGCTATGGCGTGCCGCGTGATGGCGAGGGCCAGGCGCAACGGCTGGTGGTACTGGGCTTTGGCAAGCTCGGCGGCAATGAGCTCAATTTTTCCTCCGATATCGACTTGGTGCTGGCCTATCGCGAACCGGGGCAGACCGATGGCACGCGGGCGCTGGACAACAGCGAGTTTTTCGTGCGCCTGGGTCGCCAACTGGTGCGCCTGATGGCCGAGCCTGGTGCCGATGGCATTGCCGCACGCATGGACTTGCGTTTGCGGCCGTTCGGGCAGGCCGGGCGTCTGGCGCTGCCATTCGGTGCCATGGAGCAGTATTACCAGCGCGAGGGTCGGGACTGGGAGCGCTACGCTTGGATCAAGGCCCGTCCGGTGGCCGGCGATCTGCAGGCCGGTGACGAGTTGCTGGATATGCTGCGCCCGTTTGTCTATCGCAAGTATCTGGATTTCACCGCCTTCGCCGGTCTGCGCGAGATGAAGGCGTTGATCGACGCCGAGGTGGCGCGCAAGGACCTGGCGGACAATCTGAAAACCGGCCCGGGCGGCATCCGCGAGATCGAGTTCATCGTGCAGCTGGCGCAGCTGATTCGTGGCGGCCGCGAGCCGGCGTTGCGAGTGCGCGGGTTGCTGCCGGCGTTGGCCGAGTGCGAGGCGCGCGGGCACATTCCCAAGGCACGCACCGCCCACTTGCGCGAAGCCTATGTGTTCCTGCGCCGGCTGGAAAACCGCGTGCAGATGCTGCGCGATGCACAGACTCACTCCATTCCGGACGATGCCACTTTGCGCGAGCGCGTGGCACGGGCGCTGGATTATGCCGACTGGGCCGCGCTGGAGCGAGAACTGGCCGAGCATCGCCAGACGGTGACCGATGCCTTCGCCGCCACCTTGCTGCCGCACGCCGGCGGGCACGCCGAGCCGATGGCGCACGATGTGGCCTTGTGGCATGCCGCCGAGGCCGGATCGCTGGACGAGGCGGCGATGGAAGCGGCCGGTTTCGTGCCCGGCTCGGCTGCGCTCAGTGCCTTGCAGCAGGTGCCGCAGGCGGCCTCGGTACGGGCCATGTCCGCGCGCGGCCGGGAACGTCTGCAACGGCTGATGCCGCAGTTGCTGGCGGCGGCACGCCAGACCCGCGAGCCGGCGCTGGGCCTGTCGCGGTTGTGCAAGCTGGTGCAGTCGGTGGCACGCCGCTCGGCGTATCTGGCACTGCTGGAGGAACAACCGGCGGCGCGCCGGCGCGTGGCCGAACTGTTCGCCCGTCATGCCTTCCTGGCCGAGCGGGTGATCGAACAGCCGCTGCTGCTGGATGATGTGCTCGACCCGCGCATTGATCAGCTGCCGTTGCGTCGTGCCGATCTGGCCAAGGAAATCAGCCACGCGCTGGACAGCCTGGACGAGCGCGACGCCGAGCAGGAGCTGGAGCGCATCAACGAGTTGAAGGCATCGCTGGCCTTTCGTCTGGGGCTTGCCTTTCGCGATGGCCGCGCCGATGCCGAGGCCACGGCGCGACGCCTGGCTGCGCTGGCCTCGGCGGTGTTGGGCGCGCTGATCACCCTGGCTGAGCGCGAGCTGGCCGCCCAGCACGGACATCTTCCCGGTGAGGGCAGCGGCTTTGCCGTGCTTGGCTACGGCAGTCTGGGCGGCGAGGAGCTGGGTTTTGCCTCGGATCTGGATCTGGTGTTCGTGTTTGATGGCGCGCGCGCCACGGCCATGAGTGACGGCCGCCGCGCCATCGATGGCATCCGCTACTACCAGCGCATGGCGCAGCGGGTCATGCACTGGCTGTCGGTGCTGACCCGGGGCGGGCGCCTGTACGAGGTCGACACCCGGCTGCGCCCGGATGGCTCCAAGGGATTACTGGTGACCAGCCTGGACGCGTTCGAGGCCTACCAGCGTGGCCGGGCCTGGACCTGGGAGCATCAGGCCTTGCTGCGCGCACGCCCAGTGGCCGGCGATCCGGTGCTCGGGGCGCGCCTTGCCACGGTGCGCGAAACCGTGTTGCGTCAGCCGCGCGAGGCCGATCATATTCGTGTCGAGGTGGCCGCGATGCGTCGGCGCTGGCGGCACGAGCGTGATCGCTCCGATCCGGCCCAGGTCGATCTCAAGCAGGGCCATGGCGCGCTGCTGGATATCGAGTTTCTGCTGCAGGGACTGGTACTGGCCCATGCCTCCGAGCAGCCATCGCTGCTGGCGGCTACCTCCACGTTGGGGCTGATCCGGGTCTGCGCCAAGCACGGCTTGCTGTCCGGCGAGCAGGCCGATGACCTGCGCCAGGCCCATCGCGTATTACTGGAGTGTGCGCTGGCCTGCACGCTGGACATGCGACCGCGGGTGATTGCGCGCGACGCCAGTGTGGCGCGGGCCTGCGCTGCCGTGCAGAGCGTGTGCGAGGCGCTGGGTTACGCTTTCGTACCCGAGCCCGGCGGTGGCTGAGGCGCCGGAATACTCAGCCGCCAGCGCACCTGTTCGGCCACGCGCACGCTTTCACGCAGCGCCGGCTGTTGCGTCGGCGTGCTGGCGTCGATGTCATGCAGCAGTCCGCGTTCACGCAGGCGCCCGTGGAAGCGCGCCAGTTTCTCCGGCAGTTCGCTCTCGACCAGGGAGTGTACCGCCAGCCCGGTGGCGCAGGCCTCGGAGAGCATGTTCACCGAATCGGGCGTCACCACCAGCCGGTGGGCCCAGCCCATGGCGCCGGCAAACGGGTTGGCGCCGTCATCCTGGTGGCGCCAGTGCAGGCCGGGAATGTCGGCCAGGTGCGACTTGACCGCGTCGAACAGCGCCGGTGGTGTGCGCCGAGAGGCCAGCAGCAGCACCGAGCCGCCATCGGCGCGCCAGCGCGCCCGCAGTGCCTGGCCCAGCCGCTCGGCGTAGGCGGCGTCCATCTTCACGCCGCGTCGGGGGCCACCCAGCAACACGGTCAGGCGCGGCGCAGGCAGCTCGCCGATAGCGGCAAAATCCATGCGCCCATTGCGCAGCCACTCGTCATCGATCGGGTTGAGCGCACCCAGGGTGGTGATCACGTTGGCGCCCTGCAGGCGATCGTGCTCGGGGGCGACCACCACATCCCAGTGGTGCGGGTCGGCGCGCGGATCGAGAATCTGTACGGCGCGGCAGTGGCCTTCGCGCTTGAGCCAGCGCGTATACAGCGCCGCGTCGCGGCCGCAGCCGATGGCCAGCGCCGGCCATGGCGCCTGGAACGCGCTTTTCTGCAATGCGTTGAGTGCGTGCGGCGCGCGTTGCACCAGATGCGGCGCCAGCCACGACCAGGGCGGTCCGGGCTGGACCAGGTGCGGGTTGGCGCGCAGGCCCATGGCGCGGGCCAGGGCGCGCGCCTGTCGATCGTTGCCGGCAGCGCCGTTGGTCAGTGTCCAGCAACGGTTCACGGGCTTGTTGTCGATCGCTGCACAGTGTGTTCCTTCTTGCGTGCTGGCGGTGCGCCTTGGCATCACTACACTTGGTGGCACACGCCACGGTGACCGTTTCATGGTGCCGCAAGCGGACCGACGATGTCGATGCGTCCTGTCTGCGCGCCAGGCGTGCATCCACTTAAAACCGTTCTGTCGCCCAAGGAGTCTGATGATGCGAGTGCGTTCCCTGTTTGCCGTCGCTGCCCTGGCGCTTGCGCCTGTGGCCGCCTTCGCCGCGCCGAAGACCTACACGCTGGACCCGGGCCATACCCAGGTGATGTTCAGCTGGAATCACTTCGGCTTCTCCAATCCCACCGCCAACTTCAACACCGTCAAGGGCACGCTGGTGTACGACGCCGCCGATCCGGCCAAGTCGCACGTACAGGTGACCATGCCGATGTCTAGCCTGGATACGCACGTGCCGGCTCTGGACGAGCACCTGAAGGGCGCCGATTTCTTCAACGCCGCCAAGTACCCCGATGTCACCTTCAAGAGCACCAAGGTGATTCCCGAGGGCGACCAAAAGCTCAAGGTGATCGGCAACCTCACCGCACACGGTGTGACCCATCCGGTCACGCTGCAGGTCACGCTCAACAAGATGGGCATGCATCCGATGATGAAGGTGCCGGCGATTGGCTTTGATGCCACCGCCACACTCGAGCGCAAGGACTTTGGCGTGGGTGCCTACGTACCGATGGTCAGCAACCAGATCAAGGTGCGCATCACCGTCGAGGCCGATGCCAAGGGCGCCAAGTAAGGTGTCAGGCCGGGCGGCATCGGGGAATCTGCCCGCCGCCCGGGCCGTTTCGGGCATACGCCTGAAACCGGTGCTGCTGGTACTATGCGCTTCTATCAAAGCATCGCCAGATCTGGAGTACCCATGTCGCGTCCCGACCCGACCGCGGAAAAGCTGATTCCCGCCAATGCCGAAAACCGTTACGAAGTGACGCGTGCGGACCTTCCGTTGTCGTGCCCGATGCCCGGCATGTACCTGTGGAACTCGCATCCGCGCGTGTATCTTCCGATCGAGAACGAAGGCGGTGAGTCCACCTGCCCCTACTGCGGTGCGCATTACATCCTCAAGGGCTGATATCGCCCGGAGGGCCGTCAGCGCCGATTCACTTTCGCGCCTCCTGATGGCATGCAATCTGCTTAGAATATCGATAGCCGGCGTACCCTGACACGCTGGCCGTCGCGGCCTGGTCGCGGCCTTCCCGCCTGTTGCAGGCGCCGCCGATGAATCTGCCCGCGCATGCCATCTTCGCTGTCCACGTCGCTACCGCCAAAGGACGCCGGTCGCCCACTGACCGTGGTGCAGCTGATCCCGGCCATGCACTCGGGCGGCGCCGAGCGCACCGCTCTGGAAATGGCGCGTGTGCTGGTCGAGAACGGCCATCGCTCGGTGGTAGTGTCGGCCGGTGGCCGCCTGGTCGAGGCGTTGCAAGCGACCGGCAGCCGTCACATCAGTCTGGCGATTGGCGCCAAGTCGCTGCGCACGCTAGGCACCATCGCCCCGCTGCGGCGCCTGCTGCGCGAGCTGCAGCCGGACATCGTGCATGCGCGCTCGCGCCTGCCTGCATGGATCGGTCTGGCCGCGATGCGGCGGTTGTCGCCCCGGCCACATTTTGTCACCACTGTTCACGGACTCAATTCGCCAGGTCGTTACAGCGCGGTGATGACCCGCGGCGATCGCATCATCGTGGTTTCGCAGACCGTGCGCGACTATGTGCTCACGCATTACCCGACGGTGGATCCGGCGCGCTTGCGGGTGATCTCGCGCGGCGTGGATACGAATGAATTTCCCTACGGCTACCGCCCCGGCGAGGGCTGGGTGGCGGCATTCTTCAATCAGTATCCGAACCTGGCTGGCGCGCCATTGCTGGTGCTGCCCGGCCGCGGCACGCGGCTCAAAGGGCATCATGACGCCATTGAGCTGGTGGCCGACCTGGCACGGCGGGGCATCGATACGCGCCTGCTGCTGCTGGGCGTGATCGAGCCGGGTCGCGAAGCCTATGTCGAGGAACTGCGCGCACTGATTGCCGAACGAGGGCTTCAGCGGCAGGTGGTGCTTAGCGAGCCGCGCCCGGACGTTCGCGATGTGTTCGCGCTGTCGGCGCTGGTGCTGCAGCTTTCCAACAAGCCTGAATCCTTCGGGCGCACCGTGGTTGAGGCGCTGTCGCTGTGTCGTCCTGTGCTCGGCTACGCACATGGTGGCGTCGGTGAACTGCTGGCCGAACTGTATCCGGCCGGCCGCGTGCCGCTGGGTGATCGCGAGCGGCTGGCTGAGCGTGCCGCCGAGCTGCTGCGCGTGGCGCCGCCGATTCCACCGCTGTCCAGCTATCGCATGATTGACATGCAGGCCGCCACGCTGGCTGTGTACCGGGAGCTGGCCGGCCACTGATGCCGAGCGTGCCGGCGATGCCTACAATGGCCGCTTCGGTTACTTTTCCGCGGATGTATCGATGAATCTTGCCGTGCGCCTGAAGCAGGCATTGCGCTCGCCGTTGCTGCCGGTGTGGCTGGTGCCGGCGCTGCTGCCGATCGGGCGTAGCTCCGAGCTGGGCACCTTGCTGTGCACCATCGGCGCGGTGCTGTTGTTGGCGCGCGTGCCACGGGCCTTGGCCGGCCATCCCGGCGCACGTTTGATGCTGTGGCTATTTGCGGCGTATTTTGCGGCGGCCCTGGTCTCGGCCTTCGATGCGGTAGCGCCGGGAAAGACTTGGGGTACGGTCGCCGCCATCCTGCGCTTTGCACCGCTGGGCGTGTATATCTGCTTTGCGGTGCGCCGGCGTTCACGCTGGCAGGTGCTGCAGTTGGCCATGGCCGCGCTGGTGGCGTTCTGGACGCTCGATGCTTGGGTGCAAATGCTGACCGGGTGGAGCCTGGGCGGGCACGCCGGGCCTGAGCGCATTACCGGCATTTTCGGCGCCGGCGACATGAAGCTGGGACCGGTGCTGGCCTCGCTGTCGCCATTCGTGCTGGCCGAGGCGCAGCGGCGCTGGGGCTGGCGTGGACTGGGCCTGGCAGTGGTGTTCGTGTTGGGGCCGATTCTGATGGCCGGTTCACGCGCGGCCTGGTTGACCTACGCGCTCGCGGTCGTGATGTTCGCCTGGCGCGCGGCAGGCTCCATCCGGCGTTTTGCGCTGTGGGCCGTGCTCGCATTGCTGGTGGCAGGGACGGGTGGCGCACTGGCCTGGAAAACCTCGCCGCGTTTCGAGGCGCGCATGCAGCGCACGCTGTTGGTGTTTGCTGGTTCCGAGCAGGCCATCAACACAGCTTCCAGCGGGCGGCTGGATATCTGGTCTACGGCCTGGCGCATGTTCAAGGCGCATCCGATCAACGGCGTGGGGGTTCGCAGCTTCCGTTACGCCTATCCGCACTACGCGCCCAGTAACGATCACTTCGTGGTCAGTGAGGAATCGTGCGGCAAGGGCCAGGGTGCCTGTCATGCCCACCAGCTGGTGCTGGAAGTGGCTACCGGCAGTGGTGTACTGGGGCTTCTTATGTGGCTGGCTGGCGCCGTTCTGGCGCTGCGCTGCTGGCGCCAGGTGGGGCCGATGGCCCGCGCGCAGGCGTTTCCGGCCACGGTGGCATTGGCGGTCACGGTGTTTCCCTTGAATACGCACCTGGCCTTCTATTCGGCGTGGTGGGGGCTGTTGTTCTGGTGGCTGTTGTCGCTGTGGTGCGCAGCGCTGACCGTGCAGCCGGATGAGGCGTTTGACGCATGAAGGTGCGTGAACCGCTGTCGGTGGTGCTGATCACCTTCAACAACGCCGACACCCTGGAGCGTTGCCTGGTCGAGGTCGACTGGGCCGAGGAGATCGTGGTGCTCGACTCGGGCTCCACCGACGACACGCTGACGATCGCCGAGCGCCATGGCGCTCGCATCGAGCATCACCCGTTTGACGATTTCGGCCCGCAGAAGCAGCGTGCCATCGACATGGCGCGCCACGATTGGGTGCTCAATCTGGATGCCGACGAAGTGCTGTCGCCGGGCACGCGGCAGGTCATCGAGCAGGCGCTGGTGGCGCCGCGCGTGGCGGGCTTCCGTCTTCCGCGTCGCGAACGCATGTTCTGGGGCGTGCAGCATCGCTTGAGCCATCGCAACGGGCATCTGCGCCTGTTCGACCGCCGCCGCGCGCGCATGAACGCCACGCCGGTGCATGCGGCTGTCGAGGCAACCGGTCCTGTGCGCACGCTGTGGTGGGCCGACTTCGTCAACGACGGTGATGCCGACATCGAAACACGGGTGGAGAAGATCAACCGTTATTCATCCGGTCTGGTGGTGGACAAGCTGCGCCGTCGCCAGCGCTTCACCGGGCTGCGCATGGTGTTCTATCCGCCGGTGTTTTTCCTGCGCCAGTACCTGATCAAGCGCTATTTCCTGAGCGGCTGGGCCGGATTCATTGCCAGTGTCAGTGGCGCGTTCTATGTGTTTTTGAAATACGCCAAGTTGCATGAGGCACGTCGCGCACGGCGCCGCGGTCAGTAGACCTTCGGCGCGCCCGGCGGGCGCGTCTTGAAGCGCTTGTGCACCCACAGGTATTGCTCAGGGGCCTCGCGCACCATCTGCTCGATGGCGCGGTTGACGCGCGCCGTGTCCGCGCGCGCGTCACCGGTGGGAAATGGCTCCAGCGGAGCTTCCAGTCGCAGCACGTAGCCACCCTTGCCGGGCAGGCGACGATGGAAGAAGGGGATCACCTGCGCACCGGAAAGCCGCGCCAGATGATGGGTGGCGGTGATGGTGGCCGCCGGCACGCCCAGAAAGGGCACGAAAACGTTGTCCTTGCTGCGCATGTCCTGGTCGGGCGCGTACCAGAGCGTGCCGCCTTTTTTGAGGTAGCGCACCGTGCCGCGCAGGTCGTCCTTGTCGAACATGGCTTCGGCGTACCCCAGGCGCGCGCGAAGCACGGTCCACTCGAACACGTCGGAGTCCATGCGCCGATACATGCCGGCGATGCGGATGCGACTGGAGACCAGCCGCGCGCACAGCTCCAGATGAGAGAAGTGACCGCCGACCAGCAGCACGCCACGGCCCGCGCGGCGCGCTTGCTCGAGGTGCTCCAGACCCTCTACGCGCACCGGAATGCGCGCCACCGCCTTGTCGCTGGCGAGCCAGCCCAGCGCAAATTCCATCAGCATCAGGCCCACATCACGCAGGTTGGCGCGTACCAATGCCTGTTGTTGCCGGGTCGAAAGCTCGGGAAAGCACAATTCGATGTTGCGTCGTGCGATATGCCGACGCTGTCGGTTGAGCACCCGCGCCAGCGTGCCCAGGCCGCGCCCGAGTGCCATCAGCGCGCCAAACGGCAGGCGTGCCAGTAGCCATAGTAGACCCACGCCAATCCAGGCCGGCCAGTGTTTCGGGGCCAGCAGGGCGGCTTGGAATGTCGGTCGCTTGGCACCAGGCATGGATCGGCGATTGTAGCAGCGTGCACGCTTGTTCCCGGCATAAAAAACGCCGCCGGGAGTCACGGTGGCGTTAAAGGTCTGGGGAGACGTGTCCACGAGTCACGCCGATGGTTTTATGGGTGTTGCCAGCGTGGAAACCAACCTTCCGCGCCTCACGGCGGGGCGGGGCGGTCGGGTCGGGTGCAGTTGGCACACGAACCGTGCGCATCGGGTGCGATGCACAGGCTCGACGATGCGCTGTCATTGGCCGAATGTCAACATGATGAGGTCATGACGGCCCTTCATGCTTACCATGGCGCCGTTATACTGGCCCGTCATCCGACTCCGGGGCACCTGCTTGCGATTGCTGTATACCCTGGCCATGTACCTGGCCACGCCGCTGTTTTTGCTGCGCCTGATGGCGCGGGGCGTGCGCTATGGCGATTACCACAAGCGCTGGCGCGAGCGCTTCGGGTTGTTCCGCCGTCCGCGCTTTACTTCCAGCCTCTGGGTGCATGCGGTGTCGCTGGGTGAGGTCAATGCTGCCGAGCCGCTGATCAACGCCATGCTGGCGCAGTATCCGGATTGGCCGCTGGTGGTGACCACGGTGACGCCGACCGGCTCGGAGCGTGTGCGCCAGTTGTTTGGCGAGCGCGTATTCCACGTCTACCTGCCCTACGATCTGCCGTTTTCGGTACGCCGCTTCCTGCGCCGGGTGCGACCGCGCCTGGGCGTGATCGTGGAAACGGAAATCTGGCCGAACCTGTATTTCGCCTGCCGTGATCACGGCGTGGCGCTGATGATCGCCAACGCGCGCCTGTCGGCGCGCTCGTTGCGCGGCTATGCGCCGGCGCGCGGGCTGGTCCGTGATGCGCTGAGCTGCGTCACCTATGTGGCTGCGCAGTCGCGCTGTGATGCGGCGCGCTATCGGTTGCTGGGCGCCGATCCAGGTGGTTTGACGGTGGCCGGCAATCTGAAGTTCGACATGCCATTGCCGCGCGAGGCCATGCTGGAAGGTGCCGAGTTGTGTGAGCGCTGGGGTCGGACGCGTCCGGTATGGATGGCGGCGAGCACGCACGAAGGCGAGGAAGTGGCTGTACTGCAGGCGCATCGTCGCGTACTACAGGCGCACCCGGATGCGTTGCTGTTGCTGGCGCCGCGCCATCCCGAGCGCTTTCGCGGTGTCGAGCAGGTGGTGCGTGAGCATGGCATTGCCCTGGCCACGCGCAGTGGTGATGGCGAGCCGGGGCCGGGTACACAGTGCTTCCTGATCGATGCCATGGGCGAGCTGATGCGTTTTTACGCAGCCGCGGACGTTGCCTTCGTTGGCGGCAGCCTGGTCGCCATCGGCGGTCACAATGTGCTGGAGCCGGCGGCACTGGGGCGACCGGTGCTGGTCGGGCCTTATACCTTCAATTTCGACAACATCACCGAAGCGCTGGTTGATGAAGGTGGCGCGCGGCGCGTGGCCGATGCCGATGCCTTGGCTGGAGCCGTGCTGTCACTGTTGGAAGATACGCTATCACGTGAGCGCATGGGGGAAGCTGCCTGCGTGGTGTTCGATCGCGAGCGCGGCGCGGTCGGGCGCATTATGGGGCTGGTCGAACAGGTACTGGCAGCGCGCTGACAGTCGTGCACCGAGAGCGTTTGGCAGATACAAAAAAAGGGCGCCGCGGGGCGCCCTTTTTCATGCCGCGCAAAGCGCGGTCGGACTTCATGCTTACTGCAGCAGTGCGTTGACCGACTGCAGATCCTGCGGCTGAAGCGTGCCGGCGGCCTGTTTGAGCAGCAGTTTGTCCAATACGTACTGGTGACGGGCCTGCGAGTAGTTGCTCTGCGCGTTGGTCACTTCCTGCTGCGAGTTCAGCACGTCGACGATATTGCGCGTACCAACCTCGAAACCGGCCTGGGTGGCATCCAGCGCGCTCTTGGAGGAAGTCACCGCAGCCTTGGTGGCGCGCACCTGGCTGATGCCAGCCAGCACCGAGCGATAGTAGTTGCGGGTGTTGCGCACCGTCAGGCGGCGCTGGGCCTCCAACGCGTCCTTGGACGAGTCGCGGCTGTAGATTGCCTGACGCACGCGTGATTGCGTGTAGCCGCCGGAGAAGATCGGCACGCTCAGCGTCAGCCCGATGGTGGTGTGGCTGGGCGTATGCGAGTGGTAGTCGCCGTTTTCGGTCCAGGTGGAGGACTTGCCATAGCTGACCGAGGCGCTGATCGTCGGCAGGTGGCCGGCACGCGCCGCGTCGATGGAATGATCGGCGGCATCGACGTTGTACTGCTGCGCCTGCACTGACGGGTTGTTGCTCAATGCGGTCTTGACCCAGTCCGACAGCTTGTTCGGCGCCGGCGGCGTCAGCGGCAGGTCATCGCGCAACTGTTTCAGGTGCTCGGCCGGCTGGCCGGTGATCTGCGTCAGCGCCTCACGTGCATCGTCCAGCGAGTTCTTGGCGGCGATCACCTGGGCCACGGCCGAGTCGTGCTGGGCCTTGGCATCCTGCACATCGGTGATGGCCGAAAGGCCCACCTTGAAGCGCTGGCGCGCCTGCTCCAGCTGACGGTTCAGCGACTGCTCGTAGGCCTTGGCGAACTTCAGCGAATCCTCGGCCGTCAGTACATTGAAGTAGGCTTCGGCCACGCGCACCATCAGATCCTGCACGGCGGCGTTGTAGCTGGCCGTCTGTGCCTTCTGCGAGGACTTGGCGCTGGCCAGGTCCGCCCATTGGCTCAGATCAACAATGCTCTGGCTGAGCGTGCCCGAGATCGAGCGCTGGCGCGTATGTCCGTAATCGGTGGTCGGCTGGTTGGACAGTGGCAGGCCGGTGCTCGGGTCAATGACCACGTTGCTGCCGTAATTGCTGCTGCCGGTACTGCTGCTCTGCTGCAGGCTCATCCCGGCGCTGATCTGTGGCAACAGCACCGATCGGGCCTGCACCACACCTTCGTGGCTGATTTTCTGTTCGGCGCTGGACTGGGCAAGCGTCGGGTCATTGGCCAGCGCCTGACGGTAGGCCTGCATCAGGTCCTCGCCATGCGCAAACATGGGGGCCACGGTCAGGGCCAGGGCAATGGGCAGCAACTTAAAGCGCATGATCGGCCTCATCGGCATTGTGTCACTTTGTCAGTGCCACCGGTCAGAGCGTGAAACGCTTTGGCTCGGCAGCGTGGGCAAGGTAGGGAAGATCGGTCTCGAACAGGCTTTCGATACGGAAGCGGCCTTCGCCTTCATGGTGCAGCAGCACCGCCTCCATTGCTGGCGAGGTGCCGCGGATAACGAACATGCGGCCGCCGGGCTTGAGCCAACGGACGAACTTCTCGGGAATGGTGTATACCGCGCCGGTCACGGCGATGACATCGAAAACGCCGTCAGGCGTGTAGCCGTTGACCGCTTCGGCCACGCTCAACGCGACATTGTCGATGCCGGCCTGGGCCAGGCGGGTCTGCGCGGCGTCAACAAAATCGGCATGCATGTCGACGCTGGTCACGTGCTTGGCCATGCGCGCCAGGCAGGCGGTCAGGAAGCCCGAGCCAGTGCCGATTTCCAGCACGCGCTCTTCGTCGGTCGGCAGCAGCGCCTGCAGCACGCGGCCTTCGAGCACCGGCTTCATCATGACTTCGTTGTGGCCCAGCGGCAGCGTCACGTCGGAGAACGCGGTGTTGCGGTAGGCGGTCGGAACGAAATCTTCGCGACGCACGTCGGTCAGGGTGTTCAGCACGCGGTGGTTGACCACCTCCCAGGTGCGTACCTGGTTCTCCACCATGTTCTGTCGGGCAAGGTCGAAATTCATCGTCATCGTTCAAGCTTCCACGCGCGGGGAAAAGGCCAGAAATCATAGGATTTTACGGCCCTTCCGGCAATGTCAAAGGCTGCCGGGTGAATGCTCGCACTCGAAGTGCCACAAGTCATCGCGCGTACCTGACGTAAGTCATGCGTGACTTGTTACCCCTTAAATTTCCGGCTCAGGCGCTACGGCGCATGGGCAAGGTTACCTCTGCGGCCAATGGCAGGCGCATCAACTGGGTCTTGACTCGTGCCGCCAGCTCGCCATCCAGGCGTTGGATGCGCGAGAGCAGCGAAACGTTGCCTTGGCTGTGCGCGGCCAGGCATTGCCATGCCAGCCAGCGCGCCAGACGCTCCCCGTCCACCAGTGTCAGATTGGCCAGCGCGCTGCGAGCGGCAAAAGCGGCGCGGCGGGCATCGCCACCGGCGCGCTCGAGCCAGGTCGCTACACTGCGAAGTGCCTGCCGATAGGCCGGCTCCAGTTTGATTTCCGTATACGTTGTAGACATATAGGATAGAAGCAGGGCATTTACGTGCCCTGGAAATAATTGAACCAGTGCGTATACTAAAGGTAGTCCAGTGAATTGTGAAGTCGCCATGAGCCGTGTTCGATCCAAGACCGCCGGACCCGGCCGTCCGAAAGACATGGAAAAGCGCGCCGCTATCCTGGAGGCCGCCAAACGCCTGTTTACCGAAAAGGGCTTTGAAGGCACCAGCATGGATGCGGTCGCGGGTGCTGCCGGCGTCTCCAAACTGACCGTGTACAGCCATTTCGGCGACAAGGACACGCTGTTTCGCGAAGCCATTCGCCAGCGTTGCCAGGAGGTGCTGCCCGATCATCTGTACGCGGTGCCCGAGGAGGTGTCCCCGCGCGAGGCGTTGCTGGAGCTGGCACGCCATCATGCGCGGGTGGCCACCAGTCCGGAGTCGATCGGTGTATGGCGCGCCATCACCAGTGACTGCCGCAATGGCAGCCCGAGGATGGGCCGCCTGCTGTGGGAAGAAGGTCCCGAGCGGGCACACGTGCTGATGAAGGGTTTTCTCGATCGCCTGGTTGAGGCCGGCAAGCTGGATATTGCCGACACCTCCCGTGCGGCCGCACAGTTCCATGCGCTGGTGAAGGGTGATCTGCACTTCCGACGCATGTTTGGCTGCGTGGAAAAGTCCTGTCAGGACTTCGAAGGCGAAGTGATGGCCAATGCCGAAGCCGCCGTCGAGATGTTCCTGCGCGCCTACACGCCGCGCTGATCGGCACCGACGCTCGCACGCGGCGCAAGGCGCCGTTCACGTTTGTTTGCCTTGGCCTGCCTATGATGGGTGTCGACGCTTTGACGGCGCTTGACCGACAAAGTCCATGCATACCCACCCACTCGCACCGAGGAGGCAGGCCATGGCGGCGAAGCCGTTCCTAACCGATATCCAGACCATCCGACGTCGTGCCCGCGAGCACATCGAGCGCGGCGCGGTCACCGATGGCTACCAGGCCGATCGTGAGACGGTCATCAAGATTCTCAACGAGGCGCTGGCCACCGAGATCGTGTGCGTGCTTCGCTACAAGTACCACCACTACATGGCCGCGGGCATTCACGCGCAGAGCGTGGCCGCCGAGTTCCTGCAGCATGCGCAGGAAGAGCAGGCGCATGCCGATCGCATCGCCGAGCGCATCACCCAGCTCGAGGGCACGCCCAATTTCTCGCCCGAGGGCCTGCTCACGCGCAGTCACTCCGATTACGTCGAAGGTGAAGACCTGGTCGACATGATCAAGGAGAACCTGGTCGCCGAACGCATTGCCATCGACAGCTATCGCGAGATCGTGCAGTACCTGGGCAATGACGATCCGACCACGCGCCGGTTGATGGAAGACATCCTGGGGCAGGAGGAAGAGCACGCCGAAGATATGTCCACGCTGCTCGAACAGCTGGGCAAGAAGGGTGAGCCGGCCAAATCGGCTCCTGCGCGTGGCGCCGCCAAGAAGGCGCCGGCCAAGAAGGCCGCCAAAAAGGCGGTGAAGAAGGCCCCGGCTCAAAAAGCTGCGAAAAAGGCGAGCAAGAAGACGGCCAGCAAGGTGGTGAAAAAAGCCACCCGCTGAGGCCTGGAGCCAAGGCGTCCCGGCGGGCGCCATCGGCCGATACGCCCGTTACCGGCCCCGGTAGGCGCCATCCGTGATGGACGCTGCCGGGGCCGGTGTATGCTGGGACCACGCTCGTTGCTGGGGAACGATGATGACGCCTTCTTCTGCTTCCGGCACTCACCGCGCCCGCTGGGGTTGGGGCCTGGGCGCCGTGCTGGCCGTAATGGTGGTGCTGGTACTGGCCATGATGTGGTGGTGGGATACCGAGCCTTCACCCTTCGCCCCTGACCAGGTGACCCGCACTACGCTTGCCGACATGCACGCGCACGCCGTGCCCGGTGCGGAGACCACGATCACGCTGATGCATTCGGTCGACACGCTGCTGGACAAGCGCGGCGGCTATCTGAGCAATGATGTGCTGCCCCCCGGCGTGTTCATGGACAATGTGCCGCACTGGGAATATGGCGTCCTGACGGCCTCGCGCGATCTGGTGCGCGCCATGCGCAACGATTTCTCACGCTCGCAGGCGCAGTCGACCGAAGACGCCGATCTGGCCAAGGCCGACCCGCTGCTGTCCAGCCCCAACAATCGCTGGCTGCTGCCCAGTTCGGAAAGCCAGTATGGCAAGGCGGTCGATCACCTGCGTGCCTACCTCAAGCGTCTGACCGACGGGCACGATGGCGATGCCAACTTCTACGCGCGGGCTGACAATCTGGCCGATTACCTGCAGGTGGCTTCCTCGCGATTGGGCTCGCTGTCGCAGCGGCTTTCGGCCAGTGTCGGCCAGATCCGGCTGGACGAGAGCCCGGGCAATGGAGCACCGCCGAGTGCGTCGACATCGGCACCAGCCATGGCCGGCGCCGATGCAGCCGATACCCGGGAGCAACGGGTGAAAACGCCTTGGAGTCAGATTGACGACAACTTCTACGAAGCGCGCGGCTACACCTGGGCGCTGCTGGTGCAATTGAAGGCTTTCCGGCACGATTTTGCGCCGGTGCTGCGCGACAAGCAGGCGCGCATCAGCCTGGACCAGGTGATCCGCGAGCTGGAGGAGGCGCAGCACCCGCTGGGCAGTCCGGTGGTGCTCAACGGCTCGCCTTTCGGCCTGTTTGCCAATCACTCTCTGGTGATGGCCAATTACATCTCGCGAGCCAATGCCGCACTGATCGATCTGCGCGAACTGTTGCGTCGCGGCTGATTTTCCCATCACGAAAAAGGCCGGGCGCACTGGGGTGGCCCGGCCTTATTTGCGCGTTTTGAATGACAGACCGCGTCAGGCGCCGTTCTTGTAGCGCTCGATGCCAGCATGGATCTCGGCAATGGCCTCTTCGGCACCGACCCAGCCCTCGATCTTGACCCACTTGCCTTTCTCGAGATCCTTGTAGTGCTCGAAAAAGTGACCGATGCGCTCCATCCAGTGGTTGGAGACCTGATCCATGGTTTCGATGTGCGCGTAGCCGGCGAAGGTCTTGGCGTTGGGCACCACCACCAGCTTCTCGTCCGAGCCGGCCTCATCGGTCATGCGCAGCATGCCCACCGGACGGCAGCGGATTACCGCGCCGGGCACCAGCGGCAGCGGCAGGATCACCAGCGCGTCCAGCGGGTCGCCGTCGCCGCCCAGCGTCTGCGGCACGTAGCCGTAGTTGCACGGATAGCGCATCGGCGTGGACAGGATGCGATCGACGAAGATGGAACCGCTTTCCTTGTCCACTTCGTACTTGACCGGTTCGGCATCCTTGGGGATTTCGATAACGACATTGATGTCGTTCGGCACGTCGCGACCAGCGCTTACCAGGTCCAGACCCATGGAGCTGTACTCCTTCAACTTCGAATTTTGGAAAACGCGAAGGATACGCCAAATGCCGCTGCACCGCAGCACGCCTGGGCCCGGCCGGTTATGCCGGTTCAGATATACGGGCGCTCACGCAACCACTTGGTGGCGATCCATTTTTCGCCTTCCAGCACCGGCAATCCGGCATGCAGCGATGGCTTGTCGCCACCCTCGTAGGCGAAGTAGACAGCCGAGCCGCGACGTGCGGTGACGGTCAGATCGACGTGCGGAAAATGCGTACCGCCGCCACGCGTCGGCGTATTGAGGTACATGATGATGCTGGCCACGCGTTGCCCGCCGTGCGCGGTCACCTGCGAAAAACCCTGCTGCTTGGGATCGAACCAGTCCCAGTGCGGCTCGTATTGCTGGTGGCGCTGGTAGTTGAGAATCTGCATGCCCTCGCCGTGCGAGACCGGCAGTTCCACCAGCTCGGCGATGCGCTGCTCGATGCGTTCGAGCAGTTCGGTTTCGCCCAGATTGAAGAACATGCCGTTGTTGGTGCGGCGCGGATCGAGCTGCTGGCGGCCCTCGGCATCCAGCGTGAGGGCGCGCTGCATGCGTGGTCGCGATTGCTCGATCAGCGCATCGCATTCCTCATCGGAGAGCAGGTTGTCCAGCACGCGAATGATCGGCGTTTCCACCGCTACCGATACGTTCACCTGGCGTCCGTCGACCTCGACGAACGGTGGCGTCGGGTGCTTGGTGCGTGCGCCGGAGGCACCTTTGAATGACAGGTCCATGCCCAGGCCGGGGCGGTCGAGCACCTTGGACAGAATGCGCTTGGCCTGGCCTTCGGCGTAGCCGGCGTTGCGCATCAGGTGCAGCATGCCGGCGATATCGACGCCGGAGCGGGCCGAGCCGAGGATCCAGTCGCGCAGCTCCGGCGTGATGGCCACTTGCGGTGTGATCGGGGCGTGTTTTCGCTTGCTCATGTCTCTCTTGAGTCGGGCCGTGCGTGGACGCGGCCGGATAGGTCGGCCGCGTCCCGATGGCGATTATTTCAGTTGATCCCAGAGGAACGTGTATGCCAGAGCGTGCATGAATGCCGACTGCCTGTTGTCGGCTGCCGCGCCGTGGCCCCCCTCGGTATTTTCGTAGAACCAGGCTTGGCTGTAGCCCATGGCCTGCATCTTGGCGGCCATCTTGCGCGCCTGTACCGGGCCGACGCGATCGTCGCTGGTGGCGGTGTAGAACAGGATCGGCGGATAGGCCTGGCCGGCCTTCACGTTCTGGTAGGGCGAGAAGGTCTTGATATAGGCCCACTGGTCCGGTTTGTCCGGGTCGCCGTATTCGGCAATCCAGGAAGCGCCGGCCGACAGATGCGTGTAGCGCTTCATGTCCAGCAGCGGCACTTCACAGACGATGCCGCCGAACAGCTGCGGATAAGTGGTGAGCATGTTGCCCATCAGCAGGCCGCCGTTGCTGCCGCCCTCGGCGCCCAGGTGCTTGGCCGAGGTGACGCCGCGATGGATCAGGTCTTGGGCCACCGCGGCAAAGTCCTGGTAGGCCTTGGGACGGTTGGCCTTGAGCGCAGCCTGGTGCCAGCGCGGGCCGTATTCGCCGCCACCGCGGATGTTGGCGACCACGTACACGCCGCCACGGCTGAGCCAGGCGCGGCCGATACTGCCCGAGTAATGCGGCTCCAGCGAAATCTCGAAGCCGCCATAGCCGTACAGCAGGGTGCGATGGCTGCCATCGTGCTTGATGCCCCTGGGCGCAATCTCGAAGTAGGGCACACGGGTGCCGTCCTTGGAGGTGGCAAAGTGCTGGCTGACGGAGTACTTGCCAGCGTCGAAAAAGGCCGGCTCGTGCTTGAGCGTCTTGGCCGGCTGCTCGCCGATGACGCCGCGCTGCAGGCTGGAAGGGGTCAAAAAGCCGGTCACCGACAGCCAGTATTCGTCGCTGTGGTCCGGATCGGTGTCGACCACGCTGACCGTGCTCATGGCCGGAGCGCCCGGCATGGCCTGGCGTTTCCAGTCGCCTTCGTCGGTCGGCGTCAGGATTTCCAGCTGGCTTTTGACGTCGTGCAGCGTGTCCACAATCAGGTGATGACGCGTCCAGCTGTAGGACGCCAGCGAGGTGTGCGCATCGGGCGTGAACAACGGCACCAGGGTGCCGTGGCCGGCCATGAAGGCATCAAAGTGCGTGGCCAGCAGCGAGCCACCCGGGTAGGTTTTGCCGTTCACCGTCCAGTCCGAGCGCAGCTCGATCAGCAGCCACTGGCGATGCGGCGCGGCCTGGGCGTCGTCGGGAATGGGCACGCGGATGCGCTGGCCATCCTTGAGCTGGTACATCTGCGCGTGGAAGAAGTCCTTGGCCACCTCGACAAAGTCGCGCTCGAAGCCGGGCGTGCGGTCATGCATGGCACTGACGGCAAGGTCTGTGGGCTTGCCCTCGTACACGGTCTTGGCATCGGCCAACGGCGTGCCGCGTGTCCAGATCTTGGCGATGCGCGGATAACTGGATTCGGTCATCGAGCCGGGGCCGAAATCGGTGCCGACGTAGATGTGGTCCTTGTCGATCCAGTCGACCTGGCTCTTGGCCGTGGGCAGTTCGAAGCCATCCTTGACGAACTGGCGCGTGGCGACATCGAACTCGCGCACGGTGACCGCATCGCCGCCGTCGGGCGACAGCGACACCAGGCAGCGGTTGTAGTCCGGCTCAAGGCACTGCGCGCCCTTGAATACCCACTTCTTGCCTTCGGCCTTGCCCAGCGCATCGACGTCGATCAGCACCTGCCACTTGGGCTGCGCGCTTTCGTAGTCGGCCAGCGTGGTGCGCCGCCACAGTCCGCGCGGGTGCTGCTTGTCGCGCCAGAAGTTGTACAGGTACTGGCCGCGCCGGCTCACATAGGGAATGCGCGCATCCGAATCGAGCACTTCCAGAATCTGCTGCTCGGTGTGCTGGAAATCGGCGGTGTCGGCAAAGCGCTTGGCAGTGCGGGCGTTTTCCCTGTGCACCCAGTCCATCGAGCGCTTGGCGTGGATCTTCTCCAGCCACAAATAAGGATCGGTGTTGGCGGTATCGGTCATCGTGGACGTCTTGGCAAAGGCAAAGTGCAGCGGCGCGGCAAGCAGCAAACCCGCCAGCGCGGCGCAGGCAAACGATCGGTGCATGGATTTCATCCCCCAGGGTGAAGGTTCTTCTATGCCAAAGCCACCGGCCGCTTGTCTATGGGCCGATGGCTTGGGTGATGACCTGGCGGCTGTCCGCTACAGCAGCGGGATCATCAGCAGCGCGACAATGTTGATGATCTTGATCAGCGGATTGATGGCCGGGCCGGCGGTGTCCTTGTAGGGATCGCCCACGGTGTCGCCGGTGACGGCCGCCTTGTGGGCTTCCGAACCCTTGCCGCCGCAATGGCCGTCCTCGATGTACTTCTTGGCGTTGTCCCAGGCGCCGCCGCCGGTGGTCATCGACAACGCCACGAACAGTCCGGTGACAATGGTGCCGATCAACAGGCCGCCCAGCGCCACCGGGCCCAGCAGGAAGCCGACCAGGATCGGCACCAGCACCGGCAGCAGCGAGGGCAGCAGCATCTCGCGGATGGCGGCGCGGGTCAGAAGGTCCACCGCGCGCGAGTAATCGGGCCGCGTGGTGCCTTCCATGATGCCGCCGATCTCGCGAAATTGGCGCCGCACCTCCTCGACCACCGCGCTGGCCGAACGCCCCACCGCTTCCATCGCCATCGCGCCAAACAGATACGGAATCAGGCCGCCGATCAATAGCCCAATGATCACCATGTGATCGGACAGATCGAACGCGAACGAGGCGCCGGGGTGCTCGACGCGAAGGTTGTGCGTGTAGTCGGCAAACAGCACCAGTGCGGCCAGCCCCGCCGAGCCGATGGCGTAGCCCTTGGTCACCGCCTTGGTGGTGTTGCCCACCGCATCCAGCGGGTCGGTGATGCCGCGCACCTCGGCCGGCAGTTCGGCCATTTCGGCAATGCCGCCGGCGTTGTCGGTGATCGGCCCGTAGGCATCCAGCGCCACGATCATGCCGGTCATCGACAGCATCGCGGTGGCGGCGATGGCAATGCCGTAAAGCCCGGCCAGCGCATAGGCACCCCAGATCGCCGCGCACACCGCCACCACCGGCAAGGCGCTGGATTTCATCGACACCGCAAGGCCGGCGATGATGTTGGTGGCGTGGCCGGTGGTCGAGGCTTGCGCCACATGTTTGACCGGCGCGTATTCGGTGGAGGTGTAGTACTCGGTAATCACCACGATCAGCGCGGTCAGCAACAGGCCGATCAGGGCCGCGCCATACAGATGCCCGACACCCAGGCTGACGCTGCCCATAAAGGCTTGCGTGATCGGCCAGAAAGCGATGGCCGCCAGCACGCCGGAAACGATCACGCCGGCATACAGCGCGCGCATGATGCGACCGCCACTGGCCCGCACGAAGAAGGTGCCAATCACCGAGGCCAGAATCGAGGCGCCGCCCAGCACCAGAGGATAAAGTGCGGCCTGGTGCAGGCTCACGCCCATGTCGGAGGCGGTAATGCCGCCCAGCAGCATGGTGGCGATCACCGTGACCGCGTAGGTCTCGAACAGGTCGGCCGCCATGCCGGCGCAATCGCCGACGTTGTCGCCCACGTTGTCGGCAATCACCGCCGGGTTGCGTGGGTCGTCCTCCGGAATGCCTGCCTCGACCTTGCCGACCAGGTCCGCACCGACATCGGCGCCCTTGGTGAAAATGCCGCCGCCCAGACGCGCGAAGATGGAGATCAGCGAGGCGCCGAATGCCAGGCCGACCAGTGCATGCAGGGCCGCCATGCCGGTGACGCCGCTGCCCAGCAGCAGGCCGTAATAGCCGGCCACGCCCAGCAGCCCTAAGCCGACCACCAGCATGCCGGTAACCGCGCCGCCGCGAAACGCCACCGCCAGCGCGGCGGCCAGGCCCGAACGGGCCGCTTCGGCGGTGCGCACATTGGCGCGGACCGAGACGTGCATGCCGATGTAACCGGCGGCACCGGAGAGGATCGAGCCAATCGCAAAGCCGATCGCCGCCAGCCAACTGAGCGCCACGCCCAGCACCAGGAACAACACCACGCCGACCAGCGCGATGGTGCGGTACTGACGGTTGAGATAAGCGCGCGCGCCCTCCTGGATGGCCGCGGCAATTTCCTGCATGCGTGCGTTGCCGGCGCCCTGCGCCAACACCCAGCGCACCGACCATGCCCCATAGAGAACTGCCACCACCGCGCATGCCAGCGCGATCCATAAACCGTACTGCTGCAGCATCGGAGCCTCCCCATGTTGTGACCCACCGGCTAGCGGGTGCCCTGAGTATAGGCACGGATCACAGCGTGAGCCTTTGTGCGCCGCAACGCGTTGATGTCGCTCAAGAAGCGTGCCAGTCCTGCAGCTTGCGCGGCACGGCCACGTTTTTCAGCGTGACGTACTCGGGCAGACCGTTCTTGCCGAAGGGTGGGAAGGCCTCGCCCTGGATCAATGGCGCCAGGTAGCGTCGCGCGGCGGCGGTGATGCCAAAGCCATCGCGGCGGATGAAGCCGGCGGGCATCTTCTTTTCGCGATTGGCGATTTTGGCCAGCGGCGCCGGTTCGATCTTCCAGCGATAGGGCGCATCGCTGCTGCGTACGATTACCGGCATGTGCGCGTTGCGGCCGGCCAGCGCGTAGTCGACGGCAGCGCGGCCAACCGCCTTGGCCTGTTCCAGATCGGTGGCCGAGGCGATGTGGCGTGCCGAGCGTTGCAGATAGTCGGGCAGTGCCCAGTGGTACTTGTAGCCGAGCTTTTCCTTGATCAGTGATGCCAGCACCGGCGCCACGCCGCCCAGTTGCGCATGCCCGAACGCATCGCGGCTGCCGCCTTCGGCCAGGAAACGTCCCTCGCCATCGCGCACGCCCTCGGAGGCCACCACGGTGCAGTAGCCCACGCGCTCGACCGTGGTTTTGACCTTGGCCAGGAACGCGGCCTCGTCCAAGCGCCTTTCGGGGAACAGGATCACATGCGGTGGTGCGTCGGCTTGGTCACCGGCCAAACCCGCGGCAGCGGCAATCCAGCCGGCGTGACGACCCATCACTTCCAGAATGAATACCTTGGTCGAGGTGTCGGCCATCGAGGCCACATCCAGGCTGGCCTCGCGCACGGCCAGCGCGGTGTACTTGGCCACCGAGCCGAAGCCCGGGCAGCAGTCGGTGACGGCCAGGTCGTTGTCCACGGTCTTGGGTATGCCCACAGCAGTGAGCTCATAGCCCAGCGTCTGGCTGATCTTGGAGAGCTTCAGCGCGGTGTCGGCCGAGTCGTTGCCACCGTTGTAGAGGAAGTAGCGGATATCGTGCGCGCGCAGCACCTCGATCAGGCGCTCGTACTCGGCGCGCTGGCTATCCAGGTCGCGCAATTTGTAACGGCATGAGCCAAATGCGCCGCCGGGCGTGTGTGCCAGCGCGCGGATGGCGCGAATGGGTTCTTTCGAGGTATCGATCAGGTCTTCGCGCAGCGCGCCCAGGATGCCGTTGCGGGCGGCGTAGACCCTTACACCGTTCGTGCGGGCCGTTTCGATCACGGCCGAGGCGGTGGCGTTGATCACCGCCGTGACGCCGCCCGATTGCGCGTACAGCAACTTGCCCTTGCTCATGGCTTCCTCCTCCCCGGTGTTTCGTGATCGCCAACCGGCCACACCATGCGCCGGCGTACTCTATGAAATGCCAGCTGCGACAGTGCCCTAGCGCCACAGCGTCAATTTTCTGGTTTGACTGGCGGGGCGCCAGCGGCTACTTTGAAACCCATTTCCTGGAAGTCTACCGGCCTATGGCGATTCCCGCCGTAAGCCGCAGACATTGTGGAGCGATATGCGACTTGTGCTACTAGGTGCGCCCGGCTCGGGCAAGGGCACCCAGGCTGCCCGACTGAAGTCGGAACTGGATGTGCCGCACATCTCCACCGGTGACTTGCTGCGCGCGGCCGTGGCTGCCGGCACGCCGCTGGGCCAGAAGGCCAAGGCGGTGATGGATGCCGGCCAGCTGGTGTCCGACGACATCATGCTGGGCATGCTCGAAGAGCGCCTGTCCCAGGACGATGCACGCAACGGCTTCATTCTGGATGGCTATCCGCGCAACCTGGCCCAGGTCGAGGCGCTCAATGGCTTGCTCGAGCGTATCGAGCAGCCGCTGGACGCGGTAGTCAAGCTGGAAGTGCCGGCCGAGGAAATCGTCGGTCGCTGCGAAATTCGCTTCAAGGCGCAGGGCCGCGCCGACGACAACCCGGACGTGGTGCGCAAGCGCCTTGGTGTGTACGCCGAGCAGACCGCGCCGGTCGCCGACTGGTACGCCGAGCGTGGCACGCTGAAGGTGGTCGATGGCGTCGGTCCGCTGGACGAGGTTTCCCAGCGCATTCTTGCCGCGCTGGGTTCGGCGCGTGTGCCGGCCGACAGCTGATCGACGGCATTTTCTGCAACTGATTTCACATGGCCCGCGCCGCAACGGCGCGGTGCCTTGAGCGGCAAGCGCCATGAAACTGCATATTCTGGGCATCTGCGGCACCTTCATGGGCGGTGTCGCCGCACTGGCGCGTGAGCTGGGCCATCAGGTCGAGGGCTCCGATGCCAACGTCTACCCGCCGATGAGCACGCAGCTCGAGGCGCTGGGTATCGCTCTTCACACCGGCTACGACGCGGCGGCGCTGACACCGGCGCCCGATGTCGTGGTGGTGGGCAACGCCATGCGCCGCGGTTACGAGGCGGTCGAGTACATGCTCGACGAACGCCTGCGTTATATCTCCGGTCCACAGTGGCTGGGCGAGCAGGTGCTGGCCTGCCGCGAGGTGATGGCGGTGGCCGGCACGCACGGCAAGACCACCACCTCCAGCCTGCTGGCGCACCTGATGCAGGCGGCCGGCACCGAGCCGGGTTTCCTGATTGGTGGTGTGCCGGGCAACTTCGAAACGTCCGCGCGGCTGGGCAAGGCCGAGGCGCCGTTCGTGATCGAGGCCGATGAGTACGATACCGCCTTCTTCGACAAGCGCTCGAAGTTTGTGCACTACCGTCCGCACATCGCCATTCTCAACAACCTGGAATTCGACCACGCCGATATCTTCCCGGACGTGGCCGCCATCCAGCGCCAGTTCCATCATCTGGTGCGCACCGTGCCCGGCAACGGCCGGCTGATCGTCAACGCCGAGGACGAGCATCTGGCCCAGGTGCTGGCGATGGGCTGCTGGACACCGGTGGAAACCTTCGGCATCGAGCGCGGCGACTGGCGCGCGCGCCTGATCGAAGTCGATGGCTCGGCCTTCGAGGTCTCGCGTCAGGGCCAGGTGCTGGGCCAGGTGCGCTGGTCGCAGCTGGGCCGTCACAACGTGATGAACGCGCTGGCTGCCATCGCCGCGGCTGCGGCCCACGGCGTCGATCCGGTCAGCCTGCTGCCGGCGCTGGCCCGGTTCCGCAATGCGCGTCGGCGCATGGAGCCGGTCGGCGATGCCGCTGGTGTGCAGGTGTATGACGACTTTGCCCATCACCCCACGGCGATCGCGACCACGCTGGCCGGGCTGCGGGCCAAGGTGGGTAATGCGCGCATCCTGGTGGCGCTGGAGCCGCGCTCCAATTCCATGCGTCAGGGAGCGCATGCCGCCGCGCTGGCGCCGAGTCTGGCCGATGCCGATGTCGTCGTGTTCTTAAAGCGCGCGGAACTTCCATGGAATGCGCAGGCGGTGGTCGATGCACTGGACGGGCGCGCTCAGGCCGCGCCCGATGTCGATGCCTTGCTCAATGCGCTGGCGGCGCAGACGCGCGCCGGTGACCATGTGGTGTTCATGTCCAATGGCGGCTTCGAGAACGCGCCGCGCCGTTTCGCCGAACGCATGGCCGCACGCCAGACCGGTTGAGGCCGGCGGCATGCGGGTGCGCTAGACCAGCGGCGCGTCGAAGCGCGGTACGCGGGCCATGTATTGCCGTCGTGTGCCCAGCCACACGCCGATGGCGAACGGCAGCACAATCACCACGCCCAGACTCAGCCCCAGCGCGGTGCCCAGCCAGGTGGCCAGTCCCAGCACGCCGCCATAGATCGCCTCGGCGATCAGGATCACCACGATGTGAACGCCTTGCAGGCCGCCGCGGGTGTCCGGTCCGATCATCTGTGCGCATAGGCCGGCGAAGGCGCCGCCGGCGGCGGCAATCACCAAGCTTCCAAGCAGCCGCAGCGGATGCGTGCCGCCCAGGATCGCCAAGGTCAGCAAGCCGTAACCCAGCGATTCGACCAGCACCAGCGGCACCAGCCACAGCAGGGTGTTGGCGATGGTGGCCTGAAACTGGCTTTGGCTAGGCAGCCCGAGCGTCATGTACAGTTCGGCCATGTTCGGCCGCATCTGCACCAGGCCGCGGCCGACCTGGGCCAGCCGGCTCATGCCCAGCATCAGCGCATAGGCGCCCATGCCCGCCGCACTCCAGTGCTGGGTGTGGCCGACAAAGCTCATGTAGAGCACGGCGAACAGCAGCGTCAGGCCAAAGCGGATGCCCATCGCCGCCAGGTTGTCATGCGGCAGCAGCATGGCGCGGATCAGTCGCAGCCGGTTCCAGCGACTGGACTGTTTCGAAAACGCTGCCAGCGCCAGGCGCAGTGCGCGACGCGAGGTGGCATTGAACAGCGCGTTGAGCCTTTGTGCCAGGCGACTATGCGGACGCAGACCTTCGCGGCTGGAGGCACTGTTGGTGCGAAACGGCAGTGCCTGCATCGGCGACATGGCCGCCGGACGTTCTTCCTGTTGCCACAGTGGGCGCAGCGTCAGATACAGCAGCCAGGCGGCCAGCAGTATGGCCAGCAGCGGAGCCAACGGGCTGTGCTTGATCGGCGGCATGATAACCTGCGCCACCTTCGGGAACGCCTGTAGCGCCATCATCGGCAGCCACAACAGCAGCATCACCATCATGCCGCTGCCACTGCCCAGCATCGCCGTTTCCAGCAATAACAGACCGCCCGCCGTTTGCGCCATGGCCAGCGGACCGTAGTGGACCATCAGCAGCGTCGGAATCAGCACGCCCGGAATCAGCAACCATGCGCCGGCACGCGCCAGATGGCGCAGAAAGCCGGGCAGAAGATGCACCTCGGTGCGCATCAGGCCGCGCACTGTCATGCCCAGCATCAGGCCACCGAACATGCAGCTCAAACCGATAATGACCACACCGGGCATGGTTTTGAGCATGCTCACCGCCACGCCGGCCAGATACAGCACACCCACACCGATGGTGCCCACGCGCATTTGCTGCCAGGGCAGGGCCAGCAGTCGCCATGTTGCTTTCATGCCAGCTCCACGAACACGTCTTCCAGCGTGGCCGGTGCGATCTCGAGCGAGGCACCGCTGGTTTGCGCCAGCGCCTCCAGCTCGGCGCGCGGGGTGCCGTCCAGCAGCAGCGTCAGGGTGTCGCCGTTGCTGCGTGCACGCAGCGCGCCGGCCAGTGCTGGCGTTTCCGGCCAGCCGCCGGCTCGCGTCAGCGTGGCCTGATGCATGCGCTCGCGCAGTGCCGCCAGCGTGCTCTCCAGCACGATGCGTCCGTCCTTGAGCAGCGCAATGTCGGCGCCGGCGCGCTCCAGGTCGGCGGTGATATGGGTGGAGAAAATCACCGTCTTGCCGCTGCCGGCGACCACCTGCATCAGCTCGTCCATGAACGCGCGGCGCGCCTGCGGGTCCAGGCTGGCGACCGGTTCGTCCAGCAACAGCAAATCCGGCTCCGGCGCCAGCGCGCGCACGATGGCCAGCTTCTGGCGCTGGCCTTGGGACAGCGCGCCGATGGTCTGGCTGGTGTCGATGTCCCACTCGCCGAGCACGCGCTCGACGAAGGGCGCATTCCAGCGTGTGTAAAACGCGGCGGTGAAGGCCAGAAAAGCATCCACGCGCATCCACGGAAACAGGTCGAAGGTCTGTGGCACGAAGCCAATGCGGTGCAGGCGCCTGTCGCTATCTTCCTCCAGCGGCTCGCCGAATAACGTGATCTGCCCCTCGTCGATGGGTGACAGGCCCAGCAGGCAGCGCAGCAGCGTGGTCTTGCCGGCGCCATTGCGGCCCAGCAGGCCGATCACCCGACCCGGCGCGACTTGCCAGTCGAGCCGACTGATGACCTCGCGCTTTCCAAAGCGCTTGACCAGTGCCTGCACATGCAGTGCCGCACCCATCTGGACGTGATCCATCCGTCTCCCCCTACCATGTATTTTGATCTGCGACTTTGACCACACGGGCCTGCCGTTGGCAAGGGCGCATGGTTACACTGGGCGCATGGCTTCGCGCACGTCTCTGTTAAACGATATTCCGCTGTTCCCGCTGTCGGGGGTGTTGTTCCCCGAGGCGCCGTTGCAACTGCGTATTTTCGAATCGCGCTACCTGGACATGCTGCGCGAGTGTTCGCGCACCGGTCAGGGTTTTGGCGTGTGCCTGATTCTGGATGGTCGCGAGGTGGGCGAACCGGCCACGCCGGCTGCGGTGGGTACGCTGGCCAGGGTCACCGACTTCTACACTTTGCCCGATGGCCTGCTTGGCATCACCGCGCTGGGTAGCGAGCGCTTTCGCGTGGTGCACACGCGGGTGCGTAGCAACGGCCTGGTGCGCGGCGATGTGCAGTGCTGGCTGCCGGAGCCGGTGATGCCGGTGCCGCCTGAATTCGGTTTGCTGGTGACCATTTTGCAGCGCATGGCCGAGCTGATGGACGAACGTGACCTGGAAGCGGAGCCCGAGCGCTTTGACGATGCCAGCTGGGTCGGTTTTCGTTTGGCCGAACTGCTGCCGCTGGACGTGGCTGAACGCCAGCAGATGCTGGAACTTACCGATCCGCTGGCCCGGCTGGCCGAGTTGCGGGATATTCTGCCGCGCTTTCAGAAGGGCTGAGCGCTTGCCTCCATGGTCGTGGTGGGCTGCGTCTTCGGGGGCGCAGCCGCATAATGAAAGCTTGTCCCCATTCTTGTTCGGAGCCTTACCCTGATGCACGCGCCTTCCGCCGATTCGGATCTGCTCAGCCTTGGCCAGCGCTACTGGTTGCCGGTGTATCGTCCGCGCCAACTGGTCCTTGATCGCGGTAAAGGATCGCGTCTGTGGGATACGCAGGGGCGCGAATACATCGACTTTGGTGCCGGTATCGCGGTGAACGCGTTGGGCCACCAGGATCCGGACCTGATGGCCGCGCTGACCGAGCAGGCCGGCAAGCTCTGGCACGCCAGCAATGTGTTCTACACCGCGCCGCCGCTGAAGCTGGCCCAGGCGTTGGTCGAAGCCTCGGCTTTCGCCGAGCGCGTGTTTCTTTGCAACTCGGGCACCGAGGCCAACGAGGCGGCCATCAAGCTGGTGCGCAAGTGGGCCAGCGCGCAGGGGCGTAGTGCCGACAAGCGCGTCATCGTCACTTTCCGCGGCTCGTTCCATGGCCGTTCCATGGCGGCGGTGACGGCCACGGCTCAGCCTAAGTACCAGGAAGGTTACGAGCCCTTGCCGGGCGGTTTTCGCTACGTCGATTTCAACGACGAGGCCGCGCTGGCCGATGCCATGGCCTCGGGCGATGTGGCCGCGGTGATGCTTGAGCCGGTGCAGGGCGAAGGCGGCGTGGTGCCGGCCAAGGACGGCTTCCTGAAAGCCGTGCGTGCGCTGTGCGACCAACATGAAGCCTTGCTGGTGCTGGATGAAATCCAGTGCGGCATGGGCCGTACCGGCCACCTGTTTGCGCACACGCATGATGGCGTGACGCCGGATATCGTCACCCTGGCCAAGGCGCTGGGTTGCGGTTTGCCGATCGGCGCCATGTTGGCCGGACCCCGCGTGGCCGAGGTGATGGGTTTCGGTGCGCACGGCACCACCTTTGGCGGCAACCCGCTGGTCACCGCTGTGGCGGGCGCGGGGCTGGCCAAGATCGCCTCGCCGGCCATCGCGGCCAATGTGCAGCGTCAGGCCAAGGTGTTGCGCGACAAGCTGCAGGCATTGGGTGACAAGCACGGCGGACTGTTCTCGCAGGTACGCGGCCGGGGCCTGATGCTGGGCGCGGTGTTGGCCGAGCGCCACGCCGGCAAGGCCGGCGCCATGCTCGACATCGCCGCCGCCAACGGCTTGCTGGTGCTGCAGGCCGGTCCTGACGTGCTGCGTCTGGTGCCGGCGCTCAACATCAGCGACGAAGAATGCGCCGAAGGCCTCAAGCGCCTGGACGCCACGCTGGCGCAGTTCGTGGCCGAATCGGCCTGAGATTTACCTGCTGGAGAATCAATCGATGAAGTATCTGCACGCGATGGTGCGCGTTCGCGATCTGGATGAGTCGCTGCGTTTCTGGTGCGATGGCCTGGGCCTGCGCGAAACCCGCCGCAAGGATGTGCCGCAGGGCAAGTTCACGCTGGTCTACCTGGGCGCGCCGGACAATCCCGAGTCAGAGGTCGAGTTGACCTACAACTGGGGATCGGAGGAAGACTACGGCAGCGCGCGCAACTTCGGTCATCTGGCTTTCGCCGTGGATGATATCTACGCGATCTGCGCACACCTTGAGTCGATGGGCGTGACCATCAACCGCCCGCCGCGCGATGGCCACATGGCCTTTGTGCGTTCGCCGGACCTGATTTCGGTCGAGCTGCTGCAAAAGGGCGAGGCGCTGGCACCGGCCGAGCCGTGGGCATCGATGCCCAACGCCGGTAGCTGGTAAGCGATGCTTTACGCTGGCGGCGAGGCTTTCAGCGCCTCGCCGCAGCGTTTGCAAAAGCGTGCATCGGCATCGTGGCCGTGCTGGCCGCAGCGCACGCAGGTCATGTCGCGTTGGCGGCGCAGGCCCGAGGCCAGCTCGGCCGTGAAAATGCCCGTCGGCACCGCGATGATGCCGTAGCCGACCAGCATGATCAGCGAGGTGACCAGCTGGCCCAGCGGCGTCTGCGGCGTGATATCGCCAAAGCCCACCGTGGTCATGGTCACCACCGCCCAGTACATCGAGCGCGGGATGGAGGTAAAACCGTGCGCCGGTCCTTCGATCAGGTACATCAACGCGCCGAAGATCAGCACCAGCGTCAGCACCGTGCTTACAAACACTAAAATCTTGCGGCGGGCGCGAATCAGCGACGACCACAAAAGATCGGCCTCGCCGATGTAACGGGTCAGCTTGAGCACCCGGAAAATGCGCAGAATGCGCAGCGCCCGCACCACCAGCAGATACTGGCTGCCGACAAACACCAGGCTCAGCCAGGTCGGCAGCACCGAGAGCAGATCGACCAGGCCGAAGAAGCTGCGCGCGTATCGCGCCGGGCGGTCCACCACCAGCAGCCTGAGCACGTACTCGGCACTGAAGGCGGCGGTAAACAGCCATTCGGCCGCGTAGAGCCACGGCCCCCAAGTGGTATGGAGGCTACTCACCGAATCGAGCACGGTCACCGTGATCGAGGCGATGATGGCCAGGATCAGCACGACGTCGAACAGGCGTCCGGCGCGCTGCTCGTGGCCGAAGATGATATGGAACCAGCGTACGCGCCAGGCCGCTCCCCGGGCCGGGCCCAGCGGAGCGGCACGCTGGCGCGTATGCACGTGCATCTACTGCGTCAGCCGGCCGCGACCACGGCGAAGGCTTCCTTGGCGGCGGCCAGCGTCTGTTCTATCTCGCGTTCGCCGTGCGCGGCCGACATGAAGCCGGCCTCGTAGGCACTGGGCGCCAGGAACACGCCGCGCTCGAGCATGGCGTGGAAGAAGCGCTTGAAGGCATCGATATCGCAGGCGGTGGCCTGGGCGAAGCTTTCCACTTTTTCGGCGGTGAAGAACAGGCCGAACATGGCGCCGACGCGGTGCGTGCTGAATGGCACGCCGGCCTCGTCGGCGAGCGCCTGCAGGCCATCGGTCAGTGCCACTACCTGGTCGGAAAGCTCGGCATAGAAGCCCGGTCGCTGGATCAGTCGCAGCGTGGCCAGGCCGGCGGCCATGGCCACCGGGTTGCCGCTGAGCGTGCCGGCCTGGTAAATCGGTCCGGACGGGGCGACCTGCTCCATCAGGTCGCGGCGCCCGCCGTAGGCACCCACCGGCATGCCGCCGCCGATGATCTTGCCAAAGGTGCTCAGGTCCGGCATGACGCCGTAATGGGCCTGGGCGCCACCGGCGGCGACGCGAAAGCCGGTCATCACTTCATCAAAGATCAGCAGCGTACCGTGCGCACTGCACAGCTCGCGCAGACCCTGCAGATAGCCTGGGCGCGGCGGCACGCAGTTCATGTTGCCGGCGACCGGCTCGATGATCAGGCCGGCGATGTCGGCACCGTGTTCATCGAATAGGGTGCGGGCCGCCTCCAGGTCGTTGTAGGGCAGGGTCAGGGTGAGGTCGGTTGCCGCCTTGGGCACGCCCGGCGAGGTCGGCACGCCCATGGTCAGTGCGCCGGAGCCGGCCTTGACCAGAAACGCGTCGCCGTGGCCGTGATAGCAACCCTCGAACTTGACGATCTTGCTGCGGCCGGTGGCACCACGCGCCAGCCGGATGGCCGACATGGTGGCCTCGGTGCCGGAGTTGACCATGCGCACCATCTCCACCGACGGCACCATGTCGCAGATGGCCATGGCCATGCAGATCTCGCTCTGGCACGGCGTCCCGAACGAGAGTCCGTCGTTGATGGCCTCGCTGACCGCTTCGCGGACATCCGGGTGGTTGTGGCCGACGATCATCGGTCCCCAGGAGCCGACGTAGTCGATGTACTCATTACCCTCCACATCCCACAAGCGCGCACCGTTGGCGCGGCGTGTGAAGAAGGGCTCGCCGCCCACCGAGTTGAAGGCGCGTACGGGTGAGTTCACGCCGCCGGGCATCAGTTGGCGGGCGCGTTCGAACAGGTCGTGGTTGGTATGACTCGTGGACATGGCAGGATCTTGTCAGGCAAACAGTTGGCTGAAACGGTGGGCCGTGGCGCGCGGGTCCTCGGCGTCGAACAGGGTAGAGATCGACGCCAGCATGTCCGCGCCGGCAGCCACCAGCGGCGCCCCATTGTCCGGGGTGATGCCGCCGATCGCCACCCGCATCACGTCCAGTGTCGCAGCGCGGCCGAGCAAGTCCGGTGATACCGGCTTGGCATGCGGCACGGTGGGTGAGGGGAAGAACACGCCGAAGGAGATGTAGTCGACCCCTTCGCCCACCGCCCGACAGGCGCGTTCAAAGTCATCCACGCAGGCGGCACCGATAAGGGCCTCGGGCCCCAGCGTCTGGCGCGCGTAACTTACCGAGTCGTCGTCCGGGCCCAGATGCACGCCGTCCGCTTGCACCCGGCGCGCCAGAGTGATGTCGCGCTCGATCAGAAACGGCACCTGATGACGTCGACACAGCTCGCCTATGGCCTTGGCTTCGGCCGCACGCCGGGTGTGTTCCTGCGTGGTGTCGCGATACTGCAGCAGCTTCGCGCCACCGGTCAGTACCGCATCCACGCGTTCAAGCAGGTCGGGACGTGGGCCATTGGTGATGGCGTAAAGGCCGCGCTGAAGTGGGCGTTTGCGATAACTCATGCGTCGACGATCCTTGGTGTGCGATCCGGGTGGGGAGCTGCAACAATACGGCACTCTCCTTCTCAAACCTTTATGTAGCCATCATGACTGTTCCCCAAGCCAACATGGCCGCCCGCAAGTGGATGTGCGTGGTGTGCGGCTTCATCTACGACGAGGCCGAAGGCCTGCCCGAGGAGGGCATTGCGCCGGGTACGCGCTGGGAAGACATTCCCGATACCTGGACATGCCCGGACTGCGGTGTGACCAAGGATGACTTCGAAATGGTCGAGATGGACTGATCCATCCCCGATGGCTCGCTTCGCGCCGGTCTGTGCCCGCGCAGTGCCATAACTTGCCCGACCCATGGCTCTCCTGGCCGTTTCAATTAGGCTGCCTTCAAAGCCACCAGGAGACGCTCATGAAACAGTTCGTCCCGTTCTCCGACGACTGGTTCGATCATCCCAGTGCCATGCCGGGGCCTCTGGTGCCCTACCAGCCCGGCATGGCGTGCGGCTCGCGGTCCCCATCCGTTCCCTCCAGCAAGCCTCGTCCGATAACGCCCTCATCTGGGCACGCCCATGAGCGCGTCTCCCGCCGGGCCGGCACCCGCTACCGGTGATGCCGGGCAGTGGCCGTGTCCCGGGACGGTGAACGCCTCGGACATGTCGGTTCTTACGAAGTGGGCATGGGCATGGCGCGACGCCGTATGGTGATCATGGCGTCGCGCCATGGACTACTTTGTCCATCCATCGGTGCGGTCGCCGTGCTGTCGTAGCGTCGGCCGACTTGGATCCAGACGCTATACGCGGGATTGCGAGCTCGATCTACCTGTTGGCGTCGCCCCCACAAGAGCGCGTCGCAAGTCGCTCACCACCCCAAAAGTGACCTTATATATGCAAGGGACAGTTTTGGACGCTTTGTGCAGGCCATGTGAAATTTTTTTGCATTGACCCCTTCCCAAATCGGATCGACCGACGTATATTTGTCGGCCCGCAGACGACGAAGGTCGCCGACGGGGCCGGTTTTCGAACCGCGCAGCACCACGTTGGCTTTGGTCAACGGCACGAAAAAAGATTTCGAAAAGGTGTTGACGGCAACGGAATCTGGTGTAAGATAAGCGGCTCACCTCGGACGAAATGTT
>NZ_JAARLY010000012.1 GCF_011759385.1 Oleiagrimonas sp. C23AA | reverse complement strand
GCCTTTCCCACGGACGAGGCGCTGATGAAGCTGCTGTACCTGGCACTACGCAACATCAGCCGCAAGTGGACGCTGCCGATCCGTGATTGGAAGGCCGCGCTCAACCGGTTTACGATCCAGTTCGAGGACCGCATGCCTCAGCTGTAAGCTCAACCCCCGTTTACACAAAATTCCGCACAAGCCCTTATTCGGTTGTTGGCGGACTCGGCTCTACCCAACGCTTGAAAGCCGTTGCGGAGCTTCACCCTTAGCAAGCCGTAGGTTATCCAGATATTCCGACCATGCTTGCATCATTTTCCGACGCGCAGGTAAATGCGTCGTCCGGTTGTAGGCCCTACCGTTGACATCCCGAACCGCGTGAGCCAACTGGTGTTCGATGTAATCAACCGGGAAGCCAAGCTCTTCATCGAGCACAGTTCTGGCCATTGCCCGGAAACCATGGCCTGTCATGGTGTCTGAATTGAACCCCATGTAGCGCAGGGCAGCATTAATGGTGTTCTCGCTCATTGGTCGTCGAATGCTACGCACACCTGGGAACACATATTTCCCGCGCCCAGTAAGTGGTTGAAGTTCGCGCAGAATGGACACGGCCTGTTTGGACAAGGGCACTACATGCGGCTGCTTCATCTTCATCTTCTCAGCCGGGATATCCCATACCGCTTTACTCAGATCGATCTCTGACCACTCTGCATGCCGCAATTCTCCAGGACGTACGAACACCAAGGGAGCCAGCTTGAGGGCCGCAATAGTTACCGGTGAGCCTTGATAGCTGTAGATGGCCCGAAGCAGTTCCCCAATCTTTGACGGAAGGATGATGCTGGCGAAGTGCTTGGCTTTCCGGTGCTCGAGTGCGCCGATCAGATCGGCAGCTGGGTTGCGCTCAGCTCGTCCCGTGGCGATGGCGTAACGGAAGACCTGCCCTGCCAAGCCCCTTGCCCGGTGGGCCGAGGACACGATGCCACGCGCCTCCATCTTCCTAAGAGCTGACAGCAGCAACGGTGCGGATACGTCAGCTACTGGTAGGCCTCCCACACTGGCGAGATCCTTTTCAACAAGCCGTCGAGCGCGTGACACGCTGCCCGCTCCCATACCCTCCCGTTCACGTTTGGCGATGAACTCAAGAGCGACGGACGCAAAGGTAATCTCTGCGTTTTCCTGCCGAGCGGCACGCTCGGCCTTGACCACATGGGATGGATTGGTTCCAGCCTTCACCAATGCGCGAGCCTTGTCCCGCTCTGTTCGCGCTTCAGCCAGCGACTTGAGGGGGTACTCCCCCAAGGCCAGCATGCTCGGCTTGCCAAGGTACCTGTAGCGATAACGCCATAGCTTCGCGCCGGTCGGTCGCACCTCGATGCACAAGCCGTTGGAATCGGCAACGCGGTAGACCTTTTCGCGCGGTTTCATCGCGCGCACCTTGGCATCCGAAAGCATGTGAGTAACGTCCTTGTGAGTAAATGGACGGGTGTGGCTACCCCTTACTCACCACATTACTCACTTCTCGACTGGATGCAACTGGACGGCTCAGGACAAGATTGGACAGGAAACCCTCTTACATACTAGCTTTCAGCGTGAACCCTGGACTTATCTGGACAACATTGGATGGGAATTTGGCGCGCTCGGCGGGATTCGAACCCACGACCCCCGCCTTCGGAGGGCGGTACTCTATCCAGCTGAGCTACGAGCGCGCGTGGCGGGCATTGTAGCCGATAGCGCTGGCGGCGCCTACGCTATCATGGCGCCACCAGGGACGGGGCTTGCGTCACCCACCCGAATTCCAATCAGCCCTTGGCTTTCAGATACTGATAGACGGCGGCGATATCCTTTTCGCCAAGGCCGGCATCGACCGCGTCGCTCCACTGCTCGGCCACGGTACGCAGCGCTGGCATGGCGGTGTCACCGGCGGCCTGCAAGGCCAGCCGCGCATCCTTGAGGCCCCACTGCAAGGCCATCTGCGCCTCGAAATCATCGCCGGTGATCTTGTCCAGCTTGGCACGCACGTAGGGTGCGGCCAGCGGCCCACCTTCCAGCGCGTCCCAGAAATCGTCGCCGGAAAAACCTACCGTCTCGGCCAGACGCGTGGTTTCGGCCACCGCCTGCATCAAGGTGATCAGCCAGGCGTTGACGACCAGTTTCATGCGCGCGCCGCGGCCGGCCTCGCCCAGCCACTTGGTGCCCTTGGCGATGGCGTCGAACACCGGCTGCACGCGGGTGCGGGTGGCCTCGTCACCGCCGCTGGCCAGCACCAGAATCTTGGCCTGCTCGGCCGGCGTCTTGGTGCCCGATACCGGGGCATCGATGAACGCCACATCATCACGCGCCTCGGCCACGCGCTTGATCAGGGCATCAGTCTGCGCCACACCGATGGTGCCCATCTGCACCAGTACGCCACCGGACTTGAGGCCTGCCAATACGCCGTCGTCGCCAAAGATCACCTTTTCGGTAGTCTCGGCATCGGTGACCATGGTCATGACGATTTCGGCCTTGGCGGCAGCCTGCTTGGGACTATCGCCGACCTGCGCGCCATGCAGGTCGTCGGCGCGCGAACGGGTGCGGTTCCACACCTGCGTGGTGAAACCGTTCTTGAGCAGATTGGCGGCAAAGGCATGGCCCATGGCGCCCAGACCGATGACGGCAACGGTTGGCTTGGCTGACATGCGGGGCATCTCCTGAGATTGGCACGAATGGCGTAGAGATGCGGACGCACGCCCGCCATGCCAAGCGCGACCAACGTCGCCCTGTTCAGCCTACTCGGCGCGAATCGCCTCGATCGGGTCCAGCGCGGCGGCCTGGCGCGCCGGATACACCGAGAAGGCCAGGCCAATCAACGCGCACAGCGCCGCCGACAGCAGCACCGGCAGCGGCGCCCAGGCCACCTGCCAGCCGGCAAAGGCAGCAATCAGGTAGGCCAACAGCAAGCCGAACACAATCCCGATGACGGCACCGCTGACGCAGATCACCGTGGCCTCGCGCAGAAAACGCGCGACGATGTCGCCGCGGCGCGCGCCGATGGCACGCAGCAGGCCGATTTCGCGGCGTCGCTCCAGCACATTGGCCAGCATGATGTTCATGATGCCAATGCCGCCGACCAGCAGGCTGACACCGGCAATCGAGCCCATGACGATGGAAAAGATGCGCTGGGTTTTCTGGTTCTGCCGATACAACTGCTGCGGCACCACCAGCGTGGTGTCGTCGGCGCCGCCATGGCGCTGGCTGATCAATTGCTGCAGCACACGCGCGTCACCGGCCAGCTGCGACGGATCGCGAATGCGCAGAAGGAAGCGATCGATGGGGTTGGCCATGGGCTCGAAATGAAAGCGCTGCATGGCACTGGCCAGCGGCACAAACACCTCGTTGCTGGCCGAGCGCAGCGCCACGCCCTGGAAGCTCTTCTTGTCCAGATCGCGGTCGGCCAGCACCCCAACCACATGCAGCCAGACCTGGTCGACCTTGACCAGCCGGCCAATGGCATCGCCATGCGGAAACAGCGTCTGCGCCGCCTGATGGCCAATCACCGCCACCGGCGCCAGCGTTCGGCTGTCGGCGTCGGTAAAGCCACGCCCCTGCGCCACGTGCAACGAAGACAGCGCGAAGTAGGCCGGCGTCACGCCACTGGCGCCGATTTCGCCACCGCCATCATCGGAGAACACACTGTGCGGACGAATACGCTTCTCGGCGGCAAAGCGCTCGGCGCCCGGCACCACATGCAACGCGGCGCGCGCATCGTCCAGGCTCAGGCCCAGACTGTGCGTACGCAGCTCCTTGAGTGAATCGGCGTTGGAGGTGGGCTGGGCGCGCACGATCAGGTTGTGCAGGCCCAGTTGCTCGACCATGCGCAAGGCCTCGCGCCGGCTGCCCTCACCCACGCCCTGCATGGCAACGATGGCACCGACGCCGAAAATCAGGCCGAGCAAGGTCAGCAGGGTACGCAGCTTGCGCCGCCACAATTCCTCGATGGCTTCGCGCCAGGGCGCCGACAGGGTCATGATTTGGCATCCTTTGGCGGCTGACTGATCACCACGACGTCACCGGCCTTCAGCCCACCGGTCACCTGCGAGCGCGAGGCTCCACGCACACCCAGGTCGATACTGCGTGATACCACGGTACCGCCTTGTTCCACCTGGACCGTGGCCCTGGCGCGGCTGGTATCGATGGCGACATTGGGCAGGCTGATGGCACGCTTGGCATCAAGCAGCACCACGTCGCCGCTGAAGTGCTGGCCCGGGCGCCAGTGATAGCGGTGCACCGCCTTGAGTGGCAGAGGTACCTTCACGCCGACGTATTTCACCGGATTGGAACGCGAGCGCGCCTGCGCCGCCGGCGCCACCCAGCTGACCTTGCTGATGATCGCCTGGGTTGGCTCACCCTCTGGATGCAGGCGCACGACCTGTCCGACCGCCACACCCTGCGCCTGCACTTGAGGCACTTCCAGCAGCACCTCCATGTGCGTGGTGTCGGGCAACGAGCCCATCGGGTTGCCGGCCCACATGTTCATGCCGACATGCGGCAGCACACCGGACCAGTCGGCCTTGAGCACCAGCACGCCATCGTGCGGAGCGCGCAGTTCCAGCGCTTTCAGGTCGGCACGCTTTTGCTTGGCCTTGATGTCCAGCGTGGCGAGCTTGGCATCGATCACCGCAAGCTCAGCCTTGCCGCGGGAGGCCGACTGCGCCAGCTGCCAGTTCAGCACGCCTTGCTTGAAGGTGAGAAATTTCTCGTCCTGCACGCTGTCCAGCAATTTGTTGCGGGCCAGCGCCAGCTCACCGGCATGCGCGTAGCGATGTGCGATGGCCAGCTGCGTGGCGGTATCGGCCCGATCCACGCCCAACTGCCCGCGCTGCTGGGAAAGATCCTGCTCCTTGCCGATGCGCGTCAGACCGTTGAGGCGGATATCGAGCTTGGCCTGATCCAGGTCCTGACGGCTGCTGTCAGCGGAAAAGCGCGCCACCAGCTGTCCCTTGTGCACGGGCGTGCCATTGGGCAAGACCCAATCCAGCTGCCGGCGCGACCATTGCTGGCCGGGAACGATCAGCGGCGTGGCGGTGACCGCCTTGACCTCGCCGCTACCGTGGACCTGAAGCTGCAGCGGCGCCGGCTTCACCGTTTCGGTCAGCGCGCCCTGAGACGCATCGTGACCACATGCGGCAAGGCCCAGCAGCAGGCTGGCCGAAAGCGCTTTACGCCAGATCCGGGCCATCATCGTGATGCCACCTCGCGCACCGGTTGCGGGGCAATCTCCACCTGCACCGGCTGGCCCGGCTTGAGCTTGACGCCCTTGGCGTGATCCAGGTTGATGTCCAGATCGACCACCGGCACCGGCTCGGCGCGTGACTTGCTGTGCACGCTGTGGCCGATGGACTGGATGTGTCCGTCCAGATGACGCCCCGAGCCACCGGCCAGCACCACGCTGACCGCCTCGCCGGTGCGCACGCGGTGCAGGTCACGTTCGGGCAGGCTGGCGCGCACCGCCAGCGAGTGCATGTCGGGCATGTTGGCCACCGATACACCACGCCAGACCTGGCTGCCGGTATCCAGTGAGCTGCCATCGAAACCGTGCCCGTGCAGGAATACGCCGGCGCGCGGTGCGTGAATCTGCAGTGCGGCCACGGATTTGCGCATGCGCGCCACTTGCTGCGTCACTTGCTTGACCTCGGCATCGGCCTGGCGCTGTTGGGCCTGGCGATCCTCGGCGGCCACGCGCTGGCGCTCGCGGGTCAGCTTGAGTACCTGGTCGGCCTTGTCACGGTCGATCAACAGCTTCTTGTAGTCGATGCCGGCGATGTAATCCTTGGGCTGGCTGGCCTTGCGGCGGGCCTTGTCGTCGTCGGCCTTGGCCTGCGCGGTGGCCAGTGCCGCCTGCTTGGCCTTGTCGGCCAGCGTCAGGCGCAGCTGCTCCTGGGCGCGCTTTTTCTCGGCCAGCTCACTGCGCTTGCCGGGCAATTTCTGCATCAGGTCGTTGGCCGAAAACACCACCAGCTGCTGACCTTTCTTCACCGTGGCGCCATCGTCGACCATCTGCGAAATGGTCAGCTGGAACACGCCGGGGATGGCTGGCGGCATCAGGTTGATGGTCTTGCGTGCATACACGCTGCCGGTGGCCTGGATGGTGCCCTGGTGCTGGGCCACGGCGACATGCGCCTGCGGCTTTTGCGTATCCACACGCACGCTCATGCCCGGCAGCAGGCTGAGCCTGGAGGTGGCCTTGTCCGGCTGGATATCAATGCTGTAATAGGCGCCCTCGCCCCACTCGGGCTTGGCCGCCGGAATACCGGAAATGTGCGTGATGGTGCCGGTGACCTGCGAGCCGGGCAGCGCATCAAAATGCATGTACACGGTCTGGCCCTGGTGCAGGCCCTTGCGATCGGGCTCCAGCGCCCAGGCACGCACCGTGTGGCGTCCTCCGAGATTGACCACCTGACCCACTTCCTCACCGGGGTAGCTGGTGGAGCCTTCTTCGTAGCGCGTACTGCCAGTGCTGGAGGCCATGAAGTTGGTCTGGAACAGATGCACCACGGTGCCATCGCGCGCCGCCTTCACCGTGGCACCCTCGGCGTAGCGCCGGTTGAAACTGAGCGAAAGCTGGCTTTTCTGTACCTCCAGCTTGCCGGCGCGGCGCTTGTCGGCCACCGCCTTGCGCGCATCGGCCAGCTTCTTTCGAGCCAGTGCGGCCTCGCGCTGGGTTTTGGTGTAGGTGCCCTGATAACGGTCGTAGTCCAGCGCCGTGATCAGGCGCTTGGGGATGGCCGCATCGACCGCCGCCGTGCGCATGGCTGCCTCCGCCTTGACCCAGGCCAGCTCGGCATCGACCCGCTTTAGCTCCAGGTCGGCCACCTCCTTTTGCACCTTGATGCGTGTGCTGTCGATCTTGTCGGCCAGCGTCTGCAATTGCTGCTCGGCCTGGCTGGCATCGATGCGCAGCACCGGCTGGCCCTTGTGCACGTGCTCGCCGTCTTCGACGAAATAGCGCAACACCACCGGCGAACTCATCGAAGGCGGGGTATAGATGTGCTGGGCGCCGGCCGAGCGCACCTGACCGGTAAGCACGGTGGCCGCCGCCGGCACGCTCATAGCCAGCTCGAGCATCAGCAGCAGGCCGGTGCGCGGACGCTTAGGCCAGCGCATCGTCGAACACCTTGCCGTCGCGAAGATGGATCTGCCGCTGTGCCGAGGCGGCCACCTCGTTGTCGTGGGTCACCATGATCACGGTCTGGCCCTGCGCATGCACTTCGCCGATCAGCGAAAGCACATCGGCCGCGCTTTTCGAATCCAGGTTGCCGGTGGGCTCGTCGGCCAGCAGCAGGGCCGGCCGCATCAGCAAGGCACGGGCAATGGCCACGCGCTGCATCTGGCCACCCGAGAGTTGACCCGGGCGATGATCCAGGCGCTGCGACAGGCCCATGCGTTCCAGCAGCTGGCGGGCATGGGTCTGCAGATCGCCAGCCTCGCCACGCAGAAAGCGCTGCGGCAGCATCACGTTTTCCATCACCGTCAGTCGTGGCAGCAGATGGAACGACTGGAACACGAAACCGATGCGCCGATTGCGGAAATCGCTGGCGCGCTCATCGTCGAAGGTGGAAACGTCGGTGCCTTCCAGCCGGTAGGCGCCGGCATCGGGACGGTCCAGGCAACCCAGAATATTGAGCATGGTCGACTTGCCCGAACCGGACGGCCCGACAATGGCCACAAACTGCCCGGCCGGCACCGAGAACCCCACGCCATCGAGCGCATGCACGGTCTGTCCGCCCACGCGATAGCGTCGTTCGATCGCTTCCAGCTCGACCATGCCTGGATCCTCATCATCCCTTGAGGCAAGACGCCGGCGTGGCGCCAGGACGACCCCTCCGGCCGCCTTCAGATTGAACCTAGCGTAAACCGCACATGACTGCCAAGGCCCTGATGGCATTGCTCGTGCTTTTCTGGCGGCAGCAAAAAGCCCCGCGTCGTGCGACCGACGCGGGGCTTTGTTCAGGCATGGTGCGATAAACGGCTTGCTTAAAGCGGCTTGAGTACCTGCGACAGGTAATCGGGCTTGCCCTTGATGCGTTCCAGGTGCGGATACTTCAGGCCACCGTGGTAGTCGATCTGCACCGTCTTGTACTGATCGAAGCTTTTCACCAGCAGCGTGATCGACGCCTTGTCGTCCTTGGCCGCCTTCACCGCGTCGGTCAGGCGTTCCGGGCTGTAGTCGGCGCCGTTGACCGCGACGATGGTCATCGACGGGGCCAGACCCGCCTTGAACGCCGGGCTGTTCCACAGCACATCGCCCATATGGCCTTTGCCGTTGGGGCTGATGCCCAGCGAGTAGGTCAGGTCGGCATAGTGGCGACGCGCCTCGATGGCCTTGACCGCCGGCGACGGGGTGTCGTTGTAGACCAGCTTCCAGCCTTCGTCGGCAAACGCCTTGGAAAGATTCACATGGCCTTTCAGACGGTTATTCAGGAAACTGGCCCAGTCATACTTGACCACACCGTTGAGCGTGTTGACCACGTCATCGAAGGTATAGGTGTTGATGTCCCAGGCGCCGTTGTGCATGCCGAAGAAAGCGCGCGCGAAATCGTTGAGATTGCGCTTGTTGTGGGTCAGGTCGCGAATCTTGGCGTCAGCCGCCAGCCAGATCAGCTGGCCACCGGAGTAGTAATCCTCGCTCATCTGGTAATTGCGGTACGGCAACGGCGCACGCTGGGCGATGGTCGGATCGTTGGTGGTATCCCAGATGGTGCGCCAGGACAGGCCCGGGCGGCCCTTGTCGTAACGCGCACCGACGAAGGCCGCCATTTCCAGCGCCTGCTTCTTGTCCCACAGGCCGGCGCGGGTGGCCATCACGTAGCCGCTGTACTGGGTGAAGCCCTCGTACACCCACAGGCCGTGATCGCGCTTGATCTCGTTGAAGTTGGCCGTCCACAGACCGGCCGGACGACGGTACTTGCCGTCCCAGGAGTGATTGAACTCGTGCGCCAGCAGGTCGCGGCCCAGCCAGCTCTTCTTCCAGTCGGTGAAATAGCCCGGCGAGGAGCCGTTCTCGCTGGAACGATGATGCTCCAGGCCAATGCCGCTCATCTTGTCGCTGAGCGCGAGCAGGAAGTCGTAATGGTTGTAGTGGTGCGCGCCGTACATCTTGTACATCTGCTGCACCAGCTTGCGATGCGCCTTGATCTGCTCGGGCGTGACTTTGAGATCCTTGGCCTGATCGGCAAACACGTTCAGGTGCACCGGCGTCTTCGCACCCGGATCCAGGTCGATGCGCTTGTAGTACTTGCCGGCGAACATCGGTGAATCGACCAGGTTTTCAAAGTCGATCGGCTTGAACTGCACCGTGTTGCCATGGTGGCCGGCCACTTCCAGCGCGGTGGCGAACTTGAAGCCTTCCGGTAGCGTCACGCTGGGCTGGATCTGGATATCACGGCCGTAATAACCGGCCGGATACAGGGCCACATCGTTCCACTGCAGGTTGAGCATTTCCGGCGTCATCACCACGCGGCCCTGGCTGCGGCTTTGCGGCGACAGGAACTGGAAGTGCAGGTCCAGCGTGCTGACGCCCTCGGGCACATTGACGTGGAAGGCATACACGTTGCCCGGATCACGCTCCCACTCCAGGCGCTTGCCGGCGGCGTGGATGGTCAGCCCGGCCAGCTTGTCGATCGGACCGGTCGGCGAGTGATGGCCGGGAATCCATTCCGGGAACAGCAGCGTGACCGCACCGCTTTTCACCGGCACCGTCTCGTGCACGTCGAAGATGCGGTGGGCCAGATCGGTGGCATCCACCGACAGCTTCAGCGTGCCCGGATAGGCTACATCCTGCGGCGCCGGCACGGTGTACTCGGGCTTGATCGGATGCGGGCCGTCACTGGCCATGGCGGTAGTGGCGGCAAGGCCGAAGGACGCCGCGAGCATGGCTGCGGCCAGCGTGGTGGTCTTGTACATGGTGTCTCCCGTGAAATCGCGCCACTCAGGCGCGCCCGCCAGCCACGGCGGTAGATGCGATCTGATCGAAACTACGCAAGCACGCGCCCGACGCCACGTGCCGATCGGCATGCAAACAGGACGGGGACACCGCTTCCCTCGCCGGGCGGGGTGCACAGGCAAAGAAAAAGCCCCGCGACACACCAGCGTCGCGGAGCTTTTTTATCCAACGATGTCGGCCGGACGGCCGAGCCGGTGGTTTACTTCTGCATCGGTGCCAGCACCTGCGACAGGTAGTCCGGCTTGCCCTTGATGCGCTCGAGATGCGGGTACTTCAGGCCACCGTGGTAATCAATGGCGATGGTCTTGTACTCGTTGAAGTCCTTCACCAGCAGCTTGATCGGTGCCTTGCTGTCCTTGGCGTCGGCCACGGCGTTCTTGAGCACGTCCGGGTCGTAATCCTTGCCATTGACGGCAACGATGGTCATGGCCGGGGCCAGACCGGCCTTGAACGCCGGACCATTCCACAGCACATCGCTCATCTGGCCCTTCTGGTTGACACGGATGCCAATGGAGTAGGACAGATCAACGAAGTGGTAGTGCTTCTGCATGCCCTTGATGGCATCGCCAGGCTTATCGGTATAGACCAGCTTCCAGCCTTCGTCGTTGAAGGCCTTGGACAGGTTGCCGTGACCCTTCAGGCGGCTGTTGAGGAAGTCGGCCCAGTTGTACTTGGCCACGCTGTTGAGCGTATTGACCACGTCATCGAAGGTGTAGGTGTTGATGTCCCACGCCCCCGGATGCACACCGAAGAAGGCCCGCGCAAAGTTGTTGAGGTTGCGCTTGTCGTGGGTGAGGCTGCGGATCTTGGCATCGACCGCCAGCCAGATCAGCTGACCACCGGAATAGTAGTCCTCACTCATCTGGTAGTTGCGGTAGGACAACGGCGCACGCTGGGCGATGGTCGGATCGTTGGTGGTATCCCAGATGGTGCGCCAGGACAGGCCTGGGCGGCCGCGGTCGTAGGTGCCGCCAACCATGGCCAGCATCTGCAATGCCTGCTTCTTGTCCCAAAGGCCGGCGCGGGTGGCCATCACGTAGCCGCTGTACTGGGTGAAACCCTCGTATACCCACAGGCCATGATCGCGCTTGGGCACATTGAAGTTGGGCGTCCACAGCGTGGCCGGGCGACGGTACTTGCCGTCCCAGGAGTGATTGAACTCGTGCGCCAGCAGATCGCGGCCGTACCAGTTCTGCTCCCACTTGGTGAAGTAGCCCGGGCTGGCGCCATCCTCGCTGGAGCGGTGATGCTCCAGGCCGATGCCACCGAGCTTGTCGCTCAGCGAGAGCATGAAGTCGTAATGATTGAAGTGGAAGGTGCCGTACATCCGCTTCATCTGGGTGACCAGATTGCGGTGGGCCTGGATCTGCTTGTTGTCGGCCTTGAGATCCTTGGCCTGGTCGGCGAACACGTCCAGGTGGATCGGCGTCTTGCCGCCGGGGTTCAGGTCAAAGCGCTTGGAGTACTTGCCGGCGACCATCGGCGAATCGACCAGGTTCTCGAAATCGATGGTCTTGAAGGTGACGTCGTTGCCGGCACCCTTGTGGGCCACTTCCAGCGCGGTGGCGAACTTGAAGCCTTCCGGCAGCTTGACGCTGGCCTGCACCGGAATATCGCGACCGAAATAACCGGCCGGATACAGCGACACGGTGTTCCACTGCAGGCTGAGCATCTCGGGGGTCATCATGATGCGACCCTCGCGATGGTTCTGCGCCGACAGGAACTGGAAGTGCACGTCCAGCGTCTTCACGCCCTCGGGCACGGTGACGTGGAAGGCGTACACGTGTGCCGGGTCGCGCTCCCAAGCCAGCGTCTTGCCATTGGCGGTGATGGTCAGGCCGGCGAACTTGTCGATCGGGCCGCTGGGCTCGTGATCACCCGGAATCCACTTCGGATACAGCAGCGTCACCTGGCCGGCACTGACCGGAATCTGTTCGCGCACGTCGAAGATGCGCTGGGCCAGGTTGGTGGCGTCCACATGCAGCTTCATGGTGCCGTACGGGTAGGCCACATCGCGCGGGGCCGGCACATCGTGCTTGAACGGCACCGGCTGCGGACCGGAGCTGGCCAGGGCCGGCAGTGCGGCCAGGCCGAAGGTGGTCGCCAGCACGGCGGCGGCGAGTCGGGTGGTCTTGAGCATGAAAAACTCCCTTGGAGTGTGGGGGACACCCGGCCATCGCGCCGCCGGGCACCTCGGGATTACTTGGCCGGCTTCAGGATCGCGTCGAGGCGATCAGGCTGACCCTTGACGCGTACCAGGTGCGGATAGCGCAGGCCCTGGTGGTAGTCGATCTGCACCGTGCTGTACTGATTCTGGTTCTTGGCCAGCAGGGTGATCGGCGCCTTGTCGTCCTTGGCCGCGGCCACCGCGTCCTTCAGCACCGACGGCGAGAAGTCCTTGCCATCGACAGCGACGATGCTCATGCCCGGCACCAGGCCGGCCTTGAAGGCCGGACCGTTCCACTGAACGTCGGCGATGTCGCCGGAGCTTCGCACCGACAGGCCGATCGAATAGGCCAGGTTGATGCCATGGCGCAGGCTGGCGGTGGCCTTGTCGTACGCGCTCGGCGTGCTGTTGAAGACCAGCTTCCAGCCACCACGGGCCAGACCGGTTTCCGGCAGCTGCTTGCCGACGTAATCCAGGCGCTGGCGCAGGAAGTGGTTCCAGTCGTACGGCTGCACCTTGTTCAAGGTGTTGATGACATCGTCGTAGCTGTAGGTCTTGGTGACGTAGCTGCCGTTTTCCATGCCGTAGAAGGCCTTGGCAAAATCATCCAGTGAGCGCTTGCCATGGCTGAGCTCGCGTATCTTGGTATCGACATCCATCCACAGCAGCTGGCCTTCCGGATAGAAGTCGGTGCCGCGACGCCAGTTGCCCCAGCCACCGCCACCGTAATAGGTCAGCTGCGCAGCGTCGGCGGTATCCTGCAGCGAACGCCAGTCGCGGCCGGTGCGGTAGGTCATGGCCGCGGCGATGGAAGCCATCGCGTCGCGGTATTGCGCCGGCGTCCACATGCCCGAGCGGGTGGTCAGCACGCCGGCCCAGTAGTCGGTCAGACCCTCGTACACCCACAGCAGGTCGTCGCGCTTGACCATGTTGAAGTTGGGCGTCCACAGATCATTCGGGCGACGGAACTTGCCGTTCCACGAATGCACGTATTCGTGCGGCATCAGGCTGGCCACGCGCATGGCCATGGTCTTGTCGGTCAGGCTGTCGGCCGGCAGGCGGTCATCGCTGGACTGGTGATGCTCCAGGCCGAAGTGGCCGGTGTGATCGGACAACGTCAGCAGGAAGTTGTAGTGCTGGTAGTGGTGGGCACCGAACAGCGCATAGGCCTGCTTGATCAGCTCACGATGCGTCTTGAGCTCGGCATCGCTGACCTTCACGTCATCGGCGCTGTCACCGACGATATCCAGGTGCACCGGCACCTTGGCGCCCGGCGCCAGGTTGACGCTGTTGAAGTGCTCGCCGGCGATCAGCGGCGAATCGACAAAGTTGTTGAAGCTGACCGGCTTGAAGGTAATGGCGTTGCCGTCACGGCTGGCCACCTGCATGGCGGTGGCGAACTTCCAGCCCGCCGGCAGCTGCACGGTCGGCTGGATCTGCACGTCGCGCGAGTAATAACCGGCCGGATAGAACGCGACCTGGTTGAACTCCATGTCCAGCAGGTTGGTGGTGGCCGAGGCGCTGGAGCCGAACTCACCGCCACCGGAAGACAGGAACTGGAACTGCACGTGCAGCTCCTTGGCCCCCTTGGGCACCTGAAGGTGCAGCGTGAACATGTCATCCAGATCACGGCGCCACTTCACGCGCTGGCCATTGGCGGTAATGATCAGGCCGGCGATATTGCTGATCGGGCCGGACGGCGCATGCTCGCCCGGAATCCACTTCGGATACCAAAGATCCATGGCGCCATCGTGGGCCACCGGGATGGTCTCGTGGACGCTGAAAATGCGCTTGGGCGCACGCGTCAGATCCACATCCACCTTCAGGGTGCCGCCCGGATAGGGCTGGTCGAGCGGCGCCGAATCGGCGGCCACGGCGGAACTGGCCACAAGGGCAGCGCCCAGTGCGACGCACAGGCGGGTAAAACGAAGAGTGGAAGGCTTCACGGCGTGATGTTCCCGAACGGCACGACCGGCGCGGCGGTCGATTGAATGAGCAAACGGCGCGGTCGGGCAGGCACGCTTGAGAAGCACGCCACGGCCGGTTCCCCGCCACTGGACCTTGCGACTCTAGGCCATGGAACCGAACCGCTCCGCGTGCCAGATGTCATATGGCCGAATACACCGCGCACAAAAAAACGGCCGGTGCGAGGGCACCGGCCGTTCAAGTCAGCTCGCTCGCAGGCCAGGGCGGCCCGCCGGCGGCTTAGTTCTTCTTCGAAAGATCGACGTTGTCGCCACGCTGGGTACCGGCCAGCGAGCTATGCTTGATGCCGTAGAAGAAGTAGATCGCCAGGCCGATCACCATCCACACCACGAAACGCCAGATGGTCACCGAATCCAGGCCACCGATCATGTGGAATTGGCCATTGGTTACCCACGGCCAGCCGATGATCAGGAACAGCGAGAACACGATGCCCAGCGGCGCCAGCAACCACAGTGCCGGCGTGCGGAAGCGGCGTTCCAGGTGCGGCTGGGTCACGCGCAGAATCAGCACCGAGGCGCAGATGACGATGAACGCCGACAGCGTGCCGATGTTGATCAGCTCGGCCAGCTCGCGGATCGGGAAGAAGCCGGCCGACAGCGCGGTGAAGATACCCAGCACCATGGTCGGGCGATACGGCGTGCCGTACTTGGGATGCACACGGGCAAACCAGCGCGGCAGCAGGCCGTCACGCGACAGCGCGTACCAGATACGCGCCGCGCCCAGCATGAAGGCGAACACCACGCTGGCGATGCCACAGACGGCGGCCACATCGATGATGCCACTGACCCAGTGCAGGCCACGCGCCTCGAACACGGCGCTCACCGGCGCATCGCTGGCCAGGATCATGTGCGAGCACTGGCCGGCGGCCTGACTCGGATCAACGCAACCGTTGTAAGGCACCATGCCGGTCAGCACCAGCGAGATGGCCAGGTACATCGCCAGCGAAATACCCAATGACAGCACCACCGCCAGAGGCAGGTCGCGCTGCGGGTTCTTCGATTCTTCCGCGGCCGTGGTCAGGGTGTCGTAGCCGAACACCGCAAAGAACACGATACTGGCCGCTGCCAGCACGCCATCCACGCCATAGCGCGTGCCACCGGTGGCGGTCGAGTCGTGGATCAGATGCGGGATGAACGGGCTCCAGTTGCTGGTATGCACGTAGAACGCGCCCACGGCGATGACGATGGCCACGCCGATCACCTTCATGGTCACCACGATGGCGTTGAAGCGCGCGCCGATCTCGGTGCGCATGATCTGGATCCAGGCCATGCCCAGCGACACCGCCACGGCAATGATGTTGACCACGCGGCCGCTGTCGGGATGAGCCGGATCGTAGGCGCCGCGCATCCATACCGGCAGATGCAACCCGGTCACCTGGGTGATCAGCGATTGCAGGTAGTTGGACGTACCAGCCGCGACGACCGCCACGATCAAGGCGTATTCAACTAATAAATCCCAGCCGATGATCCACGCAGGCAACTCGCCCAGCACGGCATAGCCGTAGGTGTAGGCGCTGCCGGTGACCGGAATCATACCGGCGAACTCGGCATAGGACAGGGCCGCGCAGGCGCTGCCGATGCCCGCGACCAGGAAGCTCAGAATGATGGCCGGGCCGGCGTTCAGCGCAGCCTCGTTCGGTGCCAGCACAAACACGCCGACACCAACAATGGCGCCGATACCGATCGCCGTCAGCTGCCACACCCCCATGGTGCGGTTGAAGTCGGTGCTTTTGCCCGCTTCCGACTGCAATTGCTCGACGGATTTGTGCCGGGTCACTTTCGCAAACAGCCCCATAGGCTCCTCTCCGTAATACGTACAAGTGATTCACTATAGCGATAAAACCAACCAGTTGCTAAACGGCAAGCTGAAGTGACGCTGAGCGAGACGCTTCAACGTGTTGAATTTTCGAGGCTTGATTCAAGTGGTTGACAGTTCTTGATTATTTTTCATTGCCATGGCGAAGATAATGTGAAAATGGCCTGTGACAGCCCATTTCGCCCTAATCGTAAAATCGCTGTTGACAATGACGGCAGCACCACACGCATGCGACGATCGCAAGCCCTGACCGCCGGCCGACGCACCACCATGCCTACGTCCCGCGCCCCTCGCACGTTGCCTCGCCGACCGCCCTGGGTGATCGCCCACCGGGGTGCCAGCGCGCTGCGCCCCGAACACACCCTGGCCGCTTACGAAAGAGCCATCGATGACGGCGCCGACTTCATCGAGCCGGACCTGGTAATGAGCGCCGATGGCGTGCTGATCGCACGGCACGAGAACGAGATTGGCTCGACCACCGACGTCGCCCGGCATCCGCGATTCGCCTCGCGTCGGCGTGCCGGCAGCGTCGACGGCATGCACATGCTGGGCTGGTTCTGCGAGGACTTCACCCTGGCCGAGCTGCGCACGCTGCATGCGCGAGAACGCCTGCCCGAGGTACGCTCGACTCACTTCGACGGACGATTTTCCATCCCCACGCTGGCGGAAATCATCGACCTTCTGGCGCGCAAGGCCGCCGAGACCGGCCGGCCACTGGGCCTGATTCCCGAGATCAAGCACCCGACCCACTTCCAGCACCTGGGGCTGGGCATGGAGGCGCCCCTGCTCAAGATGCTGCACGCGCACCCGTACACCTGTCGCGCACCGGTGGAAATCCAGTCATTCGAGGTGGGCAATCTGCGCCGCCTGCGCGCCATGCTTGATGCCGATCACATCGAGAACATCACCTTGCTGCAACTGCTGGGTGAGCCGGATGAGTGCCCGTTCGACCATGCCCAGGATGCGCAGCCGCTGCGCTACGGCACGTTGATGCAACCCGGCGGCCTGGCCGAAGTGGCTCGCTATGCCGACGCCATCGGCCCGGGCCTGGACAGCTTGCGCGCACCGGACGATGCCGGACGGCGCGGCGAGGCCAGCCCGCTGATCGCCGACGCCCACGCCGTCGGCCTGGAAGTGCATGCCTGGACGTTTCGCCCGGAAAACCGTTTCCTGCCGCCGGAACACCGCGGCCCCGGTGACATCAACGCGCGCTGCGATGCCGGCGCCATCGCCGAGATCACACGCTTTCTGGATGACGGCCTGGACGGCTTTTTCACCGACGATCCGGCGCTGGGACGACAGGCGGTCGATACCTGGCTGCAACGCGACAGGCCCTGACATGCCAACGCGCCACCGCGTTGCTACCATCGGCTTCGACGTCACCGTCCGAGCCTTGCCATGCGCCTGCGCCCCCTGATGTCCCTGCTGCTCGCCCTGCCCCTGGCCAGCCAGGCCACACCCCCGGATGGCACCAAGGCCACACTGACGGTGCTGGAGACCACCGACCTGCACACGAACGTGCTGGGCTATGACTATTACCGACTGGCTCGCGACCGGCGGGTGGGCTTTTCGCGCACCGCCACACTGATTGCGCAGGCACGCCGTACCTGGCCCAACACGCTGCTGCTGGACAACGGCGATACCATCCAGGGTACGGTGCTGGCCGACTATCAGGCCCAGATCAAGCCGATCGGCTGCGACCAGAAGCTGGCCATCTACCAGGCCATGAATGCCATCGGCTACGACGCCGGCACCATAGGCAATCACGAGTTCAACTACGGCCTGGCATTCCTGTCACAGGTCACCGGCACGCCATTCAGGGTCAAGGATGTGCCCGAGCACCACGGTAAGGGTCCGGACTATCCACTGGTGCTGTCCAACGTCTTCAGTAACCAGACCGGCCAGCCACTGTATGCACCCTATAAGGTGCTCGAGCGTACCGTTGTCGCCTATACCGCCGAGGGGCAGGCTCTGAGGGTGCCGCTGCGCATCGGCCTGCTCGGTTTTGCGCCACCGCCGATCATGCAATGGGACAAGCGCCACCTTGACGGGCGCGTGCACGTACTGGGCGCCGTGGAGGCAGCCAAAAAGTACCTGCCTCAGTTGAAGGCGGCCCATGCCGACCTGGTGCTGGCCATGCTGCACGGTGGCCTGGACACCGCGCCATACACCACGTCGATGGAGAACCCCGGCTGGTATCTGGCCGGCGTCAAGGGCATCGACGCCATGCTGCTGGGCCATCAGCACACGCAATTTCCAGGGCCGAGATTTGTCGGCATGGACCAGGTCGATGCCCATCGGGGCACGGTACGCGGCGTGCCGGCGGTGATGGGCGGCTACTTCGGCCGGGACCTGGGCATACTGCATCTGGCACTGGTCTATCGCGAGGACCAGTGGCGTGTCGACCGCGACCGATCGCACGCCCAGGTGCGCCCGATCTGCGCCGGCAAGCACGACTGCGTGCCGGCCGACCCGGCCATCGAGGCGCTGGTGCAACAGGCTCACGAGGGCGCCATCGCATATGTGAAAACCCCCATCGGGCGCAGTGATTTCCGCATGAGCAGCTACTTTGCCGACCTCGGCGATGTCAGCGCGCTGGCGGCAATCAACGCCGCCCAGCACGACTATGTGCGGCACTGGGTGGCGCAGAACCGGCCCGATCTGAAGGGACTACCGGTGCTTTCGGCGGCGGCGGCCTTCCGTACCGGCTTTGGCGGTGCCAGCGATTACACCGATGTACCCGCCGGCGAGCTATCCATCCGCAACGCGGCCGACCTTTACCTTTATCCCAACACACTGGCCGCCGTGCGCATCGACGGCACGCTGCTGAAAGCCTGGCTGGAACGCAGTGCCGAGCGCTTCAACCGCATCGACCCATCCGTCACCACTGAGCAGGCGCTGATCGGCAGCCACCTGCCCGGTTACAACTTCGATCAGATCCAGGGCGAGGGCCTGCACTATCGCATCGACCCCAGCCAGCGGCCCGGCCAGCGTGTTGTCGAGCTGAGCTGGCATGGCCGGCCGGTCGATCCTGCGCAGCCACTCCTGGTCGCTACCAACAGTTATCGTGCCAGTGGCGGTGGACACTTCCCCGGTCTGGACGGCAGCCATACGGTGCTCAATGCGCCTGACAGCAACCGCGAGGTGCTGATCGACTGGCTGCGCCAGCACCCACGGTTGCACCGCCAGGACCTGCCGACACGCAGCTGGCAGTTCGTGCCGCTGGCCCTGCGCGGCCCGGTGACCTTCCGCAGCGCCGCAGGCAAGCTGGCACTGGCGCATGAGGACGGCCTGGACGGAGTTTATCTTCTCAACACACACGATGATGGAAGCGCCACCTATGGCGTCGACCTATCCCGCCCCTAAGAACCCATGGTCATGTCGCCAGTTTGGCCGTTTGGACGTCCCGCGCTTGACAGCAGGCAGATGCAAGGCCTAGCTTCGACGGCATGAACCCGATGCCTACCCGCGCCATCCATCTGCTGCTGTCGTCCCCGACGACCGCCAGTGCGCGCGTGCCGGCGACCACGATCATTACCACCACGACCACCACCATTACCGGCGGGGGTCGGGAGCTCGTGCGCAGATAAGGTTCAACGCCACGGCCCCCACCCTCGCCAAGGGAAGGGGCCGGCCAACACCATCCTCTCCCCGAAGCGCAGCGGCAGGGGCCTCACTTTGACCAGGAGGCACCCGTGAAACGCTCGTCGCTATTGTTCGACCCCTCGCTGGACGCGCTTGGCGTCGGCTCGGCCCATTTGCCGGCGCCGCAGCCGTCCCCGGTTCGCACGCTGGCCGTCGGCCTGATCGGTCCCGGCCAGGTCGGCCGGGCGCTGCTCGAGCAATTGCGCGACGCCGCACCGCGTCTGGCCACGCGCGGACTGGCCTTGCCGCTGTGCGCCGTGGCCAACAGCCGCCGCATGCACCTGAACGGTGTCGAGTCGGCCACTGATCTGGAGGCACTCAGCCAGCACATGCGCGCGCAGGACCATCACGCGGTGCTGGTCGATTGCACTGCCAGCACCCAGGTGGCGGCGCGCTATCCGCAGTGGTTAGGTGTGGGAATACACGTGGTGACACCGAACAAGCACACCGGCAGCGGCGACCTGCGCCGTTGGCATGCGGCCACTCATGCCGCGCGCCAGTCGGGCGCGCAATGGCGCTACGAGGCCACCGTCGGCGCCGGCCTGCCAGTGGTGCAGACCTTGCGCGAGATGATCGACACCGGCGACACCCCGACCTGCATCGAAGGCCTGTTTTCCGGCACGCTGGCCTGGCTGTTCAATCGCTTTGACGGCAGCCAGCCGTTCTCGACGCTGGTGCACGAGGCGCGCGCCGCCGGCTACACCGAACCCGATCCGCGCGAGGATCTGGGCGGCATGGACGTGGCGCGCAAGCTGGTGATCCTGGCCCGGGAAGCCGGCTGGGACTTGAGCCTGGACCAGGTACAGGTGGACGGACTGGTCCCCGCCGCGCTGGCCGCACTGCCATTGGAGCAGGCACTGGCACACTTGCATGAGATCGACGCCCCGCTCCAGCAACGCCTGGAACGGGCCCGCGCTGCCGGCCACGTGTTGCGCTATGTCGGGCGACTGGATGCCTCGGGTGGCGCACGCGTGGCGCTGGAGGCGCTACCGGCCGATCACGCTTTCGCACACGGACGCCTGACCGATAACATCATCGCTTTGCACAGTCAGCGTTACTGCGCCAATCCACTGGTGATCCAGGGGCCGGGCGCCGGACCCGAGGTCACCGCCGCGGGCGTATTCGCCGATTTGCTGCGGGTGGCCGCCAGCCTGGGGGCCGCCGCATGAACATCATGAATCGATCTGCCACGAGCCCCGCCATGCGCCCTGCTTCACCCGACACTCTGGATCACCGCGTCGCCGAGGCCAGCGCCCCGGCCAGCGTCGGCAACGTGGGCATTGGCTTCGACATCCTGGGGCACACCTTCGAAGGCGCGCAGGACATCGCCCGCGTGCGGCTGATTCGCGAACCCACGGTGCGCATCGCCGCCATCGATGGCTGCGTGCAAAGCCTGCCCATGCAAGCCGAGCGCAACACCGCCGGCATGGCCTTGCTGGCATTGCGCCGCGCGCTGGGGTTGGCGCACGGCTTCGAACTTAGCCTGCACAAGGGCATCGCGCTGGGTTCGGGCATGGGTGGCTCGGCCGCCTCGTGCGTGGCCGCACTGGTCGCCGCCAATGCCCTGCTGGACGCGCCACTGGATGTGCATGCGCTGTACCCGTTTGCGCTGGATGGCGAAGCGGTGGCCAGCGGCGGGCGCCACGGCGACAACGTCGGCCCGATGCTGTTGGGCGGGCTGGCTCTGACCACGGCCGACCGGCTGCTGTCGATTCCGGTGCCGGCACACTGGCACTGCGCCGTGGTGCATCCGCACTTGGCCGTGGAAACACGCGCCGCGCGCGCCGCGCTGGCCGGTGACTATCCGCTGTCGGCCTTTGTCGCCCAGAGCGCCAATCTGTCGCTGGTGCTGGCCGGCTGTTTTCGTGGCGATGCCTCGCTGGTGCGTGCCGGCCTGGCCGACGTGCTGGTGGAGCCGCGCCGTCAGGTCCTGATCCCCGGCTTTGCCAGGGTCAAGCAGGCGGCACTGGACCACGGTGCGCTCGGCGCCAGTATCTCCGGCGGTGGGCCCAGCGTGTTCGGCTGGTTTGAAAGCCGCGACGGCGCAGCCTCGGCGGTCGCCGACATGACCCAGGCCTTCGCCGACGCCGGTCTCGATGCCGACAGCTTTGTCTCGCCCGTGGCCGGCCCTGCCGCCCGTGCCCGTGTTTTGGATACCGCCGCATGAGCGCAGCTTCTTATGTCAGCACCCGCGGCCAGGCGCCGGCGGCGAGCTTGAGCCAAGCCATCGCCGCCGGGCTGGCACCCGATGGCGGCCTCTACGTGCCCGCGGCGCTGCCGTCACTGCACAGGGAGGAATTCGCTCAAGGAACTTTGGCCGACACGGCGGCGACCCTGCTCCAACCCTTCTTCGAGGGCGATGCGCTGGCGCCGGATCTTCACGCCATCTGCGCCGAGGCGCTGGATTTCCCGGTCCCGCTGCGGCCGCTGGGCGACAGCGGTACGCAGCTGATGGAGCTGTTCCACGGCCCCACCGCCGCCTTCAAGGACGTGGGTGCGCGCTTTCTGGCCGCGTGCCTGAAACGCCTGCGCGCCGATGCCGACACGCCGCTGACGATTCTTGTGGCCACCTCCGGCGACACCGGCGCAGCAGTGGCGGCCGCCTTCCACCAGGTGCCGCGTCTGCGTGTGGCGGTGCTGTATCCGGACGGTCGCGTGTCACCGCGCCAGGCGCATCAGCTGGGTTGCTTTGGCGACAACGTCCGTGCGCTACGGGTGGCTGGCAGCTTTGACGACTGCCAACACATGGTGAAAGCCGCACTGGGCGACACCCAGCTGCAGGCACACGTGCCGATGAGCTCGGCCAACTCCATCAGCCTGGGCCGACTGCTGCCGCAGATGAGCTATTACGCGCATCACGCGTTGGCCTGGCAACGCGCACACGGCCACCCCTTGAGTTTCGTCGTGCCCACCGGCAACCTGGGCAACGCGTTGGCCGCGCTGCTGGTGCGCGCCATGGGGCTGCCGATCGATCGCGTGCACCTGGCCTGCAACGCCAATGACGTCATCGTTGAATTTCTGGCTGGCGCCGACTACGCGCCACGCACCAGCGTCGCCACATTGGCCAACGCCATGGACGTGGGCGCGCCCAGCAACATGGAGCGCCTGCGCTGGCTGATGCCCGATGACGCCGCGCTACGCGCCACGCTCTCGGCCAGCCGCATTGATGACGCACGCATCCGCCAAACCATCAGCCTTGTTGCCCAGCGTTACGGTCGACAAGTGTGTCCGCACACCGCTTGCGCCATTGCCGCCTGGCAGGACCTGAGCGCCGCGGGCGACACACGCGACTGGGCGCTGGCAGCCACGGCGCATCCGGCCAAGTTCGAGCGCATCGTTGGCCAATTCAGCGGGCAACCGGTGCCGGTGCCTGCCAGCCTGGACGCGCTGCTGGCGCGCCCCGCGCACGCCGAGCCGATGCGCGCCGAAACGGCGGTGCTGGCGCGCTGGCTTCGCGATTGGCACTGAGTGAGGCGCCGAAAAACGGTGCCCATATGGCATAACAAAGCGGTGCCCGTGGCCGGCGTCGCTTCGATTCATGCACCGCAAGGGTGCAAGCGCCTGTCGTATTTCGCGTGAGACTGAGACAGGCCACGATACCTGAAAGCCTTTCCAATACAGGCCATATGCCCTAGACCGCCACTTCCTATCCAGCGCGGAAATTCGCTTGGAAGACACATATGCACAGCGGATATATGGACGTCCATACGTCCACGTCAAAGAAGCGTTGACACTCCGTAAAGGCAGGCGTAGGGTCGAAAGCATGTTGCAGCACAGCAGCCACCGCCAGACCTTCCAGCGCCGATCCAAGTCGGTCGCTTCGCTGCTGTCGCTTCGCGGTGCCAAGCTTGGCGCCCTCGTGCTCGTACTCGTCCTTGTACTCCTCATTACCAGCGGAGGTGCGGGTTAGCGGTACGCGTCCAAAGGCAACACCAAGGACCACACCAAAACCCCGCACCCGGCAACGGAGGCGGGGTTTTTTTGTGGCCCCGCACCGACACCCAAGCGGAGCCAGTCATGCCGACATCCCCATCCAGCCCAGCCAGCACGCCGGTCGCCGATGCGACCGACGACCATGTACGCATTTTCGACACCACGCTTCGTGATGGCGAACAGGCGCCGGGCTTTTCCATGAATCGCGCGCAGAAACTTCGCCTGGCGCACGTGCTCGGCGAGCTGGGTGTGGATGTGATGGAAGCGGGTTTCCCGCAGGCCTCGCCGGATGATTTTTCCGCTGTGCAGGCGATTGCCCGCGAGGTACGCAACAGCACCATCTGCGGCCTGGCACGCTGCCAGATCGGCGATATCGAAACCACCGCGCGGGCCATCGAGCCGGCCGCTTCCGGTCGCATCCACGTGTTCATTTCGACCAGCCCGCTGCACCGCGAACACAAGTTGCGCATGGACAAGAGCCAGGTGCTGGAAGCCACCGCCCGCTGTGTGGAACGTGCCCGCCAACTGTGCGACGACGTCGAGTTTTCCGCCGAGGATGCGCTGCGCACCGAGCCGGAATTCCTGGCCGAAGTATTCGGCGTGGCACTGGACGCTGGCGCCACCACACTGAACGCGCCAGACACCGTCGGCTACGTGACACCCGACGAAATCCGCCAGATGTTCACCTATCTGCGCGAGCATGTTCGCGGCGCCGAACGCGCCATTTTTTCTGCGCACTGCCACGACGACCTGGGCCTGGCGGTAGCCAACAGCCTGGCCGCCATCGGCGCCGGCGCACGGCAGATCGAGTGCACCATCAACGGCATCGGCGAGCGCGCCGGCAACGCCTCGCTGGAGGAAGTGGTGATGGCGCTGAAGGTGCGCCCGGCGCTGTACGGCACCGACACCCGCATCGATACGCGCAAGCTGTATCCGGCCTCGCGCCTGCTGAGCCAGCTGACCGGCCAGAGCGTGCCGCGCAACAAGGCCATTGTCGGCGCCAACGCCTTCGCGCACGAATCGGGCATTCATCAGCACGGCATGCTGCGCCATCGCGGAACCTACGAAATCATGCAGCCGGCCGATGTCGGCCTCACCCAGACCAAGCTGGTGCTGGGCAAGCATTCAGGCCGCGCCGCGCTGCGCCAGCGCCTGGCCGAGCTGGGCCAGACCCCGGACGAGGCGGCGATGGATGGCATCTTCGCACGCTTCAAGGCGCTGGCCGACAAGAAGCGCGAGATCTTCGACGCCGACCTGGAAGCACTGGCGCTGGGCCGCGACCCGGACGCCGCCGGCCCCTGGCACATTACCCATCTGCACGCCGCCTCGCACCTGGGCGGCAGCGCTTCGGCCTCGGTCAAGCTGACCCACGAAGATGGCCACGAGGTCAGCGAGGCGGCCATCGGCGATGGCCCGGTCGACGCGGTGCTACGCGCCGTCGAGCGAGCCACCGGCGAAGCACTGGCATTGACTGACTTCAACATCCGCGCGGTCAGCGAAGGCGGCGACGCCCAGGGCCAGGCCACGGTGGACGTGGAACATGCCGGCCGCCGCTGGCGCGGTCAGGGCTTTTCCACCGACATCGTCGAGGCCGCCGCGCTGGCCGCCCTGCAGGTCGCCAACCGCATCGCACGCCACCAGGGCGACGCCCCGACCTCCACACCCGCCCCATCCAACCCGGCCAAACCCGCCGCGGCTCACGCCTGACGGCACGCGAGGACCCCATGAGCGATTCCACCATGATCTGGCACAACGGCACCCTGAAGCCCTGGCACGAAGCCACCGTGCACGTCAGCACGCACGCCCTGCATTACGGCTCGTCGGTGTTCGAGGGCGAGCGCGTCTACGCCACGCCGGACGGCCCGCAGTTCTTCCGCCTGGCCGATCACACCCGCCGCCTGTTTGCCTCGGCGCGCGTCTACGGCATCGACGTCGGCTACGACGAGGCCGAAATCGACACCGCCTGTCGCGAAGTGGTCCTCGCCAGCGGCCTGCCCTCGGCCTATGTGCGGCCGCTGGTGTTCCGCGGCGCCGGTGGACTGGGTGTGCTGCCCAAGGATGAGAGCGCGGTGGAGGTGGCGATCCTGGCGCTGCCCTGGGGCAGCTATCACGGCGATGCCCGCGAGCAGGGCGCCGATGTCTGTGTCAGCAGCTGGAACCGCGCCGCGCCCAACACCTTTCCCAGCTGGGCCAAGGCCGGCGGCAACTATCTCAACAGCCAGCTGATCGCGATGGAAGCGCGACGCGGCGGTTATGCCGAGGGCATCGCGCTGGGCTGCGACGGCATGCTTTCCGAAGGCGCCGGCGAGAACATCTTCCTGGTGCTCAACGGCACCCTGGTCACACCGCCGACCAGCGCCGGCGTGCTGGTCGGCATCACCCGCGACAGCGTGATCACTCTGGCCCGCAGCCTGGGGCTGCGCGTGGAGGAGCGCGAACTGCCGCGCGAGGCGCTGTACTACGCCGAGGAAGTATTCATGTGTGGCACCGCCGCCGAGATCACGCCGGTGCGCTCGGTCGACCGCATGACCGTCGGCAAGGGTGGTGTCGGGCCGATCACGCGCGCGCTGCAGGAAGCCTTCTTCGGCCTGTTCGACGGCCGCACCCACGATGCCTGGGGCTGGCTGTCGCCGGTCGGTGACACCGGCGCCGCCTCAGCCGCTGAAGCTCGCGCGTCGCTGGTCGAGGCCACCGCATGAACCCCGCCATTTCTTCCACTGTTGCCGGAGCCCGCGCATGACCGCTCCCCGTACCCTGTTCGAGAAAGTCTGGGATGCCCACCAGGTAGCCCCCGAAACGGCCGAGACGCCGGCCATCCTCTACATCGACCTGCACCTGGTGCACGAGGTGACCTCGCCGCAGGCCTTCGATGAGCTGCGCAGCCGCAGCCTGCCCGTGCGCCGCCCTGATCGCGTGCTGGCCACGCTGGATCACTCCACGCCGACGCTGCCGGCCGATGCCTCGGGCAAGCGCCCCTACGCCACCGCGCAGGCCGAGGCACAGGTGAACAAGCTGGAGGCCAACTGCGCCGAGTTCGGCATCCACCTGCACGGCTGGGACAGCGACCAGCGCGGCATCGTGCACGTGATCGGCCCCGAAATGGGCGCCACGCAGCCAGGCATGACTATCGTCTGCGGCGACAGCCACACCGCCACCCATGGCGCCTTCGGTGCGCTGGCATTCGGCATCGGCACCACCGAAGTCGGCCACGTGCTGGCCACGCAATGCCTGCTGCAACGCAAGCCGAAAACCTTCGCCATTCACGTCGACGGCGCGCTGCAACCGGGCGTGTCGGCCAAGGATCTGGTGCTGCACATCATCAGCCAGATCGGCATTGGCGGCGGTACCGGTCACGTGCTGGAATTCCGCGGCCCGGCCATCGAAGCGCTGTCGATGGAAGCGCGCATGACGGTGTGCAACATGGCCATCGAGGCCGGCGCACGCGCCGGCATGATCGCGCCGGACGAAACCACCTTCGCCTGGCTGAAAGGTCGCCCCAGCGCACCACAGGGCGAGGCCTGGGAACGTGCCGTGGCGCACTGGAAAGCCCTGGCCAGCGATGAGGGCGCAAGCTACGATCGCGAAGTGCGCATCGACGCCAGCGCGATCACGCCGACCGTCACCTTCGGCACCCATCCGGGCATGGCCTCGGCCATGCATACGCCGATTCCGGCGGCAGCCAACGGCCAGGAGCAACGCGCGCTCAACTACATGGGCGTCAGCGCCGGACAGACCATGGCCGGCACACCGGTCGATGTGGTGTTCATTGGCAGCTGCACCAATTCGCGCCTGTCCGACCTTCGCGATGCCGCCGCCATCCTGCGCGGACGAAAAGTCGCCGAAGGCGTGCGCATGCTGGTGGTGCCCGGCTCTGAAGCGGTACGCCGCGACGCCGAGGCCGAGCACCTGCACGAAGTGTTCCTGGCCGCCGGCGCCGAATGGCGCGTGCCCGGCTGTTCGATGTGCATCGCCATGAACGGCGACCTGGCCCAACCCGGGCAGCTGGTGGTGTCCACCTCCAACCGCAACTTCGAAGGCCGCCAGGGCAAGGGCGCGCGCACCGTGCTGGCCAGTCCCGCCACCGCCGCGGCCTCGGCCATCACCGGCCAGGTCACCGACCCGCGCGAGTACGCCCGCACCGAGGAGGCCGCCGCATGAAGCCGATCACCACCATCCGCTCGCATACGGCCGTGCTGCCGTACGAGAACATCGACACCGACCGCATCATCCCGGCACGTTTTTTGACCACCACCGAACGCGCCGGCCTGGGCAAACACTGCTTCGAGGACTGGCGCTATCAGGCCGACGGCAGCGACAACCCGGAGTTCGAGCTCAACCGTCCCGAGGCTCGCGGCTGCCGCATTCTGGTGGCCGGCCGCAATTTCGCCTGCGGCTCCTCGCGCGAGCACGCGCCGTGGGCCTTGCTCGACTACGGCATCGACGCCGTGCTGTGCAGCGAGATTGCCGACATCTTCCGCAACAACGCGCTGAAGAATGGCCTGCTGGCCGTGGTGGTAAGCGAGGCTGAGCACCGCTACCTGCTCGACCATCCGGGCATCGAGCTGAACATCGACATTGCCGCCGGCAGCATCGAGCTGCCGGACGGTGGACGCTTCTCGTTCGAGCTGGACGGCTTTGCCCGGCACTGCCTGCTCAACGGCGTCGACCAGATGGGCTACCTGCTGCAACACGCCGAGGCCATCGACAGCTACGAGCAACGCACGGCGCAGGCGGCGTGAAGGCGGCCGGTGCCAGCCACAAGCGGCCGCCACGCTCTCTCACTCCTCACTTCTCTGCACTCACTTCTCCGCTCTTAAACTCCAGGAATCAGCATGCAAGCCAATCTGGTCATTCTTCCCGGTGATGGCGTCGGCCCCGAGGTCGCTGCCGCTGCCGTGGAGATTCTCGACGCCGTGGCCGAGCGCTTTGGTCACCGGTTCGACTACACCGAGCAACTGATCGGCGGCGCCGCCATTGATGCCACCGGACAGCCGCTGCCCGAGGCCACGCGCCAGGCCTGCGAAGCGGCCGACGCGGTGCTGCTGGGCGCCGTTGGCGGGCCGAAGTGGTCCGATCCCAACGCGCCGGTGCGCCCGGAGCAGGGCCTGCTGGGCCTGCGCGCGGCGCTGGGCGTCTACGCCAACCTGCGCCCCTTGCGCGTGCATCCGAAGCTGGCGGCCTTTTCACCGCTGAAGAACGAGCGCCTGAAGGACGTCGATTTCGTGGTGGTGCGCGAGCTGACCGGCGGCGCCTATTTCGGCGCCAAGACGCGCACCGATGACGCTGCCACCGACGAGTGCAAGTACACCGTGGCCGAAATCGAGCGCGTGCTGCACAAGGCCTTTGCCATGGCCCGCGAGCGCGGTAAGCACCTGACCTCGGTGGACAAGGCCAACGTGCTGGAAACCTCGCGCCTGTGGCGCCGCGCCGCCACGCGTGTGGCCGCCGAGTACCCGGACGTGACGCTGGAACACCAGCTGGTCGATTCCATGGCCATGCTGATGCTGACGCAGCCGTCGCGTTACGACGTCATCGTCACCGAGAACCTGTTCGGCGACATCCTCACCGACGAGGCGGCGGCGCTGGCCGGCTCGCTGGGGCTGCTGCCCTCGGCCTCGCTGGGCCAGGGCACGCGCGGCCTGTACGAGCCCATCCACGGCTCGGCCCCGGACATCGCCGGCCAGGGCGTGGCCAACCCGCTGGGCACCATCGCCAGCGCCGCGCTGCTGCTGCGTCATTCGCTGGGACTGGAAGACGAAGCGGCCGCCATCGAAACGGCCATCGACCAGGTGCTCGAACACGGCCCCTACCCGCGTGACCTCAGCGGCCAGGCCGGTACCGCCGAAATCACCGCCGCGGTGAAGGCCGCGCTCGGCGCCCAGGGCGCCGCCCGTCACGTGGCCTGAAAGCGGCCCACCACAAGGACTTTTGACTCCGATGCGAAGCGACACCATCAAGAAAGGACCCGACCGCGCGGCGGCGCGCGCCATGTTGCGCGCCACCGGCATGGACGATGACGCCATCGCCAAGCCACTGGTGGCGGTGGTGCACACCTGGTCCAACGTCAGCCCCTGCAACATCAACCTGCGCGACCTGGCCGACGAAGTGGCCGAAGGCATTCGCGCCGCCGGCGGCACGCCGGTGGAATTCAACACCATTGCGGTGACCGATGGCATTGCCATGGGCACCTCGGGCATGCGCAACTCGCTGGCCAGCCGCGAGGTGATCACCGATTCCATCGAGCTGGCCGTGAATGGCCACTGCCTGGACGCGATGGTAGTGCTGTGCGGCTGCGACAAGACCATTCCGGCCGCGGCCATGGCGCTGGGCCGGCTCAACATTCCCGGTGTGGCGCTGTACGGCGGCAGCATCGACCACGGCAAGCGCAACGGCAAATCGATCACCATCCAGAACGTGTTCGAGGCCATCGGCGCGCATGGTGCCGGCAAGATCTCCGACGAGGAACTGAAGGACGTCGAGGTCAAGGCCTGCCCCGGCGCCGGCGCCTGCGGCGGCCAGTACACCGCCAACACCATGGCCATGGTGCTGACCGCGCTGGGTGTCTCGCCGGTGGGCTACAACGACATTCCGGCGCCGCACGCCGACAAGCCCGGCGTGGCCCGCCGCTGCGGCGAGTTGGTGATGGAGTGCCTGCGCGAGAACCGCCGCCCGCGCGACATCATGACCCGCGAGGCCTTCATCAATGCCGCGCGTCTGGCCGCCGCCACCGCCGGCTCGACCAATGCCGCACTGCATCTGCTGGCCATTGCCGCCGAGGCCGAGGTCAAGCTGGACCTGGAAGATTTCAACACCGCCTCCGAACAGACGCCGGTGGTCGCCGACCTGATGCCGGCCGGCCGCTACAGCGCAGTGGAAATGTTCGAGGCCGGCGGCGTGGCCGAAGTCTCGCGCATTCTGCGTGATGCCAAGCTGCTGCACGACGTGCCCACGGTGACCGGGCGCAGCTATTTCGAGGAAATCGATGCCGCCCCCGGCGCTACCGCCGATCACCCGGTGTTTCGCAGCGCCAAGGACCCGCTCAAGCCGCGCGGCGGCTATTCCATCCTCTACGGCAACCTGGCGCCGGACGGCTGTGTGCTGAAGCTGGCCGGTCAGGGCCGCACCGACTTCGAAGGCCCGGCACGCGTGTTCGACTGCGAGGAAGACGCCTTTGCCGCCGTGCAGCACGGCGATATCCAGGCCGGCGATGTGATCGTGATCCGCCACGAAGGCCCGGCCGGCGGCCCGGGCATGCGCGAAATGCTCGGTGTCACCGCGGCCCTGGTCGGGCGCGGCCTCGGCAACGACGTGGCGCTGATCACTGACGGGCGCTTCTCCGGCGCCACGCACGGCTTCATGGTTGGCCATGTGGCGCCGGAAGCGGCGCGCGGCGGCCCCATCGCCCTGCTCGCCGACGGCGACACCATCCGCATCGACAGCGCCACCCGCACGCTGTCCACCGACGCCGATCTGGACACGCGGCGCCAGCAGTGGCAGCCGCCACGCCCGCGCGTCACGCGTGGCGCCCTGGCCAAGTACGCCCAGCTGGTCGGCTCGGCGTCCGAGGGCGCCATCACCCAGCCTTCTGCCCCTTACCAATGGAGAAACCGATGAGCACTGCAGCAACCACCGACGCTTTGAAAGATGCCCGCATCGCGGTCCTCGGCTATGGCAGCCAGGGCAGCGCGCATGCCAAGAACCTGCGCGACTCCGGCCTGGATGTCGTGGTCGGCCTGCGCCCGGGTGGCGCCTCCTGGCCCAAGGCCGAGGCCGACGGTTTCGTCGTCAAGAGCCCGGCCGAGGCGGTGGCCGACGCCGACCTGATCGCGGTGCTGACGCCAGACATGGTGCAACCGACGCTGTACACCGAGTCCATCGAGCAGCAGGCCAAGCCCGGCGCGGCGCTGCTGTTCGCGCACGGTTTCAATGTGCATTTCGGAGAGATCAAACCGCGTGACGACCTGGACGTGATCCTGGTCGCACCGAAAGGCCCGGGCGCGCTGGTGCGCCGCGAGTTCGAGCGCGGCCACGGCGTGCCATGCCTGTATGCGGTGCACCACGATGCCACCGGGCATGCCCTGGACAAGGCACTGGCCTATGCCGCCGGCCTGGGCGGCGCGCGCGCGCTGCTGATCGAGACCGACTTCAAGGAGGAAACGGAAACCGACCTGTTCGGCGAGCAGGCGGTGCTGTGCGGCGGCGCCACCGAACTGGTGCAAAAAGGTTTCGAGGTGCTCACCGAGGCCGGTTACAAGCCGGAGGTGGCCTATTACGAGGTGATGCACGAGCTCAAGCTGATTGTCGACCTGTTCTACGAGGGCGGCATCGCGCGCATGCTCGAGTTCATCTCCGAAACCGCGCAGTACGGCGACTACGTCAGCGGCCCGCGGGTCATCGACGACAGCACCAAGGCGCGCATGAAGGACGTGCTCAAGGACATCCAGGACGGCACCTTCGCCAGGAACTGGACCGCCGAATACAAGGCGGGGCTGCCCAACTACAAGAAGTTCAAGCAGGCCGATCTCGAGCACCCGGTGGAAAAGGTCGGCGCCAAGCTGCGTTCGCGCATGACCTGGCTGCAACCGAAGGACGATGCCGAGCCGATGAAGAAGGCCGGCTAACGGCCACCTCCACCCGCGGCGCCCGTCGCCAACTCGCGGGCGGGCGCCGCGTGACAGTTTAAGGAAACCATTCGACGTGAACGTGCCATTGCAACAGGCCATGGCGGCTGCCAGCCATCCGCGCGCCGGCCAGGCCATGAGCGGGGCCGACGTGATTGTGCAGGTACTGGCCGACGAAGGCCTGGACACGCTGTTCGGCTATTCGGGCGGGGCGATATTGCCGGTGTACGACGCGGTGTTCCGCTACAACGCCGCCCACGGCACGCCCGACAGCGAGCCGCTGCCGCTGGTAGTGCCGGCCAACGAACAGGGCGCCGGTTTCATGGCCGCCGGTTACGCGCGCGCCTCGGGCAAGGTCGGCGTGGCCATCGTCACCTCCGGCCCGGGCGCCACCAACACGGTGACGCCGGTGCGCGACTCGATGGCCGACTCCATTCCGATGGTGGTGATCTGCGGCCAGGTGGGTACCGCCGCGATCGGCTCGGATGCCTTCCAGGAGGCACCGATCACCAACATCATGAGTGCCTGCGCCAAGCATGTGTTCCTGGTCACCGAACCCGAGCGCCTGGAAGCCACCCTGCGCACCGCCTTCAGTCTGGCCCGCTCGGGGCGTCCGGGGCCGGTGGTGGTGGACGTGCCCAAGGATGTGCAGAACGCTGCCGTCACCTTTGCCGGCGAAGGCGAGCTGCCCCTGCCCGGTTATCGCGCACGCCTGGCCGAGATCGAGGCGGCCGAACTGACCGATGCCGATTGCGCGGCGCTGTTCGAAGCGCTGATGGGCTCACGGCGGCCGCTGATCTACGCCGGCGGTGGCGTCATCGCCAGCGAGTCGAGCGACCTGCTGCGCCAGTTCAGCGAGACGTTCGGTCTGCCGGTCACCACCACGCTGATGGGCATCGGCGGCGTTGACACCACCTCGCCGCTGGCCCTGCACATGCTGGGCATGCACGGCACCGCCTACGCCAACTACGCGGTCGACGATTGCGATTTCCTGCTCGCGCTGGGTGCGCGCTTCGATGATCGCGTGGCCGGCAACCCGGAGCAGTTCGCCGCCGGGGCGCGTTTTATCGCACAGGTGGATATCGACCCGGCCGAGGTCAACAAGGTCAAGCCGGTTCATTGGCACCACATCGGCCCGCTGCGCGTGGTGCTCGAGCGCCTGCTGGCCTACGGCAAGGCGCACGGGATCCGTCCGCAGCTGGCCGAGTGGCATCAGCACGTGGCCGTGCTCAAGCGCGACTACGCCATGAACTACGACCGCCGCGCGAAGAAAATCCAGCCTTATGCGGTGCTCGAGGCGATCGACCGCCACACTGACGGGCGCGCCATCATTACCACCGGGGTTGGCCAGCACCAGATGTGGGCGGCGCAATACCTGAGTTTCCGCGAGCCGCGTCACTGGCTGACCTCGGGCTCCATGGGCACCATGGGTTTTGGCCTGCCGGCGGCCATCGGTGCGCAATGCGCCAGGCGCGACGCGCTGGTGATCGACATCGATGGCGATGCCAGCATCCGCATGAACCCCGGCGAGCTGGAAACGGCCACCACCTACGGGCTGCCAATCAAGGTGGTGGTGATGAACAACTGCGGCGACGGCATGGTGCGCCAGTGGCAGAAGCTGTTCTTCAAGGGCCGTTTCATGGCCTCGGACAAGAGCCTGCATCGCAAGGACTTCATCAAGGCCGCCGAGGCCGACGGCTTCGGTTGGGCGCAGCGCCTGGAGACACCGGCCGAGATCGAAACCACCGTCGCCGCGTTCCTGGCCCATGACGGGCCGGCCTTCCTGGAAGTGGTGATCGACCCCGACGCCGGCGTCTACCCGATGGTCGGCCCCGGCGCCACCTACGCGCAGATGATCACCGGCCCGCACATCGCCGCCCGCCAGGACCCGCAAAGTGAAGCGGCCAGCATCACGGCGATGTTCTAGGAGACCTGCCATGAAACATTCGCTCGCCATCCTGTTGCAGAACGAAGCCGGTGCGCTGGTGCGCGTGGCCGGTCTGTTCGCCGCGCGCGGCTACAACATCGACACGCTCACCGTGGCCCCTACGGACGACCCGTCCGTGTCGCGACTCAATGTCACGGTTGAGGGCGATGAGGAAAAGCTGCAGCAGATCCTGAGCCAGATCCGCAAGCTGGTCGACGTATTGAGCCTGGAACACCCAGCACCACGAGTGCGCGTGGAAACGGCGGCATGAGGCCCTGGTCAGTATGAACGCGGCACTGCAGGCGCTCGGCGACTTGAGGCATGCCGTCCCCGAGGCCGCCGATATCACTGAACGCGCACGCCGCGCGCCGGTGTACGCGGTGGCACGTCGCACCGCGCTGGAGCGCGACGCCACCCTCGGCACCCGGCTCGGCCGGCCGGTCTGGCTCAAGCGTGAGGACACCCAGCCGGTCTTTTCATTCAAGCTGCGTGGCGCCTACACGCGCATGGCAGCACTGTCTGTCTCCGAGCGTGCACGCGGCGTGGTCGCCGCTTCGGCCGGCAACCATGCCCAGGGCGTGGCTTTAGCCGCGGCACGGCTGGGTGTGCATGCGCACATCGTGATGCCGGAAACCGCGCCCGCCGTGAAGGTGGACGCAGTGCGCCGCTTCGGCGGCGCACACGTGAGTGTGGTGCTGCACGGTGAATCGTTCAGCGAAGCGCAGGCGCATGCCGATGCGCTGTGCGCCGAGCATGACGCGGTATTCGTGCATCCGTTCGATGACGCGCACGTGATCGCCGGCCAGGCCAGCATCGGCCTGGAAATGCTCGAGCAACACCCGGGCGCACTGGAAGCGATCTTCGTTCCCGTGGGCGGCGGCGGCTTGATCGCCGGTATTGCCAGCGTCATCAAGACGCTGCGCCCGCACACGCGCGTGATCGGCGTACAAGCGGCTGATGCCGATGCCATGGCGCAGTCACTGGAACGCGGCACGCGCGTACAGCTGAGCGAGGTGGGTCTGTTCGCCGATGGCACCGCGGTCAAACAGGTCGGGAAGCTCACCTTCGCCCTGGCCCGCCGGCACGTCGATGCCATCCTACGCGTGGATACCGATGCCATCTGCGCGGCCATGGCCGACGTCTACGCCGCCACGCGCAGCGTACCGGAGCCGTCCGGTGCGCTGGCGCTGGCCGGCCTCAAGCAGTATGCGGCCGAACACCCCGGTGACGGCGCGTTGGCGGCGCTGGTTTCCGGCGCCAACATGAATTTCGACCGCTTGCGCTTCGTCGCCGAACGCGCCGAGGTCGGCGCCCGTCACGAGGCGGTGTTCGCCGTCACCATTCCCGAACAGCGCGGCAGCTTCCGGCGCTTCTGCACGGCGCTGGGCGGCCACCATCTGACCGAGTTCAACTATCGTATTGGCGACCGCCACCAGGCGCACATCTTCGTCGGCGTGCGCATTGCCAACGATGATGAGCGTGCCGCGCTGTCCGAGGCCTTTCGCGCGCGGCAGTTCGACGTGCTCGACCTGACCGACGACGAGCTGGCCAAGCTGCACCTGCGCCACATGGTCGGCGGGCGCACGCCGCTGGCCGCCGACGAGCGCCTGTACCGCTTTGAGTTCCCCGAGCGACCCGGTGCACTGCTGCGCTTTCTCCAGCGCATGCATCCGCACTGGAACATCAGCCTGTTCCACTACCGCAACCACGGTGCCGATTACGGCCGCATCCTGGTTGGCATCCAGGTGCCACCGGCCGAGCGCGCAGCCTTCGAACAGTTCGTCATCGGGCTGGGCTATCCGCATCACGACGAAACTGCGCATCCGGCCTACCGGCTGCTGCTGCGCGATGGTGCCGCGCCGGTGTGAGGTCGGGCCGGCGCCGGCTAAACTGTGTCGATGAGTGCCCGACACCAACACCCTCGACGCCGCCCGTCCCCGCGCCCCGCTACCCCGCAAGCCGCGGCGCGGATCCGCCCCGAAGACAGCTCGCAACGCGCCGGTGCGATTCTGCGCACGCTGCTGCGCGCGCTGCCGCCGAAGTGGCGCGAAAAAACCTACGACTATCTGGTGCTGACACGCATGGATCGCCCGGTCGGCGCGCTGTTGCTGTTGTGGCCGTGCTGGTGGGCGATGTGGCTGGCGGCGGGCGATTTCCCGCCGTGGAAGCCGTTTGTGATCTTCACCCTGGGTGTATTCGTGATGCGCGCGGCCGGCTGCGCCATCAACGACTTTGCCGATCGCAAGCTCGATGCCCAGGTGCAGCGCACCACCGGCCGGCCGATCGCCGCCGGGCGTATTTCGCCGCGCGAGGCGGTGGCTGTGTTCGTTGGTCTGCTTGTGGTGGCGTTCGCGCTGGTGCTGATGACCAACCCGCTGACCATCGGGCTGTCTTTTGCTGGCGCCGCGCTGGCCGTCATCTACCCGTTCTGCAAGCGCTACACGCACCTGCCGCAGGTGGTGCTGGGTGCGGCGTTTGGCTGGTCGATCCCGATGGCCTGGGCGGCGGTGGCCAATGCGGTGCCGCCGCAGGCGTGGCTGCTGTTTCTGGCCAACGTGGTGTGGTCGACGATGTACGACACCGAGTACGCCATGGTCGACCGCGTTGATGACATCAAGGCCGGCGCCAAATCGACCGCCATTCTGTTCGGCGAGGCCGACAAGGCCATCGTTGGTGTGCTGATGGCGACCTTCGCCGGCGCCATGGCACTGGCCGGCCAGCGCGCCGGGCTGGGCGCGGCGTACTGGGCCGGCTGGATGGTCGCCATCGCGCTGATGGCCTGGCAGCAGTGGATGATCCGCGAGCGCCAGCGCGACCAGTGCCTGCGCGCCTTCCGCAACAACAACTGGGTCGGACTGGCGCTGTGGGCCGGACTGGCACTGGCACTGGCTCTACGCTGACGTCAGCCATCTCACGCCGTCGCTGTCGGTGCGTCGCTCGCGTGCGCTCACCGGCTGCCCCGTGCCGGACCCGCCCTGGGCCAGACGAAAGATCGCCACCGACTGCTCCAGCAGCTTGGCCCGGTCGCGCAGGGTTTGGGTGGTGGCCGTCGATTCGGCCACCAGCGCCACGTTGTGCTGGGTCACACTGTCCAGTTGGCTGATGGTGTCGTTGATCTGCGAGACGCCGTTGGCCTGCTCGGCCGTGGCCGAGGAAATATCCTCGATCAGCTGGCGCACACGCGACACCGAATCGACGATCGCCTGCATGCGTGAGCGCGCGCCGTCGACCGCCGTACCGCCGGCCTCGACCTGCTGCATGGAGGTGTTGATCAGTCGACGGATGTCACGCGCCGCATCGGCGCTGCGCTGGGCCAGACTGCGCACTTCGCCAGCCACCACCGCGAAACCACGGCCGTGCTCACCGGCGCGCGCGGCCTCCACCGACGCGTTCAAGGCCAACAGGTTGCTCTGGAAGGCGAGCTCGTCGACCAGGCTGGTGACTTCGGAAATGTTCTGCGAGGCGGCCAGGATGGCCTTCATTGCCGTATCCACCTCACCGATGGCCACGCTCCCCTCATGCGCGGCCTGCTCGGCGGTACCCGATTGCTGCTTCGCCTCCTGCGCCCGCTCGCGCGATTGCTGCAATGCGCCGGTGAACTCCTCCATCGCCGCGGCAGCTTGTTCCAGGCTGGCCGCCTGGGTTTCGGTGCGCGCGGCCAGATCCTGCGCTCCGCGCGACACCTGCGCGGAGGCTTGATTGACGGCCGACACCTCGCCACGGACATCCGACACCACGGCGCGCAAATTGACGTTGAGCTGGTTCAGCGCGCGCGCCAGCGCCATGGCGCTACCCTTCGCCGCCGCCTTGTCATCGCCATCGGCCAGATCGCAAGCGGCCATGGTGTTGGCACTGTCGGCGAAACGCCGCAAGGGTGCCGACATCTGGCTGCGCAGCAGCCGCGTGCCTACCACGATACCCAACACCATGCATGCCAGCGTTGCCACTTCCTCATGTCGCGCTGGCAGGTGGAATACGTGGGGCAGCAGCGGACCGCAGGCGATCAGTGTCGCCGCGGCGACGAGTCGCCATTCGACTCGCCTCGTGAACGCACGTACCAGTCGTGGCAACCAGCCGCGACGTACGGGTTGGCCGGCACGCAGATAGATCCGTGTCGGACGGCCCGCCTTCTCATCCTCGACCATCTGCGCATACAGCTGCTCGGCAACGCGCACGTCCTCGCGTGAAGGATAGGTACGCACCGACATGTAGCCGACCACGTTGTCGCCCGCGATGATCGGCGTGACATTGGCGCGGACCCAGTAATGGTCGCCGTCCTTGCGGCGGTTCTTGACGATCGCCGACCACGGCTGCCTGGACTTGATGGTGGCCCACAGATCGCGGAATGCCTCCCTGGGCATGTCCGGATGACGCAGAATGTTCTGCGGCTGGCCGATCAGCTCTTCACGGGTGTAGCCACTGATCTGGACGAAGGTGGAATTGCAGTAATTGATCTTGCCGCGCAGGTCGGTGGTGGAGACGATCGCGTCGGTTTCCGAATAGGTGTACTCGCGCTGTGTGACGGGCAGATTCGTGCGCATGGTAAGGGCTTCCCTGAAGACACGGGCCGGCACTAAGCCGGCAACATCGGTATCGACCGCCTTCCCTCGCGGCTTGATTGATCCAGATCAACCAACAGGGCCATGCCCGGGAAGGGGCGCCCGCGCCAGCGCCCACACATCCACCCGCGCCACACCCGCCCTTCGCAGCACGCGCGCGCACTCGGCCAGGGTGGCGCCGGTGGTCATCACATCGTCGACGAGGGCTACATGCGACGGCCACGACATCCCCGGGCGCACGACAAAGGCCCCGCGCACATTGCGTCGGCGCGTCATCGCATCCAGTTGGCTTTGCGCGGTGGTGGCCCGCAGGCGCCGCAGACCATCGCTGTGCAGGATCATCCTGTGCGCGCGGGCCAGGTCGCGGGCCAGTTCAAGCGCCTGGTTGTATCCGCGTCGCCGCAGCCGCGCCCGATGCAAGGGCACCGGCAACAACATATCGGGCCGACATGGCAGCGACTGCGTTGCCATCAACCGCGCCAGCGTGCGACCGGCCGCCAGATCGGCGCCGAACTTGAAGCGAGTCTCCAGACGGTCCAGCGGCCAGGCATAGCGAAACGGCACCCAGGCCGAGTGCCATGGCGGCGGTCTGCGCTGACACCGACCGCACATTGCCACATTCAGTGGCAATGGCACCGCGCAGCGCACGCAGCCGTGCGCGTTGTACGGCAACTCCGCACAACAGGCGCAACACAGGTCCAAGCCATCGGCGCCGTAGTCACCGCACAGCAGGCACCGGCCCGGCCAGAAGCGCCGAATCAGGGCGTCCATGCCCACGGCGGCGCGTTAGGCGCGATTGGGCTTGAACATGGCCGCGCTGATGATCGACCACAGATGGATGATCCAGCCCATCCAGATGATCCACAGCGCCGCGGCCAGCACGAACATCACGATCGCCAGCAGCAGGCGCCCCTGCAACAGCTGGCCCAGGCCCGGGATGAAGAAGCTGCAAAGCGCGGCGATGACGTTGCCGGCGCTGCCTTGTCCTGAACTCATATGCGCAACTCCCCTCGGATGACATGGTGGTAGCGAGCGCGCGCCACGGCAGCGGCGCTCTGTCACCGCGATGGTAGGCCAGCGGCGCCAGCCATGCGACCGCCCGCCGTCAACTGTTATCAACTACTGAAAGTTGACAGCCTATCCATGCCGTGGCCACACTCGCGCCTCTTTGCCGCCGCCGTACAGGATTGCCGCCATGGCCCCGACTCTGCGCCACGACTGGACCCGTGAGGAAGTGGCCGCGCTGTTCGCGCTGCCGTTCAACGACCTGCTGGCACGCGCCCATGCGGTGCATGCCGAGCACCACGACGCCAACGCCGTGCAGGTGTCCACGCTGCTGTCGATCAAGACCGGCGGTTGCCCGGAAGACTGCGCCTACTGCCCGCAGGCGCAGCGCTACCAGACCGGCGTCAAGGCCGAGAAACTGATGAGCGTGGAAGCGGTGCTGCAACGCGCCCGCGCCGCCAAGGCCGCCGGCGCCAGCCGCTTCTGCATGGGTGCCGCCTGGCGCGCGCCCAAAGACCGCGACGTGGTCAAGGTGGCCAAGATCATCGAGGCGGTGAAGGGCCTGGGCCTGGAAACCTGCGCCACGCTGGGCATGCTCAACGAGGATCAGGCCAACCAACTCAAGGACGCCGGCCTGGACTACTACAACCACAACCTGGACACCGCGCCGGAGTACTACGACGCCATCATCGGCACGCGCCAGTATCAGGACCGCCTGGATACCCTGGATGCGGTGCGCGGCGCCGGCATGAAAACCTGCTGCGGCGGCATCGTCGGCCTGGGCGAAACCCGTGAGCAGCGCGTGGGTCTGTTGCAGACCCTGGCCACACTTGCCGAGCACCCCGAATCGGTGCCGATCAATCAGCTGGTGCAGGTGGCCGGCACCCCATTGCATGGTACCGACAAGCTCGATCCGTTCGAATTTGTACGCACCATCGCCGTGGCACGCCTGCTGATGCCTGCCTCGATGGTGCGCCTGTCGGCCGGTCGCGAGCAGATGAGCGACGAAATGCAGGCGCTGTGTTTCTTTGCCGGCGCCAACTCCATTTTCTATGGCGAAAAGCTGCTGACCACCGGCAACCCGGACGTCGAACGCGATCGCGCGCTGTTCGATCGCCTGGACCTGAAACCCATGCGGGTCGAGCATGAACCGGGCACGGTGCATGCCGATATCGTCGAACCGGCCTGCCCGGCCCATGCGGAAAGCGCCGCCTGAGCGGCCTCAACGCACGGCGAAGAAAAGTGCACGTGATGCGGGGGACTGAATACCTGCCGGCGACTTTCGCCCGACAGGGTGACCGCGCAGGACGCCACGCATGAACCGCCCCGATCTGCTGGACGGTCTGGCTCACGCGACCGCCGAGCGTCGCCAGCAAGGACTTTATCGCCAGCTCGCCGCCGTACAGCGCGCGGCTCCGGGCCGCGCGGTGATCGATGGTCGCCAATACCTGCTGTTCGCCAGCAACGACTATCTGGGACTGGCGCACCACCCGTTGTTGATTCGCCGCCTGCGCGACGCCGCCGAGCAGGGCGTTGGCGCCGGTGCCGCCCACCTGGTCAGCGGCCACCACCGCGAGCATGCACGACTGGAGGCGATGCTGGCCGAGTGGACCGGGCGCGAGCGCGCGCTGCTGTTTTCCAGCGGCATCATGGCCAACCTGGGCGTGATGCAGGCCCTGCTCGACCGCCCCGGCACGCGTCAGGCGAGTCTTTGTGTGCAGGACAAACTCAACCATGCCAGCCTGATCGACGGTGCGCGCGCCAGCGGCGCCACGCTGCGGCGCTACCCGCATGGCGATGTGGCCGCTGCGGCGCGCCAGTTGGAAAGCGCCCCCGAGGCGCCAGCCCTGCTGGCCACCGACGGCGTGTTCAGCATGGACGGCGACCTGGCACCATTGCCGGAACTGGCTGCGCTATGCGAGCGCCAGGGTGCCACCTTGATGGTCGATGATGCCCACGGTCTGGGCGTGCTCGGGCCCGAAGGCGGCGGCAGCCTGGCCGCCGCCGGGCTTTCGCAGGCACAAGCGCCGGTGCTGATGGGCACGCTGGGCAAGGCACTGGGCACTGCCGGCGCCTTTGTCGCCGGTTCCGCGGCATTGATCGACGGCCTGGTGCAATTTGCGCGCAGCTTCATCTACACCACCGCGCTGCCGCCGGCGCTGGCGTCGGCCACCTGCACCGCCATCGAGCTGGTACGCCAGGAAAGCTGGCGCCGCGAGCATCTCGCCGCGCTGATCGCACGCTTCCGCCACGGTGCGGCGCAGCTGGACCTGCCGCTGATGGACTCGCCAACGCCGATCCAGCCGCTGCGCCTGGGTAGCTCGCACGCGGTACTGGAGGCAAGTCAGATGCTGCGTGACACAGGCTTTCTGGTTGGCGCGATCCGTCCGCCCACGGTGCCCGCCGGGCAGGCACGCTTGCGCATCACGCTCAGCGCTGCGCACCAGCCCGACGATGTCGATCGGCTGCTCGATGCGCTGGCGCGGATACCTCACCCGTCCGATACCTGCGCGAACTGAGCCTCGGTCGCATGTCCGCCTCGTCGCCCCTCGCCATCGCCGTGCACGGCCACGGCCCGCAAGCGCTGGTGCTGATCCATGGCTGGGCCATGCATGGCGGCGTATTCGCGCCGCTGATCGATGCCTTGCGCGCGCAGTGCACACTGTACGTGGTCGACCTGCCCGGCCACGGCGCGTCCGCGCATAGCCGGCTGACGCTGGAGCCGACCGCCTTGGCCCGGGCCATCGTCGAGGCCACTCCCGCTGCGCCCTGGGTCGGCTGGTCACTGGGTGGCCAGCTGGCGCTGCACGGCGCCATCCACTATCCAAACCACGTCACCGCGCTGGGCATGCTGGCCGCCTCGCCCTGCTTTGTGCGCCGTGAGGATTGGCCCCACGGCGTGAAAGCGGGCACCTTCAGTCACTTTGCAAACGCGCTTAACGATGATCGCGAGGCGGCGCTGGCACGATTTTGCGGGCTGGTGGTGATGGGCGACCGCGACGCGCGCGCTAAACTACGCCTGTTACGCGAACTGACCCGCGCCACCGACGGCCCGCAACCGCACGCTCTGGCCAAAGGCCTTGAGCTGCTTGAAACGACCGACCTGCGCGCCCAGATTGACGCCCTGACCGTACCCAGCGTCTGGGTGGGCGGCCGGCACGACCGGTTGGTCCCCTGGCAGGCCATGGCCGCCAGCGCCGAAGCCTGTGGTGGCCAGTTCACGTGCATCGATTCAACCGGGCATGCACCCTTCCTCGGCCAGGCCGAGGCTATGGCCGCAGCCCTGCACCCCTTGTTTGACCCGGAGACGGCATGAGCGACTTCCATCTCGACCGGCGTCAGGTACGCCGAGCCTTCGGCCGTGCCGCCGCCACCTACGAAGACCACGATGTGTTGCAGCAGGCCGTGCAGGCCTCGCTGATCGACCGTCTGGACTTCTATCTGGAAACGCCCGAGCGCGTGCTGGATCTGGGCGCGGGCACCGGGCGCGGCAGCGCGCTTTTGAAAAAGCGCTGGCCCAAGGCGCACATCATGGCCATGGACCTGGCCCTGCCGATGCTGCGCCAGGCGCGCCGCCACGCCGGCTGGATCAAACCGTTCTCGCGCGTGGCCGCCAGCGCCAGCGAGCTGCCGGTGCCCGACCACAGCATCGACGTGCTGCACTCGAACCTGTGCATCCAGTGGATCGACGACCTGCCGCGCCTGTTCGCCGAATTTGTGCGCGTGCTCAAGCCCGGCGGCTACCTGGCGCTGACCACCTTCGGCCCGGATACCCTGCGCGAGCTGCGCGCGGCCTGGGCCGACAGCGACCAGCGCCCGCACGTGGGCCGCTTCCTGGACATGCATGATGTCGGCGACGCCATGCTCGCTGCCGGCCTGCGCGATCCGATGCTGGACGTGGAGCGCTACACGCTCACTTACGAGCAGCCCTCCGGATTGATGCGCGACCTCAAGGGCCTGGGTGCCACCAATGCCGACACCACGCGCATGCGCGGTCTGACCGGCAAGTCGCACTACAAGCAGATGCTGGCCAACTACGAGACCATGCGCGTGGACGGTCGTATTCCCGCCACCTGGGAAGTGATCAATGCGCACGCCTGGGGCCCGCCCACTGGCCAGGCCCGGCGCGATGCCGGCGGCGGCGAGATTGCCAGCTTCTCGATCGATCAACTGCGCGGTTCGCGACGTCGCCCCAGCGAGTAAGGCGCGCGCCCTAAACCTGCGTGCCGGACAAGGCCGGCGACGCACCGGCGCGAAGGTGCAGATGCTGCGCGCGACGGTGACGCACGTGTTCGCGCAAACGCAGGAACGGTCGCTCTATGCTGTAGTGCAGGGCCGCGCCCACCAGCAACACCGCTGCCGCCTCCATCAGCACGGTGAACACGCCGTGGCCTTGCACCCATGGCGCCAGACGCCCGTGCAGCTGGCCATAGACCATCTTGTGGCTCAGATACAGGCTGTAGGAAACCAGCGCCAGCCACTGCGCACCGGGCACACGCAACTGTGCCAGCACGCCGCGCCCGGCGGCGGCAGCCGCCACCAGCGCCGCCATGCCCAGGGCCAGCAAGGGATAGCCAAAGACGTTGGGTACGACATCGATCCGGCGCCCATCAAACAGCACCATGCACGCCAGCGTGATCAGCACGCCAACCACCGCCACGGCATTGGCATGGCGCTCCAGCCAGGCCCAGCCACGGCTGCGGTAGCTGCGCAACGCCGCCAGACCCACACCGGCGACCAGATCATCCAGCCGCGCCCAAGTGGGATCGTAGAGATAGCGCATATAGGGCGCGCCGGCATTGCCGCCGGCCGCCTGTACCGGGGCCACATAGTGCCACCACAGCGCGGCGCGCAAGGTCATGCCGCCAAGTACCAGCGCGGCGAACACCAGCGCCACGCGCCAGCTCCGTGCGCGCCAGGCCAGCATGAGCGCCAGGGCCGGAAACAACAGGTAGAACTGCTCTTCCACGCACAGCGACCAGGCATGCGAGAACGCCGGCCGGTTCAGGTCCACACCCAGATTCATGGTGTAGGTGAGAAAGCGCCACAACGGCATCATCGTCGGCGCCTCGCGCATCGACGGCCAAACCACATAAACGGCCAGCACCACCAGATACGCCGGCAGCGTGCGGAAACTGCGGCGCAGGTAGAAATCGGTCAGATCAAGCTGACGCCCCGCCGCCAACGGCGCAAACACCTGCGAACCAATCAGGAAGCCGGACAGCGCAAAGAACAGATCCACGCCCATCCAGCCGCTCCAGCGCAGCACGCCGCCGCCCGTCCAGCCGGCCAGATAACTGTGGAACACCATCACCCAGACAATGGCCACGGCACGCAGCAGATCCAGCCCGGGACGTCGACTCATCACCACCTTCCTTGAAAACGGGCCACTTGGGACGCAAAAGCAAGCACGAACTCCGAGTATGCCCGAGCGCACCCGGCCATTTATGGCCGGATGCGGGCACCTTCATGACCCGACGCTGACGCCCCTGTCGGCGCGCGTGCATTACACACATTCCGACCACTTTCGCGCGCGCACCATCATCCCAAAACCGGCGTCCCCAGCCGGTGAACATGCAGAGGCGCGACATGCGGCTGGAAAACAAGGTGATCATGGTGACCGGAGCCGGCCAGGGTATCGGCCGCGCGCTGGCGGTGCGCTTTGCCGAAGAAGGCGCTCACGTCATCGTCGAAGACCGGCAGGACAATGCCAAGGCCGAACAAACCCTGGACCTGGTGCATAAAGCCGGCGCCGACGGCTGCGTGGTCAGCGGTGACATCGGCCGCGTTGACGCCGACCGCGACGTGGTCGAACAAGGCGTGCGCCAGATGGGACGCATCGACGTGCTGGTCAACAACGCCGGTGTCGAGCGCCGGGCGGAGTTTCTCGACGTCACCGAGGAAGACTACGAGCTGGTGCTGGGGGTGAACCTCAAAGGCGTGTTCTTCGTCACGCAGGCCTTTGCCCGGCACCTGAAGGACACCGGCCGCGCCGGACGCATCGTCAATATCAGCTCGGTGCATGAGGAACTGCCGTTTCCACACTTTGCCAGCTATTGCGCCAGCAAGGGCGGGCTGAAAATGCTGATGCGCAACCTGGCAGTGGAGCTGGCGCCATTGAACATTGCCGTCAACAACATCGCGCCTGGCGCCATCAAGACGCCCATCAATGCCTCGCTGATGAGCCAGCCGGACAAGGTAGAAACACTGCTGGCCAATATTCCCATGAACCGCCTGGGCGAGCCTTCCGATGTCGCCGCCGCGGCGGTGTTCCTAGCCTCCGACGAGGCCGCCTATGTCACCGGCACCACGCTGTTCGTCGATGGGGGCCTGCTGTGGAACTACCATGAACAGTAAGACCACCACCTTGCCCGAGCCCGGTCCGGCACTGCCGCACGTGGCGCCCTCGGACACGCTCAGCCCGGCCGAGCGCTACCAGGAGCTGTTCGTCGACGTGCAGATGGGCGGCATCTTCGACGACTGCAAGACCTTCGTCGACTGTGTGCCAAGCGACGACCCGGCGCGCATCCTGGAGCGCTATCGCCGCGAAAAGAGCGAGCACGGCTTTGATCTTTCCCGCTTCGTGCGTGCGCATTTCGAGTGCCGCCAGATACACGAAAGCCATTACCAGTCCGACCCGGACCAGTCGCTTACCGACCACATCGATACCTTGTGGGATGTGCTTACCCGTCATCCACACGAGCATCCCGCCCACAGTTCACTGCTGCCGCTGCCTTACGACTACGTGGTGCCCGGCGGGCGTTTCGACGAGATGTACTACTGGGACTCATACTTCACCATGCTTGGCCTGGCCGAGAGCGGACGCCCGCATCTGCTGCGCACCATGGCCAACAATTTCGCCTACCTGATCGACACCTACGGCCACGTGCCCAACGGCACGCGTACCTACTATCTGAGCCGCTCGCAGCCGCCGGTGTTCGCGCTGATGGTGAAGCTGCTGGAGGATCGTGGCGTGGGCCATGCGCTGGATCATCTGCCACAGCTCAAACGCGAATATGCGTTCTGGATGCGCGGCGCCCAGGACCTGAAATCCGGTGACGCCCACGAGCACGTCGTGCGGCTGGACGATGGCAGCTTGCTCAATCGTTACTGGGACCTGCGTGCCGAACCGCGTGAAGAGTCCTATCGCGAAGATGTCGCCACCGCCGCCCGCAGCTCACGACCCGCCGACGAGGTATACCGCGACCTGCGCGCGGCGGCGGCGTCGGGCTGGGACTTCAGCACGCGCTGGCTCGACGGCGCGGACGACCTGGCCACCATCCGTACCACGTCGCTGGCGCCCGTCGATCTGAATGCCTTCATGTTCACGCTGGAACACACCATCGCGCACCTGGCGCGTCGCAGCGGCGACCTGGCCACCGCCGAAACCTTCGACCGCCACGCCGAGTCCCGCCGCAAGGCCATATCGCAGCACATGTGGGATGCCCGCGAAGGCGCCTTTTTCGACTTGGACATCGAACGCGAGCAATGCCGCCAATGCCTGACCGCAGCCGCCGCGGTGCCGCTGTTCACCGGGCTGGCCACGCAGGCTCAAGCCGATGCCAGTGCGCAGACGCTGCGCCAGCGCCTGTTGCAGGAGGGTGGCCTGGGTACCACCGAATATGACAGCCACGAACAGTGGGATCGCCCCAATGGCTGGGCACCGCTGCAATGGATGGCGGTCATGGGTCTGCGCCGCTACGGAGAAATGCGCCTGGCCGACAGCATCGCCCATCGCTGGCTGCACACCGTCGGCGCCGTCTATGAGCACAAAGCCAAACTGGTGGAGAAATACGTGCTGCACGAGATTTCCGGCCAGTCCATGGGCGGCGGCGGTGAATACCCCCTGCAGGATGGCTTTGGCTGGACCAACGGCGTCACCCGCCGCCTGCTGCACGAAGACCCGCGCCATCACGCCCACGGCTGCCGCGCCGGACGCGTGCGCCCGCGCAGTTAAGTCTCCCGCGCCTCGCCCCAGGCAAGATGGAGCCGCTGCATCAACGCCCGCGCGTCATGCGGCGCGCGCACTTTCTGGTCGTTGTCGAAGAACAGGTAGATGTCGCGTGCCTGACGCGCAGGTGGCGCGGCATCGGATATGAGCTGCGCATCCTGCGGCTGGCCGGCTCGGTGCCAGGCACGCAGGCGCTTGGCCCAGGCATCCAGCGCCTGATCATCGTAGCCGCCGGCGTACAGCTCGCCCTGCCCGTGCAGGCGCAGGTACATGAATCCGGCGGTGACATCATGCATCACCGGCCAGCGCCCGTCGCTGTCGGCCACCACCAGCGCCACGCCGTGTCGGCGCAGTTGGCGTATCAGCCGTGCATCGCAGAACGAGTCGTGGCGCACTTCCAGGGCATGACGCAGACGATGGCGCTGCCGGCTGTGCAGCAGGCCGCGGGTTTTCAGGTGATCATCGTGCCCGGCGGCCAGCGCACCGGCCGCATCGGTGTCCTTGGGCAGCAGCTTGAGGAAGGCTTCCAGCAAGTCTTCGTCATAACGCAAGCTGGGCGGCAGCTGCCAGAGCATCGGCCCGAGTTTTTCTTCCAGCGCCAGCACGCCAGAAGCGAAGAAATTGGCCAGCGCCGTGCGCACCTCGCGCAAACGGCGGATGTGCGTGATGTAGCGCGGCCCCTTCACCGCAAACACAAAGCCCGACGGCGTGGACCGATACCAGTCACGATAGCGATCCGGCGTCTGCAGCGAGTAGAACGAGCCGTTGAGTTCGATGCAGGCGAACTGGCGCGAGGCGTATGCCAGCTCGCGCCGTTGCGGCAGGTCATCGGGGTAGAACACCCCTCGCCAGGGCTGGTAACGCCAGCCAGAGATACCGATGCGAATGCGCGCCATGGCGACGATCCTTGCGCGAAAAACCTCGCACCATGGCAACCCGATTCGCGTGAGCGACGGGTGAAGCGTCAGCCGCCCAGCGATGCCTGGCGCGGACAGCCGGCCAGATGATCATTGACCAGACCGGCCGCCTGCATGAACGCATAGCAGGTGGTCGGGCCGACGAAGCGGAAACCCTCGCGCTTCAATGCCCGGCTGAGCGCGCGCGAGGCGTCGGTCTGCGCCGGAATCTGCGAGGCCTGACGGAAACGGTTCTGCCGTGGCGCGCCGTCGACAAAGCTCCAGACAAAGGCGTCCAGCGAGCCATGGCGGGCGATCAGCGCCTGCGCGGCGCGCGCGTTGTCGCGAATGGCAAACAGCTTGGCGCGATGGCGAATCAGCCCGGCATCGCTCAGCGCGGCCTCGACATCGGCATCTTCCATCGCCGCCACCGCGTCGATACGAAAGCCGTGGAACACCTCGCGATAACGAGCGCGTTTGGACAACACCGTGTACCAGGACAGCCCGGCCTGCTGGCCTTCCAGGCAAAGCAGCTCAAACAGCGCGCGATCGTCGTGTTCGGGCACGCCCCATTCGGCATCGTGATAGTCGCGCTCGATGGCCCGATGCAGCGGCCAGGCACAGTCGGCGCCGGTTACCACGGCAATGCCTCCAGATCGACGTTGCCACCGGTCAGAATCACACCGACGCGCTTGCCGGCAAAATGCTCGTGATGGCGCAACAACGCGGCCAGCACGGTGGCGCTGGAGGGCTCCACGGTTTGCTTCAGTACCCGCCAAATCCGGCGCATGGCGGCGATGGTTTCCTCGTCGCTGACCGGCAGCACGGTGACACCATGGCTCTGCAGTGCCTTGAGGTTGACCTCGCCCAGCGTGGCGCGCAGCCCATCGCAAAGCGTGTCGGGCACGATATCGGTGACGCGATGACCGGCGGCCAGCGAGGCGATGGCATCGGCGGCACCTTCCGGCTCAGCGGCCATGACCTTGAGCCCCGGGTGCAGCGCCGCGGCAACCATGGCGGTACCGGCGATCAAACCACCGCCGCCCATCGGCGTCAGCAACACCTCCAGATCCGGCACCTGTTGCAGCAGTTCCAGCGCCGCCGTGCCCTGCCCGGCAATGACTCGCGCGTCGGCGTACGGATGCACCAGGCTGCCACCGGTCGCCGCTACCACATTGGCCGCGGCCTGCTCGCGCGAGGCCTGCGTCGCCGCGCAGCGGTGCAATACCGCGCCGGCGCCGGCAATGGCGGCCAGCTTGGCCTTCACCGCGCCATCGGGCACCACCACGTGTGCCTGCACGCCGCGCGTGGCTGCCGCCAGCGCCAGTGCGGTGCCGTGATTGCCGGATGAATGCGTGACCACGCCGCGCGCAGCTTGCTGATCATCCAGCGACCACACCGCGTTGCAGGCGCCACGAAACTTGAAGGCGCCGCCACGCTGCAGATGTTCGGCCTTGAAGAACACGCACGCGTCGCAGGCCAAGTCCAGCGCGGCATCGCTGAGCACCGGCGTGACGCGAGCGTGGCCGGCGATACGTGCCGCGGCATCGCGCACCGCGGCGATATTCGGCAGATAGTCCCAACCGTCACTCACTGGCCGCCACTCCAGGCCAGACCGCAGTGATAGACGTGACGCGCGCCGGCGGCCAGGGTGATCTCGTCAACGCAGTCCTCGCGGTTGAAGGCGTTGGTCATCGACTGCATCGGCTCCATCGCCACCGAGGTGCGCGGATCACGCGACAGCGTATCGCCGGTGAACATCAGCGCCACGCCGCTGTGTTGCCACATGGTGATGGTGCGGCCGCTGGCCGGATCGGTCAGTTGGGAGCGCACGCAACCTTCGGCATCGGAGACCAGACCGACATAGCCGGCATCAATATGGCGCTCACCAATGACATCGCCTCGGCGGTAATCGCGCTCGGGCCAGTCGTCCAGCGCCACGTAGGCCGCTTCGCCCGGCAATGGCAGCAAGGCCTCGTCGGTGCGCACGCCTTTTTCGGCCGGCACGGTCAGCACCCAGCTGTCGACCGGCGTGCTGCCCGGGCGCAGGTACGGATGCCAGCCGAAGAAACACGGCGCCGACTCTTCGCCGGTGTTGTGCATGTCCACCGATAAAGACAGCGCCCCTTCGCGCAGCGTGAAGCTGACACGCAGATCGATGGCGAACGGATAGCCGTCGAACGCACCGGGGCGGATGCCATCGAAACGCAGCACCACCTTGGCCTGCTCGGCATCGGCCTGGGTCGACTCAAGCTCGAACAGCGCATCACGCACGAAGCCGTGGCGGATCGCGCGCTTGTCCTCATCCACGCCCGGCTGCATGTCGTAGGTCTTGCCGCCGAAGCGATAGCGCGCCTTGTCGATGCGGTTGGCGAACGGCGCCATGATGGCGAAGCGCGAGCCTTTCAGGGAGTCGAAATCGGTGCCGTCCACGTAGCTGTCGGCCAACTCGTGCATGCCCTGCTCGCCGGGCACGCGGATACTCAGCACCGTCGCCCCGCGTCGCGCCAACATCACCTGCGTGCCGTCCGGCGCGCGCAGGCGTAACGCCGCGTGTCCGTCGAAGGCCAGCTCGTCGATCTGATAGCCGCTCATGCGCCGTTCCTAAGTGGGGGAAACACGCATGGTAGCCTGTACGTTTCCGCCTACAAGCCGTTCGTTTCATGAACATGCGCGACGCACAAAGCAATCCCACCATCCGTTTGACCGACTATCAGGCGCCGGCCTGGCGCATCGAGTCGGTGGACTTGAGTTTCGACCTGGACGTGGCGCGCACCGTGGTCGATGCACGCCTGACGCTGCGCGGTTCGGCCGCGCCCGGCACGCCGCTGGTGCTCAATGGCGAGCACATGCAGCTGCTGTCGATCCGACTGGACGAGCGTGAACTGGGGCCGGAGGAATACCACGTCGACGCCGACCGCCTTACCGTCAAGGGTGTGCGTGACGGCAGCGTGCTGGAAACCCAGGTCGCCATCGAGCCGGCCAAGAACACCGCGCTGGAGGGCCTGTACCTTTCCGGCAGCGCCGAGTCCGGGTTCCTGCTGACCCAGTGCGAGGCCGAAGGCTTCCGCCGCATCACCTATTTCCAGGATCGCCCCGACGTGCTGGCCCGCTACACGGTGACGCTGCGCGCCGATGCCCAGCGCTTTCCGGTGCTGCTGGCTGGCGGCAATCCCGATGGCGAAGGCACGCTGGACGACGGCCGCCACTGGGCGCGCTTCGTCGATCCGCACCCCAAACCGGCGTACCTGTTCGCACTGGTGGCCGGCCACCTGGAGAAGATCAGCCAGGACTACACCACCGCCGAGGGTCGCGCGGTCACGCTGAACCTGTGGGCCGAGGCCGACGCCATTGGCCAATGCGACTACGCCATGGACGCGCTGGTGCGCTCGATGAAGTGGGACGAGGCCACCTACGGTCGCAACTACGACCTGGACGTGTTCCACGTCGTCGCCACCCATGATTTCAACATGGGCGCGATGGAGAACAAGGGCCTCAACATCTTCAACGCCAAGTACCTGCTGGCCGATCCGCAAACCTCCACCGACGAGGAATACCGCGGCGTCGAGGCGGTGGTCGCGCATGAGTACTTCCATAACTGGTCCGGCAACCGCGTGACCTGCCGCGACTGGTTCCAGCTCAGCCTGAAGGAAGGGTTCACCGTGTTCCGCGAGCAGAGCTTCTCGGCGGACATGAACTCACAAGCCATCAAGCGCATCGAGGATGTCGGCACACTGCGCCGGCGCCAGTTCCCGGAAGATGCCGGCCCGTTCGCGCATCCGGTGCGCCCGGCCGCCTATCGCGAGATCAACAACTTCTACACCGCCACCGTCTACGAGAAGGGCGCCGAACTGGTGCGCATGCTGGCAGGACGCCTGGGCGAGGCCGGTTTTCGCAAGGGCACCGACCTTTACTTCGAGCGCAACGACGGCAAGGCGGCCACCATCGAGGATTTCCTCGCCGCGCTGGGCGATGCCAACGGTCTGGATCTTTCCAAGTACCTGGCCTGGTACGGTCAGGCCGGTACGCCACGTCTGCAGGCCGAAGGCCGCTATGATGCCCAGGCGCGTCAGTACACGCTGACCCTGCGCCAGCACACCCCGGCCACGCCGGGCCAAAGCGACAAGCAACCAGTACCGATGCCGGTGAAAACTGCGTTGTTTGCCGCCGATGGCCGCATGCTCGATCTGCGCATGCCCGGCGAGGCCGAAGCCGGCGCACCTGAGCGCGTGCTGGAGGTCGATGGCGCCGAGCAGACGTTCGTGTTCGAGGACATCGACACCGCGCCGATTCCATCGCTGCTGCGCGGTTTTTCCGCGCCGGCCATTCTCGAGTGCGACTACGCGCCGGAACAGCTGGCCGTGCTGCTGCGTCACGACATTGACGGCTACAACCGCTGGGAAGCCGGCCAGCAACTGGCCTCGCGTGCCTTCGATGGTCTGCATGACGGCGACGACGACAGCGCGCTGGCCACCTGGACCGAGGCGCTGGGCGCACTGTTTGACGACACCGACCTGGATCCGGCGCTGCTGGCCGAACTGCTGACGCCGCCAGGCGAAACCGAACTCAGCGAGCGTGTCGATGCCTACGATCCGCAGGCGGTACACGACGCACGCCGACGCATGCAGCAGGCACTGGCCGATACCATGGGCGCCAAGGCGCTGAAAGCGCGCTACGACATGCTGCACGCGCAACGTGGCGTGGACCTTTCCGGCCCGGCGCAGGCGCGCCGCCGCCTGAAGCGGCGCGTGCTGGAGCTGCTGTGCCTGGCCGATGCCGAGGTCGCCTGCACCCTGGCCAGGGATCAATACGCACAAGCGAGCGACATGAGCGACCGCCTGGCGGCGCTGCGCTGCCTGCTGCGTCTGGGCGGTACCGCCGGGGACGAGGCCGCCGCCGACTTCCGCCAGCGTTTCGACGGCCAGCCGCTGGCCATGGACAAGTGGTTTGCCAGTCAGGCCGCGGTGCCCGGCGAGGACGCGCTCGCCCGTGTGCAGGGCTTGATGGGCGATGCCGCCTTCACGCTGCGTAACCCCAACCGCGTCAATTCGCTGCTGGGCAGCTTTGCGCGCATGAACCCGACCGGCTTCCATCGCGCTGATGGCGAAGGCTATCGCTTCCTCACCGCCCAGCTGGCCGAACTGGATGCGCTCAACCCGCAGGTCGCCGCGCGCCTGGCCACGGCCTTCAACGGCTGGCGTCAGCTCGAGCCGGGCCGTCGCGAACATGCCCATCAGGCGCTGGCCGAACTGTCGGCCAAGGGTGGTCACTCACCCAACCTGGGCGAGATCATCGATCGCGCGCTGCAAGGCTGATTAACCTGCCTCGAGGCCTACGCCCACGTTAAGCGCGTGGCGCGTAGGCTTCGAGGTCGGTCTTATAGGAGAAGCGCATGCATATCGCGCGCTTGCGCCAAGGTACCGCCGCCCTTCTCGCCATCGGCACGCTGCTGCTCAGTGGCTGCGTGATGCACGATTATCGCCAGGCCGATGGCTACTACGTCGGCGAATCGGTGCGCACCTCGCCCTATCGCGGTGGCTATGGGGATGACGGCTTCGCTCCCTATGGCTGGGGCTACAGCGATCCGTTCTATTACGGCGGCGGCTACTACAGCGAAGGTCGCCGACGGGTCATCGTGCGCCGTGACGACGCGTATCGGCACCGTGGCCACTGGCGCCGGTTCGATCATCATGACCGACATGAATGGCGTCACGATCGTGACAGGGATCATGACCACCGGCCGCGTCACCATCATCGTCAGCCGCAACCGTCCTGGCACCGCCCAGCTCACCCGCGTCCGGATCATGAACCGCGCCGGGTCACGCCGGACTCGCGCCGTCACCCTTCCCACCATAATCGCGCCCGCGAACATGGACGGCGCGATCGCAGCTGAATCGCAGCCTAGACACGATCAGCAGTGAGTGCGATGTGCGTCACATCAAGACGCGAAGTGCATTGCGGATTGACGCGGTACGTCGCATTGTGGACTGAAGGCGTCATCGAGGCGGGGCAGTAAGCGCGGTGTCTGGAGTCACCGCACGTTCATGCTGACGGGTCGACCATGACGCTGTAGCGTAGGCGCAACACCACGCCAGTATTCGACTTTCCGGTTTCTGGCGCCCGGCATACGGTCATCCTGGATTCCCCCTGTTCCTGAGGACCGCCGGGCGCCAGATCCTTCCCGTGTAGTGCCAATCCATGGCGGTGCCACCCAAACGGGGCGGCATTGGCTTCCCTTCGTCGGCACGCGGCCGGACCCTGTTCACTCCAGCCTTCCGCGCGGTAGAACGCTGCGTCAGCCCGGCGAAGGTACCGCGGATGTATTAGCAACTTGCATGCCATGTTGAGCACAGCCACGTGGGCAGCTGACTGGCAAACTGGCTAAAATATCGTCAGCTCATCGACACCTGCGGTTCTCTCCATGCAGCACCCCGAACACTTCGACGTTATCGTCATCGGCGGCGGCCATGCCGGCACCGAGGCCGCGCTCGCTGCGGCACGCAGCGGCGCGTGCACACTGCTGCTGACCCACAACATCGAGACCGTCGGCCAGATGAGCTGCAACCCGGCCATCGGCGGCATCGGCAAGGGTCACCTGGTGAAGGAAATCGACGCCCTGGGGGGGGCCATGGCGCATGCGGCCGATCGTGCCGGTATCCAATGGCGCACGCTCAATGCCTCCAAAGGCCCCGCTGTGCGTGCCACGCGCTGCCAGGCCGATCGCGTGCTGTACAAGGCCGCCGTCCGCCGCATGGTCGAAACCCAGCCCAACCTGAGCCTGTTCCAGCAGGCAGTGGACGATCTGATCATCGAGGGGGGGCGCGTCACTGGCGTGGTCACGCAGATGGGCCTGAGCTTCCGTGCCGGCGCCGTGGTGCTAACCGCCGGCACCTTCCTGGGCGGACGCATCCACATCGGCGAAGCCCAGCACGCCGGTGGCCGTGCCGGCGATCCACCGGCCACCACACTGGCCATGCGCCTGCGTGAACTGCCCGTTGCCGCCGATCGTCTGAAGACCGGCACGCCGCCGCGCATCGACAGCCGCAGCATCGACTTCAGCGGTCTGCAGGCCCAGCCCGGCGACCACCCCGTGCCGGTATTCTCCTACCTGGGCTCGGTCCAGGAGCATCCGCGCCAGGTCGATTGCTGGATCACCCACACCAGCGAGCGTACCCACGAGCTGATCCGCGGCGCGCTGCACAGATCGCCCATGTACAGCGGCCAGATCGAGGGTACCGGCCCGCGCTACTGTCCCTCGATCGAGGACAAGGTGGTGCGCTTTGCCGACAAGGCCTCGCATCAGATCTTCATCGAGCCGGAAGGTCTGGACACCTTCGAGATCTATCCCAACGGCATTTCCACCTCACTGCCGTTCGATGTGCAGCTGGCGCTGGTGCGCTCGATTAAGGGCTTTGAGCAAGCGCACATTACTCGCCCCGGTTACGCTATCGAGTACGACTATTTCGATCCGCGCGGCCTCAAGCCATGGCTGGAGACCAAGGCCATTGGCGGTCTGTTCTTCGCCGGTCAGATCAATGGCACCACCGGTTACGAGGAAGCCGGTGCGCAGGGTCTGATCGCCGGCCTCAACGCGGCGCGCCAGGTGCAGGACAAGTCGCCGTGGTATCCGCGCCGCGACGAGGCCTACATCGGCGTGCTGATCGACGACCTGACCACCAACGGCACACTGGAGCCGTACCGCATGTTCACCTCGCGCGCCGAATACCGGCTGCACCTGCGCGAGGACAACGCCGACCTGCGCCTGACCGAGACCGGCTTCGAACTGGGCGTGGTACCCCAGGCACGCTATGACGCGCTAAGACGCAAGCGTGATGCCGTGGAGACGGAAAAAGCCCGTCTGCGCGGTCTGTGGGCGGCGCCCACCAACGCGCTTGGCCAGGCGCTGGAACGCCAGCACGGCATGGCCTTGAGCCGCGAAGCCAATGCCGAGGAGCTGCTGCGTCGCCCGCAGCTCGATTACGCCGGCCTGACCGCGGTGGAAGGCTTCGGCCCGGCAGTCGACGATGCCGCCGTCGCCGAGCAGGTGCAGGTACAGATCAAATACGCCGGCTACCTGGAGCGTCAGCGCGAGGACATCGCCCGTCAGCGTCGCCACGAACACACTGCCATTCCAGAGCATTTCGACTATGGCGGCGTGCGCGGCCTTTCCGCCGAGGCACTGGCCAAACTGCAGTCTGCCCGCCCGCAGACCATCGGTCAGGCCATGCGTATCAGCGGCATCACGCCCGCCGCGATCTCGCTGTTGCTGGTGCACCTGAAGCGCCGCCACGCCGCCTGAGCACACACGCTCGCCATGGCGGCCCATGGCATTGCTAGAATCGACGCCGCTTACGGTGTGCCGCCCGGCGGCATACCGGCTTTCGTAACGATTACGCCGCAAGGATTTTTAGCAAAGCCTCATGCTCAGCATCGAACAACGCATCGCCGAAGACGTCGGCGCCCAGGCAGCCCAGGTTCGCGCCGCCGTGGAGCTGCTCGACGGTGGCGCCACCGTCCCCTTCATCGCACGGTACCGCAAGGAAGTCACTGGCGGCCTGGATGACACACAACTGCGCCTGCTGGAAGAGCGCCTGCGCTACCTGCGCGAGCTGGAAGATCGCCGTGCGGCGATCCTTGCCAGCGTCGAGGAGCAGGGCAAGCTGAGCGACGCCCTGCGCGGGCAGATCGAGGCCGCCGAGACCAAGGCGCGACTGGAAGATCTGTACCTGCCGTACAAGCCCAAGCGCCGCACCAAGGCGCAGATCGCGCGCGAGGCCGGGCTGGAGCCACTGGCCACCGCGCTGCGCGAAGACCCATCGGTGGCGCCGGAAACACGCGCAGAGGGCTTTATCGATGCCGACAAGGGCGTGGCCGATATCAAGGCTGCGCTGGACGGCGCGCGTGCGATCCTGATGGAGGCGATCGCCGAAGACGCCACGCTGGTCGGCGAGTTGCGTGACTGGCTGTGGGACGGCGGCCAGATCCGTGCCCGCGTCATCGAAGGCAAGGAGCATGAGGGTGCCAAGTTCCGCGACTACTTCGACCACAGCGAATCGATCGCGAAGATTCCCTCGCACCGACTGCTGGCGCTGATGCGCGCACGCAACGAGGGCATCATCGAGCTGGATCTGGTACCACCCGGCGCCGATGCCGAGCAAGGCCATGCCGACGGCGAGGCCCGCGTGGCCCATCATGCCGGCATCACTAACCAGGGTCGCCCCGCCGATGCCTGGCTGGCCGATACCGTGCGCCTGACTTGGCGCGTCAAGCTGCACCTGCACCTGACGCTGGACCTGTTCGGCCGCGCCCGCGAGGCGGCCGAGGATGGCGCCATTTCCGTGTTCGGCGACAACCTGAAAGACCTGCTGCTGGCCGCACCTGCCGGGCCGAAGGCGGTGATGGGCCTGGACCCGGGCATCCGCACCGGCGTAAAGGTGGCGGTGGTGGACGCCACCGGCAAACTGGTCGACACCACTACCATCTATCCGCACGAGCCGCGCCGGCAGTGGGATCAGTCGGTCGCCGAGTTGGGCAAGCTGTGTCAGAAGCACGGCGTGGCCCTGATCGCCATCGGCAACGGCACCGCCTCGCGCGAGACCGACAAGCTGGCCGGCGAGGTGATCAAGAAACAGACCGCGCTGACGCTGGCCAAGATCGTGGTCAGCGAGGCCGGCGCCTCGGTGTATTCGGCCTCCGAGTCGGCCGCGCGCGAATTTCCCGATCTGGATGTGTCGCTGCGCGGCGCCGTGTCCATTGCCCGGCGCCTGCAGGACCCGCTGGCCGAGCTGGTCAAGATCGAACCCAAGGCCATTGGCGTGGGCCAGTATCAGCACGATGTGAACCAGGCCAAGCTGGCACGCTCGCTCGATGCCTGCGTGGAGGACTGCGTGAACGGCGTCGGCGTCGACGTCAACACCGCCTCGGCGCCGCTGCTCGCGCGCGTGGCGGGGCTTTCGGCAAGCGTGGCCGAAAACGTGGTGCGGTACCGCGACAGCCACGGCGCGTTCCGCACCCGCAAGGCGCTGATGGACGTGCCGCGCCTGGGCGAGAAGGCCTTCGAGCAGTGCGCCGGCTTCCTGCGTATTGGCCAAGGCGATGACCCGCTAGATGCCAGCGCGGTGCATCCGGAAGCCTATCCGGTGGTCGAGCGCATCGTTGCCCAGTGCGGCCGCGAGGTGCGCAACATCATCGGCGATGCCTCGTTCCTGCGCGGCCTGAAAGCCGAACAGTTCACCGATGAGCGCTTTGGCCTGCCGACCGTGCGCGACATCCTGAAAGAGCTGGAAAAGCCCGGTCGCGATCCGCGCCCCGAGTTCGTCACGCCGTCCTTCGCCGAAGGCGTGGAGGACATGAAGGACCTGGACGTGGGCATGGTGCTGGAAGGGCGCATCAGCAACGTGGCCGCGTTCGGTGCCTTCGTCGACATCGGCGTGCACCAGGACGGCCTGGTGCACGTCTCGGCGCTGTCGCACCAGTTCGTCAAGGATCCACGCGATGCGGTCAAGGCCGGCGATATCGTGAAAGTGAAGGTGATGGAGGTGGATCTGGCACGCAAGCGCATCGCGCTGTCCATGCGCCTGGACGATATCCCCGGCGAAGCCCGCGGCGGCGGACGCCCGGCGCGTGAGGAAAAGCCGCGCGGCAAGGCGCCGCGCGGAGGCGTGCCCAAGGCAGCGGCGGCACCGGCCAACAATGCCTTGGCCGACGCTTTCGCACGCGCCCAGAAGCGCTGATAGAGACGCTTGGAAGCGCACGGCCCGTGCCGTGCCGTGCGCTCTATCACGATGCGATGCAGTGCAGCATGCGCATGCGTATGGATTGCTTTACCGTAGCCACAGGGATTGCCCCCAGGGAGAAAAAGTCATGCCCCGTTTGCGCGTTCTGAGCGGCGCCATCGTCGCCGCGCTCGTTTTCAGCAGTGGCGCCCACGCCACCACCTACAAGAACGTTGTCGTGTTTGGCGACAGCCTGAGTGACAACGGCAATATTTCGCTGGCCAGCGGCGCGCAGACGCCCTCGCGCTTCACCACCAACCCCGGAGAGGTGGCCATCGAGCATGTCGCCGATGGTTACGGCATCACCCTGTCGCCATCATTGCTTGGCGGCAGTGACTACGCCTGGGGTGGCGCCGGCGTCAATACCAACTCGCCGGGCACGCCAGCGGCGGTGCCGACCATCAGTACCCAGGTCAGCGGCTACCTCGCCGCCGCCGGTAGCGCCGACCCCAATGCGCTCTACTCCGTCTGGGGCGGGGCCAATGATATCTTCTACCACGCCACCGCGGCCGGGGCCTCGGCCCAGGCCGATGCGCTGATCGCTGCCAATACGGCCGGCCTGCCGCCGGCCGTGGCCGACCAGGTCGCCGCGCAGATCCGCGGGCAGGTCGCCAGTGCCGCTGGCGTCAGCTCGCTGGAAACGGCCGACCAGGCGCAGGCCAACGTGGCCGCCGCCGCTGTCACCGAAGTGGGCCTGATCGACAATCTGCAATCGGCCGGTGCCAAGCATATTCTGGTGTTCAACCTGCCGGATATCGGTTCCACGCCGAGCGCTGCGGCGCAGGGCGCCGATGCCGCCACCTCGCTCACGGGCCTGTCGCTGATCTACAACAGCCAGCTCAACACCGGTTTGTCTCAGGCCGGTGACGGCATCGTGCCGGTGGATGTGTACAGCCTGTTCAAGGAAATCATCGCCAATCCGTCGGCGTATGGCTTCAGCAATGTCACCGATGCGGCCTGTGGCGCCGGCTCCAGTTCGGTACAGTGCGGCCCGGCGGGATCGGGCGCGCCCTACACCTACGCCGATGGCACGCAGAATAGCTACCTGTTCGCCGACGGGGTGCACCCGACCACCGCCGCCCACGCGCTGCTCGGCCAGTATGTGGCTGCCGAACTGGCCGCCCCGGAACAGGTCTCTCTGCTGGCCGAGGCACCATTGGCGATGAGCCGATTCCAGGCCACCACGCTGACCCAACAGATGACCGCCGACGTGATGGGTGCCGGCACGCGCACCTTTGCCCGCGTCGGCTATGGTCGCCAGAGCTTTGATGCCAACAATGGCGCACCGGGTGCCGACAGCGACAACGCCAATCTGTCGCTGGGCGCGGCCACGCAGGCCGGCGACAACGTCAGCATGGGTGTGGCGCTGGGCCTGGGCCACGCCAAGGCCGACGTTGACCACAACGCCGGTGGTTACAAACTGACCACGCTCAGCGCCTCCGGCTATGCCATGCTCCATCAGGACGGCGGCTTTGCCGGCGTCTACGCCAGCTTCGGACAGCTGAGCTACAAGGATATCAACCGGCGTTTCGCATTGGGTGCGGCCACGCGTACCGAGACCGGCAAGACCGACGGCTCGCAGCTACTTGGCGGCGTCACCGCCGGCTGGTGGTTTGGGGATGGCGGCCTGAAGACCGGTCCGTTCGCCAAGTTCGAGTGGCAGCGTATTCGCGTCAACGCTTACAGCGAATACAGCGGTGACAGTTCGGCGATGTGGTTTGGCAAGCAGGAGCGCAACGCCGCCGTCGCCAGCCTGGGCTGGCGCCTTGCCGGCAGCTGGCAGGCCGGCTCCAGCACCATCAGTCCGTATGTGGAAGTGGCCTGGAATCACGACAGCCGCGCTGGCGCCGACCGGGTACAGGCAGGCCTGGTCAGCATGAACGGTCACTTCACCAGCACCGGCTTCACCTCCGACAGCAGCTGGGGCAGCGCCGATATCGGTCTGGCCATGCAGGTAACCTCTGCCACCAGCACCTGGATCGGCTACCAGGGTCACTTCGGTGACAATACGCAGAAGCTCAATGCGCTCAGCCTGGGCATGAAGTACAGCTTCTAAGCCCATCTTTGGGGCGGGTGCGCCCGCCCCTGTTTCGGGCGGGATATCAAGCGTACCGCTTGCTTTATAGAAAAGAAAAAGCCGTCCAGATGTCTGGACGACTTTTTCATGTCTACCGGTTGCAATGGGCGACCGGCTTCATGCGAGCAAGAACAAGATTACTTCTTCTTGCCGTGGTCGACATGCTTGTAGATGGCCTCGGCTTCCTTCTTCAGGTCCGCGGCATCCGAATCGGAAAGCTTGCTCACCTTGCCATTAACTTCATGCTGCTGCAGCGTCAGGTTGCCCTTGGCATCCCAACCGGCACGGTTGATGGCATCCGGCTTGGCGTTCTGGCTCGGCTTCTTTTTCTGCACGGCCACCCACGGCTGACCGTCCTTATAGGCAAAGTCGGTGGAAGTGAAGCCCTTCTTGCCGTAATCGACCAGCTCGCGGATGAACTGGATCTGCCCATCCTGACTGAACACCTGCCAGGCGCGCGACACGCCCTTCTCCAGCTTGGTGCCCTGGGTGCGCTTCATGCCGCCGATCTGCTGCTCGACCTTCTTGTAGTCGTCCAGCTGCTTCTCTTCCGGCGTGGCCTGCGCCACCAGCTTGATATTGGCGGTGTTGCTGGCGCCCTTGGTCAGCACCGGGGCCTGCAACTGCATGGTGAAATCACGCTGGCCATCGATCATCTCGGCCTGCACCACGTAAAGATCGGACGGATTGACCTTGGACGGGTCCACGTCCAGCTTGAACTGCACCGGCATCTGCGTGACCGGAGCGATGGTCTTGCTGGCCAGCGGCTGGGCGGCATCGTTCGATGCGTCCACCAGCTTGATGGTCAGCTTGGCCTGATCGGACAGCTGACGCGGCTGGGTCAGCGACACCGTACCCGAAACCGAATGCGCCATCGCCTTCTGCGACTGGCCGTCGGCATCCGAGCCATTATCCGAGCCATTGTTGTGGGAGCAGCCAGCCGCGCCGAGCGCCGCCAGCATCGTCAGCGACAAGACGATCCTGCGCATGAGGGAAACCTCTTCGATGATGAATTTCACGGCAGCGCCGAAGCCGTTTGTGCCTGACGCTTCCCGCGGGGGAAGTGTCCAAGCATAGCGGCAAAGCGCGTGACAGAAAAGTCAAGATCCAACGACGTTCCGCATCATCGTTGGATCATAAAAAAAGCCGCCGACCCGAGGGCCGGCGGCTCGATTGCGCTACATCCCAAGCCGGAGCTTAGAAGTCGTAGGTGATACCAAACTTCACGTAACGCGGGGCCTCAGCACTGACAGTGGTGCCATAGTCAGAAATGACCGAACCGGCACGGCCATAACGCGGACGCGTCTGCAGTGTACGCTGCTGATCGAGCACGTTATACACGTACATCTGGAACGCCAGCTTGTTGTCGGCGAACGCCGGACGGTAGGACACGTTCAGATTCAGCTGTTCGGTCCACGGGTTGCGACCCGCGGCACCCGGCTTGGACGGCTTGCCATCGCAGAAATGGTAGTAGGCGCCGTAACCGGTCGGGTTGGTCTGGTACGGGCCATAGTAACCCAGGCAGCTCTTGGGCATGCCCGAGTTGACCATCAGCAACGCGCCGACCATCCACTCCGGGTTGATCTGATAGGTACCACGCGCCTTCAGCTGATGACGGCGGTCGTTGGCCAGGTAACCATTGGAGTAATGGGAGAAGTAACCGTAATCCCAATCCACCGTGGCACCGACATTATCCTGACCGATATCTGAGCGTACCTGACCCTCGGTGTTGCCGCGGCTCATTGACCAGGTGTAGTCGACACGGAAGTCCCACTTGCCGTCGAACGGATGCTCAAGATGCAGGTTCACCGACGTGTAGGTGCGCTTCATCTTGATCATGTTTTCGAAGTACGACGGGGTCACCTTGACCGCCGTGTAACCACCATTGCCATTGGCGATGTTGTACGTGTTGGTCTCGCCGGGATTGGACAGGTAGCACCCATGCACACTGCTAGCATCGATATTGATACCCTGGGCCGCAGCGGCGTCAAGGATGCCACCGCCATCGCAGATATCGTCCAGGCCAGTACGCAGCTTGCGGTAGGTCAGGTTGGCACCGTATACCCAGTTGGCGTTGAGCTTCTTGTCGAAGCCCAGCATCAGCTCATCCTGGTGCTCGGCCTTGATGTTCTTGGACGCGACGGTCTTCGGGTCTGGGGCCTGACCATACTCGGCGTTGGCCGAGACCGGCTGGCCGGCACCGTTGACGGTATTGATCGGCGTCAGGCCGGTCGGCACGCCGTTGGAATCGATACCGGTATAGGTGTAGTAGGTACGGGTGTACAGCGAACCGCCAGCGGAGCGCAGTGCCACCGAGGCCGGCATGGCCAGGTAGTAGCGACCCAGGTTGCCGAACACCTTGAACGAGGAATCACCGTTCACATCCCAGCTGAAGCCCAGGCGCGGCGACCACTGCGGGCTGGTCAGCTTCAGGAAGGGCTTGCCGTCCGGGTTGTAGTTGGTGAACTGGTCGTTACGCACACCAATCTTGACCAGCAGGCGATCATTGACCTGCCAGTTGTCCTGCAGGTACTGGGCACGCTGCTTGACGCGCACCGAGGCCGAGGTGCTGTAGATGTACTTGGCGACGTAGTAGCCCTGGCCGTCAGCACCCACACCGCCCGGATAGCCGCCCGGCGCGTCGACGAACGGCTGATCGGAAATCGGCTTGCCTGGGTTAACGGTGTTGTATTCCCACGCGTAACCGGGACCGGAGGTCGAGGTACCGTCGTTGACGTCATGCGTCTTCAGGTTGTCGATACCAGCCGAAATGGTGTGATCACCCAGCACGTAGCTGACATCCAGTCGCAGATTCTCGCTGGTGGCATGGTGCGTCGGGTCATCCAGGGTCGCAATGGCGTTCGGGCTGGTGATGCCCGGGGCGCCAGCGATATCCGGATTCTGCTGATCCGCCTGATAGATGTAGGCGTAGGTCGGATCGTAACCCGGTGTGTTGTTGTAGTAATCGATCTTCTGCTTGCCGTACAGCGCCGACACGGTCAGGCTGTCAGTCAGGTAACCGGTGTACTTCAGGATGTCGTCACGCGCCGAGGTCTTGGTCGACGTGTCGTAGCTGTTGAAGTCGGTGGTCTGGCGGGCGTCGTAGTCGTAGTTGTAGATGGAACCTTCGTACTGATCCTTGTTGGTGACGTGCGTGTACTCAAGGATGTTGTTGTCGTTGATGTTCCAGTCCAGCTTCACATACGCCTTGGGATCCTTGTACGTATAGAAGGTGGTGTAAGGCGAGTTGACGCTGCCGGTGAGGCGACCCTTAGTCTTGCTCTGCTCGGCCGACACGAAGAAGAACAGCCGGTCCTTGATCAGCGGACCGCCCACGTAGACGTCTTCGGTCGTATTCCAGGACTTGTCCTTGGTGTTGGCGTTGTAGATCTGGCCCGCACTCGAGCTGGTGTTCTGCGGGTAATAATAATCGTTCTTGTCGGCACGACCAAAAGTCGGCGTCCACAGCACCTGCGCACCGAAATGCCATTCGTTGGTGCCGCGCTTGCCGATCATGTTCAGCACGCCGCCATCGGAACGACCGTACTTGGCGTCATAGCCGCCGGTCAGCACTTCTTCCTGGTCGATGGAACCGTACGGCAAAGCGATGCCGCCGAAGCCGCTGAGCGGATCGGTGGTGTTGAAGCCGTTGATGTAGTAGGCGTTCTCGGTCACCGAGGAACCGCCGAACGATACCAGCTGGTTACCCAGCGGACCGGTGAAGTAGGCGCTACCCTCGACCGCACCCGGTGCCAGCAGCGCGGCAGCCTCGGCCGAACGGGCCAGCGGCAGCTTGGCCAGTTCCTGCGAGGTGACGACGGTGGACACGTTGGTGCTGGTCACATCGATGGACGGCAGCGCGCTGGCGGTGACGGTCAGACCGGCCACCGACTGTGCATTGGCTTCGCTGGCGGCGTTGCCGCCAAGGCTCAGCTGGGTACCGGTGCCCACGTGCACGGTGACATTCTTGCGCGTATCGACAACGTTGCCACTGGCATCTTTCAGCGTGACCGTGTAGGTGCCGACCGGCAGCGAGCTGGACGAGAAACGACCGCTGGCGTCAACACTCATGGTACGGGTCAAGCCGCTCGAGTTGACGACGGTGACGGTGTCGCCAGCCGGCGCCTGGCCGAACAACGAACCGGTGGTTGCCTGACCAAAGGCAAGGCCCGCGAAGCCCATGCCGATGGCAAGCGCAAGCGCCGAACGGGTCAGCTGCTTGGTCGCGAAGGAATTTCGGTTAACCATAAATTGCTCCCCAGATGGTGCCTCAACATGGACACCAAAAACGTAGACACTGTCGCCAGTGCATCACTCGCGTCGGGAAGCGTTCAATCACCCTGGTAAGGTTGTCGATCGCCTCCCAACGATCTTCCGGCGCCCTCCCTCGACCCCCGGGGAGGGACGCCTACACCTGAACCTAAGACGAGTTTAACAACTTGTCAACTATTTATTCCCTTGCCCACCCCGTGGCAGAGAGATCGAAGAGGTTGGGCTAACCCGCTGATACATTTACGTTGAAGTCTGACTGAACCGCGCAGGTTCGGGACAACCGGCTTGCACCTGCCAAGGGTCGGCTACCCCCGGGAAGGGCGGCCGGCTATACAAGGCCCTAACAAAAATCCATGCCGGCTTGCGATGTCACATAACCTGCAGGCATAAACTATTCGCACGAATACCCGACTGCAGCACGCAGCCCCTTTCCAGGCACAAAAAAGCCACGCCCTGATCGGACGTGGCCATGCTGGTACCCGGTGCAGGACGCATCCTGCACCGGGTGACGATCTACCTGATGACTTACAGCGAGAAGTCGTACTCGGCCTGCAGGCGGAAGTAACGCGGCTGCGTGTAGTACTTGGCAATGTGGTAGGTCGAGTTGTAGTACGTGGTGGTACCCGACGAACGCGCTTCTTCACCTGTCACGTAGACCGAGGTCGGTTTGACGTTGTTGAAGATGTTCAGCGCCGACAGGGTGAAGGTCAGACCCTTGGCCCAGTTCGGCTTGTAGATCACGTTCGGGCTGACCGTCCAGATCCACGGCGTACGGCCATTGTCACCACGCTTGGTCATGTGACCGTTGCAGTAGTAGTAGGCACCGGAGTAGCCGGGGATACCGTAGGTCGGCTCACCACCGCCCAGGCAGCTCTGCGGACGACCGGACTGCACCAGCAGGTTCATGCCCACGGACCATTCCGGGGTGAACTTGTAGGCGCCGTACACCTTGAAGGTATGGCGACGATCGTTGGGCAGATAGCCGTTGGCGCCGTACTCGATCTCCGGATAGTCGAAGTCCTGCGTGGTGCCAGTATCGGTCTGGCCGATGTCCGACTTCACCAGGCCCTCGGTGTTGCCGTAGTTCTTGGCGAAGGTGTAGGACGCGTCGACGTACCACTTGTCGGTGCTCTTCTTGGCGCTGAAGACCAGACCCTGGTACGAGCGCTTGGCCTTCGGACCCAGCTTCGAACCCGGAATGGTTACTTCACGCACGTTGCCGCTGCCATCCAGGTCCAGGTTCAGGGTCAGCGCACTACCCGGGTTGTAGATGAAGCAGCCCGGCGTGCCCGACGGCGGGTTGAACTGGTCCGATCCCATGTCCAGGCCCAGCGACTGGCCATAGTTGTAGAACGGACGCCAGTCGCAGGTATCGTCGATGGCGTTGCGCAGCTTGCGGTAGGTTGCCTTGACGCCGACCACCCAGCCGTTCAGGAAGTCATTGTCGCTCTGGATCTGCTTCTTGAAGCCCAGGATGTACTCATCCTGCGAATACGGCTTCAGATCCTTGTCGCTGACCGAGTGCGGGTTCGGCACCGAGCCGTCCTCGCCGTTGACGGCCACCAGCGGACCGGTCGGCGCACCCAGGGCCGGGGTGCCGGTGACCGGGTCGACGTTGGAGTAGTCGAAGGTCTGGTAGGTGAAGTACGAGGCGCTGGCGGCACGCAGGGCGACGTTGGCGGCGATCGGCAGCGAGTAGCGGCCGGCCGAACCGAACACCTTCAGCGAGGAGTCGCCGTTGACGTCCCACGAGAAGCCCAGACGCGGCTGCCAGATATTGTCCTGCTTGACGAAGGTTTCGCCATTGCCGTTCTTGTTCTCGAACGAGTCGTTGCGAATACCCATGTAGGCCATGAAGCGATCGGTGACCTGCCAGTGGTCTTCCAGGTAGAACGACTTCTGGTCGATCTTCACCGAACCGCCGGTGCGGTAGTTGTCCTTCTCGACCACGTTCTGGCCGTCAGCACCGGTGTAGTAGTAGTACAGCGCGCCACCGGCGTAGGTCTGGCCGGCGTCGGAATTCCACTTCTCGTCGCTGTAGCCGACACCGATGTCGTGGTCGCCCAGGTGCCAGTCGATATCGGCGCGCCATGCGGTGCGCTCGTCCTGGCCGCCGTAAATGTCGTTGGTGGAGGAAATCCAGCACGAGTTGTAGGCGGGGGTGTTGCCGGCCAGCACGCTGTCGCGGTAGTCCAGCACGTACGGGCAGCCGCCAACCTGGCTGTTGATGCCGCCGTCGTACTTGGTCTGCACGCCGCTGTTGGAAATGTAGTAGGTCGAGTTCTGGCTCTTCATGCGGCCCCACTGGGCCGAGAAGGTCAGGTCGTCGGTCAGGTAGCTGGTGTACTTGAAGATGTTGGTCTGACCACCGGTCTTGACCTTGCGCGTACCCAGGAAATCACCCGTAGACGGCTCGTTGTCGGCACCGTAGAGCGACGTGTAGTAGTCGTTCGTGGTGTGCTTGGTGTTGTCGAAGCCGGTGTACTCGAGGATGTTGTTGTCGTTGATGTTCCAGTCCAGCTTGACCAGCCAGAACGGGCTCGAGTAATCGCTGCGTGCTGCCGGCGAAGTGGACGTGGCCGATGGGTAGGAGGTGGTGTTCTCCTGTTCCTTCTGCACCAGGCCGAAGAAGAACAGTTTGTCCTTGACCAGCGGGCCGCCAACCCAGGCGGTGTAGACGTTGTCGGTATCGGAGTTCTTGTTGTACGTGCGGTACAGCGAACCGTTGTTCTGATACTCGGTCGGACGATTGGCGCGCGCCCAGTTCGGCGTGGTGGTCCAGCTGACGCCGCCCTTCCACTGATTGGTGCCGCGCTTGGTGTTGACCGAGGTCACACCGCCAGTGGAGAAGCCGTACTGCGCCCCGTAACCACCGGTCTGCACGTCCAGCTGATCGATCGCCTGATACGGGATCTGCGAGAACGACAGGTTGTTGTAAAGGTTGGTGACGTTGAAGCCGTTGACGTAGTAGCTGTTCTCGGCCACCGAGGAGCCACCGAACGAAGCCAGGTTGCCAAACGCGCCATCGCCCTGCACGGCGCTGGGCGCCAGCAGCGACACGGACACTTCGTCACGCGGCACCGGCAGCGAGTTCAGCTGATCGGCGGTGAACGTACTGCGCGACTCGGTGCTGGTCACGTCGATCGGCGGCAGCGAATTGGCGGCCACGGTCACGCCGGTGACAGCCTGGGCATTGGCCTGGCTACCGCCAAAGTTCACCTGCACCGCCTGACCGGCGACCACGTTCACCTTGCGGGTGGCTTCGGCCTGGCCATTGACGACCAGATTGACCACATAGTGACCGATCGGCAGCGACGGGGCGCGGAAGTTGCCCTGGGCGTCGACGGCGATCTGGCGGGTCTGGCCGTTGTCCAGATTCTGCACTTGGATCACTTCGCCAGCCGCCGGAGCGGCGGTGCCGTAGATGTCACCGGAGGTGCTCTGCGCGAACGCAGGAGCGGCTACCAGACCGGCGGCCACGGCAGCAGCCAGGGCGGAGCGACGCAGCGCCCCACGGGTAAAGCTGAAACTACGCATTGTGATGATCTCCCCAGATCAAAAAAAACGACAACAGGCCCACGCCGGCCGAAAGGTCAGCGATCAAGCCATCCGTTCCTTCATGTGAACCCCGGGAAGCGTCCTGCCCGACCGTGCCGCGCACGGCCTGATCAGTCTCCCGAGGCTATGACCGGCGCGCTTGCCAAAGGGGCGTGCACCAAAGAACCGGTCAACTCCGACCATCGAACCTACAGTTTTTGCCGCGAAACTGTCAACTGAAAATTTAACATTCGCGCTTACTGTCACAGACCGCTATATGCAGCGCAAAAAAGAAAGCCGCCGGTGGAGGGCCGGCGGCAAGATCTGAGGAGTGCACCGGGCGCGTAGAGCCCGGTTTTCTTGTTGTACTCGCAGGTCGGCGAGGTACAAAGAGCGGGATAACCTTTCAGACGAACCCGGCTCGGCTACGAGCCGTCCGAGCACCCTGAGGTTGACATGCCAACGCGCCACAGTGGCGTCATTGCGGCGCAGCCTAATGGCCAATCAAAAGGATGGAGTGCGACGCGAAAAGCGTCAATTGATGCCCCCTCTAAACATAGGAGTCGTATATGACTCCTCCCCGGCACAGTGCCCCCCGGCACAGCGCAACCTTGAAGAAAAGTTAAGACGATATCAAAGCATTGTCAACTTGTTACGGTCCGCCTCCAAGGTGTGCCGCTTGCCACCACCGGCTCCAACGCCATCGATCTTATTGTGCTTAGCGATCACGCATCGCAACCTGCAGTCACAGCAACATCAATCAGGCACGTTGAAGGGTAGTAGGCCCTGCCGCTCTCCATGAAAACAGACCCACAGCCACATGTCGCTGCGCATACGTTGTCAGAAGCTCTGATCGCGACATGCCCCTCAAATACACTTCGACAACTTTCCACAGAGAGCCCCTGCTTTGTCGTACATTCTTGCGCTTACGGGCTACCCTGTTACACCAAAGGCCACGCACGGAGACCTCCAGATGCTGCATGGCCGCATGCCATGGCATCCGCGAGGTGCCTCAAGCAGGCCTGACAAGCCGCGGACACAAATGCCACACGCAGGGCGTACAATCACCACAGCGAGCTATTGACATGCCCACCCCCCGCATGCCGCAAGATGTTGCGACTACCAATTCATCGTCGAATTTGGTCTTGAGCGCTTGGCCAAAGAGCAGGAAGTTCATGAAATCACCCGCGCCAACACGCATATCAACGAACAGGCGAGCACATGATGCCGAGTTACCCAGCTTTTCCGATCGCATCAAACTGCTGATCAAGGCCTGCGGGAGCGTGACCCAGGTGGCCCGCACCTGTGGTTTTTCCGAAGGGGTGGTGCGTAGCTGGCGCGATGGACGCTCCGATCCGTCACGCGAGCGCTGCCTGACGCTGGCGCGCGGGCTTGGCGTGTCGCTGCTGTGGCTGATTGCCGGCGAAGGGGCCATGTGGGACGACGCCGAAGCCAACCCGACCGTGACGGCTCGTGAGATCACCGCCGATTCCGACGCCAGCAGCAAGGTCAGCGCGGGCAGCAAAGTGATGGACGCCAACCGCCTGAGCGCCGCGGTACGCATGCTGCAATCGACGCTGGAGTTGACCGACTCTGGGCTGACCGTTTCCGACGCTCCGGATCTACTGGGCGAAATCTACGCTCTGATGGGCTTGAGTGATCCGCTGAAGCGCGCCGAGGGCTTAAGCCAGGTGCATACAAAGATTGCCGAGCGCGTTCGCGCCCATCGCGAGCAGCAGTCGAGCTGAGTTCGGTATCCCGACAAACATAAAAAAGCCCCGGCATGTCCGGGGCTTTTTTATTGGTGTTAAGCGCCTGGTTATGCGCTTGGCGCTACAGACGGGCGATATCGGCAATGGCAAGGAAGCGCTGCTGCAGCAAGCCAAGCAACGCCAGACGGTTGGCGCGTACCGACGGATCGTCGGCCATCACCAGCACCTCGTCGAAGAAGCGATCGACCGGCGCCTGCAATGCGGCCAGCCGGGCCAGCGCGCCGGCGTAGTCGCCTTCGGCCACCCGCGCATCGGCCTCACTGCGCGCCGCTTGTAGCGCGGCAGCCAGGTCGGCCTCGGCACCGGCTTCGGCTTTGGCTGCATCGAAACTGACCGCTTGCTCACCGACTTCTTCGGCCTGCTTGCGCAGCAGGTTGCCGACACGCTTGTTGGCGGCCGCCAGGCTGGCGGCCTCGCTGCGGTCGGCAAAGGCATGCACGGCGCGCAGGCGGCGATCAAAATCGGCCAGGCTGGCCGGCTGCACCGCGGCCACGGCATCAAAGGCGCCGGCAGGCATGCCCTGCTCGGTGTAGTAGCCGCGCAAACGCTCGAGCACAAAGCCATACAGCTCGTCAGCCAGGGCCTGACGACGCGCGCCGAGGTCGACCTCGACCTTGGCCCCCTTCTTCGCCGGCTTCACGCCCGCGACCAGGGCGGCTTCGGGCAATAGCTCCAGCGCTTCGGCAAAAGCGGCCCGCAGGTCCAGCGACAGATTCGCTTCGACCAGCGTACGTGCCAGGCCCAGCGCGGCACGGCGCAGCGCGAACGGGTCCTTGTTGCCCGATGGCTTCAAACCCACGGCGAAGATGCCGGCCAGCGTATCCAGGCGCTCGGCCACGGCCAGCACGCGCCCGACAGCGCCGGCAGCAATGGCGTCACCGGCAAACCGTGGCTGGTAACCCTCATCCAGCGCGGCGGCGACCTCGGCGCTTTCGCCTTGGGCATTGGCGTAATAACGGCCCATCACACCCTGAAGCTCAGGGAATTCACCGACCATGCGCGTCATCAGATCGCACTTGGACAGCGCCGCCGCGCGCGTCGCCTCGCCGGCATCGACTCCGACCCGATTCGCGACCACGCGGGCCAGTTCGGCCACGCGCACGGTCTTGTCCCACAGCGAACCCAGCTGCTGCTGATAGGTGACGTTCTTGAGCGTTGCCTGATAGTCGGCCAGCGGCGTTTTCAGGTCTTCGTCCCAGAAGAATTTGGCGTCGGCAAAGCGCGGACGGATGACGCGCTCGTAGCCCTTGGCAATTTCGGCAGGATCGCGGCTTTCGATGTTGGCCAGGCCGATGAAATGCTCGCTGAGTTTGCCGGCATCGTCGAACACCGGCACAAATTTCTGGTTGGCTTCCATGGTGGTGACCAACGCTTCAGGCGGCACTGCCAGGAAGGCGCGGTCGAAGGCGCCGGCAATGCCCACCGGCCACTCGTTGAGATTGGTGATCTCGTCGACCAGGGCGTCGGAAAGCTGCGGCACGCCGCCGGTCTGCTTGGCCACGCGCGCTACTTCGTCACGTACGCGCTGACGGCGCTCGGCCGGATCGGCCAGCACATATATCTCGCGCATGGCCTCCAGATAGCTGTCGGCATCACGCAGGGTGAAGCCTTGCGGGTGATGGAAGCGATGTCCATGCGTCACGCGGCCGGCATCCAGACCCAGTACACGGCCTTCGATCACCGTTTCGCCGTGCAGCATGACCAGCCAGTGCGCGGGACGCACGAAGGCGTAATCGTGATCGGACCAGCGCATGGGCTTGGGGATCGGCAAGCCCTTCAGCGCCTCGACCACAATCTCTGGTACCAGCGCCTCGATCGGCTGGCCCGGCTTGGTGGCGCGATAGACAAACCATTCGCCCTTGTCGGTGGCGAGCGTCTCCAGCGCCTCGACCTCGACACCACAGGAGGCGGCAAACCCACTCAGCGCGCGGGTCGGCTTGCCATCACCATCGCGACCGGCGGCCACCGCCGGGCCACGGCGCTCGATACTCTGCTCGGGCTGCGATTCGCCCACCGCGGGCACCAGTACGGCCAGACGGCGCGGCGAGGCAAACGTGCGCGCGGCCGCCACATCGGCCTGTACGCCGCGCTTTTCCAGGCCATCGACCACACCGCGGGCAAACGCCTCGGCCAGCGTATCCAGCGCCTTGGGCGGCAGCTCTTCGGTGCCCAGTTCGATCAATAACGACTGCTTACGCATCGGCCGTCTCCTTGCTGCTGGCGGCAGATTTCAGGCCGGGAAAGCCCAGCTTTTCGCGCTGGGCGACATAGGCCTCGGCCACGCTTCGGGCCAGCGTGCGCACGCGCAGGATGTAGCGCTGGCGCTCGGTCACGCTGATGGCGCGGCGCGCATCGAGCAGGTTGAAGGTGTGACTGGCCTTCATCACCTGCTCGTAGGCCGGCAGCGGCAGGCCGGCATCGATCAGCTTCACGGCCTCGCCCTCGCACACGTCGAACCAGTGCAGCAGTTCGGCGACGTTGGCGTGCTCGAAGTTGTAGGTGCTTTGCTCGACCTCGTTCTGGTGGAACACATCGCCGTAGGTGACGGTGCCGTGCGGGGCCTGCGTCCAGACGATGTCGTAGATCGAATCGACGTTCTGCAGGTACATCACCAGGCGCTCCAGGCCGTAGGTGATTTCACCCGTGACCGGCCGGCACTCCAGGCCGCCGGCCTGCTGGAAGTAGGTGAACTGGGTCACTTCCATGCCGTTGAGCCACACTTCCCAGCCCAGGCCCCAGGCGCCCAGCGTCGGCGATTCCCAGTTGTCCTCGACAAAACGCAGGTCGTGCACCAGCGGATCGATGCCCAGCGCCTTGAGCGAGCCGATGTACAGCTCGAGGATGTTCTCGGGGTTGGGCTTGAGCATCACCTGATACTGATAGTAATGCTGCAGACGGTTGGGGTTGTCGCCGTAGCGGCCATCGGTGGGCCGACGGCACGGCTGCACGTAGGCCGCGGCCCACGGCTCGGGACCGAGCGAGCGCAGGAAGGTGGCAGGATGGAAGGTGCCGGCGCCGACCTCGGTGTCGAGCGGCTGCAGCAGCACGCAACCCTGATCCGCCCAATAGCGGTTCAGGGTCTGGATGACGTCCTGGAAAGTGGGCGCGGACATAATCACCATGGCCTTGAATAAAGCGCGTTAGTATAGCCGGGCACGGACCTCGCCACGACCGCACGCAGCGTGATCGGCGGCGTTTTTCGCGCGATACGGACACTTTGCCGCGAGGTACGCATGGCCGCCAGCCCCCAATCGCTGCCCACTCTCGGCCGTCGTGGCCGGCTGGAGCTGGACGAGACCCTGGCCGCGCTGGTGGTCGATGGTTATCTCACCGGCGAGGACGCCAAGCACGTGCGGCTGGGCCAGCGTCAGGGCCGATCCACGCTGGAGCTGCACCCGCTGGTGGTGATCGGCAACGCCAAGCTGGAAAACCGGCGTGATCCAGGCCGCCCGTTGAGCGTGGAAGTGCTCACCGAATGGCTGGCGCGCAAGGCCGCCCTGGATTACCTGAAGATCGATCCGATGAAGATCGACGTGGCCTCGGTCACGCAGGCGGTCAGCCATGCCTATGCGCAGCGCCATCGCATCCTGCCGGTCGAGGTCAGCGCCGGCATCACCACGTTTGCCACCTGCGAGCCCTTCGAGCAACGCTGGGCCTTCGACCTGGCGCACATGCTGCGCCGTGAGATCCGCCTGGTGGTGGCCAACCCGCTGGACATCAACCGCTACCTGACCGAGCTGTACGGCGTGCAGCGCTCGATCATGCTGGCCCGCGATGCCAAGTCCGAAAGCCATGACGCCAACGCGGCGATCATGAATTTCGAGCAGCTGGTGGAGCTGGGCAAGACCGGCGAAATCGGCGCCGACGACCGCCACGTGGTGCACATCGTCGACTGGCTGCTGCAATACGCCTTCGAGCAACGCGCCTCGGATATCCATCTGGAACCGCGTCGCGATGCCGGACGCATGCGCTTTCGCATCGATGGCGTGATGCATCAGGTATTCGAGCTGCCACCGCCGGTGATGACGGCAGTGACCTCGCGCGTGAAGATTCTCTCGCGCCTGGACGTGGCCGAGAAACGCCGTCCGCAGGATGGCCGCATCAAGACGCGCTCGGCCGGCGGACGCGAGGTGGAACTGCGTATCTCGACCATGCCCACCGCTTTCGGCGAGAAGGTGGTGATGCGCATCTTCGATCCGGACATCGTGGTCAAGGATTTCGGCCAGCTGGGCTTTTCCGAGACCGAGGGCGCGATGTGGCGCGACATGGTCGAGCGCCCGCACGGCATTGTGCTGGTCACCGGCCCGACCGGTTCGGGCAAAACCACCACGCTGTATTCCACGCTCAAGCATCTGGCGCGACCCGAGCTCAACGTGTGCACGGTGGAAGACCCGATCGAAATGGTCAGCGCCGAGTTCAACCAGATGCAGGTGCAGCCGGCCATCGACCTGGATTTTGCCGCTGGCGTGCGCACGCTGCTGCGCCAGGATCCTGACATCATCATGGTCGGCGAGATCCGCGACCTGGAAACCGCGCAGATGGCAGTGCAGGCCTCGCTGACCGGCCATCTGGTGCTGTCGACGCTGCATACCAATGATGCGCCCAGCGCGCTGACGCGCCTGCTCGACCTGGGCGTGCCGCACTACCTGATCCACTCCACGCTGACCGGCATCGTCGCCCAGCGCCTGGTGCGCACGCTTTGCCCGCACTGCAAACGCGCTACCAAGCAGGATGCGCAGTCCTGGTCGGTGCTGACCCATGGCTGGGAGGTACCCTGCCCCGAACAGGTCTACGAGCCGGTGGGTTGCCTGGAGTGCCGCAATACGGGCTTTCTGGGCCGCACCGGTGTCTATGAAATGCTGCATCTGACACCGCGTCTGCGCAGCCTGATCACCGCGCAGATGGACCTGGACGCCCTGGCGCGAACCGCGCTGGCCGAGGGCCTGAAGCCGCTGCGCATTTCGGCCGCCGCCCAGGTGGCGCGCGGCCTGACCACGGTGAGCGAAGTGCTCACCGTGCTACCACCAGGTGATCGCGGCGCCGACGCGCTGACAACGTCCTCTTGACGGTAGCGGGCCTAGGCTCAAGGCCATGAGCTGCCCGCTATTGATCATCCAGACCGGCCATACCCCCGACCCGATCCGCGCCCGACACGGTGATTTCGATCACTGGTTCCGCTTGGCGACCCGATGTCGTCGCGATCAGGTGCAAACCGTCGATGTCGGCGCCGGGCAGCCGCTCCCGGCCCTGGCCGAGGTCGAGCGCGTGCTGGTGACCGGTTCATCGGCAATGCTGACCGATCCACCCGACTGGGTCGACCCGGTCAGCGACTGGTTGATGGAAGCATTCAAGGCCAAACGCCCGATGTTCGGCGTGTGTTTCGGCCACCAGCTGATGTGCCGCGCATTGGGTGGCCAGATCGACTGGCTGGACGGTCCGCGCGAGATGGGCACCAAACGCATCGAGCTGCTGGAAGCGATCGATGACGATCCACTGTTGCGCGGCTTTCCAAGGCAGTTCTACGGCCACACCACGCACAGCCAGACCGTCTGCAAGGCACCGGACAGTGCGCAGGTACTGGCCCGCTCGCGGCGCGAACATCACCACATCGTGCGTTATGCACCGCACGCCATGTCCACGCAGTTCCACCCGGAGATGAGCGTGGCGGTGATTCGCGATTACATCAAGCTGCGCCGCGATGGACTGCGCGAAGAGGGCCAGGTTCCCGACTGCCTGCTGCGCGCCACCCGCCCCACGCCCTGGGCGCGCCGTCTGCTACACCGTTTCGCACGGCTATAGCTTTGTCCGGGCACGCGCCCGAAGCGGCGCCCCGGATGCTAGGATTTGCGCATCTGACGCACGCGCTAACGCTAGAGGAACACGCTCCATGGCCAAAGTACGCGCCGGCCAAGGCTGGCACTGGGTGGGACAGGCACTGGGCATGGCTCGCAAGTATCCGGGCATCTTCCCGGTGATGGGCTTGATCGTCTCGGCGATCGCACTGGTGCCGCTGCTGGGCGGTCTGGCGATTGCCATCCTGGGACCGGCACTGGTCGCCGGCAGTGTCATCGCCACGCGTGACGCGACGGCCGGGCGCAAGCCGCAGATCGGTCAGCTTTTCCAGCTGTTTGCCGAGCAACGCGCCGGCGGAGGCATTGCACTGTGCCTGCCGGTCATCCTCAGCCAGATCGTGGCCGGCATGGTGCTGGTCGGTGCCGTCAGCGCACGCCTGACCCGTGCGGGCGTGGACCTCAAGAGCCTGGAGTCAAACCCGTCTGAACTGATGCAGAACCTCACCCAGTACATCGGGCCGGGTTTCCTGGGCTGGATAATAGTCGCGGTGATTATTGCGCTGATCGGCTATGCCTTTGCCGCGCTGGCCATTCCGCGCGTGGGCCTGGATCGCAAGCCGGCGATGCAGGCCATGGCCGAAAGCTTTCGCACCGTGCGCCGGCATTGGGGCGCCTGGCTTCTGACCGGTTTGGCGCTGTTCCTGTGCATGTTCATACCGGTGGTGGTGTTCTACGTCCTGGGCTCCAGCCTGATAGCGCAATTTGTCGCCAATGCCGTGCTTTACACGCTGCTGGGTCCGACGCTGTATTTCGCCTACAGCGATCTCTACGGCGGGCCAGACGCAGCCACCGATGATCACGGCACCGCGCCCGACGCCAGCGCGCCACCTCCGCCGCCCTCGTTCGAAGCCTGAACCGGGTCAGCCGCGCGGACGGCCGGGTGGCATCGGAAATGGTGTCACCTTGTCGCCACCGGTGGCGTCGCGGATGGCCATGGCGCCCTTCTTGCGTACTTGCTCAATGCGCACGATTGCCTGCATCGGCAAATGCAGGGTCTGGGTATCGGCGAACTCCTCGCGCAAGCGCTCCTCGGTAGGATCGACGACCAGACTGTCGGCCTCGGCAAACACCAGCTCGCCAACCTCGGTGAAGCCCCACAGGTGGCTGGACGCGACATGGCGCGCGTACAGCTCATAGCTTTTGCCCAGGTGCAGGAAGGTAATCTTGTAAAGCGTTTTCTCGGACATATCCCCATTGTCCGATGTGTGACGCAAAAGCTCTAGCCGCGCATGCGCCGCATCACCGCACCACGCGATACAAGCGCAAACACCACGCCAAACAGGAAGCCGGCGATGTGACACCACCAGACCACGGCGCCAAAACCGGGGCCGGCGTAGGTGAACATCAATTGCAGCAACACCCAGATGCCGATCAATAGGGACGCCGGCACCCGCACGAACTCCAGAAACAGCCCCAGCGGTAACACCAGCCCCAGCCGCGCCCGCGGAAACAGCGCCAGGTAAGCGCCCACCACAGCCGACACCGCGCCACTACAGCCAATGATGGGCGCGTGTACGCCCGCCAGGGTGATGGCGCCGACGAGGTTGGCGAAAGTGCCGCCAAACAGGAACAGCACCAGGAAGCGGGGTGAGCCCAGGGCGCGCTCGGATGACAGGCCGAAGATGACCAGGAACATCAGGTTGCTCAGAAGATGCACCCAGGCCACGTGAATGAACAGGGCCGTGGCCAGGGTGACCACGTCGCCGCGCGTGATGTGCGTCCACCAAGGACGATCCAGTGAAAACAGGCGCGCTGGAATGGCGCCCCAGCGCATCACCAGCGACAGCTGTTCCGCGGCCGGGCTCAGCGCCAGCACCATGAAGCAGGAGACACACGCCACCACCAACACGCCAGTGGCCCAGTACCAGCGTTGACGGCGCCTCGTGTCTACCTGGACGAACATCGGCGCCAATCAGTCCACGTTCCGCGCCAGATGCGGGCCGTCCGGTGACAGCGACGATAGGGCAAACAGCGTTTCCGGGCCGACGATGCCGTCGGCGGGAATGCCAAACGCCTGTTGCACCTTGCGTACACGAGCTTCCATTTGGGCATCGAACAATGCTGGGCGATAGGCGCTATCGGTATTGCTGTCCAGACGTTCCAGACGCTCGCTGACCCAGGCTACAGCCTTGCCGGCGTCGCCGCGTTTGACCGACGGCGGCATCCAGGTCGGCAGCCGGCAAGGTGCATAGAACCGCCCGTGCCAGAGCAGTTTCAACGCCTTGCGCGATACCGTGACATCGCGCGGGCCGATGTCCAGACGCACGTTGTGTCGGCCGACTCCAAGCAATAACACGTCACGTGTTCCGTCAGCGACATCCAGCTCAAGAATCAAAGGGCGATCGAAGCGCTTGAGCTGGTCCAGCGAGCCGGTTCCCCCCACGCAGTCAAACCCGGGAAAGATCTGTGCTGTGCAACGGGCTGCCGCGGACACCGAGACATCCTCCGATCCCACCTGCCAGCGCGCCAGCAGCTCGCTCCAGGCCAGCAATTTGGCCGTGGGAGCGGGCGGAAGCGACTTGGCCAGCGCCTGCGAAGCCTGGGTCACCGCCAGATCAGGGTCCACCACAGGCTTGACCGGAGGCGGCGCCGGCCTCGGCCACAGCACCACCACCAGCACCACCACCAGCATGCCCAACAGGGCCGAGGCCCACCAACGATAGCGTTGCAGCGTATAACGCATGCGTCCCTGCAGGCACTCGCGAGCCACCTGCTGCATCAAACGCTCACCGACCACGCTTTCGCCAGCCGCGGCAGCACGATGCAGGGCCCGATCAGCCATTCGGTTGATCAGGCGGGGCTGGCCGCGACTGTAGCGATACAGCACCCGCAGCGCCAGCCGCGAAAATGGCGATTGCGTGCCGCCAGCGATCTCCAGGCGGTGACGCACGTAAGCGTCGGCGTCGGCCGCCGACAGCGGCTCAAGGCGTTCATGCACGGCCACGCGCTGTGCCAACGGTTGCAACGCACTGCCCTGGAGCCGAGCCTCGAACGTGGGTCCTGCCAACAGCAGAACGTGAATCAACTTGTGCGCAGGCGTCTCCAGATTGGTCAGCAAGCGCAGCTGTTCCAGCGCCTCATCGGAAAGATTCTGTGCCTCATCGACCACCAGCAGCACACGCTGTCCCTGGGCATAGATATCCATCAGGAAGGCGCTGAGTGCATCGACCAGGGACTTGCCACTGTCGCGCTGCTCCGGCTCCACCGGCACCCGCAGCGCATCGCACACGGTCTGCACCAGCTCTACGGCGCTGAGTCCGGGATTGAGCACTCGGGCCACGCGCACGGAGCGCTCTTCCAGTCGCTGCAGCAGCAGTTGCGACAGCAGCGTCTTGCCGCTGCCATATTCACCTGTAAGCAGCAGTATGCCACCGCTGCCGGCCATCACCTCCTGCTGCAGGCGGTCCAGCGAGGTCTGCGTAGCGGCAGGAAGATAGGCGAAGCGCGTGTCTGGCGCCGCCGCGAACGGCGCCTCACGCAAGCCGAAACTGTCAAAGTACATGGCGCTACTGTAACGGAGAAGCATGTGCTGCGGGCGAACTTCGTTGCATCGCACAAGACATTGCCTCTATGGCGTCGGCTAATCCGCACCAGGCTTGCCACGCAAGCTCAGCTAGCAGCCTGTCAGCAGGAGTATTGACCGCCTGTACCGTCGCTCCAGAGCTGAATCGGCGGCGGGGTGCTTGACCTGGATCTGTTCCGGCGAGTGCTTCATGCAACACCGCGTCCGATTTGCCGTCGGCTACATTCAACGCAACGATGAGCGGGTTTAAGAGAATTTTGCCCCATTTTCGGCACGTGATGCATAGCCACCGACGATCAGCCCAGGTCAGAGCACGTGCGTCCACGCATCCCCCGCCGGCATGGTGATGCAACCACAGTCACCACTCGCGGCCGCAGATGTTGCCGGCGGCCCACGGATGGACCTTGCCGTCGTAGCCGTCCTACCGCCTCCGCGCCTGACCGCGGTCGTCGCGGTCCACTCCAGCGCTGATATTCAGGTGCCAAGCAGAGCATTCACTCTGTCGTTTATGAGGACTCGTTCGCACTCAAAGGCGACATCTTGGCCGACGATAAAGACAATCTGGCCCCGCTGGGCCCACCCTGGGTCAAGCACTGCCCCGGTGCAGCGGTCCGCTACCCTGCAAGCAGGTGATCGCGAGGGGGGCTCGGTCCGCCACCGGTGGCCGGCCGGGGTCGCGGTGACCTGGTGGGGGAGTTTTCCTTTGGCGCATAGCAAAACACCCCCAAGCGTGAGCTTGGGGGTGTTGCTGTAAAAGGTCCCTGGCGGTGACCTACTCTTGCATGGCTTGAGCCACACTACCATCGGCGCGGACACGTTTCACTGCTG
>NZ_JAARLY010000011.1 GCF_011759385.1 Oleiagrimonas sp. C23AA | reverse complement strand
TGAAGGGCCTGTACGCCAAGGCCCGCGCCGGCGAGCTGAGCAACTTCACCGGCATCGATTCACCGTATGAGCCACCCGAGCACGCCGAGTTGCGCTTGCCGGGTGCCGACGGCGATGTCGCGACCATGGCTCAGCAGGTCATCGATACCTTGCTTGCCGAGCGCGATGCGTGACCTGCGGCGCGCGGCGATGGCTGGCCATGGCCGCGCTGCTGGCGATGAGCGTGGTCTACTGCTGGCCCGGTCATCCCAGCGTCGCTCATGCATCGGCCTGGCATGCACTCAGCCATGGGTTGCTGATGGGCGCCATGGCGGGGCTCCTGGGGCTGCTGTCGCCACGGCGCCTGTGGTGGGCCCTGGCCTTGGCAGTGATGGCGCTGGGCCTTTTGCTGGAGGTCGTGCAATGGTGTTTCGGCGGCTACACGCATATCGAATGGAAGGATGTACTGGCCAACGAAGCAGGTGTCGCCGTGGCCTTCGCAGCTCTATGGCTGAAAGGGCAATCGCTCTGGAAGCGCTGAAAGGCCCCGTCTCGCGCTGGCCCAAGGTGTGCGGAAGGACCCATTGGGGAGGCTGACGCCATGCCGTGTGCAGGCGCACCAGATCATCGATAGCGCCCCGCCTTGGTCTTCGGAGCACCAGGTGCTTGAAAAGCCGCTGTCCGGGTGGCGGGCTTGCCGGGGCGTTTCGATACGGTATGCGGTCAGTGATCCGGGTGCGGCTGCACCGCCGGAGCCGGCAGGCCAGCCGGTGGACGCTGCGCCAGACTCAGGCCCTTGAGCACGTTCAGTGCCTCGCTCAGTGCATAGTCGCGTTCGGCAAGCTTGCCGTCGTTGCCGGTCCGGGCCGCCTTCTTGCCTGGGTGCTCATTGGCCAAGTGGTTGGGCAGGTCCGACTCGGAGCCGATCAATTGGGGCGCGTGGTCGGCCTGCTGCACCTTGAGGCTGGCCAGGGCGATATCCGGGGTGATGCCCTTGGCCTGGATCGAAATGCCGTTGGGCGTGTAGTAGCGCGCCGTGGTGATCTTCACCGCATGCTCGGCGTCCAGCGGCAACACGGTCTGCACCACGCCCTTGCCGAAGGTGCGCTGGCCAATGATCAAGGCGCGCTGGTGATCCTTCAGTGCCCCGGAGACGATCTCGGCGGCCGAGGCCGTGCCGTGATCGACCAGCACCACCAGCGGTGCACCGTGCAACATGTCACCCGGATGCGCCGAGAAGCTCATGTTGGCATCGGCCAGGCGCCCACGTGTGGAGACGATGGTGCCGCCATCCAGGAAGGTGTCGGCGGTGCCGACCGCCGCCGTGACCAGACCGCCCGGATTGGAGCGCAGGTCCAAAATGGCGCCCCTGGGCTGGCCATGCTTCTTGATGAAGGCGGCCAGGCCATCGTCCAGCTCGCTGGCGGTATCTTCCTGGAACTGGCTGATGCGGATGTAGGCATAGCCGGGTGCAACCTGGTCCACCTTGACGCTGGGCACCTGGATGACCTTGCGTTCGATATCGAACGTGAGCGGCTTGTCGGCACCCTTGCGCGCGATCAGCAGATGCACGTGGCTGCCAGGCTTGCCGCGCAGCTGGTCGATCGAATCGCCGACCGCCTGCGGGTCGACCGGCTTGCCGTCGATCTCCAACACTGTGTCGCCGGGCTGGATGCCGGCCTGCTTGGCCGGTGTGCCATCGATGGGGGAAACAATCTTCAGTTCGCCGTCGACCGGCAGCACCTCGATGCCCAGGCCCGCGTATTTGCCGGTGGTGTCCTCGTCCAGATCCTTCAGACCCTGCTTGTCCAGATAGGCGCTGTGCGGATCGAGTCCGGCCAGCATGCCGCGGATGGCGTCGTTCATCAGGGTCTTGCTGGAGACCTTTTCCACATAGGCCTGGCGCACCATCTGGAACACCTGCGCAAAATGGCGGATGTCCTTCAGGCTGACGTTGTCATCGCCGACCGTGCCGGCGGTTGCACTGGAACTGGCCGCGGCGGGCGCGGTGGCGGCCGGTGCCGGTGTCGCAGGCGGCGTGGCCAGGGCCAGCGGGGTCGCCAGCAGCAGGGAAAGGGCGGTCAGGATGGAGCGCGTGCGCATGGGCGTAACCGGTTCAACAAATTAAGAAGGTGCCGCACTGATTATGCATGCCTGGCGCGGCGATAGTCGGATATCGGTCGCGCCGGCGTGAAGCGGTGCGCCTGCTTACGACCACGGCGACGCCCGCAGGTTCATGCCGCGGGCTTCAGTGCGCCAGCCAGGGGCTGGTGTCGACCGGGCGTTTGCCATGGCGCAGCTCGAAGTAGACGCCCTCGCGGCCGCTGGTGGCGCCGGAGGTGCTGATGGCAGTGCCGGTGTGCACGCGGTCGCCCACATGCACCAGTACCGCTTCGTTGTTGCCATACAGGCTCAACCAGCCATGGCCCTGGTCGATGATCACCAGCATGCCGTAACCGCGCAGCCAGTTGGCGTAGATCACCTGACCTGGCGCCACCGCGTGCACCTGGGTGCCGCGCGGCGCGGCAATCAGCACGCCATCGCCCGAATCGCTGCGCGCGCCGTGTACCGGCCACGGAAGGTGTCCGCGCAGCTTGGCGAACGGTGTGCCCTCGGGCATTGGCTTGAAGTTCGACGGTGGCCCGGAAGAGCCGCCGTGGGTCTTGCTGGGTGCCTGGTGATGGCGGGCCTGCTCGCGCGCCCGCGCCATCGCCTGACGCAGTTTTTCCAACAGCCGGTCCAGATTTTTCTCGTTTTCCTTCAGCGTCTTGAGCTTGTCGCCCTGCGACTGGTACTGCGCGTCGACCTGGGCCAGCAGCTTGCGTTGTTCGGCGCGCTGGTTGGCCAGCTGATGCATGCGCTTGGCGCGCTCGTCGCGGGTGGCCTGGAGCGCTTGTTGTTCGCTCTCGATCTGTTGGCGCACCTGGCTGAGCTGCGTCAGGCTCTGGGTCAGGTCGCGGATACGTTCGACGCGGTGCTCCTGGAAATAGCGCGAATAGGCCAGCGCGCGCGACATGCGGTTGATGTTCTCATCGCCCAGCAGCAGGCGCAGGTCCGAGCCGCGGCCCAGTGCGTAGGCGGCACGCAGCAGGGCGGCCAGCGCCTGCTTCTGCCCGGAAAGGTGAGCTTCCAGCTGGCTGCGCTGCTGCTCCAGCTGGTCCAGCTGCGCCTGCTTGGCCGCCAGCGCCTGGTCGCTCTCGTGCACGGCGGCGGCGGCGCTCGAAAGCGTCTTGGCCTGCGCGGCCAGCTTGGCCTGTAATGCCTCACGCTTGGCGCTGGTGTCCTTGCGGTGGGCGTTGAGCTGCTGGATATCGGTGCGGATCTGCTCCAGCTTTTTGCGAGTGCTGGCCTCCTTGGCGTGCTGCGCGTGTGCCGGCCAGGCCGGGGCGAGCAGGGCCAGGCACAGGCTGCCGGCAGCGGCCAGGAGGGTATAGGTCGATGGAGAGCGCAGGCGTTCAGACATGACGGACGATTATGACCTTTTCCGCCCCTTCGCGACGAGGCCCGTGGCTGGCGTGTGAGGTGAGGTTCAGGGCACCTGTGCGAGGCGCGCCGAGACCCACCGGGGACGCAAAATATTTGTTAAACCAGACATCTATACGTCCAACGGTTATTTTGACGCATCGCAGCAGGTGTGATGTAGTCATGCGACCTGTTTGCGATTCCGGCGCCTTCGGTGCCCTTCACCTCGGGCGTGCGCGACACGCCCATGGCGGACCGCCAGGCACGTGCCGCGGCGCTGGTTGCCGCGCCTGCCAGGGCCGGAATCACAAGCCGGCCGTGATGCATGACCCGATGAGCTCCAAGGCCACGCACCGATGACGTGCAACCGTGGCGCCGTGGCCGGTGCGTGCAACGATTTCCAGGCCCATCGGGAGGAGGCTGTATTGATCGCCCAAGCTTCGCCGCGTCTGTATGACGCATCCTTCGAGCACGACAGCTGTGGCTTTGGCTTGGTCGCGCAGATTGATGGCCGGGCCAGCACGTCGCTGGTCGATACCGCCTTCAAGGCACTGGCGCGCCTGTCGCATCGTGGCGCCGTCAATGCCGATGGTGTCAGCGGCGATGGTTGCGGCGTGCTTATCCACGGCGCGCAAGACTGGCTGCGTGCGCTGGCGCACGCCGATGGCATCACGCCGGGGCCGTTGTTTGCCTCCGGCTTGGTATTTGTCGATCCCAAGGGCGATGCCGATATCGCCTGCGCGACGCTGGAGGCGCGCCTGGCCGAGGAAGGCCTGGCGGTAGCCGGTTGGCGCGAGGTGCCGGTGCGCACCGATGCCTGTGGCCCGCTGGCAGTGGCTTCGATGCCGCGCGTGCGCCAGGTATTTGTCGATGCCGGCGAGGGGATGGATGCCTCTGCTTTCGAGCGGGCGCTGTTCCGCGCACGCCGTCGCGCCGAATTGGCCCTGGCCGACGATCCGCATTTCTACGTGGTGTCGCTGTCGGCGCATGCCATCGGTTACAAGGCGATGGCCGCTCCGGGGCGTCTGCGCGATGTCTTCCCCGACTTTGAACACGACGCGCTGGCCGCCAACACGGTGGTGTTCCACCAGCGCTATTCCACCAACACCATGCCGCAGTGGCGCCTGGCGCAGCCGTTCCGCGTGCTGGCGCACAACGGCGAGATCAACACCATTCGCGCCAACCGGCGCTGGATGCAGGCGCGCTCGGCGGTGTTGCGTTCGCCACAGGTGGATCTTTCCGACATCGGGCCGCTGGTGCGCCAGCAGGGGTCGGACTCGGAGAGCCTGGACAATGCCGTTGAGCTGATGCTGGCCGGCGGCGTGGATCTGCTGGCGGCGATGCGCATCCTGGTGCCGCCGGCCTGGCAGGCGCGCGAGGATATCGACGAGGACCTTGCCGCGTTCTACGAGTATTACGCGCTGCACACCGAACCCTGGGACGGCCCGGCGGGACTGGTGATGTGCGATGGCCAGCACGCGGCCTGCGCGCTGGATCGCAACGGCCTGCGCCCGGCGCGCTGGGCCTTGTCCGACGACAATCACCTGATCGTCGCCTCCGAGGCGGGCATCTGGGATGTGCCGGCCTCGCGCGTGGTGGCCAAGGGGCGGTTGGGGCCGGGCGAGATGATCGCCGTGGACTTCAAGCACAAGCGCCTGCTGCACGATGCCGATGTCGATGCCATCAACCGCGCGCGTGCGCCGTTCCGCGAGTGGCTGCGCGAGGGCGTCAGTTATCTGGAATCGGACCTGATCGACCCCAGCCTGGCCGCCGAGCCGCTGCCCGCCGACGAGCTGCGCCGTTACCAGAAGCTCTACGGCCTGACCCGCGAAGAGCGCGAAAGCGTGCTCAAGGTGCTGGCCGAGACCGAGGGCGAAGCCACCGGTTCGATGGGCGATGACACGCCCATTGCCGCGCTTTCGCGCCAGGTTCGCCCCCTGTACGACCGCTTCCGGCAGGGCTTTGCGCAGGTCACCAATCCGCCGATCGACCCGCTGCGCGAGCGGCTGGTGATGTCGCTGACCACGCAGATCGGGCCGGAAGGCAACCTGTTTGAGCTCTCGGCCGAGAACGCGCGCCAGGTGCTTTTGAACTCGCCGGTGCTTTCGCAGCGCAAGCTGCGCCAGATGCTGGCCCTGCCGCAGTTTGCCGGCCGTACTGTGCAGCTGGACCTTTGCTACAACCCCGAAGAAGGCCTGGAAGCGGCCATTCGCCGGCTTTGTCGCAGTGCCGTGGAAGCGGTGCGCGAAGGCGCGCGCATGGTGTTCCTGACCGATCGCTACCCGCGCCCGCAAACCTTGTCGGCGCATGCCTTGCTGGTCACCGCCGCCGTGCACGCGCGGCTGGTCGACGAAGGCCTGCGCTGCCACTGCAACATCCTGGTCGAGACGGCCACTGCGCGCGATCCGCACCACTTTGCCTGCCTGGTCGGTTATGGCGCCACCGCGGTGTATCCGTGGCTGGCCTACCAGAGCCTGTTCGACATGGGCCGCGATGGCTATATCGGTCGCAACGAGAGCTCGCCGCGCGAGCTGGGACGCAGCTATCGCCGTGGCATCCGCAAGGGTCTTTTGAAGATCCTCTCGAAGATGGGCATTGCCACCATCGCCGGTTATCGCGGCGCGCAGTTGTTCGAGATCGTCGGCCTGGCGCCCGAAGTGGTGGCGCTGTGCTTCCCCGGTACGCCTTCGCGCATTGGCGGCGCCGGCTTTGCCGACCTGGAAGGCGATGCGCGCCTGCTCGCTGGCGAGGCCTGGAACGACACCATCGCGCTGCGTGCCGGTGGCCTGTTCAAGTACGTGCACGGCGGCGAGTACCACATGTACAACCCGGATGTGATCAACCTGCTGCAAAAAGCGGTGCGCAGCGGTGATCCGTCCGACTACGAGCAGTACGCGGCGGCCGTCGACGGCCGTCCGCCGTCGGCACTGCGCGACCTGCTGGGTCCGCGTCTGGCCGAAAAGCCCTTGCCGCTGGACGACGTGGAACCGGCCGAGGCGATCTTGAAGCGCTTCGATTCGGCCGGCATGAGCCTGGGCGCGCTCTCGCCCGAGGCGCACGAGGCGCTGGCCATCGCCATGAACCGCCTGGGCGCGCGCTCCAATTCCGGTGAGGGCGGCGAGGACCCAGCGCGCTACGGCACCGAGCGCATGAGCAAGATCAAGCAGGTGGCGTCGGGCCGCTTCGGCGTCACGCCGGCCTACCTGGTCAATGCCGAGGTGTTGCAGATCAAGGTGGCGCAGGGCGCCAAGCCCGGCGAGGGCGGCCAACTGCCCGGCCACAAGGTCAACACCATGATCGCGCGGCTGCGCTATGCCAAGCCGGGCATCGGCCTGATCTCGCCGCCGCCGCATCACGATATCTATTCCATCGAGGACCTGGCCCAGCTGATCTACGACCTCAAGGAGGTCAACCCCGAGGCGCTGGTCTCGGTGAAGCTGGTCAGCCATGCCGGTGTCGGCACCGTGGCCGCCGGCGTGGTCAAGGCCGGCGCCGACCTGATTACCGTTTCCGGCCATGATGGCGGTACCGGCGCCAGTCCGCTGACCTCGGTCAAATACGCCGGCACGCCGTGGGAGCTGGGTCTTTCCGAAACCCAGCAGACGCTGCGCCTGAATGGCCTGCGCGATCGCGTGCGCCTGCAGACCGACGGCGGCCTGAAGACCGGCCTGGATGTGATCAAGGCGGCCATTCTGGGCGCCGAGAGCTTCGGCTTCGGCACCGGCCCGATGGTGGCGCTGGGCTGCAAGTACCTGCGCATTTGTCACTTGAACAACTGCGCCACCGGTGTGGCCACGCAGCACGAGCTGCTGCGCCGCAATCATTTTGTCGGCTTGCCGGAGATGGTCACCAACTACTTCCGCTTCATCGCCGACGATGTGCGCGCCTGGCTGGCGCGCCTGGGCGTGACGCGACTGGAAGACCTGGTGGGCCGCACCGAGTTGCTGACACAGATCGAAGGCAACACGGCGGTACAGCACAAGCTGGATCTGTCCGCGCTGATCAGTTCGGCGGGCCTGGGCGACCAGGTGCCCTACAGCTGCGTGCTGGCACGCAATCCCTTGCGTCCGGACGAGGGGCTGGCCGCGCGCATCCTGGCCGACACCCGCGAGGCGGTCGAGCAGGGCCGCGGTGGCCGCTTTGGTTATGCCATTGCCAATACCGACCGTTCCATCGGTGCCCGCCTTTCTGGCGCCGTGGCACGACGCTGGGGCGATGCCGGCATGGTCGACAACCCGATCCGGCTGGCGCTGACCGGTGCCGCCGGCCAGAGCCTGGGTGCCTGGAACGCCGGCGGCGTGTACATCACGCTTGATGGCGAGGCCAACGACTACGTCGGCAAGGGCATGGCCGGTGGCCGCATCATCGTGCGTCCGCCCGCCGACGCCGCCTACGCCAGCCAGGAGGCGGCCATCATCGGCAACACCTGCCTGTATGGCGCCACCGGTGGCGAACTGTATGCCGCCGGCCGCGCCGGCGAGCGCTTTGGCGTGCGCAACTCCGGCGCGCAGGCGGTGATCGAGGGCGCCGGCGATCATTGCTGCGAATACATGACCGGCGGTGTGGTCGCCGTGCTGGGCCGTAGCGGGCTCAACTTCGGTGCCGGCATGACTGGCGGCTTTGCCTACGTGCTGGATCTGGAGCGCGACTTTGTCGACCGCTACAACCACGAGCTGGTGGACATCCTGCGCATCTCTCCGGAGGGCATGGAACACCACATGCAGCATCTGCGCGGACTGATCGACCGCCATGCCGAGCTGACCGGCAGCGCCTGGAGCCGGCGCTTGTTGTCCGAGTTCCGCGGCCTGCTGCACAAGTTCTGGCTGGTCAAGCCAAAGGCGGCCAGTCTGGATGTGCTGGCCGACGAGTTGCGGAGGGCCGCATGATGGCCGCGCCGCGCACCACGCACGCGCCGAGCGCGCCCGGCTTGCGCCGGCGCAGCGCCGCGCCACGATTTGAGGAGAGCGCGCGATGAGCGACAAGCTGTTCCGTTTCATCGACCTGCCGCGCCAGGCGCCGCGCACCGTACCGGTGGCCGTGCGCGTGATGGGCTATGGCGAAATCTACGGTGATTTTCTGCCCGACGATGCCGCTGCCCAGTCCGGGCGTTGCATCGATTGCGGCAACCCGTACTGCGAGCACGCCTGTCCGGTGCACAACTACATCCCCAACTGGCTCAAACTGGTGCAGGACGGCCATCTGTTCGAGGCCGCCGAGCTGATGCACAGCACCAACCCGCTGCCGGAAATATGCGGCCGCGTGTGTCCGCAGGATCGCCTGTGCGAAGGCGCCTGTACGCTGGAGCAGGGCGAATTTGGCGCGGTCACCATTGGCAGCGTCGAGCGCTGGGTGGTCGATCAGGCCTTCGCGCAAGGGTGGCGCCCGGACCTTTCCGCGGTGCGCGCTACCGGCAAGCGGGTGGCCATCATCGGTGCCGGCCCGGCCGGGCTGGCCTGTGCCGATCGTCTGGCCCGCGCCGGCGTGGCCGCGCACGTGTTCGATGCGCACGAGGAAATCGGCGGTCTGCTGACCTTCGGCATTCCGCCATTCAAGCTGGACAAGCAGGTGGTGCGCACGCGCCGCGCGGTGCTGGAAGGCATGGGCGTGACGTTCCATTTGTCGACCACCGTGGGCAAGGACGTCTCGTTCCAGGCGCTGCTGGACGATTACGATGCCGTGTTCATGGGCACCGGCGCCTATCGCGCGCTCGATGGCGGCCTGCCGGGCCTGGAGCTGGACGGCGTGCATGCGGCGCTGCCATTCCTGATCGCCAACACGCGGCGTCTGTTGTCCGGCACCGAGCTGGAGCCGCGATTTGATGTCGCCGGCAAGCGCGTCATCGTATTGGGCGGTGGGGACACCGGCATGGACTGCGTGCGCACGGCGTTGCGCCTGGGTGCCAGTGAAGTCTCCTGCGTGTATCGCCGCGACGAGGCCAACATGCCCGGCTCGCGTCGCGAGGTCAGCAACGCCCGCGAGGAGGGCGTGCACTTCCAGTTCCATCGCCAGCCCTTGCGCATTGTTGGCGACAACGGCCGGGTCAGCGGCGTGGAGATGGTCGAGACGCGCCTGGTCGCCGGCGAAGATGGCCGCGCGCGTCCGCAGAACGTGATGGATAGCGACCATATCCAGGAAGCGGACGTAGTGATCATCGCCTTCGGCTTTCAGGCCGAGGCGCCAGCGTGGTCGTCGCACCACGGCATCGAACACCAGCCCAACGGCCGCACCCTGGTCGGTGGCGAGGGTCGCCTGCCGTTCCAGACCGCGCATCCGAAGGTGTTTGCCGGCGGCGACATGGTTCGCGGTGCCGATCTGGTGGTGCGCGCGGTGCACGACGGCCGCGAGGCGGCGGCCTCGATCCTGCGCACGCTGGAATTGCGCCCGGCCAGCAGCGAGTCGGCGCAGGCGGCCTGATGCCCTTTATCGGGCCGGCGCCGCGTGCGCCGGCCAGTCATGTGGTGTGATGAAATGGGCGCGACAACGGTCCTGTCGTTGTAGGTTTCCGTGGAGCGTGCCCCATGCCATCTCCCTGGTGGTTGATTGCCCTGATCCCGCTGCTGGCCGGCGGTGTGCTGCTTTTCTTGCGTGGCCCCTTGCTGCGCCGCCATCCTGGCCTGGGCGCGGTGCTGCGGCACGGGCGCTGGCCGCGTGGCTACAACCTGGCGCATGCGGCTTTCATCATCGCCTTTCCGGTGCTGATGCTGTCCGGCGTGGCGCTGTATGTCGAGGCCTGGCATCGCGCGCTGATTGCCTGGCTGGGCGCCATCGAATCGGTGCATGCGTGGCTGGGCATCGGTTTTGCCGCGCTGGTGTTGCTGGCCTTAGGGGGTGTGCCGATGGCGCCGCGACGGCCACGCTGGGTGGACTGGATCATCACCACGCTGCTGACCACGCTGTTGACCCTGAGCGGTTTCGCGCTGTGGCTGCCCGGGCGCTTTCCGGCCAGCTGGGATGCGGTGGCCTTTGCCGTGCATGGCTGGCTGGCCTACGCCTGGATGGCCTGGCTGTTGTTGCACGCGCTGCTGCGCTTGTTTTCGTTCCAGTCGCAACACCCGCTCAATGCGCGCTTTGACTATGTGCGTCGCAACGCCTTGCTGGGCGCCGCCGGCGCGGCCGCCGCCGGCACCGGCCTTTTGACGCTGGCCGGCAAGGGTTACCAGAGCTGGACCGCATGGGGACGAAATAATGGCACCGCCGGCTGGAAGGGGCGGCGCTTTCCTGCCTATTACACTTTCACCGGCGATTATCCGGAGATTGACGCCAAGACCTATCGCCTGCGCGTGGAAGGGCTCGTCCACACGCCGCTGGAGCTGAGCCTGGCCGAAATCGAGGCGCTGGAGCGCTATCAGACCCAGCGCGACTTTGTCTGCGTCACCGGCTGGAGCGTGCCGAAGGTGGACTGGACCGGGCTGCGCCTGGCTACGTTGCTGGCCAAGGCCGGCGCCCATGCCGAGGCCACGCATCTTATTTTCCACTCGGCCGATGGCACCTACGTCGACCAGCTGACCCGTGCCCAGGCCGAGGAGCCCGGGGTGATGCTGGCCTACCGCATTGGTGAGGTGCCGTTGGCCATCGAAGGCGGTTACCCGCTGCGTCTGGTGGTGCCGACGATGTACGGCTACAAGTCGGTGAAATGGGTCAACCGCGTCGTGTTGGCGCGCGAGGGCATTACCGGTACCTGGGAGCGCTACGGCTATGCCGACAACGCCCGGCTGACGGGCTGAGCATTTGCGTCGGCGGACATGAAAAAGGCCGCCCGGAGCGATCCAGGCGGCCTTTCTTTTTTGCGTTTTACCGGACCGCTCAGCGGCCGATATCGCGCAGCTTCTTGCCTTCCATCAGCTTGTGCTCGATCTGCTCCAGGGTTACACCCTTGGTTTCGGGCACCAGCCAGATGGTGATCAGCAGGAACACCACGTTCAGGCTGCCATAGAGCCAGAAGGTGGCCGCATCACCGATGCTGTTGAGCAGCGTCAGGAAGGTGGCGCCGACCACGAAGTTGGCAATCCAGTTGGTGAACGTGGAGCAGGCGATGCCGAAGTCGCGGCCCTTGATCGGCTGCACTTCCGAGCACAGGATCCAGATCAGCGGACCGGCCGACATGGCAAAGCCGACGATGAACATCAGCAGCATGGCGACGGTGAAGATCTGCTCGCCGTGGCCGTGGATGCCCAAGTGCATCATCGTGCCAACAATGCCCAGGCCCAGTGCCATGACCACAAAGCCGGTGTAGAGAATCGGCTTGCGGCCCCAGCGGTCGACCAGACCGATGGCAATGAAGGTGGCCAGCACGTTGGTCAGGCCCACGATCACCGTGAACCACAGCTGCGATTCGGTGTTGTAGCCCATGCCCTGGAAGATGCGCGGCGCGTAGTACATCACCACGTTCATGCCGGTCAGCTGCTGCACGATCTGCAGTACCACGCCCAGGCCCACCGAGCGGCGGAAGTTCTTGTTCTCAAGGAACATGTGCCAGCCGCGCTGCGGAATCTTCAGCTGTTCGGCAATGTCGGCCTCTTCCTTTTTGACCTGCTCGGGGTTGCCGCGCAGCTTAAGCAACACGCGCGTGGCCTCTTCCTTGCGACCGCGCATCATCAGCCAGCGCGGGCTGTCGGGCAGCACGAACACGCCGAAGAAGAACAGGATGCCGGGGATGGCGATGATGCCCAGCATCCAGCGCCAGTTGCCGGTGTAGCTGAAGGCGGCGTTGGAGAGATAGGCCAGCACGATGCCGATGGTGATCATCAGCTGGTACAGCGAGACCATCGCGCCCCGCACGTTTTCCGGTGCAATTTCGGCCAGGTACATCGGCGCGGTGAACGAAAGCACGCCGATGGACACACCCAGCACCAGGCGGGCGATCAGAAGGTTGGCCACGTCCGGCGCCATGCCGCACCACACCGAGGCCACCGCGAACAGCAGCGAACCGAACAGCAGCGATTTCTTGCGGCCAAGCGCGGCCGACATCCAGCCGGCCCCGACGGCACCGGCAGCGGCGCCCAGCATCATCCAGCTGACGATGTGCTCGAGCACACTGTCGGAGATGCCGAAATCCTTCTGGATGAACTGCTGCGCGCCGGAGATGACGCCGATGTCCAGACCGAACATCAGGCCGGCCAGCGCGCCCAGCGAGCAGACGAAAATGGCGGTCGCCTTGGGATGGGCGGCCGGTTGTACTGGGGTGTTCATGGATTCCTCCCGATCGAGATGACCGGCCCGTCGCCGCGGGCCTGGCCTGTCATTATGGTTGTATCACCTTCGGCCGCGCAGGTGTCATCCGGCGTGGCTGGACACAGCCGCCGGTGAGCCGGCGAAGCGCGATTCGGCCAGGCCGCGAATGTCGGTGACCATTCGCCACAGGTTACCGGCCCCGGCATCGCTTTGCAGCTGCTTCTCACTCAGTCCCTCCCGAGCACTGGTGATGAACAACGTTCGAAGATCGGCACCGCCAAAGGCCGGCCGCGTCGGTTGTGCCGTCGGCACCTCGATCACACGCTCGGGCTGGCCATCGGGCAGATAACGCACCACGCGGCGCATCCCCCATTGCGCGTTCCACAGGCCGCCCTGCGCATCCACGCAGCTGCCATCGGGAACGCCATCGATATCGCTCAAGTCGACGAACACGCGCGGCTCACCCAAGTGGCCATCGACGGCGTAATCGACGGCCATGATCTGGCGCCGCGGCGAATCGCAGAAGTACATGGTGCGGCCATCCGGGCTGAACGCCGTGCTGTTGCTGATGGCCACATTCGGCAGCGGCAGGCGCTCGACCGAAAGATCGTGATTGACGCGGTAATAGCTGCCGATGGCGCGTTGCGGCTGGCCTTCGTCCAGCGTGCCGAAAACGAAACGGCCCTCGCGGTCGCAGGCGCCGTCATTGAGACGCGTGGAAAGCTCGGGCTCGATGGTCGTCAGTTCGCGCAACTGGCCGCTTTCGATGTGCCAGAACGCCAGCCGCGAGGCCAGGCCCAGCAGCAGCCAGTCGGCGTCTTCGCACAACGCGATGCAGGCCAGGCGTTCGGGCATGGCGTGGCGCCGGGTATGGCCCAGCGCCGGCTCGTGGGTGTAGAGCACGGCGCCGTGGATGTCGGTCCAGTACAGGCTCTGGCGCTGGCTGCACCAGAGCACGCCCTCGCCCAGTTCGTTGGCGACGGCGGCCGCTTCCTCGGCGCGCGCGTTCATGCCCAGCCGCCGTCGACGATGAAGTCCTGGCCGGTGCACATGCGGCTGTCGTCGGCGGCCAGAAACAGCGCCATGCGCGCCAGGTCATCGGCGCGCAGGTAACCGGGCAGGCATTGCTCGCGCTCGATGGCGGCCTTGCCGTCCTCGTCCAGCCACAGGCGCTCCTGCTTTTCGGTGATGGCCCAGCCGGGCACCAGCGCATTGATGCGGATCTGCTGCTTGCCAAGATCACGCGCCAGGCCGTTGACCAGGCCGTGCACGGCGGCCTTGGCCATGGCGTACATGGGATAACCGGCGTTGCGCTTCATCCAGCCGGTCGAACCCAGGCAGATCACCGAACCGCCGCCGAGCGATTGCATGTCCGGCACCACCGCCTGCGTGGCGAAATACTGGTGGCGCAGGTTCACCGCCACATTGCGGTCGAAATCGGCCGGCGTGGTCTCGGCCAGTTCGTGACGCACGTCATTGGCGGCGTTGTTGACCAGCACGGCAATCGGGCCGATCGCCTCGCGCGCCTGCGCAATGGCCGCACCCAGCGCATCCAGGTCGGTCACGTCGCAGGGCAGAAAGCGCGGCGCGTGGTCGACATCGGGCAGGCCTGCGATCAGTTGCTCGGCGCCGTCGGCATCGATATCCAGAAAGGCCACGCGCGCGCCCTGGCGGGCGAAATGCTCGACAAAGGCAGCACCGATGCCGGTGGCGCCACCGCTGACCAGTACCGTGCGATTGACCAGACTGGGATAGCTTGCGAACTGGGACATGCCAAAAACTCTTTGCTGCTTGGAAGGGGAGGCGCTTACCACTCGGCGACGCTGCCGTCGTCGTGGCGCCACACCGGATTGCGCCAGCGATGGCCGACCTCGGCGCGCTCGGCGACGTAGCTTTCGTTCACCTCCACGCCCAGGCCCGGGCCGGTGGGCATGGTCACATAGCCGTCCTCGTAGGCGAACACGCTGCGGTCGGTGATGTAGTCGAGCAGGTCATTGGCGGCGTTGTAGTGGATGCCCAGGCTTTGTTCCTGGATGAAGGCATTGTGGCTGACCGCGTCGATCTGCAGATTGGCGGCCAGCGCAATCGGGCCCAGCGGGCAATGCAGTGCCACGGCCACGTCGTAGGCTTCGGCCATGGCGGCGATCTTGCGAGTTTCGGTAATGCCGCCGGCATGCGAAGGGTCGGGCTGAATGATGTCCACGCCACCGGTCGCCAGCACGCGCTTGAAGTCGTAGCGTGAATACAGGCGCTCGCCCAGCGCGATCGGTGCCGGCGACAGCGAGGCCAGTTCCGGGATGGCCTCCAGGAAGTCCGACAGCACCGGCTCCTCGATGAACATCAGCTTGAACGGTTCCAGCTCGCGCATCAGCACCTTGGCCATCGGCTTGTGCACGCGGCCGTGGAAGTCCAGGCCCAGACCCACATCCGGACCGACGGCATCACGCACCGCCTGCACGTTCTCCAGCACGCGGGTCACCTTGTCGTAGGTGTCCACGTATTGCATCTCCTCGGTGGCATTCATCTTCACCGCGGTGAAGCCGCGCGCCACCGCGTCGCTGGCGGCTTTGGCGGTGTCGGCCGGGCGGTCGCCGCCGATCCACGAATACACCCGGATGCGCTCGCGCACCGGGCCACCCAGCAAGTCGTAGGCGGGCCGGCCAAGGTCTTTGCCCTTGATGTCCCACAGCGCCTGGTCGATGCCGGCAATGGCGCTCATCAGCACGGGGCCGCCACGGTAGAAGCCGGCGCGATACATCACGCTCCAGTGGTCTTCGATGTGGCGCGGATCCTTGCCGATCAGGTAGTCCGACAGCTCATCGATGGCCGCCGCGACGGTCTGCGCGCGGCCCTCGACCACCGGTTCGCCCCAGCCGCAGACACCGGCGTCGGTGTCGATACGGACGAAGCACCAGCGCGGCGGTACCAGGAAGGTGGTGAGTTTGGTGATTTTCATGCGTAGAACTTATCCGTGGTTCAGAGCGTGCCAGCCGGCGGCGAAGTCGCGCGCCGCCTGGGCAATGTCAGGAGTGGGTCGGCCGGGCTTGAACAGCGCCGAGCCGATGCCGAAGCCGGCGGCGCCGGCGGCCACATAGACGTCCATATTGGTCGGGCTGATGCCGCCGACGGGCAGGATCGGCGTGGTCTTGGGCAGCACTGCGCGCCAGGCGCGCAGGATGGCCGGGCTGATCTGCTCGGCGGGGAAGGCCTTGAGCGCGTCGGCGCCGGCAGCCAACGCGGCAAAGGCCTCGGTGGGCGTGGCCACACCCGGCACGCAGTACAGGCCGCGTGCCTTGGCCGCGTGGATCACCTCGGTGTCGGCGTGCGGCATCACGATCAGCCGGCCACCGGCGTTGGCCACATCATCGACGGCCTGCGTGTTGAGCACGGTGCCGGCGCCGATCAGGCAGGTGTTGCCCAGGGCGTCCTGCAATGCGCGAATGCTTTCCAGTGGCTGCGGCGAATTCATCGGCACTTCCAGCACCCGGAAGCCGGCCTCGGCGATGGCGCGACCCACCTCGACCGCTTGCGTCGGCTCCAGGCCGCGCAGAATCGCCACCAGCGGCAGCGCGTGCAGCCAGTCGTGCATGGGGTGGTTGGTTTCAATGGGCATGGCGCGGGTCATCCTTCGTCAATCAGGCCCGCGCGGCGGGCGATGCCGTACAGGCCGCGCGGGGAGGCGTGTTCAATCAGGCGGGGTGCTGGCAGGTCGAATCGCTCCGCCGCGCGCGTGTAGCGCTGGCACAGGGTGGGTTCGCCAATCAGGCACAGCGAGGTGTCATCGCGCAGCCAGCCGCCATCACGGGCGATGCGCCACTCTTCACCGATCAACAGGCCGGAGAGGTAATCGGGCACGGCGGCCACGGCGAGGCTGCCGTCCAGGGTCAGCGAGCGCGCCGAAAACAGGCGGCTGAGCATGCCGGCCGCGCCGCTGTCGCGCGCCGTCGTCACGCCGTGATCGAACGCGGCGCTGGCGGTGCCGGCATCGACCGCATCGGCGCTGTCGGTGCCGGCGCCAAGAATCGAATGCTGGCGCAGAAGGGCGAACAGCTCGCCGGTCATCAGCGTGGCGAAATCGGTGACCTTGCCGTCGCGTACGCCGACCCATTTACTGTGTGTGCCGGGCAGCACCAAGCGCGCATCGGCGTGCAGTTCGGGATGCGCATCCAGGGCGCCGAACACCTGGGTTTCCTCGCCGCGCATCACGTCCGGCGTATCGGCAAAGCGCAGGCCGGGGACAATCTTCAGTCCACGTGCGGCAGGATCGCTCACCGCGCACAGCTGACGCGCCACGGCATCGGCGTCTGCAGGCAGGCCCACATAGGCCACTTCCTGCCAACCGCCGCGCGCGCCGACCATGCCGGCGGCCAGCAACGGCGCCGGCGGCCAGCCGGCGGTGACATCCTCCAGCGCTGCAGCAAACCCGCCTTCGGGCAGCTGGCGAATGCCCCAGCGACGCGCACGGCTTTCCAGCACCGCACCATCGGCGGCCAGTCGATAGGCGCGCAGGCTGGAGGTGCCCCAGTCCAGGCCGACAAGGGCGGTAGCTGGTTCGTGGTGCTCGGTCATGAGGGGCGTTTGCCGGTTTCCATGTTCTCTCGTGAATCAACGATCATGCGCTGCATGGCGCGCCGCGCCGCTTCCGGCTGGCGTTTGCGGATGGCCTCGAACACCTTGCGGTGATGCGGCAGCGAATAGTTGAACTGCTTGGCGCTGCGCGCCGACATTTCAAAGTACATACCCAGGGCGGTGTCGACTACGGCGAACAGCGAACTCATCAGGTCGTTCTGGGTGGCGTCGAGCACGGCCTTGTGAAAGGCCAGGTCGGCGCTAGCCCAGGCATCCATGTCGGCCGCCGCTTCCATGGCATGAAAGGCCTGTTCGAGGCGTTCGAAATGGGGGCCGTCGCACCGGCGCGCCGCGGTGGCCGCCGCCGCCGGCTCGATGATTTCGCGAAGCTCGACCAATTTGCCGACGAAGTCGGCCTCGGGCATGTGCGCGCAGCGCCAGGCCAGCACGTCGGCATCCAGCTGTTGCCAGCACACTTCTTCGCGGATGCGCGTACCGACCTTGGGCCGCGCCTCGACCAGGCCTTTGGCGGCCAGCACGCGCAGGCCTTCGCGCAGGGCAGTGCGCGATACGCCCATCTGTTCGGCCAGCAGATCCTCACGCGGCAACACGGTGCCGGGCGTCAGTTCGCCATTGACGATCTGCTGTCCGATGACCCGCACCACGTGGCCGTGCAGGTTGCGCGCCAGGATGCGGCTCATCGCGATACCTCTCGCGTTGCAGCGTGACGCCGGCCCCTTGAGCAGGCTACAAACCTACGCATGCCGTCGCCGGCCACCTGCTTGAGGTAGCGTTCACTCGGCGGGTTGGCGAGGGTATTTGTCATACAATGTGCTTATATCAGAAATGATGCAAAGCGTCAGCCAGACCATCGAACAGCTGCCAACTGGGTTCGGTGTCACGTAATAGGCAAGGCGCAACCGCGTGCTACATCGGTGTTTTTTCAACTCATGCCGATCAGGCTATGGCACGTATAGCGACTTTTATATAATCATATTATATGTTTCACTTCGCTTGCACGCGAAATCTTTCCCAAAACCCTCGAGATTGAAGGAGTACGCCGATGAACCGGGTCGCTTGGATGAACCTGCTGGGCGCCACGGCGCTGGCCGTGCCTGCGCTGGCCTGCGCCACCACCGCCACGCGCTCGGACTTTGGCATGGCCGATGGTCACAAGGTGGAGGCGGTCACGCTCAAGAACAGCCATGGCGTGAGCGTGCGTGTCATTACTTATGGCGCGCGCGTGCAGTCGCTGGTCACGCCCGATGCCAAGGGCCACGAGGCCGATGTGGTGCTGGGCTACAACTCGATGGCCGGCTATCTGGATCAGCGCCAGTACTTCGGCGCCACGGTGGGTCGCTTTGCCAACCGCATCGACAAGGGGCAGTTCACCCTCGATGGCAAGCATTACCAGCTGACCATCAATGATGGCCCCAATTCGCTGCACGGCGGCAAGAAGGGCTTTGACATGCAGGTGTGGAAAATCACCAAGGTCACGCACGGTCCCACTGCCTCGGTCACCATGCAGTACGTCAGTCCCGACGGCGACCAGGGATATCCGGGCACGCTCACCACGACCGCCACCTACGCGCTGGATGAGCACAATCGCCTGACCATCGACTACCGCGCCACCACGGACAAGACGACCATCGTCAACATCTCCAACCACACCTACTGGAATCTGGGTGGCGAGGGCTCGGGCACGATCATGCACGACACGCTGATGATTCCGGCCAATGCGATCACGCCGGTCAACGCGACGCAGATCCCGACCGGCAAGATCACCGCGGTGGCCGGTACGCCGTTCGATTTCCGTCATGCCAAGGCCATTGGCAAGGACATCCGCGATGGTCATTCCAAGCAACTGCTGATGGGGCGCGGCTACGACATCAACTTCGTGCTCAGCCACAAGCAGGCGGCCAAACCGCGCCTGGTGGCACGTGTTACCGATCCGCACAGCGGCCGCGTGCTGAGCCTGTATTCGGCCAAGCCGGGCCTGCAGTTCTATTCGGGCAACTTCCTCAACGGCACCACGGTGGGCAAGTCCGGGCACATCTATCGCCAGGGCGATGCCTTCGTGATGGAGCCGCAGATCTTCCCCGATACGCCGAACCAGCCGCAGTTTGGCTCGGCCGTGCTCAAGCCGGGGCAAACCTACAGCAACCACATCGTCTATCAGTTCTCCACCACCAAGGCGGCGCACTGAGCGCACGGCTTCGGCCTGCGCCATGACTATTTCCGCGCGCCGGGCCGGGCTCGACCGGCGCGCGGACCCATTGATGTTCGGCCCACGTTCTACGGGGAGTCTCCATGAAAAAGACCGTTATCGGCGCGCTGCTGGCCGCCGCCATGGGGCTGCACGGCCTGTCCGCGCATGCCGAAACGCATCGCTGGTCGGCCGCGCAGGCGCATACTTGGTACGCCAAGCAGAAGTGGATTGTCGGCGCCAATTACGTGCCGTCCAACGCCATCAATGAGCTGGCGATGTGGCAGGCCAGCACATTTGATCCCAAGCGCATCGACCAGGAGCTTGGCTGGGCCCAGTCCATGGGCATGGACACCATGCGCGTGTTCCTGCACGACCTGCTCTGGGAGCAGGACCCGAAAGGCTTCAAAAAGCGTATCAACACCTTCCTGAGCATTGCCGCCAAGCATCACATCAAGCCGATTTTCGTGCTGTTTGATTCGTGCTGGGATCCGGACCCGAAGCTGGGTCCGCAGCACCCGCCCATCCCCGGTGTGCACAACTCCGGCTGGGTGCAGGCGCCGGGCACCAAGGCGCTGGAGGACAAGAGCCAGTATTCGCGCCTGGAGGCCTACGTGAAGGACATCGTCGGCAGCTTCGCGCACGACAAGCGGGTGCTGGCCTGGGATGTATGGAACGAGCCGGACAACCCGGGTGGCGGCAACTACGACGCCAAGGAGCCCAAGAACAAGACTGCGCTGGTCGCCAACCTGCTGCCCCAGGTGTTTGCCTGGGCCCGCAGCCAGGACCCGGACCAGCCGCTGACCAGCGCCGTATGGCATGACGACCCGTGGTCGGACATGGGTCATCTCAATGCGGTGGAAAAAACCCAGCTCACGCAATCGGACATCATCAGCTTCCACAGCTACGACTGGCCGGAAGTGTTTCTAAAGCGCGTGCGCTCGCTGGAAGGCTATGGCCGTCCGATCATCTGCACCGAGTACATGGCGCGCAGTGCCGGTTCGACCATCGACAATACCCTGCCGCTGGCCAAGAAGCTCAACATCGGCATGGTCAATTGGGGCTTTGTCGACGGCAAGGAGCAGACGCGCTATCCGTGGAATTCCTGGCAGCGTCCGTACACCACCTTGCAGCCGACCATCTGGTTCCATGACCTGCTGCACACCGACGGCACGCCGTACCGCCAGCGCGAGGTGCAGATCATCAAGACGCTGTCCGACGCCCCCCGTGGCGTGGTGCCACCGAGTGCACTGATGCTGCCGACCAAGGCAGCGGATATGGACAAGTAGGCCGCGCGTCGCCGTGCCGGGCCACGGTTAAGGGGCGGCGCTTGCGTCGCCCCTTTTTCATGGGTCCGGGGGCCGGTTGGCGGTCCTCCCGGCACCAACTTTGCGAGCAGGCGCGATGCGCTGGGCAGGCATGACCTTCGGTGCTCGCTTTTTTGCATACGGTCGATTATCTTATGGTATGACGAATATGTTCTGTTCCATGCAGGAATGTTCGTGGCTAGCACTCATAACCACAAAGCATGCGCCCGCGTGTCGGGTGCCTTTGCCGAAAACATGAAGGGGAGGTCCACCGTGATCCGCACCAATCGCTCATCTTTCACGATGACGCTGATCGCCAGCGCCATCGCCGCTGCCCTGCTGCCGCAGGTCACCCTGGCCAAGCCGGCAGACCAGGGCGCTCAGGGTACCGCTGCGCAGACCAGTTCCAGCAGCACCACCAAGCAGTCGACCAAACAGCGCAACAAGAAGCAGGACGACTCGGAAAAGAATGCCGTTGATCTGGGTAGCGTCACGGTGACCTCGCCGCTGCGCGCCAGCCTGGAGAGCGCACAGGAAATCAAGCGCAACTCGCGCATGGTGGTCGACTCGATCGTTGCCGAGGATATCGGCAAGCTGCCGGACAATACCGTGGCCGACGCGTTGCAGCGCGTGACAGGCGTGCAGGTGTCGCAGGGCTTCCAGGGAGAAACCAACGGCGTGGTCGTGCGTGGTCTGCCGAACGTGGCCACCACCCTCAACGGGCGCCAGATCTTCGGCTCCGGTGGTCGCGCGTTCGCCTTTCAGGATCTGCCGGCCACCGCAGTCAGCGCACTGAAGGTATACAAGACCACCCAGGCCAGCATGATCGCCGGTGGCATTGCCGGTACCGTGGACATCCGTACGTTCCGCCCGTTCGATTTCAAGGGCAGCAAGGTTGCCGCGACGTTCACCGAGACCCGTCAGAAGGATGGTGGGCACAATGACCCCACCGCGAGCGTGCTGCTGAGTGATCGCTGGAAGACCGACTACGGTGAGTTTGGTGCCCTGATCAATGCCGGCATCACCACCATGCACTACGACTACAACGTCGCCTATGTCGACAGCAATCTGACCAGCGTGCTGAGCGACGGCAGCGGTAACGTGGTGCGCAACGACAACGGCGACCTGGTCGTCGGCAACAACCAGTACGGCGCCAACTACAACGTCGGCTGGCGCAAGCGCCCCGAAGCCAACTATGCCCTGCAGTGGCGTCCCAACGACAGCACCGAGGTCTATCTGGAAGGCCTCTACACGTGGATATCGGACAAGTACAACCAGACTTATTACTTCAGCGGCCCGCAGAATCAGGTGCCGCCGAGCAGTCTGACCACCAGTGACCAGTGTTTCCCGATCGGCCTGACCAGCTCGCCTTATTACGGCCAGACCATTTGCCCCATCACCAGTGCCCAGTACACCGGCAACTACTATGCCGCTACCAGCACGCAGGCACGCCACCAGTGGGGCCACAACAGTCAGAACGCCATCGGTGTGAAGTGGCACAGCGGCAACCTGAAGCTGTCCTCCGATCTGAGCTACAACTCGTCCAGTTTCGAGACGGACAATTTCGTCATCGACACCTTCCTGGATGCGTATCACCAGCCGCTGACCACCTATTACCACTACCCCAATACCTGGGGACTGGTCGGCAATCCGCAGCTGGATCCCAAGAACTATTATCTCAACGGCCTGTACCAGCAGTGGAACAACAACAGCGCCACACAGACCGCCTGGCGCGGTGACGGCAACTACTATTTCGGCGGCGACCTGGTCAGCTCCATCGATTTTGGCCTGCGCTATGCCGATACCGAAACCAAGGCCTCCGGCGCGCAGTTCAACCAGGGCCCCCCGGGTGGCCCCTGGTTGGCCGATGGTTCGCCGAATCCGGCCAACAACGTCTATAACCTTTTCGGCTCCAGCTACTTCTGCAACATTCCCACCGACTCGTCGGTGCCCGATGGTGCGCTGAGCGGTTGCTACAACTATCTGACCAAGAACGCCAACGCCCTGCGCGAGTTCTACGGTCTGGCCGACGGCAAGCTGCCGGCGCAGAAGGGGCAGTACTTCGACATTACCGAGAAGAAGCTGGCCGCTTACGCGCAGATCAACTACGGCAACGATCTGTTTGGCCTGCCGTTCGATGGTGTCATTGGTCTGCGTGCCGAGCGCGTCAAGCGCAACTTGGCCGCCTACAATTATGACACCGTCAGCGGGACATACTCACCGACGGGTTTGAATACCTCGGAACTGCAGTGGCTGCCCAACGCCACCTTCAATCTGCATTTCACCGATGACCTGCAGATGCGCCTGTCGGCTGGCAAGACCGTGAGTTACCCCAGCTTCGGCAGTCTGAATCCTTCGCTGACGCTGAGCCCGGCCACCGCCAACACCATCGCTACCGGCGGCGGTGGTAATCCGAACCTGAAGCCGACCAAGTCCAACAGCTACGACGCCACGCTGGAGTGGTACTTCAGCCGTGCCGGTTCGCTAACCGGTGGCGTGTTCTATCACGACATCACCGGCTACATCGAAAACTACTCGGCCGAAGAAACCATCAATGGTACCCAGTACCTGATTTCCGGCCCGAAGAGTTCCGGTGCCGGTCACCTGGATGGCGTCGAACTGGCCTACCAGCAGTTCTTCACGTTCCTGCCGGGCGCCTGGAGCGGCCTGGGTGTGCAGGCCAACTACACCTATATCGACAGCTCGCTGAAAACGCCTGCGATCGATGGTAATGGCTTCATCACCACCTCGTTCCAGAATGTGTCCAAGAACAACTACAACCTGGTGCTGATGTACGAGAAGTACGGCTTCTCGGCACGTCTGGCCTACAACTATCGCAGCCGCTATCCGGAGTTCTTCCTGGCCGCGTCCAGTGTCATCGGCAACAACGCGCAGATGTATGACAAGCCGGCCAACATGCTGGATCTGTCGCTGAGCTATGACATCAGCAAGCACTTCACGGTGGTATTGAACGCGACCAACCTCAACAACGCGCACTTCCAGTCGTTCGCCGGTCCCGGCACGATCCTGCCGCAGGATTATCGCTATCAGGATCGCTCGGTTGGCCTGGGCGTTCGCATGAAGTTCTGATTGGTTTTGGTTTGATCTGTCACGCCTGCCCATCCGCATCGATAGGTTTCTCGGTGCGGTGGGCAGGCGCTTTTGTATGGAGCGCTGCATGAGCTTGCGTCATCTGATGATCGCCGCGCTGGCTGCCGGCCTGGGCATGGGCGGGCCGGCCGTCGCGACGCCGTCACATACCGCCGCTGCTGCCACCGCCGGCACACCGGGCAACACCTTCACCAATCCGCTGTTCAAAGGCGCCGATCCCTGGGTGACACGGGTCGACGGCATGTACTATTTCTCCGGTTCCAATTGCGGCAAGGCGGCGCTGTGCATCAAGCGTTCGCGCTCGCTGTCGGGGCTGGCATCAGCGCCCTGGATCGGCGTGTGGAGTCCGTCGCACAAGAAAGCACCCAACGCCAAGGACGTGTGGGCGCCGGAGCTGCACCATGTGAACGGGCGCTGGTACATCTACTTCGCTGCCGACGCAGGCGACAACGATCATCACCGTCTGTATGTGGTCAGTGCCGACCGACCACAGGGGCCTTACAAGGCCGCCGATACCGGTGCGCCATATGGCCGCCTGAAAGAGTCGAGCAACCACTGGGCCATCGACCCGGATGTCTTCCACGGCGCCGATGGCAAGCTGTACATCACCTGGTCGTGCACCAATCACGCCGACTCGCGCTTCCCCCAGCGCGTGTGTCTGGCGCGCATGAGCGATCCCACGCATATCGCCAGCAAGACCGCTTTCATTTCCACGCCCAATCAGCCCTGGGAGACGCATACCAAGCCGATCCAGGAAGGACCGGTGGGCTACAGCCGCGATGGCCACACTTACATCACCTATTCGGCCAGCGCCAGCTGGGTGCCCAATGGCTACAGCGTGGGGCTGCTCTCGCTGACGCCAGGCGCCGACCCCCTGCAGCCGGCGTCTTGGCACAAGTCCGGACCCATCTTCGATCATCACGGCGATATCCATGGTCCGGGCTCGGTGGTGTTCGTGCCCTCGCCGGACAACACGCAGTGGTGGGTGATGTATCACTCGGTGCGCCATATGGACTGCAAGAACGTGTGGGCTTGCCGCGACATCCGCATGCAGCCCATGCACTTTGACGCCCAGGGCGCGCCGGTGCTGGGCGTGCCGGTGAACTCGGGGGTGCCGCTGCGCAAGCCGTCGGGTGACACCCCCCCGTCGCACTGAGTGCTGCCGCTTGTGTTGTCAGGCCCATCAATCTAAGGAGACAGGCTTGCCATGACCTTGCCACGACCCTCCCATCGCCTGCTTGCTGCCTTGTGTGCGTGCGCGCTGAGCTTGCCGGCCAGCGCCGCCGCGCTGGGCGCGGCACCGGTGACGACCATCGCCAAGGGCACCGGATATGCCTCGTTGCTGCGGCTGACGCAGGCCTCGGGCGCGCGCGCCAAAGGCAGCCTGATGCTGGCCTTCGAGCAGCCGGGTATCGTCGGTGTCCCCATTTACACCCGTGCTCACGGCCAGCATTGGACGCTGCTCGATCATGTGGTCGATGGTCGCCATGCCGACGATTCGCGCTGGCAGCTGCGCTGGCAGCCGAATCTGACCCAGTTGCGGGACAAGGCCGATTCATTACCCGCCGGCACCCTGCTGCTGGCGGCCAATGCTACCGGCAACACGGCCAGTGGCCGGCTCAACGCCGAGGATCTGCAGCTCTACACCTCACGCGATGGTGGCGTGCACTGGCACTATCGCAGCTCCATCGTCGAAGGCCATGGCAATCCCTCATCGGCTGACAACCAGGGCGTGTGGGAGCCGTACATCGTGCAGCTCGATGACGGGCGTCTGGTGGCCTACTACTCGTCCGAGCAGCACAAGCGCCAGGGTTTCAACCAGGTGCTGGCGCACAAGGTGTCCAGCGATGGTGGGCGCAGCTGGGGCAAGGAAACCATCGATGTGGCCGTCGCCGGTGGTGTGCAGCGGCCGGGTATGGCCACTGTGGTGCACCTGCCCGATGGCCGCTACGTCATGGCCTACGAAGATATCGACCATCCGCACAATGGTCAGGTGCATCTGAAGTTCAGTCGCGACGGTCTGCATTGGGGGCCGGCCACGCGACCAGGGATCGCCGTGCGCACCGCGTCCGGTGCATGGCCATCGGCGTGCCCGGTCATCCGCTGGTTCCCGGTCGGCGGCAAGGAAGGCACGCTGGTCATATCATCCGAGCGTGCCGGTGGTGGCGGGGACGAGGATGGCCATGCCCTCTACTGGAACAACGCGGGTGGTCGCGGGCCGTGGTGGGAAGTGCCGGCACCGGTGGCGAAACTGACGGGCAACATCCATGCCGGCTGGACCCAGGCCCTGATGTTGCGTGGTGATGGGCGCTTTTTGCACATCACCTCCAGTGCTGATCCGTCCGATCCGGGCAATGTGGCGCTCAATGTGATGCAAAGTGCCGTGGGCCGCCTGGATTTTTCACGCTATGAAGCCGAGGATGCCGCCCGCCGTCAGGCCTCGGCGATTGGCGACAGCCACGCCTCCAACGGCCGCCGTGTGCGTCTGGCCGCTGGCGATGGGGCGCGTTTGCGTTTTCCTGTGCATGTGGATGCCGCGGGTGTGCGCCGCGTAAGCGTGGTCTATGCCGATCTGGGTCTGCCCGGCACGCCTACGCTCAGCGTCAACGGAGCGCCGCAGCCGGCGGGCAAGGTGAGCAAGCGCAAGGATGGCCGCTATCAGGTCAGCTGGCAGGCGCCCATGCTGGCCGGCTTCAATCGGCTGGACGTGCACGGCGGCGAGCATGTGCTGGATGTGGACTATCTTGAGCTGGGTTCGGCCGGCACGAAGTAGCCACCCGCGCTGCGCACGCAAAAAAGCCCCGGCCTGACCGGGGCTTTTTTTCGGCATGCCGCCAGGTGATCTCAGCCGGCGTGACCCTTGTCCATGTTGGCGCGCGAATCGGCAATGATGCGCTGCATGGCGCGACGGGCCACTTCCGGCTGCTGCTTGCGGATGGCCTCGAACACCTTCTCGTGGTGCGGCAGTGAATACTTGAAGTCCTCGGCCGAGCGTGCCGAGAGCGCAAAGTAGCTGCTCATGGCGGTCTCGATGACCGCGAACAGCGAGGTCAGCAGCTCGTTGCCGGTGGCGCTGAGCATGGCCTCGTGAAAATCCACGTCGGCCACGGTCCAGGCATCGCGGTCGTCGGCGTCGGCCATGGCCTGCAGCGCTTCGCCAAGCTGCTGCAGATGCGCTTCGTCGCGACGCCGGGCCGCCGCTGCCGCCGCCGCCGGCTCGATGATGTCGCGCATCTCCACCAGCTTCTGCACGAAATCGTCGGTGGGCATCGATTGGCAGCGCCAGGCCAGCACGTCAGGGTCCAGCTGGTTCCAGAAGCGCTGGTCGCGCACGCGCGTGCCGATTTTGGGACGCGCCTCGACCAGCCCCTTGGCCGACAGTACTTTCATGGCCTCGCGCAGCGAGGTGCGCGATACGTCCATCTGTTCGGCCAGGGTCGCCTCGCGCGGCAGGATCTCGCCCGGTTGCAGGGCGCCGCCGACGATGCGCTGGCCCAATTCCTGGACCACCAGACCGTGCAGATTGCGCGCTGACATCGGACCCATGGCCTCGCCGGTTCGACGCGATGCGGCGAAACCCTTGCTGGCCGTGGTGTCATTGCGCTGTGCTGCCATCTGGAACTCCCCGAAGTCGAAGGTGTGCATGGTATCGCTGCTGAATCGGCAGACATGCTGACGCATGGTGCGCACACGTAGCGGTATGTCGGCAGGCAACATGATGCCACGTTCAGGCAGCTGGTCTGTAAGTATCATGTTGCCATGTGCCTGATTGCCTTTGCCTGGAAAGCCCATCCGCGTTGGCGTCTGCTGCTGGTGGGCAATCGCGATGAATTTCATGCCCGGCCCACGGCGCCGTTGGCGGCATGGCCTGATGCCGGTGGCATGCTGGCCGGGCGCGACCTTGAGGCCGGCGGCACCTGGATGGGCGCCGCACCAGGTGGACGTGTGGCCGCGGTGACCAATGTGCGCCTGCCGCAGGACCGCGGCGGTGACCGCTCGCGCGGCTGGCTGGTACGCGATTTCCTGGCGCAGCCGATCGCGGCGGCCGCGCACGCGCAGGCGCTGGCCATGCAGGCGCAGGACTACCGGCCGTTCAATCTGCTGATGTTCGATGCCGAGGCCGGCTTCTATCTTGGCAACCGGCCAGGGGCTCGACTGGAATCGATCACACCGGGCGTGCACGGACTGTCCAATGCCGACTTCAATGCGCCGTGGCCGAAGACAAAGGCATTGATGCGCGCGCTGACTGACTGGCTGCACGCGGGTGACGCCGAAAATTTCGCGCCGCTGTGGCAGGCGCTGGGTGATGCCACCGAATGGCCCGATGCGCTGCTGCCCGACACCGGTATCGGTATCGAGCGCGAGCGCATGCTGTCGGCCAGCTTCATCCGTGGCGCCGATTACGGCACACGCGCCAGCACACTGGTGGCGGTTGGGCACGATGGCAGCGTGTGGATGATTGAGCGTCGCTTCGGGCCGCACGGACGCTTTCTCAGCCAGACCCGGTTGTCGCTGCCACCGCATTCATGAGCTCGCGCCCGAACCAACTCCTCACGCTATTGGTATGATGAATGGATCGCGCGATGGGCTGTCCCGTAACGGCCTCAACATGCGCACCGCAAGGCTCTGGAGGCTTCATGATTCGCTCATCGCGTTGGGCGCTGGTCGCGCTCTCTCTGGCGTTGTCCGGCAACGCCATGGCTGTCCCCGTCACGCATTGGACCGGCGCATGGATGGCGGCGATGATCCCCGCGCCTGTCACCGCCAACGCCTACCGGCAGCAGCCGATTGACGCGATCACCCTGCATGACCAGACCCTGCGGCAGATGGTGCACATCAGCGCCGATGGACAGAAGCTGCGCCTTCGCTTCTCCAATACCTATGGTGCCCGTCCGCTGACGATTGATGCGGCCAGCGTGGGCCTGAGGGCCGAGGCCGGATCGGCCGGTGTGCTCGCGCCGAGCCTGCGCACGCTGCGATTTCGGGGCCGACGCGCGGTCACCATCCCCGCCGGTGCCAGCTTTCTGAGCGATGCGGTGGCCTTGCCCGTCAAGGCCGGCCAGACACTGGCCATCAGCCTGCATGTGCCTGGCACACGCACGCCCAAGACGTGGCATCTGGATGCGCGTCAGACCAGCTATATCTCGCGCGCCGGCAACTTTGTCGATGCCACACAGATGCCCGTGGCCGGGACGACCGGGTCGGTTTACTGGTTGTCCGGCGTCGAGGTCAGCGGTGGCCGCACGCGTGCGGCCGTAGTGACGCTTGGCGACTCGATCACCAACGGCTATCACTCCAGCCTCGGCAGCAACCACCGTTATCCCGATGCGCTGGCACGACGCCTGCGTGGGCAGTGCCGGCGTGCGGTGCTCAACGCGGGCATCGACGGCAACGAAGTGGCCGCCTTCGAAAGCCGTTTCGGCAATGGCGACAGCATGCTGGCGCGCTTTGACCGCGACGTGCTGGGGCAGGCCGGCGTGCGCGATGTGCTGCTGCTGGGCGGCATCAACGACATTGGCGAGCCGACCATGGCGGCCAGCGCGCATGGCAAGACGGTCGACGGCGCCGCGCTTGCCCGGCAGGTGATTGCCGGCTTGCACCAGATCATCCTGAAAGCCCACGCCGCCCACTTGAAGATCTACGGCGCCACCATCCTGCCGTTTGCCGGCACACAGGGTGCCTACTCGGTGCCGGGCGAGAAGGCGCGCGAGGCCATCAACGCCTGGATTCGTCACAAGGCCGGTTACGACGGTGTGGTCGATTTCGACAAGCTGATGCGCGATCCCCGCCATCGGCTGCATATTCGCCCCGAGTACGACAGCGGCGGTCACCTGCATCCCAACGATGCCGGCTACAAGGCGATGGCCAAGGCCATCCCGCTGCGCTGGTTCGGTTGCCCTTGAGCGCGCAGCGCGCCGAAGCGCGTGCGTGGCGCGCTATGATCGGGCCAACGGCGCTGCATCGGCGCGCGGGCAGGTAGATAAGCGATACTCATGCAGATGTGGATGGATGCGGCGACGGTGTTCATGGGCTTTTTTGCCATCATGAACCCCATCGCCAACGTGCCGATCTTCCTCGGCCTGACCGACGGTGACGATGCTGCCACCACGCGCGCAGTGGCGCTGCGCGCGCTGTTGATCGCCTTTGTGATCGTGGCCGTGTTCGCGCTGGCCGGCAAGCTGATCTTCGAGCTGTTCGGGCTCAGCCTGCCGGCGCTGCGCATTACCGGCGGACTGCTGGTGTTTCGTATCGGATTCCAGATGCTGGGCGGTCAGTCCTCGCAGGCCCACCACCCGACGCCGGCCGAGACCGCCGGCGCGCGCGAGGCGCAGCTGTCGGTGGCGGTATCGCCGCTGGCCATGCCGATCCTGGCCGGTCCCGGCACCATCGCCACGGCGATGAGTTTTGCCGCTCGCGGCGGCATCGGCGACACGCTGATCACCATCGGTGCCTTCGCGGTGCTGTGCGTGCTGACCTTTGTGCTGTTCATCTCCGGCGCGCGCATGGTCGCCTTCATCGGCCGCAGCGCGCTGGGCGTGATCACGCGCATGATGGGTCTGATTCTGGCGGTGATCGGCACGCAGATGGTGATCGAGGGCATCAAGGGGGCGCTGACGCTTGTTCGCTGAAAGCCGTGCATCAATGCTTGACGTGCGCCGGAGCCTAGCGTGCTGAATCGTCTGTGGCTGGGCTTTTTCCTTACCGCCGCGCTGGCCGCGCTTGGGCGCTGGTTGATCGGTGGCGACGAGGCGGTTTTCGCGGCGATGGTCAATGCGCTGTTTGGCATGGCCAAGCTGGCGGTACAGGTGATGGTGCTGCTGTTCGGCACGCTGACGCTGTGGTTGGGCCTGTTGCGCATCGCCGAGCGCGCCGGGCTGGTCGATGCCATGGCGCGTGCGCTGGGCCCGCTGTTCCGGCGTCTGATGCCGGAGGTGCCGGCCGGGCACCCGGCCATTGGCCTGATTTCCCTGAACATGGCCGCCAATGTACTGGGTCTGGATAACGCGGCCACGCCGATCGGTCTGCGCGCGATGCGCGAGCTACAGACGCTCAATCCCAGCCAGGACACGGCCAGCAACGCGCAGATCCTGTTTCTGGTGCTCAATGCGTCCTCGCTCACGCTGCTGCCGGTATCCATTTTCATGTACCGACTGCAGCAGGGCGCGCACGACCCGACGCTGGTGTTCCTGCCCATTCTGCTGGCGACCAGCGCATCGTCGCTGGTCGGTCTGCTCAGTGTCGCCATTGCGCAGCGCCTGAAGCTTTGGGATCCGGTGGTGCTGGCCTGGCTGGGCAGCGCGGCGGTGTTGCTGGGTGGCTTCATGGCGCTCTTGGTCAGCCTGAGTGCCACCGCGCTGGCTTCGCTGTCACAGCTGCTGGGCAACCTGACGCTGTTCGCCGTGATCATCGGCTTTCTGCTGGTGGGCGCCGGGCGCCGCGTGAACGTGTACGAGAGCTTCATCGAAGGCGCCAAGCAGGGTTTCGAGGTGGCGCGCGATCTGTTGCCGTATCTGGTGGCGATGTTGTGCGCGGTGGGCGTGCTGCGCGCGTCCGGCGCGCTCGATTACGCGCTGGAGGGCATCCGTTACGTGGTGCACGGCATGGGCTGGGATACGCGCTTTGTCGATGCGCTGCCCACCGCGCTGGTCAAGCCGCTGTCGGGCAGTGCGGCGCGTGCCATGTTGATCGAAACCATGAAGCACACCGGCGTCGATTCATTCCCCTCGCTGCTGGCCGCCACCGTGCAGGGCAGCACCGAGACCACGTTCTACGTGCTGGCGGTGTATTTCGGTGCCGTCGGCATTCGCCGTGCGCGCCATGCCGTGGGTTGTGCGTTGCTGGCCGATCTTGCCGGCGTATTGGCCGCGATCGCGGTGTGTTATTGGTTCTTTGGCTGAGGCCCGCGCGGCCCGGCTGTCACTTCACTGGAAGGATATCTATCGATGCGTGTCGGACTTGCTGCCAACCAGTTGCACCATGCCCATCGTGACGCGGCGCTGTTTCGCTGGCTGCGCCAGGCCGAGCCGGGGATCCGCGAGTTGGACTTGGGCTTGCATGCGGTCGGGCGCACTTACGATGCGATCGAGTCCGAACAGATGTTGCAGGACTACGCACCGCTCAAGCGTTATCCCTACGGTCGCCATGGTGGCCTGATGACCTTGGTCGCCGAAGTGGTCAATACCGGGGACGGCGAGGCGCCGGTGCTTGACGGCGCGATTTACCTGATCGACCCGGTCGACCCTTCGTCGATCTTTCCCGAAGCCACCGCGCTCAAGCGTCAGTGCGTGATTCATCACAAGCCGTTCGTGTCCACGGTGGCCGGTGCCATCGACTTTCTGGAAGTGCAGCGCATGCACGCAGGCTTGGCACCCGCGCCCTGGGCCGATCGCTGCCATGCGTTTGCCGAGCACACCGTGGCGCTGATTGCGCATGATGCGCTCAAATCGAAGATGCTCGATTTTGCCAGTGCGCACTTTGATCTGTTGTCGCGATTCGCACGCCGGGTGGCCACCGGAACTACCGGTCAGCGCTTGAACGAGCTGGCCTGGTCACGCGGCTGGCCGCAGGAAACGCCCTGGGTACAGCGCTACCAGAGTGGCCCGATGGGCGGTGATGCGCAGATTGCCGACCTGATCCTGAAAAAGCGCTGCCAGCGCGCGATTTTCTTCGAGGATCCGCACGTGGCGCGTCAGCACGAGGCCGATATCCAGTTGCTCGATCGCGCTGTGGCCACGGTGACCGACGAGGCCATGTGCATGACCTCGCCGGCGGTGGCGCAGCGCTGGGCCGATGCGGCCCAGCGTCGCGCCGATCTCACGGGCGCGGCCTGACCTCAGGCCGGCCCGTGAGAACATAGGGCTTAGCGCCCGTGGCCGTGCCCATGGCTGGAGCTGTGACCATGTCCGCTGAAGCGGAACTGGTCCAGCGCCTGGCCAAGATGGGCCACATCCAGCGTGCCCAGTCCGGTGGCCGGTTCATAGCCATGGATGCCGTTGTAGAACCAGTTGTTCCCGGCGGTGACATCCTGGAACGGCGAGCGCTCGTCACTGCCGTACAGCCAGTGCAGTGAATACAGCAGCGGGTTGATCAACCCAAGGCGCGTGCCCTGTTGCTGGTTGAGCAGGGCGACGATGCCGTTCAGCTGCGGCGCCACGAAGCTGGTGCCGCCATAGCCGGCGATGTAACCGCCATCGGTGGATGAATACACCAGGTACCCCGAGTACGGATCGGCGTTGAGCGAGACGTCGGGCAGGTTGCGGCCGGCATAGTGCGCCGGCAGCGTCAGCAGCGGCGTCACCGAGCCATCGCTATCGGTGTAGGTCAACGTCTGTCCCGACTCGGTACGCTGCATGCCACGCGTCAGCATCTGATACAGCGGCTTGCGCCAGAAGCTGGAGACACCGCCGCCGGTGCCTTCGGCGAAGTCGATCTCACGATAGCTGTCATCGCCGGTCAGGTCGGCCAGATAATTGTCGATGTAGGTCCAGCTCCAGGCTTGCTCCTGGTCGACGATCAGCGGCGGCGTACCGGGGCCGGCCGACAGCTGGATGGGTACAGTGGTGCCACCAGCGGCCAGAATCAGCGGGTCGGAAGCCGGCGCATCCACGCTCAGCAACTTGGAGAAGGTGGGATAGGGCAGGGCGCGGTTGGTGTCGTAGGCGCCCGAATCACCGGCGGCGGCGCTGACAGTGATGCCCTGTACCGCCGCCTCCAGGAAGATCTGGTGGAAGGCCTTGAGCTGGTCGGTGTAGTCGCCACCGGTCAGATCCGAGTCGAAATAAAACGCCTCGGGCGAGCCCCAGCTGACCGACAGGGTGTCCACGCGGTTCTCGGACACGGCCTGCGCGAACACGTCGATGAAGCCGGCGTCGGTGTTGGGCGCATCGTAGACAATCATGTCGGCGTCCGGTGCCAGTCCGCCGGCCTGCTCCACATCCAGCGTGGTCTCACCGGAGCCATCGGCCGAGCTCAGCGGACCGCCGCCGTCAACATGCACCTGCTCGATGCGGTTGGGTTTGGTGTCCAGACCGATGTCGCTCCAGTACTTGTAGGCGTCCTTGGGCTCGAAGTTGGCCAGCGTGGCGATGCCCACGGTGATGCCCTTGCCGGTGACACCGGCGTCATACAGCGGTGTCACGTTGTAGCGTTCGGCCACATCGCCCACGGTGTAGCTGCCGGGCACGCCTGTGGCGGTGCTGCCGACCTTGGGCAGAACCGCCTTGGGTGCGACCAGCGGCCCCTGGCTGGCGGCATGGGCCGACATCGGGCGGAACAGCGCTTCGTTGCTCAGGCCCGCCACCACCAGTACCTGGTCGGCCAGTGACTGTGGCATGTGCGGTCGATGGCGCGGACGATGGAAGTGGTGACCGTGGCGCTCATAGCGCCGCACCTTGGTGGAAAAGGCCGCCTCGAATTGCGCGGTGGTGCCGCTGGCATGCAGCACCATATGGCTGGCCGAGACATCCTGCACGGTAATGCCGTAACGCTTCAGTGCATGTTCGATCTGCTGCACCTGCCCGGTAGACGGCGCAAAGCGCTGCGCGAACTGGTGGGTGGTGAGAAAGTCACGGAAATGCGCGCTGTAGGGGTTGGCCGTATCGGCCACGTAGCGCTCCAGTGCCGATTCATTGGGCAGCTTGAGCACCAGGGTGACGGTTTGTGCCTTGGCCGCATCCTCCGGCCCGAGATCGGTGGCGGTGGCGGTATGCTGGGCCAGTGCCGGACCGACACCGGCCGCAAGCAGTAGTGCAGCGCTCAATGCAGCGCGTGCCAGCAAGGCGCCGTGCCGTGGGCGGTTGGGTGTACTGGACATCGAAGTTCTCCCTGAAAACTGATCCGCGTGGTGAGCCCCGTCGTGGTGCGAAGTGGCGAGGCGGACGTGTAGTTCCTGGAGTGTTGCTTTCCCCCTGTTCCCCGAGGCGCCTCGGCGGATCCGCATGTCCCCCCAAAGGCCATGCGGATGCACCATCAGATTGACGCCCCGTGTCGAGTCTAGCGCGTCCAGCCACGGTAGTCGTGAGCTGCACACCGACATCACGCTAGGTCGTGGGCCGATGGCGTGAAGGGATTTCCCTACACGTCATCAAGGGCCAGCCTGATAGTGAGACATTCAGGTTGTGGTTATCTTGATTCCACGGTTTCGACGTGACTCGAGCTTGGGACGGCGTAAGGTCGCGCACAGGGATAGGTGGAATCGGTTTATGAGCAAGGATTGGCTCACGCTAGGCGCCGTGGTGGCTGCCCTTGGCACCACCACGGCGGCTGCGACTGACTGCCCCGCGTGGTCGGCGCAGCGGGCCGGCAGGGAGCTGGCCACCCTGCATCAGCATCTGGTCGAATGGAACCGCGCCTATCATCGTGATGGGCGTTCGCTCGTGGCTGACACCCTGTACGACCAGGCGGTGTCGCGCTATCGCCAGTGGCAACGCTGCTTCCCCGCGCAAGCGCCCGCCGCGCCCGATCCGCTGGCCGATGTACACGGCTATGTGCAGGCACCGGTGCCGCAGACGGGTCTGGCCAAATTGCCCGATGCGAAGGCTGTGCGTCACTGGATGGCCGCGCGTAATCCCTCCGACTTGTGGGTGCAGCCGAAGGCTGACGGGGTGGCGGTCACTCTGCATTACGTGAAAGGCCACCTGGTGCAGGCGGTCAGTCGAGGCAACGGCCGCAAGGGTTCGGACTGGACCTCAAAGGCGCGTGCTATCGGCGCGGTACCCAATCATCTGAAGTCCGGCCCTGCCGATGTGGTGCTGCAGGGCGAGCTTTACTGGAAGCTGCCCGGTCACGTGCAGGCCAGCGAGGGCGGCGCCGGCGCACGTTCGAAGGTGGCCGGTGCCATGGCGCGCGAGCGCTTGGACACCGCTACCGCCGCGCGTATCGGCCTGTTTGTCTGGGACTGGCCCAGCGGCCCGGCGGGCATGCGCGAGCGTCTGCGCGGACTGGCGGCGATGGGATTTGCCGACAGCGTGCGTTACAGCAAGCCGGCGCCGAACCTGGCGGCCGTCAAGCACTGGCGCGCGCAGTGGTATCACCACGCCATGCCGTTTGCCGCCGATGGCACGGTGGTGCGTCAGGGGCACCGGCCGCCGGCGAGCCAGTGGCAGCCCTCACCGCCAGCGTGGGCGGTGGCGTGGAAGTATCCGCCGGCCGTGGCCTTGGCGCGGGTGCGCGATGTGGATTTTCACATCGGCCGCACCGGGCGCATCACGCCGGTGTTGCAGCTGGCGCCGGTGCAGTTGGATGACAAGACCATCACCCATGTCAGCGCCGGCTCGTTCGCGCGCTGGAAGCGCATGGATGTGCGGCCGGGCGATGAAGTCTCCATTCGCCTGGCCGGACTGACCATTCCGCATCTGGACAGTGTGGTCTGGCGCGGTTCCGAGCGGGCTACGCTCAAAGTGCCGGACCCGCGACGCTATGGTCGCGACAGCTGCTGGCATTTCGGCCCTGGTTGCCGGCGCCAGTTTCTGGCGCGGCTGGAAGGCTTGTCCCGGCGTGGTGCGCTGCATCTTCCCGGTGTCGGCCCCGGTACCTGGCAGACCCTGCTCGATGCCGGGTTGGTGCGGGGTTTGCTCGATTGGCGTGGGCTGGATGAAGCACAGCTCGCGGCGGTTTCCGGTATTGGCGCCAAAAGTGCGCACGCCTTGCATCAGGCGTTTGCCGCGACGCGTCATGCCGATCATGCGCACTGGTTGCGCGCGCTGGGTGGGCCGACCGTCAAGGCCGCCGCGCTGCAGGCGAACTGGCCAGTGTTGGCGGCACGCAGTCAGGCCGACTGGCAGGCGCATGGTGTGGGTTCGCGCAAGGCCAGGCAGCTGATCGCCTTCTTTGCCCAGCCGGCGGTGAAAGTGCTGGTTCGTCAGCTGGCGGGCGATCAGGCCGGGTGATCGCCGTCCACGTAGTACCACTGCCCCTCTTCGCGCACGAAACGGCTGATTTCATGCAGGCGCTGGGCGCGGCTGCCACCGATGCGAAAGCGCGCCACAAACTCGACCACGGCGCGGTCGCCGTCGGTCTCATGCCGACGCACATCCAGGCCCAGCCAGGTCGGTTGCCCGCCGTCATCCATATCCAGTGATTCGGGCCGCGTCGAGGCGTGCCAGCTACGCTGGAGATAGGCCGCATCCTTGCGCACGTAGGCGCTGTAGCGCGAGCGCATCAGCGCCTCGGCACTGGCGGCGGCAGCGCCAGCGTGCAACGGCGCGCAACAGGGCTCATAGGCAAGACCGCTGCCGCAGGGGCACGCTTCGCGGGTGTGCTTGGCTTTTTTCATCCGCGTCTTTGTACCGGCTGCGCGCGCAAAGAAAAAGGGCCAGCGCATGGCGCCGGCCCTTTTTTGCGTACCGCAAGGGGTACCGGGTGTTACATCAGTGATGCACGCCCAGGTAGTCACCAAACCAGCCCAGGGCGCGCTCGAGCACGTCACGGCGGTCCGAGGCCTTGTGGAAGCCGTGGCCTTCGCCCGGATACACCACCAGCTCGGTCGGTGTGCCCATGGCGCGCAGGCCGTGCCAGTACTCGAACGACTGCGGCGCAGGCGTTTCACCGTCCAGCTGGCCGACCACGATCAGGGTCGGGGTCTTGGCGTGCTTGATGAAGTTGATGGCCGAGCTCTTGGCATAGACCTTCGGATCGTCGTACACCGAGGCGCCAAAGAACGGGATCATCCACTGGTCGATGGAATTCTCACCGTAGTAGCTCTGCCAGTTGGAGAGGCCGGCACCGGCCACCACGGCGGCAAAGCGCTGGGTCTGCGTGGGCGCGAACATCGACATGAAGCCACCGTAGCTCCAGCCGGTCAGGCCCAGGCGCTTGTCGTCGATCGGATACTTGGCCTCGACTGCATCGACGCCAGCGAGGATGTCACGCAGATCGCCATAGCCGAAGTCGCGGCGGTTGGCCTGGGTGAATTTCTCGCCCTGGCCGTAGCTGCCGCGCGGGTTCGGCATCAGCACGAAATAACCCATCGCCGCCAGCGGTGCCGGGCCGTAGCCCACACCCGGCCAGCCCGGACGGGTGGCGTAGGCCGGGCCGCCGTGCACGTAGACGATCATCGGGTATTTCTTGTGCGGGTCGTAGTTCTTCGGGAACAACAGCCAACCCTGCACGTGGAAGCCTTCGTTGGTCCAGCTGATCGACTCCTGCTTGCCCCACATCGGCTTGATGCCATCGTTGATGTGGGTGATGGCATGCGGCTGGCGCGCCACGCCGGCAATCGCGCCGCCATCGGTGCGAAGACGTGCGGCATACACTTCCGGCGCCTGCGTGAAGGTCGAATGCAGGAAGGCCACCTGGTTGTGCTTGGCATCGACGGAAATGGCCGACATTGCCGAACCATCTGAGATGCTGCTGTCGACGGTGAACAGGGCCTTTTGCGTGGATGGCTTATCGCCGTGCAGGGTGAAACTGGCAATCTGTGCCGAGCCACCCTTGAACGAGGACACCAGCAGCGACTGCGAGCCGGTCCAGGTCATCCACGACGGCGTCACCGTGATGCCCGGCGTCACGTTGACCGGCGTGCCACCCTGGGACGGCACCAGATAGATGTCGCCGCCGGTCACGCCCTGGTCGCTCATCAGGCCGCTGATCAGCGCGATGTGCGAACCATCGGGCGAAAACCGCGGCATGGCGATCTGCAGGCCGTGCATGGCGCCGGACACCTTGCCCGGGTCGAGCACCATCACCGGCTTGGCGCCGACGGTCTGGGCGTAAAGCTTGGCCACCCACCAGTTGTTGCGACCCGGCGGCGGTGCGCCGGTGTAGGTGATGCGCTTGGCATCAGCCGACCAGCTGTACTCGTAGGCGAACAGGTCCTTGGGCGAAATCTCGCTGACCTTGCCGCCGGCGGCCGGCACCATGGCTACCTGCTGGTGCTCGATGTCGGTCTTGCCGATGACGCCGGTGCGCGGCTTGATTGCCGAGGTGGCGCCGACCTGGTGCGTGTCGCCGGCCACATACAGGAAGCTCAACGCCTTGCCGTCCGGGCGCCACTGAAGATCGTGCACGAAGCCCTTCAGGTGGCTGACCTGATGCGCAGCGGTGCCGTTGGCATCGACCATGAAGATGTCGTTCTGGCTGCTGTCCTTGCCGGACTTGCAACTGGACAGGAAGGCCAATTTGGCGCCATCGGGCGACCAGCGCGGATCACCGCTGCCGCAGTGCTTGTCGGCATCGGCAATGGTGATGGTGCGTTCGTGCGAGCCGTCGGCGTGGGCCACCGAGAGCTGGCCGCCGTGCTTGCCGTACAGCACCCAGGCCACCTGCTGGCCATCCGGGCTGACCGCCACGGCGCCAAAGCGCTTGGCCTTGCCCAGGGTGTGGATGATGTCGGTGATGCGATGCTTGGTGGCGGGGCTGGCGGCGTGCGTGTCAGCCGCCTGGCTGGCGGTGGCGCCCAGCGCGGCCAGCAGACCGGCAGCGCCCAGGGCGCTCAAACGGAGTCGGGACTTCATGCGCGTGTGTTTTCATCAGGTGGAATAACACGTCAAGCTAGCACACGGGCAAATTTTGACCTGTGCCCATCGTCAGGGGCGAGGCTGGCGCGGCGAGCGCCCGCAACTCACCCGGCGTAGCGCCAGATGCGGCAAAGGTTGTGCGCCGGCATCGGCGCTTCATGTACCAGCGCCAGCCCATGGCGGGCAGCCAGTGCGTCCACCTCGGCGGCATCGCGAATGCCCATGTGCGTGTCGCGCGCCTTCAGCCACGCATCGAACGCCTGGTTGGAGTCGCTGGTAAAGCGTCCGTCGGCGTTGAAAGGTCCATAAATGATCAACGGTGCCCCCGACACCATCACCGCGGGCAAGGCGGCAAAGAAGGCGCACACGTGGTCCCAGCTCATGATGTGCAGGGTATTGGCGCTGAAAATGGCGTCAAAAGGCGTATTCGGCCACGGCCCGCCCACATCCAGTGCCAGCGGCGGCGGTGTATTGGGCAGCGCCGCTTCGTCCAGCCAGGCACGCAGTCCGTCCAGTTGCTCGGCGCGCTCGCTGGTCTGCCAGGTCAGGGTCGGTAGTGCGGCGGCAAAGTGCACGGCATGCTGGCCGGTGCCGCTGCCCACTTCCAGCACGCGGCCGGGTTCGGGCAGCCATTGCCGGAGCACATCGAGTATCGGCCCACGGTTGCGTTCGCAGGCGGGGGAGAAAGGCTTGGGTGTCTGCATGCGACATACCATAACGGGATGGCGCGCACAGTGCGGCCGATCGCGCATTCCCTGCGCGGCCGCACAATGCTATAAGCTGCTTTATATGTGAATACACGCGTGAACGCGCAGCCATAAGGCGTTGCTGCCCATCCCCGAGGCACCGACGACCGGCTGACGCAGGGGAGAAATCGCGATGCGGGTCATGTTTCTCGATGACGAAGATCAGACGCTGAAGGACATCGAACACGGGTTGTCGGCGTTGGGTCATCGCTGGGATCTGGTCGTGGCCGAATCCATCAATCAGGCCATGGCCGCCGTCGACGAGGCGCCCGTGGACGTGGTGGTGGTCGATCTGGACATGCCCAACATGGACGGTACGCAGCTGCTGCGGCTGCTGCGCACACGCCATCCGACCATCATCCGCATGGCCTTTGCCGGTGTCGACGATCGCGAAGCCTCGGTGCGCGCACTGGACCTGGCCCATCAGTGTCTGCCCAAGCCGTGTGACATCATCACCGTGGCCGAGACCATCGAGCGTGCGGTGGCGCTGCGCAACCGCATGGAAAGCGTCGAGTTGCAGCGCGTCATCGGCCAGGTTGACCGTCTGCCATCGGCGCCACGGATGTACATGCGTCTGCGCAGCCTGCTGGGCGATCCGGAAGCGCACGGCAAGTCGGTGGCCGAATTGCTGGACCAGGATCCGGGCCTGACGGCCAAGGTGCTGCAGCTGGCCAACTCGGCCTATTTCAGCAGCGGCGCGCCGATTACCGGCGTGGCCCAGGCGGTGTTGCGTATCGGTCTGGACGCCGTACGAATTGCGGTACTGGCCAACGAAGTGTTCGACGCCCATCGTGGTCAGGCCATCGCCGAGCTGCGTTCGCGTGCGGTGCGGGCCTCGCAGCTCGCCGCGCGTATTGCCGAAAGCGGCGACCGCGAGCCGGCACGCACGGCGGCGCTGTTGTCCTACGTCGGTTGGCTGGTGCCGGGTGTGGAGGCGCTGTGCGCCGCCGAGGCTGGCCATTCCAAGCAGCCGCCGACGCCGGAGGAAGTGGGGGCCTACTTGCTGGGCATGTGGGGATTGCCGTCGACCATCGTCGAGGCAGTGGCCCATCATCGTCAGCCGTCGGCGGTGCCGCAGAGCCGTTTCGACGTGCTTGGGGTTACTCATGTGGCTACCGCCCTGGTCAACAATCAGGAACCGGACATGGACTACCTGCAGAGTCTGGGCATGGTGGCGCGCTGGCCCCACTGGAAGCGCCTGGCCGAGGACTACATGGAGCCGGAAGAGGCTTAACGGCGACTCATTCGCTATCCCGGCCAGCTCATGGGCTGCACGCCAATCAAAAGTGCGTGTAGCCAGAACGCGAACAATGCCCAGCCGGCCACGCCTGCGAGCACACTCAACACGTCGCCGCGCCAGGTCACCGGCAGCGGCGCTTTTTCCTGCCCGTCGGTGCGAATGCTCAGCACCGCGTAATTGGCGAAACCCCAGGCAAAGAAGGCGCCAAACAGCACCAGGTCGTGCGCGTTGCCGTTCACCAGCAGGTGGCCAAATGCCCAGCAGCAGATGCCGATCAGCAATGGGTGGCGCAGGCCGGCGCGAAAGCGGTTGTGTGGCACGAAGGCCGATGCTGCCAGCACGAAGGCGATCAGCGTCAGCACCGCATTGATCGGACGCAGCGAGGCCGGCGGCGCATACAGTGGTGTGCTGTGCATCGCCGCCAGGTGAAAGCCGAACGCCATCACCAAAAAACCGATCAACGCCAACATCACACTGATCGCGTACCAGCGCCCCTTGCCCATACGACGGATTTGCCGTTCGCGCCATGCCGGTGCGAAAAGATGCAGCGAATGCGAGCCGAGCAGAATGATCAGGCCAAGCACCAGAACCGGCATGGGACAACAGCGCTCCGAGCAAAGAGAGCGTCCAGTGTAATCAGTCGGGCACCGGTGATGACGTGAAGAAGTCGCGCGTGGCTCAGAAAAGGATATCGCCCACGCGGCGTCCATCGTCGGACAGCGCCTTGAAGGTATCCAGTCCATCAAAGCGGTTCAACGGCAATGTGGCGATGGTCTTCGGGTCCGCCAGACGCAGATTCACCGCCATGCGGCGGCGCCCCTGCTCATCGGTGGACATCGCTCGCCAGTGCGTGACGCAGCCGCATTGTTCGCAAAAGTGGAACGCGAGCTCGCCAGCGCCATGACGATAGCTGTTGGTGGGGCCGTTGATGGTCACACCCTCGCCCTCGTGACCGTAGGCCCACAACACCGCATAGCGCCGGCACAGGGTGCAGTTGCACAGCGTCGCGGCTTCCAGTGGTGTGTCAAAGCGCCAGTGCACGGCGCCGCAATGGCATTGGCCTTCAATCATTCCTGGCGATGGCTCTGCGTGAATTATCGCCGGCCATTATCCATGCGGTGCCGTCGGCGGCTTGGCGGCTTGATCCAGCGACGCGTTCATCTTTGCGATGTGCGCGCGCATCTGCGCCGGTGTTGGCAGGCCCAATGACTTGCGCTGGGCGTTGCTCACCGCGTGCGGGGCGATCGGGTAGAGATGCCAGTGGCCATCCTTTTTTGATTTCACCACCTGCGTGCCGTACCACTGCGGTTGACCCTGGCGCATCAGCAGGCGATCCCAGGCATCGGCCATCAGCGTGCTGGCCTGGTGATTGCCGGGCTCAAGACGGGCGGCAAGACTGGCCAGCGCGAATGCGGTTCGGGTATCGGCAACGCTGGGGCCGTGCTGAAAGATCACCGCCGCGTTGAAGTAGTCATCACCGGTGCGCACCTGGCCCTTGGCCAGCATGCGCGAGACTTTCGCCAACCGGGCCGCATCGCGCCGCTTCACCTGGTTCCAGTGGATAGCTCCCGAGCTTGGCGTGCGATCGGTTTGATCCAGGGCTTCCAGGCGCGCCAGCGCGGCGTTGTCATGCAGGTGCGCAGCGTATGTAACCGAGGTGTAGTTTGTTAGTACGCAAGCGCCGGTAATGACTAAGCCGTAACGAATCAGATGAAATGTCATGCCTTTCATTGGTCCGCAAGCAATTTGTCAATCACCGGACCCATCTTGGACCTTGTACTTTTCCATTTTCCCAGATCAAGCCCACCTTTGCCGTTGAGGTGATACTCGGCATAGCCGATCTGCCTTCCATCTCGCCAAAGACGTAGTTCTGCATGTGAGAGATACGGCGAAAAGTCCCACGATCTCAAGGCGGTATAGGTCAGAGTGACGTTGCAACTGGCTGAACGTTGTTGATCCACCACTGATGTAGCAATGTTGTGGCGATTGAATCCGTCGCGCAACACCGGCACGAAATCAGAGACGATAACTTTTGGGTTATCAATGATGCAGACGTTCGCTATGTGCTCGCTTGCAGGTACGGGTCGAACGTTTACGCTCGTACATCCAGCAAGCGCCATAAGCGATAGCAGGGCAAGATGCTTCTTCATTTTTTCATCCTTGATATTTTTGCTCAACGTTAGGGGGGGGCTGCGGGGCTAGCATCCTAATCCGCTTTAAATACGGATGGTGGCAACCCTCAGCCAAATGGCCGCACACCAATCAGCGGTCCATGCAGCCAGAAGGCGAACAGGGCCCAGGCGGCGATGCCGATCACCAGTGTGATCAGGTCGCCGCGCAGATGCCCGGCGGGGTAGATCCGTCCTGCCTTGCGATCGCGGCGGCGATATACGGCGAAGGCGACGATGGCCCAGATCAGGAACGCGCCGAACAGCACCGTGTCGCGCAGAAAGCCGATGGCCAGCAGGTGGCCAAAGGCCCATACCTTCGCGCCGGCGACCATGGGGTGTCCAAGGCGCGCCTTGAGGTGGTTGCGCGGCACATAGGCGGCGGCGATCAGCACAAAGCCGATCAGCGTGAACAGCGCATTGATGTGACGCAGCCACAGCGGCGGCAGATACAGCAACACCGGTTGCTGGCGGGCCAGATGAAAGCCCCAGCAGATGAGTACCAGCCCGGCCAGCGAAAGCACGCTGTAAAGCCCTTTCCAGGGCCGGGCGCCAAGTCTGGCGATGGCCCGCTCGCGCCCGCGTGGCGCGGCGATGGCAATGCTGTGGGTTCCCAGGAACAGGGCCAGGCCAAGCAGCAGGTAGGTCATGCGGCGTGTTCCATGGGTGGCGGAAATCCTTATCCGTTGTCTGAAGCGGTGCTTCAGCCCGGTTGTCGTCGCCAGCCGAGCAGTCGCGCCGGCAGCATCAGCATCGCCGCCAGTCCAGCGAACAGGGCGTCGAAGGTCAGTCCGATCAGGCGAAACGGCAGCAACAGCAGCCACACCACCGGGTACAGCACCAAGGCCAGCAGGGCGATGGGCCAGCACCAGACCAGAACCACAAGCCAAACGAGAAAGGTGAGCATGATGTGAATATCGCGCGCGTTGAAGACAGGTGCAAGTTTGGATGCCGCCGCCGTGCGCCGGGTTTAAAGGCGCGGGATGTTCAGCGCTCGACGCGGCGCTCGAACGGCGGCAGCGCGCGCAGCATGCGCTCGCCGTAGCGCTTGGTGACCACGCGTCGGTCCAGCAGCACAATGCGACCGGTGTCGGCCTCGGTGCGGATCAGGCGGCCGCAATACTGGGTGAGAATGCGGATGGCGTCGGGCACGCTGACTTCGATGAACGGATTGCGGCCCTGCGACTCCAGCCACTCGGCATAGGTGGCGCCCACCGGGTCGGTGGGCACGGCGAACGGCAGCTGGGTCACCACCACGGTTTCACACAGCTTGCCGGGCAAATCCAGGCCTTCGCCGAATGAGGCCAGGCCGAACAGCGTGCTGCCACGGCCGGCTTCGATATCCTCGCGGTGCTCGGCCACCAGCTGCGACTTGGGTAGCGAGCCTTGCGCGCGGACCTGGCGCACCTTGTCGATGGGCAGCAATTGCAGCACGCGGTCGAGTTTGGCGCGCGAGGTGAACAGCACCAGGTTGCCGGCGTCCCAGTCAAGGTTGGCATCCAGCCAGTCGGCGACGTCCCGCGCGTGGCCTTCGCGGTTGTCGGGCAGCGATTCGATGCGCGGCACTTCCAGCCGCGCCTGGCGGGTCAGGTCGAACGGCGAGGGCAGGCTCAGGGTCAGCGCGTCATTGGGCAGGCCCACGGCATCGGCAAAGCCGCGGAAACTGCCGCCGGCCGAGAGCGTCGCCGAGGTCATCACTGCTGCATGCGCATTGTCCCACAGCACGTTGTGCAGCAGGCCGCCAGCCGACACAGCCGAGGCATGGCACACCACCTGCTGTTCCTGGGTCAGCGTGACCCAGCGCGCCAGCGGCGCGCGGCCTTCCGGGTCGGGCCGGGTCCAGGCGGTCCAGGTGCGCACCTGGCGATCGACGCGCTCCATCGCCATGCCCAGTTCGCGGGCCAGCGCATCCTGGGTCGGGCCGCCGCCTTCCATGTCCAGCACGGCACGGCGTACCGCGCGCATCCAGCGCTGGATCTCCATGGTGGCATCGCGCAGGCCCTGGGCATGCTCGACCCAGGCGGCCGGCAGCTGGCCCAGCGAGGCCCGGAACATCGGCTCGCGCTCATCCGGCGAAGGCATCCAGCTGACGCGGATTTCGCGCTCCAGCGCCTCGAGCATGTCGCCCAGTTCGGCCAGCTTCTCGCTGCCTTCTTCCAGGCTGATATTGGCGATGGTTTCCTTGTCAGTATGCGAGTAGGCGGCGTGAATCTGCTTGTCCAGCCGCGTCAGCCTGCGCATGGTCGAGGCCAGATGCACGTCCGAGGCGCCGCGCTCGATGGCCTTGGCGGGCACATGATGCGCCTCGTCGAACAGATAGACGGTGTCCTCGGGTTTGGGCAGGATCACGCCGCCCCAGGCATCGTCCTCGCGCGGCATGGTCAGGTCGGCCAGCACCAAGTCCTGGTTGGCCACCACGATATCGGCCTCGCCAATGGCGCGACGGGCGATGAAGAACGGGCACTTGGCGAAATAGCCACAGCGGCGGCCGGTGCAGCCGCCGGCGCTGGTGGTGACCATGCCGCGCACCATATCTGGCACGGGTACCGGTGGCGCATCGATATCGCCATTCCATTCGCCGTTGTTGAAGGCCTCGCCCAGGCGCTTCAGGGCGCGGGTTTCCTCGTCCTTGGGCGGACGCTGCCACAGCGCCAGATCGGTATCGAAGGCAAAGCCTTCCTGGCTGGGGCCGTCGGCCCCGGCCCCGGCCATGGCCAGGTTGCGCGGACACAGATAGCGCTGGCGGCCCTTGGCCAGGGCGGCCTTGGCCTCGACACCGCACAGCTTTAAATACTGCGGAATATCTCGGTCGATCAGCTGCTCCTGCAGCGCCACGGTAGCGGTGGCGATCAGCAGTTTTTTCTTCTGCGCGCGGGCTACGGCGGCGCCAGCAATCAGATAGGCCATGGATTTGCCGGTGCCGGTGGGGGCCTCGATCACCGCCGCGCCGCCGGCTTCGGCCAGTGATTTGGCCACTTCGGCAATCATCTTGCCCTGCGAGGCTCGCGCCTTGAAGCCCGGCAGGCCGTCTTTGAGTTTGGCGTAGGCCGCGCGGATGGCGTCCTTGGTGGCATCGTCGAGCATCGGGGCGGACAGGCAGCAAAGGGAGGTCCGCGTCAGCGCGCGGACATACCATTGTACGTGTCGGGCCGCTCCGGCGGGAGGGCGCGTCAGTGTGCGGGCAGGGTCGAGGCGGCGCCGGCCGGCGTCGGCGCCGTGCTGGTGGTGGCCGGTGCCTGCGGCGGGTGCGCGGTCAGCGCGGTGCGGATGGCGCGCAACTTGGCCTTGATCTTGGCCTCGTTCTCCGGGCCCATGCGCAGCAGCAGTTTCTGCCCGGCGCTGAGCGATTCCAGCGACGGCTGGGCATAGGTGTAGAACACGTTGGGTCGATCCAGCACCACCGGGCCATCGGCGTTGGGTGTGGCCAGCAGCATGTCGATGACCTGGATCAGGCGGTCGTTGAAGTAGCCCTTGGGATAACCCTGCTCACGGTAAGCCTGCTGGAACAGCGGGTAATGGGCCACATACCAGTTGACCAGCGCCTGGGTATCGACCGATTCCAGTACCTGCATGTAGGCGCTGTAGCGGTCGAAGTTGCGCGCATCCATCACCGTCTGGCCATTGCTGTCGGTGACAACGAAGCTGCCCTTGGGGCTGTGCACCGGCAGGATGTTGTCGTTGAGCTTTTTGCCCGGCAGGGCATCGATGGTCGCCACCGCGCGCTGGATCAGGTCGCTGTTTTTGAGCAGGGCCTTGGCATCGCCGCCGGACATGGCGCTGAAGGCCTGAACCACGTCCGAGTCGCTGGCGTGCAGAGCTGGAAGCGGTGTGGACGAAGCGGACGCTGGGCCGGTGGAGGCGGCCGAGATCGGGTAATGCTCCCCTTGCGCGCTGCTGGCCGCCTGGGCAGGCGCCGAACTGCTGGCGGACGCCGGTGTCGGCGTCGCTTGCGGGGTGCGGTTTCGCAGGTAAAGCACCGCGGCGATCACAGCCACCACAAGGACGATGGCCACCACGATCCAGACTGCGCTTTTGTTGCCTTTTACCTTGCTCACGTTAATTCCCGTGCGAATCCTGCCGATAAGCCTGATAGTGGGACTGGCCGCATGGGAGAATGTTCCGGAATACGGCCTTAGATTGTCGATCATACGCGCGCTGAGGGGACGTGGCGTATATCGACACCCATCCATTGAAGCTGGGTCCGCTTCGGCTCGATAGCAAGCGGTGGTAGTCTGCCATGGATTCGGCCAGTGCAGATGGCGGCGCTCGAATCAGGGGCGCCGGCAAGTGGTACGGGGGAGTAGCTGGCTCGGCAGCGGCCGCCAGTGCAAATCGATTTGAATGCGTTGGACAAGAACCTCAAAGCCATGAGCGAAGTGCAGGCCGGCCCACCGGCCGCCGACAGCGGGGTACTGCAGGCGCACTGGTTGTCACGTCTGGTGGTGGCCGTTACCGCCGCCGAGGTGGCGGCCGTACTCGTGGACCTTGTTCATAGCGATCCCGATTGTCGTCACGCCTGCCTGCTGTGGGCACTGGAGGGCGGGCACTATCAGTGCTCTCCAGCGCAGCGTGTCACGCCGCAGGCGCTGGAGCTGGCGCATTCGGCGACAGTGTCAATGTCACCGCGGTTCGCCGCCGACGGCTGTCAAATGGCAGTGCGCCTGTGGTACCCGGAGCCGGCGGTGCTGCTGGTGCAGGTGACCGAGCCGGCCGGTGCGCGGCGTCTGCTGGAGCGCCTGGGAGAAGCCTTGCAGGTGGGCGGAAGCCAGATGCGGCGTGTACTGGAATTGGCACGGCTGACCCGCTCGCATGAGCAGCTGGAGCGTTCCGAGGCACTGCAGCGCGCGTTGTTCGCCATTGCCGATCTGGCCGGCTCCGACCGCGATATGGACAGCATGCTGCGTGGCATCCACGGTATCGTCAGCCAGCTGACCTACGCCGAGAATTTTTTCATCGTGCTGTGCGACAACGCGCAGGCCACGGTGCGTTTCCTCTACTACGTCGATGTCGAGGACCCGGTGCGGCCTTTTGGCGATGGCGAGGTGCCGCTGGATGCACTACGTGACACGCTGACCTGGAACGTGATCACGCGCGGCAAGGCCTTGATGGGCAGCACTGATGAGCTCAACCGCCAGGTCAACAGCCCGCTGGCATCCATCGGCCCGGAAAGTCATGATTGGCTGGGCGTGCCGATGCTGCGCGATGGCCGCATTGATGGCGTGGTGGTGGTGCAAAGTTACCGTCAGGGCATCGGTTACACGGCCGATGACCGGGCGCTGCTGGAATTTGTCGGCAGCCATATCCTGACTGCGTTGGAGCGCAAGCGCAGCTCGCAGGAGCTGGCCCTGCGGGTGCGTCAGCGCACCAAGGAGCTGGCCGATGCCATCGGCGAGTTGAAGGCCGAGGTGCTCGAGCGCCAGCGTGCCGAACGCTTGCAGGCAGCGCTGTTCCACATTGCCCAGCTGGCCACGGCCGACATCGACCAGCACGAATTCTACCGGCAGGTGCATACCGTGGTCGGGGAGCTGATCAATGCCGACAATTTCTTCATCGGGCTGCTCGATGATGCCGCCACGCTGCTGTTCTTTCCCTATGCCGTTGACGTGACCGGTGAGCCGTACCATCCGCGTCCGCTGGCCAATGGCCTCAGCGAGTACGTCATCAATCACGGCGCGCAGGTGGTCTCTGCCGAACGCGCCGAGTCGATGATCGCCGAAGGTCTGATCGGGCCCATGGCACTGGGTACGCCGGCGATCTTCTGGTTGGGTGTGCCGCTTATCGTCGGCGATCGTACGTTGGGCCTGATCGCGGTACAGAGCTACACCGAGAGCGTGCCCTACGGCGAGCCGGAGCAGGAACTGCTGGCGTTCGTCGCCTCGCAGGTGGCCAACAGCCTGCAGCGGCGCCGCGACGCCGACTCGCTGCAGCGCGCCAATACCGAGTTGGAGCAGCGCGTGGCCGAGCGCACCCAGGCGCTGCGAAAGGAGATTTCCGAGCGCGAGCGCGCGCAGGAGCAGCTGCGTCACCAGGTCATGCACGATCCGCTCACCGGCCTGCCCAATCGTGCTTATCTGCGTGATCGCCTGCAACGCGTGCTCGGGCGCATCCGACGTGAGCCCGAGCGTCGTTGCGCCTTGCTGTACATGGACGTGGACCGCTTCAAGATCGTCAACGACAGCCTGGGACACCTGGCAGGCGACAACCTGCTGCGTGCGCTGGGTGAACGCATGGCCAGCTGTATGCGACAGCCGGATATGGTGGCGCGCGTGTCCGGCGATGAATTTGCCGTGTTGTTGGAGGAGATCCAGTCGCCTCAGGATGCCATCAACGTGGCCCGACGCATCCTGGCGGCCGTCAGTCAGCCGCTGCACATTGAAGGGCGTGAAATAGAACCTTCCACCAGCGTCGGCATCGCGATCGGCGATGAGCGTTACCAAGACCCCAACGCACTGGTGCGCGACGCCGATATCGCGCTTTATCGGGCCAAGCAACACGGCCGCAAGCGCTTTGAGATGTTCGACGAGGCGCTGGCCCGTGACATGGTCGACGTGCTGACGTTGGAGGGCGAGTTGCGTCAGGCGCTGGTCCGCGACCAGTTCGTGCCCCACTTCCAGCCCATATGCCGCCTGGATGATGGCCAGATCGTCGGCTACGAGGCGTTGTTGCGCTGGCAGCATCCGCGTCGCGGGTTGTTGTCACCGGACGCGTTTTTGCAGGTGGCCGAGGACTCGGGCAGCATCGATGCCATCGACTGGCGCATGTTCGAGATCAGCTGCCGCTGCATGGTGCGTTCGGGTCCGGCCGATGCCTTTCTCACTCTCAACGTATCCACCCAGCATTTGCGCCACAGCAATTTCGACACGCGCCTGATCGAGATGATCGAGCGGGCGGACCTGGCTCCGGAGCGACTGATCATCGAAGTCACCGAAGGCTCGTTGATGGACGATCCCGAGCATGTCCACGCCATCCTGGAGCGCTTGCGTGTGGCAGGCGTGGGTGCAGCGCTGGACGATTTCGGCACCGGTTACTCATCACTGAGCTATCTGCATTCATTGCCGCTTCGCATGCTGAAGATCGATCGCACCTTCGTGCATGCGCTGGACCGCTCTGGCTCCAGCAGTTCCACCGTGGTCGAGGCGATCCTGGCGCTGTCACAGGCGCTGGATATCCGCGTGATCGCCGAGGGCATCGAAACGTCCGCGCAGTGCGAAGCGCTCAAGGCCATGGGCTGCGAGCTGGCACAGGGCTTCCTGCTGGGGCGCCCGGCGCCGCTGGAAGCGCTGCCCGACTGACTGACTAGTTACCTGTGGCCGAGCGCGTCGTGTCACCGGTGCGCTCACGCCGGGCCAGTTCACGAAGCGCCCGCTCGAATACTTCCGGCGGTTGGCCGCCCTGGATCAGGTGCACGTCGTTGATGATCACCGATGGCACCGAACGCACGTTCTCATTGGCGTAGAAGTGTTCGCGTTCGCGTACGCTGTCGGCATAGCGGCCTTCGCGCAACACCTCCATTGCCTCCACGCCGTCCAGGCCGACCTCACTGGCCAAGCGCTGCAGCACTTCGTGGTCGCTGACGTCCAGGCCCAGCGTGAAATAGGCGCGCAGCAGCGCATGCTTTAACGCCAGCTGGTCACGTTCACTATGCTCGCCGGCCCAGTGCAGCAGACGGTGCGCATCGAAGGTGTTGTACACACGCGATTCGTGCGAGGTGGCAAAGTCGAAACCGACATCCTGGCCGCGCTGTCGGATCGCCTCCCGGTTGCGCTCTACGGTGGCGCGGTCGATGCCGTATTTGGCCATCAGGTGCTCGGTGGCGTTGTCACCCTCGGCGCCCAGGTCCGGATGCAGTTCGAATGGTTGCACGTGGATGTGCGCCTCGATCTCACCTTCCAGGCGCTCAATAGCCCGCTCCAGCGACTTCAGTCCAATCGCGCACCAGGGGCATACCACATCGGAAACGAAGTCGATCTTCATGGGGGTGGGGGTGTCGCTCATGGCTGCTCCGTGTCCATCGCCGTCTCACAGATGGCCGATTATGGCGCGCGCATGCTGGCCACAACCTAAAGCGCATCGGTGCGTTCGGCGCAGATTCCAGCTTGGGTGCTTAGGCTTGGTGGCTTTCACGCGAAGTGGAGAGATGCGATGAGCGATACCGTGATGCTTATTACCGGCGCCTCCTCGGGCATTGGCGAGGCGGTGGCGCGCCAGGCCGTGGCGCGGGGCTGGAAGGTGGCCATGCTGGCACGCAGCGCCAAGAAGCTGGAAGCCCTGGAAAAGGAGCTGGGCGCGCAGGTCCTGGGGCTGTCGGCCGATGTCAGCAGCGAGGACGATCTGAAGTCCGCGCTGGCAGCGGTGAAGGAAAAATGGGGCCGTCTTGACGTGGTCTTTGCCAATGCCGGTACCGGTGGTTCGCCCGGTGGTTTCAGTGGCGCCGATCCGGATGGATGGAAGTCCATGCTGATGACCAATGTGTATGGTCTGGCGCTGACACTTCAGGTCACCTCCGAGGCCATTCGCGAATCGCGCGGGCACGTGGTCATCACCGGTTCGATTGCCGGGCGCCGCTCGCTGCCCGGTTCCATGTACAGCGCCAGCAAGTGGGCCGTGACCGGCATTGGACACGGATTTCGCAAGGAAGTGGGCAAGCATGGCGTGCGCGTGACACTGATCGAGCCGGGCATGGTCGATACCGCCTTCTTCGACGAGCCCAAGCCGGACATGCTGAAAAGCGAGGATGTGGCGCGCGCGGTGATGTACGCGCTCGATCAGCCCTCGCACATGGAGGTGCACGAGCTGGTGGTGCTGCCGATGGCGCAGCAGGGCAGTGACATCGTGCCCTGAGCGCCATTGGCAAGGTGTGCGCGTCACACGCCGCCGAGGAAGTCCATCTTGCCCAGTGGCACGCCGGCCTGGCGCAGGATGTTGTAGGCGGTGGTGCAGTGGAAGAACACGTTGGGCAGCACGAAGTTCTGCACGTAGTCCAGACCCTGGAAGTTCAGCTCACCGCTGCGCAGCTTCAACACCACGCTGCGCGTTTCGGAGCCTTCCAGCTGCTCGGGCGTGAAAGCGGTCAGGATTTCGATGGCGCGCTCCAGACGGGCCAGCAGCTGGCCGAAGTCGGTCTCGTTGTCCTCGAACGGGATCGGTTCCACGCCGGCCAGGCGCGCGGCGCCGTTCTTGGCCATGTCGGTGGCGATCTGCACCTGCTTGGACAGAGGCAGCATGTTGGGTATCAGTCGCGTGCCCAGCATCACGGCGTCGTCGACTTGCTGGTCGGCGGCCCAGGCCTGGCCTTTCTTCAGCACGGCGGCAAGATTGCTGAGCGCGCGCGTGGTCACGGGAACGAACATCTGGTGCATGGAAAGCGACATGGTGGGTCCTTGCGAGGGGGAAAGGTGGCTGACAGCAGCCGAAAGACGCCCGGCGAGCATACGAGTCACCCACGCCTTCGCCAAGCGCGACTTAAGCCCGGTCGCGAGGCCAGGCGGCGCATGAGCCCATCCCGTCAAGGCGCGTGCGTCATCAACTCGCGCAGGCGTTCCAGGGCGGTCTTGAGCTGGTGCCGATCGGCGGCCGCGCCCAGTGAAAGGCGCAAGGCGGCCGGGGTGTCATCGGTGTCTAGGGTTGCCTGAAAGGCCTGCGAGGGCATCAAGGCAAGCCCTTCGCCGCGCGCCCTGGCCATCAGCGCCGGTGCGGTCCAGGGCGCAGGCAGCGCGTGCCACAGATGAATGCCCTGGTCGGTGCTGGTGGCGCCGGACAGGCACAGGCGGGCGATGCGCTGGCGCTGACGGGCCTCCTCACGCACCGCGCTGGCCAGCTGTTCGGCCAGACCGCTGCCAATCCACTGCGTGAGCAGCGCGCCATGCAGCGGCGAGGGCATCACGCTGAGCGCGTGCAAAGCAGCCAGAAAGGGGTCGCTCGCCGTGGCACCCGGCAGGCGCACGAAGGCCAGGCGCAGGCCGGGCGTCAGGCACTTGGCCAGGGTCGAGACGTAAAACGTGTGTCGAGGAGCCAGCCTGGCGATGGGTGCCGGGGCGTGACTGGCCAGGCGCGCGTACGGATCATCCTCGATCAGACGGGCGTCGTAACGCTCCAGCAGTGCGGCGATGGCGGCGCGGCGCATGGCCGGCATGGTGTGCGTGGTGGGATTTTGAAGTGTGGGATTGAGATACAGCAGCCGCGCACCGGCACGCAGCGCCTGCTCCAGCGCATCCGGACGCATGCCTTCGGCGTCGGTGGCCACCGCGCGAACGACGCGGCCCAACATGCGGGCGGCGGCGGGCAGGCCGGGATACACCCATGGCTCGACCAGCACGCTATCGCCGTTGGCGCTGGCGCTGAGTATGGCCGCGGCCAGTGCCGCCTGCGCGCCGGGGGCGAGCACGGTCAAGGCCGCATCGGTGCGGCCCAGCAGTGGCTCAAGCCAGCGCGCACCGGCGGCGCGTGCCGCGGTGCCGCCGCCGCCGTGCTGGTAGGTCATCAGCACGCTGGCATCATGACGCACCAGTACCTGATGCAAGCCCTCACGCAGCATGGCGCCCAGGTCGTGGCCAAGTGGTGGCGGCGGAATGTTCATGCCCAGGTCGACCATCGGCGCCAGGTCAGCCCGGCTGGCGGCCACGAAGCTGCCCCGAGCTCCGCGCGTGCGGATCAGGCCGCGCTGGCGCGCCTCGGTAAAGGCGCGCGTGACCGTGGTCAGGTCCACGCCCAGGCGCCGCGCCACCTCGCGCTGCGCCGGCAGCCGCTCGCCCGGCTGCAGCAGGCCATCGACGATGGCCGTTTCCAGAAAGCCCAGAATCTGCGTGTAGCGCGGTCCGCGCTGAAGCGTGCGCTTGGCCAGCCAGTCGGTGCGGGGTACGCCGTTGGAGTCGGGCTGTGTCACTTTGCCGCAAATGTATGGACCTTGTTGGTTTTTAGTATGGAGCCATGGTTAGCCCAGATCCATACAAAGCATCCGCCGCCTCGCCGGTGGCGTTTTCCCATCGACCGCTGAGCGCGGCGCAGGCGCGCTCACGTATGCGTCGCGCCTGGGCGCTGATGGCGCTGGGATTGATCGCCTTCGTGGTGATGTTGCCGGTGGCGCGGGGGCTGATGGTGGCGATCTATCAGAGCGGCGATGTCGGCATGGCGCAGGTGCTCGGCTCCATGCTGCTGGCGGCCGTGTCCGGCCTGAGCGCACAGGCCGGCTGGAATCTGCGTGTCAGCCTGCGCCCCTTGCAGGCGCGGGACCTGCGCGAGATCGAGCGCCTGGCAGTGGCCATGGTGCCGGGCCCGGTGCCGCAGGCGGTGCGTCAGTGGCGCGAAGAGGGTGTCTTTTTGCGCCGGCGCGACTTGCTGGCGGTCAGCCACGCCTATCACCGCGAGCACGGTGGCATGGTCGCGCCGCCGGGCCAGTAAGGTGGTGCGCGGGGTGTGACAGGCAGGCCCATCGGGACGTGACCGGGAACTGAATCGTTATGTACTCTGTCTGAGTACTTTCCGATGTCCCGTGATCGATTGCCCATGCCGTTCCTGTCCTGCTGTTGCCGATGTGGTCCACGCTGCGTGAGCGGGGGCACACGGTGAGGCGCAGCAGCATGCGGGGCGTCGCTCGTTTCAGCGTGCCGTTGCTGGCCACGCTGGTACTGACCGCCTGCGGTGGCGGCGGTCATGACAAGCTGGCCAGCAAGGTGCATGGCTACAACGTTTCCGATCAGCCGGCGCCACCCGCGCAGCAGATTTTCCGGCGCCGCCTGGCGATGTCGCCACGTACCATCGATCCGACGCTGGCCACCGGCATTCCTGCCTACAACGTGGTGCAGGATCTGTTCGAAGGGCTGGTGACACTGGGGCCGGATGGAAAAATCCGTCCAGGCGTGGCCAGCTCCTGGGACATCAGTGCCGACGGCACCACCTACACCTTCCATTTGCGTGCCGGCGCGCGCTGGTCCAATGGCCAGCCGGTCACGGCGGGTGATTTCGTCTACGCTTGGCGCCGTGAGGTCGATCCCAAGACCGGCGCCGAGTACGCGCAGTCGTTCTCGCCGGTGGTCAATGCCAACGCCATCATCGATGGCAAAAAGCCGCCCGACACGTTGGGTGTCAGCGCGATCGATCCGCATACGCTGAAAGTGCAGTTGACCGAGCGCACGCCGTATTTCCTGGTCATGCTCTACAACGATTACTGCATGCCGCTGTACAAGCCGGCGGTGCAGAAGTGGGGCGATGCCTGGACGCGGCCGCAGCACATGGTCAGCAACGGGCCGTTCAAGCTTACCCAGTGGGTGATCAACGGCCACCTGACCCTGAGCAAGAACCCGTATTACTGGGATGCCAGCCACGTGCGCCTGCAGAGAGAGATCGACTATCCGATCTCCGAGCGCTCCTCGGCGCTGTCACGCTATCTGGCCGATGATCTGGACTTTGTCGATGAGCCGGCCTTTCCCGCCAGCGATGTGAAGTGGCTGGAAAAAATGCTCGGCAAGCAGGTGCAGGTGTCGCCGTATTACGCCACCGCGTTCCTGGGCATGCTGGTGCACAAGAAGCCTTTCGACAGTCGTGATCTGCGCCTGGCACTGACCATGGTGCTCAACCGCAAGGTGTTGTCGAACCAGTTGATGGGCGGTTTGAGCCTGCCGGCGTATTCGCTGTTTCCGCCGTTGCCCGGCTACACCCAGCATCTGCCCGCGTGGGCGCACTGGTCGATGCAAAAGCGCCTGGCGACGGCGCGTCGTCTGTACCACCAGGCGGGCTACTCCAAGGCGCATCCGCTCAAGGTGGAGCTGCTTTACATGACCGAGGGCGTGCAGACGCGCAACTACATGGAAGCGGTGGTGACCATGTGGAACCAGGCGCTGGGCAGCGACATCACCCTGCGCAATGAGCAATGGAAGGTGATGCTGCAGGACATCCAGTACCACAACGCCGATCTCTACTGGAGTTCGTGGGTGGGTGATTACCCGGCGCCGTATACCTTCGCCCAGCAGTTCGTGAAGGGCTTTGCCATGAACTATGGCAGCTACGACAAACCGTCCTACCAGACGGCGGTGGCCGCGGCCATTGCTGCGCCGGACAAGGCCTCGCGCTATGCCGCCTATGGGCGCGGCGAGGATGTGCTCAACCACGACGTGCCGTTCATTCCGCTGTACCACTACAAGGCCGCCGAGCTGGTCAAACCGTACGTGGCCGGCGTACAGCCGAACGTGGTGGCGCTGCACCTGGCGCGCTACATCTGGATCCGCAAGCATTCGGTGCAAGGCTCATGATGCGTTTCATCCTGCGCCGGGTGCTGGGCGCCATTCCCACCCTGCTGATCATCATCACGCTGAGCTTTTTCATGCTGCGTGCCGCGCCGGGCGGGCCGTTCACCACCCAGCGCGCGCTGCCGCCGCAGGTGAAGGCCAACCTGGAGCACATGTATCACCTGGATGAGCCGTTGTGGGAGCAGTACGGGCGGTATCTGGGCGACATCGCCAGCGGCGATTTCGGGCCGTCGTTCGTGTATCGCGGCACCAGCGTGAATGACCTGATCAAGCAGGGCCTGCCGGTGGATGCCACCATCGGCGGCCTGGCGCTGTTGATGGCGCTGCTGATCGGGGTGCCGTTGGGGATTGTCGCCGCGCTCCGGCAGAACACAGCCTGGGATTACGCGCCGATGGCCGGCGCCATGGTCGGCATCTCCATTCCCAATTTCGTGGTCGCGCCACTGCTGATCCTGATCCTGGCGGTGAAGCTGCACTGGTTGCCGGCCGGCGGTTGGGGCGACGGGCATCCGTGGTATCTGATCTTGCCGGTGGTGTCGCTGGGCCTGCCGCTGATTGCCTACATGGCGCGGCTGATGCGTGGCTCGATGGTCGAGGTGCTCAACAGCCCGTTTATCCGCACCGCGCGCGCCAAGGGCCTGCCCGAGCGCACCGTGATCATGCGCCATGCGCTGCGGCCGGCGCTGATGCCGCTGATCTCGTTCCTGGGGCCGGCCGCCGTCACCACGCTGACCGGTTCGATCGTCATCGAGCAGATTTTCGGCTTGCCGGGTATTGGCCGCTTCTTCGTCAACGGCGCACTCAACCGCGACTACACGCTGGTCATGGGGGTGACCATTCTCTACGGCATGCTGATCATCGCCTTCAACCTGCTCGCCGACGTGTTGTATGGCGTGCTCGATCCGAGGGTGCGCCTGTCATGAGCCATGCCCGTAAACAAACCGCCTTGCGGTCGGTGTTGAATTGGGTGCCCGGCCGAGGCGCCGCTGCCAAGGCCGAGGCGCTGGCCGAAGCCGGTGTCGGCCGCTCGCTGTGGGAGGACGCCTGGCGGCGCCTGAAGCGTAACCGCGCGGCCATCGCCAGTCTGTGGTTTCTGGGCCTGATTTGCCTGGGTTGCGTAGTCATTCCGTGGGTGTGGCCGTACGGCTATGCCGAGCCGGACTGGAATCTGATGTACCACGCGCCCACCTTCGCCGGCGCGCATCTGTTTGGCACCGACGCGCTGGGGCGCGATCTGTTCGTGCGTGTGATGTGGGGTTGTCGCATCTCGCTGATGGTGGGTCTGGTGGCGACCGTCGTCACGCTGTTGATCGGTGTTACCTGGGGCGCGGTGGCCGGCTTCGTTGGTGGCCGTGTCGACGGGCTGATGATGCGCTTTGTCGACATCTTGTATTCGATCCCGTTCATCCCCTTCGTGATCATCCTGATGGTGCTGTTCGGGCGCGATCTGTTTCTGGTCTTTGCCGCCATTGGCGCGGTGTCGTGGCTGGATATCGCGCGCATCGTGCGCGGCCAGACTCTGAGCCTGCGCAAGAAGGAATTTGTCGAGGCGGCGCGTGCCAGCGGCGTGCGCGATGGCGCCATCATCGGCCGGCACATCGTGCCCAATTTGATCGGCATCGTCGTGGTCTATGTGACGCTGACCATCCCCACGGTGATCCTGTTCGAGGCTTTCCTGAGCTTCCTGGGCCTGGGCGTACAGGCGCCGCTCACCTCGCTGGGCGGGTTGGTCAGCGATGGCAGCGCGGTGCTTGAGTCGTATCCGTACATGCTGGTGATCCCGGCCATTTTCCTGGCCGTGATCGTGTATTGCTTCAACTTCATCGGAGACGGGCTGCGCGATGCGCTGGACCCGAAGGATCGCTGACATGGCCCTGCTCGACGTCAACGACCTGTGCGTGCGTTTTGCCACCGACGATGGTGATGTCCACGCCGTCAATCATGTGAATGTGTCGGTCGATCGCGGCCAGGTGCTCGGCGTGGTCGGCGAGTCCGGCTCCGGCAAGAGCCAGACCTGGCTCTCGGTGATGGGCCTGCTGGCGCGCAATGGTCAGGCCAGTGGCAGCGTGAAGCTGGATGGTGAGGAGATTCTCAATCTCTCCAACCGACAGCTCAGCCGGCTTCGCGGTGCGCGCATGGGCATGATCTTTCAGGATCCGATGACTGCGCTCAACCCGTTTCTTACCGTTGGCCGGCAGATGAGCGAGGTACTGCAATGGCACGCGGGCATGTCGCGGCGCGCGGCGGCCAAGCGGGCCATCGAGGCGCTGGAAGCGGTGCATATCACCGGCGCCGAACGGCGGCTTTCGATGTATCCGCACGAGTTTTCCGGCGGCATGCGCCAGCGCGTGATGATTGCCATGGCGCTGCTGACCGATCCGCAACTGCTGATTTGCGATGAGCCGACCACGGCGCTGGATGTCACTGTGCAGATGCAGATCCTGGCGCTGCTGGATGAGCTGCGCCAGCGCTTTGGCACCGCCATTGTGCTGATCACGCACGATCTTGGCGTGGTCGCGCAGATCGCCGATCGCGTCACGGTGATGTACGGCGGCCGGCAGATCGAGCAGGCCGAGGTGCACACTTTGTTTGATGCCTATCGCCACCCTTATACCGAAGGCTTGCTGGGCTCGGTGCCGCGTCTGGATGCGCCGCGCACCGAGCGCTTGCCGACCATTCCCGGCCATCCGCCTAACCTGGCCAGCATGCCCGCCGGTTGTCCTTTTGCGCCGCGCTGCGGCTACGTGATGGCGCGTTGTCGTCAGGCCATGCCGCCGCTTGAAGCCGTGGACGGTGGTGCGCATCTGCGCGCCTGTTATTACGACGGTCCACTGGGCAAGCAGGAGGGCGTGACATGAGCGAATTGCTTTACAGCGTCAGCCATCTGGACGTCCATTTTCCGATGCGCGACAAAGGGCTTTTTGGCAAGACACGCCTGCTGCGTGCCATCGATGATGTCAGCTTTCAGGTGCATCGCGGGGAAACCCTGGGCGTGGTCGGCGAATCCGGATGTGGCAAGTCGACGTTATTGCGCGCGCTGATGCGCCTGGGCCCGGCGACGGCCGGTTCGCTGCAGTTTGAAGGCCGCGAACTGACCGACCTTGACGACAAGGCCATGCAGCCACTGCGCCGCGATCTGCAGATGATTTTCCAGGATCCGCTGGCCTCGTTGGACCCGCGCATGACGGTCGGGCAGATCATCGGTGAGCCGTTGCGCGCGCTGGAGCCGACGCTGGATGCGGCCAGCCGCCGTGAGCGCGTGCTCGAGCTGATGCGCCGCGTCGGCTTGCTGCCCGAGCAGGTCAACCGTTACGCACACGAATTCTCCGGCGGCCAGGCGCAGCGCATTGGTATTGCCCGCGCGTTGATCGTCGAGCCGCGACTGCTGGTGTGTGATGAGCCGGTGTCGGCGCTGGACGTGTCGATCAAGTCGCAGGTGATCAACCTGTTGATGGATCTGCGTACCGAGCGCGGCCTGACCTACGTGTTCATCGCGCATGATCTGGCCAGCGTGCGTCACATCGCAGATCGCGTGGTGGTGCTGTACCTGGGCCGGGTGATGGAGATTGCCGATCGCGATGCGCTCTACGCCGCGCCGCTGCATCCGTACACGCAGATGCTGCTGGCCGCGGTGCCGATTCCCGATCCGCGTGTGGCGCGTCAGCGGCGCATGAGTGTGGTACGCGGCGAGCTTCCGTCGCCGCTGGACCCGCCATCCGGCTGCGCTTTCCGCACGCGCTGCCCGTTTGCCACGCGTCGCTGTGCCGAGCAGCGTCCGGCCTTGCGCGACGTTGGTGCCGGGCAGGTCGCTTGTCACCACGCCGAGGCCATCGCCGAAGGTCGCGCCGAACGCGCCAGCGCCTGAGCCGTTCGTAGGGCAAGCCTCACCGCGTTCTCCCGCTGCGCCGGGCGTGGTGTCGCACAGGCAGTGCCTGCCCAAACGAGCGCCCACGCCACCGGCGCACCATTGATGTGGGTGCGTTTGCTGTGCGTCGGCGTCACGGATGGGTTGCGTATGTAAAGTGTGCTTGACACGCTACTGAGGCAGGTCTAGCCTTTATGTCAAGTGAGCTTTACATGTGATTTCGCCCGAACGGGCGGCACGCTTGGGGGAGGGGGAAAGGCAATGGCTCGTGCGGTCTATCGGCGGTATCGCCGTGAATTTGGCTGGTCGATGGCGGCGTACGTGGCGGTGATGCTGCTGGCGTTTCCACTGACCCGCGAGGTGACCTCGCCCACCTTGAAGTGGATGCTGGCGCTGCTGCCGATGGTGCCAATCGGCTTTGCCGTGCGCGCCATGGTGCGTCTGGTGCTGGGCAGTGACGAGCTGGAACAGCGCCAGCATCTGGTCGGGCTGGCCGTGGCCGTGGTGGTCGTGGGCATGCTCTCGCTGCTGGGCGGGTTTCTTGATGCGGCCGGTGTCATTCACCTCTCCGGCGACGTATTGCTGTGGGTATTTCCGGCGCTGGCGGCCAGTTACGGTTTTACCCGGCAATGGAAGTTGGCCGGCTTTGGCATGGTCGATGAAAGCGAGCAATGTGCGCGCAAGCCATGGGTCCTGGTCGGCATTGGCGCGGTGCTTTTGATCACGGCAGCATTGGCCTGGGGACACACCAGCGATTACATCCTGGGACTTTTGCTGGGCATGGGCGGCACCATGTTGCTGGGCGCCGCCTTCCACGCGTTGGTACTGCGTCGCGCGCGCCGCCACGCTGAGGGCGACCTGTGAGTGCACCGACACAGCGTTCCCTGCGCCAGGAGTTGCGCCAGTGGCTGACGGCCTGGCGACTGGGCTTGGATGTGCATCCGGATGACCGCCGCCTGGATCAGGCGCTCCGCCATGGGAGCCGTGGCAAGTTCTGGGCGGTCGGCATCATGATGGTGCTGTGCGTTGGCTGGCTGGCGCCGGCAACCTGGCTGAACACGCCGCTGCGCTGGGTATTGGGCGCGGCGTTGATGCCGATGGGGTTGATGCTGGGCACCGAGCATCTGCGCCAGGTGATGCGTGCCGATGAGCTGCAGCAGCGCATTGAGCTGCTGTCTATGGCGGTCACTTTCGTGGTGGTCGCCGCGGGCCTGCTCACATTGCTTTGCTGGCACGCCGTCGGCCTGACCGTGCAGCTGCAACCGGCGGTGACGTGGCTGATTTTCCTTGCCGTGTACGTCGGCACCCGCCGCTTTCTTCGTTATAGCTATCGATGAACAACCACATGCGTGACATGCGCGGCCAGCAGGGGTGGTCGCAGGCGCATCTGGCCGAGCTGCTGGATGTATCGCGGCAAACCGTCAACGCCATCGAAACAGGCAAGTACGATCCCAGCCTGCCGTTGGCCTTCAAGATCGCAGCCGTGTTCGGCTGCACCATCGAGTCGATTTTCATTCCGGGGGAGTCTCAAACGTGAAACGCACCAAGCTGACCATCCGTATCGTGGTGGTGCTGGTGGCCGTGGCCGTCTATGTCGCCATCAACCACTACAAGGCCCATCGCCAGCCGTCACCCAAATCGTCGTCTCCACCCACCGTGGCCGATGCCAAGCCGGTGAAGCCGGTCCCGCCGCGCACTTGGAAACTGGGCAAGCTCACGCTGACCGCCTGTGATCTGGGCACGCCCGATTCCGGGCAGAGCACGGCCGCCTGGTGCGATGACTTCGAGGTACCCGAAGATCGCACCACACCGAATGGCCGCCACATCAAGTTGCGTCTGGCGGTGGTGCGCTCGGACGCGCCCGATGCCGACATGGTGGTGATGCTGGCCGGTGGCCCCGGCCAGGCCGCCACCGAGAGCTACATCGGTGTGAAGCCGGCCATGGAGCCCTTGCTCAAGCATCACAACATCTTGTTGCTGGACCAGCGCGGCACCGGCGGCTCCAACCCGCTGACCTGCCCGAAGTCGGCCAAGGACACCGGCACCGTCAAGAACGTGCCGACCGCCGACATCGACAAACTGAAGGCGCAGGTCGCTGCCTGCCGCGATGCGCTCAAATCCAAGGCCGATCCGCGCTTTTACACCACCACCGATGCGGTGGCCGATCTGGAGGCGGTACGCCAGGCGCTGGGTTCGCCCCGGTTTGATCTGGTGGGCGTCTCCTACGGCACACGCATGGCCCAGCAATACGCCATGCGCCATCCGGATGGCGTGCGCGCCATCGTGCTGGACGGCGTGGTGCCCAATCGCCTGATCCTGGGCGAGGACTTTGCCCGCAATCTGGACGATGCGCTGAAGAAGGACTTCGATGCCTGCACCGCCACGCCGGCCTGCAAGAAGCGCTTTGGCAACCCGTACCAGACGCTTTACCAGTTGCGTGATGCGCTGCGTGCCAATCCGCACGAAGTGACCTATCGCGATCCGTCCACCTATCACAGCACCACCACCAAGCTCGATGGCGACACGCTGGCCACGGTGGTGCGCCTGTTCGCCTACACACCGGAAACGGCTGCGTTGCTGCCGCTTTCCATCGACGAGGCCGCGCACGGCGACGTCGGCCCGCTGCTGGGTCAGGCCAAGCTGATCACCGGTGATCTGGATGCCTCCATGAACAACGGCATGCAGATGAGTGTGGTCTGCGCCGAGGACGCCGACCAGCTCAAGCCGCGTCCGCAGGATGCCGACACGCTGCTTGGCAATACGCTGATCAACATCATCAAGGCCGAATGTTCGGTGTGGCCGCATGGCGCCATGCCGGCCGATTTCCATCAGCCGCTCACCGGTGCCATTCCCACCCTGCTGCTGTCGGGCGAGCGCGATCCGGTCACGCCGCCACGTTACGCCAAGGAAGTGGCCTCGCACCTTTCCGATGCGCGTAGCCTGGTGCTGAACGGCCAGGGCCACAACGTCATCGCCCGTGGCTGCACGCCGGAGCTGGTGAAAACCTTCATCGACAAGCTCGATCCGAAAAAGCTCGATGCCAGCTGCCTGGATCGCATGGCCGCGCCGCCGGCCTTCATCAACTTCAATGGAGCCACGCCATGATCGAGGTAAAGGACCTGCACAAGGCCTTCGGCGAGGTCAAAGCCGTCGATGGCGTCAGCTTCCACGCCGCCGACGGTCAGATCACCGGCCTGCTCGGCCCCAATGGCGCCGGCAAGACCACCAGCCTACGCATGCTCTACACGCTGATGAAACCCGATGCCGGCCAGGTCATGGTCGACGGCATCGACGCCGCCGTCGACCCGGTCGCCGTACGCCGCCAGCTGGGTGTTCTGCCCGATGCGCGCGGGCTTTACAAGCGCCTGACGGCACGCGAGAACATCAACTATTTCGCGCGCCTGCACGGCATGGACGAGGCACTGATCCGCGAACGCCGTGAAGCGCTGATCGAGGGCCTGGAGATGCAGGACATCGCCGACCGGCGCACCGAGGGCTTCTCGCAGGGCCAGCGCGTGAAAACGGCCATCGCCCGCGCGCTGATCCACGACCCGCGCAACGTGATCCTGGATGAACCCACCAACGGCCTGGACGTGATGGCCACCCGCGCCATGCGCCGCTTCATGCTCAAGTTGCGCGACGAAGGCCGCTGCGTGCTGTTCTCCAGCCACATCATGCAGGAGGTGGCGGCGCTGTGTGACCGCATCGTGGTCATCGCCCACGGCCGCGTGGTCGCCGCCGAAAGCCCCGATGCCCTGCGCGAACAGACCGGCGAAGCCAACCTCGAGGATGCCTTCGTCAAGATCATCGGCAGCGAGGAGGGTCTTGCCGCATGAAAGCCGTACTCACCGTCTTCCTGAAGGAAGTGAAGGAAAACCTGCGCGATCGGCGCACCGTCATCAATGCGTTGATTACCGGCCCCTTGATGGCGCCGATCTTCTTCGTGCTGCTGATGAACATCATGATCAACCGCGAGCTGGACAAGGCCGACAAGCCGCTGTCCGTGCCGGTGGTCGGTGCCAGCCTGGCACCCAACCTCATCGATGCGCTGAAGGCCCGGGGCCTGGACCCGCTGCCACCGGTGGCCGACCCCATTGCCGCGGTCACCGACCAGCGCGCCGACGTGGTGCTGAAAATTCCCAAGAGCTACCCGAAAGCCTGGGAAAAGGGTGAAATCGCACAGGTGGAGCTGATCTACGACTCCTCGCAGCGTGATGCCAGCAGTTCCGTCAATAGGCTGGAGGGCATGCTAAAGGGCTACGCCCGTCAGCAGGGGGCACTGCGCGTGCTGTCGCGTGGTCTGTCGCCTGCCGTGTCCATGCCGCTGGTGGTCGACAAGCGTGACCAGTCCACGCCGCAATCGCGTGCCGGGATGATGTTCTCGATCATGCCGTACTTCTTCGTGCTCACCGTGTTCATGGGTGGCATGTATCTGGCTATCGATCTGACTGCCGGTGAGCGCGAGCGGCAATCGCTGGAGCCGTTGTTCGTCAATCCCGTGGCGCGCTGGCGTGTACTGCTGGGCAAGCTGATGGCCATTTGCGGTTTCTCCATGACCAGCCTGCTGCTGTCGATCATCGCCTTTGCCCTGGCCGCCAATTTCGTGCCCACCGAGAAACTGGGCATGTCGCTGGCGATGGGGCCGATGTTCGCCATCGACGTGTTGGTGCTGATGCTGCCGCTGGTGATGCTGCTGTCGGTGCTGCAAACCCTGGTGGCGGCATTCGCCAAGAGCTATCGCGAGGCGCAGACGTATCTTTCCATCCTGATGCTGATCCCGGCGTTGCCTTCGGTGATTCTCTCGGTGATTCCGGTACGCGCGCAGGATTGGATGTACGCGGTGCCCCTGCTGGGCCAGCAAATGGGTATCACCGCGTTGCTTCGCGGAGGCAGCGTCAGCATGCAGCAGATCGGTCTGACGCTGGTCACCGGCATTGTTGCCGCCTTCCTGGTCGGCCTGATCACCGCCCAGGTCTATCGCTCTGAAAGGTTGGCCATTTCAGGCTGAGTGCTCTGATCAATCGATGTGTTGAACTCAGGCGCGGGGCAGTGATGTCCCGCGCTTTTTTTCGCGCAACGCTTTGGGCTTGGCTGTCAAAAATTGAGTGAGAAGGTGGACCGTCGTTCGTACTCAAGGCGTCATGTCAGCGCCGTGTGGTCGAGGCGATGGCGGCGCCTGGCGCAAGGTTGTCGTTAAGATAGCCGCATGTCTATTGTGCTTACCCCCTTCGCCCGTACCCGTTTGTTTCCGCGCGAAGCGCGCCGCAATGCCATCCAGGATTGCTCGCCCGAGGGCTTCGAACGCCGACTCAACGAGCAGGTACCCGAGAAGGTGCTGCAAGGCTACGCGCCGTTCTGCCAGCTGCATGTACACCGCAACTGGACCTCCACGCGCTGCATGGCGGTGCCGATTACCGACGAGAACCGGCACCTGCTGCAATCGGCCTACGAGGCACGCAGCTCGAAGGAGCTACCGGTACTGGTGCGCTGGTTCGAGGGTGTCGAGCCGCCGGTAGCCAATTATCTGTTGCCGATCCTCTACAGCCGCGAGCAACTGGCGAAAGAGGGTGAAGCGATCGACGCCGATTGGGGCGTGGTCGGCTGCCTGTACACCATGACGCCGGAAGAAATTCCCATGGCGCCCATCACCATGATGCGCAACGCGCTGGGCGTGGACGAGGGGGGCTCCGGTGTGCCGCTGGACGCCGAAGCCTATCGACGCAGCGCGGCATTCTGGCAGGATCATGCCAACTGGCGTCCTACGATAGGATGATTATCAGAGCTGTCATTTAATGGCTCGTTTGTGTGGTCAAACGTATGCCGTATGCCGTATGCCGTATGCCGTGTGATCTGTGCACGGCGGAACAGCTTGAAGTCAAAAATTTCCAGATGTAGTGTGGTAATCACATCAAAAGGAGCGATGTGATATGAAACTGATGAAAAGGATCTTCTTAATTTTTTGTTTTATCTTTTTGCCATTCGACGCAATGGCAATACCATATATTCCGTGTGATGGATGTACTAATGCGCAGATGATTGCCGCAGCAAAGAGTCATGGCGTGGGTCTGGTGGTGGTTGGGGATGTCATAAGCAAAGGGGCGGTGAAGTACAGAGTTTACCAAGACTATCAGCCTCAGGTTGTGATGAATTCCAGGCGACCTTCGTTATATGTGGACTATGAAGTTATGACGGATGCGGAGGTTAGCGCCTTTAGTGCTGTCGTGCATTTTTATCAGGGCTCTCCGGAGGGATATAGCAAAAATATAAATTATAGGATTGTAGGCTCTAATCAGGTTATGATAACAGACAAAGGTTCGGTCAGGCCTTTTTCGACGCCAGAAACCGCAGTAAATCTTGTTTATCCCAACCCTGACGTAAATATTTATGATGTAATAAATCCGTCGCCGGCGCAGAACCAGTTTCTGGATAGCATAAACAGAAGCCCTGGTTTCACCATGAATAATCTTGCTCATTTAGCTGAATCCGCCGCCTCTGTGTTTACCTTTGTCAAAGATGCGCCAAGAATTCAAGCCACCGTAACTTTCAGAGACGGTAGTCATGTAGGAATTTATATAGCAAACCAAGGCGGCACTGATCAACTCATGGTTAACGAGAAATCCGGTGTTGACTCCCATGGAAATAATGTTCCTGCTACTGTATCGGCGGTGACTGGCGGTGACACTGGTGCAGATAGTCAGACGTACGACTTTTCGGGCCCGGGCAATCCCACCGATCAGCAAAATATGTGGGACCAGATTGGCCGCTTTGGCATACCAATAGTAAATCTTTCGACGCCCATCTATGTTTGCGTCAAAGCGCCTAATGGAACCTCTTGTACTTACCCGAAATGATAATTTTTTCGACAGGAAATTGAAGGTGAGCCGCTCGCACGCCTTGGCGAGCGGCTTTTTTGTTTTTTACTTTCATTTCGTTGAGGGTGTGACGTGCATTCGCGTGAAGCGACGCCCATGCTTTTTGCGCAATATTTTCAAGCCGTTTAGTGCGTGCGAACCGTGCCAGGGCTGATAAAAAAGCTGGCGCTACCACACATGCCACTAGTTTCCTTTAATCGCCCTTTGCTTCGTGTTCGCGGTGTCCGTAACGGCCTGCTCGACAGCTGTTTGCATGTCAAGTCCGTCTCCACGTGGTGGCAGGGTATGGGGGGGGAAGCAATCAATGCGCTGAAACTGTTGTCGGCTGCCTCGTGATTCGCGATCAGCCTTGCAGTAGGACGGGAGACAGAAAGTCAGCCACCGTCTGCGGGTGCTCCAGATGCAAGTGGTGGCCGCCGTCCAGATGCTGGGCCTGGATATCGTTGATGCAGGCGATGCGCTCGGCCATCAGTCGGTCGGGCAGATAGGGTGTGGTCGGGCGCGCCAGTACCAGGCGGGTCGGTGCGCTGATGCCGGCCAGGAGGTCGCGCACCTGGCTCTCGGCCAGGCGCAGCGTGGTCGGTACCGTCAGGCGCGGATCGCTGCGCCAGCTGTAGCCACCCTCCACGGCGCGCACGGCGCGCTCGATGATCGGTTGCGCCAAATCGGCGGCCAGGTCGCTGGCAGCGGCGCGCGCGGCGATGGCTTCGGAGATGCTGGCGAATACGCGAAGGCGCTTGCGCGTGCTGCGCTCGCGCTGGGTCAGCGCCTGCCGGAAGCGTTCCAGCGTGCGTCCGCCGCTGTCGGCCAGTGGTCCCAGGCCTTCGATCAGCGCCAGGCCGGTGATGCGCTCACCCAGCGCCGCCGCGGCCAGGCTGGCCACGCCCGCCCCCAGCGAGTGGCCGAGCAGGGCGAAGTGCTCCAATGGCAGTGCGTCGGCGGCGGCGATCACCGCGTCCACGTAGTCGGTGAAGTGATAATGCAGCAAGCGCCCTTGCGGCAGGTGGTCGGAGTGGCCGTGGCCGGGCAGGTCCAGCGCGATGACGCGATGCGTCTCGGTCAGTCGTGGCGTGAGCTTGGCAAAGCTCGCGGCATTGTCCAGCCAACCATGCAGGGCGATCACCGGTGGCGCATCGTCGGCGCCCCATTGGCAGGCGCTGAGCGTGGTGCCTTCCAGTGCGATGCGGCGCTCACGCATCGGCGATGCTCGCGCGCATGGCTTGGGCGCGCTGATGCGCGGCGGTGAGCGCGGCCTTGGCCGCGCCAATGTCGAAATCCGGATCGAACTCCGGCCAGCCCTGGCCGTGGCGCAGCACCAGCTCGGTCAGCGCGGCGACGTGATCGGGCTGTGCGTTAAGTGCGCTGATGTAGCTCAACGACTCGCCGCCGGCCTCAAGGAAGAATTCGCGGTTCTGCATGGCGATTTCCTCCAGCGTTTCCAGGCAGTCCACGGCAAAGCCCGGGCAGGCCACATCCAGCTTTCTGACGCCTTGCGCGGCCAACGCACGCACGGTTTCGTCGGTATAGGGATGCAGCCAGCGCTCACGGCCCACGCGCGACTGGAAGCTGACTACCAGCTCGTTTTCGGACAACCCAAGGCGTTCGCGCAATAGGCGTGCGGTGGCCTGGCACTGGCAGAAGTACGGATCGCCGGCGCGCACGTAGCGCTCGGGGATGCCATGGAAGCTCAGCAGCAGCTTGTCGCCGCGCCCCTGCGACTGCCAGTGGGCGCGAATGGAGTCGGCCAGCGCCTCGATGTAGGCGCTGTCGGCGTGATAGTCGTTGATGATGCGAAGTTCCGGTGGCCAGCGCAGACCCTTGCAGGCATCGGCCACCGCGTCGATCACCGAGCCGGTGGAAGTGGCCGAGTACTGCGGATAAAGCGGCAATACCAGTAGCCGGCGCACGCCTTCGCGTTGCAGCTGGGCAATGGTGTCGGCGACGGCCGGCTGACCATAGCGCATGGCCAGCGCGACGCGAATCGGGCCGGGCCGGCGCCGCGCGATGGCGCCCTGCATGCTGCTGGCCAGGGCCTCGCTGCCCACACGCAGCGGCGAGCCTTGCGGCGTCCAGATCTTCGCGTAGGCCTCGGCAGAGCGCGTGGGACGCACACGCAGGATGATACCGTGCAGAATCAACTGCCACAGCCAGCGCGGGTATTCGATCACGCGCTGATCGCCAAGGAATTCGGCCAAATACGGCCGCACCGCCTTGGCGGTGGGCGCCGAAGGTGTACCCAGGTTAACCAGCAGCACGGCGGCCTGGGCTGGCAGGTCATGGGAATAGCCGGCAAGGCCGGTATAGTTGCGAGCGTTGGGCATGGGCGCTTGAAAGGGAACCGCGGAAGCGGTTTCGCAGTCTGCCATAACTGCCGGCGTCTACGTGTCCGTGCAATCCCCGCATTGTTCCAGCCGATGGAGTCCCCTCATGTTCAATCGTTCCGTGCGTCGAGTGCTGGTGCTGGCTGCCGTCATGCTGGCGCCGGCTTTTGCCGTTCATGCGCAGCAGGCCAAGGACCTGGATCGCGCCACCCAGGCCACGCGTGTGCTTGCTGAAATCATGCAGGCCCCGGACAAGGCTATTCCGCAGGATCTGCTGCGCAACGCCAAGGCCATCGCGGTGATTCCCGATGTGATCAAGGCCGGTTTCGTGTTCGGCGGCCGTCACGGCGAGGGCCTGATTTCGGTCAAGACCGCCGACGGCACCTGGTCCAATCCCAGCTACATCACGCTGACCGGAGGCTCGGTGGGCTTCCAGGCCGGTGTCTCATCCACCGACGTGGTGCTGGTGTTCCGCACCCAGGCCGGTGTCGACGGCATCGTCAACGGCAAGTTCACCCTGGGCGCCGACGCGGCGGCCGCCGCCGGCCCGGTGGGGCGCAACGCCAATGCTTCCACCGATGGCCAGCTTAAGGCCGAAATCTACTCCTACTCGCGTTCGCGTGGCCTGTTCGCCGGCGTGGCGTTGGATGGTTCGGCGCTGCGCATCGATTACGACGCCAACGCGGCGATCTATGGTGCCGGCATCACCCCACGCCGCATCTTCGAGGGTGGCGTCAGCAACGTGCCCAATCCGGTGGTCAATTTCCGCGACCGTCTGGAGGAGTACACTGCGCACTGAGTGGTGCGTTAGCGTACCTGACAGGTGCCGTCCGCCGGGCGGCACCCCTTTGAAGATGTGTATGAAGAGGTAGTCCCGTGAGCATAGGTCCCCTGCAGCTGCTGCTGGTTCTCCTGATCGTCGTGCTGCTGTTCGGCACCAAGAAGCTGGGCAATATCGGCTCGGATCTGGGCAAGGCCATCCGTGGTTTCAAGAAGGGCATGAACGACGACGAGGACAAGGACGCCCAGTTCAAGGATTCGCAGGCCCGCGTCAATACCGACGAGGAAAAGGCGTCGGTCAAGACCGAGCAGAATCAGTCGTCCGAACAGTCCAAGCACTGACACCCGCCTAAAGCCACCGAACCATGTTCGACATTGGATTCGGCGAGATGCTCGTGGTGGGCATCATCGCCTTGTTGGTGCTCGGCCCTGAGCGCCTGCCCGGAGCTGCGCGTACCGCCGGTCAGTTCATCCGCAAGATGCGCGATGCCTGGAACGGCGTGCGCAGCGAGGTGGAGCGCGAGCTGGAAGCCGAAGAGCTGCGTCGCAACCTGCGCGAGGCCCGCGAACATGCGCGCCGCGCCGAGGAAGTGATGCGCGACACCGTACGTCGCACCAACGAAGGGGTGCGCGAGTCGGTCGATGCCGTGCGCGAAAGCGTGCGCGAAGCGCGTGAGCAGGCCGGGGCGCGTGCCGAGGCGGCCGATCAGGCGCGCCAGTCGGCTGACAAGGCCGGCACGGGCGCCGTCGACGAGGACGCGCATGAACAGGCATCGTCAGCGTCCGCGCACGATGCCAAGGAGCCGCCGCATGGTCGATGAGCACGACGATATCGCCGACGGTGAAAGCGAAGGCGAAGGCCTGCTCAGTCATCTGCTGGAACTGCGCACACGGCTGCTGAAGGCCGTGGCCACCGTGCTGGTGGTGTTCGTGGCGCTGTTTCCGTTTCGCGAATGGCTGTACAGCGAGCTGGCCGCGCCGCTGGTGATGCATCTGCCCAAGGGCGGGCACCTGATTGCCACCGAGGTGGCCAGCCCGTTCTTCACGCCGATCAAGCTGGCCATCGTGCTGGCGCTGGTGCTGTCCATGCCGATGCTGATCTATCAGGCCTGGGCGTTTGTCAGTCCGGGGCTGTACCGGCACGAGAAGCGTCTGGCGCGTCCGCTGCTGGTGTCGGCGGTGCTGCTGTTCTACATCGGCTGCGCGTTCGCCTATTTCCTGGTGATGCCGGCGGCGTTCGCATTCCTGACGGCGGTCACGCCGCAGGGCGTGCAGATGATGACCGACATCAACCACTACCTGGGCTTCGTGCTGACGCTGCTGTTCGCCTTCGGCCTGTGCTTCGAGGTGCCGGTGGCGGTGGTGATCATGGCCGCCATCGGCGTGCTGCCCATTGCCAAGCTGCGCAAATCGCGCCCCTACGTGGTGGTGATCTGCTTTGCCCTGGCCGCGGTGCTGACACCGCCGGATATCACTTCGCAGGTGATGCTGGGTGTGCCGATGTACCTGCTGTACGAGTTGGGCATCATTGCCGCGCGCGTGCTGGTGAAGTCGGACGAAAGCGAAGGCGACGAAGAGGCCGCCAGCGAAAGCTGATCATCGCGGCCCGGGGTCGTGATCGGATACAAAAAAGCCGCGGCGCTTGGGGCGTCGCGGCTTTTTTGTTGGGCTATTGCGTCGATCAGGCTTTAAGCGCCGCGGCCTCGCGCGCCAGGCGCTCGATGCGATCCCAGTCGCCGCCGGCCAGGGCATCCTTGGGCGTCAGCCACGAACCGCCGACGCAGACCACGTTGGCAAGGTTCAGGTAATCGTTGGCCGTTTCCGGCTTGATGCCGCCGGTGGGGCAGAAACGGATGCCCGGCAGCGGGCTAGCCCAGGCGCCCAGCAGCTTGGGGCCACCGGCGTAGGCGGCCGGGAAAAACTTCTGGAAGCGGTAGCCGCGCTCGAGCAGCGTCATCGCCTCACCCGCAGTGGCGGCGCCGGGCAGCAGCGGCAGCGCGCTGGCATCGGCGGCGTCGAGCAATGCCGGCGAGGCGCCGGGGGAGACGGCAAACTTGGCGCCGGCGGCCTCGGCGTCCTGCAGCTGGGCGGCACCTAGCACGGTGCCGACGCCGACGATGGCGCCTTCCACCTCGGAGGCAATGGCGCGTACAGCGTCCAGCGCGGCCGGCGTGCGCAGCGTCACTTCAATGGCCGGCGTGCCGCCAGCGACCAGCGCGCGCGCCATCGGTACGGCGTGGGCGGCATCCTCGATGATGACCACCGGCACCACCGGGGCGCGTTCCAGGGTGGCGGCAATCTGCGCCTGCTTGGTTTCTTGCGGGTTCATGGTGAGCAATTCCGTAGATGGGTGGCTTGTCGGTGGCTGTTGTGCCGGGGGCGCTCAGGCGTCGGCGGCGTGGTGCAGGTCCTGCGTGCCGAACACGCTGGCGCCGGTGTCGCCGGTGCCGACAGCGTTGCGCATCAGCGCGAACAGCTCGCGACCCATGCCGTGGTGGTGATGGGTCAGGTCGGCCTTGACCATCTCGCGTGCGTTCCATTCGGCGTCGTCGACCAGCGCTTCCAGCGTGCCGGCGGTGACGTCCAGGCGGATCATGTCGCCGTTGCGCACCTTGGCCAGCGGGCCGCCGTCGATGGCTTCCGGGCTGACATGGATGGCTGCCGGGATCTTGCCCGAGGCGCCGGACATGCGCCCGTCGGTGACCAGTGCCACGCGGTGGCCGCGGCCCTGCAGCACGCCCAGCGTCGGCGTCAGCTTGTGCAGCTCCGGCATGCCGATGGCCCGCGGGCCCTGGAAGCGCACCACGGCGACGAAGTCGCGGTCCAGGTCGCCGCGATCGAAGGCGGTTTTGACATCGTTCTGGTCCTCGAACACCACGGCCGGGGCCTCGATCACATAGCGATCCTCGGGCACCGAGGACACCTTGATCACCGAGCGACCCAGGTTGCCCTTGAGCGTGCGCAGGCCGCCATCGGCGCGGAACGGCTCGCTGGCCGGGCGCAGGATGTTGGGATTGGCACTCTCGGTGACCGGCGTGTAGACCAGTGTGCCGGTCTCGTCCAGCGACGGCATGCAGCGGTAGGCATCCATGCCGGAGCCCCACACCGTCTGCACATCGCCGTGCAGCAGGCCGGCGTCGAGCAGCTGGCCGATCAGGTACGGCATGCCGCCGGCCTGGTGGAAATGGTTGATGTCGGCGTAACCGTTGGGGTAGACGCGAGCCAGCAGGGGCACCACCGAGGACAGCGCGTCGAAGTCTTCCAGCGTCAGCACGATGCCGGCCGCGGCGGCCACGGCGATCAGATGCAGCAGGTGATTGGTGGAGCCGCCGGTGGCGTGCAGGCCGATCACGCCGTTGACGATGGTGCGCTCGTCGACCATGCGCCCAACCGGGGTGTAATTATCGCCCTGCGCGGTGATGGCGGCAGCGCGGCGCACGGCCTCGGTAGTCAGCGTGTCGCGCAGCGGGGTGTTCGGATTGACGAAGCTCGAGCCCGGCAGGTGCAGGCCCATGATCTCCATCAGCATCTGGTTGGAGTTGGCGGTGCCGTAGAAGGTGCAGGTGCCGGGCGAGTGGTAGGACTTGGACTCGGCTTCCAGCAGCTTGTCCTGGGCGACCTTGCCTTCAGCAAACGCCTGGCGCACGGCGGCCTTGTCCTCGTTGGGCAGGCCGCTGGGCATCGGCCCGGCCGGCACGAAGACGGCCGGCAGATGGCCAAAGGTCAGCGCGGCGATCATCAGGCCCGGCACGATCTTGTCGCAGATCCCCAGGAACATGGCCGCGTCGAACATGTCGTGCGACAGCGCCACGCCGGCCGACATGGCGATCACATCGCGCGAGAACAGGCTCAGTTCCATGCCGGCCTGGCCCTGGGTGACGCCGTCGCACATCGCCGGTACGCCACCGGCCACCTGCGCGGTGGCGCCTACCTCACGCGCAATCGAGCGGATCAGCTCGGGGTAGCGCTCGTATGGCTGGTGCGCCGAGAGCATGTCGTTATAGGCGGTAACAATGCCGAGGTTGGGCGTGACCTCGCCCTTCAGGCGATCCTTGTCGGTGGCGCCGCAGGCGGCGAAGCCATGGGCCAGGTTGCCGCACGACAGGTGACGGCGGTGCGGACCGTTGCCCTTGGCGGCATCGATACGCGCCAGATAGGCCTGGCGCGAAGCGCGGCTGCGCTCGGCGATGCGTTCGGTGACTTCGGCGATGGTCGGATGCACGTTCATGGCGTTGGCTCTTGCGGTGCCCGTGGCGCGGGCGGTGTTCGGAAAAAGACTTGCAGGTGGCGCGCTTTCAGGGCGCCCAGTAGGTTTCCAGCTCGGCGGCCAGCTTGATTACCCGGGTGATCGGGTAATCGGTGCCGTTCAGCGCCTGCTCGTAGACCTCGCGCTTGCCGTCACCTTCGATGTGCAGGTACAGCGCACGGGCTTCGATCAGGCGTGGCACGGTCAGGGTGACGCGTGGCTCGCCGGCGCCTTCGGCACGCATCGGCAGCACACTGTGCGTGCCGTTCGGGTCCAGCGCTTCGTCCAGGCGGTCACCGCCGGGAAAGAACGAGGCCGTGTGGCCGTCACCACCCATGCCCAGCACCGCCACGTCCAGCGGCAGCGCCAGGCCGTCAATGCGCGCATTGATGGTGGCCAGGGCACTTTCCGGGGTCGGTGCGGCGGCATACAGCGGCACGAAATGCGCCGCGGCGGCCTTGTTCTTGAGCAGGTGGGTCTTGAGCAGGCGCGCGTTGGAACGCTCGTCGCTGTCATCCACCCAGCGCTCGTCGACCAGGGTCACGGTGACCCGGCTCCAGTCGATTTCGGTGCCGGACAGGGTTTCCATCAGCAGTTTCGGCGTGCTGCCGCCCGACAGCGCCAGCAGTGCGCTGCCGCGGCTGGCGATGGCCTCGCTCAGCTGGGCGGCGATGCGGCCGGCCAGCGCCTGGGCCAGAACCGGCTTGCTGTCGTAGGTATGCATCGTCGGATTCATGCGTGTCGCTCTCTTGGTACGGATGCGTGGGCGCCAGAGGGCGGCGCCACACGCCGGTGAATCATTGCTCGTCTTCGTCGTCGTGCCAGGTGCGGCCATCGCGCTCGATCAGCGCCACCGAGGCGCTCGGGCCCCAGGTGCCGGCCACGTACGACTTCGGGCCTTCGGAGGAGGTCTGCCAGGCGTTGAGGATCGGGTCGATCCAGCTCCAGGCCGCTTCCACCTCGTCACGACGCATGAACAGCGTCAGGTTGCCGCGCACCACGTCCAGCAGCAGGCGCTCGTAGGCATCGGGCTGCTGCACGCCGAAGGCTTCGGCAAAGCTCATGTCCAGCGCCACGCGCTGCAGGCGCAGGCCGCCGGGGCCCGGGTACTTGCTCATCACCCACAGCTTGACGCCTTCGTCCGGCTGCAGGCGCAACACCAGCTTGTTGGCGGCGATCGGGCCGCTGCCGTTCTCGAAGATCGAATGCGGAATGCAGCGGAAGCTGACCACGATTTCCGAGACGCGCTCGGGCAGGCGCTTGCCGGTGCGCAGGTAGAACGGCACGCCGGCCCAGCGCCAGTTGGCCACTTCGGTCTTCAGCGCGACGAAGGTCTCGGTGTTGGAGTGATCATCGCCCAGGTCTTCCAGGTAGCCCGGTGCGGCGCCGTCACGGGTGGCGCCGGCGCGGTACTGGCCGCGCACGGTGAGCTTGCCGGCGTTCTCGTTGTCGATTGGCGTCAGCGAGCGCAGCACCTTGAGCTTTTCGTCGCGCACGGCGTCGGCATCCAGCGAGGCCGGCGGCTCCATGGCGACCATGCACAGCAGCTGCAGCAGGTGATTCTGCACCATGTCGCGCAGCGCGCCGGCGGTGTCGTAGTACGAACCGCGCGTGCCCACACCCAGCGTTTCGGCCACGGTGATCTGCACGTGGTCGATATGTGCCGAATTCCACAGCGGCTCGAACAGGGCGTTGCCAAAGCGCAGAGCCAGCAGGTTCTGCACCGTTTCCTTGCCCAGGTAATGATCGATGCGGAAGATCTGGCTCTCGTCGAACACCGCGCCGACGGCATCGTTGATGCGCTGGGCGCTTTCCAGGTTCTTGCCGATCGGCTTTTCGATGACCACGCGCGAGCGGCCGCAGTGCAGGTTGTGCTGGCGCAGGCGCTCGCAGAGATCGACGAAGATCGACGGGCTGGTCGACAGGTAGAAGATGCGAATGCGCTTGGCGTCGGACAGGTCCTCGGCGAACTCGTTCCAGCCCTTGTCGACGGTGGCATCCAGCGGGTGGTAGCCGACCAGTTTCAGGAACGGGTCGACCTGCTTGGCCAGATCCTTGTTGTCGCCGGCCGCCTGCTTGATGGCGTCCTTCACGCGCTTGGCGTATTCGTCCGAGTCGATCTCCTCGCGCGCCACGCCGATGATGCGGCTGTCGTCGGGAATCTGGCCGTCGGCGAATCGATGGAACAGCGCCGGCAGCAGCTTGCGCATGGCCAGATCGCCCGTGCCGCCAAAGATGACTAGGTCGAACACTTCGACCGGCTTTGCCTGAACACTCACGGGAATACCTCGGGAATCGCTGGTGGGGACGGTGGTACGACAAAAGCATACCACCTACATACCAATAGCATGAACTCAAGGCTTGCTTGGTGCAAGTTCGAGCATGCGAGCCTGTCGCAACAGGTATACCATTGACCGATTGGTATTCGATTGGTATTTTCGCGACATGCAAGCGGCCCTCATCAGTGAATTTGAGCGCATGGGTATGGAACGTGCCGGAGTGCACGCGCCGGCCTACCTGCGCCTGCGTCGCGCCATCCGTCGTTCGGTGGAAAGCGGCGTCATCGAGCCGGGCCAGGCCTTGCCCAGCGAGCGCGAGATGGCGCGGCAGTTGTCGCTGTCGCGTGTCACCGTGCGCAAGGCCATCGCCGGCCTGGTCGAGGATGGCCTGCTGATGCAGCGCCACGGCGCCGGCACCTTCGTCGCCGAGCGCATCATCAAGCCGCTGTCACGCCTGACCAGCTTCACCGAGGACTTGCGCGCACGCGGGTTGAACCCGCGCGTGGTGTTCTTGAGCCGCGAAGTGGGCGAGGTAACCCCGGAAGAGGCGATGGCGCTGAATCTGTCGCCGGGCGCCAGCGTGGTGCGCCTGCACCGGCTGCGCTTTGCCGGAGACGACCCGCTGGCGGTGGAGCGCACCGCCGTGCCACACGACATTCTTTCCGACCCCATGCGCGTGGCCGAGTCGCTGTACGACGCGCTGGAGGCCCAGGGGCAGCGCCCGGTGCGCGCGCTGCAACGACTGCGCGCGGTCAATCTGACGGCCGAGCCGGCGCGCCAGCTCAAGCTGCCGGTCGGCGCCGCCGGCCTGGCGCTGGAGCGCCGCGCGTTCCTGGCCAATGGCAGGCTGGTCGAGTTCACCCAGTCTTATTACCGCGGCGATGCTTATGACTTCGTCGCCGAGTTGCAGGCCGAATGAGCTTGTCGGTCGCCATGGGCCGCCGTCACGGCGCTTTGATCATGCACGTCATCACGCGCGTTGCCGGGAAAGCAACGCGGCCGTTGGCGCGCCATTTTGTTCGACCACCTTTCACGAACCAGGAACCGATCCATGTCCGTTGAAGGCAAGTCCCCCGACGCCACCCTGATGTACGCCGAAGCCGGTGAGGCCGGCGCCACGCTGGCGCGCCAGTTGCGCGAAAACGATGCGGTGGTGCGCGAACTGGCCGAGCGCCTGCGCGCGACGCCGCCCGCGTTTGTCGCCACCTGCGCGCGCGGCAGCTCCGATCACGCCGCCACCTACGCCAAGTACGCGTTCGAAACGCGCACCGGCACCGTGACCGCCTCGGCGTCGCCCTCGGTGTCGTCGGTGTACGGTGCGCCCATGCGCCTGGAAGAGGCGCTGTACATCGCCATTTCGCAGTCGGGCAAGAGTCCGGATCTGGTCGCCAATGCGATGGCCGCGCGCAAGGCTGGCGCACATGTGGTGGCGATGGTCAATGTGGAGGATTCACCGCTGGCCGAGGCCGCCGACACGGTGATTGGCCTCAAAGCCGGTCCCGAGCGTAGTGTGGCGGCGACCAAGAGCTACCTGGGCGCGCTCGGCGCCATTGCCCACCTGACCGCGCATTGGTCCGGTGATGCCGCACTGCTGTCGGCACTGGAGGCCATGCCCGCCGCGCTGGACAAGGCGGCCGCGGCCGACTGGACGCCGCTGGTGGATGGCCTGGTCGAGGCCAATAACCTGTTCGTGCTCGGGCGCGGCTATGGCTTTGGCGCGGCACAGGAGGCGGCGCTGAAATTCAAGGAAACCTGTGGCCTGCACGCCGAGGGTTTCTCCACCGCCGAGGTCAAGCACGGACCCATGGCCATCGTCGGCAAGGACTTCCCGGTGCTGATGTTCACTCAGGATGATGGCACCCTGGACGGCGCGCGCGAGGTGGCCAGGGAGTTTCGCCGGCGCGGCGCCCGTGTATGGACGGTGGAGCCGGGCGACAGGCATGCCGACGCCTTGCCATCCGTTGCCGCTCCGCACGCCATGTACGCGCCGCTGCTGGCCGTGCAGAGCTTCTATCGGGCGGTCAACGCACTGGCGCTGCGTCGCGGACACGATCCGGACGTGCCACCGCATCTGAACAAGGTGACCGAAACCGTTTGAGCGCTGGGCCGGAGCCTGGCGCACCGGCCCAGCCACCGTCTTGACCGCTTCCTCGGAGCAACCCCATGGCCCACGCCCTCGTCAATGGACGCGTACTGACCCGTCACGGACTGCAGACCGGCTGCGCCGTGCTGGTGGAAGGGAGCAAAATCACCGGTCTGGCGTTGCCGTCGGATCGCCGTGTGCGCGCCGCCGAGCGGCATGATCTGCAAGGGCGGTATCTGTTGCCGGGCTTCATCGATGCCCAGGTCAACGGTGGCGGTGGCGTGTTGCTCAACCAGACGCCGACGGTGGAGGGCATCCGTGCCATTGCCCAGGCGCACCGCCCGTTCGGCACCACCGCGCTGCTGCCGACGCTGATCAGTGATCAGGTGTCGGTGATGCGCGAAGCCATTGCCGCCGTCGATGCGGCCATCGAGGCCGGCGTGCCCGGCGTGCTGGGCATTCATATCGAAGGACCGTATCTGGCCGAGAAGCGCAAGGGGATTCATCAGGCCGGCCACTTCCGCGTGCCCGACGCCGACGAGATCGCTCTGGCCTCATCGCTGAAAAAAGGCTGCACCCTGCTCACACTGGCGCCCGAGCAGGTACCCGAGGCCACCATTCGCGCGCTGGTCGAGCGCGGTGTGATCGTCGCCGCCGGGCATACCGCCGGCGACTACGCGCAGATCCGCGCCGGCCTGGATGCCGGCATCCGCGGCTTCACTCACCTGTTCAACGCCATGACCCCGCTGGCCAGCCGCGCCCCGGGTGCGGTGGGTGCTGCGCTGGATGATGCGCAAAGCTGGTGCGGCCTGATTGTCGATGGTCACCATGTCGACCCGGTCACCCTGCGCGTGGCCATCGCCGCCAAACCGCGCGGCAAGATGTTCCTGGTCACCGACGCCATGCCGCCGGTGGGTTCGGATCAGGACAGTTTTACCCTCAACGGTGTCACCATCACCTGTCGTGATGGCAAGTGTCAGGACGACGCCGGCACGCTGGCTGGCTCGGCGCTGGATATGGCCACCGCGGTGCGTCTGTGCGTGAAGGCGCTGGACCTGCCGCTGGCCGAGGCCGCGCGCATGGCCTCTACCTATGCCGCCGACTTCCTGGGCCTGTCGGCCACGCACGGCCGTATCGCCGCCGGTTACCGAGCCGATTTCGCGGTGATGGATGAACAACTGAAGGTGCGTGAGACCTGGATCGGCGGCCAGCGCCAGTCCCACGACTGACGCTGCCGCGCCGTCATAAAACGTCGTGATGATCACTTCCCCAGGACGACGGGCGTTGAACCTGTCGCGCACTTTGTTGCATCGGCACTAGGTCCGCGGACCGAAACACGGCACCATAGGACGCTGAACAGCGGCCCGTGATGCGGGCCGTCGCATCATGAGGGAAGGGGAAACAACACGCATGAGGGGCCATGTCCTTCGTCATGGGACGACTTGTTGCACAGGCGCTAAGGGTCACCGAGCAGGCACGTTAGCGGTATGAATCTGTTCACGCCCCTGGTGCGCCGTCCTGCCGGCATGAGTCTGCTGGCGCTGGGCCTTTGTCTGATCGGCATGCTGGCCTATCTGAAGCTGGGCGTGGCACCGCTGCCACAGCTGGAAATGCCCATGGTGGTGGTCACCGTGGCGCAGCCCGGTGCCAGCGCGCAGACCATGGCCAGCGCCGTCACCGCGCCACTGGAGCGGCATCTGGGCCGTATCGCCGGTCTTGATCAGATGAGCTCGACCAGCAGCGAGGGCTCCTCGCAGATCATGCTGATGTTCCATCTGGATCAGCGCGTGGATGCCGCCGCGCGTGACGTGCAGGCGGCGATCAATGCCTCGGCCAGCGATCTGCCGACCAATCTGCCCTCGCCGCCCTCGCTGTTCAAGATCAACACCAACAACATCCCGCTGCTGTTGTTGGCGGTGACCTCGCCGACGATGTCACCGCAAGAGCTGTACGACCAGGCCGATACCATCCTTTCGCCCAGCCTGGCGCAGGTGCCGGGCGTAAGCCGGGTGCAGCTGATCGGCGGCTCCGCGCCGGCCATCCGCGTGCGCATGAACCCGCGCCAGCTGGCGGCAATGGATCTGACCGGCAACGACGTGCGCAACGCGCTGACCGCGGCCAATGTGACCTCGCCGCAGGGCACGCTGAGCGACGGCGACACGCAAATGATGGTGTCGGCCAACGACCAGCTGAAAACGCCGCAACAGTTTGCCCAGCTGGTCATCGCCCAGCGCAACGGCCGTGCCGTGCGATTGCGCGATGTGGCCAGCGTCGAGGCCGGCGCGCAGGATGATCACCAGGGTGCCTGGTTCAACGGCCAGCGCGCGGTGATCCTGCAGATCCAGAAGCGTCCGGACGCCAACGCACTGGCCGCGGTGGCGCAGATCAAGGCGCGCCTGCCGCAGCTGACCGCGGCGCTGCCGGCCGCGGTGCAGGTGACGCCGCTGTTCGATCTGACCAACACCACCAAGTCGTCGATCGACGAGGTGCAACTGGCGCTGGGCATTTCCGTGGTGCTGGTGGTGCTGGTGATGCTGGCCTTCCTGCGCCGGCCCGGGCCCACCCTGATTGCCGCCATCAGCGTGCCGCTGTCGCTGGCCGGTGCCTTCGTGGTGATGTGGATCGCCGGCTACACGCTCAACAACCTGTCGTTGATGGCGCTGGTGATCTGCATCGGCTTCGTGGTCGACGATGCCATCGTGGTCACCGAGAACATCGTGCGCCACATGGAAGCGGGCATGCGCCCGTTCGATGCCGCCGTCACCGGTGTGCGCGAGATTGGCTTCACGGTGATTTCCATCACCGTCTCGCTGCTGGCCGTGTTCGCGCCGTTGCTGTTCGAAAGCAGCCTGCTGGGCATGCTGATGCGCGAGTTCTCGGTGACACTGGCCGCGGCGGTGGTGATCTCGGCGATCGTGTCGCTGACGCTGACGCCGACCCTGTGTGCGCATTACCTGCATCACCGCGAAAAGCGCGAGGCCGAGCCCAAGCCCAAGCGCGGCCGCCTGCGCCAACGCCTGGCGCGGCTGGATGGCAGTGTGCAGCGCCTGTACGCGCGCTCGCTGGATTTTGCCCTGCATCACCGGCGCCTGATGCGCTGGCAGCCGGTACTGCTGCTGCTCTTGACGGTGTTGCTGGCGGTGGTGGTGACCAAGCTGGTGGGTTCCTCCTTCATGCCCAAGGAGGACACCGCGATGGTACGCGTGCAGGTCACCGCCGACGCCAACGTGTCGCCGAAGATTCTGGCCGAACGTCTGCAACGGGTGGCCTCGCGCCTGGAAAATGATCCGAACGTCGCCGATTCGGCGACCATCCTTGGTGCCGGTCGTGGCGGCGGCGTGGGCAACACCGGCGCCATCTTCATGGATCTGAAGCCACTGGGCGTGGGTGCCGGGCATCGTCGCGTGCGGGGCGATGCGGTGCTGGAAGAGCTGCGCAAGCGGGTGGCCGACATTCCCGGCGTGGATGTGTCGGTGAACATGGTGCAGTTCCTCGGGGGCGGCGGGGGCGGCGGCAGTGGCGCCGGCCAGACCTTCCAGCTGGTGTCCGACGGCAATGGCGATCTGCGCGCGGCCACGCTCAAGCTCGAGCGTGCGTTGCGCGGGCTCAAACAGCTGCGCGATGTCAGTTCCGACTACGACACGGCCGGGCTGGAGGAAGACATCCACATCGACCGGCAGAAGGCGTCGCGTCTGGGCGTGAGCGTGGCGCAGGTGGACACCGCGCTGTACAGCGCCTTCGGCGAGCAGCCGGTGTCGACCATCTATTCGGACATCAACCAGTATTACGTGGTGCTGAGCGCGCAGCCGCAGTTCACCGCCGGCCCCGAGGCGCTGAGTCGCCTGCACGTGCCTACCAGCAGCGGGCAGATGGTGCCGCTGTCGGCCATCGCCAGCATCAGCAGTGGCCTGACGCTGCCCTCGATTGCGCATTACAACCAGGTGCAGGTGTCCAACATCAATTACGACATGGCGCCCGGCGTGCAACTGAACGAGGCCATGGCGCTGATCGAGGCCACCGCCCGCGGCCTGCGTCTGCCCGATGGCATCCACGTGGATTTCAACGGCACCGGCCAGCAGTTTCGCGACATGCAGTCGAACTTCCCGATTCTGCTGCTGGGAGCGATCCTGGCCATGTACGTGGTGCTGGGCATTCTCTACGAAAGCCTGCGCCATCCGTTGACCATCCTTTCCACGTTGCCGGCCGCCGGTTGCGGCGCGTTTCTGGCTCTGCTGGTGACCGGTACGCCGCTGTCGCTGGTGGCGATCATCGCCATCCTTCTGCTGATCGGCATCATCAAGAAGAACGCCATCCTGATGGTGGACTTCGCGCTGGTGGCCGAACGTGAGCATGGCATGGACCCGGTCAGCGCGGTGCGCGAGGCTGCCCTGACGCGTTTCCGGCCGATCCTGATGACCACGCTGGTGGCCATGCTGAGCGCCTTGCCGCTGGCCATCGGCATTGGCGTGGGCTCGGAAATGCGCCAGCCGCTGGGTATTGCCATGATCGGCGGTCTGGCCGTGTCGCAGCTGTTGACGCTGTTGTCGACACCGGCCATTTACCTTGGCCATCACGATCGCGTGGTGCGCCGCGCGGCGCGGCGGCACAAGCGTGCCGTCAAGCGCCGTGCCAAGGTCTGGAAGCGTCTGCGCAAGCAGCGGCGCCGAGGTCGCTGAGGCTGGAGGGGCATTGCTGTCGCCCTCCCGCTATCTTGCCTGAGACGTCGACATCCCGGCGAAAGCTCGGCGTCGATGGGTGCGCCGCCCGGCAGCTCAGGGCGTTGGATGCCGGCGTTCGCCGGCATGACATCGCTTAGGCTGATGGAACCGGCCGATAGCTCATCACCGCGCGCAACACTTCCCGGACAGCGACATGCGAGAAGCTGCCATCCAGTGATGTGTGCCTGAAACTTCGACGCAGCACACGCGGCCGGATGGATGCGTCCATCGCCGCGTATCTTGGCCAGTTCGCCGGCGAAGGTGGCGCCGCTCAGCCCACCTTGCGCAAGGCCAGGGCCGGCATGCTGGCGCTTTGCACCATGTGATTGAAGCGCGCCATTTCGGTGCAGGTGCCGGCGCAGCGGTCAAACAGCTGGCAGATCCAGTCGATGAACACCTGCACGCGCGCCGAGACATGGCGGCGCTGCGGATAGACGATCCACAGCGGCGGACCGGCGGCGATCATGGCCGGGAACAGCGGCACCAGCTCGCCGCGCGCCAGCGCCGAGGCGGCCACGTAGTCGGTGGTCTGGATGATACCCAGGCCCATGATGCCGGCCTGCATCACCGATTCGGCGTCATTCAGAGAAAGCGCCGGAGCCACGTCCACTTCCTCGCGGCCGTGCTCGGTTTCGAAATACCAGGGGATGACGCCACGGATCGGCTTCACGTAGCCGATGCAGTCGTGTTCGCGCAGGGACGAAAGATCACGCGGGTAGCCGTGTTTGCGCAGGTAGTCCGGCGAGGCGCAGGTGATCATGCGCAGTTGGCCGATGCGCTTGGCGATCAGCGAGGAGTCGGCCATCTGGCCGATGCGCAGCGCGCAGTCGATGCCTTCCTCGACCATGTCCAGTGGCTGGTCGCTCATCGACAGTTCCAGCCGGATGTCCGGATACAGTCGGTTGAATTCGGGTAGATGCGGCAGCAGGGCGGCGCGGCCGATGGCCATGGTCGAAGCCACGCGCAGGCGGCCCTGCGGATGTTCGCGCGCGGCGCCCACGCTTTCGGTAGCCTCGTTCAGGTCGGCCAGGATGCGCTGGCAGCGGTCGTAGAAGGCGCGCCCTTCCTCGGTCAGGCTCAGCGAGCGCGTGGTGCGCGCCAGCAGGCGCACGCCCAGCTGGGTTTCCAGGCGCGATACCGCGCGGCTCACGCCCGAGGCACTCATGCCCAGGCCGCGCGCGGCGGCGGCGAACGTATTGGCCTCGACCACGCGGACGAAAGCCATGATAGCTGCCAGGTCCTGCATCCCCTTTTCTCCGATTGCTGACTGCGCGTCACGACACATATGCGCGACACCGCCCTTATTTTCGGTTCATCGTGGAATACCGGGGAAGGCAGCGCGGATCTTGAGGAAGAAATAGTCCTGATCCCGGTAGCCGTAGGCCC
>NZ_JAARLY010000010.1 GCF_011759385.1 Oleiagrimonas sp. C23AA | reverse complement strand
CGGAGTTCCACACCCATCCGGTGAACAGCACCAAGTAAGAAGCGAAAACGGACGGCGCCTTTGCAAGGCGCTGCTCCCGATCGGAGAAAGGGGCCCTTGCGGCCCCTTTCTTTTTGGCTGGGTGGCAGCGGCGCCAGTGGCGAAACTCAACCGGAAGATCGGCATTAAGGGGTGATATTCAAATTTGGTGAATGCACGTTATATTCATTTCAGAAAACGTTGGTACCAAAGTGCGTCCAACGCTAACGGAATACTCAACAACGAAAGGATGCAGGTCATGAAGCATGTTCGTAGGGGCGCCTATAGCGCGCTCACCCTGGGGTTGATGTTGGCAGGGTATGGCGCTCCATCCTGCGCCTCGGATATCGCGGCCAGCCAGCTGCCGGGCCAGGGTGTGCAGGTGGGCGGAAGCCCCGTGGTGGTTGGCGCCGCCAGCCAGGGCGAACAGACGCTGTCCATCAGTGGTACCGATAATGTCATTGTCTGGGGCGGCCAGTCCGCCACGATCAATGCCAGTGGTCCCGCCGGGTTTAATATCGGAAGTGACGCATCGCTGACTTTTGCCGGTTCAACCGCGGCTGGTGCACACGATGCAGTGCTCAATATCGATACCTCCGGCCATGTGTCACAGCTGCTGGGGCAGCTTCATGGCAGCGGTAACGATGTGGATGTGTTCGTGGCCAACCGTAATGGTGTGGTGGTTGGCACCGGCGCAAACCTCACCGTGAGCGGCCAGCTTGGCCTGATCAGCCATGTGTTTGACGATAACCGCCAGGCTGATTTTGATGGCAGTGGCGGTCATCTGGTCTATCAAGGCGGGGGCGGTGATGTCACGGTAGCGCAGGGCGCCACATTGACCGCCGGTACCGTGCTTGTTTCCGGTGGGGCCACGGTCAACGTATCGCTGGATGCCATTGACGCGACCTCGCTCACATTGCTGGCGGGGCGTGCTCAAGGTGATGGCAGCGACGCTGCCACCGCACAGCTTGATGTTTCCGGCAGCACCGCGGCGAGTGTGAGCAGCTTCAGCTCCGCCGGTGACGCCAGCAGCAGCGGTAGCCTTACCGTGCAAAAGGCCATGGTGGACCATACTCTGGTGAACACCGGCAGCTTGGATGTGGGCTGGGTGACGGGCACGCTGGATAACCGCGGTGACTTCAGTCATGCCGGTTTGACGCGAATGGGAGCGCTGCTTAATAGCGGCACGTTCCAGACCACCGGCAGTGGGTCTTCACTGGTGGTGAAGCCGATAACAGGCCGTGGCTCATTGACCAACACCGGGACGTTGAGTGTGGCGGCTGACCTGGTGGTAGCCGATGGTGATCTGGTCAACAGCGGCAGCTTGGACAGTTACTCGCTGATGACGCTCAGTGGCGGTGTTGTCAATAGCGGAAGCATCACCATCCATGGTTTCAATGGCGATGGTTACAGCGTGCTGGTATCGGGCGGTGACCTGCAAAACAGCAAGACCCTGACACAAGCCGGCGGTGGGGCCAATGCGGCCACGTTGCTGGTGCGCAACGGCAGCCTGATCAACAAGGGCAATATCACTAATGTTGACGATATCCAGATAACCTCCGATACCACATGGCCTGGCTATACGGATGGTGCCGACTATGCGTTTGACAATATGGGCACTGTGCAATCGAACGATTCGCTGCAAATATTTGTCAACAGTGATTCCAGGTTCCGCAACGGGGAAGGTAATACCAGTCTGGGCAGCTTCAGCAATACCGGCTCACTTTTCCTGAACCCGGCGGGCATGACCCTTCAAGTGCTGGCACACGATGCCCTTTCCCTGGCGGGCCATGTTTATACAGGTGCCCAGGGCAGTGCGGCCGCCTTGTCGGCGGACCATCCGCTGACTGGTTCTGTAGATCTTGAGGCCGGCGGCGCCCTTTCCACCTCCACGCCGTTGGCAACCCGTGCCTCGATGACACTGAAGGGCCACTCGGTAGCGGTTATGGCCAGCGCCAGTGGTGGCGATGTGGCGGTGACCGCCGGTGCCGGCGCGGATGCCGGTTATGCCATAAGGCTTGCGCGCGGTGCCGTACTGCAGGCGGTGGGTAATGGCCTTGTGCAGTTGTCCGGGGTCGATGGCGGTCGTCCGGATGTGATTTTGCAAGGGGTGATCAAAGGGGGCTCGGTGACGCTTGGCGCCGATGCCGCCAGCGCGGTGAGCAATGTATTTTCGGGTCCCGAAGGCACCATTGTGCTGACCGGAGACTCCCCCGCGCTCACGTTCAATTTCACCGGAGCGCTAAAAAACGCCAAATACACCAATTCCAGTAACTTCCGCTACAACAACCTTCCCATCACCGTGGCGTCACCGGACGCAGTTCTCGCATTGACGCTGAACCCGGTGGCGTGGGAAACCCATGGCACCTCCAACGGAAAAAGCGGCGTCAATCTGTTGGTGGATGGCAGCGTGGCGCTGGACCAGCAGGTGGTGAATGCCTATGTGGACGCCGGGCAGACGGTGCAGGCGGGGGCCCAGGCGCTACCCAACACGCACCTGGTGTTGCAGGCCACAGGTGACGTGAAGGTGGGTGGCAATATGGGCTTTTTCTGGCCCGGGTTTGTGTATCTTGGCACCATAGCCCGCGGTGAGCATGCAGAGCCCTTGCCGGGTACGTTGTCTGCCAGCGCTGGCATCAGCTTGATGGGTGATTTCAACAATGTGTTGCCTGGAGATACCGCGGGGGCCTCGGGCATTCACTTCATGACGGGGCTGCCGCTGTCGATGGATGGCGTGGTGGTCACCAACGCCAATGCGTGGATCAACTTCTCCACCGATGCGCTGACACACCGCTACGCCGGTCAGTTGGGTGCCTTCTATGGCGGGGTGCGCAATGCCGCAGGAGGCATCGATTACGGCACACTGCCAGTCTCTGACTTTCACACCCACCCGGTGGACAGCAGCAGGTGGTGACAAGGCACACCGCTGCGGCAGTGTTGCAGCACGCGCAAAAAGGGCCCCAGTGGCCCTTTTTGCTACGGTGGCGCCAGGTCACCGTCACTGCGGTGCCACTCAGCTAGAATGGCCGTTCTTTGATGGCGATTGCATGGGGAGCCCGCGCTTGAGTTCTGTTTTGGATATCCCGGCCAACGCGAAGGGCGATGCAGGGGAAGTGAGCATCAGTTTTGTGTGTGATGCCGGCCGCCTGGAACCCCAGGCCCTGCTGTTGGCGGCGTCGCTTCGGGCCGCGCACCCGACATTACGCTTGGTGGCTGCCGTTCCGGGGACGGTGCAGGACCAGACCATCAAGTGCCTGCAGACGCTTAACGTCGAGCTGGAGCCGATTAGCAACCCGCTTGATGAGGCTTACCGTATCGGCAACAAACTGGCGGCGCTGGGAGCCGGCGAGCCTGCGGGTCTGCGTGTGTTTCTTGATACCGACATGCTATGCATGCAGCCAGTGGATTTTTCCGTGTTGGGCATGCAGCCCTTCGCGGCCAAGCCGGCTGACCTTGCCACCTTTGGCAGCGATGCGCTTTGGCGCACGCTCTATAGCCGGTTCGATCTTCCGCTGCCGACGGCCAGGGTGGTCAGCACTTACAGCCAAGGCGTGATGTATCCGTATTTCAACGCCGGCATGGTGGCCAGCACGCGGGCCGGGGAGCTGGCGCACTCATGGGCGGACATCTGTCGCCGTATTGATGCCATGGACGATATTCAGCCCAAGCGGCCTTGGCTGGATCAAATTGGCCTTCCTCTTGCCGTGGCTTCCCTCGGCCTGGAAACTCGTTGCCTGGGCGAGCATTGGAATTATCCGGCGCACATCAAGCCGGTTCAGGGTAGCCCGGCGCTGATTCACTACCACATTCCCCACGCGGTGGCGGCCAGTGAGCAGATGCTGGGCAAAGTGCGAGAGCTGACAGTACTGTTTCCATGGTTGGGTGACGTGCTCAAGGCAGATGCATCCTGGGCACGTGTAAATGCGCTGATAAAGCACCGGCGCACAGCTGCGGCGGGCCGCTGGCCATGGCGGCGAAAGCACAGCGCCGGATGCAAGAACCCGGAAATGATCATTACCGGTATTCCGCGCAGCGGTACCAGCTACCTGTGCCAGAGCCTGGATGCTTTGGACAACCTTGCCGTCATCAATGAGCCCTCGGTGCTGTTTGACGGCCTGCGTCGCGGTGCCGAGCCATGGTCGGTACCGCTGCTGCATGCCGAGCTTCGCGCGGCCATTCGCGCAGGGGACGCAGTGGAAAACAAGCTCGATGCCCAGGGGCGACTGACCGAAGACACCGCGGTACAAGAAGTGGTCCGAGGCTACCACCCCATGGTGAGCGGTTCGGATTTCGTACTGGCTACCAAAAATACACTGGCCTACATGGCACGGCTGGACGGCCTGCTGCATACCATGCCTGATGCACGCATTGTCGCTTGCATTCGGCACCCGGCCGATACGTTGGCATCATGGAAGCAGACGTTCGCGCACCTGAAGGCAGGCGACCCCACTGCATTGCCTGTCGGCGGACTGGACGACCCCTATCTGCCTGAGCACCTGCGCATGGCATTGCAGGCGGTAGCTGCCATCGAGCATCCGGCGTATCGTCGCGCGGCCTGGTGGCAGTGCTTGGCCAGCGAGCTGCTGCGTTGCCGTCATGGCATAGCGGTGGTTCGCTACGAAGATCTGGTTAGCCAGCCCGAAGCAAGTCTGCAGCGTCTTCTCGGCTCCTTTACCGGGCAGGCGGGGCGGCGCGCGCAACCATTGGTTGCCTCCAGCCCGCGAACCAGCCGGCGCCAGGCACTGGATACCGATGACTGGAAAGCCATCCGTACGTTGTGTGCAGGTGTCGCCGAGGCGTTTGGTTACCACGACCTTTAAACGGTTGGCTCAAGCGCCTCGTTTGCGGTGGCTGATTGTTCAAGCGCTGCGGTACCGCCCTGCCATGATGGCGGGCAGCTCACCGGAGTCGCGCAGCGTCCTTACTATGTCGTGACCGCCGCCCTGCCGCGCGAATATCTGCACCCCTGGCGTATCGGCCAGGTGGGTCGCATGAATGTGGTCCAGCTCATCATCTGTTGAGACAAACAGCGAAACAGGTCGTGGATCGGCCTGCTTTTCCAGAAGCGGTTTCAAATCCCACACACGTGGCTTGAACATGCTTCGACGATAGGTGCGCGCAATGCGCCCCCTCCAGCGCCGGTCACCATGCCGCCAGCGCAGCCACGGGGAGATGAAGGTCTGCGGGGCGAAGGCAATTACCTCGCCGACTCCGGTGAGACCGGCGAACAGCATGGCAGCGAAACCACCCATCGAATTGCCGACAAAGTAGGTGCGTTCCGGGGCCAATGCGTCGATGGTCCTACGCAGATACGCGACGGTACCGGGGATATCTTGGCTGATACCGGGAAGTCCCGTGTGGTACCACGATTGGGCGAAATCACGCACAAACATCTTGTTGTGCTCAAGAATTTTTGCGCTGTTGTAGAACTCGAACGGTGGTATCACGATGCCTGCGGCCATGCCGCCAAAGAACACATACAGCTGCCGACTTTCTGGCGCCAGTAGTTGTTCGACAGCCTCCTGGCTGTCAACGAGTGAGTTCATGGGAAACCGACACCGATGTTTATTCGACAGGCGCGATGGTATGGCGAGTTCGCCTGCGTGAATACTGCAGTAGCGCGCAGGCTGCCATCAGCGGCAGGACAATGGCACTTGTGCGTGCCTCGTATCGAAGAACGACGCCAGACAGGCTGGCACTGACAATTGCATTGCCAAGACTGGCGCCCAGCGCTAGCGCCGCTAGCATGCACACATCAGCCTCAACGGCTTTGAAGAACCAGCCGCGTACCAAAAGCCAGACGCTATAGATCAGGCCACCAACGGCGCTGATCCAGCACAGCCACAGCCACACCGATACCAGTGGCGAGCTGACATCATTTGACTGTTGCAGTGCGCTTTTGAAGGCCTTGAATACGCGTGGCGAATATTTGTGCTTTATGTGGTAGTAGGGTGCGGAGCCTTCGCGAAACGGCCCACGGTAGAACTTGCGCAGGTCGGTATCAGACTGCCAGGCGAACAGGCGTGCCGAGTTGACTACTGACTTGATCAAAAAAGGCTTCCACTGCTGGCGCTCGATGGTGCGGTTGATTTTCCGGATATCACCGTATGGATCGTTCCAGACATCCAGTTTTTTGGCGAGCGGGCTCCAGAGAATTTCCCACCCTTCTTTGGTGCGCATGAGCTGGGCTTTGTTTTGGCACACCGAATGTGAGGCGTGATCTGGCTTGGCGCAGTACTCAGGTAATACTTTCCGCACGCTGCCGTTCTGTATGAAGCGCGCAAACATGAACATCTGCGACCCCTCCAAGGGCCTGAAGTGGCCATACGCTTTGTAGTTGCCCAGGCACAGCACCAGTACGGCTGCCACGCAGGCGCCCATGACCAGTACGGGGCGACGCAGATCCAGCGGCATCACCACTCGGCACAGCGCCAGTCCGAAAAACGTGCCGGCCAGAATGACCGCGTGCGAGGTGCCCACCAAAGCAGCCACGAACACCACGAACAGCAGCGCCATACCGGGCCAGAAACTGGTGCGTCGGCAGCACAGTGCCGTGCCGGCCAGAAAGCCAAAGGCAAGCCAGACGTCTGGCATCAGGGTACTGATCAACAGCGGCAGCGGCGTGGCGATGGCGCACGCCAGGCAGGCCAACAGCGCGAACAGGATGGGGCGGCGCAGTCCCACGGCATACACCAGCGCGCGCAGCAGCGCCGCTCCGATCAGGCCCTGTGCGATGACTACACCCCATGGCCAGCGATTGGCCGAGAACAAGGCAAGCAGTCCGCCATACCAGTCGGGACGATCCACATGCGGTAGCAGGATAGAGGTCAGACTGCCTTCGTAGCAGACCAGGTAGGTGCCTGTGTCGCCGAATACCAGTGGAAATTGATTGCGCAGTGCGGGCCATATCAATAGCAGCCCACCTATGGCAATGACGAGGAAATTCAGGGCAATGTTGCCGGGCGTGGAGCGTATGCTTCTAACAGGCATGCCTATTCCGTTGTGCTAGGGAAAGGTCGTATCGGTGGAGCGAGCGCGTGGCAGGAAACGCGAAACGTCTCGGTCAGGAATCGTTTTTGTGCGTATCCAGCGCCTGCGCCTTAAGCCTCACGTTGACCTTTTCCAACAGCTTGCGGTTGGTGGCGATCAGGTCGGCCACCAGGCCCATCATGTACATGATCATCGCCAGGGTGATGCACAGCGAGGCCAGGATCACCGACTGCACATGACCTTCGCCGCCCTCGCTGAAGAAGTAGTACAGGAATCGTCCGCCGGTGATCAGTCCGATCAGCAGGAACAGTGAGCCGATCCAGGAAAAAAGCGTCAGCGGACGGTAGATCACGAAAACGCGGAAAATGGTGCCGAGCGAGCGTTTCACATAGCTGGAAATGCTCTTGACCAGGCGTGAAGGGCGCAGGTCGCCATTGGTGCGTACCGGTACCGAGACGATGCGCAGGTTGCTTTGACCGGCCTGGATGATGGTTTCCAGGGTGTAGGTGTAGGCGCTGAATACATTCAGGCGCATGGCCGCCTCGCGCGACATCGCGCGAAAGCCGCTGGGAGCATCGACCACGTCGGTACCACTGGCCACGCGCACCGCCCAGCTGCCAAGTCGCTGCAGCTTCTTCTTGACCCACGAGAAGTGCTCGGTCTGGTCAATGGGCCGCGCGCCGATGGCGATGTCGGCTTCGCCCTTGAGTACCGGCACGGTGAGCGCCGGAATATCCGCGCCGCAGTACTGGTTGTCGGCGTCGGTATTGACGATGACATCGGCACCCAGCTTCAGGCAGGCCTCGATACCGGTCATGAAGCCAACTGCCAGGCCGCGATTGACCGGGTGGCGCACGACATGGTGCACGCCATTGGCACGGGCCACGTCGGCGGTATTGTCGGTGGAGCCATCATCGATGATCAGATATTCGACCGTGTCGAAGCCTTCCACCGTCCGTGGCAGATCGGCCAGTGCGATGGCCAAAGTCTCCGATTCGTTGAGGCAGGGAATCTGGATGATCAGCTTCATGAGGTTCCTTTTCTTGATCAGTCAGCCAGCTGCGCGGAGAGCTCAGCGTAATGCGTTAATGAGTCGGGGTTGGCCAGTGCATCGGTATTCTTTACCACCTTGCCGTGGATGGTGTCGCGCACGGCTATTTCACTGATCTTGCCAGAGATGGTGCGCGGAATGTCCGTGACCTGGAGAATTTTCGCGGGCACGTGGCGCGGCGTGGTGTTGGCACGGATCTGGCGCTTGATGCGCTCGCGCAGGTCGTCGTCCAGTGTGAGCCCGTCGCGCAGGCGTACGAACAGCACCACGCGTTCGTCGTCGCTCCATTTCTGGCCCACCGCCACCGACTCGATCACCTCGGGCACCTGCTCGACCTGGCGGTAGATCTCGGCGGTGCCGATGCGCACCCCGCCGGGATTGAGCGTGGCATCGGAGCGGCCGAGAATGATCACGCCATCGTGCGGGGTGATTTCGGCGTGGTCGCCATGGCTCCAGATGTTGGGGTGCTTGGCGAAGTAGGCCTTGCGGTAACGCGCGCCATCGGGATCGTTCCAGAAGCCGATGGGCATGGACGGAAACGGCTTCAGGCACGACAGCTCGCCCGGCTCGCCGCGCACCGGCTTGCCGTCGTCATCCAGGGTCTCGACGGCCATGCCAAGGCCCCGGCATTGCAGTTCGCCGCGGTAGACCGGCAACACCGGGTTGCCCAGCGCGAAGCACGAAACGATGTCGGTGCCGCCGGAAATGGAGGCCAGCAGCACCCGGTCCTTCACGTGCTGGTAGACATAATCGTAGCTTTCCGGTGCCAGCGGCGAGCCGGTGGAAAGAATGGTCTTGAGTGCCGTCAGCTTGTGTGTCTCACGCGGTTTCACCCCGGCCTTGTCGCAGGCGGCAATCCACTTGGCACTGGTGCCGAACACGCTGATGCCCACTTCATCGGCAAGGTCCCACAGCGATTGCGGCTCGGGGTAGGAGGGCGAGCCGTCGTACAGCACCAGCGTGGCGCCCACGGCCAGGCTGGAGACCAGCCAGTTCCACATCATCCAGCCGCAGGTGGTGTAGTAGAAGATGCGGTCTTCGCGCTTCAGGTCCGTATGCAGCACCAGTTCCTTGAGATGCTGCAGCAGGGTGCCGCCCACGCCGTGCACGATGCACTTGGGCACACCGGTGGTGCCGGATGAGTACATCACGTAGAGCGGATCGTTGAAGCCGACCGGCGTGAATTCCAGGCTGTGCTCGGCGCTTCCGGCAAAGTCCGGCCAGGCGATGGCCTGGGGTATGCCGGCAAGGTCCGGTGTCTGTTCGGCGTAGGGCACCACCACCAGCTGCTGAACGGAGGGGATCTTCTCCAGCACGCCGTGGATCTTGGCCAGGCAGTCGAAGCGCTTGCCGCCGTAGGGGTAAGCGTCGGCGCAGAACAGCACCTTGGGCTCGATCTGGCCGAAGCGGTCGACCACGCCATTGATGCCAAAATCCGGTGAGCACGAGGACCACACCGCGCCCAGCGAGGTAGTGGCGAGCATGGCGATCACGGTTTCGGGCATGTTGGGCATGAATCCGGCCACGCGGTCGCCCTTGCCGACACCCGCGCCCTTCAGCGCGTGCACCATGCGTGCCACTTCCACGTGCAGCTCGGCGTAGGTGTACTGGCGCCGGTGGCCCCACTCATTGCGGAAGACGATGGCCAGGCGGTCGTCACGAAAGCGCAGCAGGTTCTGCGCAAAGTTCAATGTCACGCCCGGATAGAAGCGTGCGCCGGGCATCTTGTCGCCATCGACCAGCACCGGTTCGAATTCGCCCGAGGCGCGGATGCCACAAAATTCCCACACCAGCGGCCAGAACTTGTCGATCTGGCGGATGGAGAAGTCGTACAGCGAGGCGTAGGACTCGATGTCCTCGTGCCCGACGTGTTCGCGCACGAAGCGCATGAAGCGGCTCATGTTGGCGCGATCGACGCGCTCGGCGCTGGGTTCCCAGATCGGCGTGGTCATAGGCTCGGGCTTCCTTTCTAGCATCGGTGGCGGCCGGTGTAACCGCCGAAGACTATCAGTTGGTCGCGTGCTCACGTAACCGAAGCCGCGCCATCAGGGCGCTGCCCCAGGTGAAATTGAGCAGGTCGCCGGTCGTCGTTGCAATGCGCAGCGCGACCACCAGAAGTACAATCTGCGCCGGCGGCAGCCTGTCCGCCAGCCAGGCACTGAGGATGGCCTCGCGTACACCCAGTCCGGCCGGGGCGCCTGGGGCGAGAAAGCCCAGAATCCAGCTGCTGGCAAAGGCGCCGGTCAGAAAGACCAGGCTTGGTGTCGGCGCGGTGCCATCAAGCAGCGCATGAGCTACCAGCCACAGGCCGATGCCGACCAGGCAGAAATTGAGTGCGTATATGAGATAGCACCCCAGTACGGCAGCGGGGGTGAGCCTGAGCTGTGGTGCTGTGTAATCGGCATCGCCACGCTTTCTGGCGCGATAGCGCGCCAGCCAGGCGGCGATGCGCGGCGCCAGCATCAGCGCGACGGCGGCACCCAGGGTGACGGCCACGAACAGCGGCAGCCGATACTGCATGATGCTCCAATGGGCCATCGAGCCGGGGGGCGCCCATAGCAGGGTGATGGCACTGACGTGCGAGCAGGCGACCAGCATCAGCAGCATCTCGTAGGCCATCGAGAACAACAGCGCCGATAGCGGGATGTCCAGTTGCCGTGCCAGCGCGACCCGCCCGATATGCTGTGCCACATTGCCGGGCAGATACTTGCCGAACTGGGTCGTGGCCATGATCGCCAGCAGACGGGTATAACCCGCGCTCTGTTGCATGGTTCGCAGCAACCACTTCCAGGCCACCACGGTGGTGGGAATCAGCAGTGCGTACAGCGCGATCAGGCCGAGCAGCGCCAGCAGCGTGGAGCCATTCAGTAAGGTGGACAGGTGCTTGCCCGCCAGCGCGCGGTGAGCGTAAAGCACGAAATACACCCCCGCGCCGATGGCCAGTACCAGCCCCAGCACTTTCAGGAGCAGCGCTTTCATCGGACACGTGCCCGCAGCAGATAGCCGTTGCCCAGGGGCAGGCGACAGGTCAGCGCCTGCGCAGCGAAAGCCGCATGCAGCGCCAGGCGTCCAGGAAGCGAGCGCATCATCGGATACCAGCGCAAGACGTGATTGCGCTCGATGCCGCTGCGGTCGCTGTTGGCCTGGTGGTCACCCAGGTCCTGATCGCGTTCGGGCAGTCGGCGACGTATGCCGCGTGCCTGCATCTGTTCGGTGAGGTTGCCCAGCGGGAAGCCGAAGCACTCGATGTGTTCGATCTCAAGGCCGGCAGCCTGGATGGCCTCGATCAGGCCGGCACGTGTATAGCGCCGGTAGTGGCCGGCCCAGACATCGGCAGCGTTCCAAAGCCGTGGATGCGCCGGTACCGACATCAGCAGGGTACCGCCGGGAGCCAGCCACGAGGCCCACTGCCGAAGCGCCTCGTGGTGATGCTCGATGTGCTCGAGTACCTCGAAGGCCATGACCAGCGGGAACGTGCCCTCCCACGAGGATGACGGGGCTTGCGCTATGTGAATGTCGTGCCCGGTTTCTGTGGCCACCTTCTCGATGAGTTGGCGTGCCTGGGCGGAGGTTTCCAATGCGGTGCACTCAAAGCCGCGACTGGACAGTTCCTGCAATAGCATGCCGGCGCCGCATCCGATTTCGAGCACTTTGCCGGGTGCAAAGCGCTGCAGCTGCCTGAGAATGCGGCGTCGCCGCAGCAGGTAACGTGGCGCCGGAACCCAGCCGTTTTCGGGAGACGCGGGACCGAGGAGAGGCGTGTATTGCATGGGTTCAATGTTCCATTGGCAGGCGTCGCTCAAGCAGCGACATGCACTGCAGACCGATGGCCTCGGGCGTGATGTCTGCCTGTATCCGTGTATGGCAATCGAGCTTTGCCTGATTGCCTCCTTCCTTGAGCATGGCACGCGCGGCGTCGGCAAGCGCCTGCGCGTCCCCGGCGGGGATAAGCTGCGCGCAGGGAAATGCGTCATCCAGCAGTTCCCGGATGGCCGGCGAGTCTCGCGTGATCAGCGGGCGCCCCATGGCCACGATCTGGAATACCTTGTTGGGAATGACGCTGGCAGCCTTTTCCGAGCATCCGAAGATGCCCAGGCACACATGCGCCTGCTCGATGCGCCCGGGCAGTGCTTCATAGTCTACCCATGTATCCCAGCTCACGTTGGGCAGGGGCTGCTCGTCGAGCATGGCCCTGATCTTTTCGGCCTCCTGGCCGGTGCCGATCAGTTGCCACTGGATGCGATCGCCCCGTGTGATCCGTGCCGCCTGGACAATGGTTTCGATGCCATGCAAAGGGATGAACTGCCCGTAGAAAAGTATTCGCAGGGTCTCAGCATCGGGCGTATCGACGGTTTCCGTTGTTGTCTCCGCCGCGTGCGTACGCGGGGTAAAGCAACCGGTTTCCGTGCCGACCCACACCGAGCCGGCGTGTCCATTGGCCAGTCCGAACAGCCGTTCGACGCGTCTGGCATGGGCGGCGGTGTCGAGAAACACCAGGTCCGCCCGGCGCACCGCGAAGCCCTCCACGGCATGCAGCACACGCGCTGGCAGACTGCCCTTGCGCCAAAGCTTGCGGTCTTCGACCACCGTGTCATAAAGGGACATGAACATGTCCCACGCCAGCGGGATGCCGCGCAGACGCGCTATGGGGGCGGCGATCAGTACGTCCAGTACCCCCGGGAAACCGATCAGCAACACGTCCGGCTTGGGGGCGAAGGCCAGTGACCATACCAGCCGGGGGTAGGCGCCGAGCCAGCGCACTGCCAGACCAAGGCGCCGCCACAGGCCACGGACCTGGGATTTGTCGCGCACGCCCTGCCATATGTTGGCGTGATGCCGGCATACCGTGGCACCGGCAAGGCCCAGCCCATCCAGCAGGATGCGGGTTCTGGGCTTGCCGGTATCGAAGGTGCCCCAGCAAAGGATTCGCATCAGTGACGACTCTGGGGCAGAACCTGGGTTCTCACCCGAGCGCGGCCTCGAGCTCCGGGATCACCTTGAACAGGTCACCAACCAGGCCGATGTCGGCGATCTCGAAGATCGGTGCGTCGGCGTCCTTGTTGATGGCGACGATGGTGCCGGCGTCCTTGATGCCAGTCAGATGCTGGATGGCGCCGGAGATGCCGAAGGCCATGTACAGCTCGGGGGCGATGATCTTGCCGGTCTGGCCCACCTGCATGTCGTTGGGCACATAGCCGGCATCCACCGCCGCGCGCGAGGCACCCACGCCTGCGTTGAGCTTGTCGGCCAGCTTGAAGATGATCTCGAAGTTTTCCTTCGAACCGACGCCGCGGCCGCCGGAGATCACGCGTGGTGCACTTTGCAGGTCCGGGCGATCACTCTTGTCCTGCTTCAGTTCCACGAAGCGAGTGTGCGAGGGCAGCTCGGCGTCCACGCTCAGCGCCTCCGCCGGGGCGGCGTTGTCGGCGTTGCCGACGGCGGGCCACGAGGCGGTACGCACAGTGGCGACCACGGTCTGGTCGGCCGGGGCCTCGACGGTAATGATGGCGTTGCCGGCGTAGATCGGGCGCGTGAAGCTGTGGCTCGACTCCACGCTCATGATGTCGCTGACCTGGGCTACGCCCAGCAGTGCGGCCACGCGCGGCATCAGGTCCTTGCCGCTGGTGGTCGAAGCGCCGAAGACGTGGCTGTAACCCTCGGCGGCCTTGGCGATCTGCGGCGCGGCCGTGGCCGCCAGCAGGTGCGCGTTTTCGGCGCGCTCGACCGTCAGCACGCGGCTGACGCCATCCAGCTTGGCGGCCTGGTTGGCCACCTCGCCGGCCTGTTCGGCCAGCACCAGTACGTCGATGTCGCCACCCACGACCTTGGCCGCCGCCACGCAACGCGCGGTGGCCGGATTGAGCGCACCGTCCAGGTGCTCGGCAATGACAAGAATCTTGCTCATGGCTTTATCCTCGATTCGGTAGTCTGGCCTGCGGGTGGGCGCGGGCGCCGTGCGGCTGCTGCAGCGCGTTCACACGCAGGGCCGGGCAGGCTGCTTACAGCAGGCCCTTCTGTTTGAGTGCGTCGATCAGCTCGGCCGCATCGTTGACCATCACGCCCTTGCTGCGCTTGGGCGGCGGCGCGTAGTGGGTGGTCGTAAGGTGATCACCCGAGGTCACACCCAGCGAGTCGAAGTCGATGGCGTCGATGGGCTTGGACTTGGCCTTCATGATGTCCGGCAGCTTGATGAAGCGCGGCTCGTTCAGGCGCAGATCGGTGGTGACCACGGCCGGCAGCTCGGCTTCGATGGTCTCCAGCCCGGCATCGACTTCGCGCGTGACCGTGGCCTTGCCATCGCCCACCGACAGCTTGCTGGCGAAGGTCGCCTGCGGGCGGCCCCAGAGCGCGGCCAGCATCTGGCCGGTCTGGTTGGCGTCGTCATCGATGGCCTGCTTGCCCAGGATCACCAGACCGGGTTCTTCCTTTTCGATCAGCTTGAGGAAGGTGCGCGCCGCCGTCAGCGGCTGCAGCGGTGCGTCGGTGGTGACGTGGATGGCGCGGTTGGCGCCCATGGCCAGGCCGTTGCGCAGGTGCGCGGTCAGGTCGGCCGGACCGATGCCGACGATCACCACTTCCTCGGCCACGCCCTGCTCGCGCAGGCGCAGCGCTTCTTCCAGCGCGATGTCATCGAACGGGTTGGCCGACAGCTTGACGCCCTCGGTCGCCACGCCGGAGCCGTCCGGCTTGACCTGCACACGCACGTTGTAATCCACCACGCGCTTGTAGCCGACAAGGATTTTCATCAGCGATTCCTTTACCTGGGGGCGCCAGTAGTGTGGCGCCATGTATCAAACATCTATGGTAACCCGAGCATGCGGCTATGCCGAATCGGCATGGCCAACGGATACGGTGTTTACTCTTTATCTGTTCAGCTAGGTTTTGCCATGGCAAAGCGCCGATGAGCGGCTCTAGTCACCACTGCTGGTGTGCCGGTGGTCAGGCCGTGGCGAACGGTACCGTGCCGCGCCCGGTATAGGCGTCGTCCACGGTGAGTCGTTCAGCCCAGCTACCGGCCTGCCAGGTGCCGTCGGCCAAGCAGGCCAAGGGTATTTGAATGTGGTCGCGATCAAAGCTCAATTCGATCGTGTCGGCGCCGGTAACTGCACAGACATCACGGACGAACGCTTCGACACCGTCGTGAATACGTGAGATGACCGCCCATGTGGCGGGCGATGGCCCAGTATCCACATACACCGGTCGTGGCCCATCGGCGGCCAGTTCCATATGAGAAAATTGTCCTTCGGGCGCTGTGAGCACGGCCTCCATGAGCAGGTCGTGGCGCAGAATGGCCGGTACCGGCTGCGCTGCATCGGTGCGCGCGTCGTACAAGCGCGCGCGTGCCCAGCCTGCGTAGAGTTGTGTTTGTGTAATGCCTTGGTTCACGGCGAAATAAGCGCCGCCGATGGTTTGACCTGTCAATCGGGCCAGGTTGGTCTGGATCGATCCCGCGTAACCTAAGTCGGCCACGATGACGTTTCCCGTGCCAGCATGCTGGCGCCAGTAAGCCATATAGGCTCGCCGTTCTAGGTCGGCGATGTTTCGTATGTCCTTGAACAGTGGCCGTAACATCTCCTCTACCTGTTCGCGCATGTCCGGCAGGAAGATCTCCTGATCACACTGTCGGCCTTGCAGCGTGCTCCGCGCGAGGTCGGCAATGGCCGCACCGAGTCGGTGACGCAAGAATCCTTCCAGTGATCCGGTATACGGGCTTTGCAGCACACTTTGCAGATCGTCCATCTCGCGCAAGGATGGTGTGGTAGTGCCGCGACGCGAGGCCAACAGATAGCTTGCTTTTATCGACCCCAGAGATGGCGCGGCTTCTTGCAGCACGCGGAAGATGCGTTGCAGCAGGACGCCTTCGCGGCTGAGGAACAGAATGTTGGTGTCCACTTGGTCTTGTGCCAAGCGCGCGAGCCAAGCGACGTAGTCAAGTATCAACGGGCCGTAGACCACGTACCCGAGAGTCTGCGCATCGTCGATCCGCAGGGTATCGCTGAAGGCGGTCGGATGGGTGTCGGCAAGTTCACTGAAACGGTTGGAAAGTAATCCCAGCCACAGCTGGTCTTGCCAGCGTCGCTCAACGGCCGCCGGTGGGCGCAAGCGGCGTAGTGGAGGTGCTACTTGCAATAGCGCGGCGGGGCGTAGCACATGCACCGGGTGGATGAAGCCCAGCTGTTGCGGCAGTTGCACATCGGCATGTTCGTTGTCGCCGATATGCAGCCATTGTTCGGCGGCGAGGTCTTCCTTCTCGGGAAGCTGCTTCCAGGCTTCGGCGGTATCTTTGCGCCAGCCCGTGTCGCAGGACACGTAAAGTTGCTGCAAAGGTTTGCTGACCGTCGTCGGCAGGATCGCTTTCAAGGTTTTGGCGTCGAGATACATATCGGACACGGCGATCAGCCGCCTGTCAGCGGGAATGGCGGCCAGAGCATCGAGTAGCGCGACGCGCGGACGCATCAACTGTTTTTCCAGCGCAACCTCGAACGCATACAGTTCGTCGATCGGGACGTGTTTGATCTCCGGCAGCGTGGCCATGGCGGCGTAGATGGTGTCCAGATCAACATCTTGCTCGGCTTTGGCGCGTGCCAGGGCTTCAGCGCGCTCGCGAAGTTCCATGAAACGAGGTATGCCGAACTTCGCCTGGATGCGATGTGCGGCATACACCCGGGCGCCCCACGGGGACAGGAATGGGCGCAGGACGAGGGTGTCGAATATGTCCAGTGAGATAACGCGCGCATCGATGCATGCGTAGGCGATTTTTTCCTTGAGCGGTTGTTCGACGTAATTGCTCCAGGACTTAAGCCCCTCTGCTTGCAGTGCCAGTGATCCGTCGGCCGGCAGCACTCCCGTGAGCAATCCCTGGTGGCGCGTGACCATGCCCAGCATGCGTTCGAGGGTGTGCTGCAAGGTGCCATCGGTCTGGCCTACTTCTTCGGGGAAGTCCTCAAGCGTCAGTTGCAAAGCAAACAGCGGGCGTAGTGCCGCAACACGGGCCCAAAACATGGAGCCTGCGGGAAAATCGATGTAGGAATGGGCGTCGATACCGATGCCAAGCCTCGCCCCCAGTTGCCTGGCGTGCGTCAGGTTGCTCAGCCAGGTGTGCGCCCACAACGGCACCGAGGAAGACCCATCGGGATACACCATGCCAAGGGCTGGATTGGCTTGCAGCAAACCGAGAAGGGCTGTGACTCGTTGTTGTGAACCGAGCAGTGCATCAAGCATGTGTCGACGCCACTGCGATTGCTCACGGCCGGTGTAAAGCGATTTTTTCGTATGGATGTGACAAATCGCGTCCAGGGCGAGTATCTCGTCCCGGAAGGTCACAAAAAAAGGCGCCAAGTCACGTCCGCGATTGGGGACCACGCGCACGTGTAACTGCTGCACGGCATCGAGTTTCTGCAGGCGCTCAGTCACCTGTTGCTTTGCCAATGCATCCACTACCGACACTAGCAAAGTGAACGGTTGTGGAATGTGGCTGAGGTAGTGGGCCAGTTCGTCGGTCAAATCCGGATAGAAGATATGCGCCATGACGCCCACGCGAAGCGTGATGGCGCCCGCTGAGGTGGCAGGCGCCAGTTTGAGTGTCTCCGGCGGGGAGGGGGGCGGTATTAAACGCGCCCTTGAGGCGCGAAGCCGGTCGGCAAAGCCCTTCCATCCGATGGCGCGCAGCACGCGAAAGGCACGTCGGGCCACCGCATGCGTGCCACGCCATCCGCCACCGTGCCGGTTGATCGTCTCGCGCAGATAGGACCAAATCCGTTCAAGTGGTTGGATCATCGTGACTGTGAGTCAGTTAAAGATTCTGGTAGTTCGGCCCCGAGCCGCCTTCGGGGGTGACCCAGTCGATGATCTGGTACGGGTCCTTGATGTCGCAGGTCTTGCAGTGCACGCAGTTGGCGGCGTTGATCTGCAGGCGTTTGCCGGCGCCGTCCTCGTCGTCGACGATCTCGTAGACGTTGGCCGGGCAAAATCGCGTGCAGGGATTGCCGTACTCGACCGTGCAACGCTCGATGCAGATGCTGGTGTCGGCCACCTTCAGATGCACCGGCTGGTTCTCGTCGTGCTCGGTGGCGGCAAAGTACACCGAGGCCAGGCGGTCGCGCGGCGCCAGCTCGCGATTGACGTAATCGCGCGAGGAGGAGGTCACCTCGTCGAGCTTCTTCAGGGCCTTCCAGTCGGCGTGGTTGCTCAAGGTCCAGGGACTCTTGCCACCGGTCACCGTCTCCCAGGCGGCATTGGCCATGCCGAAATTCAGGCCCTTGTTGAAGCCGGGGCGGATGTTGCGCACTTTTTTGAGCTCTGCCATCACCGGCGAGGCACGCAGCGCTGCATCCCAGCCGGCAGACGAGCCGTGGCTGGCGAAGTGCTCGGCGGCCAGCATGCCCGAACGCATGGCCTGATGGGTGCCCTTGATCTTGGGCACGTTGAGCAGGCCGGCGCTGTCGCCGATCAGCAGGGCGCCCGGCATTTCCACCTTGGGCAGCGACTGGTAGCCGCCCTCGACCAGCGCACGCGCGCCGGCCGAGACGATCTGCCCGCCTTCGAGCAGCTTCTTGATCATCGGGTGATGCTTGAGCTGCTGGAAGGCCTCGAACGGCGAAAAATTCGGGTCCTGGTAGTCCAGCCCGGCAACAAAACCGATGGCGACGCGATCCTTGTCCAGGTGATACAGGAAGCTGCCGCCGTAGGTGTTGCTGTCCAGCGGCCAGCCCAGCGTGTGCACGATCTTGCCCGGCTCGACACGGCCTTCCGGCAGCTGCCACAGCTCCTTCATGCCGATGCCATAGGTCTGCGGGTCGGCATTCTTGTCCAGCTCGAAGCGCTTGATCAGCTGCTTGGAAAGATGCCCGCGGCAGCCTTCGGCCAACACGGTGAGCTTGGCGTGGATGTCGATGCCCTGCGTGTAGCCGGGTTTTTCCGAGCCGTCGCGCGCCACACCCATGTCGCCGATGCGCACGCCGATGACCTTGCCGCTGTCATCGAACAACGTTTCGGCGGCGGCAAAGCCAGGGAAGATGTCCACGCCCAGTGCCTCGGCCTGCGGCGCCAGCCACGCGCACATGGCACCCAGGCTGACGATCACGTTGCCGTGGTTGTTCATCTGCGGCGGTGTCGGCAGCTTGCGCGCACCGGCCTTGCCGGTGAGCTGCCAGAACTCGTCGCTCTTGGCCGGCACGCAGATCGGTGGCGGGTTGTCGCGCCAGTTCGGCAGCAGCTCGTCCAGCGGAGCTGTTTCTATCACCGCACCGGAAAGGATTTGCGCGCCGATGGTGGAGGCCTTTTCGATCACACAGACGTTGAGCTCGGCGTTGAGCTGCTTCAGGCGCATGGCGAAGGCCAGGCCGGCCGGGCCTGCGCCCACGGTGATGACGTCGTATTCCATGATGTCGCGATCGCTCATCGTGGGGCCTCCTCCTGCGGTCTGACTGATGCCGATGATGATGCATGATGGCCACGTCATGCGTGAGCGTGCCGTGGCCGAAGAGCGACGATTGTCGATGTTCGCGTCGTGCCCGGCAAATGCGCTGCAGCATCCGGAGGTGTCGCAACCTCCAGGTGAGCGCGATGAGTCGACTGTGTTACCAATGAATACCCATGGTCGAGCCAAGCGCGTTGACGCGTTTCATCGGCTGCTAACACCGGCCCGGTGCATAATCGGGACCGTCATGCTTTAAGAAGGAAAGGGAACGCATGAGCGCTATGTCGCCGCTTGAACCGATTGATCTACGCCGCGCCAGCCTGTGCCAGATGCTGCACTGGCTGGCGCTTGGGCGGACCACGCCGCAGGCGCTGGCCGATGCCTATCAGGAGGCGATCGATCGCTTCAATCCCTCGCTCAATGCCTTTGTCGATGTGCGCGCCAGTTTGTTGCAGGAGCAGGTTGACGGTGCCGAGCGTCGGCGTCGCGGTGGCGTGATCGGACGCCTGGACGGTGTACCGCTGGCAATCAAGGACAATTTCGACATGGCCGGTTGGCCGACCCGCGCCGGGCTGCCGGCGCGCGAGACCCCGGCCAAGCACGATTCGCACGTGGTGGCACGGCTGCGCGCCGCCGGCACCGTGTTGCTGGGCAAAACCAACATGGACGAAGGTGCGCTGGGCGCGACCACGCTGAACCCGCACTTTGGTCCGACCCACAATCCGCACAAGCACGGTTATGTCGCCGGCGGCTCGTCCGGTGGCGCGGCGGCGGCGGTGGCGGCGGGTCTGGCCGTGGCGGCGATTGGTTCGGACTCGATGGGTTCGGTGCGCATTCCGGCCAGCTATTGCGGTGTGTTCGCGCTCAAACCCACGCATGGCGAAATTTCCGCACGTGGCCTGGTGCCGGCGGCGCGTCGTCTGGATTCGGTGGGCATCCTGGCGCGCTGCGTGGACGACCTCACCGTGCTGCTGCAGGTGCTGGCCGGTTACGACGCCGACGATCCGCGTTCGCGTCATCGCCGTGTGGCGCTGTCGCCGCCGGACTGGGAGCCGGGTCGCCTGCGTACCGGCCTGATACCCAACCTCGCCGACATCGGCGTGGAACCGGCGGTGATCGAGGTATTCGAGAATGCTTTGGCCGGCCTGCCGTATGAACTGGGCGAGCGCCGCCAGGTCGATTTCGACGACTGGGATTTTGGTCGCGCGCGCCGCGCCGGCCTGTTGCTGATGGAAGCGGAGATGCTCGGCACCTTTGCCGAGGATCTGAGACAGACCGAGAGGCCGGTGTCGGAGACCTTCCGCGGCATGCTCGACTACGCGGCAGGAAAATCGGCCGCCGACTACGCTGCCGCCGATCGTGTGCTGGATATGGCCACGCTGAAGATGCGCCGGCTGTTTTCGCAGGTGGATGTTCTGGTCTTGCCGACCACGCCACAGGGAGCGTTTCCGATCGATGGTCCGGTACCGGCCAACCAGGCCGATCTGACCAGCTTTGCCAGCCTGGCCTCGTGTCCGTCGGTGTCGATCCCGATGGGCAAGTTGGCCAATGGCCTGCCGGTGGGCCTGCAGTTCGTGGGTCCGCGCGGTTCGGATCTGCGCCTGCTGGAACTGGCGCAGGTGTGTGCCGCCACGCTGGACGCGGCACCGGATTATCCGGTCGAACCGGTCTAAAGTCAGCGCCATGGAGCAGCAGGCACTGGAGCTTCCGTCGGGCGAAGAGCTTCGTCCGTCGCTGCCCGGCGCCCGCTTGCGCCTTTGGCCGCATTGGCTGGCACCGGCCGCGGCCAGCGAGCTTCAGCGCACACTGACCGACACCTTGCCGTGGTCTCGCCATCGCGTGCATGTATTCGGACGCTGGATCGATGCGCCGCGGCTCAGTTGCTGGGTCGGCGACGCCGACGCCGTCTACAGCTATTCCGGTGCGCGTTTCGAGCCGGTGCCATGGACGTCGGCGCTGGCGGCCGTGCGCGATCGGGTCAGCCAGACGTGCGGTGAAGCTTTCAACAGTGTGCTGGTGAACCTGTATCGCGATGGCGAGGATGCCATGGGCTGGCACAGTGACAACGAGCGTGAACTGGGCCCGGAGCCGGTGATCGCCAGCCTGAGCCTGGGTCAGCCGCGCAGTTTCCGGCTGCGTGCCAGGCACGATCACACCCGTAAGCTGGAACTGCGCCTGGGCGAGGGCGCCCTGCTTTGTATGGCCGGTGCCACGCAGCGGTTGTACCAGCATGCCGTGCCGCGCAGCCGCCGCGATGGCGGCACGCGCATCAACCTGACCTTCCGGCGCATTCAGCCCGCCGCGCGGATTTAGCGCAGTCGGCGCGCGCGCCTTGGCTTCGGCTGGCCGCCGACGCGATAATGGCGCTTTTACGCCAAAAGGCTCGCAAGGTCATGACCGACAAGACCGTCCTTAATGAAGCCCACCGCGCGCTGGGTGCGCGCATGGTCGATTTTGGTGGCTGGGACATGCCGCTCAACTACGGCTCGCAGATCGAGGAGCACCATGCCGTGCGCCGCGACGCCGGCATGTTCGATGTCTCGCACATGACCGTGGTCGACCTGAAGGGCGAGCGCGTGCGCGAGTTTCTGCGCCATCTGCTGGCCAACAACGTCGACAAGCTCAAGAAGCCGGGCAAGGCGCTTTACACCTGCATGCTCAACGAGCGCGGCGGCGTCATCGACGACCTGATCGTGTATTTCCTGGCCGAGGATTTCTTCCGTGTGGTGGTCAATGCCGCTACGCGCGAGAAGGATCTGAAATGGATCACCGAGCAGGCCAAAGCGTTTGAGGTGACCGTCAGCGAGCGGCCGGAATTTGCCATGATCGCCGTGCAGGGCCCCACGGCTCGCGAAAAGGCGCTGTCGGTGATGGACGCGGCCACCGCCGAGGCGGCTGCTGCGCTGGGTAAATTCGCCGCCGCCCAGGGCGCCGACCTGTTCGTCGCGCGCACCGGCTATACCGGCGAAGATGGTTTCGAGATCATCGTGCCGGCCGAACAGGCGGCCGCGCTGTGGCAGAAGCTGCTCGATGCCGGCGTGGCACCGTGCGGTCTGGGCGCGCGCGACACGCTGCGCCTGGAAGCGGGCATGAACCTTTACGGCCAGGATATGGATGGGGATGTCACCCCATGGGAGGCCAACCTCGGCTGGACCATTGCCATGGACGAAGGGCGCGACTTCATCGGTCGTGCGGCCCTGGAGAAGCAGAAGGCCGACGGCGTTCCGCGCCGCATGGTCGGTGTGGTCATGGACGACAAGGGTGTGCTGCGCCACGGACAGACGGTGACCACCGCCAACGGCGAAGGCGAGATCCTTTCCGGGGCGTTCTCGCCCACCCTGGGCAAGGCGATCGGCTTTGCGCGCATTCCGGCCGGCGAGCCCGGTGATGTGCGCGTGCAAATTCGCAATCGCGAGTTCGCACTGCGCATCGTCAAGTATCCGTTCGTGCGCGACGGTGAGCCGCAGCCGGGTATTTGATTTGACCCCTCCTCGCGGGGCGATATTTGCGTCTAGAATGACGTCCCGTGAACCCGTGCCATCTGTTTAAGGACTAAAAAGCCATGAGCGAGATCCCCGGCGACCTGAAGTTTCTCAAGTCCCACGAGTGGGCCCGTGTCGAAGACGACGGCCTGGTACGCGTGGGCATTTCCGAGCATGCCCAGGGCCTGCTGGGTGACCTGGTGTATGTGGAGCTGCCGGAAGTGGGTGCCCACATCGATGCCGGCGACGGCTGTGCCGTGGTTGAGTCGGTGAAGGCCGCTTCGGACGTCTATTCGCCTGTGTCCGGCGAGGTGGTGGCCGTCAACGAGACGCTCAATGACGCGCCGGAAACCATCAACGAAGACGCTTTTGGTGAAGGCTGGATCTTCCAGGTGAAGATCGACAACAAGGCCGAGCTCGATGACATGCTCGACCCGGCCGCCTACGCGCAGATGCTGGAAGACGAAGCGCACTGACGTCACTCTCTCCGCATGATGGAAAAAGCCCGGCCGTGTGCCGGGCTTTTTTTTGCGCGCTTGTCGTAGGCAGCACCATCGCGCGTTCAGCGCGCGGTGCAATGAGGATGCCTTTTGCCGGCCTGTCATGCATGGTGTATCGGCGGCCGGTGGAAAGCCCGTCTGCCGAATGCCTGGTCGTGGAATGCGGTAAGCGCATGGCGAGAACGGCCGATTCATCCCCGAGAAAAGGCTTTTACCATCAATACCTAAGATGATTTCATGCGGGCTCTTGTGTTTTCTTTTTGGACGTCCATACGTCCATGTTTCCAGCGATTCCGTGCCATCTTTTTACTGGGGTGAGAGGCTTCTGCGAAGCGCCTTTACCAGTACTCGCAAGGCCTTAATTTGTGTGGCGAAATTTATTGACACCACGTGTGTACAGGTCTAGCTTTTGCGCCCAATGATGGAGTGATTTAAAAAACGATGGCGGAAAAAAAATACATCAGGCCTTACGTTGAGCACGGCCAGAAGGCAGGGGCGGTCCGCAAGATCACCGTGTCGGTTCCTGTGCATGTGCTTCGACTGCTTTCCGATGAGCGTACGCGTCGACAGGTGAACAACCTGAGGCACGCCACCAACAGCGATTTGCTGTGCGAGGCGTTCCTGCATGCTTTTACTGGGCAGCCACTGCCAACTGATGAGGAGCTGAGACGAACCATGGCTACGACCAAGAAAGCCGTAAAGAAACCGGCGGCCAAAAAAACCGCCAAGAAGACCACTGCCAAATCCGCCACCGCGGCCAAGAAGACCGCCGCCAAGGCCACCACCGGTGCACGCAGCACCGCCGCCAAGAAGCCGGCCGCGAAGAAGGCCAGCACCAAGGTGGCTGCCAAGAAGCCGGCCGCAAAGAAGGCCACGGTGAAGAAGTCCGCGGCCAAGAAGGCGCCGGTGAAGAAGGCGACCGCCGCGGCCAAGAAGTCCACTGCCAGCAAGACCGCCGCCAGCAAGCCGGCCGCAAAGAAGGTTGCCACGACCAAGAGCGCGGCCAAGAAGACCACCGCGGCCAAGGCCAGCAAGAAGAGCACGGCTGCCAAGAAGGCTCCGGCGAAGAAGGTCGCTGCCAAGAAGCCGGTCGCGAAGAAGGCATCCACAGCGAAGAAGGCGGCGAGCAAGAAGAGTGTGGCCGCCAAGAAGAGTCCGGCCAAGAAAGCGCCTGCCAGCAAGAAGGCCACTGCCAAGAAAGTGACGGCCAAGAAATCTGCCGGCAAGAAGGCGCCAGCGAAGAAGGCCGCTGCCAACAAGCCGGTCGCGAAGAAAGCGTCCACGGTGAAGAAGGCCACGACCAAGAAGGCCGCCGGCAAGACCGCTTCCAGCAAGTCGGCGGCGAAGAAAGCACCGGCGAAGAAAGCTGCCGCCAAGAAGTCTCCAGCCAAGAAAGCGACGGTGAAAAAGACCGCTGCCAAGAAGGCGCCGGCAAAGAAGACGCCAGCCAAGAAGGCGGCGGTGAAGAAGACCACCGTCAACAAGGCCGCGACGCCAGCACCGGTGGCAGCCGCCTCCACGGCTGATCCGGACAAGACCACGGCTGCTTCGCGTGTTTCGCGTGCATCACGCTCGTCCCGCGTGCGCAGCCGCAAGAAAAAATAATTCGCCGCAAGGCACGCTTGCTCCCTTGGCTTCCTGCGGTTGCCCAGCGCAGGAAGTGATCTGACAAGGGATGACTATTCGCCCCGGATCTTCCGGGGCGTTTCGTTATCGGCCGGCGCAAAAAGCCACCTGGTTCGCATGCGGCGATAATTCCTATTGGCATTGCGCGGCAGGAACGGTACCTTCGGGTTATCCGCGCTGAGTGGGCTCACCACACAACGTTCCGGGGGGAGCAAACAGGGGGCGCGGGTATCAGTACATGGTGTTACGGCAACCTGTGGATACCCGAATGACAGCAAGCAAGCGAGGGCGGGCGAGCGGCGCCTCGACGCCCATGATTCTGGCCATCATCGCCATTCTGGTGGTGTTGGGTGTGGCCGCGTGGTTCTTGATCATCAAGCCCAACCGCGAGGCCGGCGCGCCGGCAATGAAACAGTCCAGTGCATCGCAGGGGGCGCCATCCAGTGCCTCGTCGGCGCCTGTGAATGTGGCGTCCCTGACTACCGACCAGCTGTTGGCCGAGGCGCGCAAGGCGCTCAACGACCAGCGTCTGCTGGCGCCGGCCGGCAACAATGCGTTTGAGTTCTACCTGAAGGTGCTGGAGCGTCAGCCCAACAATCAGGTAGCTCGGGATGCATTGCGTGAAACCTTCCCGTTTGGTGCCAACGCCGCGGAGCAGGCGATCAATCAGCGTGACTTCGGCGAAGCGCAACGGGAAATCGATCTGCTTTCCAAGGCCGATCCGGAGAACTACACGCTGACCATCCTGCGCTCCAAGCTCGATGCCCAGCGCAAGCTGCAGGATCACGAGCAACAGGCCGAAAGCGACAAGCTGGCACAGCAAAAGCGTCAGGCTGCCGCCCAGCAAGCGGCCGCCGAGCAGGCCGCGGCGGCCAAGGCTTCCGCGCAGCCGAGTCTGGCCGAGGCGCAGGCGGAAAAGGCGCGCCAGGAAGCGGCAGCGGCAGCGGCCCAGCGCAAGCGCGAGCAGGCCAGCGCCGCCAAGGCACCTGCCAAGCCAGCCCCGGTCAGCATCCAGGATGCGGTGCTGACTCATCAGGTGAAACCGCGCTATCCGACCGCCGCGGTGCGCTCCAGCCAGGAGGGTTGGGTGGATGTCGAGTTCACCGTGGGCACCGATGGCAAGGTCAACGATGCGCATGTGGTCGAGGCCAAGCCACATCATGTGTTCGACCGCTCGGCAGTCGATGCCGTCTCCAAGTGGCGCTACAAGCCGGCGTTGCGCAATGGCAAGCCGATGGCCGTAACCATGCGCCGACGCATCGTGTTCACGCTGGGCCGCCAGCGTTGATCATCGGTACGCGGTCCAGATAAAAAGCGGCGCCTTCATGGCGCCGCTTTTTTGTCCGTCAGGGTCTAGCGGGTCGAGGCGGGTGGCGCTGGCCCAGGCCCAGGCGACCTTCAGTGATGGCGGCGACCCAGTTGCTTGAGCCCGGCCCAGTCGCGGTGCTGCAGTCCCAGCATGTCGTCCAGCACCATTGGTACCAGCCCGGCCGGGACCACGCCGCGTGAGTTCCACATCGAGACGATGCCGACCTGGTCCTCGGGGATGAAGGCGATCATGGTGCGATAACCCTCCACCGCGCCGGCATGGAAGATCACGCGGTGGCCGGCGTAGTCGTACACGCGCCAGCCCAACGCGTACCAGGCCTTGCTGACGCGCGCGCGGCGCCATGGCGTGGCCCAGGTTTCCGAAGGCGTCTTGATGCCTGGTGCATGCAGTACGTTCAGCAGCGTGGCCGGCAGCACGTCGGGACGGTAGCCCATCTGCGCCAGCAGCCACTGCTCCATGTCACGCAGACTGGCGTTGACGCCGGCGGCCGGTGCGACGCGATAGTAGTTTTCGTTGGGCATGAACGGCACCCAGCCGCGTCGCGTGCGCCGATGCGGGCGCGCCCAGCTCTTGCTGTTCTCCAGCCCTTGCAGGCCGTAGGTGGCGGTGGTCATTCCCAGCGGCAGGAACAGGCGCTTTTCCACCTGGTGGGCAAAGAAATCGCCGGTGCGGGCGTAGATGACGTCACCGATCAGGCTGAAGGCGACGTTCTGATAGCCGTAGCACTGGCCCACCTGGCAGACCAGCTTCACCTTGTTGAGCTGGCGGACCAACTGCTCGTAAGGGACTTCGTCCTCCAGCTTGAGGTCGAAGGTGTTGCGCGGCAGCCCCAGGCGTTGTCCGAGAATATCGCCCACCGTGGCCTGCGCGGCCTGCTGCATGTTGATCAGCTTGAAGAACGGCAGCAAGTTGATCAGCTTGCTGTCCCAGCTCAGCCGCCCGTCGCGAACCAACAGGCCGGCGGTGGCGGTGGCGAAGGCCTTGGATAGCGAAGCCAGGCGGAACACCGTGGTCGGCTTGACCAGCTCACCCGAGCGGGTGTCGGCATAACCCAAGGTGCGCTCGTAGCGCACGCGGCCGTTGACCACGATGGCGGTGGCCAGTCCTGCCACCGCCTTGTGCCGTTCGATGATGCTCAACCAGCTGTTGTAGTCGTGCAGCACCTTGCGGATGCGCGCGTTGGGCAGCGCATGGTGATCGGGCTGGTTGCTGACGACCTTGGTTTGCGGCGGCGGCGGAACGGCCTGGGCGGGGATGGCGGCGGCGAATGCGCCGGTGACAAGAAGCAGTAGGGATGCGATGCGTGGGGCCATGCTGTGCTGCGTGCGGCGAGGCGCGAGCCCGCGCGTTGAGGTGGAGGGGCAGTGGATAACGCATCCGCGCCCAAGGGCGTGGACATGTTTTATCCATTGTCGGTCAGTTGACGGGCGCCGACAACGGCCCGCGTGGATACGGTCGGCCTGCCGTTCACGCATGCTAGGCTTTGCGCTCTCTATCAAGCGAACGATGGTTCATCAACGTGTCGTGGCGATCCCAGATCCGTGCCGGTGAGGAATCGACGCTGCTGATGTCGGCGGCGGCATTTTTCTGCATCCTGACCTCGTACTACATCATCCGGCCGGTGCGCGATCAGTTGAGCGGCGCGGTGGGCTCGGTGTCGTTGCCGCTGTTTTACGGGGCCACCTTTATCGCCATGCTGGCGCTGACGCCGCTGTTTGGCATGCTGGTGGCGCGCTTCCGGCGTGATCGGCTGGTGGCCTGGAGCTACAGCTTCTTTGTGCTTTGCATGCTGGCCTTCGTGCCGGCGTTCATGGCCCAGGATCGCATTGGTGCGCGCGAGCTGGGCGTGGTGTTCTTCGTTTGGAGCAGCGTGTTCAACCTGTTCGTGGTGTCGCTGTTCTGGAGCTTCATGGCCGATATCTGGAGCAGCCTGCAGGCGCGCCGGCTGTTTTCGATGGTGGCCCTGGGCGGCACCGCCGGGGCCATGGCCGGACCGACCATCACCTCGCTGCTGGTCGAGCGCATCGGCGTGGCGCCGCTGCTGGTGGTCTCGGCCGCGCTGCTGGGCTTGGCGCTTTGGCTGATGCTGCGCATTTCACGCCTGATCGGCTTGAAGCGACCGGCGCGCGATGAGGATCAGGCCATTGGCGGTTCGCTGTGGGCCGGCATCAAGCAGACGCTGACCCATCCGTTCCTTCGCAACATGGCGCTGCTGATGCTGCTCAGCGATGGCATCGGCACGATTGCCTATGCGCTGGTGGCCGATTACGCCAAGGCGCATTTTGTCTCCAACGCCGATCGCACCGCGTTCTATGCGCACATGGACCTGGCCATCAATGTCACCGCCGGGCTGATGCAGGTGACGCTGACGCGCTGGCTGCTGGTGCGCGCCGGTGCGGTGTGGGGATTGATGGTTACCTCGGTGGTCAACGTGGCGCTGATGCTGATGCTTGCCTGGTTCGGCAGCGGAGAAGTGCGCCTGTTCGGTATCGGGCTGTCGCTGCTGGCACTGGTGCAGGTCGGCACGCGCGCCATGGCCTACGGCATGGCCAAGCCGGCCAGCGACGCGTTGTATACCCGCGTGGCCCGCGAAGCGCGCTACAAGGGCAAGAACTTTGTCGAAACCACCGTGTGGCGGCTGGGGGATCTGTTGGTGACCAGTGGCCTGAGCGCCCTGCGCGCGGCAGGAATCACCGTCACAGCCACCGCAGCGCTGGCAGCAGGTCTGTCCTCGGTAGCCGTGTACGTGGCCCGCCAGGCCGGCCGCGCACCGGATCTGGCGCCGGACGAGCCGGCACCCGACGGCGCCGAACCCGCACGCTGACGTTCTTTCCAGCCAGGGCTCAGCCGGCGATATAGGTTTGCAGCTGGTCGATGGCCTGCGCCTGCGCATCGATCACCGCGCGTACCAGATCACCAATGGACACCACACCAATGACGCGTTCACCGTCCATCACTGGCAGGTGGCGAATGCGGCTGTCGGTGCAAAGGCGCATGCAGGCCTCGACGCTGGTGCGTGTATCGACGGTGATCGGCTGGTCGCTCATGATTTCACGCACGGGCGTGTCGGCCGAGGTGCGTCCGCTCAGGGCCACCTTGCGCGCATAGTCACGTTCGGAAATGACCCCTTCCAGCCGTTCGTCGCGCATCACCAGCAGTGCGCCCACATTGTGCTCGGCCATGCGTTCGAGCGCCTGACGTACCGGCGCATCGGGATCGATGGCATGGACGGCATGGCCCTTGAGGGCCAGAAGTTCGTTCAAGAACTGCATAGGTGCCTCCCAGGACGGCCGCGGGAACGGGCCGTTACAACGTGAAGTCTACTGCGCCCAAACGCGCGCAGATGAACGCCAGTGGCGTGACGACAGGTTAAGGACAACCTTTGCTCAGCGCGGCGGGCGGTGGCTTTGCACCAGATACAGCGGGCGCTGCTTGGATTCGGCGTACATCCGACCCAGATATTCACCGATCACACCCAGCGCCAGCAGCTGCACGCCGCCCAGGAAAAGGATCACCACCATCAAGGTGGGGTAGCCGCGCACCGGATCGCCGAAAATCAGCGCCTTGAAGAACACCCACACGCCATAGGCGAACGCCAGCACCGAGGTGCCAAGGCCCAGATACGTGGCCAGCCGAAGCGGCGCCGTGGAGAACGAGGTGATGCCCTCCACTGCCAGGTTCCACAGCCGCCAGTAGTTCCACTTGCTGGTGCCGGTGTGGCGGGGATCGCGCCGGTAGCGCACCGCCGCCTGCGGGTAACCGACCCAGGCAAACAGACCTTTCATGAAGCGCTGGCGTTCGCGCAGACCGCGCAGCGCTTCCACCGCGCGTCGCGAAAGCAAACGGAAATCGCCGGTATCGCGGGGCACCGGCGTATCCGAAAGCTGCTCCATGACGCGATAGAACGCGGCCGAGGTGAAGCGCTTGAAGCGGGTCTCGCCATCGCGGCCCTCGCGCGTGGCGTAGACCACGTCGTAGCCGGCCTGCCACTGTTCGATCAGCTGCGGAATCAGTTCGGGCGGGTCCTGCAGGTCGGCGTCGATGACCACCACCGCATCGCCGTCGGCATGGTCCAGGCCGGCGGTGAGCGCCGCTTCCTTGCCGAAGTTGCGCGACAGGCGCAGACCACCGGCGCGGGGGTCGGCATCGCCCAGTTGTTCGATGATCTGCCAGGTGTCATCGCGGCTGCCATCGTCCACGTAGAGCACCCGGCAATGCATATCCAGCCCGTCCAGCACCGCGCCCAGGCGCTGATGAAAGTGGCTCAGGCCGCTGGCTTCGTTGTAGGCCGGCACGACGACGGTCAGCTGCAGCATGAATTCCCCTTCGGTGGTGCGCATCGCCCATAGCATAGGCGTTTGGGTGCGGCCGTGCTCGACCCGGCCTGTCGCCTAGCGGCGCAGGTTGCGCGGTGGTGTCGGATGGTCGGAGGTGACATAGGCGGTGCCGCCAAGCTGGCGCATCTGGCGCTCGATCCAGGCCGCTCGGTGTTGGACATAGGCTGATGGCCTGGCCGCATGCAGACGCTTGGGGTTGGGCAGCACCGCGGCCAGCAAGGCGGCCTGGTGTTCGCTCAAGCGGGCCTGGTCGGTGCCGAACAGCTGCTGGCCGGCCGCGCCCACGCCGTAGACGTTGTCACCCAGCTGGCAGATGTTGGCATACACCTCAAGGATGCGATGTTTGGGCCAGGTCAGTTCCAACAGCACGGTGAAATAAGCCTCCAGCCCCTTGCGCACGAAGTTGCGTCCGCCCCACAGGAAAAGGTTCTTGGCCGTCTGCTGGCTTATCGTGCTGGCACCGCGCAGACGCCCGCCATCCTCGGCGGTGTCGATGGCCTTGTGGATGGCGTGGAAATCAAATCCGTGGTGGAACGGAAAGCGCTGGTCTTCCGAAGCCACCATGGCCAGCGGCACCTGCTTGTTCATGGCCCGCCAAGGCACCCAGTGCTGGTGCAGCTCGAAGTGTTTTTCTCCGTGCCGCCAGGCGGCGAAGTGGCGTTCGATCATGAAGGCGCTGGTCGGCGGTGGTACGAAGCGGAAAATCACCACCGGCAGCCAGGTCAGCACCAACCAGGCGCCGATCAGATAGATCAGCCAGCGCAGCCAGCGACGGCGGGGACGTTTGAGGAGGGCAGGCATGGGCCAGAGTGTAGATCACCCCGGCTTGGGAACGGCGTGAAGATGCCCCATCTAGGGACGCTCCGGTAAGCTTTAGAGCATCGCCTGGTGTCTGCTGGCACCGGCGCCGGGTTTCCTTTCTTGGCTTTTCGCGTGACTCATCGTGAGCGACCACAACGACCTGCTGTATCGATTCCTGCTTGAGCGCGCCGGCGTGCGCGGTGTGCTGGTGCGTCTGGGCGACAGCTGGCGGGAGGTGGCGCAGCGCGCCGACTATCCGCCACAGCTGCGTCAGCTGCTGGGTGAAAGCCTGGCTTCGGCGGCGCTTTTGACCGGCAACATCAAGTTTTCCGGAAGCTTGACCCTGGAGCTGAAGACACCTGGCGCACTGCGTCTGGTATTCACCGAGGCCACCGAGGGCGGGCGACTGCGCGGTCTGGCGCGGTTCGATGCCGAGCGTGGTGTGCCCGATCCGCTGGCGTTGAACGAGCTGGCGCAGGCGGTGCTGGCCATCACCATCGGCAGCGCCGAGCGTGGCCATCGCTATCAGGGGCTGATCGAGCTGTCGGCGCCGGATCTGGCCACTTCGCTGGAAGGCTACTTCACCCAGTCCGAGCAACTGCCGGCGCGCATTGTGCTGGCGGTGAACGGCGATCAGGCCGTGGGTCTGATGCTGCAGCGCCTGCCTGGCGAGGGCGGTCACGATGCGCCGGAAGTGGACGCCGATGCCTGGGACCGCGTGCTGCACCTGACGGCCACGCTGAGCGACAAGGAGCTGCTTGAGCTGGCGCCTGAAGAGGTGTTGTACCGCCTGTACCACGAAGAATCGGTGCGCCTGTTCGATCCGCGCCCGCTGGCTTTCGGCTGCAGCTGCTCACGCGAGCGCGTGGTGCAGATGCTGCGCTCGCTGGGACGCGAGGAAGTGGAGGCGGCACTGGAGGCCAACGACGGCGAGGTCGAGGTCACCTGCGAGTTCTGTGCCAGCCAGTACCGTTTTGATCGCGTCGATGCCGAGCAGGTGCTCAGCGATGATCCGCGCGCGCCGGGCTCGGATACCACACACTGATCCACGGCGGCCGCGCGCGGCCTGACGCGCCCGCGACCCACAAAAAAGCCCGGCATGCCGGGCTTTTTTGTGGTGACCGTATGGCGTCGAGCTCAGTGGTTTCGCTCAGGTCTTGGCCTTGACCGGCTCACTGGGCGGCTGGCCGGCGGCATGCGGTTGCGCCAGCCAGTGTTCGGCGGGGCGGGCCTGCGAGAACAGGAAGCCCTGACCGAACTTGCAGCCGATGCGCTGCAATGCCACGCGCTGGGCCTCGGTCTCGATGCCCTCAGCGATCACCTGCATGTGCAGCGAGTCGGCCAGCGCCTGGATGGCGCGCACGATGGCCGCGCCCTGGTCGTCGGCGTCCTTGCTCAGGCGTATCACGAACGAGCGGTCCACCTTCAGTACCTCGATCGGGTACTGATGCATGTAGCTGAGCGAGGAGTAGCCCGTGCCGAAGTCATCCAGCGCAATGGTCAGCCCGGCCTTGCGCATGGCATCGAGGCTGCGCTTGATCTGTTCGGGATTTTCCAGCAGCGTGCGCTCGGTCACTTCCACGCGCAGGCTCTTGGGCGGTACGTTGTGTTCGGCCAGCAGGTCCAGCAGGCGGCGGTCGATGTCCGGCGAGCGGAAATGGCGGCCGGACAGGTTGATGCTGATGAAGCCGCTGGTGCCTACCAATGAGCGCGCCTGCTTGCAGACATGCTCGAAGATCTTCCAGTCGATGGCTTCCGAGCAGCCGCTGTCCTCGGCAACGGTGAGGAATTCACCGGGCGCGAGCAGGCCGCGCTCGGGATGGCGCCAGCGCATCAGCGCCTCGTAGCCGAGGATGCGGCCATCGGCCAGGCGCACGATGGGCTGGTAGAACGGCTCGAACTCGTTACGCGTCAGCGCACGGCGCAGGTCGCCCTCGACTTCCAGCTGCGACACCGCATTGCGGCGCAGGCGATCGTCGAACACTTCCGAGCGATGGCGGCCGCCGGCCTTGGCGCTGTACATGGCCGAGTCGGCATCGCGCAGCAGCTCTTCGGCGCGGCGATAGTGCGGTGCCGCCAGGGCGATGCCTACCGACGCCGATGTGAACAGCTCCTTGGCACCGATGCGGAACGGCGTGTGCAGCTCGCCGATGACGCGCTCGGCGATGCGCTGAATGGAGCGGGCGTCACCGATACCTTCCACCAGCACGGCAAATTCGTCGCCACCCAGCCGTGCCACCAGATCCCGCGTTTTCAGGCAGGCACGGATGCGCCCGCCGACCTGGAACAGCAGGTCGTCGCCGATCAGGTGGCCGACCGAATCATTGATCACCTTGAAGCGATCCAGATCGATGAACAGCACCGCGAACATCTGCCGGCGATCGGTGTGATAGCGCTGCAGCGCATGCTCCAGGCGTTGCAGCAGCAGCGCGCGGTTGGGCAGACCGGTCAGCGAATCGTGCAGGGTCTCGTATTTCAGGCGGCGCTCGACGCGCTCGCGCTCGGCAATCTGTTCGCGCAGGTCGCGGTTGGCCAGCGCCAGGGCACGCGTGCGCTCATTGACGCGTCGCTCCAGGCCGGCGTAGGCCTGTTTCAGCGATTCGGCGCTGCGCTTGCGCTGCAGGGCATTGGCGATGTGGTAGCTGACAAAGGTCAGCAATTCCTGGTCGCGAGAGGTGTACTGGTGCTCGGGCGAGTAGCTTTGCACGGCCAGCACGCCGTTGACCTGGTCATCGCAGACCAGCGGCACGCCCAGCCAGCAGTGCGAGGTGGCACCACTTTGCACCAGGTCGCCTTGGCCGACCATGCGCTGGATGTCGTCGTGGCCGACCAGCAGGGGCTTGCCGTGGCGAAGCACGTATTCGGTCAAGCCGTGGCCGAGCGCGCGGGGTTTGCGGAAGCTGTCGAACTCGTCCACCGAATAGGGGAAGCTCAGCTCTTCGCGATCTTCTTCCTTCAACGCCAGATAGAAGTTGCGCGAGTAGATAAGGCCGCCGATGACCCGGTGCACGGCGGCGTAGAACTCGTCGATGCTTTCGGTGGTGTTGGCCAGCTCGGCAATGCGGAACAGCGCCGCCTGCAGGCGCTCGCCGCGCTGGCGCTCGAGCACCTGCTGCTGCAGCACGCGGTTGGCCTCGCGCAGGGCCTCGGTGCGTTCATTGACGCGCCGTTCCAGGTCGGCGTGTGCCTCGCGTCGTTCCAGCGCAGTCTGCACGTGCTGGGCGACATAGCCGAGCAACTCCTGATCCTGTCCGGTGTATCGTGCTTCCTCGCGGTAGCTTTGCACCACCAGGCCGCCGACCACTTCACCGCCACGCAGCATCGGCACGCCCAGCCAGTCCACGCAGGTCGGGCCGGTCGGGGTCAGCGGGCCATCCACCTGGGTGGCCAGCTTGTCCATGCCACCCATCATCGGACGGCCGTCCCGGATCAGATACCAGGTCAGCGTGTTGCGAATGGCGTCGAGCGGCATCGACTCGTTGCTGCCGGGGCCATCGGTATCGGTCGTGTCGGCGAAATAGGCGAAGCGGATGCGCTTGCGGCGACGGTCGTACAGCGCGATGTAGAAGTTCTCGGCATACATCAGACTGCCGACGATGCCATGCAGCGAACGCATGACCTCGTTCATGTCGCGGTCGGTACGGGCCTGGTCGGCGATGGCGTACAAGGCACGCTGTAGGCGCTCGGCCTGGGCCAGGCGCGAGACGGCATCATACAGGTGGACTGTTTCGTCCTGCTGGCGCAGGCGCATGCCGGCGATGCGGCCCAGCCAGTCCAGGTGTGCGGCCAGTGGCTCCGGATCGATGCTTTCTGGCAGTTGCACCTCCAGCACGCGCCCCTGACGCGGGTCGCTGGCCAGCATGCGTGCGTGCGGGCTGTCGGAGCGCTCGCCCTTCTTGCACCAAGCCGTCTGCGCTCCCTCGACCATCGAGGTCAGGTAGGTATGGCAGGCAACGGCAACTGCATCGGCGTCCTGGGCCTTGAACAGGCGTTCCACCACCTGGTGCATGGCCAGCTGGTGCTCATGTTCGGACGCCTGCGGGTCCGCCGCTGGCATTGTCGATACAGGCGCCGTCATAGGTGCTCTGCTCGGTCCTTCCGATCCCTTGGATACAGCAGTGTATACCGGTTGCTGCGGCACGTCGCCTGGTCCCCTGTGTGCCCCAGCCGTCACCATATACGGATAATGTGAATGTGAACAGCGGTAATACTTCACATAATGCGTGCTGTTAGCAAAAGGTAAAATGACCTATACTGGCGCCAATGCCGGATCAACCTCGGGGGGAACCTGCGTGGGTCCGGGGGGTCCAACTGTTTGTATTCGGGATTCGTTTCTGCTGATGCGCCGCCTGCTCGCCAGCCTTAGTCTTGCGTTGCCGCTTGTTGCGGGCGCCCAGGTTCTGCCTGGGCCGACGGGTGCGCCGGCGCCGCTGCCGTACGAGTCGCTGCGCGCGCCAGGTCAAGGCAGCGGGCTGTTGATGCCACTGTGGCGCTCGGCGGACGGGCGCATGCTGGCCCTGGCTACGCACGCGGGCAGCGCGCCGGCGGCCGATCCTACCCGGGCGCCATCTTCGTTGGACTTCAACGTGGTCGATGCCAGCCAGCTGATGCGCAGCACGCTCAGTTATGACGTGGCCGCCCGTCTTTCCATGCACGTTTCGCTGGGGCAGCGCCTGTGGCCGATGACCTCGGCGCATCTGGGCGATGGTTCCAGCTGCACGCCGGGCGCGAACATCGGTTGTCTGAACGGCACGCTTTCCTCACCGCTGCGCATGATCAACGGTGAAGTGGGGGCCACCTACCATGGCAGTCATTACACCGTGGGTGTGGCGGTCAACCAGAGCAAGCCGATAGCGCCGCTGGCACCAGCCATGTTGCCGCGCGTGGTGCCCAATGCACCGGTGACCAGTAGCGGTCTTTCGTTCTCCTCGCTCGGTTCGAGTACCGATTTCTCCGCACACGGGCGGCTTGCGCTGGGTCACCAGAGCGGCCTGGATCTGGGCGCCAGTGTCGGTCGCATTCGCCTGCTGCCGGGCAATGTGCTGGGTGGCGTGGGCGAATTGGGCTCGAAGTCGCTGAGCCTGGGCGTGGACAGCGGCGGTATCAGCGGCAATATCGTCGGCCATATGGTACAGCCGGAAACCGGTGCGGCCAGCAATCTGTTGGGGCCGGATCGGCGCTGGACCAGTATTGATCTGGGCGTGACCGTGCGCCTGCCCTGGCAGGGGCAGTTGTCCTTCGGTGCGCAGAATGTGTGGTCCTCGGGGCAGACGCCGGCGCCGGTGAATGGTCCGGATCCTGATCAGTCGCGTATGCCCTACGTGCAGTATCACCAGGATCTGTGATCGACGATCAGCGTCGGAAGCTCGTTGCCTGTCAATGAAAACGCCGCAGCGCCCTTGAAGGCCCTGCGGCGTTTTGCTGTCTGCCCTGTGTCCGTCGGCGGTGGCGGTGCCTGCCCCCCAATCGATCGAGCCTTACTGGCCGCTGCGTACGCGTAGATTGCCGGAGAAGGTTTCCACCTTGATGTTGGCATCACCGTTGCCGATGCGCGTGTCCAGCTTGGAACCGGGGCCATGCTCACTGTGCGAGACCTGGCCGACGTCGCTGCGCAGCGCGCCGCTGAAGGTGGAGGCGTGCATTCGCGCCGAGGTACCGGCGGGCAGGTTCAGGCGCACGTCGCCGCTCATCGAGTCGATGTCGACATCGCCGTCCTTGTCCGGTCCGCCGTCGAGCTGAAGGTCGCCGGAGACCGTACTAAGTGACACTTTCTCGAACGGGCCACCGCCGACCCGGGCATCGCCGGATACCGTTTGCACCTTGGCCACGCGGGCCACTTTCGGCGCCAGCACATCGCCGCTGACCGTTTCCAGATCGGCCCGCTTCACAGTGCCATCAAGCTGTACGTTGCCGCTCACCGAGTCCACGCTGACCGACGGGCTCTCGGCATCGACGTGCACCCGGCCACTGACGGTGTCGATGTCGATGCGCCCGCCCTTGAGGCCGCTCATGCTGACCTCGGCGCTGACCACATCCACACTCAGCGAGACACCGCTGGGTACCTGGATGTTGAGCGCGGTCGGGCCCATGTGGGTGTCGTTGCCCCAGCTGAACCAGCCCGAGCTCGATGGGCCCTGCACCTTGATCGAAAGGTCGTGGCTGTCACCGCTCACCTTGAGCGGCTGGGCGCCATCGCCGAGGGTGCCGGTGATGCGGATCTGGTTGCGATCCCAGGCGGTGACGGTCACTTCGCCCTTGACGTTGTCGATGCTGACATGGGCATCGGCGTCGAGCTTGCGGCTCTGGTCGATGGGCGTGTCGGCCATGGCCTGGCCCATGCACAGCAGCAGGCTGGCGGCCAGCAGGGTTCGGTTGATGGACTTCATGGTGCTCTCCGCAGGGCAGTGGGGGCGTGCTCAGCCGGCCTCATTCTCAAGGCGGCGCAGGCGCATTTGTTGTTGTTGGGTACGATGCATCAGACGGTGCAGATAAGGCGAATCAGGCGCCTGCTGCATGGCCTGGGCCAGCTCCAGACGCGCGGCCTGCAGCTCCACCGCGGCCCCGCTCAGACGGGGATCCTTGGGCTGCCAGGACCTTGCCAGCGCCGGCGTGGCGGCCACGGAGCCGGCGCTGACACCGGCGCTGCGCTGGGCCAGGCCGATGGCCAGTACCGAGACCGCCGCTACCGAGGCGGCCATGGCCCACGGCAGCAGGCGGGAGCGGCGCACGGGTGGCGTCAGCGTGTGCAAGGTGGCGGCCGGGGCGGACGTATCGGCGTGCTCGTCAGCTCGTTCCAGACGTGCCGCAATCGCCGGCCAAAGGTCGCGTGAGGGCGGTTCGGGTTGGGCCAGATCACGCATCTGGCGGTGCCATTGAAATTCGTTCATGAGCGTTCTCCAAGCGCGCGGCGCAGCAGGCCTCTCGCGCGGTGCAGCTGGGCCTTGGACGAACCGACGGCCATGCCGGTTTCGCGGGCAATGTCCTCGTGACGCCAGCCTTCCACATCGTGCAGTACCAGTACCACGCGCGCTCGTGGCGGCAGCGCGGCAATGGCCTGTTCCAGTTCACGCCGTTCGGCGGGGCAGAAGGGCTCTTCGCCCACATCCGGCGGGCCATCCTCGCCGGCGTCGTAGATCGGGCTCGATGCCTGTGAGCGCAGTGCCATCAACGCGGTATTGACCGACAGCCGGTACAGCCAGGTGCCGAAGGCGCTCTCGTGGCGGAAGCTGCCCAGTTTCTGCCAGGCCTTGACGAACGCTTCCTGTACCAGCTCTTCAGCGCGTCCGTGGTCGTAGCCGACCAGTCTCAGCACGGCACCGTGCACCCGACCCACGTGGCGCCGATACAGCGTCTCGAAGGCGGCGGTGCTGCCACGCAGCGCGTCGCGTGCGAGCTCGTTGTCGGTCGCTTGCGCCGTGGGCGTGGGCGGCATGAGGGTTCCGATGCTTTGGCAGGCTGCGTCCATGTTGCCAGCTTGGATGCAACATGGCGCGGAAAGGTTTAGTCGGCCGCGTGCATCGGTTCGCCCTGGCCTGTGATCGCCTTGCGCATGTTGGCCAGCTCGTCGGTCAGCGCCTGCGGCAGGCGTTCGCCAAAGCTGGCCAGGTGACGCTCGATGGCGGCCAGCTCATCGCGCCAGGCCTCAGTGTCCACCGACAGCAGCGCCTCAAGTGCGCCATCGGCCAATGGCAGGCCGTCCAGGGGCAGGTCGTCGGCATGGGGCAGTCGGCCCACCGGCGTTTCGCGGGCTTCGACCTGACCGCTGACACGCGCCAGAATCCATTCCAGCACACGCATGTTGTCGCCAAACCCGGGCCACAGGAACTGGCCCTCGTCGTCGCTGCGGAACCAGTTGACGTGGAAGATGCGCGGCAGCTCGGCATCGTCATGCGCAAAGCTCAGCCAGTGTTCGAAGTAATCGCCGAAGTGATAGCCGCAGAACGGCTTCATGGCCATCGGATCACGGCGGGTGACGCCAACCTTGCCGCTGGCGGCGGCGGTGGTTTCCGAGGCCATCGAGGCGCCCATCAACACGCCGTGGGTCCAGTCGCGTGCCTCCAACACCAACGGCATCAACGAGGCGCGTCGGCCGCCGAAGACAATGGCCGAGATCGGCACGCCGTGGGCCGCTTCGGCCTCCGGTGACCAGCTCGGGCATTGCGTGGCCGAAACGGTGAAACGTGCATTGGGGTGTGCTGCCGGCCCGTTGGCCGGATCGTAGGGGCGGCCCTGCCAATCGGTTTTGGGCTTGCCCGGAAGGCCTGGCCACCAGGGTTTCTTGTCAGCGGTCAGGGCGACGTTGGTGAAAATGGCATCGTGACCGAGCATGGCCAGCGCGTTGGCATTGGTGGCCTCGCTGGTGCCCGGCGCCACACCGAAGTAGCCCGCTTCCGGGTTGATCGCCCAAAGGCGTCCATCTGCGCCCGGCTTCATCCAGCAGATGTCATCGCCGACGGTCCAGATTTTCCACCCCTTGTTGCGATGGCCTTCGGGCGGAATCAACATCGCCAGATTGGTTTTTCCGCAGGCGGAAGGGAAGGCGGCGGCGATGTAGTGGATGTCGCCGGCGGGTGTCTGCACACCAACGATCAGCATGTGTTCGGCCAGCCAGCCCTCGTCGCGGGCCTGCCAGCTGGCGATACGCAGCGCATGGCATTTCTTGCCGAGCAGGGCGTTGCCACCATAGCCCGAACCGTAGGATTCGATGGTCGCCTCTTCCGGGTAGTGCATGATGAAGCGGCGTCTTGGATCCAGTTCGCCGGTCGAGTGCAGGCCGCGCACGAAGTGACCCTCGCGCTCGATGCGTTCCAGCGCCGCCTTGCCCATGCGCGTCATGATGCGCATGTTGGCCACCACATACGGGCTATCGGTCAGTTCCACGCCGCAGCGTGCCATCGGCGAGCCCAGTGGCCCCATGCAGTAGGGCACCACGTACAGCGTGCGTTCGCGCATGCTGCCATCGAACAGCGCATCCATCTGCGCATGCGCCTCGGCCGGATCCATCCAGTGGTTGTTGGGGCCGGCGTCATCGCGTTCCTCGGTACACACGTAGGTCAGATGCTCGACGCGAGCGACATCGTCCGGATGCGAGCGGTGCAGATAGCAGCGAGGGTGCGTCTTGGCATTGAGCGCAATCAGTTCGCCGCGGGCGAGCATGCCCTCGACCAGTGTGTCGTACTCGTTGTCCGAGCCGTCGCACCAGTGCACATGCTTGGCGCGTGTGCGGCGGCGGACCGCTTCGACCCACTGATTAAGCGCTGACAGGGAAGAGCTCACGGCAACGACCTCGCGGTAATGCTATCGCGAGGCCGAAAGTAGACGGCCGATGCCGTCAATGCAAGACATCGTGCGCCCGGCGGCTCACTCGGGAACGAGCGTGCGAATCATGTGCTCGACGTATTCGTCGAATGCCTCATGGCCCAGCTTGGGCAGACCCAGGGTCAGGTTCAGCTGCAGAAAGCCGACGTAGGCGGCATAGGTCAGGCGTGCGCGGTTAAGGGCATCGGCCTCGGCCAGTCCCGCCTCGCGGTAGGCGCGGGTCAGAAATGCCATGCGCTGGCCGGAGACGCGGGCCATCAGCGGCACGACCACCGGCTGGTCGAGCGCCTTCAGCAATGCAGCGTAGATGCGTGCGTGCATGTTCTCGCGGGCCACGCGATGGAACAGCTCGCGCAGGCGCTGATGCGGTTCGGCGATGGTTTCGATCTGTGCCAGCACGTCGCGTTCTTCGTAGCGTTCCCAGCGCTCCAGCGCCGACAGCAGTAGCGCCTCGCGGGTGCGGAAATGCCAGTAGAAGCTGCCCTTGGTGACGCCCAGACGGCGAGCCAGGGCCTCCACGGCCAGCGCGCCGATGCCGGACTCGGCAATCAGCTCCAGTGCGCCCAGCTCCCAGTCCTCGGCGGACAGGCGGGTGCGCTCGGGTTTGGTTTCGGCTTCCATCCGCTGATGGTAGCCGCTCGCGCGGCGGATGCAATCACCATGCCGGTGCAAGCGCCCTCCAAATGCTTGATTTGCGGGCCATGGATTGACCATACGCCAGCGCATTGACAAGGCCGTCGGGACACTTACATACTCCAGCGTATGGTTGCCCTTTCCGACAAGCTGGATGACGCGCCGGTACGCTATCTCAAGCGTGCGGACGGTGTACGCCTGGCATGGCGCGAGCTGGGCCCGCGCCAGCAGCGCAGCGTGTTGTTCGCGCACGGTTTTGGACAGACCCATCAGGCCTGGGCCGGGTCCATGCAGGCGCTGGCCGACACCGGCATGCACTGCGTGGGTTTTGATGCGCGCGGACATGGCCTGAGCGATCGCCAGCCCGGCGGCGACTATGCCATGCGCACCTTCATCGACGATCTGGACGCGATGGCGCGCGCGCAAGCGCAGCCGCCCGTGCTGATTGGCGCCTCCATGGGCGGTCTGCTGGGGTTGGCCGTGGCCGGGGAATGCTCCTCACCGCCATTTTCAGCATTGGTACTGGTGGACATCACACCGCGCTGGCGGCCCGAGGGCGTGGCGCGCATTCTCAGCTTCATGCGCGCCTACCCGGACGGCTTTGCCAGTCTGGAGGAAGCAGCCGAGGCGGTGGCAGCCTACATGCCCCATCGCGCCGCTACCAAAACGCATGCCCAGCTGTCACCGCTGTTGCGTGAAGGCGCGGATGGGCGCCTGCGCTGGCACTGGGATCCGGCCTTGCTCGATACCGTGGCCGAACAGGGCGAAGCCCATCAGCCGCGACTGATGGAAGCGGCGCGTGCCATCCGCATGCCGGTGCTGCTGCTGTCGGGCGGGCGCAGCGAAGTGGTCGGCGAAGACCACGTCCAAGAATTCATGCAGCTGGTGCCGCACGCCCGACACGTGCAGTTGCCGGCGGCAACGCATATGGTTGCAGGTGACGCCAATGATGCGTTTACCCGCGAGATCACGAAGTTCGTAAGGTCGCTGGATGGTGCCGGCGATACGAAGTCCCGAGGTGACAAGTCATGACTGCCGTACTTCCCCTTCTTGCCGCACTCATCGTTTCACTGGTGTGCGCCTATCTGCGCATCGGTCTGCGCCTTTGGTCATTGCTGACAGCGGCGGCCATCGTCGTGGTCGGCCTGCTGGCGGCGGCGCCGGTGGCCATGGTGGTGACGCTGATCGTGTTTGCCATCATCGCCGTGCCGCTGAACCTGGACGGCCTGCGCCGCCAGCAGATCAGTGCACCGGCGCTGAAAGCCTTCGCCAGGGTCACGCCCAAACTGTCCGACACCGAGCGCACGGCGCTGGAAGCGGGCACGGTCGGTTTCGAGGGCGAGCTGTTCTCGGGCATGCCGGCCTGGCGCCAGCTGCTGGAGCAGCCGCGGCCGCAGCTGTCGGCCGAGGAGCAGGCCTTCATGGACGGCCCGGTCGAGCAGTTGTGCGCGATGATCGATGACTGGCAGATCACCCACGAACTGGGCGACCTGCCGCCGCAGGTGTGGGAATTCGTCAAGGCCAACAAGTTCTTCGGCATGATCATTCCGAAGGAATACGGTGGCCTGGGCTTCTCGGCGCTGGCGCATTCGGCGGTGCTGCAAAAGCTCTCCAGCGTCTCGGCAACGTTGTCTTCGACCGTGGCCGTGCCCAACTCGCTGGGTCCGGCCGAGTTGCTGCTGCACTACGGCTCGGACGAGCAGAAGAACCATTACCTGCCGCGCCTGGCCGACGGCCGCGAAATTCCGTGCTTCGCGCTGACCGGTCCGCAGGCCGGTTCCGACGCCACCTCGCTGCCCGACTACGGCATTGTCTGCAAGGGTATGCACAACGGCGAGGAAGTGCTGGGCATTCGCCTCTCGTTCGACAAGCGCTACATCACGCTGGCTCCGATCGCCACCATCGTCGGCCTGGCCTTCCGCATGTACGACCCGGACCAGCTGCTGGGCCACACCGAAGATCTCGGCATCACGCTGGCGCTGATTCCGCGCGAAACGCCAGGCCTGGAAATCGGCCGCCGTCACTTGCCGCTGAATATCCCGTTCCAGAACGGCCCGGTGCGCGGCAAGGATGTGTTCGTGCCGATGTCCACGCTGATCGGCGGCGCGCACATGGCCGGGCAGGGCTGGCGCATGCTGGTCGAGTGTCTGTCGGTGGGGCGCGCCATTTCGCTGCCGTCCAATGCCACTGGCGCGGTCAAGGCGTCGGCGGCAGCCACCGGTGCCTATGCGCGCATCCGCAAGCAGTTCGGCCTGGCCATCGGCCGTTTCGAGGGTGTGGAAGAAGCGCTGGCCCGTATCGGTGGTCACAGCTACGCCACCACCGCGCTGTCGCTGGCCACCGCCTCGGCGGTCGATCGCGGCGAGAAGCCGGCTGTGCCCTCGGCCATTGCCAAGTATCACGCCACCGAGTGGAGCCGCGAGGTGGCCAGCGATGCCATGGATGTGCACGGCGGCAAGGCGGTACAGCTGGGGCCCAGCAACTACATGGGCCGTGGCTGGGCCAGCGTGCCGATCGCCATCACCGTGGAAGGCGCCAACATCATGACGCGCAGCCTGATGATCTTCGGTCAGGGTGCGATCCGCTGCCATCCTTACGTGCTCAAGGAAATGCAGGCGCTGTCGGTGGCCGATTACGGCGACAAGCTGCGCCAGTTCGACAAGGCACTGTTCGGCCACATCGGTTTTGGCATCTCCAATGCCGTGCGCGCCTTCGTGCTGGGGCTCACCCACGCCAAGATCGGCCGCGTGCCGGGCGACGACTACACGCGCCGTTACTATCGCAAGCTCAACCGTTATTCGGCGGCACTGGCGCTGTGCGCGGATGTGTCGATGGGCGTGCTGGGCGGCAAGCTGAAGTTCAAGGAGAAGCTTTCCGCGCGCCTGGGCGATGTGCTGAGCTATCTCTATATCGCCGCCTACATGCTCAAGCGCTACGAGGACGAGGGCCGTCCGGAGAGCGATCGTCCGTTGCTGGCCTGGGCCTTCCACGAGTGCGTGTGGCGCATGCAGATGGCGCTAGATGGCGTGATCCGCAACTTCCCGGTGCGCCCGGTGGGCTGGTTGATGCGCGTGCTGGTGTTCCCGTTCGGCCGTCGTGAAGTGCCGCCGTCCGATCGCCTGGGGCGCCGCGTCGCGGCCATTCTCACCGCACCCAATGAGGCGCGCGATCGCATGCTCAACTGGATTTACCTGTCGCCCTCGGACAACAATGCCATCGGTCGCATGAACGCGCTGTTGCCGGAGGTGATTGCGGCCGAGCCGGTGGAGCGCAAGTTCCTGAAGGCCATGAAGTCCGGCCAGATCACCGCGCACGATTACGAGGCGCAGCTGGCGCAGGCGGCCGAACTGGGCGCGATCAGCGAGGCCGAGCGCGATCAGCTGGCGCACATCCGCAAGGTCACCGCCGAATTCATCAACGTCGATGATTTTGATCCGTCAGAGCTGCGCGCCGCCGTGGTGCGTGGCGAGAACAGTGCCGGCGTGGCGCAGGACACCACCCAGCAGGCGGCCTGAACGCCGAACCTTTCGTAACGTCCGTAGTGAAAACGAAAACGCCGCGATCCCTAAGGTCGCGGCGTTTTTAATGGGGCAACGCCTCGTTCAGTCGGCGAGCATGCGCGCGTGGTGGCGCAGGTGGTCGGCGATGAAACTGGCGATGAAGTAATAGCTGTGATCGTAGCCTGGCTGCATGCGCAGGGTCAGCGCCTGGCCGGCGTCGCGACAGGCGCTGGCGAAACGTTCCGGCTGCAGCTGGGTGTCCAGAAAACCGTCCGCATCGCCCTGGTCGATCAGGATCGATCCGCTGACTCGGCGCCCTGCGGCCATCAGTGCGCAGGCGTCGTAGGCTTTCCAGGCCTCGCGGTTTTCGCCCAGGTAGCGCGGGAAGGCTTTTTCGCCCCACGGCACCTGGCTGGGCGCGACGATGGGCGCGAAGGCCGAGCAGGAGCGGAAAATTTCCGGATAGCGAAGCGCCATCACCAGCGCGCCGTGGCCACCCATGGAGTGACCCAATACACCGCGACGCGCGCTGTCGGCCGGAAACCGGGCTTCGATCAGCTTCGGCAGTTCCTCGGCAATGTAGCGGTGCATGTTGAAGCGCTGGGCGTAGGGCGCTTGCGTGGCGTCCAGGTAGAACCCCGCGCCCTCGCCAAATTCCCAGTCGCCGGTGGCCGCTTCGATGCCGGTGTCGCGCGGGCTGGTATCGGGCATCACCAGCATCAGCCCCAGTTCGGCTGCCAGACGTTGCGCGCCGGCCTTGATGGTGGCCGTTTCCGGCGTGCAGGTGAGTCCGGCCAGATAGAACAGCACCGGCACGCGAGCGGCGCCGGCTTGCGGTGGTGTGTACACGGCAAAGCTCATCGGCCCGTCGCAGGCTGACGAGTGGTGCCGGTAGAAACCCTGCGTGCCGCCGAAGCAGCGCTGCTCGGAAACCGTTTCGATGCCGTCGTGCGCCATGAGTCCTCCTCGTGCCGATGATGCGGAACGCGCCGCGGCCAACGCCACGGCGGATGTCAAAGTCTAACGCGCCGGCTTTGCCGGTCCGACCCGTGAAGGCTCAGCCGGCTACCGCGGTGGCGTGTTCGCGGGTGGCCTCGAAGCGCACCTTGGGCCAGCGCTCCTGGGTCAGCTGCAGGTTGACGCGGCTGGGCGCCAGATAAACCAGCTCGCCGGCGGCATCCAGTCCCAGGTTCATGGCGTTTTTCTCGCGGAACTCCTCGAGCATCTTTTCATCGTCGCAATGCACCCAGCGCGCGGTGACCACGCCGACGTTGTCAAAACCGGCCTCGACGCCGTATTCGTCCTTCAGCCGGTAGGCGACCACATCAAACTGCAGCACGCCGACCGCACCCAGCACCAGGTCGTTGCTCATCAGCGGGCGGAAAAACTGCGTGGCGCCTTCCTCGGACAACTGCGCCAGGCCTTTCTGCAAGGCCTTCATCTTCAGCGGATCGCGAAGACGGGCGCGCCGGAACAGCTCGGGAGCAAAGTTGGGGATGCCGGTGAACGACAGCGCCTCGCCCTCGGTGAAGGTGTCGCCGATGGAGATGGTGCCGTGGTTGTGCAGGCCGATGACGTCACCCGGATAGGCCTTGTCGACGATCTCGCGGTCCGAGGCCATGAAGGTGAGCGCATTGGCAATGCGCACATCCTTGCCGGTGCGCGTTTGCAGCATCTTCATGCCGGCGGTGTAGGTGCCCGAGCAGATGCGCATGAAGGCCACGCGATCGCGATGTGCCGGGTCCATGTTGGCCTGGATCTTGAACACGAAGCCGGAAAGCTTCTCTTCGCCGGCCTCGACGGTGCGCGTCAGTGTCTCGCGCGGCTGCGGGCCGGGCGCCTTGTCGACAAAGAAATCCAGCAGCAGCTGCACGCCGAAGTTGTTCACCGCCGAGCCGAAGAACACCGGGGTCTGCATGCCGGCCAGGTACAGCGATTCATCAAACGGCTCGGCCGCACCGGTCACCAGTTCCAGCTCGTCGCGCAGTTCCGCCAGTGCGTTGTCGCCCAGCAGCCCTGCCAGCTCGGGGTTGTCCAGGCCCTTGATCACGCGCGCCTCCTGGCGCTCGTAGTTCTTGCCGGCCTCGTACAGGTACACCTCGTCGCGCAGCAGGTGGTACACGCCCTTCAGGCGCTTGCCCATGCCGATGGGCCAGGTGATCGGCGCGCACTGGATCTTCAGCACCGATTCGACTTCATCCAGCAGCTCCAGCGGCTCGCGACCCTCGCGGTCGAGCTTGTTGATGAAGGTCATGATCGGCGTGGTGCGCAGGCGACACACGTCCATCAACTTGATGGTGCGTTCCTCCACGCCCTTGGCGCAGTCGATCACCATCAGCGCCGAGTCGACCGCCGTCAGCACGCGGTAGGTATCTTCGGAGAAGTCGGCATGGCCTGGGGTGTCGAGCAGGTTGACGATCTTGCCGCCATAGGGGAACTGCATCACCGAGCTGGTCACCGAAATGCCGCGCTCTTTCTCCAGCGCCATCCAGTCCGAGGTGGCATGGCGCGCCGCCTTGCGGCTTTTCACCGAGCCGGCCATCTGGATGGCGCCGCCAAACAGCAGCAGCTTTTCGGTCAGGGTGGTCTTGCCGGCGTCAGGGTGGCTGACGATGGCAAACGTACGCCGGCGGATGGTTTCGGTGCGTGGCTCGGTCATGGCTTGCGCTGGGTCTGGGCGGGCAAACCCGTCATTTTACAGGCAAGCCCGGGTGGCGGCGAGCGTGCGCCCCGCGGCACACGGCTTTGGGCTTGGCGATGAAAGACCTGCGCCTCTGGCGCTGCCTGGCGTAATGAGCCGTTCGTACATGCCGTTTTGGATATATAGACATCTATACGTCTATTGACAGTGTGCCAGCAGGGGCATAGAGTCGGCTCTGCAAGCTCATCGAGACCGGCGGAGGGACAGGCCCTTTGATGCCGGGGCAACCCGCGGAAAGCCTTGGAAAGGGCCTTTCGCACGGTGCCAACTCCTGCGGCAGGCCCTTGCGGCCGTGACCGGAAGATGAGTCGACGCACGCCACGGCCTCATCTTCGGCCACGTGCCCACCGACCCTCCATCTCTCGCTCTCCGCAGGCTGGCGCCACAGGCACAGCACCCAAGCGGAGATTGATCGAAGATGGCTCTGGAAGTGGTTTCCTCCACCCCTGTTGATGCGCCCCAGGCGACGCCGTTGCCGGTGCGTTCCGGTTTTGGCTGTCAGCGTGGCCGGCGCCGGGTGCGCATTACGCCGCACTATGGCGATGCCGTGCGCGAGGTGGAGGTGAGCTATCTGTGGGCCGGCGCGCCGGGCGCACCCACGGTGATCGTGCAGGGCGGTATTTCCGCCGATCGTGATGTCTGCGCCAGCGATGCGGTCAGCGAGGGCTGGTGGTCGGGTCTGGTAGCGCCGGGCGCCGCGGTGGACCTCAATAGCTATCGTGTACTGGCGATCGACTGGCTTTCAGCCGCTGATCTGGGCACCTCGGCGGTTTCCAGCCACGATCAGGCCGCGGTGTTGGCAGCCCTGCTGGATGATCTTCGTATCGCCCGTGTCGCAGCGTTTGTCGGGTCGTCCTACGGTGCCATGGTCGGGCTGGCCTTCGCTGCCGATCACGGGCATCGCCTGGAGCGCCTGGTGGCGTTGGCCGGCGCGCATCGCCCGCATCCCTTGGCCACCGCACAGCGCGCGGTACAGCGCGGCATCCTGCGTTTTGGTCTGGAGTCGGGCGATGTCGCCCAGGCCATGTCGCTGGCGCGCCAATTGGCCATGACCACCTATCGCGGCGCGGATGAGTTCGCGCAGCGCTTTGCCGGTGAGCCGGCCTTCCGCGACGGGCGCTTTCGCCGCCCGGTCGAGGATTACCTGGAACACGCCGGTGCCCGCTTCGTCGGCCGCTTCGACGCGCGCCGCTATCTGAGCCTTTCCGAGTCGATTGACCTGCACGAGGTCGATCCGGCCGCCATTCGCGTGCCGGCCACGCTGATCGGCTTTCCGTCCGACCGCCTGGTGCCGCTGGCCGATCTTTGCGAGCTGCAGCGTCGTCTGGGTGCGGGCGCCTCGCTGGAAGTGGTCGAGTCGCTGTATGGCCACGATGGCTTCCTGAAAGAAATTCCCAGCCTGGCGCCGCTGTTGCGCGAGGCCCTCGAATGTTGTGGAGAGTGACATGAGCATCCCGTCCGCCAGCACCACCCGCGCGGTTCGCGCCGGCATCGAAACCGATACCCAGCATGGCGCCGTGGTCCCGCCGCTGCACCTGTCCACCAACTACACCTTCGAGGATCTGGGCCAGAAGCGCGCCTACGATTATTCGCGCAGCGGCAATCCGACCCGCGATCAACTGGCCGCGGCCTTGGCCGACCTGGAGCAGGGCGCTGGTGCAGTCATCACCTCCAGCGGTATGGCCGCGATCTCGGTGACCTTGGAACTGGTGCCGGCCGGCGGCCTGGTGGTGGCCGCCAATGACTGCTACGGCGGCACCTGGCGCCTGCTCGACGCCTGGGCCAGGAAGGGACGGTTCCGGGTCATCTTTGCCGATCTGACGAACCCGGCCACGCTGGCCGAGGCGCTGGCTGAAAACCCTGACCTGGTCTGGGTGGAAACCCCGTCCAACCCGCTGGTGCGCATCACCGATGTGCGCCACGTGGCGCAGGCCGCGCATGCGGTGGGCGCGCTGTGCGTGGTCGACAACACCTTTCTTTCGCCGGCGCTGCAGCAGCCGCTGACGTTGGGCGCCGATGTGGTGGTGCATTCAACCACCAAGTACATCAATGGTCACAGCGATGTGGTCGGTGGCGCCGCCATCGGCGCCACGCCGGAGCTGGCCGATCAGCTCAAGTGGTGGGCCAATTGCCTGGGCATGACCGGCGCGCCGTTCGACAGCTTCCTGACCCTGCGCGGTTTGCGCACCTTGGGCCCGCGCCTGCGCGCGCACCAGGAAAATGCCGCACGTGTGGCCGAGCTGCTGGATGGCCATGCGGCGGTGCAGGCGGTGTATTACCCGGGGCTGGCTTCGCATCCGCAGCATGCCCTGGCAGCGCGCCAACAGTCCGGATTCGGCGCCATGCTGAGCTTTGAGCTGGAGGGTGGCGAAGCGGCGATCCGCGCCTTCCTGGATGGTCTGGCCTATTTCTCGCTGGCCGAGTCGCTGGGTGGCGTGGAAAGCCTGGTGGCGCATCCTGCGTCGATGACACACGCGGCGATGACGCCCGAAGCGCGCCACGCGGCGGGTATTGCCGATGGTCTGTTGCGCCTGTCGATCGGTATTGAGGATGGCGACGATCTGATCGCCGACCTTGAAGCCGGTCTCAAGCGCGCGCTGGCGGTGAAACAGGCCACGCTCAAGCAGGTCAGTGCATGAGCGCGGTGCTGTCTGAAAAATCCGCGGACGTCGCAGCGGCGCCTGTGCAGGCGCAGAGCATTGCCATGGTGCTGTTGGGTACCGGTGTGGTCGGCGGCGCGTTCTTGAAAATGCTCAACACCCCGGCGGCCGCGCATTTGCGTCTGGTCGGCGCTGCCAACTCGCGGCGCCAGCAAACCGAGCCCGAGGCGCTGGCACGTAGGGGTCTGCGCGAGGAGCTGCGCCAAAGTGGCCAGCCTCGGGATGATGCGGCCCTGCTGGCCGCGCTCGATGCCAGTGACGCCGCGCACAAGGTGGTGATCGATGCCAGCGCGTCGGCAGAGCTGTGTCAGCGCCACCCGCAGTGGCTGGCCGCCGGCTATCACGTGGTCACCGCCAACAAGGCGCTTTCCGGAGGCTCGCTGGCCGGCTGGCGAGCGTTGGAGTCGGCGTTGAACAGTGGCGCGCGTTACGGCGGCTCGGCCACGGTGGGCGCCGGGTTGCCGGTCATTTCCAGCCTCAAGCGCCTGAAGCGCTGCGGCGATGCGCTGCTGACGCTGGAGGGCGTGTTTTCCGGCTCGCTGTCGTGGCTGTTCAATCAATATGATGGTTCGCAGCCGTTCTCGGCGTTGTTGCAGCGGGCGCGCGAGCTGGGTTTTACCGAGCCCGACCCGCGCTCGGATCTTTCCGGTGACGATGTCGCACGCAAGCTGCTGACGCTGGCGCGCCACGCCGGCTTTCACCTTGCCGAAGACGAAGTGGTGGTCGAAAGCCTGGTGCCCGAAGCGCTGCGCGAGCTTTCCACCGCCGACTTCCTGAACCGGGCGCAGGCGCTGGATGCGCCGATGGCGGCGTTGCTGGCCGAGGCGCGCGAGCGCGGCGGTGTGTTGCGCTATCTGGCGCGGCTCAACCAGCGCGGCCATGCCCGCGTCGGTCTGGTCACCGTGCCCGGCGATCATCCGGCGGCGCGTCTTTCCGGTACCGACAATCAGTTCGCCCTGACCACCACGCGTTATCACGACACGCCACTGGTCATCCAGGGCCCCGGCGCCGGCCCGGAAGTCACCGCGCAGGCGCTTTTGGGCGACGTGCTGGAGCTGGCGGGCGTCTAGGCTTCTGGGTGGCCAAAAGCCGCCCCTGCACCGCGGCCCTGTAGTTTCTCGTTCCGGTGCTCTCTCGCCTAGACGTACCGGCTCGACCTCATGATCTGGGTGGATCGGTTGCCGATTCATCCAGATGGAAAATGGCCTCGACCGGTACACCGAAAACGCGGGCCAGACGCAGGGCGAGCACGGTAGAAGGCACGAATACCCCGCGCTCGATGGTATTGATGGTCTTGCGGGTGACGCTGGCGCGTTCGGCGAGCTCGGCCTGGGTCCAGTTTCGTTCGGCGCGCAGCACCTTGAGGCGGTTGCCAAGCCCGGGGCTCATTCGGCGGCGACCCGGTCCAGGACGAGAAAGACGATGGCTGGTGTCGCCGTGGCTATAAGCAGCCCCAGATGCAGCCAGCCCATGGCCACCATGCGTACGGCGTGTATCTGATCGGCCAGCTGGATCACGAGCAAGTAGGTTACCGTGGTGAGATAGCCCCAGATCGTGCTTCGTCTGCGCAGGCTGACGGCGTACTCATCGGCCCATGCGGCAGCGACGATGGGGTCGTGTTTGGCCTGCCTTTTCAGCTTGAGGACGCGCGTTGCGTAGACCATCGAGCCGATCGCTCCCACCAGGCTACTGATACCCAGCAACCCCTGGGCCCATGTGGCGACAGGGTGGCCGAAGAATTCGCGCATCACATCAGGTGTCTGGAAGGCCAGCCAGAACAGGAGCCAGCCCCACATCAAGTGACGATAAGTGGCGCTGACGCGGTCGATCGAGACGCCAGCGGAACGGGTTTCCATACCAACGAACCTAAAAGTAACTTGTAGGTTACAAAATAGGTCGCATGGGTGACGCCGTCAAGGTGCGGCCGTTGTGCTCGTGCGTAGACTCCTGCATCAGCACTAGCGAACGGCTACTGCCCAGCGTGTGTCGCGCGCCTGAAAGCACATAAAAAAGCCCCGCCAGCGCTGGCGGGGCTTCGGTGACACGTATTTACGGCGCTTACTTGCCGTGGTGCAGCTGGTCGGCGATGGCGCGGGCGTCATCGTCTTCCGGCGGCGTATGCGGCGAGTCGGGCGAGAGTTCGGCCTCGAGGCGAACCGCCTCGATGGTCGGTGTGCGCCAGCCGGACTTCACGCCCCACAGGTAGAACACCAGGCCGATGACGGCCACCACGCCCAGGTCCCAGCCGTAGGGGATGATGTTCATGCCGCCAAATTGCGAGGAACCGATCAGCGACACGGCGGCCAGGGCGATCAGATAGAACACCAGCCACCAGGCACCCTTCATGTGGCGACCGAAGTCCTTCCAGCCCTGCTTGGCCTGGTAATAGAAGTAGATCGGCAGCGCCACGACCATCAGCAGGATGATCTCGCCGGTCAGCGGCCACTTGGCCCAGTACAGCAGTTCGGCCGACATGATGAAGGCGACGCCGGCGATCATCGACAGGCCGCGCAGGCGGAACGGGCGGGCCAGTTCCGGCGCGGTGCGGCGCAGCGTCATCACGCTGACCGGACCGGTCAGGTAGGAGATGATGGTGGCCACCGAAATCACCGCCGCCAGCGAATCCCAGCCGCGGAAGAAGAACAGGAAGATGAACGCCACCACCAGGTTCAGCCACATGGCCGGACGCGGCGTGCCCCACTTCGGATGCACGGTGCCGAAAATCTTCGGCAGGGTGCCGTTGCGCTCCATGCCGTAGATCATGCGTGCGGTGGAGGCGGTGTAGGTCATGCCGGTGCCGCTGGGGCTGACGAAGGCGTCGGCGTACAGCAGGATGGCCAGCCAGTTCAGGTTGACGATCACCGCGAGCTCGGCGAACGGCGAGCTGAAATCAATGCCATGCCAGCCGGCCTTGGCCAGCATCTGCTGCGGCACCGAGCCCAGGTAGGCCACCTGCAACAAGACGTAGACGATGGTCGCCAGCACGATGGCGCCGATGATCGCCAAGGGAATGTTGCGGCCAGGGTTGCGCGCTTCGCCGGCCATGTTCACCGGACTCTGGAAGCCGTTGAAGCTGAACACGATGCCGGCCGTGGCCACCGCCGTCAGAATGGCCGCGAAGTCGTTGGTGTGCGAGCCACCGTTGACGCCGACGCTGAAATTCTCGTGATGGAAACCGCTGGCGATCAAGCCGATGCCGGTCACCGCCGGAATGAACAGCTTGACGATGGTGATGGCCGAGTTGGAGCTGGCGAACAGCTTCACGCTCCAGAAGTTGAGCAGGAAGTAGATCACCACCAGCACCGCCGCCAGCATCAGGCCGACGCTGGACAGCTCGCCGACGCCGTTGCTCACGTGATACAGGCTCTGCGCCCAGGGCCACTGCCAGCCGGACATGTACTGCACCGAGGCCTCGGCCTCGACCGGAATCACCGAGACGATGGCGATCCAGTTGGCCCAGCCGGCAATGAAGCCGACCAGCGAACCGTGCGAGTAGTGACCGTAGCGCACCATGCCGCCGGTTTCCGGAAACATGGCCCCCAGTTCGGCGTAGGTCAGCGCAATGGTCATGATGATGGCCGCACCGAGCACCCAGGCCCAGATGGCCCCGGGTCCGGCCAGTTTGGCCGCGTTCCAGGCGCCGAACAGCCAGCCCGAGCCGATGATCGAACCCAGGCCGGTGAACATCAGCGCCCAAGGCCCGACGTCGCGGCGAATCGATGATTCGTTGGACATACCGTTTCCTTCACAGCGTCCGCTCGAAGCGCGGACCAGCATGACAAAGCGAACGATAGTCGCAGAGCCGCGGCAAGATGTCATCCGGCACAGGTCATGGGTCGTCGCACGTGATGCTGCGACAAAGGTCGCCCTTGAGATACGCCGTGACGCGCGCATTTCTTAAAGGATATGCCTTTGACAAGGCGGCCAGTTCGTACAGCGATTTGCAAGGAGACTGACATGGCTTTCACCGGTGAAACCGCTCCCGGAGTGCGCCCCGCGCCGCAGGCCACCGATGGCTTCCGGCTCAACCACAGCATGCTGCGGGTGAAAGATCCCGAGCGTGCGCTTGGTTTTTACAGTCACATCTTCGGTATGCGCCTGCTGCGCAAGCTGGACTTTCCCGAGCTGGGCTTCTCGCTGTATTTCCTGGCGCAGCTGGGACCGGACGAGCAGCTGCAGGTACCTGACGAAGCGTCGGCGCGCACCGAGTGGACGTTTCGTCAGCGCGGCATTCTGGAGCTGACCCACAACTGGGGCAGCGAGGACCGGGACGACTTTGCCTACCACAACGGCAACGATGAGCCGCAGGGCTTCGGGCACATCTGTTTCTCGGTGCCTGATCTGGATGCGGCGGTGGCCTGGATGGACGTGAATGGTGTGGAGTTCGTCAAGCGCCCGGAGCAGGGCAAGATGAAGGATGTGGCCTTCGTGCGTGATCCGGACGGCTATTGGATCGAACTGGTCGAGGCGGCCCGTCTGGGCCAACTGGGGCTGGGCTGACAAGGAGTCCCAAGTGATGACCGGTGCCACCGACACATTGCTGGAGCATTGTCGCCAGCACCTGGGCCGGCGCCATGTGCTGACCGGTGACAGTGCCACGCGACGTTTCCGCCAAGGGTTCCGCTACGGCAGCGGGCCGGTGCTGGCGGTGTTGCGTCCCGGTTCGCTGGTGCAGCTGTGGCAGGTGTTGCAGGCCTGTGTCGACGCCGATGTCGTGATCATCATGCAGGCGGCCAATACCGGCCTGACCGGCGGCTCGACGCCGGATGGCGATGCTTACGGGCGGCCGGTGGTCATCATCAGCACGCTGCGCATCGGCGCCATCCATCTGCTCGACGGCGGGCGGCAGGTGTTGTGCCTGCCAGGTGCCACGCTGGACCGGCTGGAGGCCAAACTGGCACCGCTGGGTCGCGAGCCGCACTCGGTAATCGGCTCCTCGTGTCTGGGCGCCTCGGTGGTCGGTGGCATCTGCAACAACTCCGGCGGCTCGCTGGTGCGGCGCGGTCCGGCCTACACCGAAATGGCGCTGTATGCGCAGCTGGGCGCCGATGGGCGGCTGCGGCTGGTCAATCATCTGGGCATGGCACTGGGTGACGATCCGCTTGAGCAGCTCTCGCGCATCGATCGCGGACAACTGCCACCGGTGACGGCCAAGGGCTCGGCCTGCGGTTCGGATCACGATTACGCCGAGCACGTGCGCCAGATCGATGCCGACACGCCGGCGCGCTTCAATGCCGATCCCCGGCGCCTGCGCGAGGCTTCCGGCTCGGCCGGGCGTGTGGCGGTGATGGCGGTGCGGCTGGACACCTTCGCCGCCGAGGCCGACACCCGTGTGTTCTACCTGGGCAGCAACGACACCCGCGCCTTCACCGCCTTGCGCCGGCAGATTCTGGGCCAGTTCAAGCATCTGCCGATTGCCTGCGAATACATGCATCGCGATGCCTTCGACATGGCCGACCACTATGGCAAGGACACCTTTCTGGCCATACGCCATCTGGGCACCCGGCGGCTGCCGCGTTTCTTCGCGCTGAAAAGCCGTTTCGACAGCATCGGTGAGCGCCTGCACCTCGGCGCCGCCCTGAGCGACCGGATACTGCAGCGTCTGTCGCGCCTGGCCGGCGATCATCTGCCGCATCGCCTGCGTCAGTGGCGCGAGCGTTACGAGCATCATCTGATGCTGAAAGTTTCGGCCGGGGAAGAGGCCGACACGCGAAAGGCACTGGAAGCGCTGTTCTCAAGCCATGATGGCGGCTGGTTTGCCTGCAGCGCCGACGAAGGGCAGGCGGCATTTCTGCACCGTTTTGCTGCGGCGGGGGCAGCGGTGCGTTATCGCAGCGTGCACCGCGATGAGGTCGAAGACATTCTGGCGCTGGATATCGCCCTGCGCCGCAACGACCGGGACTGGTTCGAGCAGTTGCCGGCTGATATCGCCGCACCGATCAGCCATCGCCTTTACTACGGACACTTCCTTTGCCATGTGCTGCATCAGGACTACATCGTGCGCAAGGGCACCGATGTGCATGCGCTGGAGCAGCGCATGCTGGGCATTCTGGATACGCGTGGCGCGCGTTATCCAGCCGAGCACAACGTGGGGCACCTGTATCCGGCGGCCGAATCGCAGCAGCGCTTTTTCCGCGAGCTGGATCCGTGCAATCGCTTCAATCCGGGCATTGGCCATACCTCGCGTCAGCCGGATTGGGCGCCGCAGAACGCGTCACAGTGACCAGCGCGCGCCGATCGGCATCAACCGGAAATCGGCGCTGGACACGCCATGTTCGCGCAGCGCGCGCTTGAGCTGGCGGGGCGGTTCGTCCAGCGCATCGTCGGCCAGTTCGAAGGCGCCCCAGTGGATCGCCAGCGAGCGGCCGATGCCCAGCTCGCGATGCAGCTGTACCGCCTGATTCGGGTCGATGTGCTGCGATGACATGAACCAGCGCGGCGCATAGGCACCGATCGGCAACGCGGCCAGATCGATGGGCCCAAGACGCTGGCCAATCTCGGCCAGCTGCGGCGCGTAGCCGGTGTCGCCGGCGAAATAGAAACTCAGCCGATGATGCTGCATCACCCAGCCACCCCATAGCGTGCGGTTGCGGTCCCACGGCGTGCGTGCGCTCCAGTGCTGGGCCGGCACGCAGGTAAAGCGCGTGCCGCGATGCGTGTGCGACTGGTACCAGTCCAGTTCGAAAACATGCTGCGCTCCGTGTCTGCGCAGCCAGCGGGCCAGTCCCAGAGGGACCAGGAAACAGGCCGCCGGAAAGCGGCGAACCAGTTGCCGCACGGTGGCGCGGTCCAGGTGGTCGTAATGGTTGTGCGAGATCAGCACCACGTCGACCGGTGGCAGTTGTTTCACCCGCGCGGCGGGTGGCGTGCGCCGGCGCGGGCCGGCAAACGATACCGGAGAGGCTCGTTGGCCCAGTACCGGGTCGGTCAGTACGGTCAGGCCGTCCAGCCGCAGCAGCACGCTGGCGTGGCCCAGCCACCACAAGGCATCACCGTGTCCATCGAAGTCGGCCTCCTGCCACCAGCGTTGTTCGAACGCAAGATAGCCCTTCTCGGGTGGTTTCGGGTGCTGCTCTTGGCGACGCTCGCGCTGCCAGCGGCGAAAATCACCGGGTCCGTTCGAAAATGGCTGCAGGGCACGAAAGCCGTCTTCGGTGTGGTGCGACTTGTCGGGATCGAAATAACGGTTGCGGCGCATGAGTGGCGAATCGACAGGGCGTTGAAACCTTAGTGGGGAGCCGTGCGCCGTGTTGCAAGCGCTGCGGTTTGTGACCGCTTGCGGCAGAATGACTGGCGGCACCGGCATGTGTCGGTGGTTTTGGTGTGCGCATGCAGTGGCGTGTGGCGCTGGGCTGAACAGGGGACGAAACGTGCGTTGGCGCATAGGGCGAGCCATGAATGCCGTAGTGCGGGTGCTGGTGGCCGGCCTCGGGTTGGCGGCGGCGTGCGCTGGGGCTCAAGCGCCGGTGCGGCCGCAGCAGGATATCGACCTGCAAAGCTTTACCCAGGATCAGGGTCTGGCCAGTCTGGCCACCAATGTGATGCAGCGTGATGCGCATGGCGTGCTTTGGGTGGGCACCGACGCCGGCCTGTTCCGGTTTGATGGCCACATGTTCGTGCCGGTCGATACCGGACTGGATCCGTTGGATCTGCGCGTGAACGGCCTTCACCTGGCGCCGGATGGCAGTCTTTGGGTGGCCACCTCACGCGGCCTGTACCGTTGGCGCGACGGTGGCCTGGAACAAGTGGCCAAGTTGCCGGTGGATGATCGCTATCGCCTCACCGGCGACGGCGCCAATGGCATCTACCTGCGGCACCAGCGAGCGCTGTGGCATGTCAATGCCAGCGCGCTGACAGCGGTGAAATGGCCGCGCGCGTTGACACCTGGCGCGCTGACCGACGGTCCGCTGCAATGGTTCGAGGGGCACCTTTGGACCAGTTGCGGCGCCGCGTTGTGCGAGCGTACCGGTGCCGGCACCCGTGTCTGGGACATCTCCAAAGGCGTGCCCGATGACACGTGGATAAGCATGCGTGTGGCAGCCGACGGCAGTTTGTGGGTGGGCGGATTGCACCATCTGCTGCACCGCACGCCCGGTGCCGGGCATTTTCAGGCCGTTGCCAGCGTCGATCCGGTCGAGCATCTGCTGGTCGATGCGCGCGGCCGCGTGGTAACCGCCGGACGCGGCCGGTTGCAGCGCTGGAACGGCCAGAGCTGGCAGGTGTTCGGTGATGATGAACACCTGCAGTCGGCGCAAGTCCACGACATGGCGTTTGGCAGCGATGGTGCGCTGTGGCTGGCCACTGCCGGACGCGGCGTCATGCGTTGGCGTGGCTATGGCCGCATCCGCAACTGGACCCGTGCGCAGCACCTGGACAGTGTGCCGACCTGGGCCATCGCGCGTGACGCCGATGGTGTGCTGTGGCTGGGCAATCAGCGTTATGGAAATCTTCTGCGTCCGGGCCAGACCACGCTTGCGCCCTGGCCCAAGGCCTTGCTCAGGCGCGACTGGATCGATGCCATGGCGTTGCTGGCGCAGGGGCGGCGCATGTGGATTGTGCTCAATCATGGCACCGTGCTGCGCTACGACCTGGACACGCACAAGGTAAAGCGGGTTGCTCGCGAGCTGGGCTGGGCCAAATTTGCGCTGTTCGGCCCCCACGGACAGCTCTGGCTGGGGACCCATGGCGCGCTTTATCACATCGACGCCACCGCTTCGGATGCGCCGCAGGTGCAAAGTGCCGATACGGGGTTGCCGCCGGACACCAACTATCTGGGTGCTTGCCGTGACGCGGCGGGCAGATTATGGCTGGCTACCAGTCACGGCCTGTTGCGATGGACGCATGATCGCTTCACCCGGATCGGGTTGCACGGCGCCGGTGTCTGGAGCGGGCTGGTCGATGTGGCGACCACGCCCGATGGCCGGCTGTGGCTGGCCTCGGACGATCGTGGATTGGGCTGGGCTTCGCTATCGGATGGAGCAGACCTCAAAGTGCATGCCGTGCATGACCAACTGCTGGCGCACACGGCGCTCTACGCGCTGGAGGTGGATGGCGATGGCCGTCTCTGGGCGGGCAGCGATGCCGGCATGGATGTGCGCACCCGACATGGCTGGCGGCGACTGGATCGCGAAGATGGCCTGGCCTGGAACGACATGTCGCCGGGGGCGTTTCACGTCGACGCCGATGGTTCGATCTGGATTGGCACCAGCGGCGGCGTCTCGCACTTGCTTGACCCGGCCACGTTGATTCCCGATGCCATGACCGCGCCGGTGATGCTGAGTGCCCGCTATGGTCATCGCATGTTGCAGGGGCGATCAGCCAGCGCATTGCCCTGGAATGGCGAGGCCTTGAGCGTGAATCTGGCGCGCACCGGCTTGGCCCATCCGGGTTCACAACAGCTGCAGTACCGTTTGCTCGAGGCGGGTGAAACGTCCGCACCGTGGGAGAGCACACGCTTGCAGGCGGTGCGTTTCGCCGCGTTGCGTGCGGGCAATTACCAATTCCAGGCGCGTTGGCAGGATCCGGCCTTGCGTGCCCATTCGCCGGCGATCGCGCTCAGCATCGCGATTACGCCGCCGTGGTGGCGCAGCCGCTGGGCCTGGGCGGCCTATGGCCTACTGGTGCTGGCGGCGTTTTGGTGGCTGGCGCGATTGCGCCATGCGCACCTGTTGCGCCGTCAGGCGGAGCTGGAGCGGTTGGTCGAGGAGCGCACGCGTGCATTGCAGGCCGACAAGCATGCCCTGGAGGCGGCGCGTCAGGCTCTGCAATACGAAGCCAGCCACGATGCGCTGACCGGCCTGCTCAACCGGGGGGCGGTGGTCGAGGCGCTGGTCGATGCCATGGTCGGCCACGCCGGCGACAGGCGCCCGCTGGCGGTCGCATTGATCGACCTGGATCATTTCAAGCGCATCAACGATACCTACGGCCATCTGGCTGGTGATGCGGTGCTGGTGCAGGGCGCGCAGAAGCTGCGCCAGCTGGTCGGCAGCGGGGTGGCGCTGGGCCGCTATGGCGGTGAGGAGTTCCTGCTGGTCTGGCCGGGGTTGGATCTGCGCGAGGATCTGGAGGCGCTGTTCGCGCCGGTGATCGAGGCGATCTATCTGGACGGCGATACGCGCCTGGCCGTGACCTGTTCCATTGGCGTGGCCTGGGCGCGCCATGGCGACGATGTCAGCAGCCTGCTGCGTCGTGCCGACGAGGCGCTTTATCGGGCCAAGCAGACCGGCCGTGCGCGCGTGGTGCAGGCCGACTAGGGCTGGTATTTGCCGCCTCTGCAGCGTAGTTTCAAAGGCCACCATCACATCGACCGGCAAGGAGGCAGGGATGTCCTCACGTACGTTGGGTCTGGCAGCGGCATTGGCGCTCGTCCTGAGTATCGGCTCGGTGCCGACGCAGGCCGAAGTTTCGGCATCGCTCAAGGCGGTGCATCAACGCGCTGAGCAGGGCGATGCCCAGGCGCAGGTGGCCTGGGGTCGGCATTTGGTCGAGGGCAGCAAGGCCGACAAGGCCGCCGCCACGGCATGGTTCCGCAAGGCCGCGCTGCAGGGCAATACCGACGGCGAATGGATGCTTGGCTCAGCCTACATGGGCGGGACCGGCGTGCCGCGCGATATGGCCAAGGCGCTTAAGTGGATGCGCGCCAGCCTTGCCGACGGCTCGGCCGAGCACATGGCCACCTACGGGGGGCTGCTGTTTTCGCAGGGCATGCTCGAGGGTCATCGCCAAAAGGGTGTGGCATGGTTGCACAAGGCCGCCGACAAGGGCTCGCCGGCGGCCATGATGTTCATGGGCATGGCACGCCTGAGCGGCACGTTTTCTTTGCCCAAAGACCAGGTAGAAGCCCGCCACTGGTTTGAGCGCGCCGCGCAGACCGGCAATCCCGCTTCGGAGAAAGCGCTGGGTGTGTTCTATCTCAAAGGCATGCTGGGGCAGGTTGACATACCCAAGGGGCTGCATTGGTTACGGGCCGCCGCCGCGCAGGGTGATGCCAGTGCCGAAGGTACGCTGGCGGTGTACCTGGTCAGCGGTCAGGACAAGGTGCCCAAGCAGCCCTTGCAGGGGCTGGCATGGGCGCGCAAAGCGACCGCCCAGCACGATGCCTACGGCTATTACGCGTTGGGTCTGGCCTATCAAGACGGTGAGGGCGTCACCGCCGATCCCGCCAAGGCCTGGTACAACTTTGCCGTGGCCCAGCGGCTTGATAGCAAGCACAACCTGACGCATGTGGCCGATCACATGTCCGATGTGGCTACCGGCTTGAGGCTCAAGCAGCTGCACCAGCTGCGCGATGAGGTGGCCAAGGTGCCGGTGCCGAAAAAACACGGCGAAAGCTGAAACAGGGAGTATGGGCGTCGGCAAGACGCCCAAGCGATCCGCCGGCTGTTGTGGGGCCTCTTTTCGACGCGGGGCGGCCGCAACGCCGTGGCTATCGGCACGAGTCGGCAAAGCGTTGGACGGTGGACGGCATTTGAGCCTCAAGCCTTGGCTGCTTTCGCGCCTTTGAAAGAAAAAGGGCCGGCATGACCGGCCCTTCTCTTCAAGCGGTTTCCTTAGGCATGGCTCAGCACTCGATCACGTTGACGGCCAGGCCGCCGCGCGAGGTTTCCTTGTACTTGTCTTTCATGTCGCGACCGGTGTCGCGCATGGTCTTGATGACCTTGTCCAGCGACACGCGGTGCTTGCCATCGGCGCGCAGCGACATGCGGCTGGCGTTGATGGCCTTGACCGAGGCCATGGCGTTGCGCTCGATGCAGGGAATCTGCACCAGTCCGCCGATAGGGTCGCAGGTCAGGCCCAGGTTGTGCTCCATGCCGATCTCGGCGGCGTTTTCGATCTGCAGCGTGCTGCCGCCCAGCGCGGCGGTCAGGCCGCCGGCGGCCATCGAGCAGGCCACGCCGACTTCACCCTGGCAGCCGACCTCGGCACCGGAAATCGACGCATTCTCCTTGTACAGAATGCCGATGGCGCCGGCGGTCAGCAGAAAATCCAGAATGCCCTGGGTATCGGACTTCGGACAGAAGCGGTCGTAGTAGTGCAGTACCGCCGGCAAAATGCCGGCCGCGCCGTTGGTCGGTGCGGTGACCACGCGCCCGCCGGCGGCGTTTTCCTCGTTGACCGCCAGCGCGTAGAGATTGACCCAGTCGAGAATGGTCAGTGGATCCTTGAGGCTGGCTTCCGGGCGCTCGCGCAGCTCGTCGGCCATGGCCGGGGCGCGACGATTGACCTTCAGGCCACCGGGCAGGGTGCCGGGCGAGCGCAGACCGCGATTGACGCACTCCTGCATGGCCTGCCACACCGTAAGCAGGCCTTCGCGCGTTTCCTGTTCGCTGCGCCACACCTGCTCGTTGGCCAGCATCAGCTCGGGGATGCTCAGGCCATGCTGCTCGCACAGCGCCAGCAGCTGGTCACCACTGCTGAATGGATACGGCTGCGGCGTGGTGTCGGCGACGATGCGGTCTTCGGCCGCTTCATCGTGATTGACCACAAAGCCACCGCCGACCGAGTAGTAATCGCGGCTGGCCAGCTCGTTGCCTTCGGCATCGTAGGCGCTGTAGCGCATGCCGTTGGTGTGGAAGGGCAGCTTCTGGCGCTTGTTGAAGATGAGGTCGCGCTTTTCCTTGAACTCGATCTCGTGCTCGCCATGCAGCTTGAGCCGGCCTTGCTCGCGGATGCGCGCCAGCGTGGTGTCGATGCCATCGGGGTCCACGCGGTCGGGCCATTCGCCTTCCAGGCCCAGCAGCACGGCCTTGTCGGTGCCGTGGCCGCGGCCGGTCATGGCCAGCGATCCGTACAGCTCGCAGCGCACGCGACTGACCCGCTCCAGCAGTCCCTTGCCGGCCAGCCAGTGTTCGGTGAAGCGGGCGGCGGCGCGCATCGGACCGACCGTGTGCGAGGAGCTGGGGCCGATACCGATCTTGAAGAGGTCGAAAATGCTGACTGCCATACGAAAAAGACGTTCAATGCGGGCGATCGGCCATTGTACGCCTTGCCGGTGGCACTCCAACCATGCGCCGCAGCAATCGGGGCACGGGGCGAGGCCGCCCGATGCGCCGCCCCGCACCCCGATGGGATGGCCTAGAAGTGCCAGTCCACGCGCAGCGACCAGTGCCGCGGCGGGCCGTAGAAGTTCTGGTCCCAGTACAGGCTGTTGATGTACTTGCGGTTGGTGAGGTTGTCGACGTTGAGCGTGAGCTGCCAATCCGGCGCAAGCTGAAGATTGGCCATCAGGCCGACCAGCAGATAGCTGGACTGGCGCGTGAAGATCTCGCGGCCCTGGGTGTCGGTGGCGGCCTGGTCGCGATAGATATCGCCCTGCCAGCGCAGGTTGGCGCCCACCTTCAGCGCCGGTACGCCGGGGACGCGCAGGCTGGTGGCCAGGTGGGCGGTGCGCCGTGGCACGTAGGTGCGCACATTGGCGTCATCGTCGCCGACGATGCCCAGTTGCGTGTAGCCGCCGGTGAGTTGCCAGCCGGGTGCCAGGCGGCCGGCGATTTCCAGCTCGTAGCCACGCGAGGTGGCGTTGATGCCGCGGTAGTAGCTTTGCCCGGTATCCGGATTGAAGCCGGCCTGTTCGGCGGTGTGGTTCTGGCGCGTGCGGAACACGGCCAGGCTGGCGTTGAGGTGCTGGTCGAACCAGGCGCCCTTGATGCCCGCTTCCAGGTTGCTGCCGGTGATTGGTGCCAGCACGCGGTTGTCGGCGTCGATCTCGGTCTGCGGGCTGAAAATGCGCGCGTAACTGGTGTAGGCCGAAAGGTGCTGGTCGATGTCATAGACCAGGCCGGCGAACGGCGTGTTGCGGGTGCTTTGGTAGCGATGCGGTACGCCGTAATTGGCCCCGGTGCTCTGGATATGGGTGAGGCTGTCGCCGGTGATCAGTTTCCAGGCGTCGGCCAGATTCCAGCGCGCGGTGAGGTAGGCGCTGCGGCGGTGGATGTCGAAGTTCGCGCCGTCGCTGGAGGCATTGAAGGCCGGCTTGGGATAGTCGCCGTCCCAGCCGCTCAGCGGCGGCAGTGGAGTACCTATATCGTTGCCGTAGCGGGAAATTTCATCGTCGCGATCACGCGCCCAGTTCACCCCGGCCACCAGCTGGTGCTGGCGCCCGCCGAGGCTGAAGTTGCCGTGAGCCGAGACGTCGACAAAATCCTGCTTTTCGCCATCGGAGTAATGCGAGGGGTAGCTGAAAAGGCCCAGTCCGGTCTGGCGATCCGGCGTGCCGTAGACGTAGAAAAGATCGCTGACATCGGTAAAGCGACGGTGACTGGCGGTGGCTTTCAGCGACCAGCCGTTGGCGAAGTGGTGCTCCAGTTCGGCGAAGGCGCGAAGGTCGGTGTTGTTCCAGTACGACCAGTCGGCGGCGGTGCTGGCCGAACGCGCGTAATGGGTCGGGCTGCCGTCGGTGTAGTACAGCGGCAGCGCGCCCCACATCACGCCCTTGGGCTGATTGCGCTGGTAGGTGATGCCGCCGCTGAGCGTGGTGTCGGCGCCGACATCGGCCTCCAGCAGTCCGGAGATCACCTGCTTGTGCAGCGAATAACGGTCCAGGTAGCTGTCGGTGTGTTCGTCGGCGGCGATCAGGCGTCCGCGCACGCTGCCGCTTTGGTTCAGCGGGCCTGAAAGATCCAGGTCCAGTCGGTGGCGGTTCCAGCTGCCCAGGGTGAGCGAGGCGCTGCCCTGGAAATCGGCGGTCGGGCGCTTGCGTACGAAGTTGATGGTGGCCGAGGGATTGCCGGTGAACGAGAGCAGGCCATTGGCACCACGCAATACCTCGACGTGATCATAGAGGGCCGTATCCATGTCGCCCCATTGCGCGCCGTTGACCAGCGGCATGCCGACGCCATCGACCAGGAAATTGGTGATGTCGAAACCGCGCGCGCTGTAGTAGATACGCGTGGTCTCGACCTTTTCCACGTGCACGCCGGTGGTATTGGCCAGCACCGAACTGGCGTTGTCCAGGCCGAAGTCGTCCATCTGCGCGCGGGTGATCACGCTGACCGTCTGCGGTGTCTCGCGCAGGGAAAGTGGCAGTCGCGTGGCGGTGGTTTCGGCGGCGCTGGTGTAGCTGCCGCTGCCTTCGGTCATCATGCCGGCCACGGTGGCCGTGGTGTGCACGCCACCCAGGTTCTGGGCGTTCAGGGCGCGTACCTGCCAATGGCCGCGCACACGTCCAGCGACGACCAGGCCGCTGCCCGCCAGCACTTGCTCCAGCGCCTGCCGCGGTGAGGCGCCGGCGCGGCTGCCGGGGCTTTGCCGGTCGCCGATGGCGGCGTGTTCAAGGTCGAGCGTTTCGCCGCTCAAGGCTTGCCAGCGCGCCAACGCCTGGCGCAGCGGGCCGGCGTCGATGGCCGGCAAGGCCTGCGCGCGCACCGCAGCGGCGGGCTTTGCGAAGGCGGGTGCGATGCCGGCCAAACCCAAGGCCAGCGCGAAAAGGGAAGGAGAAAGCACGCGCGCGCCGCGGCGCCCCGTGCAAAGACGGTGGATGGACATCAGATTGTGGCCCCTGGATGGTGACGAGGAGGCACCGCGGCTGGCGTCGGCTGGCACGGCGAACGATTAAATGATAACGATTCTTATTTAATGTCACAATCGCCGCGTGTCGAAGGGCGCCACGACAAGAGCGTGCGGCGCCGCTAAGCTGGCTGCATGAACGCACCGCTGCTGATTCAACGCGATCACTGCCCCCTCTGCGACCAGGCGCTGGCGATACTGGCCGAAGCCGGCGCACCCGAGCCGGAGCATCAGTGGATTGACCAGGACGATGCGCTGGAAGCGCGCTACGGTATTCGCGTGCCGGTGCTGCGCCGCGCCGATGGCGCCGAGCTGGACTGGCCGTTCGATGCTGCGGCGGTGCGGGCCTTTCTGGACTAGGCCTGACGTTGGCGCTTCAGGCGCGCGATGATTTCCTCGCGTGCCTCGCGCAGAATCGAATCGCGATCCAGCGAGGCCACAATATCGGCCACTGCGCGCTTGGCGCCGTGCTCGCCCCAACTCTTGCCGTGGATCAGGTAATGCTCGGCGGCGCGCCCGATCAGCACCGTGGCGTACCAGGCCAGCGCGCCCTGGGCGGCGGCGGTAATCAGCACCGATAAGCCGGCGCTCAGGCCCTTCAGCGCCGAGGCGACCAGGTGCATGCCCCACACGGCGCCCATCAGCGCGACCAGCTGCGCGCAGATGGTCGCGACCAGCCGGCCCGATTCGCTGCGCGTCAGCGGCAGGCCATACACGCGCGAAAGCTGCACCACCATGGCTGCATCCAGCCCGGCAGCGGCCAGCAGATCGGCCACGGGAATGGGGTTGAGCGCCACCATCACGCCCTTGGCGATGCAGTACTGGCGAATCACCCGGCTGGCCAGTTCGCGGCGGCTTTCGGCGATGCGCGTGTTGACCTGATCGCTGAGCCGGCTGGCAAAAAGGCCGGCGTTGATGGCCGACAGCGTTTTGCCCTCGGCCTCGGCAATGGCCAGCAGGCGCTGGCGCAGCGTGGCCACATCGGGCGGGCGCGGCTCGTGGATGTCGATCTCGCTGCCGTCGGCCTGTTCGCGCAATACGCGTAGCGGTGCTGGCTGTGCGGCCACGGCGATGATGTTTTGCGGCTGCACCTGGCCCTGACATCGTGCACGCAGTTGCGCCAGCAGGTCGGCCAGGGTGTCTTCGTCGTAACGGTCGGCCTTGTTCAGCGCCAGCAACAGCGGACGCTGGGTTTGCGCCAACACGGCAAGGGCATCGCGCTCGTCACGAGTCAGGTCACCATCGGCGACAAAGATCACAAGATCGGCCACTTCGGCCACTTCAAACGCCAGGCGCTCGCGCGATTGGCCGTCCAGTTCGTTGATGCCCGGCGTGTCGATCAGCACCAGGCCTTCGTGGCCGGCTTCGTCCAACGGCGCGTGCGCGGCCTGTGTAGTGGTGCCGTGCAGCACGCCGACCTCGAACGCGGCGCGGCCCAGCAGCGCATTGCACAGCGCTGATTTGCCCGCCGAGACGCGGCCGAATACCGCCACGTGCAGTTCCTCGCGGCCAAGCTTGTCCAGCATCAGCTCGATGCGACGGAACTCGCCGGCCAACTCGCTGCGCAGTGGCGGGCTGATGTTGGGATCGTCCAGCAGTGCGCGCAGGCTGTCGGCCACACGGGTATGCCGGCCCGGTTCACCGCTGGGCGCCACCTGCGGCGTGGTGGCCTCGGGGCGGCGCCAACGCAGGCGCCGCCATAGCGCGTCGATGCTTTTCATGGACACAGCGCGGTGGTGAAACTCATGCCTTCACCCTAGACAGTCGATGCTTAAGTGCCGCTGGCCGGGCTGAGGGCGAGCGTGGCCTTGACCGCCACCTGTTTGCCGATGGCATTCCAGTCGCTGGCCGTGCCCAGCTTGTAATCGAGCCGGTTCAGCGTGGTGGTGACAGTAAGCGTCGAGGAAGCACCGGCGCCCTGGTGGAAATCGACCTTGAGCGTGACCGGGTGGCTGACGCCGTTGAGGCTGAGCGTGCCGGTGGCCGTGACCTGGCCGGCGCTGTCGCGGGTGAAGGCGCCGCTGGCAAAATGCGCCGTGGGGTGGGCGCTGGTGTTGAAGAACTCTTCGCCGGTCAGGGTCTGGTCGCGCTCGGGGCTTTGCGTATCGACGCTGGCCAGCTTCACGCTGACATCGAAATGGGCCTGATCCAGATGCGCCGGATCGTAGGCGATCTGCGCCTGGAAGTCCTTGAACACACCATGGAAGGCTTCGCCCTGGTAGCTGTCGGAAAAGCCCAGCGAGCTGTGCGTGTGGTCGACCTTCCAGTTGGTGGCGTGCGCGGCCAGCGGCAAGGCCAGCAGCAGGGCAAGCGAGGCGAAAACAGTGCGGATGGTCACGGCAGGTTCTCCGGTTCGGGACGCAGGCGGGTGAAGGGCAGCATGCGGCGCAGCACGTTGTCGCGCTGGAATACATGATGGTAGAGCGCGGCACCGATATGCAGCGCGGCCACCGCTACCAGAATCCAGAACAAGGTTTCGTGGGTTTCGCCCGCCAGGTGGCGCAGCGCCGGGCTGGGGCCGCCGGTCAGGCTGGGCATGCGGATGGTGTTCCACCAGAACAGCGGACGCAGCGCGCTGGCCGAATCGAACAACCAGCCCGACAGTGGCACCGCGAACAGCAGCAGATAGAGAAGGTGATGGGTGCCGTGCGAGATCACGCGCTGCCAGCGCGGCATGCCGGGCGGGTCCAGCGGGCGCCGGTCGAACGCGCGCCAGATCAGGCGCAGCAGCGCCAGCGCCAGGATGGTCAGGCCCAGCGACTTGTGCAGATTGTAGATGGCGAACACGCTGGGCCGCTTGGGCAGCTCGACCATCACCAGGCCGAGGATGCCCTGCGCGATGATCAATACCGCGACCAGCCAGTGCGCCAGCTGCGCGATGGCGCCCCAGCGCTGCGCCGTGGATTTGAGACTCATGGATGCTTCGCCTTGTGAGTGTCGGTCTGCGCCGATTGATAATCGCGGCGCGCGCTGCTGTCGGCGATGGCTTCCACTTCCAGCCGGATCTTCACGTTGCGCCCGATCGAGCCGGTGTGCGAAGTCATGCCCAGCCGGGTGCGGTCAAGCGCGCTGCGCGCGGAAAAGCCGGCCACGGTGTGCATTTCAAAAATGGTCGCACCCAGACGGTTGAGGGTGAAGGCGATATCCACCGGCAGCTGGTGACCGCGCATATCCAGCACGCCGTGCAGCATGCCGCTGTGCTTGTTGGTGCGCGTGACCGAGGTGGAATGGAAATGCGCCAGCGCATAGTCCTTGCAGTCCAGAAACTGGTGCTCGCAGACCACCTGGCTCCATTTGGCATTGCCCATGTCTACGGACGTGGCATCCAGTGTGATCTCGGTGGCCGAGGCGCTCCAGTCATCCGGATCGAAACGCAGCCAGCCGCCCTGGATATGCAATCGACCGACCGGGCGCGAGTAACTGTTGTGATCGACGCTGAAAAGCACCTGGCTGTGCACGGTGTCGATGCGGAACATGCGCGCGCGGGCCTGGGCGGCCGTGGTGGCGGCGCTCAGCAGCAGGCTGACCAGCAACAATGTGCAAAGGCGGTGTGTCATGCGTTGGCTCCTGCGGGCAGTGTGGTGCAAGCTGGCGCGCTTGGGCCAGCGGGAAAGGACGAACGCGCTGTTCATGGCTGGCGACGATCCTCCAGCTGAGGCGGTGGCTCGTCGCGCGGTTCGGCCAGCGCCTCGCGAGTCAATGCGGCCAGCCGTTTCAGGCGGCCGGGGCCGGCGGCGCCCAGCATGGCGCGCAGGTGCGCGGCGGCGGTGTCCTGGTCCAGCTGCTGACGTTCGGCCAGAGTGGCGGCCAGCGCCTTGCCCATGCTGTCGAAAATCAGCGCATAGGCCACTGCATGCACCATGCCGCCACCCAGCGTGCCCAGTCCGGGAAAGGCCTTCAGGGCGTTGCCGGCAATGGCCAGCACCAGCGAGGTGCTGGTGCGCAGGGTCAGGCGGGCCTGCTTCAAGAAGGCCTCGATCTCCAGATCGCTCAGCCGCACCTGATACAGCGTGGCCAGCTCACGCGCCATGGCGGTGGCCAGCGCGCCCTGGATGACCAGGTCCGAGCCCGGTGCAATGGCGGCCAGTGCCCCGACCACGGCGCGCCTGGCGTAGCGCGAAACGATAGCCTCGGCCTGCTCGCTGCGCACCTTTACTTCCAGCGTGCCGGTGGCCTGGTGGAGCTGGCTGAGCACGGCCTGCTCGCGGCCCGGCTCCAGCGCCACCGCGCCGGTATCGGCGATTTCCAGCAACGCCTGGGTCAGCGCAGCGATTTGCGGCGTACGGGCGCGACGTACATGTTCGATGGTGCCGTCGGCGCGCTCGCGACGGAAGTGTTCCTCGCCGCCGGCGCAGGTCGCCAGCACAGCGTCGACGCTGTCGCCGGCCTGCTGGCGCAGGTGGGTAATGAGCGCAGCCAGCTCGTCCGGGGTCCACTGATCGGTCTTGTTGAGCACCAGCAGCAGCGGTTTGCCGACCTCGGCCAGCGCGTGCAGCTCTTCGGCCTGGCGGCGGTTGAGATCGCCGGCGCAGACGTAGATCACCGCGTGTGAGCGTAGCGCCTCGTCACGGGCCAGTGTCTGGCGGGCCTCGCCGTCGACTTCCTGGCTGCCCGGTACATCGGCCAGCGTCAGCGAGCGACCATCGGGCAGTATGCCATCGTGATGGCTGACCGCGCGCGTGGTGCCGGCGCGGGCATCGGTCGGGCGCGTGGCCTGCGGGGCCAGCGCGTTGATCAGCGAGGATTTGCCGGTCGACACCTCGCCATAGACGGCCACGTATAGGCGGCCACTGTGATGGCGCCGATCCAGCTCGCCCAGTTCGCCGCTGAGTTGCGCGGTATTGGCGCCGGTGGCCTGAAGCTGCTGGATGCGTGATTCGATGGCCTCACGCGAGGGCGGCGGCACTGGTACACGCCGGCGCCGAGGCTTCAGCAGCCATACGCCAATGGCTGCGGCGGCGACGGCGAAAGCCAGCAACGCCAATCCCAGTGTCCACTGCAGATACGCAGGTAGGGCCTCAAAGCGCTGCGCCAGCGCCAGCGCGCGTTCGGCAGCCGCCAGCAGCAGCCACAGCAGGGCGGCGATGGCCACCGCACTCAGCAGTAGTCGCCAGCGGCGGGTCACGCCGTGCCTCCCGGTAGGCGGTCGGGCACGCGAGTGGCGACAGTGGAACGCTGGGCGGTGGGACGGGCGTGCATAGGTCTCGGGACAAGGGCAAGCTGCACTTGAGGTTATCATTGCCGCTCGTGGTCGCCACGCCGGCAGGATGCAAGGGGGCAGGGAGTTCATGGGATTTGCAGCGATAGCGCTGGGCGCCGTGCTGGCGGCGTCCGGAGCCGTGCCAGCGCCTATGGTGACACCGCGCTTTAGGCACTACGACCTGGACAGCGGCCTGCCGTCGGATACGGTCTACAGCGCGCTGGAGGATGCGCGGGGGTACATGTGGTTTGGTACCCATGATGGCCTGGTGCGTTTTGACGGCGTGCACTGGGAAGTGTTCCGACACCGCCCGGGAGACGCGTCCTCGCTGGCGGGCAACGATGTATCGGAGCTGCTGCAGGATCGCCGTGGCCGTCTTTGGGTTGGGGGTGCCGGCACGGGGCTTGCCCGATACGTGCCTGGCCATGGCTTCCGTCACTGGCGCCATGACAGCTCCGACCCGGGCAGCCTGGCGGGCGATGATGTCTGGGCGCTGGCGCAGACTTCGGACGGCTCGCTCTGGGTCGGCTTGCACGGTTCCGGGCTGGACCGGCTGCGGCCCGGTGCCAGACATTTCGAGCATCTGGGGTATCACAAGGGCGATGCATCCGGCCTTGGCGATGCCACGGTCACTGCGCTCAAGGCCGGCGCCGGCGACCGGTTATGGATCGGCACCTGGCACGGGGCCGAGCTGCGACGTGCCGATGGGCGGCTTTTGCCTATCCAGTTTCCCAAGGGATTGGCACCGACGGTGTGGCGTATCAACGGGGAGGGTTCGGATGTGCGGTTGTCGACCTCGGCCGGTCTTTTCCGTGTCGACACTGAGCTGCGGGCGCGACGCGTCGCGCCCGGACGGTTACCGCCGATCGGCGTGAACTCCAGTCTGCGCAGCGACGACGGTGGCTTGTGGGTCACCAGTTCCCGACATGGCGTCTATCGGCTGGATGCATCCGGTCAGGTGCGCCATTTCGGCGCACAGCCGTTGTTGCCCGGAGGGCTGCCCTCGCGCAGCTTCTGGAAGGTCTCGGCTGATCGCGAAGGGGGCGTGTGGTTTGCCTCCGGCGACGGTGGCGTGGCCTATCTGTCGCCGGACTGGCAGCGCTTCAGCCGGTTTGGCCATATCCCGGATGATGCCGGTTCATTGCGCATGCGGCGGGCATTATCGCTGTCGTTGGCGCGCGACGGCACGCTGCTGGTCGGCGGCAGTGGCGGGCGCATTGATCGACTGAATCCGTCCAATGGCATGGTGACGCATCTTGGCCATGTCGGTCACGAAACCATCTACGCCCTCGCAGCAGCCAGCCAGGGGCGAATCTGGGTCAGCGCCGGTGATCGGGTCACCCTGTATGACCCTGCGCATGGCACGCAGCATCAGGTGGCCATTCCTGCACCGCTGCAGCAGCACATCGCCGTGGATGCGGCCGGCGACGTGTACGTGGCGACCTATGGCCACGGTGTCTGGTGGGCCAGTGCCAACGGACGCAAGTTGCGGCACATTCCGGCGCCGGATGTTGGCCAGACCCACGGCGTGGTCTCGCAGATGGGCTTCTTCGACGGCCGCCTGTGGCGCGCCACCGAAGCCGGACTGACCGAGCTAAATGCCGACGGCTTGCGTTTTGCCTATGTGCCGGGTGTTCCGCACAAGGCGTTTGACGCCTTCGATGTGCACGGCGACAGTCTGTGGCTGGCCGATGATGACGGGCTCTATCAGTATCGGCGCGGCGCCGACGGGTACTGGCGTCAGGCGCGCCATGTGGCCACCGGTCGTCAGACGCTGGATTCCTCGGTGCGGGTGATGGTTGCCGACGACCGTGGCCGGCTGTGGCTGGCCACTGAGAAAGGACTGTGGCGCTACGACATCAAAAATGGCTCGTTCCGAGAATATGGACGCAAGGACGGCCTGGCCGGCGTGCAGTTCCTGTCTCGGGCACAGGCACGCGCCCCCAGTGGCGCGCTGTATCTGGGAACGCCGCAGGGCATCGTCGGGTTTGACCCGGCGCGTGTTCGCGATACCCGCCGGCGCCCGATGCTGCGGCTGGAATCGGCGCGGGTGCAGCGCGATGGGCACGATCAAGCCCTGCGACCGAAAGACGGGCGCCTGGCGGTCGGCTGGGACGATCGCAATCTCACCGTGACGGTGCACGCGGTGTCTTATATCGATCCGGCGCGCAATCGCTACCGGTTCCGGCTTGATGGTCTGGATGCCGGCTGGGTGGCGACCGGCGCCCGCGGCCAGCGCCAGTTTGCGGCCCTGCCGGCCGGTCACTATCGATTGCAGGTACAGGCGGCAGGTCCCGATGGCGTGTGGGCGCCGCTGGCGCAGCCACTGACGCTGGATGTCAGCGCGCCGCCTTGGCTGCGACTTTGGGCCTTCGCGCTGTATGCGCTGATGTTGGCGGCGCTGGTCTGGCTGGGAGCGGTGCTGTGGCGCCGGCGTCTGGAGCAGCGTCATCGCATGCAGATGGCCGAGCAGCAGCGCCAGCTGGCCGAGCGCGCCAATGCCGCCAAGACACATTTTCTGGCCACGCTGGGTCACGAGATACGCACGCCGATGACCGGTGTGCTGGGCATGACCGAGCTGATGCTGCGCGAGCCACTGTCCGAGCGCCAGCGCCGCTACGCCACCTCGATCCAGCGTTCGGGCAGCCTGCTGCTGAAGCTGGTCAACGACGCCCTGGATCTGGCGCGTATCGAAGCCGGACGCTTCGTGCTGGAGCCGCGACCTTTCGACCCTGCGGCACTGCTGCGCGAGGTGGGTGACCTGGAGTCGGGACTGGCCGCTCGCAAAGGCTTGGCGATGGCCGTGCATGTGGATGGCGCGGTGCCTGCCTGTGTGCTCGGTGACGGTGAGCGCATCCGCCAGGTATTGATCAACCTGACCAACAACGCACTCAAGTTCACCGAAAGTGGCTGCGTTCGGCTGGGTCTTGAGGCGGAAGGGCGTGGGCTGTGCTTCTCGGTGACCGACACCGGGCCGGGCATGGCCGAGGGCAGCCGGGAGCGCCTGTTCCAGCGCTATGAACAGGAGGCGGGACCACAGCAACGTTCCGGTAGCGGTCTGGGGCTGGCGATTTGTCGCGAACTGGTTGAACTGATGGAAGGTCGCATCGAAGTGGCCTCGACGCTGGGGCAGGGCAGCCGCTTCGATGTCTGGCTGCCACTGGCAGTGGTCGAGAGCGGACCGTCCCTGACCGAACCCTCACCCGAGTGCATGCCGTCGGCCGAGCTTTTGCTGGTCGAGGACGATGTCACCGTGGCCGAGGTATTGAAGGACCTGCTGGGCGAGTTGGGGCATCGCGTCACCCATGTGGGGCATGGGCTGGCCGCGCTGGGTGAATGCCAGGCCCATCGTTTTGACGCGGTGCTGCTGGATCTGGATCTGCCGGGAGTGGATGGCTTCGAGGTGGCGGGCATGCTGCGCCGCCAGCCTGGTGGCGAGGAGGCGATCATCATCGCCGTCACCGCGCGCTCGGGCGGCGATGAACAGACGCGTGCGCAAGCGGCGGGCATGGATGGTTTCTTGCGCAAGCCGCTGACACTGGCTCAGCTGGAAGCCGAGCTGCGCCGGCTGCTGTTTCCGCACGTGCTGACCTGAGATGAGGGCTGGCGGTGCATGATGGTAATCGACGTCATGGGCGGCGCAGGGCAACTTGAGGCGCTATCATGTCGGGCGTTGGAATTTATGTACGCGCGTGCCGACGCTTGGGCCATCGCGTTTGGGGGAATTGCCCATGTTGTTCGCCGCCATGTCGCTGGGCGCCGCGCTGGTTTCCGGGTCCGCGCCCACGGTTGCCCGTCCGCGCGGACCGGTGCCGACGCCTCAGTTTCGCACCTATGGCGTCGATGACGGGCTGCCATCGACAGAGACGTACGCCCTGGCCCAGGATCGCCAGGGTTACATCTGGGTTGGAACCCGCGATGGGCTGGCCCGCTTCGACGGCCAGCAATTTCGCGTGTTCCGTCACCGCCCGGATGATCCGTCATCGCTGCCGGCCAATTTTGTCACCGGTCTTCTGGTGGGACGCGACGGGCACCTATGGGTCGGCGGCGAGAGTGCCGGGCTGAATCTGTATCAGCCCAAGACCGGCGGATTCCGGCATTGGCTGCATGACCCGGATGACCCGCACAGCATTGCCGGCAACGATGTGGATTCCATCGCGCAGACGCCGGATGGCTCGATCTGGGCGGCCATTGACCAAGTGGGCCTGGATCGCCTGGTGCCTGGGACCGATCGCTTCGAGCATCTGGTGCACCGCGATGGCGATGCACACAGCATCGCCTCCAACTGGGTACTGGCGCTGCGGGCCGATGCGCGGGGCAATCTCTGGATCGGGTCGGCGGTCGGTCTGGACGTGCGCCGTGCCGACGGTCGCATCGAGCATGTGCATTTTCCCGGGCATGGGCGCAATGATGTCTGGCGCATTGATGTGCAAAACGGTCAGGTACGCGTCGCCACTGCACGAGGGCTGTTCGTCGTCGATCATGACCTGACGGCACATCGGGTGGCCCCCGGGGCGTTGCCGGGGCAGTTGGTGACGTCCAGCCTGCGTGCTGACGATGGCAGCCTGTGGGTGACCTCGCGCAATGGCATCTTCCGGGTCGACACGGCGGATCATGCCGAGCATTTCACCGGTCACCCCTTGCTACCGGGAGGTCTGGGCGGTCATTTCTTCTGGCAGGTGATCGCCGACCGGGAGGGTGGCCTGTGGTTTGCCTCGCGTGATGGTGGGTTGAGCTACCTGGCTCCCACCTGGCGTGATTTCACCCATTTTCGCCATGTGCCGGATGCCCCTCAGTCACTGACCCATTCGCATGTGATCGCGCTGGCGGAGGACCAGGGGTGCCTGCTGGTGGGCGGCGCCAACGGGCAGCTTGACCGGCTTGATCCGGACACCGGCAAAGTGGTGCATCTGGGACCACGGTTGGGTTTGAACGGCGAGCGGGTGGTGGCCGCGGCAGCCACGCCGTCAGGTCTGATCTGGGTCGGTTACAACACCGGGGCGGCGTTGATCGATCCAGTCACGGGCGAGCGCAAGGTCACTGTGAAAACGCCCTACATGGTGACCGGCATCATTACCGATGGTGATCGGGGCGCCTATCTGCAATCGGATTTTCAGGGCGTGAGCTACGTCACCGCAGCGGGCAAGCGGACCCCGCTGATCTCGGCAAATGCCGGGCCGGATGGCTCCACGGCCCTGCAGATGAGTCTGATCGATGGCCATCTTTGGCGTGCCACGCGCGCCGGGTTGTCCCAGCTCACTGCGGACGGCAAGCGTTTCCAGTTCGTGCCGGGCGTCAGCCGTGGCCGGATAGATGCGTTCGATGTACGGGGTGACCAGCTCTGGCTGGTCAGTACGCAGCACCTGATGATGTACCGGCGTGAAGCAGGCGGGCGTTGGTCCCTGCAGCGCGATGTGGTGGCCGGCGATGGCTGGTCCGGTACGCGTGTGCATGCGCTGGTGGCAGACCGGTACGGCCATGTCTGGCTGGCCAGCGAGGATGGCCTGTGGCGCTACGATGTGGCCAGTGGCCACTTTCGTGTCTACGGGGTGCATGACGGTCTGCCCGGGTCGGAGTTCACCTCCAAGGACGTGGTGATCGGAGCCCACGGCACGGTGTACATGGGCACCATCGGCGGGGTGGTTGGATTTCGCCCCGGGCAGATGTCCGACCGGGTGTTTCCGCCAACGCTGGTACTTGAGTCAGTGCAGGTGCGACGCCACGGCGAGGATGTGTCCCTGGTCGCCAAGCAGGGGCATCGGACGGTGCGCTGGGATGATCGTGACCTGCGCATACGGGTTCAGGCGCTGTCCTACGTCAATCCGTCCGCGGTGCACTATCGCTTTCGCCTGAAGGGGTTCGACACCCGCTGGGTGGATACCGGTGCCCACAATGTGCGCCAGTTCGCCGCGCTGTCGGCGGGCCACTACGAGCTGCAGGTGGAAGCTGCCGGCGCGGACGGTCACTGGGCGGCGCTGGCAGTTCCGGTGCGTTTCGATGTGGCGGCACCACCCTGGTTGCGACCGTGGGCCTTTGTCGCTTATGCGCTGGCCATAGCGGGCCTTATCTGGCTGGTTCTGGTGCTGTGGAAACGGCGTATCGAACAACGCCATCGTATCCTGCTGGCCGAACAGCGCCATCAGCTGGCCGAGGAGCGGCGCGAGCTGGCCGAGCAGGCCAGCGCCGCCAAGACCGGGTTCCTGGCTACACTGGGGCACGAAATCCGTACGCCCATGACCGGCGTGCTGGGCATGGCCGAGTTGCTGGCGCATGCCCCGATTGGCGAACGCGAGCGACGGTTTGCCGAGGCCATCCAGCGTTCGGGCAGTGTCCTGCTCAAGCTGGTCAACGATGCGCTGGATCTGGCGCGAATCGAGGCGCGCCGCCTGCAGCTGGAACCGGAGGTGATCGACCCGGTCGCGGTGACGCGCGAAGTGGTGGATCTGCAGTCCGGGCTGGCCGTTAGCAAGGGACTGACGATGCAGCTGCATGCCGCGGACGGGCTACCTGCGCGGGTGGTTGGCGACGGCCGGCGTCTGCGTCAGATCCTGCAGAACCTGATCAACAATGCGGTGAAATTCACCGAGCGGGGGCGTGTCGATGTACGGCTGAGCTGTGCGCCCGAAGGGCTTCACTTCACGGTCGAGGACACCGGCCAGGGCATTGCGCAGAGCAGCCGCGAGCGCCTGTTCCAGCGATATGAGCAGGGTGACACGCCGCAACGCCAGGCCGGTAGCGGACTGGGCCTGGCCATCTGCCGTGAGCTGGTGGCGCTGATGCAGGGGCGCATCGAACTTGAATCGGTGCCGGGGCAGGGTAGTCGTTTCGATGTCTGGCTGCCGCTGCCCGAGGCGGCGCCCGAGGTGGCGCCGGCGAGGATGGATGACACGCCGATGCCGAATCTTTCGATTCTGCTGGTTGAGGACGATGCCACCGTGGCCGAGGTGGTCACCGGTTTGTTGGAAGCGCAGGGGCATCACGTGACCCATGCCGGCGACGGCCTGGCGGCGCTCAGTACCTGGCAGGCCGGTCATTTCGATGTCGCGTTGATGGATCTGGACCTGCCGGGCATCGACGGGTTTCGCGTCACTCAGATGATCCGCGCCCAGGAGGGCCAGGCGCACATGCCGGTGATTGCCATCACCGCGCGCTCTGGGGGCGATGAACAGGCGCGCGCCATGGATGCCGGCATGGATGCATTTTTGCGCAAGCCGGTCAGTGGTGAGCAGCTGGATTCGGTGTTGCGGCAAGTGCTGTGCACCAGCCGGTGCTGAGTTGTCGATGCGCCAGCGCCGCTTGGGTTCGTGTGGGGGGTAGGCCGTAGCATCGCCGGGCAAGACAAGGCGGCCTCGCCGGTCGCCTTGTCTGCAGATTCCAGCTTGAGCCATCGCCCTACATGTCGTGCTTGGCGATCTCGAAGCCGCGCTGCTTGTACTGGCGCCAGCGCTGGCGCGAGCCTTCGCGTTCGGCCGGATCGGCGGCGACCACTTCCAGCACGCGCTGGTACTGACCGCTGGCGATCGTCTCGCGCAGGTTGATCACCAGGGGCCGGTCCTGCACCTCGGTATCCGGTGGCACGATCAGTACCGCCGTGATGTCATCGTCCTCGTCACCGGCAATCTGGTGCGGAATGAACGCATCCTCGTCGAATGACCACAGCAGGTCGTCCAGCGTGTCGGCCTGCTCGAAGTCGCGTGTCAGCACCAGGGTCGGCTGCTGTGCGGCCATCGCCTTGCGCGCCAGCTCACACACCAGCAGCAGCGGCTGCTCGCGGAAGCGGGGCTTGTCGATCAGATAGAAATCAGCGCGCATCGGATGATCAGTCGGAAAGTGCGGGGCAGGGCATCAAGGAGTGGAAGCGAAAGATACTGGCGTCGAGCCGCGAGTCATCTCTCACTTTCCACTCCTCTTTACTCACTACTTCGGCTTACTTGGCGCTCTGCTCGATCAGCCACTGGCTGAGCAGCGATACCGGGCGACCAGTGGCCAGGCCCTTGCGGCCGTCATCCCAGGCGGTACCGGCAATGTCGATGTGCGCCCAGCGCTGACCTTCGGCAAAGCGTGACAGGAAGCAGGCCGCGGTGATGGCGCCGGCCGGCTTGCCGCCGATGTTGGCAAAATCGGCAAAGCCCGACTCCAGCTGGCTCTGATACTCGTCCCACAGTGGCATGCGCCAGGCGCGGTCCAGTGTTTCCTCGCCGGCGGCCAGCAGCTCCTCGGCCAGGTCGTCGTGCTTGCTCATGATCGCCGAGGCGTGCTTGCCCAGGGCGATGACGCAGGCGCCGGTCAGGGTGGCGGCATCGACCAGGGCCTTGGGCTCAAAGCGCTGCGCGTAGGTCAGCGCGTCGCACAGGATCAGGCGGCCTTCGGCATCGGTGTTGAGCACTTCGACGGTCTGCCCGGACATGGTGGTGACCACATCGCTGGGGCGGTAGCTGTCGCCGTCGGGCATGTTTTCCACCGACGGCACCACGCAGACCAGGTTGACGGCCAGCTTCATCTTTACCGCCGCGGTGAAGGTGCCAAGCATGCCGGCGGCGCCGCACATGTCGAACTTCATTTCTTCCATGCCCGGGCCGGGCTTCAGGCTGATGCCACCCGAATCGAAGGTGACACCCTTGCCGACCAGCACGTATGGCTTGTCGCCGTCCTTGCCGCCGTTCCACTTGAGCACCACCAGGCGCGGCGGGTTGGCCGAACCGCGGCCGACGGCCAGCAGCGAGTGCATGCCCAGCTCGGCCATCTGCTCAGGTTCCAGCACTTCGGCCTCGACGCCCTCGTGAGCTTCGGCGAAGGCCTTGGCCTGCTCGCCCAGGTACTTCGGCGTGCAGATGTTGGGCGGCAGATTGCCCAGCTCGCGGGCATGGCGCACGCCTTCGGCGATGCCGGCGGCCTGATCCAGGCCCGCCTGTGCGGTGCTGTCACCGGCAAAAGCGATCGCTTCCAGGCTCAGCGCGGCCGGCTTCACCGTGGCGCCGTAGCGGTAGGCGACATGGTCGGTGGCCAGCGCCGCGGTGCGCACACGCCAGGCGCTGTCGCGACCGGGCACGTTCAGCTCGCTCAGCCAGCTGGCGGCCTGCTTCACGGTGAGCTTGGTCACCGCACGCGCCGCTTCGGTGCATGCGCGCTTGAAACGGGCGGCATCGAAGCTCTTCTCGGCACCCAGGCCAACCGCCAGCACACGCTTGGCGGTCACGCCGGACAGATCAAACAGTACCTGCGTGTTGCCGACCTTGCCGCTGACGTCACCGGCCTCGATACGACGCTTGATGGCGCCACCGCTGGCGCTGTCGATACGCGCCGCGGCACTGCTCAGGGTACCGTTTTCGTACACGCCGACAATGGCGCAGGGGGTATCGGTGGTTTCGGGGGCGTCGGACTGGAGGCTGAACTGAAGCGTCATGGGGATGTCCTGTTCTTCTAGCCCGCCGGGGGTGCCGACAGGCTACACTCACGGTTTGTCGCGCCTGGCTGCAAAGCCGTGGCCGGCACGACGCGAAAACCCCAAGTGTATCGCTAATGCTGCGTATTCTCGATCGTTACTTCCTGCGTGAATTGCTGTTTTCCGTACTGGGTACGGCCATTGTGTTGCTGGTCATCGTCACCGGCGGCACCTTTGCGGCCGTGCTCAAGCAGGTGGCCAACGGCAGCTTTCCGGCCAGCGTGATGTTCGAGGTGCTGGGCCTGCGCATGATCGACGTGCAGACTGCGCTGTTGCCGATGGCGCTGTTTCTGGGGGTACTCACCGCGCTGGGGCGCCTTTATCGCGACAGCGAGATGCATGTGCTGGCCTCATCGGGCATGGGCCCGCGTGGTCTGTTGCGCCCGGTGATGCTGCTGGGCCTGCCAATGGTGACGCTGATCGCCCTGATATCGCTATGGTGGGGGCCCTGGTCGGTGCGCACCGCCAACGCGCTGGTCGAACAGGCCAATCGCTCGGTGATCGCGGCGGGCCTGGAGGCCGGGCAATTCACCGAGCTGCCGGGCAAGGGGGGCATCATTTTTGTCGATTCGATGAACGCCGCCGGGACCAAACTGGGCAAGGTGTTCGTGGCCAGCGACAAACCTGGCGACAAGACGCACCCGCCGAAAATCAACGTGATCACCGCCAAGCGCGGTCAGCTGTATCAGGAAAGTGACGGCGCCGGCCGCTTCCTGGCGCTATTTGATGGTTGGCGCTACGAGCTTCCCATGGGGCATCTGAACTGGCGGCGCATGCAGTACGCACGTCAGGATGCGGCCTTGTCCTCGGTACAGCCCGGCGATGACGGTGGCGACAATGATCCCATCCATGAAATGTCCACCGGCAAGCTGTTCGGCGCAAGGTCGTCCGAACAACGCGCCGAGCTGGCCTGGCGCATTGCCTCGCCGATGGCTTCGTTGGTGCTGATCCTGCTGGCCTTGCCGCTGTCGCGCCAGACCCCACGTGAACCACGTTACGGTCGTTTGCTGATTGCGGTACTGAGCTACTTCATCTATCTGGGCCTGCTTTCGTTCGGTCGCGCGCTGATCGGCCAGGGCAAGGTGCCCAACAGCGCGCCACTCTGGGGGCTGCACCTGGCCGTGGCGGCACTGGCGCTGTGGATGTTCTGGAACCAGTACCGCGCCCGCGTGCCGAAGGGAGCCAAGGCATGATCCGCATCAAACGTGCCGACCGCCTGATCGCCGGCAGCGTGCTGGGTTCATTGCTGATCGTGTGGGTGGTGCTGGTCGGCTTCGATACGCTGACCCAGTTTCTGCGTCAGCTGGGCGATGTCGGCAAGCATGGCTACACGCTGGCCGAGGCGGCGGTGTACATCGGCATGACGGTGCCGCGGCGCCTGTATGAATACTTCAGTTTTGCCGGTTTGATCGGTGGTCTCTTGGGTCTGGGAGGGCTGGCCGCCAGTGGCGAGCTGACCGCATTGCGTGCGGCCGGCATGTCCAAGCTGCGTATTGCCGCCTCGGTGGTGGCGGTGGTGGCGGCGCTGACCGCGGTGGTGGTGCTGATGGGCGAGACCGTGGGTCCGCTGGGGGACCAGGCCGCGCAGGCCATGCAGGTGCGATTGCGCTCCAACAATCTGGGCCTGACCCGCGGCAGCGGTCTGTGGGCGCGCGATGGTCACGACATCATCAATGCCAAGGCGGCGCAGGCGGTGGAAAAGGACGGTCACCCCTCGGTGCAGCTGGCCGACGTGCGCGTGTTCACGCTGACCGACGACGGCCAGCTGACGCAGTTCTCCTGGGCGCGCACGGCCGATCACATCGGCGGCACCTGGACCTTGCATGATGTGCAAAATACTACGCTCGATGCCAAGGGCACGCATGCCAGCACAGCCAAGGATCAGGTCTGGCATTCCAGTCTGAATCCGCGTGTGCTGGAGCAGTCGATCGTGCATCCGGAATATCTGTCGATGGTCGATCTGCAGCGCAATATCCGCTATCTGGAGCGTAACGGACAGAATCCGGGCGTGTACGCCAGCGCCTTCTGGGCGCGTGCGCTGTATCCGTTGAACGTATTGGCGCTGGTGCTGTGCGCGATGCCATTCGCCTTTGGTGGGCTGCGTTCGGGCGGCTTGGGCAAGCGCCTTTTCATCGGCATTCTGCTGGCGGTGGCCTGGTACTTCCTGCAGCGTTCGCTGACCAGCATGGGTTCGGTATACGGCATTCCGCCGCTGCTTTCCAACCTGCTGCCGGCGCTGGTGTTGCTGGGTGTGGCCGGCTACTACTTCCGGCGTCACGCCTAGCCGCCTGAACCGCCGAGCTGACTACAGCCGCTGACGCAGCTCGGTACCGGCGGCCAGGTCGTGCAGGGCGCGCCGGCGCGGATCGAAGGCCGCCCAGGCAAAATCCAGCGCCCAGACCAGCAGCACCAAGGCGATTGCCGACCCGGCTCCGGTCCACGGCGTCAGTGCCAGCAGCAACAAGGGCGCGGCGGCGGCGGCGAAGCGGATCAGTGCTTGACGCCAGCGCGGCGCAGCGCCGCTGGCGGTGCACACACGGATGCGCCACGGGCGCATGCCCAGTGTCTGCCCACCGCGCAGCCAGGAGGCCAGGAAATACGCGCCCAGCGCCGCCAGCAGCGTCAGCCGGTACCACAGCGCCGACGGGTCCAGCGTGCCGGCGGTCAGCAGCAGGCAGACCATGATGGTGACCATCACCACCGCGGCCATGGCGAAAAGGTCGTAGCCCAGCGCGGCCAGGCGCCGCCACAGCGGTGCGGGCAGGTGAAAGGCAGTGGTTTCGGCATTCATGATGCTTGCGCAGCTCCCCGGCTTGAGGCCAGCATCGCTTGCATGGCTCACGACCTCCAACTTATCTCCAAAGCCGACCTCGCCGCCATCGACGCCTTCATCGAGCGCTTGTGGTCGGAAGATGGCCTGGCCGCGCGCACGCTCGATGCCTACCGGCGTGACCTGGAAGGTCTGGCGGCTTGGCAGGGCGCGCACGGGCGTCAGTTGATCGGCGCCAGTCGCGAGGATGTATCGCGTTATTTTGCCGAGCAGCGTGTCTCGACCCGCTCCATGGCGCGGCGCCAGAGCAGCTTCCGGCGCTTTTTCGCCATGCGAGCGCGCACCGAGCCGGGCGTCGATGATCCCACCTTGCTGCTGCAGCGTCCGGTACTGACGCGCAGCCTGCCCAAGGCCATCGGCGAGAAACAGATCGAAGCGCTGCTCGGCGCGCCGGATGTCAGCAGCCCCCTGGGTTTGCGCGATCGGGCGATGCTCGAGCTGATGTATGCCTCGGGACTGCGTGTGTCCGAACTGGTGGAACTGCCGCTGGCCGCACTGAACCTGCGCCAGGGCGTGTTGCGTGTCACCGGCAAGGGCGGCAAGGAGCGTCTGGTGCCGGTCGGCGAAACCGCGCTGGACTGGATCGTGCGCTATCTGCGCGAGGCACGTCCCGTGCTGGCGCGGGGCCGACAGCCGCTGGCGTTGTTTCTGTCCAACCGCGCGCAAGGCATGAGCCGGCAGATGTTCTGGGTGCTGGTCAAGCGCTATGCGATGAGCGTGGGCATCGACACCAAGCGTGTGTCGCCACATGTGCTGCGGCATTCGTTCGCTACGCATCTGCTCAACCATGGCGCCGATCTTCGCGCCCTGCAGATGCTGCTGGGCCACAGTGCGCTCAGCACCACGCAGATCTACACGTTGGTGGCGCGCGAGGGGCTCAAGCGCCTGCATGCCGATCACCATCCGCGCGGTTGACATAGCTGAACGGGCACGCACCGCCGATCGTGCGACAATGCGCGCCCCACATCGCCGGATATCCCCAACCGGCTCGTTCGAGGTTGTTGCATGAAAGTCTCGCTGAAGGCGTGGGTGCTGGCCGCTGCACTGCTCGTGGCCGGCACCGCGCAAGCCACCGATGCGGTGCAGACAGTGCGTCACACGCTGGAGAAGATTTCGCCGGGCGACACGTCCAGCCAGATCCGGAAAGCGCCGATGCCCGGTTTCTACCAGGCCCTGCTTGGCGGGCGCATGGTGTATGTCAGCGCCGATGGCCAATACGTGATGGACGGGCGTCTTTATGACACCCACGCCATGGTCGACCTGACCGGCCGCAGCATGCGCGCGGTGCGCTTGAAGGCGCTGGCCGGCCTGCCGGCGGCCGATCGCATCATCTTCTCGCCGCCGCACCCCAAGTACACGGTGACCGTGTTCACCGATGTCGATTGCGGTTACTGCCGTGCGCTGCACAAGGAAATCGGCGCCATCAACAAGCTTGGCATCGCCGTTCAATACGTGGCCTGGCCGCGTCAGGGCATCCACAAGGTGCCCAGTGGCGCCGAAACGCAGGCTTATCGCGAGGCGGTGAACGTGTGGTGTGCCAAGGATCGCAATGCCGCCTTCACCGCGGCGATGGACGGCCACAAGGCACCCAAGTCCGACTGCGCCAATCCGGTGGCCGATGAGTTCAAGCTGGGCATGAAGATCGGCGTCGATGGCACGCCGACGATCGTGGCCGGTGACGGCACCGTGCTGGGCGGCTACATGCGCCCGGGGCAGCTGTTGAGCGCGCTGCGCCAGCTTGATGCAGCGTCCGATGACAGCGCCGCGGCCGATGCCGGCCACTAAAGATCTGGGTTGGTCGCCGGCTTTGCCTGGCGGCCATTCGTGTTGCATTGCGGCATCAGTTACCATGCCGCTTTTATCAGCGTCGTTCCTGGCATGATCGCTCTCGACGGGCAAACCGCCCTTTCGCCGTTCCGTCTCGACCGCCTCAACGCCCGCCTGGATGCCGCGCATCGCGGCACACGGGCCGTGGCGGCGTGGTTTGTGTATTTCATCGACGCCGAGCAGGTGCCGGAAGGTGACGCCCGCGCGCGCCTTTTGGCGGTGCTGGAAGCGCGTGATGCCGACGCCGAGGATGCCTCGGTGTGGGTTACGCCGCGCTTTGGCACCATCTCGCCGTGGTCGAGCAAGGCTACCGACATTCTGCGCAGCGCCGGCTTCGATATCGCCCGTGTCGAGCGTGGCGTGGCCTATCGCCTGGACGAGCTGCCGGCGCCGGGCGCCGAGGGCCACGAGGCGGTGATGGCGGTGCTGCACGATGCCATGACCGAGTCGTATTTCAGCGACCGTGCCCAGGCCGATCACCTGTTCCTGCATGGCACACCGGGTCCGCTGGGCCGGGTCACGCTGGCCGGCGATGCCGGCGCCGCGCTGGCCGAGGCCAATCGCGAATTGGGCCTGGCCCTGGCCGAGGACGAAATCGAGTATCTGGCCGCCGCCTACGCCGAGATGGGCCGCGATCCCAGCGACGCCGAACTGATGATGTTCGCGCAGGCCAACTCCGAGCATTGCCGTCACAAGGTGTTCAACGCCAGCTGGACGGTCGACGGCCAGGACAAGGACGAAACCCTGTTCGGCATGATTCGCCACACGCACCAGTCCTCGCCGGCGTTCACGCTGTCGGCCTACAAGGACAACGCGGCGGTCATCGAGGGCAACGACGGCCAGCGCTTCATGGTCGATGGCGATGGCATCTGGCGTGCCCACGCCGAGGCCATTCCGTACGCCATCAAGGTTGAAACGCACAACCATCCCACCGCGATTGCGCCGTGGCCGGGCGCCTCCACCGGCGCCGGTGGTGAAATCCGCGACGAGGGCGCCACCGGTCGGGGTGGCAAGCCGAAGGCCGGTCTGGCCGGTTTCTCGGTGTCGCATCTGCGCATTCCGGGCATGGCGCGGCCGTGGGAGAACGAGCGCCCGTTGCCGGAGCGTTTCGCCACTGCGTTCGAGATCATGCGCGATGCGCCGCTGGGTGCGGCCGCTTTCAACAACGAGTTTGGCCGCCCGTGCCTGGGTGGCTATTTCCGCAGCTTCGAGGTCGAGAACGGCAAGCCCGGCGTGCGCCGAGGCTATGACAAGCCGATCATGATCGCCGGTGGCCTGGCCAACCTGCGTGACGGCCACGTGCAAAAGCGTGCGCTGGAGCCGGGTGACAAGGTGGTGGTGCTGGGCGGTCCGTCCATGCTGATTGGCCTGGGTGGCGGCGCCGCCTCGTCGATGAGCGGCGGCAGCTCCAGCGCCGAGCTCGATTTTGCCTCGGTGCAGCGCGACAACCCGGAAATGGAGCGGCGCTGCCAGGAAGTGATCGACGCCTGCTGTGCTCTGGGCGACGCCAATCCGATGGTGTCGATCCACGATGTCGGCGCCGGCGGCCTGTCCAACGCCATCCCCGAGCTGCTGCACGATGCCGGAGTAGGTGGCACGATTGATCTGTCGGCCATTCCTTGCGCCGATCCGTCGCTGACGCCGATGCAACTGTGGTGCAACGAATCGCAGGAACGCTACGTGCTGGCGTTGCGTCCGGCCGACGTGGCGCGCTTCGAGGCGCTGTGCCAGCGTGAGCGCTGCCCGTATGCGGTGGTCGGCGAGGCCACCGCGGCCGAGCATCTGCTGGTACACGACCCGCGTACCGATACCCGCGTGATCGACTTGTCCATGGACGTGCTGTTCGGCAAGCCGCCGCGCATGCACCGCGATGCCAGCCGCTACAAGCCGCGCATCGATCTGGTGCCGGATTTGTCCGGCATCGAGCTGGGTGAGGCGCTGTCGCGGGTGCTGCGCATGCCGGGCGTGGGCAGCAAGTCGTTCCTGGTGACCATCGGCGACCGCTCCGTAGGGGGCCTGTGTTCGCGTGATCCGATGGTCGGCCCCTGGCAGGTGCCGGTGGCCGATTGCGCGGTCACGACCACGGATTTTGAGGGCTATACCGGTGAAGCCATGGCCATGGCCGAGCGCGCACCGGTGGCGCTGCTGTCCTCGGCCGATGCCGCGCGCATCGCTGTGGGCGAGGCCATCACCAATCTGGCCGCGGCCAGTATCGGCGAGCTGGGCCAGGTGCGCCTGTCGGCCAACTGGATGGCAGCGGTCGACCACCCGGGCGAGGCGGCAGCGCTGTACGACGCCGTGCATGCGGTCGGCAAGGAACTGTGCCCGGCACTGGATATTTCCATACCGGTCGGCAAGGACTCGTTGTCCATGCAGACGGTATGGAACGACCCGCAGGCCGGCGAACAGCGCACCGTCTCGCCGGTGTCGCTGGTGATCACCGGCTTTGCGCGTGTCAATGATGTGCGCAAGACGCTGACACCGCAGTTGCGCCTGGATCAGGGCGACTCGGATCTGTGGCTGATCGACCTGGGCGGTGGTCGTGATCGCCTGGGTGGCTCGGCGCTGACGCAGGTGTTCAACCGTGGCGGCGGCGTGCCGCCGGACCTGAACGATCCGGCGCGCCTGAAGAGCCTGTTCAACCTGGTGCAGGAGGCCAACGCGGCGGGCCTGGTGCTGGCCTATCACGACCGTTCCGATGGCGGCGCCATTGTGACCTTGCTGGAAATGGCCTTCGCCGGTCATTGCGGCCTGGAAATCCATCTCGATGGCTGGGCCGAAGCGACGCTGCGCGCGTTGTTCAACGAGGAGCTGGGTGCCGTGCTGCAGGTGCCGCACACGCATCGCGAGGCCTTCGAGCAGTTGCTGGTCAAGCACGAGCTGACCGCCATGGCGCACCGCATCGGCCGGCCCAAGGAAAAGCTGGGTATCAAGCTTTACGTGGGCAACGAGTCGATCAAGAAGTGGAACTGGCAGCAGCTTTTCGGTGCCTGGTCGGAAACCAGCCACGCCATGCAGCGCCTGCGCGACAATCCGGCCAGCGCCGACGCCGAGGCCGAGTGGCGCGTCGACGATACCGATCCGGGTATCAGCCCCAAGCTCGGCTTCACGCCCGGCGAGGACATTGCCGCGCCGTACATCGCCCGTGGCCAGCGTCCGCGCATCGCGATCCTGCGCGAGCAGGGCGTCAACGGTCAGGTGGAGATGGCTGCCGCCTTCACCCGCGCCGGTTTCGATGCGGTCGATGTGCACATGAGCGACCTGATGGATGGCCGCTATACCCTGGATCAGTTCCGCGGTCTGGCCGCCTGCGGCGGCTTCTCCTATGGCGACGTGCTCGGCGCCGGTCGTGGCTGGGCCACGTCGATTCTCTATACCGAGCGTCTGCGCGCGCAGTTCGAGGCCTTTTTCGCCGACGACTCGCGCTTTGCACTGGGCGTGTGCAACGGCTGCCAGATGATGTCGCACCTGAAGGACATCATCCCCGGTGCCAAGCACTGGCCGCAGTTTCTGCGCAATGCCTCCGAGCAGTACGAGGCCCGCCTGGCCACGCTGGAAGTGCTCGACTCGCCGTCGATTCTGCTCAAGGGCATGGAGGGCTCGCGCATTCCGGTGGTAGTGGCGCACGGCGAGGGGCGCGTCGAATTCGAACGCTCCTGCAGCCCGTCCAAGAGCCGCCCCAGCCTGCGTTTCGTCGACAACCGCGGCAAGCCCACCGAGGACTATCCGCTGAATCCGAACGGTTCGCCGGGAGGCCTGACCGGCTTCACCGCCGCCGAGGGACGCGTCACCATCATGATGCCGCACCCCGAGCGCGTGTTCCGTAGCGTGCAGATGTCATGGACCCCGCCGGGCTGGGGTGAGGACTCACCGTGGATGCGCATGTTCCGTAATGCCCGCGTCTGGGTCGATTGATGATCCGGATGTGCCGCGTGCAGCGCCCTTCGCATGAGGGCAAGGCCGCATGAATCAGGGGCTGACCAGCGTCATCGTGGTCGCCGCCGACAGTGGCCCGATGCTGCGCGATTGTGTCGAGCGGGTGCTGGCCTGCAGTGCACCGCTGGAACTGATTGTCATCGACAACGATTCCAGTGATGGCGTGCCCGAGGCCCTGCAGCGGGCGCTTGCCTCGGAGGTGCGCCTGAAGGTGGTGTACAACCGTGCCAACCTGGGTTTCGGTGCCGCCGTCAATCGTGCCGAGGAAGTGGCCACGGGCGACGCACTGCTGATTCTCAACCCCGATTGCCTGCTCGAGCCGGACACGCTTTCGCGTCTGCGCTGCGTGCTGGACAATCATCTGCATGCCGGCGTGGTTGGTGCAGTGGTCATGGATGGCGATGGTACGCCGGATCCGGCCTCATGCAGGCGCGATCCGCTATTGCGCCGGGTACTGGCCACGTTGCGCAGGCGTGACGCGGAAGAAGGGCTCTATGTGACGCCGCCCTGGCCCGAGCATGTCGCCGAGGCGGAGGCGATCTCCGGTGCACTGATGCTGATGCCGCGCCGCGCGTTCCGAAACATAGAAGGTTTTGACGAGGACTATTTCCTGCATTTCGAGGATCTGGACCTGTGTCGCCGCCTGCGCGATGCGCACTACCAGGTGCTGCTGGCCGGCGACGTGCGCGTGCACCATGCCAAGGGCACCTCCAGCGCCCACCGGCCGGTATTTGTCTCTCGCCATAAACACGCCGGCATGTGGCGCTGGCTACGCCGATACGACCCGGCGCTGAAACGTCCGCTGACGGCGCTGACCGTCTGGCTGGGGCTATGGGCCCATTTCCTGGCGGAACTGCCGTTGTTGATGCTCAAACGGCGCCCACGCCCGCGTTCCTGAACCACCGGGCGCGATGGGTCATCGGTGGCGTGATGCCTGTCACGTTCACCGCGCACTGCCTCGCGTCCGTCATCGCCTTATGCTACCAATGGCCGATGCACGGATGGCCGTGGCACCTCAGTAGGTGACATGCGCTGAACATGGTGCGGCAAGGGAAGGGCAGGCGAGGTCATGGCGGCAGTGGCTCAGACAGGCGGGGGGCAGGCGGTACCGACAGCCGAGGTGCGCGTGTGCCAGTGGCTGGTCGAGCGCGGTCGTCTGAAGGAGGGCGACCTGGTTCGCGCGCGGCGCCTTTACGAGGAAACGCCCGATGGCACCCTGAGCGCCTTGCTGGCCCGGCTGGGCCTCGTCTCCGAGCGCGATTTGGCCGAGGCCTGGTCGGCGCAACTGGACGTGCCGCAGCTGTCGGCCCGCGAGGCACCGGAGTTGCCACCGGCCGACGTCGATGTCTCGGTGCGTTTCCTTCGCCAGCATCATGTGGTCCCCATCCAGACCGGCGAAGGTGGCGCGCTGGGCCTGCTGGTGGCCGATCCCGGTGATGCCTATCCGGTCGATGCCATGCGTCTGGCCTGTGGCCGTCCGCTGGCGCTGCATGTGGGACTGCGCAGCGAGATCGACGACCTGATCGAGCGCTACTACGGCCAGGGCCGTTCAGCCATGGGCACCATCGTCGAGAACATGGACGGTGTCTCGGCCGAAGAAGATGTCGAGCACCTGCGCGATCTGGCGTCCGAGGCGCCGGTGATCCGCCTGGTCAACCTGATCATCCAGCGCGCGGTCGAACAGCGCGCCTCGGATATCCACATCGAACCGTTCGAGAACCGGCTCAAGGTGCGCTATCGCATCGATGGCGTGCTGCATGAAGTGGAGGCGCCGCCGGCCAGCTCCACTTCGGCAGTGATCAGCCGCGTGAAGATCATGGCGCGGCTCAACATCGCCGAACGCCGTCTGCCGCAGGACGGACGCATCATGTTGCGCGTACAAGGCAAGGAGCTGGACCTTCGTGTATCCACCGTGCCAACCAGCTTCGGTGAATCGGTGGTGATGCGCATTCTGGATCGTGAATCGGTGGTGTTCGATTTCTCCACCTTGGGATTCACCGACGCCTTCCGCCAGCGCTTCATCGAAGTATTGAAGCGCCCGCACGGCATCTTGCTGGTGACCGGCCCCACCGGCTCGGGCAAGACCACCACGCTGTACACGGCGCTGTCGTCTATCAACACCGCCGACGTGAAGATCATCACCGTCGAGGACCCGGTCGAATATCAGCTGGAAGGCATCAACCAGATTCAGGTCAAACCGTCGATCGGGCTGGATTTTGCCGGCGCGCTGCGCTCGATCGTGCGCCAGGATCCGGACGTGATCATGATTGGCGAAATGCGCGATCTGGAAACCTGCCGCATTGCCATCCAGTCGGCACTGACCGGCCACCTGGTGTTGTCCACATTGCATACCAATTCCTCGGCCGGCGGCATCACGCGCCTGCTCGATATGGGCGTGGAGGATTACCTGCTCGGTTCCACCGTCAACGGCATCCTGGCGCAGCGCCTGGTGCGCCGCCTTGATCCGGATACGGCCATCGCCTACGAGGCGCCGCCGGAAGTGGTCGAAGAATTCGGTCTGGAGCGCTTCACCGACGAGCGCCCGATCCGGCTCTGGAAGCCGGGCCAGAGCGCGGCCAATCCCACCGGTTACCGCGGCCGTCACGCCATCATGGAGTTTTTGCCCATGAGCGATGCCTTGCGTCGGCTGGTGATGCAGCGCGCCGGGGCCAGCGAGATCGAGCGTGCCGCGCGCGAAGAGGGCATGCGCACCATGTTCGAGGATGGTCTGGCCAAGGCGGTGGCCGGACAGACCACCATCGAGGAAGTGCTGCGCGTGACCCAGGAGGATTGACCGGCCGTGGCGCAGTTTCGATATCGGGCCATCAATGCCGCCGGCGACATGCTGGAAGGGCAAATGGACGCGGCCAGCGTGCAGGAAGTGGTCACGCGCCTGCAGGATCAGGGCCACACCGCGCTGGATGCGGTGCCGGCCGATGCCGCGCCGCCGCGCTCGGCGCTGGCCGCACTGATGCAGCGCGGCCCGTTCAACGGCGCGCAGTTGGCGCAGTTCACCCATCAGCTGGCGACGCTGCTCGGTGCCGGCCAGCCACTGGATCGCGCCCTGGGCATTTTGCTGGAGCTGCCCGAGGGTGAGCGCGCGCGGCGCCTGGTCGAGCGCCTGCGCGAGCGTGTGCGCGGCGGCGGCACGCTGTCGCAGGCGCTGGATGAAGAACACGGCGTGTTCCCGCGTCTTTATGTGTCGCTGGTGCGTGCGGGCGAAGCCGGTGGCGCGCTGGATGTCACGCTGCGGCGCCTGGCCGATTATCTGGAACGCGCCCAGGCCATGCGCGGTGAAATCATCAATGCGTTGATCTATCCGGCCTTTTTGCTCACCGGTGTGCTCGGTTCGCTGGTGTTGCTGCTGGCCTACGTGGTGCCGCAGTTCGTGCCGATCTTTGCCGACATGGGCGTGCCGATTCCGTTCATCACCCGCGTGGTACTGGCGCTGGGCAGCGCCGTGCAGCATGGCTGGTGGATCGCGCTGATCGCCTTGATTGGCGGCTGGATGGTGATGCGCTCACGGCTGCGTCAAACCGAGTCGCGCCAGGCTTTCCATGCCTGGCTGTTGCGCGTGCGCATGCTCGGGCCATTGCTGCTGAAGATCGAGACCGCGCGCATCGCGCGCACGCTGGGCACGCTGCTCAGCAACGGCGTGCCGCTGATGCAGGCGCTGACCATTTCGCGTCAGGTTACCGGCAACAGCGCGCTGGATGCGGGGCTGGAGCAGGTCGCGGCCAGGGTCAAGGACGGCGCCGGGCTGGGCAGCGCGTTGGCCGAGGCCAAACTGTTGCCGCGGCTGGCGGTGCAGATGGTGCAGGTGGGCGAGGAAGCCGGCGAGCTCGACACCATGTTGCTGAAGGTGGCCGAGACCTTCGACAGCGAAAGCCGGCGCGCCATCGATCGCCTGCTGGCGGCGCTGGTGCCGGCGCTGACCATCGTCATGACGGTGCTGGTGGCCTTCATCATGGCTTCGATTCTGCTGCCGCTGCTCAGCCTGACCAGCAACATGGGCTGAGCACACATTGTTCGTTGTATCGCGTTGTTCGGGAGGAGTTTCATGCACAACTACAAGCGCGCCCACCGGCTGCCGCACACGCAGCACGGCTTTACCCTGCTGGAGATGCTGGCGGTGATCGTGCTGATTGGCATTGTCGGCGCCATCGTCGTCAGCCAGGTCGGCAAGAATGTGGACAAGGGCAAGTACGGTGCCGGCAAGGCGCAGCTGACCACCCTTGGTCAGAAGATCGAGAACTACGCGTTGGACAACGGTTCGCCGCCGCCCAAGCTCGATGATCTGGTCAACAAACCGTCCGATGCACCCAACTGGATGGGGCCGTACGCCAAGCCGTCTGAGCTGAAGGATCCGTGGGGCCACGCCTTTGGCTACCGCGCGCCGGGTGAGCACGGCAGCTACGACCTGATCTTCTACGGTCAGGACGGCAAGCCGGGTGGTGATGGCTTCAGCAAGGATGTCGGCAACTGGCAGTAAGGCCGGTCGCCGAGCATGTCGCATGCGTCCGCATGACGCGCCCGAAGTTTTTCGTGATGCCCGCTGGGGGACGGCGGGGCGCGCGGCCCCTTGCATGAAGGGTTGCCTATCCGCGAGGCGCGGCGCACGCGGCTTCACCTTGCTGGAAATGCTGGCAGTCATCTTGCTGATCGGCATCGCCGCGACGGTGGTTTCGGTATCCATTTCGCACGGTCTGAGCGGTGCGCGCGTGCGCGCGGCGGGCAGTGATCTCTCGGCCGCGCTGCGTTACACCCGGGCCCAGGCCATTGTGCATCGGCGCAGCGAAGTGTTGCGGGTAGACGTGGCCGCGCGTAGCTATCAGGCGCCTGGGCGTCCGGCCAAGCGCCTGCCCAGTGGCATGGCGCTGAAGGTGACCAGCGCCAGTGGCGACCAGCAGGGCGGTCATCTTGCCGGCATCCGTTTTTTCCCGGATGGCAGTTCCACCGGCGGGCGCATCACGCTGCGCCGCGGTGCGCGCGAGTGGCATGTCAACGTGGCCTGGCTCACCGGCGCCATCGAGGTGAAAGCGGTCAACCGGGGAGGTGCCTGACATGCGCGCAGGCCATCGCGGTTTTACCTTGCTGGAAATGATTGGCGCGATCGCCATCATGGCGATCTCCTTCGCGGTGCTGCTGGAGGCGCTGGGCAGTTCCATGGCGCTGACGCACAAGGCCGATCGGCACTCGGCTGCGGCGCTGGTGGCGCAAAGCGTGCTCGACAGCGCTTTCGTGATGTCCTCGCCTGCGCCCGGCGTGCAGCACGGGCACACCGAGGACGGGTTCGACTGGGATCTGCAAACCCGGCAATGGCACGGCACGCCGTCCGGTGGCAGCGGGTCGGCGCCGGGGGCGGTGATGATGATGGCGCAGAACCAGCAGCTGTATCGCCTGGACCTGACCGTGCGCTGGGGGCCGCAGGGGCGTCGTCGCCAGGCGCATTTCGCCACCCTGCGCCTGGCCAACACCATGCGCAACGAAGGCCGGGCGCGATGAAAGCGCGCGGTTTCACGCTGCTGGAAGTGCTGGCGACCATGGCCTTGCTGTCGCTGCTGCTGCTGGGCGTATGGTCGGGGCTGCACGGTGCCACCCGGGCGGTGAGCTCGGGACGCAAGGCGATCGATCATCTGGACAGCATGCGTGGCGCGCAGGATTACCTGCGCCGTGAATTGACCCAGGCGCAGCCATTGCCGTTCGCACAGAATCACGACGACGAGGGCATCATCTTCCAGGGTGATGCGCAGCGGCTGCGCTTCGTCGCGCCCTTGCCCGGTTACCTTGGGCGGCTCGGTCCGCAGCAGCAGACCTTGACCCTGGTACAGGGCAAACACGGCTATCGCCTGCAGCTGCAACTGGCGCTGTTGCCGCCCGACGGCTCGCCGCCAAAGGCGCTGGGCAAGCCACAGGTGTTGCTGCGTGGCATCCGCAACGGCCACTTCAGCTATCGCGGCACCACCGAGCGCGGGAAGGTGCTGGCCTGGGCGACACGCTGGGGGCAGGACACACGACTGCCGTCGCTGGTACGCATCGACCTGGACCTTGGCAAGGGCCGTGACTGGCCGCTGCTGGAGGTGCCGCTGCGCGTGGACGCGCACGCAGTGCGCTCGGCCATGATGTCCGGTCGCGCCTCGAGGATCAGTCTGTGAATATCGGCGCGCGGCGAACCCAGCGCGGCGTGGCGTTGCTGATCGTGTTGTGGGCCTGCGCGCTGCTGGCCATCCTGATTGGCGGCTACGCGCTGCTGGCACGTAGCGAGGGCATGCAATCGCGCTATCAGTTCGCCCACACTCAGGCGCGCTACGACGCCGAGTCCGGTATCGCGCGGGCCGTGTACGGCTTGAGTCTGCACGATGTGGCCAGGCGATGGGTGCCGGATGGGCGTGCCTACGATTTCCGCTTCAACGGGGCGCGGGTGTCGGTCACGGTGACCGACGAGGCCGGCAAGGTGGATCTGAACAGCGCCGCGCCGCCGGTGCTGGCCGGTTTGTTCCGCAGCGTTGGTGCCTCGCGCGACAAGGCCAAGGCACTGGCCGATGCCATTGCCGACTGGCGCGACCGTGACGCGAACACGCGCGTGCATGGTGCCGAGGCGCCGCAGTACCGCGCCGCCGGGCGCGATTATGGTCCGCGCAACGGCCGCTTTGAGAGCATCGAGGAATTGCAGCAGGTGCTGGGCATGACGCCGGCGCTGTACCAGGCGGTGGCGCCCTGCGTTACGCTGTGGTCCGGGCGCAATGAGCCCGATCCACGTTTTGCCTCGGCGCAGGTGCTGGCTGCGCTGCCCAACATGAGCACCCAGCAGGCCAACGATTTCGTCCGGCAGCGCCAGGCGCTGAACGAGGCCACCGGCGGCGCGCGGCTGACGGTGCCGGGCGAGGCCAGCCCGTTGTTGATGGGCGGTGGCCACGGCATCGTGCAAAGCATTCGCAGTGAAGCGGTGCTGCCCGATGGCACCAGTGCCGTGGTACGCGCGGTGGTGCGGCTGGGCCTGTCGCGCGTGGACAAGCCCTATACGGTGCTGCGCTGGCTGGACGGCGATGACGCCAGCCTGTCGGCGACAGGCGGTGGTGCGGGCAAGGACGGCAAAGGCACCAGCGGAAGGGGCGGACCCTCAGTGGGCCATCACGCGGTGTTGCGGTAACCGTTGATCTTCGCGCGCAGCGCCTGCGTGGCCGCGCGTGCCGCTTCGGCAAAGTCGGCGCCATCACTGGCGTAGAGGATGGCGCGCGAGGAGCTGATCATCAGGCCCAGGCCATCGGCCGTGGCGCCATGGCGCAACACGGCTTCGACATCGCCACCCTGCGCGCCGATGCCGGGGACCAGCAATGGCATGTCGCCGACGATGGCGCGTACCTTGCCCAATTCTTCGGGCCAGGTCGCGCCAGTGACCAGGGCGCAATTGCCGTGTCCGTTCCATGCATCGGCGATGGTCTGGGCGACGCGCAGGTAGAGTGGCTGACCGCCGCAATCGAGCGCCTGGAAGTCGGCGCCGCCGGGGTTGGAGGTGCGACACAGCAGGATCACGCCCTTGTCCTCGTAATCGAGGAACGGCTGGGCCGAGTCGTGACCCAGATACGGGTTGGCAGTGACCGCATCGGCGTCGTAGCGCTCGAAGGCTTCCAGCGCATAGCGTTGCGCGGTCGAGCCGATGTCGCCGCGCTTGGCGTCCAGGATCACCGGCACGCCCGGGTGGGCGTGGTGGATGTGCGTGATCAGCCGCTCCAGCGCTTCCTCGGCACCCAGCGCGGCAAAGTGCGCGATCTGTGGCTTGAAGGCGCAGGCCAGATCCGCCGTGGCATCGACGATGGCGCGGCAGAACGCAAACACTGCATCGTCGCCGCGCACCACCGCCGGCAGGCTCGCCGGGTCAGGGTCAAGGCCCACGCAGACCATCGAATCGTTGCGCTGCCAGGCATCGGACAGCATCTGCATGAAGCTCATGCCAGCTCCTTGAAACACTCACGCCTGCGGCGCGTCAATACGGCGCGGCGCCCGCAAAGGGCGCCGCGCAGACGGATCAGACCAGCTTCTTGTAGCGCACGCGCTTGGGGCCGGCATCGTCGCCGAGACGGCGCTTCTTGTCGGCCTCGTACTCGCCGTAGTTGCCGGGGAAGAACTCGGCGTGCGAGTCGCCCTCGAAGGCCAGGATGTGCGTGGCGATGCGGTCCAGGAACCAGCGGTCATGCGAGATGACCATGGCGCAGCCGGGGAACTCCAGCAGGCCGTCTTCCAGCGCGCGCAGGGTTTCCACGTCCAGGTCGTTGGAGGGCTCATCGAGCAGCAGCACGTTGCCGCCCTGCAGCAGGGTCTTGGCCAGATGCAGGCGGCCGCGCTCACCACCGGAGAGGTTGCCGACCAGCTTCTGCTGGTCCACGCCCTTGAAGTTGAAGCGGCCGATGTAGGCGCGCGACTGGATCTCGAAGTTGCCGATGGTGATGATGTCCGAACCGCCGGAGACTTCCTGCCAGACGTTGTTGTCACCTTCCAGCGCGCCGCGCGACTGCTCCACGTAGGCCAGCTTCACGGTATGGCCCAGCTTGATCTCGCCCTGGTCGGGCTCTTCCTTGCCGGTGATCAGCTTGAACAGCGTGGACTTGCCGGCGCCGTTGGGGCCGATCACGCCGACGATGGCGCCCGGCGGCACCTGGAACGACAGGTCGTCGATCAGCATGCGGTCGCCGAACGACTTGGAGACGTTCTTGAACTCGATCACCTGGTTGCCCAGACGTTCGCCCGGCGGAATGAAGATCTCGTTGGTCTCGTTGCGCTGCTGGTACTCGACCGCGTTCAGTTCCTCGAAGCGCTGCAGGCGCGCCTTGCCCTTGGACTGGCGGCCCTTGCTGGCCGAACGGATCCATTCCAGCTCGCGCTTGATGGCCTTCTGGCGGGCCTTCTCGGCAATGGCTTCCTGCGCCAGACGCTCGTCCTTCTGCTCCAGCCAGGACGAGTAGTTGCCCTTCCAGGGGATGCCGCGACCGCGATCGAGCTCCAGAATCCACTCGGCGGCGTTGTCCAGGAAGTAGCGATCATGGGTGACCGCGACCACGGTGCCGGTGTAGCGCTGCAGGAACTGCTCCAGCCAGTCCACCGACTCGGCATCCAGATGGTTGGTGGGCTCGTCCAGCAGCAGCATGTCCGGCTTGGACAGCAGCAGGCGGCACAGTGCCACGCGGCGCTTCTCGCCACCGGACAGCGGGCCGACCTTGGCGTCCCACGGCGGCAGACGCAGCGCGTCGCCGGCCACTTCCAGCTGGCGCTCCAGCGCGTGGGCATCGTTGGCGGCCAGGATGTTTTCCAGGCGCTGCTGTTCTTCGGCCAGCTTGTCGAAGTCGGCGCCTTCCTCGGCGTAGGCGGCGTAGACCTCTTCCAGCCGCGCCTGGGCCTGCAGCACTTCGCCGACGCCTTCCTCGACCGCTTCACGCACGGTCTTTTCCGGGTCCAGCTCCGGCTCCTGCGCCAGGTAGCCGACCTTGATGCCCGGCTGCGGACGCGCTTCGCCCTGGAAGTCCTTATCCACGCCAGCCATGATCTTCAGCACCGTGGACTTGCCGGCGCCGTTCAGGCCCAGCAGGCCGATCTTGGCGCCGGGGAAGAACGACAGCGAGATGTCCTTGATGATCTGGCGCTTCGGGGGAACGATCTTGCTGACCCCGTTCATGGTGTAGATGTACTGCATGCACACTCCTGACAGATGCGGTCGGCCGCCGCCCGGCAGACAGCCGGACTGTGGGGATGAAGCGGCGAGAGACCTGCAATTATCGCCGATTCGCGGGCGCCTTTCCATGCCATTTGCCCGCAAATAGCCAGAACCTCTCAGCTTTTTTCACCGCCGCCTCACTCATGCTGGCGGCGGTTGGGTGTTGGTGAGGGCGGTGCGGCGTGCAGCTTCGGGGGCCGGTTGATCAGGCGTTGTCGGTACGTGGGTGGCAGGCGCTGGATGGTGCGCTTTCGCGCCGGGCGCGTGCTGGCGGTCGCGTTGGCGTGTTCGCGCACGAGCTGCTGGTGTTTGGCTTGAAGCAAGCCTGGGCCTGCCTTTTCGGCGGCCTGATGCTGGCCATGATGCTGGCGGCGCGGGCGTGGTGGCCAGCCGATGCGCCGCTGGCGCGCAACGATGCCATGACGCTGGGTGCGCTGGCGATCCAGGCGCTGATGCTGATGGCGCGGCTGGAAACGCGTCGCGAGCTGGTGGTGATCGTGCTGTTTCATGTCGTCGGCACCGCCATGGAGCTGTTCAAGACCGCCACCGGTTCCTGGCTGTATGCCGCCGGAGGCGTGCTGCATGTCGGCGCGGTGCCGTTGTTTACCGGCTTCATGTACGCGGCGGTCGGCAGTTATATCGCCCGTGCCTGGCGGGTATTCTCATTTCGCTTCACCGATCACCCGCGCTGGTCGCATACCGCCTGGCTGGCGCTGGCCATCTACGCCAATTTCTTTACCGATCACTACGGTGTCGATATGCGTGCCTTGTTGCTGCTGGCGATGGGCGCGTTGTTTGCACGCACGCAGGTGCATTTTCGGGTGCGCCAGGCCTATCGGCGCATGCCGCTGCTGCTGGGCTTCGTGCTGGTGGCGCTGTTTATCTGGCTGGCCGAGAACGTGGGCACGTTTCTGGCCGTTTGGCGCTATCCGGGGCAGGCACATGGCTGGCATCCGGTGCCGGTATCCAAGCTGGGCGCGTGGTTGCTGCTGATGTCGATCAGCTACGTGATGGTCTCGGCGCTGCATCGCCACCGCTTGGGTCTGAACAGGCGCCGGGCATGAACATATTGGGTTGTGACCGCGGCTGGGATACCATTTTCGCTTTCCGACCGCCCGTGACTTCGGGCGCGCGGTCCGCCTGGCGGGCCGTTCCCACCGTCCAATCAACAAGGTGCCTCCCCGCATGTTCTCCCGCTCGCAGCGCATTGCCGGATATGACGACGAACTGGCCAAGGCCATCGCCGACGAAGTTCAGCGTCAGGAAGATCACGTCGAACTGATCGCTTCCGAGAACTACACCAGCCCGCGCGTGATGGAGGCCCAGGGCAGCCAGCTGACCAACAAATATGCCGAGGGCTATCCGGGCAAGCGTTACTACGGCGGTTGCGAATACGTCGATGTGGCCGAGAAGCTGGCCATCGATCGTCTGAAGCAGCTGTTTGATTGCGACTATGCCAACGTGCAGCCGCACTCGGGCTCGCAGGCCAACCAGGCGGTGTACTTTGCGCTGCTTTCACCGGGCGACACCATCCTGGGCATGAGCCTGGCCCATGGCGGCCACCTGACCCACGGCGCCAAGGTCAATGCCAGCGGCAAGCTGTTCAACGCCGTGCAGTATGGCGTGGACGAGAACGGCATGGTCGATATGGACGAGGTCGAGCGTCTGGCCGACGAGCACCAGCCGAAGATGATCGTGGCCGGTTTCTCGGCCTACTCGCAGGTGCTGGACTGGGCGCGTTTCCGTGCCATCGCCGACAAGGTGGGCGCGTACCTGTTCGTGGACATGGCGCATGTGGCCGGCTTGATCGCCGCCGGTGTCTATCCCAGCCCGCTGCCGCACGCGCACGTGGTCACCTCGACCACGCACAAGACGCTGCGCGGCCCGCGCGGCGGCATCATCGTGGCCAAGGGCGCCGACGAGACACTGACCAAGAAGCTGCAGTCCATCGTGTTCCCGGGCATCCAGGGTGGTCCGCTGATGCACGTCATTGCCGGCAAGGCGGTGGCCTTCAAGGAGGCGCTGGAACCTGAGTTCACCACCTATCAGAAGCAGGTGGTGGTCAATGCCAAGGCCATGGCCAAGGTGTTCATGGAGCGCGGTTTCAAGATCGTCTCCGGCGGCACCGAAAACCACTTGCTGCTGGTCGACATGATCGGCCGTGATGTCACCGGCAAGGATGCCGAAGCCGCGCTGGGCCGTGCCCACATTACGGTGAATAAGAACGCTGTGCCGAACGATCCGCGCTCGCCGTTCGTCACCTCCGGCCTGCGCCTGGGCACCCCGGCCGTGACCACCCGTGGTTACACCGAGGCCGACTGCACCGAGCTTGCCGGCTGGATCTGCGATGTGCTGGACGCGCCGCAAGACGAGGCCGTGATCGGCGCCGTGCGTGAGAAGGTCACTGCGCAGTGCAAGAAGTATCCGGTTTACGGTTGAGAACGAGAAGTGGGTCGAGAGAAGTGAGAAGTGAGAGGGAGCTGGGGCCAGAGCGGACGCCTTTCTCTCGCTCCCCACTTCTCAACTCTTACTCCTGAAACCCTATGCATTGTCCTTTCTGCCAGCACGAAGACACCCGCGTGATCGACTCGCGCCTGACCGAGGACGGCACCACCGTGCGCCGTCGTCGCGAATGCCCGCAGTGCGGTGAGCGCTTCAACACCTTCGAGACGGCGGAGTTGAAGCTGCCCTCGGTGGTCAAGTCCGATGGCCGCCGTGAAGCCTTCGACGAACGCAAGCTGCACACCAGCTTTGCCCGCGCGCTGCAAAAGCGTCCGGTGTCCAGCGAGGCGGTGGAGGCGGCGGTGCGCGCGGTACTGCACGAGCTGCGCCGTATCGGCGAGCGCGAAGTGCCGTCGATGCGTGTCGGTGAGCTGGTGATGCGCGAGCTTAAAGGGCTGGACCAGGTCGCCTTTGTGCGCTTTGCCTCGGTGTACCGGCGCTTCGAGGACGTGCAGGCGTTCCTGGAAGAAATCCAGAAGCTCGACCGCGAATTGCCGGAGTTGCAGCGCCTGCAGATTCCGCTGCTGGACGAGGCCGTGGCCAAGCGTCGCGGCGGCAAGAAGTCCTGACCTGCGCGATCATGTCACGCCTTCTCATCATCGCCGGCGTGATCCTGATCGCCCTTGGCGCGTTGTGGCCTTGGGTGCGAAAGCTCGGGCTGGGACGGCTGCCTGGCGATATCCATGTGCAGCGTGAAGGCTTCAGCTTCCACTTTCCGATCGTCACCTGCCTGATCATCAGCGTGGTGCTCAGCTTGCTGTTGCGGTGGTTGAACAAATGAGCCCATTTTCCGCCCTCGATCATGCCCATATGGCGCATGCGCTGCGCCTGGCCGAACGCGGCCTGTTCACCACGCAACCCAATCCGCGCGTGGGCTGTGTCATCGCCCGCGGCGAGTCGGTGGTCGGTAGCGGTTTCCACGAACGTGCTGGCGAAGGGCATGCCGAAGTGCACGCTTTGCGCGACGCGGGCGACCGCGCGCGTGGCGCCACCGCTTACGTCACGCTGGAACCGTGTGGCCTGCACGGGCGCACGCCGCCATGCGCCGATGCGCTGATTGCCGCCGGCGTGTCGCGGGTGGTGATGGCGGCCGAAGATACCTCGCAAGCGGTGGGAGCCGGGCTGGCGCGCCTGCGGGAGGCGGGCATCACGGTCGAATCGGGCCTGATGCGCGAGGCCGCGCGCGAGCTCAACGTCGGCTTCTTCAGCCGCATCGAGCGCGGACGTCCGTTTGTGCGCGTGAAGCTTGCCATGAGCCTGGACGGGCGCACCGCGCTGGCCGATGGCAGCTCCAAGTGGATTACCGGTGCCGCGGCACGCCAGGACGTGCAGCACTGGCGCGCGCGCGCATCGGCCATTCTCAGCGCCAGCGGTACGGTGCTGGCCGACAATCCGCGCCTGACGGTGCGCCTGGCTGACACCGCCTTCGTGCCGCCGCTGCGTGTAGTGCTGGATCGAAACCTGAGTACGCCGGCCGGCCATCATGTGCTCGACGGCAGCGCGCCCACCCTGCTGCTGCATGCCGAGCAGGTGGTGCGTGACGATGCGCGCTTTGCCGGCATCGAGCGGCAAGGGATGCCTGAAGTCCACGGGCGGCTGGATTTGCACGCGGTGCTGGCCGAGCTGGCCAGGCGCGGTTGCAACGAAGTGCATGTGGAAGCCGGCCCCACGCTATGTGGCGCCCTGCTGGCCGAACGTCTGGCCGACGAGCTGCTGCTCTACATCGCCCCCGTGCTGTTGGGCAGCACCGCGCGTCCGTTGCTGGATCTCCCACCGCTGGCCGACATGGCCGAGCGCTGGCAGCTGGAAACGCTCGATCGGCGAGTGCTGGGCGACGACCTGCGATTGCGCCTTCGCCCCAAGACGGCGTCAGCCTGATCGCGCGGCACGCGCCTGAAAAAATCCGGCAATCAGCGTCACCAGCGCATCCTCCACGGTGCGCTTTTTCAGCATGGCCGGATCGTGCTGCACGGCGGCGCGAATGACGCCTGCCACCGCGCGCGTAAGTACGAAGGCTTCGGTTTCCGAGAGCGCGATCGGCGTGTGGCCGTGCGGGTCGGTGATCTCGCCGGTGGTCAGCATGTTGGCCAGGCGCACCATGGGTCCGTCCAGCTCCTGCTGACGCCCCTGCTGCAAGGCCCGATCGATCAGGATGCGGCGCGCGCGCTGACGCCCATCAAACGCATGCAGCACGATGCGCACCACCTTGCGGATGCGGGCGTGATTGTCGGTTCCTGCTTCGGGGCTTTTTTCGACCTTATCGCCGTCGGCGGTGTCCCCCAGCGCCTCGCGCACCTTGCCGACGCGCCGCTCGCGCTCGTGCTGGGCCAAGGCGTCGAGAATGGCCTGCTTGTTGTCGAAGTACTGGTAGATGGTGCCGACGCTGTAGCCGGATTTTTCCGCCAGGCGGTTGGTGGTGAAACGCGCCAGACCGTCGGCCTCCAGCATCTGCACCGCCGTTTCCAAGATGAGCTCCTGGGTCTTTCGCGCGCGCTTCTGGCTGGGCTGGCGTCGTGCAGGCGTTTGTTTTTTCGTCACTTTATTGCCGCCTGCGCGCGCGCTTGAATCTGAGCCATAAACATGAGTATTACTCATAAAATGATGTCATTCCAGCGGCACTGAAGGTGGCCCCAATGAGTGATGTTCTGGCTTTCGCATTTCCGTTCGTGATCGGCTTATCGCTGATCGAGGCGTTGGTGCTGCACTGGCGACAGCCGGGCAGCTACGACTGGAAAGCGGCGGGCGTGTCGCTGCTGGATGTGCTCGGCCGCAAGCTGTTGCTGGCCTTGCCTTTCGCCATTTCCGCCCCCTTGCTGTTATGGGTGTGGCAGCACCGCGTGATGACGGTGCCTTTGCACACAGGCTGGGCGCTTTTTCTGCTTTTTCTGGCGCAGGAGCTGGCCTATTACGCCTACCATCGTGCTTCGCATCGTGTGCGCTGGTTCTGGGCCACGCACTCGGTGCACCATTCGCCCAATCAACTGAACCTGGCGGCGGCTTACCGCCTGGGCTGGACCGGCAAGCTCACCGGCACCTTGCTGTTTTTCATCCCGGTGATCTGGCTGGGCTTTCCGCCCAAGGCCGTGCTGGGTGTGCTGGGTATCAACCTGCTGTACCAGTTCTGGCTGCATGCGACCTGGATTCCACGGTTGGGGTGGCTGGAATACGTGTTCAACACGCCTTCGGCGCACCGCGTGCATCATGCGTCGAACCTGGATTATCTGGACGCCAATTACGGCGGCGTGCTGATTGTCTTCGACCGCTTGTTTGGCACCTACGTGGCCGAGCGCAAGGACGAACCGCCGGTTTACGGTCTGGTGCATCCAGTGACCACACACCATCCGGCGACCATCGAGTTTGGTCGCTGGCATGAGCTGTGGCAGGACTTGCGTCAGGCGCGCTCGATGCGCGAGGTGGCGGGCTACCTGTTCATGCCGCCGGGCTGGGGCCCGCACGGCAAAGGCCAGACCACCGAAGATTTGCGCCGGCAACGCGATGCCGAGAACGCATCGCGCATGGCCAGCACGGCGCCGGCCGAGCCGCCACTGCCGTTGGCCGGCTAATTGCGGTAGGTGCTGATGGCGCCAACTTCACCCTACGCGGTGGTATAGTGCGCGCCATCGGCTTGGGCCGATGCAATTGAACGCAACGTCTTCAGGGCGGGGTGAAAGTCCCCACCGGCGGTAGGCTCTTTCCAAGAGCGAAGCCCGCGAGCGCTTCCGGCAACGGAAGGTCAGCAGATCCGGTCCAATGCCGGAGCCGACGGTCATAGTCCGGATGAAAGAAGACGGTACGGCGCCACTCATCGTGCGAGTGGGCGCCGGCCTCATGCCTTGAGGCGTTTTTCGCCATTGACACGCGGAAACGTTTCATGAAACGCAAGCAAGTACCAAGCGCCTCCGTGCCGGAGGTGGCCTGATGTTTACCGGCATCATCCAGTCCGTAGGGCGCATTCGCAGCCTGGAACGGCGCGGCGGTGACGTGCGTCTGAGCATCGATACGGCCGATCTTGATCTTTCCGACGTAAAGCTGGGCGATTCCATCGCCGTGTCTGGCTGCTGCCTCACCGCGGTTGCCATTGATGCGCAGGGTTTTGCCGCTGACGTTTCCAATGAGACCTTGTCATTGACCAGCCTGGGCGGCCTTGCCAGCGGCGATGCGGTGAACCTGGAAAAAGCCTTGCGCCTGTCTGATCGCCTGGGCGGACATCTGGTGTCCGGCCATGTGGATGGTCTGGGCAAGGTCGTGTCGATCAGCGCCGATGCGCGCTCGCAGCGCTGGACCTTTCAGGTGCCCGACGAACTGGCGCGCTACATCGCACACAAGGGCTCGATCTGTATCGACGGCACCAGCCTTACCGTCAACGAGGTGGAAGGCAGCCGTTTCGGCGTCAACCTGATTCCGCACACCGTGGCCCACACCACCTTCGCCGATCGCCGTCCGGGCGATGCGGTCAATCTTGAGGTGGACGTGGTCGCGCGCTACATCGAGCGCCTGTTGGGTGCCGGTGCGGCCCCCAAGCTTGATGAGGCGTTCCTCAAGTCGCACGGCTTTGCGTGAAAGCTTTTCTCCTCCCCTTGAGCTTGCAGGGGGAGGTCGGGAGGGGGTGAACGCCCCCTCGACACCATGGTTTTTGCTGACGCCGTGGCGTGGCAGCAAGGCTTCACCCCTCCCAGCCTCCCCAGCGCGCAGGGGAGGGGTTCGATAAGGCGTTTTCAGACTATGTCCTTCAACACCATTCCCGAGATTATCGAAGACATCCGCGCCGGTCGCATGGTCGTCATCCTGGATGATGAGGACCGCGAGAACGAAGGCGACGTGATCATGGCGGCCGAGAAGGTGGCGCCCGAGCACATCAATTTCATGGTGCGCGAGGCGCGTGGGCTGGTGTGCCTGGCGCTCAACGAGAAGCGCTGCCGCCGGCTGGGTTTGAAACCCATGGTCAGCGACAACACCTCGCCGTACCACACCAACTTCACTGTCTCGATCGAGGCGGCCGAAGGCGTGACCACGGGCATCTCCGCGCATGACCGTGCGCGTACCGTGCGGGCGGCGGTGGCGGCCGATGCCAAGCCGGAAGACCTGATCCAGCCCGGCCATATTTTCCCGTTGACCGCGCAGCCGGGTGGCGTCTTGAGCCGCGCCGGTCACACCGAGGCGGCCAGCGATTTGGCCGGTCTGGCGGGTCTCGAGCCGGCCGGTGTGCTGGTCGAAGTACTGCACGAGGATGGTTCGATGGCGCGCCGTCCGGATCTGGAAGTCTTCGCCGCCAAGCACGGTTTGAAGATTGGCACCGTAGCCGACTTGATCCGCTACCGCCTGGAAACGGAGAAAACGGTCGAGCGCGTGCACGAGGCCGAGGTCGATACCGAAGCCGGTCCGTTCCGGCTTATTGCCTATCGCGACCAGCTCAAGCAGGGGCTTCACTTCGCGCTGGTGCGCGGTCGCATCGACGATGGCGAGCCGGTGCTAAGTCGCGTGCATGTGCGCAACACGCTGTCCGATGTGCTGCATCTCAAGCGCGACGATTGGGGGCTGACGGTGACGTCGGCGTTGCGCCGCATCGCCGAGGAAGAGCGCGGCGTGCTGCTGGTACTGACCGGGGATGACAGCGCGGAAACCCTGCTCGATCGCCTTGAGGGGCGCACGCGCCCCAAGGGCAAGCGCGAAAACCAGCAGGAATGGCGCGAGCTGGGCCTGGGTGCGCAGATTCTGGCCGATCTTGGTGTGCGCCAGATGCGCGTGCTGGGTACGCCGCGCAAGCTGGTGGGCCTGGCCGGTTTCGGCCTGGAAGTGGTCGAGTACGTGTAAAGCGCCCGCGCATGGCCCGCGGCGGCGCCCGGAAGGCGCCGTGGCCTGGGCTATGCTCGTTGTCATCTTTGTTCACGTCAGCCCTCTGCCATGACCGATCCGTTTTCCATCGAACTGATTGCGCCCTCCGGTTTTCCCCCGGAGCACGCGCTGGCGCGTGGCATCGAACGGCTGCGCTCGGCCGGGCACGAGGTGCGCAATGCGCAGGCCGGGCAGCGCCGCTTTCAGCGATTTGCCGGCACCGTGGCCGAGCGCGTGGCCGAGATCAATCGACTGGCCGACCCGTCGCACCCGCTGCCCGACCTCGTGATGGCGGTGCGTGGTGGTTACGGTGTGCACCAAGTGCTGGCTTCGCTGGACTACGAAGGGTTGCGTGCGCGCTTTGGCTCCGCGCCGTGCCCCATTGTCGGGCACAGCGACATCTCGGCCTTGAGCATGGCCCTGCTGGCCCGCGCCGGCGTGCCGAGCGTGGCCGGGCCGATGCTGGCCTATGACTTTGGCGGTGACACCATGTCCGAGTTCACCCAGCGCGCCTTCTGGGCGCTGATGGCCGGTGAGTCCGGACCGGCACGTTGGCACAGCGGTACCGAGGCCATGGCCTGCGAAGGCGTGCTCTGGGGCGGCAACCTGGCGGTGCTGTGCGCATTGCTGGGCACGCCGTATCTGCCGCAGGTCGACGGCGGCATTTTGTTTGTCGAGGACATTGCCGAACCGGCTTTCCGCATCGAGCGCCTGCTGATGCAGCTGCATCTGGCCGGCGTGCTGGGGCGCCAGCGCGCGCTGATTCTGGGCGACTTTGCCGGGATGCGCGCCGATGCCTACGATCCGGCCTATGACCTTGATGTGGTCGCGGCGCGCATCGCCGAGGTCGCCGGCATTCCGGTCGTGCGAGGGCTGCCCTTTGGTCATTGTCCGGACAAGCTGTCGCTGCCCATCGGGGTGACGGCGCAACTGTCCGTCGACGAAGCCGGGCTGGCCTGCCTTGGTTTTGCCAGCCCCTGGTCGGCACGTCCGACGCAAACGACGTAGAATACGCGGTCCTTTGAGGAGTTTCCCCACGCCATGAAGATCATCGAGGGCGATTTCGCCACCCCTGCCGGACGCTTTGCGATTATTGCCGGTCGCTTCAATGCCTTCGTCGTCGAGCCGCTGGTCTCCGGCGCGCATGACACCCTGCGCCGCCACGGTGTGGCCGAGGACAACATCGACCTGATCCGTGCGCCGGGCGCGTGGGAACTGAGCCAGGTGGCACAGAAACTGGCCGATTCGGGCAAATATGCTGCGGTGATCGCGCTGGGTGCGGTGATTCGCGGCTCCACGCCGCATTTCGATTACGTGGCCGGTGAAGCGGCCAAGGGTCTGGCCGCGGCCGCCCAGGGCGGCGTGCCGGTGATCTTCGGTGTGCTCACCACCGACACCATCGAGCAGGCCATTGAGCGTGCCGGCACCAAGGCCGGCAACAAGGGGGCCGACGCGGCGATGGCGGCGGTGGAAATGGTCAATCTGTACGCGCAACTGTGATGTCCAAGAACAAACCTTTCGGCCTGGATCCGGCGGCGCGCTCCCGTGCCCGTCGACGTGCCCTGCAGGCGGTGTACGCCTGGGAAATGGGCGGCGCCAAAATGGGCGCGGTGATCGAGCAATTCCGTTCCGAGCAGGACATGGAAATCGCCGACGCCGAGTATTTCGAAGCCCTGTTGCGTGGCGTGGAAGAGCATCGCCAGGTGCTGGATGAGGGCCTGGCGCCGCATCTGGATCGCGATGTCGACCAGGTCGATCCGATCGAGCGTGCCGCGCTGCGAGTGGCTGCCTTCGAGCTGAAATTCCGCCCGGATGTGCCGTACCGCGTGATCCTCAACGAGGCCATCGAGTGCACCAAGCGCTTTGGCGCCGAGCACGGCCACACCTATGTGAACGGCGTGCTGGACAAGCTGGCCGAGGATTGGCGTGGCCCGGAAAAGTACCACAAGGGGCAGTGACGCTGCAGCGCCTTGCACGCGGTCTCGACGCGACGCAGGCATGATGTCATCAAGGGCACGGCACGCATGGCGCCGTGCCCTTTCACGTTCAAGGCCAGCCAGGAGTCACTTCGCGCGCATGGAATTTTCGCTGATCGAAGCCATTACCCGTCGTACTGCACAGGCGCGCGAGGATGTGGTGCTGGGCGTGGGCGATGATGCCGCGCTGCTGGATGTGCCTGCCGGCCAGCAGTTGGCGGCGGCGGTCGATACGCTGGTCGAGGGGGTGCACTTTCCCAAGGGGACGGCACCGGCGGATATCGGCTACAAGGCGCTGGCGGTGAATCTCTCCGATCTGGCAGCGATGGGCGCGATGCCGGCCTGGTCGCTGCTGGCGCTGACCCTGCCGGCGCCGGATGCCGATTTTGTCGAGGGCTTTGCGCAGGGCTTCGCACAGGCGGCGGCCCCGTATCGCATGGCCCTTGTGGGCGGCGACACCACCAGTGGTCCGCTTTGTGTCAGCGTGACGGTGCATGGCCTGGTCCCGCAGGGCGCGGCGCTGCGCCGCGACGGCGCTCGCCAGGGCGATGTGGTGATGGTCACCGGCACGCTGGGTGATGCGGCGGGCGGTCTGGCCTGCCTTGATCGCTCGCATCCGCGCGCCGCGGCGTTGATGGAGGCGCCCGAGGCGCTGCGAGCCGCCCTGCTGACACGGCTGAACCGGCCCGAGCCGCGCGTGGCGGCCGGCTTGCAGCTGCGCGAAGTGGCCACCGCGTGCATCGATGTGTCCGATGGCCTGCTGGCCGATCTGGCGCATATCACGGCGGCCAGTGGCGTGGGCGCGCATATCGATGCGGCGGCACTGCCTTTGTCATCGGCGCTGCTGACGCTGTTTCCTGAACAGGCGACCGCGTTGGCCCTGGGCGGCGGCGATGACTATGAGTTGTGTTTTACCGTGCCGGCCGATGCGGCGGCGCAGGTCAGCGCGGACCTGGCCCGACTGGGCTGCGGTGCCACGCGTATCGGTCGCATCGTGGCCGGCGAGGGCGTGCGTGCATTCGATGCCGAAGGACAGGACGTGACGCCGCCCCGGCGCGGCTGGGAGCACTTTGGCGCATGAGTGACAAATACACACTGGATGCGGCAGACCGACGACGCCTGATGGCGCACCCGTCCGGCTGGCTGGGCACCGGCCTTGGCAGCGGCCTGGCACCCAAGGCGCAGGGCACGGTGGGTTCGGCGGTGGCGATTCTGCCGTGGCTGGCGCTGCGCGAGCTTTCCTGGCCGGTGTATCTGCTGGTGCTGGTGGTGGCTTTCGCGATCGGCGTGTGGGCCTGCGACGTGTGTGGACGACGCCTGGGCGTGGCCGATCATCGCTCGCTGGTGTGGGACGAGTTTGTCGGCCAGTGGATCGCGCTGTGGCCGGCCATATTCGCGCCCTGGTGGGCGGTACTGGCCGGCTTTGTGCTGTTTCGCATCTTCGATGTGGCCAAGCCCTGGCCGATTGGCTGGCTGGATGCGCGCGTCAAGGGCGGCATGGGTGTGATGATCGATGACGTGATTGCCGGCATGTTTGCCGCCCTGCTGCTGGCGCTGGGCCTTTACCTGTTGCACTAGACCCAGCGCCTGTTTCTCGTGGCAGGCTAGTTGAGCCCCGGGATCCCGGTGCCGCCGGCGACGGCCGTCCAGATCGCCAGCACGGCGAACAGCAGCGCCGCGGTGATGCGCGTGGCCTTCAGCGGCAGCCGGTTGGCAAAACGCGAACCCAGCCACACCACCGGCACGTTGGCCAGCATCATGCCGCAGGTGGTGCCGGTGATGACCTGCCACAGCGGGTGGTATTCGGCGCTTAGCACCACGGTGGCGACCTGCGTCTTGTCGCCCATCTCGGCCAGGAAAAACGCGATCATGGTGGCGATCAGCACGCCATGGCCGCTGCCCGGCGAGGCTTCGTCTTCATCGACCTTGTCGGGAATCAGCGTCCATATCGCCATGGCCGCCAGTGAGATGACCACCGACCAGTGCACGATCTCGGGAGTCAGCCAGCGCGCCAATAGGGCACCCACGGCGCCGGCCAGGCCGTGATTGACGATGGTGGCGAAAAAGATGCCCAGCACGATGGGCCAGGGCTTGCGGTATTTGGCCGCCAGAATCAGCGAGAGAAGCTGGGTCTTGTCGCCGACTTCGGCCAGTGCCACCACGCCGGTGGCAATCAGGAAGGCTTGCACGAACACTCCAATGGGCCGGGGACCTGATGCGATGACACGAAGGCCCGCGCACACCGCCCCGGCCGGGTCGATACGCACGAACCAACGGTCTTGCCGGGCACCAAGTGCGGGTCTTGATGCTTGTGCGCCATGGCCGGTTCAGGCCAAGTATGTTGACGCACAGCCCGCCACGTGGGCGGTCGGCTACTCCCCGATGGAGTGCCGCGAAGCTTAGCCGGACCCGCGCGGGCGCACAAGTTTGGGCGGAGAAGCGTGTTCGGTGTTGACGAGTAAATGAGAATGGTTATTATTTGAAACCACATTTACCCCTGTGGAGCTTCTCATGTTGCTGCGAGCCTCACCCATGCGTGTCCATGCCCCGGCCAGCCGCTCGACGTCTTCGCCGGCCCCGGTCTCGCCCGTGCGTCGTATTGATAGCCAGCGTCTACTCGACGGTGAGCGCGAGCTGGTCATCGAGCACCAGGGCAACGAATACCATCTGCGCCTGACCCGCAACGACAAGCTCATCCTCACCAAGTAATCCGCTTCTCCCCAGCGCGGGCGCCAGCCACGCGGAGCCTTGCCTCCCGCCAGCCACGGCCGCCACCGACATGCATCTTTGAGGTAACGAGGTGACCATGCGCGTCCGTCAAGCCTGGCGTCGTCATGCCGGAGATCCGTCCGGTGCTGTTTCCACCCGTGCCGAGGGCGCGCGCCACGCCGCCTTGCTGGCCGATCTTCCCAGTCTGGGCGTGGTGCTGTGCCAGTCGCGCGCGCGCGCCGACCACCAGGATCTGGCGCGCTGGATCGCGGCCGAGCCGGGTATGCCGTGGCCGGATCATCCCTGGTTGCGTGGTGTCTGGCAGGCCAGCGAAGTCAGCGTGCAGGCACGCGTGGGGCCCGACGGCGTGCGCGAATGGCTGGACTTTGCCGATGAAACGGCGCGCGTATGGTTGCGCGTGTGGTTGCTTCCGGACAGCGATTACTGCGCCTGGGACGCGCTGCTGGAGCGCCATCGCATGATCGTGCACCGGGCCGAACCCAGCGCCGATACCTGTTTGCCGCGGGCCTGCCTTCGCGAGCGCTGGAATGGCCTGCACGGCGCGCCGGCGGCGCTGTGCCGCTTTGCAGTCAGGCGCCTGGGGGGCATGCAACTACTGGGCCTGAGCCCGGTCGCCGGCGGCTCGAGGCAGACGCTGGCCCATGTCGAGCGGGTGGTGCGCGGTCATGCCCGCGCCGGTGAGCCCGCTGCGCTGTGGATGTAGGCCGCGTCCGGCCTTCGCAGCAAAGAAGTCCCACCACGGCGGACCGGTATGAAGGCCGGCTACCCGCCGTGGTGGAACTGGGGTGATCAGAAAACCTTACCGACCGGCCGACCCGGGCTTGGCCGGAGCGTCGATCCTTCGCATCGGCGGCGCCATGGGTGGGCGCGGTCCCATGTGCGGGCTGGGCGGCGGTGGCGGCAGACGGTGATCCATATCGGGCACCTTCAGCGACAGCGTGTGCTGTTGGTTGTGGCGACGCACGGTGATCGACACGGTATTGCCCTTGCCGTGTTTTGTGCCCGGCTGCCGGTCCACCCCGGCGTGCATCAGCGCGCGCATCGCCGAGGGCGGATCGCCGACGGCATGACCGTCGATCGCGATGATGACGTCACCGCTGTGCAGTCCGGGATAGCGGTGTGCATCGCTGGACAGTACCAGCGCACCCTTGTGAGTACCGAAGTAACTGCCCAACTCGCCGTCGAGCGGCGCCAGGTGCAGCCCCCACCACGGCATGCCGGCAAAATCGGGCATGTGGCCGAAGCGGTGCGGCAGATGCCCCAGCATGCCCAGCATATGCGGCCAGTCCGGACCGCTGCCAGCGACGGGCTTGAGTGTGAGCTGACGGGTCTTGCCGTCATGCAGCACCGTCAGAGTGACCGCCTGGCCGGGCTTGAGCGAGCCCAGCAGACGATGCGGCGGCATCGGCCACGGGTGATGACGATCCCGTGGCGCTTGCTGGTGCTCGCGGTCTTGCGGGTTGGGTGGCATCGCGGCGGGCAGCGCATGGCCGTCGACGGCCATGATTACATCGCCGCTGACCAGGCCGGCCTTGTCGGCCGGTCCATCCGGCGTCACCGCAATGATGCGTGCGCCCTTGGCGCTGGGGCGCAGCACGACGCCGAGCAGGCCATGTTGGGGGTCGGTCAGCTGCTCAAGAGCTTTCAGCCGTGGATCGTCCTCGGCCAGACGCGAGGATAGCGTGGCCATGCGTGCGGCGAGCTGGCCCATCTTGGCCTGCATCTGCTCCAGCTCCTTGCGTGTGGCGGCCGAGTCGGCCTGGGCGGCGTGGCCATGGGACGGGCTGGCCGTGTGCTCGGCGGTCTGGGCGGTAACGGCACTGCCGAACAGCAAGCCGCTGCCGAGCAGGGCGACGGTCAGCGCGTGGCGGGTGAGTCGAGGCTTCATATCAGTCGATCCAGGTATTGGCGGCGTGGCCATGCCCGTGCGCCGATGTGGAGGTGTCGGCCAGCGCGCCCTGCGCCAGTTGCAGCGTGGCCAGGCTGCGCAGGCGTTCAACGCGCTGGCGCCACAGCGATTCGCGCTGGCTGGCATCGTCACTTTGGCCCAGCTGCACGTCGATGGCGGCCAGTTGGTCGCGCAGTTGCACCTGGGTGGCAAGGTCCTGGCCGGTGGTCATCACGCTGCCGGCGCGAAGCTGGCGCAGCCAGGCTTCCAGACGCTGCGAGCGCACCTGCAGGGCGGCGATGCGTGCTTCGCGGTCAATCGAGTGGCCAGTCGGGTGACTGGGCGCACTGGCAATGCTGCCAGTGGCGGTGCCGGCCGTAGGGGGGCGCTGCACCAGCATGACCACCAGCGCCAGGCTGGCTGCGGCAGCCAGGGGCAGGGCGATATACCAGGCGCGACGGCGCATGCGACGGCGGCGTGCGCGTGCGGCGACCAGCGCAAAGGCGTCGTGGGGCGGCGATACCTGCGGCAGGCTGCGTAGCAGCGCGCCCAGGTAGGCCGGCTGATCCGGGTCGTGATGGGGGCGATCGATCATGGCGAAGTCTCCGCCGCAGGTTCCAGCAAAGCGCGCAAGCGGCGTGTGCCGCGCGCCAGTTGTGATTTGGAGTAGCTCACGCTGCGGCCGAATTGGTCGGCAATCTCCACATGCGTGTAGCCCTCCACGTGATAGAGCCACAGCACCGCGCGGGTGGCGTCGGGCAGCTGTTGCAGGGCGCGCTCGACCAGCGCCACGTCCATGCGTTGCCAGGGCAGGGCGCTGGACTCATCGCAATACACGTCCTCGTAGCCCTCGCTGGCATGACGCTTGTCCCGGCGCAGACGCATCAACGCCTCGTTGACCGCCATCTGCCGCAGCCAGCCCCAGAACGGGCTGTCACCGCGGAACTGGTGAGCGCGCTCGAAAGCTTTCAGCAGCGTGTCCTGCAACACCTCGGCGGCCGCATCCGGCTGGCCGGTCAGGCGTAGCGCCAGCGTGTACACCGGCGTTTCGAAGGTGCGGTAGACCTGCTCGAACGCATGCATGTCGCCGCGCTTCAAACGTTCGATGGTGCCTTCCGGCAGTGGCTTGGCGAAGGAGGATGGGCTGTTCACGTTGCAAGAGATGCCGGTGTGGGGCCAAGCGTCGCAGCGATGCGTGCCTGCGGACTGTCCACGCAGGCGTCCGCGCTGTCCGCCGGGGTGTCCGCGGACACTCTAGCGCAATCGGTTATGTGGCACTTAATTTATTTATTTCATCAGCTTGCGTGCATTTTTTGTCGTTGGCACGGGGCTTGCTGTTCTTCATCACGTATACACATTCGACTGCACCGGACACCGCATGATTCGCGACACTTCTGCCCAGGACCAGCTTCTCGACACCAGTGCCAGCAAGCGCCGCAGGCGCTGGATTTTCATCGGCGCTGGCGCGCTGCTCATCGTGGTGGTGGCGCTGCTGGTGCCGTGGCTGAGCCGGGCGCTGTCGGTGGATGCCTCGGTCAGCGCCTCGCGCCTGTCCTTCGCGACCGTCGAGCGCGGCTCGTTCGTGCGTGATGTGGCGGCCGAGGGCCGCGTGGTGGCCGCGGTCAGCCCGACCATGTACGCCAACTCGCCCGGCGACGTGACCCTGAAAGTGCATGCCGGCGACACCGTGAAGAAGGGTCAGGTGCTGGCGGTGATCGACTCGCCCGAGCTCAAGAACAAGCTGTTGCAGGAGCAGTCGGCCCTGGCCGGCAACGAGGTCGATTACGAGCGCGCCAAGATCGATGCGCGGCAAAAGCGCCTGCAACTGCAGAAGGCCGTGGACAACGCCAAGGTGGATGCCAACGCCGCCGAGCGCGAGCTGCAGCGCAACCGCGAAGCGTTCGCCAAGGGTGCGGTGCCGAAGATGGATGTGGACAGCGCCGAAGACGCCAAGGAGAAGGCCGACATCGCGCTCAAGCACGCGCGCCAGGACATGAACCTGGACAAGGACAGCCTGACGTTCGACATCAAGGCCAAGAAGCTGATCCGCGACAAGCAGAAGTTGCTGGTCGCCGACTACCAGCGCCAGGTCGATGACCTGAATGTGAAATCGCCAGTCAACGGCCAGGTCGGCCAGATCTTCATCGCGCCGCAGGCAACCGTGGCCAAGGACGCCAAGCTGCTGACGGTGATCGACCTGTCCGCACTGGAAGTGGAAGTGAAGGTGCCCGAGAGCTTCGCGCGCGATCTGGGCGTCGGCATGCCGGCCAAGATTTCCGGCAATGGCCACACCTGGGACGGCGTGGTCGGCTCGATCTCGCCCGAAGTGGTCGACGGCCAGGTCTCGGCGCGGGTGCGCTTTGCCAAGGGCGACAAGCCCGAGCAGCTGCGCCAGAACCAGCGCCTGTCCGTGCGCATCGTGCTCGACCACGAAGACAACGCGCTGACCGTGGCGCGCGGCTCGTTCGTGGATGAATCGGGCGGTCGTTACGCCTACGTGGTGCACGACGGCGTTGCCGTGAAAACACCGGTGCAGCTGGGCCCCAGCAGCATCGACAAGGTGGAAATCCTCAAGGGGCTCAAGGCCGGCGACAAGGTGGTGATTTCCGGCTCGGACAACTTCAACGGCGCCGCCCGCGTCGCCATCAGCGATTGATCAAGCGGGAATGGGGAAAGGGTGCCGATGGCAGGCCCCCAGCTGACACCGGCACACCTTTCCCCGTGACCGTCAGCCCACGATTTTCAATTTCTACGCAAAGGACCAACACCATGCTCAAGATGACGCACCTGTCCAAGGTCTACCGCACGGAAGTGGTGGAAACCTACGCCCTGCGTGATTTCTCCATCGATGTGAAGGAAGGCGAGTTCGTCGCCGTGACCGGCCCGTCCGGTTCGGGCAAAACCACCTTCCTGACCATTGCCGGCCTGCTGGAAACCTTCACCGGCGGCAGCTACCACCTGGACGGCGTGGACGTAAGCCATCTCAACGACAACGCGCGCTCGAAGATCCGCAACGAGAAGATCGGCTTCATCTTTCAGGCCTTCAACCTGATTCCCGATCTGAACGTGTACGACAACGTCGAGGTGCCCTTGCGTTATCGCGGCATGAAGGCGGCCGAGCGCAAGAAGCGGATCATGGAATCGCTGGAGCGCGTGGGCCTTTCCTCGCGCCTGAAGCATTACCCGGCCGAACTTTCCGGCGGTCAGCAACAGCGCGTGGCCATTGCCCGTGCGCTGGCCGGCAGCCCGCGTCTGCTGCTGGCCGATGAGCCCACCGGCAACTTGGACACGCAGATGGCGCGCGGCGTCATGGAGCTGCTGGAGGACATCCATCGCGAGGGCGCCACCATCGTCATGGTGACCCACGATCCGGAACTGGCCACGCGCGCGCAGCGCAACGTGCACGTGATCGACGGCCAGGTCGTCGATGTGGCCGAGGACCGTGTGTTCTCCACCTCGCAGCTGGCCGAACACAGCCCGGCCTGATCCGTTTTCGGGGGAAGTGCACGCACATGTTTGCCTATTACGTTGATCTTGCCTGGCGCAGCCTGCGCCGTAGCCGCGGCCTGACCATACTGATGGTATTGGCCATCGGCTTCGGTGTGGCCGCGTCCATGACCACCTTCGCGGTGTTCCGTGCCGCCTCGGGCGATCCGATTCCGTGGAAGTCGGGCAAGCTGTTCGTGCCACAGATCGACTCGGCCGGTCCCGGCAACGGCAACACCGACAACGAGCCGCCCCAGCAGCTGACTTATCCGGATGCGATGGCGCTGATGCGCGATCACCGCGCCGTGCACCAGTCGGCGATGTACCGCCTGGGCGTGTCGGTAGTACCGGACAAGGCCGGTGCGCATCCGTTCAACGTCGACGGTCATGCGGTGTTCGCCGGCTTCTTCCCGATGCTGGATGTGCCCTTTGCCTACGGCAGCGCCTGGAGCCACGCCGACGACCAGCATCGCGCCGCGGTGGTGGTGATCTCCTCGCATCTGAACGACAAGCTGTTCGGTGGCGGCAACAGCGTTGGGCGTTCGATCAACATAGAGGGCAAAAACTACCGCGTCGTTGGTGTCACCGATCACTGGGACCCCAAGCCGATGTTCTACGACGTGGTCAACACCGGCGGTTTCACCACGCAGCGTGATGACGTGCTGATTCCGTTGCCCAGTGCCATCGACGCCAACATCACCAACCAGGGCACCACCAACTGCAGCCGGCCAAGTCCCGAGCCCGGTTTTGTCGGGTTGCAGCATTCCACCTGTGTGTGGATTGCCTACATGGCTGAACTCGATAGCACTGCCCAGGTCAGCGCCTACAAACGCTATCTGGACAACTACGCGCGTTCGCAGCAGCAGGCCGGCCGCTATGACTGGCCGCCCAACAACCGTCTGCGCAGCCTGCCGCAGTGGCTCGATTACATGCATGTGGTGCCGTCGGACACCAAGGTGTCGCTGCTGGTGGCGCTGGGTCTGTTCGTGGTCTGCCTGGTCAATACCGCCGGGCTGCTGCTGGCCAAACTGACCCGACGTTCGGGTGAGATCGGTGTGCGCCGCGCCATTGGTGCGCCGCGTCGGGCCATCTACGCGCAGTTTGTCATCGAGGCCGGCATGGTCGGCTTGACCGGCGGCGTGCTGGGCATGGTGCTGACCGCGCTGGGTGTGCTGGCCATGCGCGTGGTGCTGCCGCCGGAAATTGCCGATCTGGCACGCCTGAACGTCGGTCTGTTCGCGCTGACCGTGCTGGTCGCCATGGCCGCCACCGTGCTGGCTGGTCTTTACCCGTCATTCCGCGCCGCCAACGTGCAGCCGGCCTGGCATCTGAAATCGCATTGAGAAGGCGCCCTTCATGACTGTGCATCCCATCATTGCCGCGCTGCGCCGCCACAAGGCCGGCGTCATTCTCATCGGTCTGCAGATCGCGTTGACACTGGCCATCGTCTGCAATGCGGTGTTCATCATCGGCCAGCGTATCTCGCGCGTGGACCGGCCCACCGGCATCAACGAATCGAACCTGTTCCTGGTCACCCAGCAATATGTGGGCGCGCCCAGCTCCGACACCAAAGCCGGTGCCGACAAGCTGGACACCATGGAGCTGGAGGACGCGGCCGCATTGCGCCAGCTGCCGAGCGTGGCCAAAGTCTCGGTGATCAGCTCCATGCCGCTGCTCAATTCGGCCTGGAACGGCGGCATGTCCACCAAGCCGCAGGCCAAGAGCGGTTTCAAGATGACCACGTATTACTTTGGCGACCAGAACATGTTGTCCACGCTGGGCGCGCAGCTGGTGGCCGGACGCGACTTCAACGCCGGCGATGTGCAGCATGCCGGTTTCCGCACCGATGCCAAGCGGCCGGTGGTGATTGTCACCCAGAGCCTGGCGCACAAGCTGTTCCCGAACGGCTCGGCACTGGGCAAGACGGTGTACATGGATGGCAGCGGCTCGCCCTCGACCATCATCGGCATCGTCAAGCGTCTGCAAACGCCGTCCACCAGTGACTGGGCGTCCTCGTTCGCCTACGACTCCACGCTTATTCCCACCCGCAAGGACGCCTTCTTCAGTCGCTATCTGGTGCGGGCCAAGCCGGGACAGATGAAGGCAGCGATGGCTGCCGCGCACGATGCGCTGTTCAAGGTCAATCCGATGCGAGTGATTGACGATGACATGGGCATCCGCAGCTTTGCCTCGATCCGTGCCGAGGCCTACAAGCAGGACGTCAGCATGGCGATCCTGATGGGCGCGGTGTGCATCATCCTGCTGGCACTGACCGCTGCCGGCATCGTTGGCCTGACCAGCTTCTGGGTCGGTCAGCGCACCAAGCAGATTGGCGTGCGCCGGGCGCTGGGTGCGCGTGGCATCGACATCCTGCGCTACTTCCAGCTGGAGAACCTGTTCATTGCCGGCATGGGCGTGGTGGTTGGCCTGCTGCTGGCCATCGGCGTCAACCAGTGGCTGGTGCAGCACTTCGAGATGGATCGCATGCCGCTGGGTTACCTGTTCGTGGGTGTGCTGGTGGTGCTGGTCCTGGGTCAGCTGGCCGTGTTCGTGCCGGCGCGACGCGCCTCGCGCGTGCCGCCGGTGACTGCCACCCGAAGCGTATGAGCTTCTCCCTCTCCCCGCGCCTGGGGAGACGGTTTTCGAGGAGGATGGATGTTCAAGTATTACCTGCAACTGGCCGTGCACAGCCTGAAGCGCTATCCGGTGCTGACCGGGTTGATGGTGCTGGCCATTGCCGTGGGCATCGGCGCCAGCATGACCACGCTGACGGTGATGCATCTGCTGTCGGGCAACCCCATGCCGGGCAAGAGCGGCAAGTTGTTCTATGCGCAGGTGGACGCCGATACCGACAACAGCTATCCGCACAAAGATCCATTGGACATGCTCGACTATCGCTCGGCGATGGACCTGTGGAGCGCGCACAAGGCCGATCGGCAAACGCTGATCATCGACAGCTCCGTCAAGGTGGTCGCTCCCGACAGTCAGTTGCCGCCGCTCATGCGGACCATGCTCTCGACCACGTCGGATTTTTTCCCCATGTTTGATGTGCCTTTCCAGTATGGACAGGCATGGACCGCCGAGCAGGGACAGCGCCATGCGAGGGTCGCGGTCATTTCGGCCGCACTCAATCGCAAGCTGTTTGGAGGCGCCAATAGCGTGGGGCGTACGCTGCGCATCCGCGGGGCGGATGTGCGTATCGTCGGCGTGCTGGCGCAGTGGCGGCCGTCACCGGTGTTCTACAAGGTGGTTGGCGGTCGCTTCGGCGCGGCCACCAATGGCCGTTTTTACGGAGATACCGAAGATGTGATGATGCCGGTGGGGACCGGGATCGACCTCAACGACGGTCATTTCGAACCGTTCACCTGCTGGGATCTGCCCGAACACGCCGGGCATCTGACCCATGCCGGTTGTGCCTGGGTCGGGCTGTGGGTGCAGCTCGATTCACCGGCCAAGGTCACGGCCTATCACGAGTTTCTTACCCATTACGCCCAGCAGCAGAAGCAGCTGGGACGCTTCACGCATACCGACGTTCGCCTGCGCGACCTGATGCAGTGGCTCACCTTCAACCAAGTGGTGCCGCCGGACGTGAAGTTGCAGACCTCGCTGGCTTTCGCCTTTTTGCTGATTTGCCTGTTCAACACGGTGGGCCTGCTGTTGGCCAAGTTCCTGCGTCGCTCGGGTGAAATCGGTCTGCGTCGTGCGCTGGGCGCCACGCGCGCGTCGGTGTTCGCGCAGTGCCTGGTCGAGGCGGGGCTGGTCGGGGTGCTCGGGGGGATCGGCGGCTGGGTGCTGACCCTGGTCGGCCTGTGGGCGGTACGCCAACAGCCGGTGGCCTACGCCAATCTGGCACACATGGACCTGTCCATGTTCGCACTGACGTTTCTGCTGTCGGTGCTGGTGGCCGTGCTCGCGGGCGCATTGCCAGCCGCGCGTGCCAGCCGTACCGCGCCAGCGCTGCACTTGAAGACGCTGTAAGGAGACTGGCATGCAGATTCAACCCATACTTGCCGCCCTGCGCCGTCATCGACTGGCCACCTTGCTGATCACACTGCAGATCGCCCTGGCGTGCGCGGTGCTGAGCAACGCGAGCTTCCTCATTTCGCAGCGGATATCGCGCATGCACGCGCCCAGCGGTGTGGACAACGCACAGCTGGCCGAGGTCAGTGTGGAGGGCTTCGCTCCGGACCAGGCCAGCAACGTCAATGCGCGCATGCTGGCCATGTTGCGCGGCACCGCTGGCGTCAGTTCGGCGGCGCTGATCAATGCCGTGCCATTTGGTGACCCGGCGGCCAACGCCGGCATCAAGCTCGATCCTTCGGAGCAGGGCACGCACGGCGTAATGCATTTCTACGTCGGGGGGCCTGGAGCCTTTCAGGCGCTGGGACTGAAGGTGGTCGAGGGTCGTGCGCCACAGGCCGGTGACTACCAGCCAGTGGCCGATTTCACACCAAAACAGGCCCCAGTAGTCATCACCCGCGCATTGGCCACATCGCTATGGCCACAGGGTCATCCACTGGGCAAGTCCATATGGATAGGTTCGCGCCGGTTTCGGGTCATTGGTGTGGTCAAGGGACTGATACGTCCGGCGCCTTTCACCAGCAGCAACCGCCCGGCGCAGGGCAGCATTTTTGTGCCCGGACAGCCTGGTCCGCAGTTGGTCGGGCGCTATTTGATCCGGGTCGCTACCGGGCAGATGGACTCGGTGCTTGAACGGGTACGCAAGGCGGTCAGGCAGATGGGGCCGCAGGTAGTGCTGGATGAAGCGCAGACGGCGTCTGTCGAAAGCCTGCATTCGAGCTACTTCCAGACCGATCGCTCCATGGTCGCACTGTTGCTTGGTGTAGTGGCTGCGCTGCTACTGGTCACGGCGCTTGGCATGGTCGGGCTGGCCAGTTTCTGGGTCAGCCAACGCACGCGACAGATTGGTGTGCGTCGCGCACTGGGCGCCACGCAGGGCGCGATCCTGCGCTATTTCCAGACCGAGAACCTGCTCATTGTCAGTGCCGGCATTGCGCTGGGCGTGGTGATGGCCTTCGCGTTGAACGTGCTGCTGATGCAGTACTACGAGGTACCGCGCCTGCCGCTGGGGTATCTGCCGGTGGGTGCGCTGGCGCTGTGGTTGTTGGGGCAACTGGCGGTGCTTTCGCCGGCCTTGCGCGCTTCGCGCGTGCCGCCGGTGGTGGCCACGCGCAGCGTATGAATGTCTCCCTCCCCTGCGTGCAGGGGAGGGCCGGGGAGGGGTGAAGGTGTGCCGTAAGCACCCGAGCCTTTCCCAGCCGTCCTCTGCATGCAGGGGCGCTATGGAGATGATGGATGTTGAGTTACTACCTGCAACTGGCCTGGCGCAGTTTACGCCGCTACAAGACGCTGACGGTATTGATGGTGCTGGCCATTGCCGTGGGCATTGGCACCAGCATGACCACGCTCACCGTGCTGCATGTGTTGTCGGGCGACCCGATTCCCGCCAAGAGCGGCAAGCTCTTTCGTGTGCGCATCAATACATTCCCGGATGATCGCTTCCAGCCCACGGACAAGACGCCGGATAACCTGACCCGGCGCGATGCGACAGCCCTGCTTGGCGATGCACGCGGCGATCATCAGGCGGTGATGTCGGCCGGCAGCGGCGTGCTGATAACGCCCCAGGGCGAGCCGATGCGCGCGCAGGCGCGCTACACCACGGCGGACTTCTTCCCCATGTTCAACGTTCCCATGCGCTACGGCCGGGCGTGGAATGGGCAGGCGGATACGGCTCATGCGCGGGTCGCGGTGATCTCGAGCCAGCTCAACGATCTGTTGTTCGGCGACCAGAGTGGCGTGGGCAAGACCCTGCAATTCGGCGATGCCAGCCTGCGCATCGTCGGTGTGCTCGGCAGCTGGGACATGAATCCGCGCTTCTACGATTTGAGCAACGGCGAATACGGCGACAGCGAACAGGTATTCGTGCCGCTTTCCACCGCGCTGGACCTGCATCTAGGCACCAGCGGCACGATGAATTGTTGGGGCAACGCCAAGGACGCTCACGACCTGGATGCGCCGTGTATCTGGCTGCAGTACTGGGTGGAACTGGACAGCCCGGCCAAGGTGGCTGCCTACCAGCGCTACCTGCACAACTACATGGCGTTGCAGCAGCAGGCCGGACGTTTCCGTCATCCAGCACAGGTGCGGTTGCAAAACGTCATGCAGTGGCTTGATTACAAGGGCGTGGTGCCCGCCGATGTGCGCATGCAGGTGTGGCTGGCCTTTGGCTTCCTGATGATCTGCCTGCTCAACACGGTGGGTTTGCTGCTTGCCAAGTTTTTGCGCCGTGGCGGCGAGATTGGCGTGCGGCGCGCGCTGGGTGCGTCGCGACGCGATGTGTTCATGCAGTACCTGATCGAGTCGCTGGTGATCGGCATGGTCGGCGGTCTTCTTGGCCTTGTGCTGGCTTATGCCGGTGTTGCTTTGGTTCGCCAGCAACCGACTGAATATGCGGCATTTGTGCACATGGATCTGGGCATCTTGCTGATGACGCTGCTGCTGGCCCTGGTGGCGAGTCTGGTGGCCGGGCTGTTGCCTGCCTGGCGCGCCATGCAGATTCAGCCCGCACGGGCATTGAAGGCTTACTGACCGGCGCCGCCAAGGACACTATCCATGCACATTCGACACATCCTGGCCGCGCTGCGCCACCACCGCATTGCCGCCTTGCTCATCACGCTGGAAATTGCCTTTTCCTGCGCGGTGATCTGTAACGCACTGTTTGTCATCAGCACGCGGCTTGAGCGCATGCATCGGCCGACGGGTGCCGATGAAACGCATCTGGTCGAGGTGCGTGTGGGCCACGTGGCGCGGCGTTCGGCCGAGGCCACCCTGGCGCAAACCCATACCGACTTGGCCGCATTGCGGCGCATATCCGGCGTCAGCCACGTCACTCTGGTCAACCAGACGCTGTTCGGCAGTTCCATTTCCTTCAGTAGCGTCAGTTTGAGCAGTGACAGCAACGCGCCGTCCACGGCGGTCACGCAGTACATGGCCGATGTGAACCTGATTGACACCCTCGGCTTGAAGGTGGTCGCCGGAAGAGGCTTCCGGCCGGATGACCAGGTCACCGACGCCAGCTTGAATGACAAGAATCCGCCGCAGATGCCGGTGATCATCAGCCAGGCGCTGGCCAAGCACTTGTTCCCGGGACAAAGCGCGGTGGGCAAGACACTGTATGCCTTTGGCCCCAATCGCATTGTCGGCGTGGTCAAGCGCCTGGTGCAGCCGCGTGATTTCGGTGCCCCCGGTGAGTACGAGTACGCGATGGTCTTCCCGGTCGATACGCCGTATCCGCAGGGAACCTATCTGTTGCGCGTGCGCGACCCGGCACAGCGCCAGCAGGTGATCAAGCAGGCCTTGTCGGTGCTCAAGAAGGATGGCCCGCTGCGCTTGGTATCACCCAAGTACGCGCGTACCACGGAAGCGGCACGGGCCAAGTACTACAGCGCCGATCGCGCCATGGCCTGGCTGCTGGCGGGCGTATGCGTGTTGCTGTTGGGTGTGACGGCGCTGGGCATCGTCGGCCTGACCAGCTTCTGGGTGACCCAGCGGCGCCACCAGATTGGCATCCGCCGTGCCATCGGTGCCACGCGCCGCGACATTCTCACCTATTTCCAGACCGAGAATTTCCTGATTGCCAGCGCCGGCATCGTGCTCGGAATGGCGCTGGCCTACGGCATCAACTTGCTGCTGATGCAACGCTACGAGCTGCCGCGATTGCCGTTCTATTACTTCCCGGTGGGCGCACTGGTGTTGTGGGTGCTGGGGCAGTTGTCGGTGCTGGGGGCGGCCTTGCGTGCCACCCACGTGCCGCCAGTGGTGGCCACGCGAGCCGCGTGATGAAAGCAACGCACGCAACCACGTCGATCATGCGCATGGCCGGTGCGGTACGCCGGGCATGCATGGTGTGCGACAGGAGTTGACCGATGTTTGCCTATTACCTTGATCTGGCGATGCGCAGCCTTCGGCGCCACAAGATACTGACCGGCTTGATGGTGCTGGCCATCGCGCTGGGTATTGGCGCGTCCATGACCACGCTGACGGTGATGCATGTACTTTCCGGTGACCCGCTGCCTGGCAAGAGTGCGACGCTGTACTACCCGCAGCTTGACCCGCGTGACAGCCAGGATGTGCGTCCCGGGCAGGAGCCGCCGGCGCAGGTCAGCTGGATGGATGGCATGAACCTGCTCAAGGCCGGGCGCGCCGACCGGCAGGCGCTGATGACCGGCGGTGCGGTGCCCATCCAGCCGCCGGACGCGTCGATCGATCCGTTCTTCGAGGACGCACGGTTCACCACGCGCGAATTCTTCGCCATGTTCCATGTGCCGTTTCTGTACGGCCATGCCTGGAGCCGCGAGGATGACAGCAACGATGCACGCCTGGTGGTGCTGTCGCGCCGGATCAACGACAAGTTGTTCGGTGGCGCCGACAGCACCGGCAAGATGCTTCGCACCGGCGGCAAGGAGTTTCGCATCGTCGGCGTGATCGACGATTGGCGCCCGACGCCGCATTTCTACGATCTGATGACCGGGGGTTATGCGGACAGCGAGGGCGTGTATCTTCCGCTGCTGACCGCCACCGACCTGAAATTTCCCACCAATGGCTCGCGCGACTGCTGGGGCAATGGCGCCAACATCGACGCCAAGACCGCGCTGTGCACCTGGCTGCAGTTCTGGGTGGAGCTGGATACACCCGCCAAGGCCGCTGCCTACAAGCAGTTCCTGCTCAACTACTCGCGTCACCAGAAGTCGCTCGGTGTCTACCAGCGCGAGCCGAACGTGCGTCTTCGCAACGTCATGCAGTGGCTGGACCACAACCATGTGGTGCCATCGGACGTGCACCTTCAGTTTTGGCTGGCGATGGGCTTCCTGGTGGTGTGTCTGGTCAATACCGTAGGCCTGATGCTGGCCAAGTTTCTGCGTCGCGCCGGTGAGCTTGGGGTGCGCCGGGCGCTGGGGGCGTCGCGGCGATCGCTGTTCGCGCAGTTGCTGGTGGAGGCCGGGGCCGTCGGTTTGGTGGGCGGCCTGGGCGGTTTGCTGCTGTCGCTGCTGGGCTTGTGGGTTGTGCGCATGCAGCCTTCCGACTACGCGGCCCTGGCACATCTGGACCTGAGCATGTTGCTTGCCACTTTTGCGCTTGCCATTGGCGCGACGATGGTGGCCGGCCTGCTGCCCGCCTGGCGCGCCTGTCTGGTGCCGCCCGCCCTGCAACTGAAGAGTCAGTGACATGGACATCGGACCGATTCTCTCGACCCTGCGCCGGCACAAGATCACCGCCATGTTGCTGATCGTGGAAATGGCATTGACCTGCGCCATCGTGTGCAACGCGGTGTTCCTTATCAGCCAGCGGCTGGAGCGCATGCACATTCCCAGTGGCGTGGCCGAGCATCAACTGGTGATGGTGCAGGTGGCCAATATCGGTATCCAGCCCGACGCCAAGGCGCGCACGCAGGCCGACCTTGATGCCTTGCGCCGCATACCGGGTGTCAAACAGGCCACTCTGGCCAGCCAGGTGCCGTTTACCAACAGCTCGTCCAACACCAGCATTCGCCTCACGCCCACGCAGAAGCTGGCCACCGTCAATGCCACCCAATACATGGGCGAAGACCTGATCGACACCCTGGGTGCGCAGCTGATCGCCGGGCGCCGTTTCCGCGCCGATGAGTATCTGGATTACGACGCGGTGGTGCACAACCTGGATCTGGTGCGCAATCACACACCCTCGGTGATCATCACCAAGGCCTTGGCCGAGCGGCTGTGGCCAGGTGAATCAGGCCTTGGCAAACAGTTCTATTTCGCCGGCGTGGGCGTGCGCGTGGTGGGTGTGGTCAAGGCGCTGATTCGCCCGTCGCTGTCGCTGGGCGACGCTGCCGCGCATTGGTCGATGGTGTTTCCCATGCGCATGAGTTCGGACAACGCCAATCGGTACCTGTTGCGTACCGACCCCAAGGATCGGGATCGCGTGATGGCCGCGGCCGGCAAGGTGCTGCGGCAACTGGATCCCAATCGTATCGTGCTGGCCAAGAAAACACTGGATCAGTTGCGTGCCGATTTCTTCCGCAATGATCGGGCCATGACGGCGACCCTTCTCGGCGTGATCGTGGCGCTGCTCACCGTCACCGCGCTGGGCATTATCGGGCTGGCCAGCTTCTGGGTCGCGCAGCGTCGGCGCACCATCGGCGTGCGCCGGGCTCTGGGTGCCACCCGGGCACACATCCTGCGCTACTTCCAGACCGAGAATTTCCTGCTCGCCAGCATCGGCATCGCGCTGGGCATGGTGCTGGCGTGGGGCATCAACCTGTTCCTGATGCAGCACTACGAGTTGCCCCACCTGCCGTGGACCTACCTGCCCATCGGTGCCCTCGCGCTGTGGTTGATTGGTCAGCTGGCGGTGTTGGGCCCTGCGTTGCGTGCCTCGCGCGTGCCGCCGGTGGTGGCAACAAGGAGCGTGTGATGACGGCGAAGATGAAAGCACGAGGAGTGCGCATGGACCTCTCTCTCTTGCCGGCGGGGGGATATCGGGAAGGTGAGACATGTTGAAGTACTACCTGCAACTGGCCTTGCTCAGCTTGAGACAGCATCGCGTGCTCACTGCACTTATGGTGTTGACGCTGGCGGTGGGCATTGGCGCGAGCATGACCACGCTGACGGTGATGCGTGTGCTTTCCGGCGATCCGGTGCCCAGCCGTCAGGGGCAGCTGTTTCACCCAGAGGTCGACCCGTGGCCCATGGATCGCTACGTGGCGGGCCAGACCCAGCCACCGCCAAACCTGAGCTATGCCGATGCGATGGGGTTGATGCATGCCAGCCGCGCTACGCAACAAGTGACGCTGACCACGTCGCGCGCCAAGCTGCTGCCGCATGCAAATGGCGAGCATCCGTTTTTCGCCGATACGGTGATGACCACGCATGGCTTTTTCGGCACCTTCGATACGCCGTTCGAGTACGGAGGTGGCTGGAGCCAGGCACAGGACGACAGCCGCGAGCGCGTGATGGTGATTGCCGACGCGCTCAACCGCAAACTGTTTGGCGGCACCAACAGCGTTGGCAAATCATTGCGCGTGGCCGGACACGACTACCGCATCGTCGGCGTACTGGCACCCTGGGATCCACAGCCGCGCTTTTACGATTTGACCTTGCGCGGACGCGGCTATGGCGCGGGCGACATGTTGTACATGCCACTGGAAGCCGCGCTCGATGATGGACTGCATTCCAGCACCATGAACTGCTATGACAGCGGCGATTTCAGCAAGCCGCGTGTGGCGCCGTGCATGTGGCTTACGCTTTGGGTGCGCCTGACCTCGTCTGCCCAGCAGCGTGACTATCGCGCCATGCTGCATAGCTACGTCAAGCAACAGATCGCCATGGGCCGATTGCATCGGCCGGATGCGCGGCTGATGTCGATGCGCCAGTGGCTGGATGATCGCCAGGCAGTACCCGATGACGTACGCGTGCAAACCGGCATGGCGCTGGGCTTCTTGTTGATCTGCATCGTCAACACCATTGGCCTGTTGCTGGCCAAATGTCTGCGGCGCAGTCGCGAAATTGGTACGCGTCGTGCGCTGGGTGCCAGTCGCGCGGCCATCTTCGCGCAGTTCATGGTCGAGTCGGCCATCGTCGGCCTGAGTGGCGGGGTGCTGGGCCTGGTGCTGGCGGAGATCGGACTGTGGGGCGTGCGTCATCAGCCGGTGTCCTATGCCAGCTTGGCGCATCTGGACCCTTTGATGTTCGCGTTCACGTTCGTGGTGGCCGTCTCGGCGGCGTTGCTGGCGGGGCTGTTGCCGGCGTGGCGTGCGTGCGTGGTGGCGCCGGCGCCGCAGTTGAAGGCCGGTTGAGGGAGTGCCCTGATGAACATTCGTCCCATTCTGGCCAGCCTGCGCAAACATCGCCTGCCGGTGTTCTTGCTGGTGCTGGAAATTGCGCTGGCTTGCGCCGTGCTGTGCAACGCGGTGTCGATGATCGCGACCCGCTGGTCCGACCTTGGCGTCAACAGTGGCATTGAAGAACCGGGTTTGAGCCTGGTCACCGTCAACGGCAACGATGGCGACCGGGCGGCGGCGGATATCCCGCGAAATCTCGCGGCGCTGCACGGCATCGGCGGTGTCAGGTCCGCCGGTATGATCACCGGCGTGCCGCTGTCCAACAGCATGTGGGTGACGGCCACCGGCACCACGCCGTTCGACAGTACCGACATGCGCCAGAAGGCATCGAGTACGGCCGTCTATATCGCCGGTCGCGGTGCACTGGATACTCTGGGTGTAAGGCTGGTGGCCGGACGTCTGTTTCGCGATGAGGACTACATCGGCGCGGGTATACGCAGCGATTATCAATCCCAGGCGTCGGTCGTGCTGATCAGTCAGTCTTTCGCGCAAACGCTATGGCCGGGCCAGTCGGCGCTGGGCAAGACGATTTACAGCCTGGGGCACACGCACTACACCGTGGTGGGCGTGCTGGCCGATCTGGCCGCGCCAAGCCTGTCCGGCCTCGGTCCGAACACGCGTTATCACACCATCGTGTTTCCCGGCGCACCCAACAGCGAGTTCGACACCTATCTGATTCGCAGCCGTCCCAACGAGCAGGCGCGGGTGATGCGGGAAGCCATGGCGACCTTGCAGCGCCTGCAGCCGCAGGCGGTCATCAGTGCCAAAACCTACGCCAAAGTGCGGGCCGGCTATTTCGACGATGCGCGCAACATGATTGCCATGCTGGTGCTGGTGGCCGCGATCATGCTGGCGGTAACGGCGGTTGGCATCATTGGCCTGAGCAGCTTCTGGGTCAGCCAGCGCCGCCGGCAGATTGGCGTGCGACGCGCATTGGGCGCTCGGGCCATCGACATTCTGCGCTACTTCCAGACCGAGAACCTGTTGCTCAGTTGCGGCGGCATCGTGCTGGGCATGGCTGCGGCTTACGGCATCAACCTCTGGTTGACCATGCATTACGACGTACCACGCATGCCCTGGTTCTATTTGCCAGTGGGCGCCATCGCGCTGGCGTTGCTTGGCCAACTGGCGGTGTTGGGGCCGGCACTGCGCGCCTCGCGCGTGCCGCCGGTGGTGGCAACAAGGAGCGTGTGATGGTCATCCGTACGCAAGCGCCAGGCGCCGTGGGACATCTTCCTCCCCTGCTTGCAGGGGAGGGGCGGGGGGCGGTGAAGGCTTGTGGCGCGTATTTCACCCCCGCCCAGCCTGCCCCCGCAAGCGGGGGGAGGCGTTCAACCACACCGGAGTGGCGACCTGGAGCGCGTGCTTTGGTGCCAGCGTGGTCCATGGGTGCCAATCGCGCGGGACTCTGCGCTGTCCCTCTTGCGCGCGTCACTGGCCGTGGCGATACCGAACGCATGATGGCCATCCATACGCAACCGCGAGGCGCCGTGGGACATCTCCCTCCCCCGCTTGCAGGGGAGGGGCGGGGAGGGGTTAAGGCATATGGCAGGCGCATACCCCCTGAAAAACTCCCCCTGAACGCAGAGGAAGGCGTCAAGGAGGGCGACGCATGTTGAGGTATTACCTGCAACTGGCCTGGCGCAGCCTGCGTTCAAGCCGAATGTTGAGTGTGCTGATGATGCTGGCTGTCGGCCTGGGTATCGGCGCCAGCATGACGATGCTCACCGTGCTGCATGTGATGAGTGCCGATCCGCTGCCTCAGGCCAGTGCTCATCTATATGTGCCGCAGCTTGATCCACGCGGCATGGAGGGCGACGCCGAGGACGTCAAGCCGCCTTCCCAGATGAGCTGGCCTGATGCCATGAATCTGCTTCGCGAGCACAAGGGCGTGCAACAGGCGGCCATGGCCAGTGGCCAGGTGACGGTTATTCCCACCAGTGGTGCCAGTCATGCCTTTTCGGCGCAGGCGCGCTTTGCCACTGCAGACTTCTTCGGCATGTTTCATGTGCCCTTCCTGCACGGAAGTGGGTGGACAGCCGCAGACGACCAGAATCAGGCCCAGGTCGCCGTGATCGACCGGAAGCTGGCCGACAAGCTGTACGGAGCCGACCGCGCCGTGGGCAAGCTGCTGCATCTGGGCAGGAACGCCTACCGGATTGTCGGTGTGATCGGCGACTGGAATCCGACGCCGCATTTTTACGATATCAATCAGGGAGCCTATGCCGACGCGGCCGGCGTTTTCCTGCCCCTGCAGACGGCGATTGCGCTCAAGCAGGGTTGGTCCGGTGCACTGGAGTGCTGGGGCCGGTTCGACTTCAGTCAGGATATGCGCCAGGCCCCATGTGTCTGGCTTCAATACTGGGTGCGCCTGGATACGCCCGCTCAGGTCGTGGCCTACCGGCAGTACCTGGTCAATTATTCACGCTCGCAGAAGGAGACCGGTCGCTACCAGCGGCCGCCGAATGTCGGCCTGCACGACCTGATGGGCTGGCTGGCCTACAACCATGTGATTCCCGGCGCGGTGCAGATGCAGACGCTGCTGGCGCTTGGGTTCTTGCTGGTCTGTCTGGTCAATACGATGGCTTTGCTGCTGGTGCGTTTCCTGCGCCGTTCCGGCGAACTGGGCGTGCGTCGCGCGATGGGAGCCACGCGCGGATCGGTGTTTGCACAATTGCTGGCCGAAGCCGCGCTGTTGGGAGGCGGTGGAGGTGCGGCGGGTCTGGCGCTGGCCTGGGGCGGGTTGTGGATGGTGCGACAGCAACCGGTGGCCTACGCGAGTGCGGCGCATCTTGATCTGACCATGTTGATCGCCACGATCTGTGCCGCTGTGGTGGCTGCGGTCCTGGCCGCGGTGTTTCCTGCCTGGCGCGCCTGCCAATTGCAGCCGGCCCGTGCGCTCAAGTTGCAGTGAGGAGCTGATATGTCGTTGCCACCGGTTGTTTCCGCTCTCAAGCATCACAAGACCACCGTGGCGCTGGTGATCCTGGAGATTGCACTGGCCTGCGCCATTGTGACCAATGCGGTGTTCGTGATCGGACACACCCTGAGCACCATGCGCTATGACACCGGGCTGGATAACCGCTCGCTGGTGGTGGTAACGGCCAGCGACCTGGACATAGGCACCAGCCACCGGGGCACGCAGGCCAGCGACCTGGCCGCCCTGCGTGGTATCGCCGGCGTCACTTCGGCCAGTGTGGTCAATACCTTGCCGCTGTCGAATGGTTTCTGGGCCACAAGCCTGTGGCGCGCGCCGGGAGACAAGTCGTCTACGGTGAATAACGTCATCAGCTACGTCGCTACACCTGGCGTGATGAAGACACTGGGCCTGAAGCTGGCCTCCGGTCGCGGCTTTCGGCCCGATGAGTTCGTCGATTACAACATGTTCAAGGGCGATGCCCCGCCGTCGGTGGCCATTGTGCCCAAGGCTTTCGCCGAGTCCTTGTGGCCGGGAAAGAATCCGCTGGGCCAGCGCTTATACCTTGGCCAGGGTGGCAAATACCCGGTGCAGGTTATCGGTGTGGTCGATCACCTGCTCAACGCCTCGATCGATCCTGCCCATGGATCGGAGCGCAATTTCCTTCTGCCAGTTGCCTCGGTGGAGGGTGGTCGTTATGTGCTGCGCACCGATCCCGCGCAGCGTGGCCGGGTGATCGCCGCCGCGCGCAAGGCGCTACTGGCCATCGATCCGGCACGCATGGTCAAGGCGCGTGCCTATACCGATATCGTGCAAGCGTATTTCCATGACGATCGTTCGGTCATTTGGCTACTGGTGGCGGTGGTGGCCTGCTTGCTGGCGGTCTCCGCACTGGGAGTGGTGGGTCTTTCCAGTTTCTGGGTACAGCAGCGCACGCGGCAGATCGGCATTCGTCGTGCGGTAGGTGCCAGACAGCGCGACATTCTGGGTTATTTCCACGCGGAGAACCTGCTGATCGTTAGTGTGGGGGCCCTGCTTGGCGCAGCTGGCGCGGTGCTGTTGAACCTGTGGCTGATGAAGCACTACGAATTGCCGCGCCTCTCGCTGGGTTATCTACCGGTGGGCGCGGTGTTGCTGTGCGTGCTCGGACAGCTGTCGGTGCTCGGCCCTGCCTGGCGCGCTTCGCGCGTACCGCCGGTGGTGGCCACGCGAGGCAGTTGAGTATCACTCCCTCCCTTGCTTGCAGGGGAGGGCTGGGGAGGGGTAAAGGCGGGCGGCACCGCTTACGGCCTCTCAATCTCTCCCGTAAGGCAGAGGACGACATCAAGGAGGGTCACGAGTGTTGAGGTATTACCTGCAACTGGCCTGGCGCAGCCTGCGTCGGCATCCGGTGATGAGCGGTCTGATGGTGTTGGCCATCGGGCTGGGTATCGGCGCCAGCATGACCATGCTCACCGTGTTGCACGTGATGGATGCCGATCCCTTGCCGGGGCGGAGCGCGCAGCTGTTTCGGCCATACCTCAACCCCTTGCCGCGCAGCTACACCAACAACGGCCTTGGGCCCGACCCTTCCATCAATCTCACTTGGCCCGACGCCATGGCGCTATTGCAGGCCGGCAAGGGTGCACAGCAGGCCGCCATGGCCGGTACCCGTGCGTTGGTGATGCCCGGTGGTAACCGCCGTCCGTTCCGGGCTCAGGGGCGCATGACCACTCGGGGCTTTTTTGCCATGTTCGGGCTGCACTTTGTCGATGGCGCTTCGTGGTCGTCTGCTGACGGCAGTTCGGCGGCGCAGGTGGTGGTGATCAGTCAAGGCCTGGCCCGGCGTGTCTTCGGCTCGAACCAGGTGGTCGGGCGCAGTCTGCATCTGGATAGTCACGATTATCGCGTGGTCGGCGTGGTGCGCGACTGGGCGCCGCGACCCATGTTCTACGTGGATGATTCGGCCCAGCGCTACAAGGGCGCGGATGACTACTTCGTGCCGCTGTCCACGGCAGTCAGCCTTGGCCTTCGCGTCAGCGGTAATCAAAGCGGTTGGGGCAAGGATGGCATCGGTCCCAAAAGCGCCACCATGAGCTGGCTGCAGTTCTGGGTGCAGCTGGATACCCCGGTGCAGGTGGCCGCTTATCGGCGTTTCCTGCACAACTACGCGGCGCAGCAAAAGGCGGCCGGTCGCTTCGAGCGTTCACCGGAAAAGGCTGCCCGGCTTTACAGCCTGATGGGCTGGCTGGCGGCGCGGCATATCGTGCCGGGTGATGTGAGCATGCAGGCTGGATTGGCCATGGCGTTTTTGCTGGTGTGCCTGGTCAATATCGTGGCCTTGCTGCTGGCCAAATTTCTGCGCCGAGCGGGGGAGATCAGCGTGCGCCGTGCGCTGGGCGCACGGCGGCGCGACATCTTTGCGCAGTTCTGTATCGAATCGGCGGCGGTGGGCGTGCTGGGCGGTGCGTTGGGCTTGCTGCTGGCAGAGCTGGGTCTGTGGAGTGTGCGCCAGCGCCCGGACGATTACGCGCATCTGGCACAGATGGACGTGGGCATGCTCGGCCTGACGATCGCGGCTGCCGTGGTCGCCAGTCTATGTGCCGGTGTGTTGCCAGCCTGGCGTGCTGCCCGGGTGGCCCCCGCGTTGCAACTAAAGGCCTTGTGAGGCGATGACCATGCGACTACCTCCGATGATCGCCAGCCTGCGCAAGCACAAGCTCACCGCCTGGCTGTTGGCCCTGCAGGTGGCGGTAACCTGCGCCGTGGTCTGCAATGCGGCGTTTCTTATCGTGCAACGCATGCAGCGGGTGGATGTGCCAAGCGGACTGACTGAGGCCGGCCTCTCGGGCATCATGCTGGCGCCGTTGCATCCGGGGAGCTTTCCTTTGGACGGCTATCTGGCCGACGTCAACGCCGTGCGTGGTATTGCCGGCGTGCAGTCGGCCTCGCTGATCGACGAGTTTCCGCTCGATGGCAGTGAAAGCTCGGCCACCGTGTGTGGCAGCCTGAAGGCCGCACAAGCGCTGATCGCCAGCCATAGTCGCCGGGTGCCCGGTTGTGCGCAGCCAGCGCTGTATGCCGGCAGCGAGCACATCGTGCGCACGCTGGGGCTGAAGATGGTGCAGGGACGCGCACTTCAGATGTCGGATTTCGTACCCGGCAAGCCCGGCTATCAAACCGGCCCGGTGGCGACGGTGATTATCTCGCAGGCGCTGGCCGATCACCTTTATCCCGGTAAATCGGCCGTCGGCCAGCCGCTGTACTACGAAGGTGGCCTCGCCAGCGGCAAGGCGGTGCGCGTTGGCGGCGTGGCCGCGCATTTGCAGCGTGGACGACTCAGCAATCCGGCCGATGTCGATCTGGGCATGCTGTTGCCCTCCGAGCCGGATGATCCCGAGGTTTTTCTGGCCATCCGAAGCAATGCGCTCGATCAGGCGCGCGTACTCAAAGCCGCTACTGCACTGCTACGAAAACGTCACCCTGATGCACTGGCCGATGCCTATCGCGGGCAAACCTATGCGCAGATCCGTGCGCGCTACTTCCAGCGCGATACCACCATGATCGGGCTGCTGATGGCCGCTGCCATCGGCCTGCTGTTCGTCACCGCGCTGGGCATTGGCGGGCTGGCCAATTTCTGGGTGGGGCAGCGCACCCGTGCCATCGGTATCCGCCGCGCCGTGGGCGCGCGTCAGCGCGACATCCTGGCTTACTTCCACACCGAGAACGCGTTGATTGTCGGTGTCGGCGTGGTGTTCGGATTGCTGCTGGCCTACGCGCTGAACATCTATCTGATGCACCGCTACGAAATTCACCGCCTGCCGTGGATTTACCTGCCCATCGGGGCACTGGCGCTATGGGCGCTGGGCCAGTTATCGGTATTCCACCCGGCGCTGCGCGCCTCGCGCGTGCCGCCGGTGGTGGCCACGCGGGCGGTCTAGCGGATGTTGTGCTTATTTTTTGCTGCGGGAGTTGGGATGTTCGGCTATAGCGTCAATCTGGCCTGGCAGGGCGTTAAGCGCCACCCACGCAGCAGTGCGATGGCGGTGGTGGTGATGGCCTTGGGGTTGGCCGCGTGCATGACCGTATTGACGGTGTTTCATGCGTTGGCCGCCGATCCCCTGCCGGGGCGCAGTGGCGTGCTGACCACGGTGCTGTTGCCCCGGCACGGTGAGGCATCCAATCGAACGGATGCCACCTTGAGCGTGGATATGGCGCAACGTGCGTTGGGTCAGCTTTCGGGCGTGCGGATGGCGGCGGTGATTCCCGCCAATGGTGGCGTTGGACTGGCGGACACGGATACGCCGTCGCTATCCAATGTGGATATCCTGGCGACGACCTCAAACGTTGGCGAGGTGTTCGATATCCCGCTGATACGTGGCCGCTGGTGGTCGGCGCAGGATGATGCCTCGGCGACACCGGTGGCGGTGATATCGCAACGCTTGGCGCAGCGGCTGTTCGGTTCGACGTCGGCGCTGGGACAGCAGATCAAGGTAGGCGGCAAATTGGTACGTGTGGTGGGCGTGCACGCGCCATGGGCGCCGTCGCTTCGCTTCTACGCGCAGCTTGACGCGGTGTACGACCGTGATCCGGCACAGGTGATCATGCCGATGTCGGTGGCCAGTGGCTTGAGCCTGTATTCAAGTTCCACCTCGTGCCCCAGTGTTTCGCTGACCAACCGCGACTGGCACAGCTGCTCGGCCGCTTCCTTGTGGGCGTATGACCTGTCGCCAGCGCAACGGCAGCGCCTGCGTGCGGTGGCCAAGGATATCGGCGCTCATCTGCCGGTGGCTAGCAACGACACGTCTTTGCCGCGCGCAGTGAAGCTGCTGAACGTGGACGGCTGGCTGCGCTTGCAGCGGGCTGTGCCCGATAGCATGCGAGCTTATGTATGGGTGGCACTTTCGTTTCTGGCGCTGTGCCTTTTCAACGCCGCCGGTGTGCTGGCTGCACGCTTCATGCGCCGCGGCTCGGAGCTGGGTATTCGGCGCGCGCTGGGGGCATCGCAGCGCGATGTCTTTGCGCAGCACCTGGTGGAATCGGGGGCGCTGGCCGTATTGGGCGGTGCGCTGGCATGGCCACTGATTCTGGGCGGCATGGATCTGCTACGCATGCAGCAACTGGCGTATGGCGACCTGGTTCGTTTTGATATCGGAACCTTTCTGGCCTTGTGTCTGGCGACCTTGATCACCGGTTTGGCGGTGGGCGTCTATCCGGCCTGGCGCGCGGCGATGGTGCCGCCCGCGCTGCAAGTGAAGCAGAATTAGGGGTGGGTGCGATGGCCGGTTCAATCATGCTCAAAACACTGCGTCGCAACGGTTTCATGCCACTGCTGGTGATGGCGCAGGTGATATTCGCACTGGTGGTGCTGGTCAATGTGGGCACTTTGTTGCGCCAGCAGCTGGCGCCCGTGTTGGCTGACAGTGGCGTACCCCCAGGGCAGATATTGATGACCAAGAGCATCAGCGCGGACCTTGCTTCACGCAGCCTGTGGAAGGCGAGCGATGTAAAGACCGCCGAGCATGCCGTGAAGTCCATCCCCGGTGTGCAGGCCGTCAGCGTCGGCGCGGGCTTGCCGATGATGGCCTCGGGTTTGTGGATGCATCTTCTGCCCACGGTGGTAGGGAGCCATATCGAAGCCGACGCTGACGGCTTTGCTGGTGATGATGTTGCCAATGCGCTGGGTCTTCGACTGCTGGCCGGCAGCCAGTTTTCGCCCGATCAACTGGTGCGCGGCGGACTGGACAAGGTCTTCTCTGATACCCGCGCGGTGATGCTGACCCAGTCACTGGCCAGGCAACTGTTTGCGCACCAAAGTGCGGTGGGCAAGCGCATCTGGCTGTTGCCGAAGAAAGATCCCAATGCGCCCGCACTACGCGTGGTGGGCGTGGTCAGCAATACCTTGCGTGGTGCAGTGGTGGGGCATGGCACGCACAAGACCTATAACGCGGTCATCCTGCCCTATCAACTGGATGACTTTCCCCAAGTCGCGATGATTGTGCGCGCTACGCCACAGCGGCGAGACGCGGTGGCCAAACAGCTGCCCGGCGTACTGGAATCAGCCTTGGGCATAGACAAGCCGGGAAGCATCAAGGTGATGCGTTACGAAGACCTTCGCGAGCACACCTTGCATGGCAACAAGGTGGCCGCCTTGTTGCTGGCCGTGGTGTTGCTGATGGTCGGGGTGGTGGTGATTCTCGGCATTACCGGGCTCAGCGGCTTCTGGGTGCAAAAGCGCATCCGCGACATCGGCGTGCGCCGCGCATTGGGAGCACGACGCGGGGACATCTTGCGCCAATATCAGTTTGAAAATCTGGCCGTGGTCGGCGCCGGTGCCGTGATCGGCGTCGTGTTGGGGTTGCTGGTATCGGTATGGCTGCAAACGCACTTCGAACTGGCCAAACCTTCGTGGTTGGCGTGGGGGCTGGGCGTATTGCTGATGCTGCTGTTCGGGCAGCTTGCCGTGCTTGGCCCGGCATTACGTGCCTCGCGGGTACCGCCGGTGGTGGCCACGCGGGCCGTATAAGGGCGCTGCAAGGAAGGGATGGAGGAAAGGATGCTGACCTACTACCTGTCGCTCGCCTGGCAGCGCGCCATCAAGGGGCCGTGGATCACCGGGCTGATCGTGCTCACCATGGCCGTGGGCATTGCTGCCTGCATGACCGCGCTGACGGTATCGCGCGCGCTCTCGGGCGAACCGCTGCCCGGCGTTAGCGAGCATTTGTATATCGCCAGTGTGGATGCCTGCGCGGACCCGACGTGTTCGAGTAGCAACCGCTCCAAGCCCTCCCTGCTCGGCCTTGATGATGCCCGCGAGGTAGTGGACAAGGCGCCGGTTCGCGTTGCCGCGGCTGTTGCGCAAGCGCAGGTGACGCTGAGCACGAGTGACGATCAGCGTGGTGGTGTCAGTGAGCGGGGACTGATCGCTTACGGGCGCCCACTGGCGCTATTGGGCCTGCCTATGCGCCTTGGTCGCGGATGGACCGCCGCCGAGGAGGCATCGGCGGCTCCGGTGATGGTGATCGACGTCTGGCTGGCGCGCCAGCTGTTTGGGCAGGCCGATGTTCTGGGGCGTACCGTAACCATCGGTGGCCATGGCTTTCGGGTGATCGGCGTCAGCGCACCGCGCACGCCGCGTATCCAGTTTCTCGATGTGGCCCGCAATAACGACATCACGGGAGTCGCCCAGCATTTCTACCTTCCGGTCACGGCGGCGCTTGCCGCAGGTATCGGGCCAACCGATTCGGGCATCTGCGCAGGCGGCACGTCACGCAAGACATTCGGCAGCACCATGCTTGCCCATTGCGTGTGGCTGAACGTGTGGGCCCGTGTGCCGGATGTCAGCGCACGGGACAGGTACGCGCGTTGGTGGCGTGCTTTTGTGATCGACCATCAACACGATGGTCGGTATGACAACAAGACACCAGGGCGCCTGTATCGAGCGTCCCGTTGGACCAAACTCAATAACGTGGTGCCGCCGCAGGTGGGCATGAACACCTTGATCGCCTTTGGCTTGTTGGCGCTGTGCATGATCAATGTGGCTGGCCTGCTGGCGGCACGGTTTCTCAGACGCCAGGGTGATATCGGCGTGCGGCGGGCTTTGGGGGCGCCTCGACAAAGCATTTTTGCGCAGCATGTGATCGAGTCGCTAGGCCTGGGGCTGATCGCCGGCCTGTTGGGGTGGCCGCTGACTTGGCTGGGCTTGTGGATCGTGCGCATGCAGCCGGTGGGGTACGCCGATAGGGCTCATATGCATCCGGCGACCTTTGCGTGGCTTCTGGGCATGGCCGCGCTGGTGGGTGTCACCGTAGGCATCATGCCCGCCTGGCGTATGTGCCTGCTTTCACCAGCTTTACAGATCAAGCGGACGTGAGAGGGATGGCGATGCGACAACTGGTAAAGCCATTGGCACGCCGTCCGATGCTGCCCTTGCTGGTGCTTTTGCAGGTGGCGGTAGCAAGTGCCATGGCGTGCAATATCGCTTTTTTGCTTGCCCGCCAACTGACGCCGTTGATGACCAGTGATGGCATCGGGGACCCGTCACATTTGCTGCTGGCTTACAACATCGTGGCGCGCGGCAAGCCGTTTTCCTACGCGGAAACGCAGGCCGTGGAGGCTTCGTTGAAGGCCATCCCCGGGGCGCGCCTGGTATCGACCATGCCGATGTTGCCGATGGTCTCGCTTACCAGCGCCAATGCCGATGTAAACCGACCCGGCCATACGACAAAGGCGAACGCGGCACTCTATCTGGGCGATCACGTGATGCGCACGCTGCGCCTCCGGATAGTGGCCGGCCGCGATTTTCTGCCGGAAGAGCACAGTCTGGTGGGTGGCGGCATGGGCTTTCATTCGGCTGGCCCGGTGATTATCAATCGGGCGCTGGCACGGCGCTTGTTTCCCACGGGGACAGCCGTGGGCGGACATATCGTCATCGACAGCAAACAGGTGCCGCAGGGACGCACTGTGGTTGGGGTGGTGGCGAATCTGGCCCGCAACGATCTCGATCAGTCCGATTCGGGTAACGATTGCGCCATGTTTTTCCCGGATTTGCCCAGGCATTGGCCGGTGACCGGGTTCGCCATACGTACCGAAGGTCACGACTCCAGCTTGCTTAAAAAGGTACGCGAGCACGTCGAAGGTGTGCTGGCAGGGCGGTTGTTCACGCGCATGGGGGTGGCGCCCTACGCGCAGATCCGCGCGCAGGCGCAGGCGCCGTATCGTTCGGCGGTGTGGTTGCTGAGTGGATTGAGTGTGGTGGTATTGCTGATTTCACTGGCCGGCATCATGGGCATGACCGGGTATTGGGTGCAGCAGCGCACGCACACCATTGGCGTGCGCCGCGCCTTGGGCGCGCGGGTGGCGCAGATTCGCCGCGAAATTCAGCTGGAAAACCTGCTGGTGGTCGGCGCTGGCCTGGTCTTGGGTGTGGTCGCGGCGGAGGGGCTCAACCTTTGGCTGATGCAGCATTACGAGGTGCCGCGCATGCCGTGGACTTATCTTCCGGTAGGGGCGGCGGTGTTGCTGGTGCTCGGGCAACTGGCGGCGCTGGCACCGGCCATTCGCGCTTCGCGGGTGCCACCCGTGGTGGCCACACGGGCGATGTGATGCAGCGGGCGGCTCGAATGACCGCCAGGCGCGCGGGGGAAGGGAGGTATGGCAAGGGTTTACCCCCTCCCAACCTCCCCCTGCGAGCAGGGGGAGAAGCCAAGGGCATGCGGGGCTGTGTCGGTGGTGTCTCCCTCCCCTGCTTGCAGGGGAGGGTTGGGGGAGGGGTGAAGTCGTGCGGCAAGGGTTTATCGATCTTTGTACCCCCTCTCTCGGCACGGGCCGAGGCTTGTCCGCGTGCAGTAGGGTTATTTTCAGGATCAAGGACATCAGAGGGGCGGATGCCCGCCTTATGAGTCTTTCAACCTTTTTCCGCATGGACGCGTCCATGCATGCATGTGCAGAAAACCGATGCGAACCGTACTGATCATCGATGACAACCCGGCCGTGGGTGAGGCCTTGTCGCTGCTGCTGTCGTTGCACGAGATTCGTCCCGTGACGGCGCTTTCGGCCGAGGAGGGTCTGGCCACACTGGCACGCGGACACATCGACGTGGTGATCCAGGACATGAACTTCTCGGCCGACACCACCTCGGGCGAGGAGGGCGTGCAGCTGTTCCGGGCCATCCGCGAGCGCCATCCGGACCTGCCAGTGATTTTGCTGACGGCCTGGACGCATCTGGAAACGGCGGTGGAGCTGGTCAAGGCGGGCGCCGCCGATTACCTGGCCAAGCCGTGGGACGACGCCAAACTGCTGGCCACGGTGGAGAATCTGCTGGAGCTGGCCGAATCCAGTCGCGAGGTGTCGCGCCACCGCACCGATCGGCGCCGCCTGCGCGAGAAGCTGGAGGCCAATTTCGATCTGGATGGATTGGTGTTCGCCTCCGACGCCATGGCGCGCACGGTGGAGCTGGCCGGTCAGGTGGCGCGTTCGGATGTGCCGGTGCTGATTACCGGCCCCAACGGGGCGGGCAAGGAGCGCATTGCCGCCATCGTGCACAAGAATTCGGCGGTGCGCCGCGGGCCATTTGTGGCAGTCAATTGCGGCGCCTTGCCGGGTGAGCTGATCGAGGCCGAGCTGTTTGGTGCCGACGCTGGTGCCTACACCGGCGCCAACAAAGCGCGCGAAGGGCGGTTCGAGCTGGCCGATGGCGGTACGCTGTTCCTGGACGAGATCGGCAATTTGCCGTTGTCCGGCCAGGTGAAGTTGCTGCGTGTGCTGGAAACCGGGCAGTTCGAGCGCCTGGGCTCGGGCCGCACGCGGCGCGCCAATGTGCGCGTGATCAGCGCCACCAATGCCGACCTCAAGGCGATGATTGCCGAAGGCAGCTTCCGCGAGGATTTGTATTACCGCCTCAATGTAATCGAGGTGAATCTGCCGCCGCTGGCCGAGCGCATGGACGATGTGCCGGTGCTGGCCGAGCATTTTCTGGGCGATCGCGGCACCTTGTCGGACGAGGCGCGCGATGCGTTGGTTGGCCATGATTGGCCAGGCAATGTGCGCGAGCTGAAAAACGCCATCGAGCGTGCGCGTCTGCTGGCCGGCGACGGTGCGATCGAGGCTGCCCACCTCAATTTGCCGGCACCGCGCCATCAAGGTGCGCGCAATCTGGACGAGCCCTCGCGCGAGGCTGTCGAGGGTGCGCTGGATCGCGCCGGGGGCGTGGTTTCTCGCGCCGCCCAGCAACTGGGGCTGTCGCGTCAGGCCCTGTATCGACGCATGGAGCGTTACGGCATCCCCACACAGGCGTAAAGTGGGCAGGGGCGCCGAGGGGGTGCCGGGAGGAGTCGCTTATGTCACGTTTCTGGATGATCACGATGCTGACCGCCTTAGCACTGACCATGGCGTGCGCCAGCAGGGCCAAGCCGCCGGTGGCCGCGTCGTCTACTGCAACGCCCCAGCCCTCGCTGTCATCGCTGCTGGATCAGGGCGCCCACTCGGCCGAGCGTGCTGACGGCCAGGCTACTGAGGGCGAGGAAGCCCAGTCGCCGCGTTTCAAGTTCAAGGACAGCACGCGCGACCGGGCGCGCCAGCGGCAGACCGATCCGGCGGCGCTGGGTCGCATGATGCCGCCGCAGCATGCCAATGCCACACCGCAAAGCTGCGCCGAGAATCCGCATCAGCCGCAGTGCTGATCCGATCACACGATGATGCGCGGCAGCGTTCATTGGCGCCGGGATCGCGCTAGGATGAAGCGCTATCGGTAACGCAGATAGAAGGGTTGGCAAGATGATGACACGGGCTATTCGACACGCAGTCGGCGTCGGCGCCGCTGTGCTGGCGCTGACGCCCGCGCTTGCGGCGGCCTATTCCTGCCGTAACTGGCTGGCCCCGCCGGGGCTGGAGTCGCTGCTGCGTCAGGCCGCAGCAGCGGCGCCTCATGCCAGCGATCTTTCGACCCATGGTGATGGCGCCGCGTCGGTGTCAGCTCGCTCGCGTGCCATACCGGCGTTGTTCCAGTTGCCGGCGCCATCGCAGTCATCCACGCGCCCGTACTGGCATGCGGCAGTGGTGCCTGTCTCCGCCCCTGTGGGCGACAAGCATGTCGCCCATTGCGCGCGGCACGCAGCCCATCCTCACGATTGCCCATGACATGCGACTGACTTCGTTGCAGGGGCGCATGGCGCTCTGGATGGGCCTGACCGCGACCGGCGGCATGCTGGTGTTCCTGGCCGTTTCGGTATGGCCGATACCCTCCATCTTGCGCGCGCTGATTGTTTCACTGGGAGGCGATGCCAGTGGCGTGGGCTGGCTGCAGCATCCGCTTGGTGCCGCACTGGTGACCATGGCGCTGGTAGTGCCGCTGTCGATGATGCTGGGTTTTCGCGCCATGCGACCGTTGGCCACGCTGTTGCGCGCGCTGGAAGGCGGCGTGGCCAGTTATCGCGATGGCGATTTCAGCTTTTCCATCGCCACGCGGCGCCACGACGAGCTGGGCGATCTGGTACGCATGCACAACCAGTTGGGGCACACCCTGCGCGAGCAGCGCCAGCACTTGGTGCAGCGTGAGTTGCTGCTGGACACGGTGGTGCAGAACACGCCGGTGGCGCTGGTCCTGGTCGATCGCTCCGAGCGCGTGGCCTACGCCAATATCGCCGCACGCCACCTGCTCAACGAGGGGCGCAGTCTGGCCGGCATGGCCTTCGCGCAGGTGCTCGACGCCATGCCCGAGGCCATGCGCATGGTCATCAGTGCCGGCGAGGACACGCTTTTCAGCATCGACAATGAAGGCATGGAAGAGACCTTCCACGTTTCGCAGCGTGGATTCCGCCTGCAGGGCAGGCCGCATCGCTTGTACCTGTTCCGGCGCATGACGCGCGAACTGGCGCGGCAGGAAGTGACCACCTGGAAGCGCGTGATCCGTGTCATCAGTCACGAGCTCAACAACTCGCTGGCTCCCATCTCGTCGATGGCGCATTCCGGTGCCGAACTGGCCCGCCGCGGCGAGCTGGATCGGCTGTCCGGCGTATTTGGCACCATCAGCGAGCGTGTGAAGCATCTGCACAACTTCATTTCCGGCTATGCCAATGTGGCCAAGCTGCCGTCGCCGCGGCCCGAGCCGGTGGACTGGCAGCGCTTTGTCGAGGCGTTGGCGCGGCATTGCCAGTTCACGCTGGTCTCGGAGGTGCCCGCCGAGCAGGGGCATTTCGATGCCGGGCAGATCGAACAGGTGTTGATCAATCTGATCAAGAACGCGCACGAGTCGGGCAGCCCGCCCGAGGCGGTGGCGTTGAACATCCAGCGCGGGCTGCGCGAATGGCGCGTGGATGTGCTCGACGGCGGACCGGGCATGAGCGAGACGGTGCTGGCGCAGGCGCTGTTGCCCTTCTATTCCACCAAGCGTTCCGGCACCGGGCTGGGTCTGGCCCTGGCCCGTGAGATTGTCGAGGCGCATGGTGGCCGGCTGGCGCTGGCCAATCGCGACGAGGGCGGCTTGCGCGTCACCCTGGTGCTTCCCGAGCGCCATATCTGACGCCCTGCTGGTGGCTAAGCGCCGGGCCTCAGCCGATGTTGAACGTGGCCAGTAGATAGACGTCCAGGCCCACCACCAGCGCGGTGGCCAGTATGGCGATGGCCAGGTGCAGGCGGCCAAGGGCAAAGCGTCCCATCAACTGGCGGCGTGCGCACAGCATCAGCAGCGGCACCAGCGCGAACGGCAGGGCCAGCCCCAGAATGCACTGGCTCAATACCAGCAACGTGTCGGCATTGGCGTTGGGCAGCAAAGTGATCAGCGCGAATCCCGCCAGCACGCCGCCCAGGCGGCTCAGCACGCCGCGCAGCAGCAAGGTGCGCGGGCCGCGATCGAAACCGGCGCTGATGGTTTGTCCGGCCATGACGCTGGTGATGGCCGAGCTTTGCCCGGCGGCGTACAGCGCCACGGCAAAGATGATGGCGGCGCTGATGCCCAGCTCCGAACCCAGCGCCTGATAGGCGCCGGCAAGGCTTTGCACGGGCACTTGCAGGTGGCCGAACGAGGCGGCCGCCACCAGCAGCATGGACAGGTTCACCACCATGGCCACCGCCAGCGCCGCGCGCGAATCGCTGATCGACAGGCGCATCGCGTAACGGCGCTGGCGTGTATCGACATCGGTCATGCGTTCGGCCACCAGTCCCGAATGCAGGTACAGGTTGTGCGGCATCACCGTGGCGCCGACAATGCCCAAGGCCACCGCCAGCATGCCCGGATGGGTCACTACTTCCAGACCGCGCGCGGCGCCGTGCAGCATGCCGGCGAGCGGCGGCTGCGCCCGGATCAGCAGCCACAGGAAGCTGACCGAGACCAGCGCCAGCAGCAGGCCGACCACCCGTTCGTGCAGTTGCTGATGACGTGACGACAGCGCCATGACCGCCAGCGTGCCGCCGGCGGTCACCAGCATGCCGCCCAGCAGCGGCAGGTCAAACAGCAGGTGCAGGGCCAGCGCGCCGCCAATCAGTTCGGCCAGTGCCGTGGCCACGATGGCCAGCTCCCCCGCCAGCCAGGCGGCGATGGCCAGCCCGTGCGGCAGGTGTTCGTGGGTCAGTCGTGCCAGGTCCTTGCCGGTGGCAATGGCCAGGCGCGCGCACAGGCCCTGGAACAGCATGCCCAGCAGGCTGGCGATGATCACCGTGCCGACCAGCACATAGCCAAAGCGCGAGCCGGCGGCAATGTCGGTGGCCCAGTTGCCGGGATCGACATAGCCCACGGCCACCAGCAGACCGGGGCCGATCAGCCGGCGCAGCGCGGCCGGCAGGCGTGGTCGATGGTGTCGGCCCGGCAGGTGGTGCGAGAAGCTGGCGATAAGCGCGGTCATGAGGTCAGATGAGAATGATTCGCAACGATGGCTCACTGTGCTTGGCGCTGCGTGCGGCGTCCATTCGAATGTGCCAATGGCGGTGATCGACGCAGCCAATGATCCATGCGGTGACGTTCTTGATGCTGGCATGCCCCATGTGCACGGCATGGCATGAAAACTTTTCGCTTTTTGTTGGCGCTGCTTTGCCGATAATGCGCCATCGCTTAACGTATGACCCATCATGCCTTGGTGTTTCCTCCGCCCTGAATTGGCTCGCACTACTGCGCGGTGTCACCCCGCGAAGGCGCGTGCGCGCGCATGAATATCGAGCCATTGCCGCTGGCAGCCACTGCGGCTCTCAACACACGCATTGTCTTCGTGATCGAGTTGGCGCGCCGGTTGCATCAGTTCGGCACCGCTGCGCCGCGTCTGGAGGACGCCGTGTCCAGCGCAGCGCAGCGCCTGGGCATGCGCGCCGAGGTCTGGTCCAGCCCCACTGCCATCATCCTGTCCTTCGCCGACCAGGCGCAGGGCGATGACAGCGTGGCGCAGGTGACGCAGGTGATTCGCCTGGCCCCGGGTGACGTAAACCTGGCGCGCCTGTGCGAAGCCGATGCCATTGCCGATGGCGTGATCGGTGGGCGCATCGGCATCGAAGAGGGAGCGCGTCAGTTGCGGGCTCTGCCCAAGCCACTGGACCGCTTTACCCGACGCAGCATGGTGCTCGGTTATGGGCTGTCGGCAGGCACCTTCGCCGTCCTGATCAATGCCGCCTGGCCAGATGTGTTCATGGCCGGTCTGATCGGGCTGGTGATCGGGGCCATCGTATTGCTGGCCGGTTCACGCCCCCGCATGGCACCGGCCACCGAGGCCGGTTCGGCGATGGTTGCCACGCTGATCGCCTCGCTGACCAGTGCCTGGGTAGTGCCGCTCAATGTGAACCTGGTGGTGTTGGCATCGATGATCGTGCTGGTGCCGGGCATGATGCTGACCACTGCCGTACGCGAACTGTCCGCGCAGCATCTGGCCTCGGGTGTGTCGCGCCTTTTCGGTGCGCTGGCCAGCTTGCTGAAGCTGATCTTCGGCGTGGTCGCGGTGGTCCAGATCCTGGGCTGGTTTGGCGTGGCCACCCCCAGTGTGCAGGCTCCGGCGGTCCCGGCCTGGGTGCAGTGGCCCACCTTGCCGGTAGCCGGTGCCGGCTTTGCCATGGTGTTCCTGGCCGCGCGTCGCGACTGGGTGCTGGTGGCGCTCAGCGCCATGACTGGCTACGTGGTCGCGACGCTGATCGGTCATACCTTTGGCCCGGCCTTTGGCGTGTTTGCCGGTGGGCTGGTTCTGGCCGCGGCCAGCAATGTCTATGCGCGCATTACTCACCGACCAGGCGCGCTGGTACGTGAGCCGGGCATCATTTTGCTGGTGCCGGGCAGCGTGGGGTTTCGCACCTTTTCCTATCTGGCCGAAAACAACCTGGGTACAGGCACCCATACCGCTATTTTGCTGGTCACGCTATTGGTAGCGCTGGTGGCGGGGCTTTTGTTCGGCGATCTTCTGGTGGCGCCGCGTCGATCACTTTAGATGCGCGGTCACCGCCCACAAAAAAGCCGGCTTCAAAAGCCGGCTTTTTCTTAAAGCTTGAGCCGCCGAGCGATTACGACGGGATGCGCAGATCGTCTTCGCTCTTGCCCGAGGCCAGCGCGTCGTTGAACCAGCGCGGACGCTTGCCGCGGCCGGACCAGGTCTGCGACGGATCGGCCGGGTTCTGGAACTTCGGTGCCACGGTGCCGGTGCGACGCGTCTTGCGGCCCGGGGCACGGTTACCGAACACGTCTTCGAAGGTAAAACCTTCATCCTTGATGATGTTCAGGACCTTTTCGCGGACCTCGTTGAGCTTTTCCTTCTGCAGCTCTTCCTGGCGCACGCGGGCCTGGTTGATGAGGTCGTTCAGTTCATTATGGTTGAGGTTCTTGATATCGACAGCCATGGTGGCTCCTCAGAATGTATCGGGGGACAGATAAAAACGCATTTGGGACGGCGCTAGGCCAGCGCTTCGCGCAGGATTTTCTCTCATGTGACGTTCATATGCAAAAGACATTGCACGAATGGTGAAGGTTCCCGTTCATTTTTAAAGTCGGTAGATAAAAAAACGCGCCCGGCGGGGCGCGCTTTTACAAAGCCGATAGTGGCTTTTGGACCGATTAAATATTGCCCTCAGCCAAAAGTGGCTTGTCGAGAAGTTCAAAAAGTTCTTCGCGGGTAACGGCCTTCGAATCGGCTTCATGGCGCGCGCGGTATTCAAACGTGCCCGCCGCGAGGCCGCGCTCACTGACCACGATGCGGTGCGGAATGCCGATCAGTTCCATGTCGGCAAACATCGGTCCCGGGCGCAGGCCGCGATCGTCCAGCACACATTCGATGCCGCGCCCGGCCAGGGCCTGATAAAGCTCGGTAGCCGCATCCAACGCCTGCGTGCTGCCCTTGTTGCCGATCACGCAGATAGCCACGCGCCACGGCGCCATCGGTTCGGGCCAGAGGATGCCGCGCTCGTCGTGATTCTGTTCAATGGCTGCGGCGACGATGCGGCTGACACCCACGCCGTAGCAGCCCATCAACATGCTGCGCGACTTGCCACCCTCGTCGAGCACGTTGGCGCCCATCGATTCGGCATAGCGGCCACCGAGCTGGAACACGTGGCCCACCTCGATGCCACGAGCCAGGCGCAGCGTGCCTTCGCCGTCGGGAGACAGGTCGCCGGCGACTACCTTGCGGATGTCGGCCACGCGCGCAATGCGTGCGTCACGCTCCCAGTTGGCACCGACATAATGAGTGCCGTTGGCATTGCCGCCGCAGACAAAGTCGGCCAGTACGGCCGCGCTGCGGTCGACGATGACCGGGATGGAATCAGGCAGGCCAACCGGGCCGATGAAGCCCGGTTGCGCACCAACGGCGGCGAGGATTTCCTGCTCGCTGGCCAGCACCGACTCGCCCGGCAATTCCTCGAGCTTGGCCGCCTTGACCTCATTGACCTCGTGATCGCCGCGCACGCACAGAGCCACCAGACCCTCAGTGCCGCGTACCATCACGGTTTTCACGCAATGGCGCGGATCTTCGCCGAGAAAATCGGTGACTTCGGTGATGCTGCGCTGGGTCGGGGTATTGACCCGTTCCAGCTCGGCCAACGGTGCCGGACGCTCGCCTTCCGGGGCCTTGGCTTCGGCCAGTTCCACGTTGGCTGCGTAATCGGAACCATCCGAATAGGCCAGTGCGTCTTCGCCCGAATCGGCCAATACCTGGAATTCGTGACTGGCATGGCCGCCAATAGCACCGGTATCGGCCTGCACCGCGCGAAAACGCAACCCCAGGCGCGAGAAAATACGCGCATAGGCGTCGTACATGGTGCGGTAGGTGTTATCCAGCGACTCCATATCCAGATGGAAGGAATAGGCATCCTTCATCATGAATTCGCGCGCGCGCATCACACCAAAGCGCGGACGGATCTCGTCACGGAATTTGGTCTGGATCTGATAAAACGTGATCGGCAGCTGTTTGTAGCTTTTCAGCTCATTGCGCGCAAAATCGGTGATCACTTCTTCGTGTGTCGGGCCGTAGCAGAATTCCTGCTCCTTGCGATCACGAATTTTCAGCAGCTGACCACCGAATTTCTCCCAGCGCCCGGTTTCCTCCCACAGTTCGCGCGGCTGGATCGACGGCATCAGCATTTCGATGGCACCGGCGCGATCCATTTCTTCGCGCACCACCGTTTCGACCTTGCGCAACACGCGCAGGCCCAGCGGGGTCCATGTATAGATGCCAGCGGCCAGTTTGCGCAGCATGCCGGCGCGCAGCATCAGACGGTGGCTGGCAATCTCCGCGTCGGCGGGGACTTCCTTGACGGTGGCGAGGTGAAACTGGCTCAGGCGCATGGGCGATCCGAACTTGGGTGGGGGCGGGACAAAAGGGGGCGAGTATAGCGTGCCAGTCAAGCGCAGGGAGCCCCCCGCGATAGACGCTTTCATGGCAGACCGGGCGTGGCGTGGAGCGTGTTCAGCCGCTCACGGCTGGCAGTGCTCCTTGTAGTCGTGCTGGGCAGTGGCCAGTTGCTGGCGGCGTTGCTGGTCGGAAAGCTGGTTGAGCTGGCCGTTGTCGCCGTGGATGGACAGCTTCTGATCACCGGAGAGCAGTGCCATATTCTGCTTGGTCTGCGTGCAGAAACTGTCACGGTTCTTGGGCGTGTTGGCCATGGCGCCCGTGCCGGCGGTCCGCTCCGACGGTTTGGGCGAGTGGGCCTGATCGGTCGGCGCCTGGTCCTCGGGCGTGGGCGTGGTGCGCGCGTTCTCGCGCGTGTGCAGCTTGTCGAACTGGGTGCCCTGCGGCGGCGGCGCGTCGGAGTAGTGCACCGTGCCCTTGGCGTCGGTCCACTTGTATACCTGGGCCTGGGCGGCCAGCGGCAAAGCCAGCACCAGCAGGGGCAAAAGCAGGGTAGGGATGCGTTTCATCACGGACTCTCCGATCGCGTGCCGCTTGACTCAAGGCGTCCTTGTTAACACCGCCACGATGGCGGCACAAGCACGTGGCGTGCGATGGTTTACACTTCGCCGCACGATTTCCCACCCGTGATACGACGCTGCACCACATGAGCCAGACCCCGCCCGCACGCGCACCCCGCCATCGCGGCATCTATCTGTTGCCGAACCTGTTGACGACCGGTGCCATGTTTGCCGGCTTCTACGCCATCGTGGCCGCCATCGATGCGCGCTTTGCCGATGCCGCCATTGCCGTGTTCATTGCCGCGTTGCTGGATGGCACCGACGGCCGCGTGGCGCGCCTGACCGGCACACAGAGCGAGTTTGGCGTGCAGTACGACTCGTTGTCGGACCTGGTCAGCTTCGGGCTGGCGCCGGCGCTGGTGATGTACACCTGGTCACTGAGCGCGCTCAAGGCATTCGGTCCGTTCTGGGGCAAGGTCGGCTGGGCGGCCGCTTTCATCTATGCCGCCTGCGGCGCGCTGCGCCTGGCCCGCTTCAACACCCAGGCCGGGGTGGCCGACAAGCGCTACTTCCAGGGCCTGGCCAGTCCCGCGGCGGCCTCGGTACTGATGGCGTTTGTCTGGGCGATGACGCGCGACGGCGTCTCCGGTGACATGGTGTGCGCGTTCACTCCCTTGCTGGTGATCTTCGCCGGCCTGCTGATGGTCAGTGGCGTGCGCTACTACAGCTTCAAGGCCTGGCCGCGACAGGACCGCGTGCCATTTGTGTGGGTGATTGCCGCCGTGCTGATTCTGGTGCTGCTGGCGCTGGATCCGCCACACGTGCTGCTGGCGGTGTTCGGCCTGTACATGTTGTCGGGGCCGGTGCTGACCATTGGTGGCCGCATGCGCCACCGCGCGCGCCGTGCACGGGGGCAGGGATGAGTGCGCTGCCGTTGCGCGCCGGCGCGCATCGCCAGCGCATGCTGCGCGCCATGGGCATCACGCCGATGCGTCTGCGCCACGTATCTGCCGCTCAGCTGCCGCCGGCCGAGACGATAGCGGCCGATGTGCCCACCTCGCCGATGGCGGCTGCGGCACCGCTGGCGCTGGTGCTTCCGGCCGGGACCGAACCGCGCTTGCTGGACCTGCTGGGGCGGGCCATGCAGGTCGGTGGTGCGGCTTTCGCCCGCGCACCGCGCCTGGAAGTGGTCGATGGCCAGTTGCGTCAGCCGCCGGTGCACGCCGGTGCCTATCTGGCCTTTGGCCAGGAACAGGCACGTGCGCTGGGACGCGCCTTGCCGGTCGAGGTGATGTCGGTGGCGCAGGTGATGCTGGTCGAGCCGCCCGAGGCGCTGCGACTGGCCGATGGCAAGCGCAAGTTGTGGTCGGCGATGCATGCGCTGTGGCGTCAGGTTCGCCGCAACGGCTGAAAGCCGCGGCCCGTATGTGCCGAGTGATCGGCCGCTGAGAGGAAAAAGCGATGGTGGCGGTGGTTCAAACCCCGGTTCCTTCCATGCGGGCGATGCGTCCGGAGGATATTCCCGCCGTGTTTGCCATCGAGCAGCGCGCGTACCTGTTTCCCTGGACCGTCGGGATTTTCCGTGATTGTCTGCAGGCTGGCCATCCCAGCTGGGTGATGCTGGAGAACAACGCCATCATCGGCTATGGCGTGATTTCCGTCGGTGCCGGCGAGGCGCATGTGCTGAACGTGTGCGTGGCGCCCGAACATCAGGGGCGGGGCTTGGGACGGCGCATGCTGCGCCGCCTGGTCGATCTGGCGCGCTGGCACCGCTGTCAGCGCATGTTTCTGGAGGTGCGCGTATCCAACCTGGCCGCACAGCACCTTTACGACAGCGAAGGCTTCAACGAGATTGGCCGGCGTCCGAACTACTACCCGGATCGCAAGGGGCGCGAAGATGCGCTGGTGATGGCGCGCGAGCTGATTTGCGACGACGTGTAGTGCGCCGTGTTGCCGCGCATGAAAAAAGCCGCGACCTGACAAGGCCGCGGCTTTTTTGCTTCCACGTGAGCCTATCGATCAGCCCAGGCGGGCGGCCTGTTCGCGCAGCGTGGTCAGCTGGGCGCTCCAGTCGCTCAGGCGCTCGCGCTCCTGCGCCACCACCTCGTCGGGGGCGTTGGCGACAAAGCGCTCGTTGCCGAGCTTGCCTTCGCATTTCTTGATCTCCACCTCGACGCGCTTGATCTCTTTTTCCAGGCGCGCCTTTTCGGCGGAAAGATCGATCAGGCCTTGCAGCGGAATCAGCACGCGCAGCTTGCCCACCACGGTCGCCGCGGCGGCCGGTTCGGCCTCGCCTTCGGCCAGCCAGCGCTGCGCCTCGATGCGACCCAGGAAGGCAATCTGTGCGCTCATCTTCTCGGCGCGCTGGCGATCCCCGGCGTCGCCATCGGTGAACAGCAGCGGGATGGTCTTGCCCGGGGCAATGTTCATCTCGGCGCGAATGCGGCGCACGCCGGTGAGCACCGCCTTGATCCACTCGATGTCCGCTTCCGACTCGGCCGCCACCGGCAGCGTCTCGGCCTGCGGGTAGTCGCGCAGCATGATGGTGTCGCCGTCGATGCCCAGCTTCGGCGCCACCGACTGCCAGATTTCCTCGGTGACGAACGGAATCAGCGGGTGCAGTGCGCGCAGCAGGGTTTCCAGCACGTACAAAAGGGTGTGGCGCGTGGAATCGGCGGCGGCCTGGTCGTCGCCTTGCAGCGCCGGTTTGGCCAGCTCGACGAACCAGTCGCAGTACTCGTTCCAGGTGAATTCGTACAGCGCGTGGCTGACCAGATCGAAGCGATAGGCGGCAAACTGCGTTTTCACCTCGGCCAGGGTGTGATGCAGGCGGGTCAGAATCCAGCGCTCGGCGGCGGTGGCCGCGGCCGGCTCGCCGGCCGGTGCGGTGTATCCGTCGGCGTGCATCATCACGAAGCGCGCGGCGTTCCACAGCTTGTTGCAGAACGCCTTGTAGCCGGCGCAGCGGTCCATGTCGAACTTGATGTCGCGCCCGTGCGTGGCCAGCGAGGCGAAGGTGAAGCGCAGCGCGTCGGTGCCGAACGCCGGGATGCCCTCGGGGAATTCCTTGCGCGTGGCCTTTTCGATCTTGGCGGCCATCTGCGGCTGCATCAGGCCGCGCGTGCGCTTGGCCACCAGCGCGTCGGCGTCGATGCCGTCGATCAAATCCAGCGGGTCGAGCACGTTGCCCTTGGACTTGGACATCTTCTGGCCCTGCGCATCGCGGATCAGGCCGGTGATGTAGACATCGCGGAACGGCACCTTGCCGGTGAAGTGATCGGTCATCATGATCATCCGGGCCACCCAGAAGAAGATGATGTCAAACCCGGTGACCAGCACGCTGGTCGGCAGGTAACGGTCGAAGCCGTAGGTCTTTTCGTCGTCCGGATCGGGCCAGCCCAGCGTGGAGTGCGACCACAGCGAGGACGAGAACCAGGTCTCCAGCACGTCCGGGTCCTGTTCCAGCGGCCCGGTGTACCCGGCCTTGTCGGCCGCGGCGCGCGCCTGCGCCTCGTCGTGACCGACGAAGATCTGCCCGTCCTGGCCGTACCAGGCCGGAATGCGATGGCCCCAGGTCAGCTGGCGGCTGATGCACCAGTCCTGGATGTTGTTCAGCCAGTGGCGGTAGGTGTTGATCCAGTTGCCCGGCACGAAGCGCACATCGCCCGGCTTTCCATCGACACCTTCGACCAGTTCCAGGCCGCGCTTGGCCAGGCCGTCCATTTTCACGAACCACTGCCAGGTCAGGTACGGCTCGATCACCTGACCGGTGCGATCGCCGCGCGGCACCTGCAGCGTGTGCGCCTTGGTCTCGACCAGCAGACCCTGCGCGTCAAGATCGGCCAGCATCTGCTTGCGCGCCTCGTAGCGGTCCAGCCCTCGGTAAGTTTCAGGTATGAACTCGCTGCTTTTGACGCGTTCGTAGTGACTGCTCTGGATCGTTACTCCCGAGTCGCCTGTCGTTTGCATCGACCTATGGACGAAGTCAGTGCGCTCCGCCGTTTCATGGATGCGCGCATCGTCGGTGAATACGTTGATGATAGGGAGATTGTGACGTTCCCCGACGGCATAGTCGTTGAAATCGTGCGCCGGGGTGATCTTCACGCAGCCGGTGCCGAAATCGCGCTCGACGTAATCGTCGGCAATGATCGGAATCTGGCGATCGGACAGCGGCAGGCGCAGCGTCTTGCCGACCAGGTGCGCGTAGCGCTCGTCGTCCGGGTGCACGGCCACGGCGACATCGCCCAGCATGGTTTCCGGGCGCGTGGTGGCCACGATCAGGCCCGGCTTGCCATCGGTGCCGACCAGCGAGCTGTCGCTGAACGGATAGAAGATGGACCACAGGTGGCCCGACTCTTCCTCGTTGACCACTTCCAGATCGGAAATGGCCGTCTTCAACACCGGATCCCAGTTGACCAGCTTCTGGCCGCGGTAGATCAGGCCTTCCTCGTGCAGGCGCACGAAGGTTTCGATCACCGCCTTGGACAGGCCTTCGTCCATGGTGAAACGCTCGCGGCTCCAGTCGCCGGAGCTGCCCATGCGGCGCATCTGCCGGCCGATGGTGTCGCCCGATTCTTCCTTCCACTCCCAGATGCGCTCGATGAAGGCCTCGCGCGTGAAATCGGCGCGGCTCTTGCCCTCGGCGACCAGCTGACGGGTGACCACCATCTCGGTAGCGATGCCGGCGTGATCGGCGCCCAGCTGCCACAGCGTGTCGTGGCCGAGCATCCGGTGATAGCGGATCAGCGTGTCCATCAGCGTGTGCTGGAACGCATGGCCCATGTGCAGCGTGCCGGTCACGTTCGGCGGCGGCAGCACGATGCTGTAGGGCTGGCCCTGGCCGGACGGCTTGAAATAGCCGTTATGTTCCCAGTGGCTGTACCACTTCGACTCGATCTGGCTGGGTTCGAAACTCTTGTCCATGGGCAGGCCTGTACATGGCGCCGCAGCGGCAGCGCAAAGACGTAACGGAAAAGTGCGTCATTGTACGGGCCGCGCCGGCCAGGCCCAAGCGCTCAGGCAGGTTCGGCCAGCATCGCTGCGTTGGCGGCGGGTGCTTCGGCGGGTGTGCCCACCTGCGCCTCGTGCACGCGCAGCACCAGCCGGGCAAAGCTCAAGGCGGCGATGATGGCCAGCACGCGAGCCACTATTTCCATGCCGATGGCAATCAGCATCAGGTCCTTGTTGTCCTTGGCCAGTGCCTGCGAACCGCGCAGCAGGATGCCGTAGAAAAGGTAGGTGAGCCACCAGGTGGTGACCAGTCCGGGCGTGCCGTGCTCGACCCACTTGTCTCGCCAGCGACTGCCGCGGTCGATCTCGCTGACCACGCGGTACGGCATCACCAGGTTGGCCACGGGAATGAACCACCAACCCACGCACCAGCCCGGCGAGTAGTTGAGCCCCGCCACGTTGAGTGCGTCCAGGTTGGCACGGCTGCGGTGCAGCCAGAAGAAGCTGAGCAAGGCGGTAACAAGTAGGCCGGCAACAATCAGCACGGACAATTTCGGCGAAAGCCAGACGGCGCTGCGCACGGCCATGATCATGGCGCTGGAAAATGGTACATCGGCGCCGTGCGAGCGGATGTAGAACACCGCGAAAAACAGTGCGTCGGCCAGAATGTAGGCGCCGAACAGCAATACGCTGGTGTAACACAGCCAGGCAATCCAGCGGCTCAGTCCGGCCGTGGGCTTGATGGTTTGCATGTGTTGTCTCCCCCTTGGTGAGGGGAGATTAGCAACAAGTCAGGGCGCACGAGTAGGTGCGGGCGCGAAGCGCGCGCGGCCTGCGATCAGCGCTTTCTGATCCGCCTTCCGGCGTCGTGCACCGCATCGACCAGTGCCCTGACGTGATCCGGGTCCACGCCCGGCGTGACGCCGTGACCTAAGTTGAACACATGCCCCGGATGCGGGCCGAAGTCGGTGATGGCCGCGTGTACCTCGCGGGTGATGATCTCCGGCGAGGCGTACAACGTGGAGGGGTCCAGATTGCCCTGCAGCGCGACCTTGTCACCGACGCGGTGGCGCGCCTCGCTCAGGGCGATGGTCCAGTCCAGGCCCAGCGCGTCACAGCCGGTGCCGGCCAGCGCCTCCAGGTGGCCATTGGCGCCCTTGGAAAACAGCACCAGCGGCAACTCGGCGGTGGCGGAGTGCGCTTTCAGCGCATGCGTCACCTGCGCCAGATAGCGCAGCGAGAATTCGTGGAACATGCCCGGCGAGAGCAGACCGCCCCAGGTGTCGAATACCATCAGTGCCTGCGCACCGGCCTCGGCCTGGGCGATCAGATAAGTGGCCACCGATTGGGCCACGGTGTCGAGCAGGCGGTGCATCAGCGCCGGCGCGTTCCAGGCCATGGCCTTGACCTTGGCAAAGTCACGCGAGCCCGAGCCCTGCACCATGTAGCAGGCCAGCGTCCACGGACTGCCGGAGAAGCCGATCAGCGGCACGCGGCCGGCCAGCTCGCTGCGGATCAGGCGCACCGCGTCCATCACGTAGCGCAGCTCGTCGTCCATGTCCGGCACGCGGAGCTTGTCGACATCGGCAGCGCTGTCGATGGGACGCTCGAATTTCGGCCCTTCACCCTCGGCAAAATACAGCCCCAGGCCCATTGCATCGGGAATGGTCAGGATGTCCGAAAACAGGATGGCCGCGTCCAGGTCGAAACGCTGCAGCGGCTGCAGCGTGACCTCGCAGGCCAGTTCCGGCGCCTGTGCCAGCGCCATGAAGCTGCCGGCGCGGGCGCGCGTGGCGCGGTACTCGGGCAGGTAGCGCCCGGCCTGGCGCATGATCCATACCGGCGTGGTATCGGTTTCCTCGCGGCGCAGGGCGCGCAGGAAGCGGTCGTTGGCAAGCGTTTCAGCCATGGGTGGTTTCCGTGCCCTGGGCAAACATCACCTTGAAGCCGCGTTTGAGCTGGGTGTCGCGCGCGCGGACGAAGGCGGCCAGGGCTTCTTCGCGTTCAAGGAAAACGTCACGACGCAGCGTGCTGCGGCCGCCCTGCGCACCGCTTTCGCGGTACAGGGTCCAGCCGCCAAGCAGGTCCTGCTCCAGTGCCAGCTGCACGAAGCGCGGCGTCTGGCCGGGTTCCGGATGGGTCTGCATGTAGATGCGCATGGGCGTGAAGTGTAACGGCTACGGGCTTAATGCCCGACAGGCGCCGCATTGTACAGAGCCGGAAGGGGACAGCGGGGAGCGAGAGCGCAAGTGAGGAGTGAGGAGTGAGAAGTGAGAAGTGAGAAGTGAGAAGTGAGAAGTGAGAAGTGAGAAGTGAGAAGTGCGGCGCTTGGTTGGTGCCGCAGGCGCTTAAGGCGCTCGATGCGGTGTTCGGTGCCAAGACGCTCGACGACCAGGGCGTCATGTTTGAACCCACCACGATGCCCACGCCGGCGACAGCGCATGGGCCCCGATCTCACTTCTCACCCCTCCACTCTCACTTTTTCGCTCTTCAACCCAGCACCGCGCGCACGTCGGCAGGATCGATGGCATCGACGATCTCGGCCCGACCGATACCGCGCCAAAGGATGAAGCGCAGCGTGCCGCCGTGGTTTTTCTTGTCCAGCTTCATGTGGCCCAGCAGGGCATCGGCGGCAAGGCCCGCGGGCGGCGCGGTGGGCAGGCCAAGGGTGTCGAGCAAGGTCTGCAAGCGCTCGGCATCGGCGGCGCCGGCCAGCCCCAGTCGCTGTGACAGGCGCGCGGCCTGGCCCATGCCGATGGCCACCGCTTCGCCGTGCAGCAGGGTGCCGTAGCCGCATTCGGCTTCCAGCGCGTGGCCGAAGGTATGGCCGAAATTGAGCAATGCGCGTTCGCCGCGCTCGGTTTCATCGCGCGCCACCACGCCGGCCTTGAAGGCGCAGCTGTGTGCAATCACCTCGGCCAGTGCCGCCTCGTCACGCGCGGCCAGCGGCTGCGCCAGCGCTTCCAGGCGTGCGAAGTACTCGGCATCGCCCAGCGCGCTGTGCTTGACGATTTCGGCCAACCCGGCGCGGTATTCGCGGTCGGGCAGGGTGGCCAGGGTGCCGGTGTCGGCAATCACCGCCTTGGGCTGGTGAAAGGCGCCGACCAGGTTCTTGCCCGCCGGCAGATTGACCGCGGTCTTGCCGCCCACCGAGGAATCGACCATCGCCAGCAGCGTGGTCGGCATCTGCACAAAATCGATGCCGCGCATCCAGCAGGCGGCGGCGAAACCGGCCAGGTCGCCGATGACGCCGCCACCCAGTGCCAGGATGGTGGCGTCGCGACTGGCGCCCATCGCTGCCAGCGCGTCGAAAATGCGTTCGGCCTGGGCCAGGCTCTTGTAGGCCTCGCCATCGGGCAGGGCGATCGATTGATGTTCGAACCCCTCAAGCCCCGCCTGCACGCGAGCCAGATACAACGGCGCCACGGTGGTGTTGCTGACTACCAGCACGTGCCGGCCGGCGATGGCGCGGCGCCAGATGGCGGCATCGTCGAGCGCGCCATTGCCGATGTGGATGGGGTAACTGCGGGCCCCAAGGGCCACGTTGAGCGTTTGCGTCATGCCGATTGCCGGGAGTCTTGGCGTTGCCAGTGCGTGTCGATAAGGGAGATGGCGCGGCGCGAGGCGGCCGCTACCGGTTCGTGGCGGCCGGGCACAGCCAGGTCGGCCAGTGATTGATAAAGCGGCTCGCGTTCGCGCGCCATGGTTTCGAAGCGGGTGTGTCGATCATCGCCGGCCAGCAAGGGGCGGCTGGCATCGTGCTGCAGGCGCTCGACCTGCTGGGCGATGCTGGCCTGAAGCCACACCACATAGCCGTGCGCGCGGAGGATGGTTCGATTGGCGTCGGCCAGCACGGCGCCGGCGCCGGTGGCCAGCACCACCCCCTGGGCATGGGCGCATGCGGCCAGCGTCTCGCTTTCGCGGTGGCGAAAACCGGCCTCGCCTTCAATATCGAAAATGGTGGGAATGTCCACGCCGGTACGCGCCTCGATCTCGTGATCCAGGTCGAGAAAGGGCAGGCCATAATGGGCGGCCAGGCGACGGCCGATCGAGGTCTTGCCGGCGCCCGTCGGCCCGATAACGAACAGGTTGGGCGAGGGGTTCATGTCATCATGCTAACAGTGGGTCAAAGGCACTTTATATGACGAAACGTGTGCTGATAGCCGGTTGTGGCGATGTCGGCCTGCGCGTGGCGCAGCGTTTGATGGCGCGCGGCGAGCGCGTACTGGGGCTGCGCCGGCATGTGCCGCAGGCCGCCGGAGTGCCGATGCTGGCCGCCGATCTCAGCGACGTGGACAGTCTTCGCGCGCTGCCGGATGACATCGACCAGGTGGTCTATCTGCCCACGCCAGGCGCGCGTGAGCCGGCGGCGTATCGGGCCGTGTTTGTCGATGGCTTAGGTCACCTGCTGGACGCGCTTTCCGCGCAGAGGGTCAGGCGCTGGGTGTGGGTATCCTCCAGTGCGGTCTACGGCGATCACGCCGGCGGCTGGGTGGATGAAACCACGCCGACAGCGCCGCCTGGCTTCAACGGCCAGGTGTTGCTGGAGGGCGAGCGGCTGCTGGCCGAACGATTGGGTCAGCGCGCCGTGGTGCTGCGCCTGGCCGGACTGTACGGCCCGGGCAGAGCCGGTTTGATAGAGCGCATCGCGCAGGGTCGCGCAAAAGCGGTGCGTGAACCGGCGCACTGGGCCAACCGCATGCACGTGGATGATGCGGCGGCCGCCATCGTGCATCTGCTGGATCTGGCCGATCCGCACGCCTTGTATCTGGGCGTGGACGACACCCCATTGCCGATCGACGTGCTCTATGCCCGCATCGCCCAATGCCTGGGGGTAGCGGTGCCGGCCGAAGGTCCGGCACCGGCGGGCGTGGGCAGCAAGCGGCTGAGCAATGCACGTCTGCGCGCCAGCGGGTTCGTGCCGCGCTGGCCGGATGCGCGCGAAGGTTACGCCGCACAGATCAAGGCGATGCGCGCTACAGCCGGCTGAGCGTGACCACCGGCGCGCGGCCGGCATCCAGCCAGACTATGAGGTCGGCCAGCGCCGGTAATCTGGCCAATGCCTGGCGGCTGATGCGCTCGTAGTGGGCGATGAAACGCGCCAGCGCTTCGGTGTCCATGGCGTGCTTGGCACCGGCCTCGCGCGCAGCCTGTTCGGCCTCGTCGCGCCAGTGGCGAACCACCGACCAGTTCGGCGCCTGCAGCACGGCCAGCGCATCAAAGCGCTGCCACAGCGCCTGGTAATCGATCAGGCGCAGGTTGACCCGATGCCGCCACAGGCCGTCGGCGTCTTCCTCCGCTTCCAGGGTGTTGATCGGCGCGTCCAGTTCGGCCTCGGTTTGCGCCGGCACGCCCAGGCACCAGCCTTCGACGATCAGCAGCCTGGGCGGCTGCGACTGGTGACGCCAGCGCGAACGCGGCAGCCGGGTGTCGCGGCCCTTGTCAAAGCGCGGCACGATCAGCGGCTGCGCGGGGCTGATGGCGTTGATGCCGTCGATGGCCGCGATCAGCGCATCGAGATCGTGGGTGCCGGGCACGCCGCGGGTGATCATCAGCGGATGCATCTTGCGCGCCAGTGTGCGCCGGTCGCCGCGACCCAGATAGTAGTCGTCCAGCGACAGAACCAGTGTTGGCAGGTCTCTCGCTTGCGCGGCCTCGGCCAGGGCCTGGGCCAGGGTGCTTTTGCCGCTGCCCTGCAAGCCGGAAAGACCCAGCACGAAGGTGCCCTCCGATGCCTGAATGGACGGCTGAAGGCGGGTCAGCAGATGCGCGGCCAGGGCCGCGGCGGGCGTGCTAGCATTCGTCTCACTCATCACGGTGTCGCGTTCCGTCGATGGCCCTCAAGCATAACGGGCGCGCGCCGAATCACCACCTCCGGCCCGCGCGGGCCGTTTTTCAGGCCGATCCATGCTGAGTCCAGAGATCCTCGACACCTTCCGCAGCCTGCTGGACGAGGCCAAGTCCTCGCCCGATCCCGAACCCACGGCCATGACGCTGTCCACGGCCAATGCCGATGGTCGCGTGTTCTCGCGTGTGGTGTTGCTCAAGGCCGTTGACGAGAGCGGTCTGCGCTTTTACACCAACTACGAAAGCGCCAAGGCCGAGCAGATGGCCGAGCATGCGCAGGTGGCGCTGTGCTTTCACTGGAAGCACCTTCGTGAAGGCGTGCAGGTGCGTATCGAAGGCCGTGTGAGCAAGGTCACCGAGGCCGACTCGGATGCCTACTTCGCCAGCCGTCCGCGTGGCAGCCAGATCGGCGCCTGGGCCTCCAAGCAATCGCAGACATTGCCCGATCGGGACACCTTCGAGGAGCGCGTGGCGCATTACGAGGCCGAGTTCGAGGGCCAGGACGTGCCGCGACCGCCGCACTGGGGCGGCTACCGCGTGGAGCCGGATGTCATCGAGTTCTGGTACGGCGCACGCTATCGCCTGCACGAGCGCCAGGTGTATCGCCGCGACGGCCAGACCTGGAGCAAGAGGATGCTGTACCCATGAGCGATCAGGTTCACGTGTTTCAAAAACGGTTTGCCGTCTCCACGCGAGGCCGCGGTCCGCAGGAGATCACCGACTACGTGGCCGACATCGTCGCCGAGTCGGGCGTGCGCACCGGCACCGTGCAGGTATTCACCCATCACACCAGCTGCGGCCTGCTGATCGGCGAAAATGCCGACCCCAGCGTATGCCGCGATCTGGACCGTTTCTTCGGCAAGGTGGCGCCCGATGGCGACCCGATGTTCGAGCACGATGCCGAGGGCGACGATGACATGCCGGCGCACGTGCGCTCGGTGCTGACCGGGGTCAGCCTGGGCATCCCGGTAAGCGACGGACGCGCGGCGCTGGGTACCTGGCAGGGCATTTTCGTGTGGGAGCACCGCACCGTGCCGCACGAGCGCAGGGTCACAGTCACAGTGACGGGTCTTCGCGGTGGTTGAGGGCTATCCCGAGCGCATCGTCTGCCTGACCGAGGAGCCGACGGAGGTGCTGTATGCCCTGGGGCAGCAGCATCGCATCGTCGGCATTTCCGGCTTCACCGTGCGCCCGCCACAGGCGCGCAAGGAAAAGCCCAAGGTCTCGGCCTTCACCAGCGCCAAGGTGGACAAGATCCTGGCGCTGGAGCCGGATCTGGCAATCGGTTTCTCCGACATCCAGGCCGATATCGCGCAGGCGCTGATCAAGGCCGGGGTGGAAGTGTGGATTGCCAACCACCGCAGTGTGGCCGGCATCCTGGGCTACATCCGAAGGCTGGGGGCGATGGTCGGCCAGGCCGAGGCGGCCGAGGCGCTGGCAGCGCGCGCCCAAGCCCATCTCGATGACATTACCGCGGCGGCCGCGTGTCTGCCGCGCCGACCCAGGGTCTATTTCGAAGAATGGGACGAACCGGCCATCACCGGCATCCGCTGGGTCGCCGAGCTGCTGCGCATCGCTGGCGGCGATGACATTTTCCCGGAGCTGGCCGAGAAATCGCTGGCCCGCGATCGCATCCTGGCCGATCACCAGCAGGCGGCGGCACGCGCGCCGGATATCGTCATCGGTTCGTGGTGCGGCAAGAAATTCCAGCCCGGGCATGTGGCCGCGCGGGACGGTTGGCACAGCGTGCCGGCGGTACGCGATGGCGAGCTGCATGAGGTGAAGTCGCCGATCATCCTGCAGCCGGGACCGGCCGCGTTGTTCGACGGCATCGACGCGCTGCACGGCATCATTCGCGGCTGGGCGCAGCGCCACGCCGCCTGAAGAGCGCTACGGCGATCCGTTTCCGGTGATGTAGTCGTGATTGAACTGCACATGCGTGGTGACGCCGGCCGGATCGGTCACCGCCAGTGAAAAGCGCAGCGTATCGGTGCCCGGCACCTTGAAGGTGCCCAGGTAGCTGATGCCGTTGTCGTCCTTCACGGTGCGAAAGCGGATCGGCACGTCGGTGCCGGTCAGTGTTACCGCGTGGCCTTCCACCGATGCCGGTACGGTGGGCGCATCCGGCCCTTCGCCGCGCGTGACGATGACATTGACCAGTCCCTGGCTGGCGCTGCGCGGAAGGTGCAGCGCGCGTACCGCCGTGGCTGGCAGCGCGGTTGCCGACAACGCGTTGTAACGCAGGGTGTAGTCACCGGCATGCACCTGTCCGGGTGCGGCCGTCTGGGCAAGGGCCGGCGCGCTGCATAGCGCGACGGCCAACAGGGCGAGACGAGCGTACATGACCACAAGCCCCCTTGGCGGTAGTAGGGCGAAGCCTACGCCCGATCAGCCACCCAGGGCCAGTCGGGTGCCCAGGTCGATCAGCGGCTGGATCAGCAGGATGCGCGCCAACGCCAGCAACAGCATCACCACCGCCGGCGAGAAATCCAGCCCACCCAGACTGGGCATGCGCCGACGCACCGGGCGTACCGCCGGTTCCACCATGCAGGTGAGCAGGCGCGCCACCGGGTGGACTGGCGAGGTGCCGAGCATGCTCATCAGCGCCCAGGCAAACACCAGCACCAGGTACACCAGTGCAATGAAGTCGGCCAGCTCGGCCACGCCCAGCAGCAACAGGCCGCCGATGGCCGGCGCCGCGCCCATCAGGGCGAAATTGAGCGCAATTTCCAGCATCTGCAACACCCAGGCCACCAGCAGCGCGGCCAGGTTGACGCGGCGCCAGTTGGGTATGGCGCGACGTACCGGCGCCAGCACCGGGTTGGTGGTGCGATACAGGAACTGGCTGAGCGGATTGTGGAAATCCGCGCGGCAGGCCTCGGCCAGCAGGCGGAACACAAACAGGCCGATCAGCGCGCTGAAGATGAAACCGACCAGCAGCTGGCCGGCATTGGCTAGGTAACTCATGGGCCCTCACGGGTCAGGTGCATGCTCTGGGCCGCAAGTATGCCCGAACGCGGGTGCCTGTCCGAAGCACCCGGCGCACCGGCGCCGGAACCCGAAAGCGCCGGCACCGGTGGGTATCACGGAAAGTTCAGTCGTTTTCGTCGGCCAGCTCGCCACCGCGCTTGCGCGCCGCGGCCACGGCGCGAGCCACGATCCGGCGCAGGTTGTCATTGGCGAAGCTGTCCAGCGCGGCCTGCGTGGTGCCGTTGGGCGAGGTCACGCGGCGGCGCAGTTCGTCCGGCGCCTCGCCGCTCTCGACCATCATGCGGCCGGCGCCCAGGCAGGTTTGCGAGGCCAGCCGGCGCGCTACGTCGCGGCCCAGGCCTTCGGCCACGCCGGCTTCTTCCAGCGCCTCGACCATCAGGAAGAAGTAGGCCGGCGCCGAGCCGGCGATGCCGGTGACCACGTCGATGAGCTTTTCCTCCTCGACCCAGGCCACTTCGCCGGCGGCCGAGAGAATGTGCTCGGCCTGCGCGCGCTGCGGGGCGCTGACGCGGGCATTGGCATACAGCCCGCTGGCGCCGGCGCCGATCAGGGCCGGCGTGTTGGGCATGCAGCGCACCACCGTGGCCTTGCCACCAAGCCAACGCTCGATCTGGTCGGTGCGGATGCCGGCGGCAATGGAGATGACCATCGGGCGGCTGGTCTGCAAGGTCTCGGCCAGTTCCTGGCATACCTTGGGCAGAATCTGCGGCTTGACCGCCAGCACCACGGTTTCGGCACCAGCCACCGCTTCGGCGTTGTCGGCGAAGGTCTTCACGCCGAACTCGCGGGCCAGCGACTCGCGCGCCTCGGCGTTGGGCTCGGCCACGGCAATGGCGCTGCCGCCGGCACTTTTGGCCATGCCGCCGATCAGACTGCGTGCCATGTTGCCGCCGCCGATGAATGCAATGCTGGTCATATCCGCTCGCTCTCCTTATCTGTTTCAGGGTGTCGGCACACGGCGGGCCGCGTGCGTGGGCACTAAAGAAAGACGATGGGGCCGATCGCCCCGCGCCTCAAGCGCTGGCGTTACCTGGCGCTCAGCCTGCACCATGCGGACGTCGCGGCTTTGGCGTGGTTATACTGACGGTTAATGTGACGACACGGGCCGTTCGCGTCTGACAACTTGTCGCGGACAGCTCCAGGTCGAGCGCCTCACATGTGTGCGGTAGCCAGGGCGCTCTGCAAAGGTGAGGATGCGGAAGCCGGCTTTTTTCTTCCCAGGGGAACGCCTTACATGGATATCGCCGAACTGTTGGCCTTTTCGGTCAAGAACAAGGCATCGGATTTGCACCTGTCGGCCGGTCTGCCGCCGATGATTCGTGTCGACGGCGACGTGCGACGCATCAACATTCCTGCGTTTGACCACAAGCAGGTGCACGCGCTGATCTATGACATCATGTCGGACAAACAGCGCCGCGACTACGAGGAGTTCCTCGAGGTCGATTTCTCGTTCGAGATTCCCGGCCTGGCGCGTTTTCGCGTCAACGCTTTCAACCAGCAGCGTGGCGCGGCGGCGGTGTTCCGTACCATTCCGTCCGAAGTGCTGACGCTGGAAGACCTGGGTTCACCGCGCATCTTCCGCGAGCTGATCGAGCAGCCGCAGGGCCTGATCCTGGTCACCGGCCCCACTGGCTCGGGCAAGTCGACCACGCTGGCGGCGATGGTCGACCACATCAACAAGAACGAATACGGTCACATCCTCACCATTGAGGACCCGATCGAATTTGTGCATACCTCGCAAAAGTGCCTGATCAACCAGCGCGAGGTGCACCGCGACACGCACGGCTTCAACGAGGCGCTGCGCTCGGCGCTGCGCGAGGACCCGGACTACGTGCTGGTCGGCGAGTTGCGTGACCTGGAGACCATCCGCCTGGCGCTGACCGCGGCCGAAACCGGCCATCTGGTATTCGGCACCCTGCATACCAGCTCGGCGGCCAAGACCATCGACCGCATCATCGACGTGTTCCCGGCCGGAGAAAAGCCGATGGTGCGCTCGATGCTGTCCGAGAGTCTGCGCGCGGTGATCGCGCAGTCGCTTCTGAAGAAGGTGGGTGGTGGCCGCATGGCCGCGCACGAGATCATGGTCGGCATCCCGGCGATCCGAAACCTGATCCGCGAGGACAAGGTGGCGCAGATGTACTCGGCCATTCAGACCGGCCAGCAGCACGGGATGCAGACGCTGGATCAGTGCCTGCAGGATCTGGTCAAGCGCGGTCTGATCACGCGCCAGCAGGCCATGTCCTACGCCAAGAACAAGGAAACCTTCCGCTAAGGGTGCCTGCCGTGATGCCCTTGCCGATGTTCACACCACGCACTGACGAGATACGCCGCCATGGCTGATGTCGATTTCACCTCATTCCTGAAGCTGATGGTGCACAAGAAGGCATCGGACCTTTTCATCACCGCCGGCATGCCACCGTCGATGAAGGTGAACGGGCGCATCATGCCGATCACCCAGCAGCCACTGAGCGCACAGCAGTCGCGCGACATGGTGCTGAACGTGATGACACCGACCCAGCGCGAAGAGTTCGAGAAAACCCACGAGTGCCAATTCGCCATTTCGGCGCACGGCGTGGGGCGGTTTCGTGTCTCGTGCTTCTACCAGCGCAACTGCGTGGGTATGGTGCTGCGTCGCATCGAGACGCAGATTCCCACCATCGAGGATCTGAACCTGCCGTCGGTGATCCAGCAGCTGGCCATGACCAAGCGCGGCATCATCATCTTCGTCGGCGCCACCGGCACGGGCAAGTCCACCTCGCTGGCGGCGATGATTGGCTATCGCAACCAGAACTCGACCGGCCACATCATCACCATCGAAGACCCGATCGAGTATGTGCACCGCCACGCCGGCTGCATCATCACCCAGCGCGAGCTGGGCATCGACACCGACTCCTGGGACAACGCGCTGAAGAACACGCTGCGCCAGGCGCCGGACGTGATCATGATCGGCGAGGTGCGCACACGCGAGACCATGGAGCATGCCATCAACTTTTCCGAGACCGGTCATCTGTGCCTGTGCACGCTGCACGCCAACAACGCCAACCAGGCGATCGATCGCATCATCCACTTCTTCCCGGAAGATCGCCGCTCGCAGTTGTTCATGGACCTGTCGCTGAACCTCAAGGGCATCATTGCGCAGCAGCTGATCCCGACGCCCGACGGCAAGGCACGGCGCGTGGCCATGGAGGTGTTGCTGGGCACGCCGCTGGTGCAGGACTACATCCGCCAGGGCGAGATCCACAAGATCAAGCAGGTGATGAAGGAGTCGACCAATCTGGGCATGCGCACCTTCGACCAGAGCCTGGTCGAGCTTTACCACGCCGGCGAGATTTCCTACGAGGATGCGCTGCGCCACGCCGACAGCGCCAACGAGGTGCGCCTGAACATCAAGCTGGCCCAGGGCGGCGATGCGCACAGCCTGTCGCAGGGGCTGGAAGGCGTGGATCTGGTCGACAACGGCGAGGAACGTCGCAACCATTTCTAAGCGTCGGCGCGCGGCGCCTGGCCGGAGCAGGCGTCGCTCCTGCGTTGATCTTCGCGCCACAAGAAAAGCCCCGCCGGGACTTAACCGGGCGGGGCTTTTTGTGGGCGATGGCGCGGTGCTGCGCTTACTGCTTCCAGCGCGTGCTGGAGGTCAGCACCAGACCCTCGTTCTCCATGCGCACGTTGAGCGACACCGATTCGATCTTGTCGAACTGCTGTTTCATCGCCTTGGCCTGCTGATCCAGGCGCATCGCCGCGGCCGGATCCTTGGCTGCCAGCTGCTGGCTGGCACGCTGCATGAAGGTGGTTATCCACTTGCCGTACATCGGACCGGACACATACATGCGCGCCAGCGCTCCGTGCTTGCCGCCCGAGCCCTGCATCAGCGAGCCGAGCTTGGCGTCTTCGCCGTCACCGGCAGCCACGCCCAGCGCCTTGTTGTTCATGGCGACCCAGGCCTTGCCACCGGCCAGTGCCGCCAGCTGCGCCGGCAGCGCCACCGGCTTGCCGTCCTTGCCCACGTCGAGCTTGGCCAGCGCCGGTACCATGGCCTGACCGATGGCCAGCAGGCCGGCGGGGTTCTTCGAGGCCACCAGCAATGCGCCCGAGGCGGTCGGCTTGCCCTGCGCCGGCACCGCCACCTGATCCAGGGTCAGATGGAAGCCCAGTACGTCGCCCAACGGCGGAATGCCCAACTTGCCGACCTGGGCGCCGAGCTTGGCGAAGCTGTCATTGAGCTTGTTCAGGGCCGGACAGGTGAACGGCTTGGCTGTGACTGCTTTGGCCTGGGCACTCCAGAAGTCGCGAACCTGCATCATGGGCATGGCCACACTCAGGTCGAATGGCGCGACGTGGCCGCTGTCGCCCAGCCCCGGCACATTCACCGCAAGATCGGCGAACGGCTGGGTGATGTCCTTGGCCAGCCTGATGTCCACACGCTGGTCGATGCGGCCAGGGACCAGCTTGGTATAGCCCAGGCTGATGCGCGGCACGCGCGAGGCGACGCGATTGATGTCGTCGCGACAGGCCACGGGCATGGGCGGTAGCGCCTGTGCCGGCTTGTGTTGCGATGCGCGTACGAAGTCGTAGAAGGCCTGCGCCATCGGGTCCTTGCCGCCGGTGATCAGCGGGGCCAGCCGGGTCAGGTCCAGATAGCCGGTGGCGTAGGGCGAGTAATCCTTCGATTCGGCCAGCTTCTCCAGCGTATCCTCGTCCTGCACGCTGTGGGCGGGGCGCTTGGCGCCGAGCACCTGTTCGATCAGCGCCGGCTTGGCGTCGGCCGGTACCAGCGCCAGTACCGCCTGATCATGCTCGATGGCGCTTAGAAGCTGTAGCGGCGACTGTCCCAGCGCGGCGCTGCGATAGTGCAGGGAGCCGGCGCTCCTGTCCTGCAGTGGACTGCCCGCGGCGGTGGCCAGGCGCTGCACGAAGGCTTCGAAACGCTTGGCATCAGTCACCTGCGTGCGTAGCACCGGCATCAGGCCGACGCCGTAAAACGCGCCCAGGCCGTGTATGTCGGTGCCAATGTCCTTGGCAATCTGCTGGTAGCTGGTCTTGCCGTCGAACTCCTTGATCAGGGCGTCGATGAAGTTGGCCAGGCCATCCTCGTGCTTGGCATGCAGGTCGGCGGCGGCCTGTCGCAGTTGCAGCAATTGCGCTGGCAGCTGGCTATTAGCCTGCGCCAGCAGCGCCTTGCTGGCGTCGTCGTCGAGCGGCTTCAGGTTGGCGGCGACAAACGCGGTGTCGGCCGGCACGTAGGCCAGCGGTGCGTTCTCGTCCTTGTGATGACAGGCGGCCAGCAAAAGCAGGCCACTGGCCAGAAGTGCGGCACGGATCGGGCTACGCATGGCGTCTCTCCCCTTTTTAGAACATGCGATTAAATAAACGTCCCCGCGGCCATTATGCCCAAGCGGCGCACAAAACATAGCGTCCGGTGCATGTTTGCGCGTGCCGGCCGGCACGCGGTGCCCATTGCTTCACGGCCGCCGCCGCCGGGTATCAGCGCCCCATGACCTCAGCGAGCACCGCCATGCGCACGAATACACCGTTGCCGACCTGCTCCAGAATGCGTGACTGCGGACCATCGGCTACGTCCGGTGAAATTTCGATGCCACGGTTGATTGGCCCCGGATGCATCACCAGGCAGCCCTTCGCGGCACGCTTCAGGCGCTCGCTGTCCAGGCCGAACTGGCGGAAATAGGCCTGTTCGTCCGGCAGCAGGGTGGCGGCCATGCGCTCTTTCTGCAGGCGCAGCATGATGATCGCGTGCGCACCTTCCACGGCCTCGTCGAACGATTCCACAAAACGGCACTCGGGAAAGTCCGACGGCGCCGGCATCAGCGTCTGTGGCCCGCACAGGCGCAACTCGCCCACGCCGAGGTTGGTCAGCGCATCGATATCCGAGCGCGCCACCCGCGAGTGCAGGATGTCGCCGCAGATGGTCACGTTGAGCTTGGAAAAATCCGGGTGGTGATGACGGATGGTCAGCGCATCGAGCAAACCCTGCGTGGGATGGGCGTGGTTGCCGTCGCCGGCGTTGACCACCGCCACCCCGCTCATGGCGTGACGGGTCATGAATTCGGGGGTGCCCGCTTCCTTGTGCCGCACCACCAGGGCATCCAGGTGCATGGCCTCGAGCGTGTGCAGGGTGTCGAGCAGGGTTTCGCCCTTGTTGGTGGACGAGGAGGCGATATCGAAATTGACCACATCGGCGCCCAGCCGGCGCGCAGCCAGTTCAAACGAGGTGCGCGTGCGCGTGGAAGGCTCGAAGAACAGGTTCAGCACGGTGCGGCCGGCCAGCGTGTCCAGACGGCGCGTGCCGTGGGCGCTGGCGTCGCGCATGGCATCGGCGCGGTCGAGCAGGCGGTGCATGGTGGCACGGTCCAGTCCGTGCAGCGAGATCAGGTGGCGCAGGCGGTGTGTCATCGATCGACCTCGGGCAAATCAGGCGAAAGGGTTCAGGACAGGGGGGTGGGTGGCAGGCCGCTGAGCCAGGTCTCGACGATCACTGCGGCGGCCTCGGCGTCGACCTTGGCGCCATCGCGCCGGCGCTTGAGGCCGGCCTTGCGCTGGCGCGCGAAACGCTGCGCGGCCTCCTGCGAGGAATGGCGCTCGTCGGCGAAGTCCGGGTTGATGCCATAGCGCGTGCGCAGCTCGGCACCGAAGCGGCGGGCCGTGCGCGTCATCGGCTGGCGTGAGCCATCAAGCGCCAGCGGCAGGCCGACCACCAGCGCCTGCGGCTGCCAGTCGCGCATCAGGCGATCCAGCGCTTCCCAGTCGGGCACCTTGTCGCGCATCGGCACCACGGTCAGGGCGCGTGCGTCGCCAGTGATGCGGTTGCCAATGGCCACGCCAATCAGGCGCGTGCCTACGTCGAAACCCAGCACGCAGCTCATGCGTGCCCGGCGTAGCCGGTCAGGTGTGAAGGATCGATGCCGACCAGGCGCGTGGCGGCACTCCAGCGATCTTCCAGCGGCGTGTCGAACACGATGTGCTCGTCGGCCGGGGTGGTCAGCCAGGCGTTTTCCTTCAGCTCGTTTTCCAGCTGCCCGGCGCCCCAGCCGGCATAGCCCAGCGCGACCACGGCACGCTCGGGGCCCTCGCCGGCAGCCATCGCCGACAGAATGTCGCGCGAGGTAGTGACCGCCCACCGCTCGCTGATCTGATAGCTGGAGTCGAAATGATGCCGGCTCTGGTGCAGCACGAAGCCGCGCTCGGGCTGCACCGGGCCGCCCAGCAGCACCGGCGCATCGGTGATGGCCTCGTCATCGCAAGACAGCTTCATCTGCGCCAGCACATCGCCCAGGCGGAACTCCGACAGCCGGTTCACGACCAGACCGATGGCACCCTCGTCGTTGTGCTGGCACACGAAGGTGACGCCCCGGGCAAAATCCGGGTCGTCCATGGCGGGCATGGCGATGAGGAACTGGCCGGCGAGGCTGATCGGGCTATTCATGGCCGCCATTGTACGCGTTGTGACCGGTAAATCGGCGTGCCGCGTTCAGTGAGTGACCAGGGTGCCGCCGCGTTTGAACTGGTAGGTTCGGGTGATGTAGAGCTCGTCGACCCTTTCCGAGGTCTTGGGGATCGGCGGAAAGGGGGCGGCCAGCTTGACGATGCGTACCGCGGCCTGGTCCAGCACGGCGCGACCGGAGCTCTCGATCACGTCTACGCTCTTGATGGTGCCGTCGCGGTGCAGGCCCACGGTAAGGATCAGATCGCCGCCCGCGGCGCCGGTGCGCGCGGCGTCGGGGAAGTTGAGTGTGCCCACACGTTCGACCCGCTTGGTCCAGGCGCGCATGTAGGTGGCGTAGGCGTAGGCCTTGGTGTTGGCCGAGATGAATTTCTTGCGCGGGCGCTTGGCCATGGCCTGGGTTTCGGCGCGCACCTCCGCACTCAGGCGGGCCATCTGCATGCGCCGACGGATATCGCGGTCAGCCTGGGGCAGGTCCAGATCCGGGTGTTCAGGGCTGGCCGGTGTGCTGGGTACGGCGAAGTCGGCGGCGCTGGTGGTGGTGACCAGGCGCGGATCGCTGGCCTGGCTGGGCTTGCGCGTGGACGGGTCCATCGGCTGAGGCGCCAGCCCATGCGTGGGCAGTGGTAGCGGGCTTGAGACCTGCTGCGAGGGGCGGTGCGCCTGCCTGGCCGTGCCGCCGCCGCGGTTGCTCGCCTGCGCCAGGTAGTCGGCCTTGTCCGGTTTCTGGCTGTTGGCGGTGTTGACCAGGGTGACATCCAGTGTCGGCAGCGCCACTTTGGGCTTGGCGATGGTGAACCCCAGGCCGAGAATCAGCACACCGTGCACGATCAGCGAAAACACGAAGGCCGCACTCATGGTGTCGGCACTGCCGGGCGCTGCGCCCGTGGCCGGCACGGCCTCGTCGCCAATCGACTCGGTTTGATCCGGTTCGGCCTGGACTACCTGGGGGCTCACGCGTGCTGTTTCTCGATGGCGTCGAACATCAATCCGGCAATATTAAGCCCGAATTGCGCATCCAGTTCACGTATACAGGTCGGCGATGTGACGTTGATCTCGGTAAGGTAGTCGCCGATCACATCCAGACCCACGAAGAGCAGGCCGCGCCGCTTCAGCTCCGGCGCCACCTGCGCCACGATCCAGCGGTCGCGCTCGGACAACGGCACGCCCTCGCCACGGCCGCCGGCAGCGAGGTTGCCACGGAATTCGTCACCCTGGGGAATGCGCGCCAGCGCGTACGGCACCGGTTCGCCGTCCACCACCAATATACGCTTGTCGCCGGCGCTGATCTGCGCGATGAACTTTTGCGCCACGGCGAAGCGCTCGCCGTCGATCAGCAGCGTTTCCAGCATCGAGTTGAGGTTGGGATCGCCGCGGCGGGTACGGAAAATGCCGCGTCCGCCCATGCCGTCCAGCGGCTTGAGCACCACCTCGTCATGTTCGGCGACAAACGCACGAAGTTCCTCGCGGTCACGCGACACCAGTGTCGGCGCGCAACACTGCGGAAAGGCCAGCGCGAACAGCTTCTCGTTGCAGTCGCGCAGGGCCTGCGGCTTGTTGACCACGTGCGTGCCTTCGCGCTCGGCCTGTTCCAACACCATGGTGTCGTAGATGAACTGGGCATCCACCGGTGGATCCTTGCGCGCCAGCACCACGTCGACCTCGGCCAGCGGCCGCCACTGGGCCTGGCCCAAGGCATACCAGTCGTTGGCGTCTTCCTTGACGCTCAGCGGCGTCAGCCGGGCCATGGCACGGCCGTCGCGCAGGGCCAGATCGCCTTGACGCATGTAGTAGATCGCGTGCCCGCGCCGCTGCGCTTCCAGCAGCATGGCGAAGGTGGAATCCTTGGCGATCTTGATGGCCGAAATCGGGTCCATCAGCACAGCGACCGAAAGCGTCATGGGGTTCTCCTGCAAGGCCCGCGTGCCAAAAAGCGGGAATTGCGCACAGTGGGTGGGAAAGGGCTGATTTATGCTGGGGGCTTGTTCGGCGCGATCCAAGTCATGACCGTGCAGACACAGCGAAAGGCGATAGTCGCCGACATGCCAGCGCGTGTTCAACTTGACAGTTTCAGCGGGCAGGCGCTAAACAACCGGGGCAATACGCAGATTTCACGGAACGTGTGTCTTGCGCCGTACAGGGGATGTGGCATGCAGATGATTGCTGCAGTGGGCGTGAAGCCGTTCCAACCAGAACAACTCAAACCTGTGCCCGGACGCGGGACACCAGGGGGGCGGTAAGTGAACGACACGGGTAAGCAGGCCAGCCTGACCGGTCTTCGGGTGATGGTCATCGACGACTCGAAGACCATTCGTCGCACGGCGGAGACGCTGCTCAAAAAAGAAGGCTGTGACGTGCTCACCGCCGTAGACGGATTCGAGGCGTTGTCCAAGATTTCCGACCTGAAGCCGCACATCATCTTCGTCGACATCATGATGCCGCGCCTGGACGGGTATCAGACCTGCGCGCTGATCAAGAACAACCAGCAATTCCGCGCCACGCCGGTGATCATGCTCAGCTCCAAGGACGGCCTGTTCGACAAGGCGCGTGGGCGCATCGTCGGCGCCGAGCAATATCTGACCAAACCCTTCACGCGCGACGAGCTGCTCGATGCCATTCGTCGCCATGCAGAGGTGGCCTGACGGCCGGATTGCCAGACACCTATCAAGGGGAAAGGGAAACAATGGCCCACATTCTCATCATTGATGATTCGCCCACGGACGTGCGCGTGTTCACCACGTTGCTGGAGAAATCCGGCTACCAGATTTCCACCGCCGGCAACGGCGAGGACGGGGTCGAGCTGGTCAAGAAGCTCAAGCCGGATCTGGTCATCATGGACGTCATCATGCCCGGCATGAACGGCTTTCAGGCCACGCGCACGCTCAGCCGCGATCCGGAAACGGCCAAGGTGCCGGTGCTGATCATCACCACCAAGTCGATGGAGACCGATCGCGTCTGGGGGCTGCGTCAGGGTGCGCGTGATTTCATCACCAAGCCGGTCAGCGAAAAGGACCTGCTGACGCGCATCCAGAAACTTCTGGCCGAAGTGGCTTGAGGCGGCCATGAGCACGGCTAACGCAACGCCTTTCGAGCTGCTGGCCGACTACGAGCGCCGCAGCCTGGCCCATAGCGCCGGTCAGCCCGAACAGATCGAGACGCCGGGTCTGTGGCGAGGTATCGGCTTTCGCGTGGGTCATCGCGTGCTGGCCAGTGCCATCGACGAGGTCAGTGAGCTGCTGACGCCGCCGTCGCTGACGCCGGTGCCCGGCACGCAGGACTGGCTGCTGGGCATTGCCAATATTCGCGGCAACCTGGTGCCGGTGGTCGACCTTGGCTGGTTCCTGTTTGATCAGCGCACGCTACCGGGCGACCGCAGCCGTGTGCTGCTGGTGCGCCAGCAGGGTGGACATGTGGGATTGCTGGTCGACGAGGTACTGGGCCAGCGCAACGTGGTGGAAGAGCAACGCGCCAACGCGCAATCAGAGGACGATGCGCGCCTGTCGCGGTTCGTCCTGGAAAACGTCACCACCAGTGACGAGACCCTGGGCCTGTTCAGCATGAGCCGACTGGCCCGGGCACCGGACTTTCTGCAAGCGGCGGCCTGAACGGCCGCGCATATCGACGACTCGACGGGGCGAGGGAAGCGTATGAGCACGACAACAGGGGGCGAGAGCAGGGAGGGCGGTTACACCGTCCTGATCATCCTGCTGCTGCTGGCTATCGGCATTGCCGCGGCCGACTTCTTCATGCTCAATCAGAAGAACGGCGAAGACCGGCAGGCCGTGGCACTGACCACCCAGGTGCAGGTGCTCTCGCAGCAAACGGCGAAGTACGCACTGGAGGCATCCAGCGGCAACATCGATTCGTTCAAGGAACTGGAAACCACCCGCAACACCATCGACTCGGCAGTCAAGCGACTGCGCAGTGGCGACGCCAAGGCCGGCATGCCGGCCTACGCCAAGAATTCGCTCACCGCCCGTTCCGTGGCGGCGCTGGGCAACGCCTGGTCGCAGCTCGACGGCGACATCCGCAAGATCCTGTCCAACCAGAGCTTGGTACTGCAGTCGACCCAGCAGGCCAGCACCTTCTCGCACAAGATGCCGGCGCTGAACTCGCAGATGGATCAGGTGGCCTCGATCCTGCAGCAGCACGGTACGCCCGAGCAGACCTACACCGCCTCGCGCCAGATGGTGCTGGCCGACCGCATGATTCGCCGCGTGCAGGAAATTCTGCAGGGTGGCGAGGACGCACAGGCCGCCGCCGATGGTCTGGCCCGCGACGCGCAGCTGTACGGCAGCGTGCTGGAAGGGTTGCTCAAGGGCAACAGCGACGTCGGCGTGCGCGCCCTGAAGGATGCCAACGCGCGCAAGATTCTGGGCAACATGCAAGACAGCTGGAACCAGCTGACCGGCCCGGTCGCCAAGCTGGTATCGGCCTCGCCTGGCCTGCAGGAGATCAAGGATGCCGGCAACCAGGCCTCGCTTGATTCGCAGACGGTGTTGCTGCGCGCCAATGACGTGGCCGAGCAGATCGGCAAGCTGCCGACGCAGCGCCTGTTCCCTAATGTGTGGTGGGGTCTGATCGCCGCAGTCGGCGCATTTGCCTTCGCCTTGCTGCTGGTGATCACCCTGGTGCGTGACCAGCGCCGTCGCCTGGAAGATACCGCCGACCTCAACCGTCGCAACCAGGAGGCGATCATGCGCCTGCTGGACGAGATGGGCGCGCTGGCCGAAGGCGACCTGACGGTGAAAACCACGGTGACCGAGGACATCACCGGCGCCATCGCCGACTCCATGAACTACGCCGTGGACGAGCTGCGCCGCCTGGTGGCCACCATCAACGAGACCGCCGTGCAGGTCTCGGCGGCCGCGCAGGAAACCCAGGCCACAGCCATGCATCTGGCCGAGGCGGCCGAGCATCAGGCGCAGCAGATCACATCAGCGTCAGCGGCCATTTCCGACATGGCCAGCTCCATCGACCAGGTCTCGAAGAACTCGGCCGACTCGGCCGACGTGGCCCAGCGCTCGGTGCAGATTGCCTCGCGCGGTGCCGAAGTGGTGCGCGAAACCATTCAGGGCATGGACTCGATCCGCGATCAGATCCAGGAGACCTCCAAGCGCATCAAGCGCCTGGGTGAATCCTCGCAGGAAATCGGCTCGATCGTGGAGCTGATCAACGACATTGCCGAGCAGACCAACGTGCTGGCTCTGAACGCGGCCATCCAGGCGGCCTCGGCCGGCGAGGCCGGTCGCGGCTTCGCGGTGGTGGCCGATGAGGTGCAGCGTCTGGCCGAGCGTGCCTCCAACGCCACCAAACGTATCGAGACCCTGGTGCAGACCATTCAGTCCGATACCAACGAAGCGGTCAGCTCCATGGAGCAGACCACCGCTGAGGTGGTGGCCGGTGCGCGGCTGGCCGAGGATGCCGGTACCGCGCTGGGGGACATCGAGCGCGTGTCCAACGACCTGGCCGAATTGATTGGCAACATCTCGGCCGAGGCGCGTCAGCAGTCGGCCGCGGCCACCAACATCACCACCACCATGAATGCGATTCAGGAGATCACCTCGCAGACCTCCATGGGTGCCAGCCAGACCGCCGAGTCGATCGGCAATCTGGCCCAGTTGGCCAACGACTTGCGGCGCTCGGTCGCCGACTTCAAGCTGCCCGAATAAGCGGCAGCCACGTCAATCGGAGTCATTCTTGAAGCAGTCCATCTCCATCGACATCGTCCCGCTTCGCAGCTGCGCTCATGGCGCGCCGCGACGGGCAGCCGTGCAGGTGCCGCTTCGGGGCTTGTGTAAGGGGGCGCTCGCAGTCGCATGAGACTCGAAGACGATATCGATTTCACCACGCTCAACTGGGTCAAGCCGGAGCTGGACGAAGCCCTGGGCCGTGCCCGCGAGGCGCTGGAGCGTTATGTGGCCGATCCCGGCGATGCCGGCGCCATGCGTGAATGCGCGGCACAGCTGCACGTGGTGCAGGGCACGCTGCGCATGGTCGAGCTGTACGGCGCGGCCATGGTGATCAAGGACATGGAGCAGCTGGCCGAGGCTCTTCTCGAGGGCAGCGTGCGCCAGCGCGAGGATGCCTACAGCACGATGATGCGCGGCCTGGTGCAGCTGCCCGATTATCTGGAGCGACTGCAGGGTGGCCATCGTGATCTGCCGGTGGTGCTGTTGCCGCTGCTGAACGATCTGCGCGCCTGTCGTGGTGTCGAGGCATTGCATGAATCGGCCATGTTCACGCCGAATCTGCAGGCGCTGCTGCCGGCTTCGGTGGGGCGTGCCGACCCACCCCTTCCGCGCGAACAACAGGTGGCGCAGGTCAAGACGTTGCGCATGCGTTTCCAGTCGCCGTTGCTGGCCTGGTTCCGTGGTCAGGGCGGTGCGCCAGCGTTGCGTGCCATGCGGGATGTGCTGGACGGCATCACCGCTTGCTGCAGCTCGCTGGCGGCGCGGCGCCTGTGGTGGGTCACCGCCAGCGTGATCGATGGTCTGGAGCGTGGTGTGCTCGACGCCCACGGCGCCGAGGTCAAACAGCTGATCGGCCGTGTCGACCGCTACATACGAGCGCTGATCGAACAGGGTGAAGTGGCGCTGGCCGATGACGATGCCGATGAGCTGGTTCGGCGTTTGCTTTATTACGCCGCCCAGGCCAAGCCGGGCAGCGAGCGTCTGCAGCAGTTGGGTCAGACCTATGGTCTGTCCACGCTACTGGCTGACGAGGAAGAGCTCGACCATGCCCGCGGTGCCATGGCCGGCCACAACCGCGCCTTGCTCGATACCGTCTCGCAGGCCATCAAGGAAGACCTGCTGAAGGTCAAGGATGGACTGGATCTGTTCCTGCGCCGGCGCGACGCCAGCCCCGACGAGCTGTCCGGGCAGTTGGAGGTGCTCGATCGCGTCGGCGATACCCTGGGCATGCTGGGTCTGGCCATGCCGCGGCGCGTGGTTGGCGAGCAACACCGTGTGGTCGAGTCGATCATCAACGGCTCGCAGCCGGCGGACGAGAACACGCTGCTGGACGTAGCCGGTGCACTGCTCTACGTCGAGGCCTCGCTGGATGACCACATCGAACGCCTGGGTGCCGAAGGCGAGGATGTCGCCATCGAGGTGGAGGAGCCGGCGCCCGGCAAGCTGCCACGCAGTGAAGCGCGTCAGGTGCTGGCCGCGCTGATGCGCGAGGCCGTGAACAACCTGATGAAGGTGAAGGAGGCCGTGGTCGCCTTCATCGAATCGCCGTGGGAGCACGCCCAGCTCAATGCCGTGCCGCAGCTGCTGGAAGAAATCGGCGGCGCTCTGCGCATGCTCGACGAGCAGCGTCCGGCCGATCTGGTCGAGGGCATCGGCCGCTTCATCGAGCAGGAATTGGCGATGGAGCAGCGCATTCCCACCGCCGAACAGATGGACAAGCTGGCCGATGCGCTGGCTTCCATCGAATATTACCTGGAGGCAGCGCGCGAGCACCGCAGCGGCCTGGCGCACATTCTCGATGTCACCGAGCAGAGTCTGGCCGCGCTGGGTTACTGGCCGGTGCCGCCGCGCCGCGAGCCGGTGCCGCAGGCGCCGGTGGCGTCGATCGATTCGGACTTGAACGAGGCGCCCACGCCGGAGCTGACCGAAAGTGTCAGCGTGGCCGATGGCGATTCGCTGGACGCGCTGGTGGTTGGCGACGGCGCCACGACCGAGGCGGACAGCCACGATGTCGACGGCCTGCGACTGGCCGATACCGAGGCCACCTTGCCGCCTGATGGCGAGGACTGGGTTCAGATCGAGGAAACCGTCGAGGAAGAACTTCCGCTGGCCGACCCGATGGCCCGCGAGGCCGGTTTCCAGGCCGGCAGCGACGAGATCGACGACGACATCCGCGAGGTCTTCCTGGAAGAGGTCCAGGAAGAAATCGACAACCTCGCGCTTACCCGCGAGGCCTGGCTGGCAAAGCCTGACGACAAGGACCGGCTCACGCCGATCCGTCGTGCCTTCCACACGCTCAAGGGCTCAGGCCGTCTGGTCGGCGCACGCGTGCTGGGCGAGTTCGCCTGGAAGATCGAAAACATGCTCAACCGCGTGCTCGATGACAGCATCGAGCCGCACGCCGGCGTGCAGGATACGGTCAAGGCCGCTGTCGATGCGCTGCCCGAGCTGCTCAAGGCGCTTCATGATGCCGATCACGTGCCACGCGCGCCGTTGTCGGCCATTGCCGAAACCGCCGACCGCCTGGCCGAGGGTGATGAAGCGGCCAGGGTGAGCGATCTGGCCGAGACGCGTACCGAGCGAGTTTCGCGCACCATCATCCGCCGCGTCCCGCGCGAGGAAGCCGAGGCCGCTGCCGCCGGTGTTCCCGATGACGCGCTGAGTACGCTACCTGAAGTGTCGGAGCCGATGGGCGACGCGGGTGGAGTGGCGCCAGCCGATAACGATGTCATCGATATCCGCGCGCTGCCGCCGATGGATGAGGTGCTGTTGGATATCCTGCGCAGCGAGATCAGCCAGCACCTGGGCACTGTACGTCGCCACCTGGCCGATGCCGATGAGCAGGGCATGATCATCGATGAACCGGTCCTGCGCGCCGTGCATACCTTGAATGGTGCCATCGCCATGGTCGAGGTGCCGGTGCTGGGGCAGGTGCTGGCGCCGCTGGAAAGCTACCTGAAGCGTCTGCGCGCCATCAATGAGCCGACGCCGGAAGCAGGGATGCAGGCGGTGGCTGACGCCGCTGACCTGATCGAGCAGGTCGCCGCACAGTTGGATGCCGACGATCCGCAGGTGCCCGATTCCACGCCGCTGGCCACGCGCCTGACCGAATTGCGTGATGCGCTGCCCGAGCCCAATGTGTCCCATGTGCTCTACGAGGAGCTGCCGGGTGAAGTTCCAGTCGCCGATGAGCCGGAGCTGGATGACGAAGGCATACCCGTGCCCCCGGACACGGGCGGCGATGAAGCGTATGCCGCCGAGGGTGAGCCGGCCGATGCCTTAACCGACATGCAAGCGCAGGGTCAGGATATCGACTCGGCGTCGGCACCGGTCGCCGATAATACCGATACCGATGTTGAGCCGGACGATGCCGGTGACGAGGTTGATCTGAGCGCGGCTTTTGCGGCGGCCTTCGAGGACGAGTCCGGGCATCGCGCCCCGGAATCGGAAGACGGCACGCCGGCGGACGCCGCGCCGCAGATCGAGCTGTCCGAACTGATCGGTGCTGGTGCGCTGGACGATACCGATCTCGAGCGTTCGCTCGAGGACGAGGCGCGCGCCTCGTCCGAGCCGGAAGCCGAGCCGGAAGCCGAGCCGGAAGCCGAGCCGGAAGCCGAGCCGGAAGCCGAGCCGGAAGCCGAGCCGGAAGCCGAGACCGAAGCCGAGACCGAAGCCGAGACCGAAGCCGAGACCGAAGCCGAG